>DATGIL010000023.1:0-394657 GCA_035295745.1 Bryobacteraceae bacterium | reverse complement strand
ATGTGAATCCACCGCATGATCACGAGGAGCACGTCAGTCATGAGTTGAGTATAACCTCCAGGAGCCACGTTCTCTGGCGATCGAGCGTGGGTCCGGAGACCCTCCGACGCCGTGAGACGGTGCCGCAAAGTGCCGCGCGTTTTCCAGCCGCCCGGGCTTCTCGTTCGGGCACGTCGAAGAATAGGAACTGGGTTGGAAGCGGAAGGGAGTTGGGTGTATACTGTGGCCTATGGGGCCGGGGATTGCGTTAACCCGACCCCAGGATTAGGCTAACGGACCTTTCGGAACGTTAACTTCATCTTCACCGTCACCGCTAAAGTGACGATTTTCAGCCACAAAGTGAGCATAGAGCACTCACCTCCTTCTGCTTCGTAGATTGGGAAGCCCGGGCCGTGAACCCGGGCTTTTCCGTCGATAGCTCAGTCGCCTCGGCGAAAAACAACCCGCACTTCTTCCCAACCTGACCGGGTGAAAAGGATACCGCTGGAAATGATGTGGGCGCGGCTCAGATTCTTCTCCGAAAAAGTCGGGCGCCGGCAGGGTGCGCCCGGCCGATTTCGAAACCATCCTTTGCCTTGAGCGCCAATCCCGATTCTGCTATTCTCAAAAGGTTGAAATCATTCACACTTTGCTTCCCGGCCGGTGCGGTCGGGCCTACCTGAGAGGTTCACATGTCGGGCCATTCCAAATGGGCAACGATTAAGCATAAGAAGGCGGCTCTCGACGCCAAGCGCGGAAAGTCCTTCACGCGCATCATCAAGGAAATCACAATCGCCGCGCGCAATGGCGGCGATCCGGACGGGAATCCCCGTCTGCGTACCGCGATCCTGGCCGCCAAGGCCGTCAGCATGCCTTCCGACAACATCAAGAAGGCCATCATGCGCGGCACGGGCGAACTCGAGGGCGGACAGATCGACGAAGTGATGTTCGAAGGCTACGGACCCGGCGGCGCCGCGGTTCTGGTCAACGTCGCCACCGATAACCGCAATCGCACAGTGAGCGACATCCGCCATGTCTTTTCCAAGAACGGCGGAAACATGGGCGAGCAAGGCAGCGTCGCCTGGATGTTCGAGCGCAAGAGCCAGGTGTTCGTTCCGGGCGACAAGGCCGGCGAAGACCAACTCATGAACATCGTCCTCGATGCCGGGGGCGACGACCTCAAGAGCGACGGCGATCGTTGGACCATTCTCTCCGCTCCTGAGGCTCACGAAGCGGTGCTCAAAGCCCTGGATGCCAATCAGATTCCGTATGAGGACGCCAGCATCGCCATGGTTCCCAAGAACCTGATCAAGCTCGAAGGCAAGAATGCCAGCGGCATGCTGCGGCTCAGCGAGGCACTGGAAGATCACGACGACGTGCAGAACGTCTACTCCAACTTCGATATCGATGAGAAGGAACTAGAGGCGATGGCCTAATCCAGTGCGTGTGCTCGGGATCGATTGCGGTACGGAACGGACCGGTTACGGCGTGATCGAAAGCGATGGAGCCGAGCATCGTCTGCTGGTATCGGGGGTCATTCGCACGGATGCGAAATGGCCCTTTGAAAAGCGGTTATTGGAAATCGCCACCGGATTGCGAAATCTGATTCGGGAATATCAGCCGCAAACCGGAGCAGTAGAAGGGGTCTTTTATTCGACGAATGTGAAAACGGCGCTGAAACTGGCGCACGTTCGTGGTACCGCCCTATTGGTGATCGCCGAAGCCGGGATGCAACTGGCCGAGTATTCGCCATTGGAGGTAAAGATCAGCGTGGTAGGGTACGGCCGTGCCGAAAAATTCCAGGTGCAGATGATGGTGCGCTCGCTGCTGCACGTAGCGGAAGCGATCGAGTCGGAAGACGCTTGCGACGCCTTGGCCGTGGCCATTTGCCACGCGACGCACGAAGCCACGAGCAGAAGGATGGCGTAACGGTATGAAGTGGTTCCACGCTCGGCTGTTCACAAGAGCCCTGCTGTTCGCAAATGCAGCGCTACTCACCTGCTCCCTGAACGCCGCCGACGGGACCCGGCTATTTTACTCCCGGGCGTTCCCCGGAAGCGTACCTGCCTACCTGCAGGTGACCGTCGACAAAGCCGGGGCGGCCGAATACCGCGAGGCCGAGGACGACGAGCTGCCCATCAAGTTTCAACTGAGCGCCGCGGATACGCAGACCATCTTCGACCTGGCAACCAAGCTCGACTACTTCAAACATCCCCTGGAATCGCCCATCAAGGTCGCCTTCATGGGCACCAAGACGTTCCGCTACGAGAACGGCGACCAGAAAAGCGAAACCAAGTTCAACTTCTCTGAGGATCCGGCCGCGCGCGACCTGCAGGACTGGTTCGAGCGTATGGCCGAATCGGCCGAGCACCACATCGATCTCGACCGGGCCGCCAAGTATGACAAACTCGGAGTCGTGAAGGCTCTCACTCTGCTCGAGTCGGCGATGGAGCGGAAGCGACTGGTAGGTCTCGACCAGTTCCTCCCCACCCTCGACCGCATCGTCAAGAACGAGTCCTACATGCACACCGCGCGGGTGCGCGCCGCCGAAATCTCCGAGGCCATTCGCAATCCGAAACCATGAAGTGGCTGCTCCTCGTCGCCTGCATCACGGCGATCGGCGCGTCGACTGACACGCCTGCCGCGCAACCGCCGCAGAGGAGCTCACCGAAGGCCGCTCCTAAAGTCTCCCAGCAGGAACAGAACGACCTCGAGACCGCACTCTCCGAGGCGGGAGCGAGTCCTCTGGAATATCTGCGCGCCATCGAAAAGCATCTGCAAAAGTATCCCGATTCGCCGCGGAAAAACGAACTGGAGCGCGCCGCCGTCCGCGCCGCCATGGAGGCCAATGACGACGGCCGCATCATCCTGCACGGCGAGCGCGTACTCGCGCTGGAGCCCGACGACCTGCAGATTCTCGACCGCGTTTCCAAGGCACTGCTCGTCACCGACTCCCGGGAGAATGCCGAACGTGCTCTGAAGTATGCGCGTCATTACGAGGATCTGGTCAGGCGCATGCAGAACGACGGCGGCCGCTCCTCCGGTTCGGCCGACTGGAAGAACCAGATCGACCGCGGAATCGGGCGGGCGCTGATCAACCAGTCGCGAGCGACCGGAAATCTGGGGCGCGGCGAAGAGGCTCTCGGTCTCGCCCAGCAGGCCTTCGAGGTCTGGCCGTGCGCCGATGCGGCGCGTGAGGAAGCGCGCTGGTACGAGAGACTGGGAAAGCCCGCCGAGGCCGCATCCGCGCTGGCCGACGCCTTCTCCATCCCCGATGCGCGTGCGACCGATGCCGACCGTGCTCGCGACCGCGGCCGCATGGGCGAACTCTATCGTCAGGCGCACGGGTCGGAGACCGGCCTGGGCGAATTAGTTCTGGAGGCCTACGACCGCAACGTGGCGCTCATCCACACTCGCGAATTGCGCCTCCGCGCGACCGATCCCAATGCGCAACTCACCGATCCGATGGACTTCACCTTGGGATCGCTCGACGGTCAGAAGCTCAATATGTCGATTCTGAAGTCGAAAGTGGTAGTGTTCGATTTCTGGGCGACCTGGTGCGGACCCTGCCGCGCGCAGCACCCGCTCTACGAGCAGGTGAAAAAGCGCTTCCAGGACAATCCCGACGTGGTCTTCCTGTCGGTCGACACCGATGAGAATCACGCGGTGGTCAAGCCGTTTCTGGACGAAGTGAAATGGGGCGGTCCGGTGTTTTTCGAAGACGGCCTCTCGCGCGCGCTGAAGATCACTTCCATCCCCACAACGATCCTGACCGATCGCCACGGGCGGATTTTCAGCCGGATGAACGGCTTCAAGCCCGACCGTTTCGTCGAGATGCTGACCGCCCGGATTCGCGACGCGCTGGCCAACTAAGGCGGCAATCGTGGACGCGATGATGGACTCATGGAATTAGCTGCCATCAAACCCACGATCACGCTGGATCTGCTCAATCAGGTGGATATTCGTGTGGGAACCATAGAAGCAGTGGAAGACGTTCCCGGAGCCGACAAGCTCATGGCGTTGCGCGTGAACTTCGGCGATCGGCAAAGGACGATCGTGGCCGCGATCAAAAAGGAGCGTGCGAATCCCAGAGAGGTAGAGGGAAAGCAGGCGCTGTTTGTAGTGAATCTGGAGCCCCGCAAGATGCGCGGCGTGTTGTCGGAAGGCATGCTCTTCGACATCGGCTACTCCGACGGCTTCACTCCGGTCCTCGCGACTCCGGAACGCCCCGTCCCCAATGGCACACGCGCAGGCTAGGGCAAAACTTGGCGCAAACAAGCCTTAAAAAATTCGACTCAGCCACACGCCTAGCTGTTGTTTCTAAGTTTCCAAGTGGTGGAGGCGGGGGAGAGTTGAACGAAAATGGGTTATTGATAAGACGTAAGTTGTTGAATTCTTTTGGCTTACCTTGCCTATTGTTGCTACGGTTCCCAGCTTTGTTGGATCAATTTGGATCAACGCCCGGCGCATCGCCCCGATGATCCTGAGTCACACCACTCTCGTAAGCGGTATGGAGCCTTGGCGGCCCAGTTGACGCGTTGCGACTTCCCGATTTCGTCCCAGTTGAATCCGCTGACATACCGCCTTGGGTTCGCAACGCCGTGGTAGTTCACATGGTACCGTCCGGCGGTCCGGCGGGGTCTGGAACCAGACTTGTGCGAGTAGCGCTAAAATAGCCTCGTCATGGTCATTTCTCGACTGGTCCTGAAAAATTGGAGGAATTTTCGGAATCTGGACGTTAGGTTTGCCGACCGTGTGTTTGTGATAGGGCCCAACGCTTCGGGAAAGTCGAACCTTCTGGATGTGTTTCGGTTCTTGCGGGACATTGCAAAGCCGGGAGGTGGACTTCAGCGGGCAATGGCTCAGCGCGGCGGTCTGTCAAAGGTTCGTTGCCTGGCCGCTCGCAAGGAGCCGGACGTTGAAATTGAGGTACAACTCTCAGAGGAAGGGACTGATCCCACGTGGAGGTACGCGATCGGCATTACCCAGTCGGTGCGCGGTTACCGCCAGCCGATTCTCCGGTTCGAGAAGGTGTGGAAAAATAATGAGGTCGTTCTAGAAAGGCCGGATGCAGATGATAAAACCGACCCTTTGCGTCGAACGCAGACCAACCTTGAGCAAATAAACTCGAACGCAGAGTTTAGGGAGATCGCAAGATTTTTTGAGTCAATTCGGTACCTCCACTTAGTACCTCAGCTGCTAAGGAATCCGGAGGCATTTCAGGGACCAAGCATTCCGGACGATCCGTACGGGCGAAACTTCCTTGAAATGGTTGCCAAGACGCCGGAGAAGACGCGTAGATCCCGTCTGAAGCGGATCGAAGACGCCTTGCGTCAGGCTGTTCCCCAACTCCAAGGCCTTACGGATACCCAGGATAAGGCGGGCATACCGCACCTTGAGGCGACATACGCCCACTGGCGCCCGAACGCCGGCCTTCAGCGCGAGGACCAGTTTTCAGACGGAACGCTACGGTTGATTGGTCTTTTTTGGTCCCTGCTAGAAGGGGACTCGCCACTCCTTCTCGAAGAGCCTGAGTTGTCGTTGCATTCTGCCATTGTTACGCAACTACCCGCTCTCTTCCACCGACTGCAACGCAAGAGGAAGCGTCAGATATTTGTCAGCACCCATAGTGGGGACCTCTTGTCTCAAAAGGACATCGGCGGCGAAGAAGTGGTTATGCTCAAGCCCGACAGAGAGGGCACCAAAGTTGAATTGGCGTCGTCCGTCGATGAGGTCCGCAATCTCTTGAATGCCGGACTGAGCATCGCAGACGTTGCGTTGCCGAGAACAGCCCCATCCATTGGTCAGCTTGAACTATTCGAATGACTCTCATCCCCGTCAACCTCGCGACCGAGGATGAGCTTAGCGAAGTTACTCTGTTACGGATACTGAACCACGTTGGTCGGTATTCCGTCGGCGTTGCTTATAGAAGGGGCGGCTTTGGCTATCTTCGCCGCACGATTTCCGGCTGGAACGCCGCCGCGAGGGGTGTACCATTTATCGTTTTGACCGATCTGGACAATCGCGACTGCCCATCACGGCTGATCTCAGAGTGGCTTACCGTCCCTAAGCATCCCAATCTACTGTTTCGGGTCGCGGTCCCGGAGGTTGAGTCTTGGCTGATCGCTGATAAAGCGAACCTCGCAAAATTCCTCGGCATAGACCAACGAATAGTGCCCGCTAACTGTGATGATCTGGCTGACCCAAAGGCTGAGATCATCAGGTTGGCGAGGCGCTCGCGCACCCGGATCATCCGAGACGGTATCGTTCCCAGGGTCGGCAGTACGGCTAAACAAGGCCCTGACTATAACGGTCTACTCGGCGCGTTCGTTCGCAAGGACTGGAATCCGGACGCAGCGGGTTTACGGTCTCCCAGCCTTACCAGAACGATCACTCGGCTCGCCGCTTTTAATCGGTCTGGACTGACCGGTGAAGTTATGAGGTGATGGACCTCTGATCTCTAGAGATTCGTAGGGCGGAGATTTCGAGGGGCGCGGATAGGCATATCCGAGCCGGCCTGGATCAATTCTGATCAATCAACTAAGACCAGGACGGCTAAGTTGTTTATTCTATTATGGTGGAGGCGGGGGGAGTTGAACCCCCGTCCGAGAAAGTCCGCTATGAAGAGCCTACGTGCGTAGCCAGCTCTGAATTTTCAGCTATCCGCGCCAGAACCGGCAAAATCACGGAAGCCTAGTCCGATTAGATCTCAGCCGCCGGCTCCGAACCGAAGCCTTTAGCCTATCCCGCAAAATGACGCTCACTCACCGCCGCGCGGGCTCAGCGGCTGGAGCGGCTACCTAATGTTCAATTAGGCGGCGTATGCAAACTGCGTGTTGGCAGTTCTGTTTTTCCGATCGTTTTACGGGAGCTCGGAACCCGGCACGCCTCCCCACCTCGATCCAATCCCGTCGAATCCGTTGCGCCCCCACATCGAGAGCCACCAAGGCGGGTACTACCTCTTCATCTTACCACCCGCCGTCTATAATCAGAGTATGCGTACACGGGCGACCACCCTTCGCGTTACCCTTCTGCCGCTGCTCCTGCTCGCGGCCCTCGCGGCGCACGCCGCACCGATGACGAAATTGAGCATCCAGGTCAAAACTCAATCGGGCCATCCAGTGGACCGCGCCAGCGTGGTAGTTCGTTTCGTCAAAGGCCACTCCGTCATCAAACTCGGCAAAGCCGTCCGCACCACTTTCGAACTGCGCACCAACCAGGAAGGTGAGGCCAACATCCCCACCATCCCGCAGGGGCAGATTCAAATCCAGGTGATCGCCAAAGGCTACCAGACGTTTGGCCAGGTCTTCACAGTCGAAGAGGAGGAGAAAACGATTCCGATCACGCTGAATCCTCCGCAGCAGCAGTATTCCGCTCACTAGACCACTTGCCGCGATGATTTTCCCCTCCGAAGAATTGTACGAACTGCACCGATCTCTCGTTCGGCGAACGGGATCGGGCGAGATCTCTGAAAGAGAAGGCTTCGAGGAGGCGCTTCGTGCCGATCCGGACGACCCTATCGCTCTGAACTGGCTGGCGGTGGAAACCGAACGGGACGGCGATCTGGAGAAAGCTGAGCATTATGCCCGGGCTGGTGTCCGCATGCACCCCAACGGACATCTGGCCTACTTCACGCTCTCGCGTGTTTTGCCATCGTCGGATGCCGCTCCCGATCGCTCATTGGCGACCGGTTATGCCGTTCTCGGACTGTCGAATCTGCTGTTCGACGTCGAAGCCCTGGAGCATTTCGATGGTGAGGCTTACCGGGAACGGCTTGGTCTAGGCGAAAAGTTGGAGGACTTGGACGATGCGAGTTTCCTGCTCGCCATTATCGAAGGCATGAAGAAGTTACAGAGCCACGAGCCGGCGAGCGTCGAACAGGAACTGCGCCCGCATCGGCTGGTACATGAACTACGCGAGCATCGCGACGATTTGCTCGATCGCTCTGTGGTCGAATCCATCCTGGAGAATGGCGCGGCGTGCCAGCCGCTCTTAATCGGCATTCTGAAGGAATTCGGAGCCAAACTGCTCGATGCAGACGACGACTACCGAGTCGTCGAATGGGCTCTGGCGCTGCTCGGAGAGATCGGCGACCCGGCGGTCTTTCCGGCACTTCTTGAATTCCTGGCGCAAGAGGATCAGGATAACGATCTCTCCGGGCCGGCGGAATGGGCGTTCCAGCGAATTTGCCGCCAGCACACGTCTGAAGCTCTCGAAAAGATGCGCGAGATGGCTGCGTCGGACTTTGCGGTGCGGATCCTCCTGGCTACGCAGATCGCGCAGATGCCCAACGTTCCGGGCAAGATCGCACTGCTAACCAGCTTCACCTCGGACCTCCAGGGCGTGCCGAAGATGTTGCAGGACGGCGTGGTGATGAGCGTGATTACCGCTTTCTATTTGATAGAAGGGGGAGGAAGTTTTCGAGCCGCCGCTCTGGAACGCAAATATGCCGGCGGGTTTCCGGGTGAAATGCGCAAGCATCTCCGCGCTTTTCATCGGGAAGTAGACGGCATGGACCCGATCGAACCCTCCACAGATGAAACCAGCATCTTCGATATCTGCTGCACCGATCCTCCGGAATCGGACGACGAAGATGACGAGGAATACGAAGACGAGGACGAGGAGTACAACGTACCCGAGCCGGTCGTCAAGGTTCAGAAACCAGGCCGGAACGAACCCTGCTGGTGCGGGAGCGGCAAGAAGTACAAGAAGTGTCATCTCGCACAGGATGAAAAAGGCTAACGCCTTCAACTGCGCGATAATATACAGTTCGGCGGTTCAGTGATTCCAGGCGCTCTCTGCGCCCCACTGCCTCTGGAGGTTATAGCCAAACATGTCGCGGAAGAACTGTATTTGCCTGTTGTTCGTTTCGTTCGTGCCGGCTCTGTTCGCCGATCAAGTCGTGCTCAAGAATGGAGACACGATTACCGGCGTCATCGTGAAAAAAGACGGCGCGAAACTGACCATCAAAAGTGAGTTCCTGGGAGAAGTTTCGATGCCCTGGTCCGCGGTGAAGAGCCTGAAGTCCGACGCAGACCTGACGGTAGTGCTTCCAGGGGGCGAGTCGGTTCTCGGGAAAGTCAACACCACTGGGGACAAACTCGAGGTGGTCACTCCCTCGGCGACCAAATCGGCGCCTTTAGCCGACGTAAGCGCTATGCGGAACCCCGCGGAGCAGCATGCGTTTGAACGCCTGGAGCATCCCGGCTTTCTGGAATTATGGACAGGCTCGTATGACCTCGGGCTCGCCCTGGCACGCGGCAACGCGCGCACCGACACTCTGACCAACAATTTCACCGCCACCCGCATTTCGAAGCACGACAAAATTACGGTGAATTTCAACCAAATCTATGGCACTGCCCGCGTGATCAACGGGTCGACCAGCACCTCGAGCACGGTTGCCAGCGCGGTTCGAGGCGGCTGGACCTATAGCCGCGATCTCAACCCGCGGTTTTTCGTCACTACACTGAATACCTATGAGCACGATCAATTTCAATCCCTGGATTTGCGGTTCGTGGCAGGCGGCGGCTTCGGCGTCAATGCCATCAAGAAGGACAAAACCAATCTGAGCTTTACCGGCGGCGGCGATTACGAGCGGGAGGACTTCACCACTCTCAATCGCAATTCGGGAGAGGCCAATTTCGGAGATGATCTGCTCCACAAATTCACGGCTACCACCAGCGTCACGCAGGCGTTCCGGTTTTATCCGAACCTGACCGACACGGGCCAATATCGAGCCAATTTCGATTTGACCATCGTGACCGCGGTAAAGAAGTGGCTCGGATGGCACGTCACCGCCAGCGATCGATTCGTCAGCAATCCGGTACTGGGCCACCAGCGCAATGACCTGCTGTTGTCTACCGGCTTTCGTGTCAGCTTCGCGAAATAGGGCTTCAGCAGCTTTGCGGGTCGCGGTCTTCGACGGTCGCTCGCACCAGTTCGCAAAGTTCCGATGTGACGTCTTCGGGCAGCGATTCCCGGGTCAGAGCTTCGCATAACGCCACCAAATCGACGACTCGGCCCAGCGCGCGCCACCCATCCGGCAGAGTGCCGCCGGCGTGACAGTAGCCATCCGAAAAGGAAGGTTCCACGCGTGGGCAGGCGGCGCGTTCGAATCGCAGAAAATGGGCGAGATCGCCGAGCGGCGTGCCGGACACTGCGAACTCCCAGTCCAGGACGGCGGCCACAGTCCAGCGGCCCTTCACCTGGCGCACCAGGATGTTGCGCTTGCCGAAATCGTTGTGCACCAGATTGGTCTCGCCTTCGCAAACGGCGAGTTGCGCCTGGCAAGACCACATCCTCGCGCGAATCCGGTCGCGAAGAGGCGTGGGCAAACGCTCCTGTAGCGGCGGCGCAGCGAGGCACAGGTCCACAAAACGAGCCATCGCGTCCGGGCCTTCCAACAGCGGTGGGCCCGGCGACGGTCCGGCGTTGAGCCATCCCGGTCTGTCAAAGTGGTGGCGATGAATCGCCGCCAGAGTCTCGCCCACGGAATGCGCCGCCTGTGCAAGCTCCGCAGGACTGCTGTGGTGCTTCAACTCACGGAACGTGAGGGCCTCCACGTATCGGAAGAATGCGAACGGCGGCAGCCCCTCGTCGCCGAGCGGCGCGGCATGGATCAATTCGGGAACCGGCACCGAGTCACCCAGGAATCGATAGAGATCCATCTCCTTCTGGCAGAGAGTCTCATCATGTTCGTAGATCCGCAGAACTACCGGTTCGGGGAACGAGTCCACACGGAGTTTGAAATTCGAATTGCGGTATCCCTCGGTCAAAGGTTGTACAGCGCTCACCTTGCCTCCCGCGAAAGCCGATTGCACCAGGCGGGCGAGTAACGAGGGGGGCAAACTCCGGCGCGGTTCTGCGATGGTCCGCGCGGCAGCGGGCGTGCCGGTGAGTGCGTCACTCATAGCGATCAGGATAGAACACCCAGCGGGTGGATACTCCGTTTACTCCGATTGCAGCGCCCGAATCACATCCACACGGGCGGCGCGCATCGCCGGCAGCATAGACGCGCCCAGCGCGGCTGATATAAGGATCGCCGCCGCGAGGCCGAGTAGAACCATTCCCGGCATCCGCAACCATGCGACATAGCTTCCCGCCAGGCGTGCCAAACCGAAGCCGGTGAGCGAACCGATGACCACGCCTGCCAATGCCATCACGGCGCCTTGCCGGATGACGCCGATCACCAGATGGCGCGGCTCCGATCCCATCGCCAGGCGAATGCCGAATTCTCGCGTTCTTCCGCTGACCGAGAATGCCAACACGCCCGCCACACCGACCACCGCGATTGCCAATGCCACAGCGGCGAAGCCACCGAACACCAGCGCATTCAGACGATCGGGCGTGAGGAGATCGGCGCGAATATCCGCGAGTGTAGCGGCGCGCTCCACGGGTTGGTCGGCCGATAGTCCTCGCACCAGACGCTCGATCGCGGGCACCAAGGCGTACGGATCGCCTGCCGTATGGACAAACAGACGGCCACCCCGCGTCTGCCCCTGCCCGAACGGCTGGTACGCGGCCAGTGAAGGGCCGGGCGTCAGATTTTCGTCGTCGAGATCGGCCGCAACACCGACGATTCTCCGTGGGCCTGGTCCGAGATCGATAAACTTCGTGAACACATCCGTCCACATAAAAGAATGGTTGACCGCATCGCGGTCCGGAAACATCCGCAGCGCCAGGCTTTGGCTGATGATCACCACAGGTTCACTGCCCACCCTGGTATCGAGGTCGTTAAAGTCGCGGCCGGCGATCAGCGGCACGCCGAGAGAGGCGAAGAATCCGGGCGAAACGCTACGGAACCTCGCACGCGGGCGCTCTTCGCCTGCGGCTGGCACGTGACCATCCACCGAGAATTCGAAGCCTGGGCCGAAACTGCGGGCGTCGCGCCACGGGACCTGCGAGCCGATCGCGGCGTGGTCCACGCCCGGGAGTTGCGAGATCCGCCGAACGGCCTCGCTATAGAACTCGACGAGCTGGGGAGGCGTCTTACCTTCGGACATCACCGGCACGTTGAGTGCGAGAACTCGTCTCGTGTCCAAGCCGGTTTCGGTTATCTGCATCGCGAGTAGAGTCCGCACCAGCGTGGTGGCTCCTGCCAGCAGCAAAAAGGACGCGGCGATCTGGGTGACGGCGAGGACTTGCAGCCGCCGGCTGGTGCTGCCGGTAACGCGCGGACTCCCAGCCCCGCGGCCGAGCGCGCGCGAAGTGCCCGACCCGGGCAGCCGTGCAACGAAAGCCAGCAGCAGGGACGCAAACAACGCGAGCGACGCCCCCACCCAGAGCAGACTCGAATCCACCTGGATCTCCTGCGCGCGTACCGAGTATCGTGCGGCATAGCGCGCCAGCACCTCTACCGTGGGCTGCGCGATCATCAAGCCGGTCAGGGCGCCGGCGCCACAGAGCAGCAGACTTTCGGCGAGCAGCGCCTTGCGCAGCGCAAAAGTGCTGGCCCCGAGGGCCTCGCGGACCGACAGCTCGCCTTCGCGCCGCACGGTCCTCGCCAGCATGAGGTTGGCGACATTCGCACAGGCAATTAGAAAAACCAGACCGGACGCCGCAAAGAGTACCCAGAGGACGGTTTTCGCTTTCGATGTGATCTGGTCACGCAGGCGGGTCGCCTGGATGCGGCCGTCGGCCTTCGCCGAATACACCTCGGGATGTTCGCGGACCATCGACGCGTAGGCGACGCGCAAGTCCGCGACGGCCGTTTCCAGAGTAGCGTCCGGGGAGAGACGGCCGAACAGTTCGGTCATGCGGTGAGCGCGCCCCTGAACCATGATGGCCGAGAGATGATGCGGGCTGGTCACCACGTTGGCGAAGAGCTCGGTGTCCGCGGGGTATGTAACCGATGGCTCCAGCACGCCTACGATTGTGGCGGCGCGCCCTCCTAGCCGGATGTTCCTGCCGATCACAGAAGGATCGCGCTTGAGCGTGTTCGACCAGAAGCGATACGACAGAACGGCAGCGCCGGCGGCGCTCGGACCATCGTCCTTCGTTTCCAGGAGGCGACCCAGGGCAGGACGCAGGCCCATCACTTCGAAGTACGATCCGTTGACAACGCCGGCTCGCACTTCACGCGGCTCGCCGAGTCCCACCATGGTGAATCCAATACTGGAGAAGTCGCCGAAAGAGCTGATGGTTTTCACACGCGAGCACAGGTCATGGATCTCCGGCATGGAGAAGGTGGTATTTTCCATGCCGATGCCGGGCGCACTCTGACGGATGTAGATGAGGCGGTCCTCGTCGCGATTGACGAGCGGCCGCAAGAGCACGCCGCGGATCAGGCTGAAAACCGCGGCATTTGCTCCGATGCCGAGCGCCAGGGTTGCCACGACGCTCAAGGCCAGGCCCTTGCTGCGGCACAGGGAGCGGGCGGCGAATTTCATTTCATGCAAAAACGTCATGACCAGTTCCTTTCTCTTAGTTTTCGTCCGGCTCTGCGAGCAAATCGCCAAGCTTATCGAGACGCCGTTCCCAAATCGTGCGGCGGTCACGAATCCACTGCTCTGCGAGGGAAAGTCCCGTGGGTTCGATGCGGCAGGTGCGCACCCTCCCCACTTTTTCGGTGCCCACCAACCCACTCTCTTCCAGAATCTGCAGGTGCTGAACGACCGCTGCCAGGGTGATCTCGAGAGGGCCGGCCAATTGGGAGACTGAGATCGGCCCCTGGCTGAGCCTCTCCATGATTGCCCGGCGGGTGGGGTCGCCGAGCGCGTGAAACACGCGGTCTATATCGGGCTTGCGGCCAGACATGCCTATCGCGATAACTCCGCGCATATACCATCGAGCAACTTGCTCCAACCCGCTTCGCGCCGCTGCGGGCCATCGGAGCCTTCGAAGAAAGCGCCCTGTTCGGTGAAGGTGAATGCGGTTCCATCGTTGGCTGGCGTCAGTTGAACGGTGACGAGAGCCGCTGACATGCGGTGATCGCCTAAGCTCATGGTGTAGGCGAAGACGATGCGCTGATTGGGAACGATGTCCTGGTAGACGGTGTGGTTCGTGAGGGAGGTTCCGGGGAACGGCGTGTTCGCTCCTAAACGGGACTGCGTGCGTTCGTGGCCGCCAACGCGAAAGTCGGATTCGAACTCGAGCACTTCGCGTCCTTCCCCTTCCCCGAGCCAGCGCCGTTTCTTGGCGGGATCGCTGAACGCTCTGAAGACGCGCTCGGGAGTGGCGGGGTAGTGGCGTTCGATGACGAAAGTGCTGTGGGTAACGGATAGTTCAGGCATCATGGTGAAATTTCCTTTCCTTGTCGAAATAGTTAAGCATGTACTTAAGTATGCAGGATGCCGGCCCGGATAGTCAAGTAAAAACTTAAGTATTTTAGAAGTGGCGCAAACACTCTTGTTTGCCGTCTCGACACTCATGTCGAAACTTCTCAGGTGTTCACCAATGCCGCTCTGCAGTCGCGCGCTGTAGCAAACCCGGTGGACGTCCGAAAAGCGCCGAGAAGTCCGTTGGCAAACAGGAATGGTCTCGTGCTGCTTCGATGCCTAGATTCCGATGAAAGGACGCGCCTCGCAGGACAGAAAGGCTCGATCCCCGCGACCCGCTCGCGAGCCCCGGCCTGTAACCCCCAAACCCTGGTTCAAGGCTGCGCCTTATTCGCCGATGTAGCGTGCGTACAAACTGCGCGCCACGCCGGTATCGCTGGTACCTTTCACGATGGCGCGTCCGTCGGGAAACACCGTCATCTCGTAGGGCGCCACTACGAAACGCAAAGCGAACTCGTTGGCACGCACCTCTCCGAGTGGCTCGAGACGCGAACGCAACGCGAGCAGATCGATGGCCGCCGTCCGCACGTGAATCTGGACTGCGTTGCGTCCGCAGAGTGCGACTGGGGCGCGGCTCGTCTCCTTCAGATACGGAAACTCGCGACGCCCGCAGGTGGGGCATTCGGGATCGCGGGCAGGAGCGTCAATCTGCCGAATCCCGCCCTTCCAGAGGTCCATGGTGCTAATCCGCGCATCCGCGATCCGGAAGCCGCCGCAGAGAACCTTCAGCGCATCCGCGACCTGAATCGACGCGATTGCCGAGACGATGACGTTGAGCACACCAGCGGTTTCGCAGGTCGGCTGCACGCCAGAAGGCGGATCTGGGTAGACGCAGCGCAGGCATGCGGTCTGTTGCGGAATCACCGGCATAGTGAGGCCATAGCTTCCTACGGCGGCGCCATAGATCCACGGAATCTGGCGGCTCACGGCAAAATCGTTGATGCGGTAGCGCGTCTCGAAGTTGTCGGTCCCGTCCAGAATCACGTTCGCCCCTGCGAGCAATTCCTCTACGTTTGAGGGTGTAAGATCGGCAACCACTCCACGCGCCACAATTCCGGAATTGAGGCGTGCGAGGTGCCGTTCGGCAGCGGCGGCCTTCGGGAGAGCCGCGATCGCGTCTGCTTCATCGAACAGCCACTGGCGATGCAGATTGCTTGGCTCCACGTAGTCGCGATCGATGATGGTGATGCGCCCCACTCCTGCCCGCGCGAGGGCAGCGGCATGAAAACTTCCGAGTGCTCCGCATCCCACCACCACCGCATGCGATTGGAGCAGCACCTCCTGACCATGCTCACCAATGCCCGGAAAGAGGATCTGCCGCGAATAGCGCTGGCGCTCCGCCGCGTTCATGCCTCCGATGGTAACAAAGTTGCTATGAGGCACTTACGTTATCATCTATGTTGGTGCGTCCGCGGCTTGCTTACAGCTTCTTCGTGGTCCTCGCCATCGCGGCTGCACAGCCATCGATACCGCCGCCGCAAGGCCAAAAGTACGAGGGGCTGCTGGTGCGCAATGTCAGATTCGTTCCCGAGGCCCAGCCGCTCAGTGCCTCGGAACTACACGACCTTCTGCCCCTCAAAATGAATCAGACGCTGCGCATGGCCGACGTGCGCGCGAGTATCGAGAGGCTATTCGCCAGTGGGGCGTACACAGACATCCAGGTCGAAGCGGAACCCTACCGCGATGGTGTGGCGATTACGATCCACACTACCAACAGTTGGTTCATAGGCGCCGTCTCGGTAGGAGGCCACGTCTCCAGTCCTCCGAACGCCGGCCAACTCGCCAACGCCGCCGATCTCAACCTGGGACAGCCTTTTCGGGAAGCCGCCATGCAGCAGGGCGTGGCGAACCAGGAGAAGGCGATGGAAGGCAACGGGCTTTACTTGGGGCGGGTACACCCTGTACTCGATTGGAAAACCGGGCGCGACTATCAGCAGGTGAACATTCGGTTTGAGGTCGACTCCGGCCCCCGTGCGCGCTTCACCACACCTGTGCTGACCGGCGACCTGAAGATGGATACGAAGCGTATCTTCGCGGCCACCAAGTTTCAGCGATGGTTCATTCACACCTGGAAGCCGATCACGCAAACCCGCGTGCGCCAGGCGCTCGAGGGAGTTCGCCTGCTCTATCAAAAGGAAGATCGCCTGGAAGCCAATATATCTCTGGATTCGATTCATTACGACGCGGCGACCAATCGCGGATTGCCGGCATTGCACATTGATGCCGGCCCTCGCATTGCGGTCCACACCGTAGGAATCAATCTCTCCCAGAGGAAGCTGCGGCGCTACATTCCGATCTTCGAGGAGCACGCGGTGGATCAGGATCTCTTGTCCGAGGGCGCGCGCAATTTGCGCGATTATCTCCAGTCAGAGGGCTATTTCGACGCCGAGGTCCAATTCAAGCCGCAGCGTGTGATCAACGATCGGGCGTCCATCGATTATCTGGTGAATCCGGGCAAGCGTCACACCCTGGTGTACATCGAAATCGGAGGCAATCACTACTTCAGGACCGCGGAGATTCGGGAGCGCATGTTTCTACAGCGCGCCCGGTTTCTGCAGTTCCCGCACGGCCGCTATAGCGGCAACCTGCTGGCCCGCGACGAAGACGCGATTCGCAATCTGTACCAGTCGAACGGCTTTCGCGATATCGTGGTCACGCATCGTTTGGTGGACGACTACAAGGGGATCGGCGGCAATCAGGCGGTCTTCATCGACATCAAAGAGGGACCGCAGTATTTCATCAACAATCTGCAAGTGATCGGGATCGAGCACCTGAACAAGGCGGAGATCCTGGGCAAACTCAGTTCGGTGGAGGGCCAGCCATTCAGCGAGTTCAATGTGGCGGTGGACCGCGACGCTATCCTCGCTCAGTATTTCGAAGGCGGATTCCCGAATGCGACCTTTGAATGGAATTCTGCGCCGGCACAGCAGCCACACCGCGTCGACCTGAAGTTCGAGATTCATGAGGGTGAGCAGCAGTTCGTGCGGCAGGTTTTGGTTACGGGAAATAAGGTGACACGGGAGCAGTTGATCTTCCAGAGGTTGAAGCTGAATCCCGGCGATCCGCTGTCGCCGACCGCGATCACGGAAACACAGCGGCGGCTCTACGATCTCGGCGTTTTCGCCAAGGTGGACGCGGCGATCCAGGATCCCGATGGCGAGACCGACCACAAATACGTCTTGTACAACCTGGACGAAGCGCGGCGCTACTCGCTGGCCGCGGGCTTTGGCGCGGAATTGGGCCGGATCGGAGGCTGCGAAACCTGCTTCGATGCGCCTGCCGGGGCCACTGGATTCTCGCCGCGCGTCTCGCTCGATCTCACCCGGAATAATCTTTGGGGCGATACTCATAGCATCAGCTTGCGAACCCGAGTGTCCACGCTCGATCAGCGGGCGCTGCTGAATTACTCCTGGCCGCATTTCTACGATCACGATAACCTGACGGTCTCGTTCACCGGGTTGTACGAAAGTTCGCGGGATGTGCGTACCTTTTCGTTCAAGCGCGAGGAGGGCTCGGCACAGCTCAATCAGAAACTGAACAAATCCCTCACGCTGTTCTACCGCCTGGCGTATCGCCGGGTGGCCGTCAGCGACCTGAAGATCACGCCGTTTCTGATTCCGCAACTCTCGCAACCGGTGCGCGTGGGAATTACGTCGATCAATTTAGTGCAGGACCGGCGAGACGATCCGGTAGAGCCGCACAAGGGTGTTTACACCACGGTCGACTTAGGTCTGGCGGAAAAGTTCCTTGGTTCGCAGGTGGATTTCATGCGCTTCCTGGCGCGGAATGCCAGCTACTATCCCATCGGCAAGCGCATGGTGCTGGCGCGCAGCACCGAGTTCGGCAACATTTACGCTTTCAACTTCAAGGGCGATCCGCTGGAGGCGATTCCGCTCCCGGAGCGTTTCTTTGGCGGCGGCGGCACTTCGCATCGAGGCTTTCCCGAGGAGCAAGCGGGTCCGCGTGACACCTCCACCGGGTTCCCGCTGGGCGGTACGGCGCTGTTGTTCAATCAGACGGAATTCCGATTCCCGCTGATCGGCGACGATATCGGCGGCGTCTTCTACCACGACATGGGGAATGTATATTCCAGTCTCGACAATCTATCGGGGCGGGTGCATCAGCGCAATCTGCAGGATTTCGACTACATGGTGCATGCCGTGGGCTTCGGGGTACGCTATCGGACCCCGGTCGGCCCGGTTCGATTCGATCTGGGGTACAGTATCAATCCCCCGTACTTTTTCGGCTTCAAGGGCACGTCTCAAGATTTAGTGAATGCGGGCGTAAATCCGTGCTCGCCCGCATCGCCGGTTGCTAACCAGTGCGTGGTGCAGAATGTGAGCCACTTTCAATTCTTCTTTTCGATAGGACAGACATTTTGAAAGGAAGGAAGGCGATTCCGGTACTCATGCTGCTCGCAATGACTGCCTACTCCGACGTGATCGACCGTATTGCCGTCTCGGTCGGCACGCGCGTCATCGCGGTCAGCGATGTGGACCGCGAGATCCGCGTCACCGCCTTCCTCAATTCCGTCGCGCCCGACTTTTCGCCCGCCTCCAAGAACGCAACCGCGCAGCGCTTGATTGAACAGAAGCTGATCCAAAGAGAATTGGAGGTCAGCCATTATCCCGTGCCTGAGGCATCCGAAGTCGAACCAATCCTCGCCGATTTCAAACGGGAGCATTTTAAGGATGATGCCGAATATCGGAGCGCTCTGGCGGCTCGCGGCATCACGGACCAGGAAGTCAAAGACGAACTGCTCTGGCAGCGGACGCTCCTCCGCTTCATCGAAGTTCGTTTCAGGCCGGCCGTCCAGGTAAGCGATCAGGAGGTGCAAGATTACTTCGACCAGGTGGTAGCCCCGGCGGCACGCCTCGCCCATCCCGACCAGCCGGTCTCGCTGAGCGACTACCGCGACCAGATCGAGTCCACTCTATCCGGAAAACGAGTAGACAAAGAGGTGGATACCTGGCTGCAGGAGGCGCGTAAGCGGAACGAGATCGTAATCCATGAGGATGCGCTCAAATGAGCCGCAAGCGCGTCGCCCGGCGGGTCCTGGGAACGCTGGCAGGACTGATTCTGATCGCCGTCGCCGGCGGGCTGCTGCTCGTACGCAGCCAGTGGTTCTTCGAGAGGGTCCGCCGCTTCGTGGTTACCAATGTGGAGACCGCCACCGGCGGCCGTGTGGAGATCGATTCCTTTCGATTCGATTGGAAACGGATGCGTGCCGACATTCAGGGCGTCACGCTGCATGGCACTGAGCCCCCGGACGGCCCTCCGCTGCTTCACGCCACTTCCGTTGCGGTGGGACTGCGAATCGTCTCGCTGATGAAACAGGATGTGGACATTCAGTACCTCGAGATCGCGGACCCCCGGGTGTACCTGATCGTGGATGCGGCCGGACACACGAACGTGCCGCAGCCGAAGGTCCGTTCTCAGAATCCGCGCAACGCGGTCGATACCATTCTCGATCTCGCCATCGGCCACTTCGACGTCCGCAACGGCATCTTCGAAGTGGCGGGCCGTGGTGAGACGCCGTTCGACCTTCGCGGCCAGAATCTCAACGCGCAGTTCCAATACGAGAGGCCTGCGC
The DNA here is from genome assembly GCA_035295745.1 of Bryobacteraceae bacterium. Lineage (GTDB taxonomy): Bacteria > Acidobacteriota > Terriglobia > Bryobacterales > Bryobacteraceae > JAIQFL01. The sequence goes on along the minus strand of DATGIL010000023.1, from coordinate 374,809 downwards.
GCGGCGCCGATCCGCGATATCGAGCGGCGATTACAATTCAGCCGCTGGATGTTCATTTGCCCCGTTACCCACTCCCCCCGTTCGGCGTCAACCTGGCCTTGACCGTTCAACACAATCGCATCGACGTGACCTCCGCGAAGTTGACCAGCCGGGCCTCCCAGATCCAACTCTCCGGCATCGTACAGGACTTGGCATCGCCACATGGCGCCTTCGATTACGACGCGCAAGTGTCGGTGGCGGAGGCGGCGCCAATCGTACGCATCGACGAACTAAAGCAGGGCACGGTCGGAGCGCGGGGCCACGCAATCTGGGCCAGCCTTTCGGAATTCTCCGCCACGGGCGCGGTCCACGCCGCGGGGGTGCAGTATCGTGACTCGCTGTTTCATCTGGATGACGGCCGCGTGGATGGCGCTCTCACGGCGACGGCGAAGGGCATCGACCTGAATGACATCCGACTCACGACCAGTCTGAGCGGCGCAGGAGCGTGTCCGCCCAAGACGGCGCCGCCCACACCGTCAGCGCTGATGTGGCCCTGCCCTGCGGCCCGCTTGCCGATCGAAGGCCGGATCTCCCACGCTACGCAGCGAGGCCGTGACCTGGCTTTTCACAACGTCGTGATGCAATTTCTGGGAGGCAGCTTCCAAGGGGAGGTCGCAGTCCGCGATTTGGAGCGATACAGCGCTACTGGAGTCGTGGACAGCATGGACGCACGGGGCGCGTTGGCATACTTCATCAGTCCGGAGCCTTTGCCGTGGGATGCCGCGGGCGCGGGGCCGGTGACCTTGGAGGGCGCCTTCCATCAGAAGAGTGCCGTGCGCGTGACTGCGAACCTGGCCGTGACGCCTTTCGGTCCGGGCGCTCCGGTCCATGGCCAGATCAGCGCGATGTATGCAGCCTCGGAGGGAGTGCTGGATCTGGGCAGGTCGACGTTGACTCTGCCCTCATCGCGAGCCGATTTTTCGGGCGTGTTCGGGCGCGAACTCCACGTCCACTTCGAAACGCGCGACCTGAATGACATTCTACCGGTGATCGGTATAAACGCGGCGTCGACGCCGGTGAAACTGGAGAGCGGTAGCGCGGTTTTCGATGGCACGGTGACGGGAAGTCTCGACGATCCGCAGATTGCCGGACATCTGGCCGCGAACCGTTTCTCGCTGTCAGGCAGCCTGGTGGATTCCCTGGATGGTACGGCGGCATTGTCATCGAGCCACGTCCAGCTCGATAACGCCACGGTGACACGGGGCTCTGTGCGCGCTCAGTTCCAGGGCGGTGTCGCACTGAGTCAATGGAAATCCGGCGATACCAGCCCTATCTCGGGTAGCGGAACTCTTCGCAACGCCAACATCAGCGACTTGGCGACGCTGCTCGACGTCCCCGCGGGCACCGAATTGCCCACTGGTGTGGTCAGCGGCTCGGCGCAGATCGGGGGTACGGTCGGAAGTCCCACGATCAACGGCGATGTCGATGTCTCCAAGGGGTCGTATCGCGAGGAGCCCTTCGATCGGTTCACGGGACATCTCAACTATGCCGGTACCCGGGCTCAAGTCACTGCGGGCCAGATTTCCGCAGGCGGCCGGCAGGTGGAGTGGAGCGCGACGTTCGACCGCCTGCCGAATCGTTTCGACGCCGGCCATCTTCGCCTTCAGGTGGCGACGAATGTGATGCCGCTGAATCAAATCCGCACGCTTGAGACTCTGCGGCCAGGGCTGCAGGGAACGGTCCAGTTTTCGGTCAGCGGAGAGGCGGATATTTTGCCTGCTGCGGCCGGCCAGTCGCGGGTTCGCGTACAGGAACTACAGGGCGAAATATCCGGCAAAAATCTGCAGATCAATGGGCAGCAGTTCGGCGATACCCACCTTACAGCAGGCTCGCAAGGACAGGTGCTGAGTGCCCATTTGGAATCGGCGTTCGCAGATTCCGCGATTCAAGGGGATGGCCAGTGGCGCCTGGCAGACGACTATCCGGGGAGCGCCACGATTCATTTCTCAAAGCTCGATTTCGCCAAGCTCAAGGCGTGGGTCGCGCCTTCCGACTCGAGCGTGGCCGACCGCCTCGCCGGCTCTGCCGAAGGCGAGCTTCATCTGGACGGCCCCGCCATGAAGCCCGAAAGCATGAAGGCCGAGTTGCGGATTCCCAAGATCGAGATTGCGCCCGCGCCGGGGAGCGTGCCCACCGCCAGCGCAATTACTCTGTCCAACTCGGGCCCGATCGTGGCATCGATGACGAACTCCATCGTCACCGTCGAAAGCGCGCGGCTTGTCGGGCGCTCCACCGACCTTACGATTACGGGCCGGGTGCTGCTGGATCAGAAGAACCCGCTCGATCTTCACGTGAACGGCCACTTGGATTTGGGCATCGTGCAGACCTTCGATCGCGACTTCACGTCTTCGGGAACAGTAGTGGCGGACGCGGCGGTTCGCGGCCCGCTGGCGGCGCCGCAGCTCACGGGACGCATGCAGTTTCAGAATGCCGCTTTCGCCCTGGCCGATTTCCCGAACGGCATCTCCAACGCCAACGGTGTGATTCTGTTTACCACGGAACGAGCCACGATTCAGAGCTTTAGCGGCGAGACGGGCGGCGGGAAGATCCAGCTCACCGGTTCGGCGGGATACAGCGGCAGCTCCGCCGTGTTCCAGTTGCAGGCCCACGCGCAGCAGGTGCGCGTGCGCTATCCGGAAGGTGTGAGCACCGTATTGAATGCCGATCTCAACCTGACGGGCACACCAGAACGAAGCATGTTGGATGGCACCGTGACCGTGCTGCGAACGGGATTGAATCTGCAGTCGGACTTTAGCTCCGTGATTGCCAAGTCGGCAGAACCGGTGCGCACGCCGGCCGCGCAAACCGGCATCCTGGGCGGCTTGAATTACGATATCCAGATTAATACCGCGCCCGACATCCAACTGCAAAGCACCTTGACCGAGGATTTGCAGGCGGAGGCCAACCTGCGGCTCCGCGGCACCGTGAGCAATCCGGGCGTGGTGGGCCGGGTCACGGTAACGCAGGGACAAGTGGTGTTTTACGGAACCAAATACCGCATCAACCAGGGGACCATCGCCTTTTACAACGCGCTGAAAGTGGAGCCGATTTTCGATTTCGACCTGGAGACCAAGGCCAACGGAATCGACATTACCCTCACGGTTGCCGGCCCGTTGAACAAATTGCGCCTGACCCCGCGTTCCGATCCACCACTGCAATTCAGCGAGATCGTAGCGCTGCTGGCGACCGGCCGGGCACCGACCTCCGACCCGACACTGCTTGCGGAGCAGAGCACGGCTCCGCAGTCGTGGCAGCAGATGGGGGCGTCGGCGCTGCTCGGGCAGGCGATCGCGAGCCCGGTGGCGGGCCGTCTGCAGCGCTTCTTCGGCGTCAGCAAATTGCGCATCGATCCCACGCTGCCCGGAGTCGAGAACAACCCGCAGGCACGTCTCACCCTCGAACAGCAGGTGACGCAGGACATCACGTTCACGTACATCACCAACGTGACGACGAGCAATCCGCAGATCGTACGGGTGGAGTGGTCGTTCAGTCCGCAATGGTCAGTGGTCGCGTTGCGTGAAGAGAACGGGACCTTTGGCTTGGATTTCTTCTTCAAGAAGCGGTTCTGAATTCCAGTTACCATGCAAGCATGAGCGCGATCCCCTGGAAGGATCTGAACGACGCATTCGGTCCCGCCACTGAGGTTCCCGGGCTTGTGGCGGAGGTGGCTCGAAGCCGGGGAGAAGACCTGAACGAAGCACTCAGCACGCTCTGCGGGCATGTGCTTCACCAAGGCACCATTTACAGCGCGTCGCCCCCGGTCGTACAGGCGATTATTGCTTTCGCGCGCGATGCCGATCCTCCGGAACGTTCAACGTTCTATCAACTGCTAGACGAATTCGCCGGCTCGGCGCGAAAAGCCATCGCCGACGGCCGCGCCATCCCTTCTCATGCGGGTGGCGATCCGGTGGATGGCCGAGCGATTCGTGACGCGATCCTCGGTGCGGAGCAGCAGTTCCTTCGCGACCTCGGCAGCCCCACGGCTGGCATCCGCGCCGGGGCGGCCGCACTCGCGGCCGGGTTTCCCGAAGCGTCGCCCGAGGCGGCGAATCTGGTGAGAGAGAGCTATTTCGTTGAGCCCGACATTCGCGTGCGCAGGGAGATCATCGTGGCAATGATCCGCGTCCGCGACCGTTATCCAGATTGGCCCGGACTCCTTGAAGCCGCCTTACGCCATGAGTCGGATGGAGGAAATCGATTCTTTCTGCTACAAGCGCAAGTGGTGAACTCGGGCGCGAGCACAACCGATGCGACCGTTGCCGATCTCATCTCAACGTTCGCAAGCTTCTATGGAACCCTGGACTTCTACCTGGGCGGCGAGGCATTTTTCAATGCCATTCACCGGCTGGGGACAGAGCGAGAATTAGCCGCAATGCTGCGAGCGTTGGATGCGGTCACCGGCCAGGGAGCGGCCGTGACCCTCGCGCAACGACTGCTCGTCCTGGTATTTACGGATCCACGTAGCGGATGGGGCTCCACGGCTAGTTCGAAGAAGGCCGGCCGCAGGCGGATTGAGTATTGGGGGCTGAAGGGGAAGGCTCCGGCATTGCCCCTGCGATGGAATACAGCGCAGCGAAACGTAGTGGAGGCGATCGCCCGGAAGGAACGGCTTTGGCAATTCGATACCAATCTCTGGGAGCTCTTCGGTTTGCCGAACAGTTCCGCAGCCATCATGCAAGTTGCGGCGCTGCGGACGGAACGTCTCTAACCCCTCTGCGTAAGCTCACCAGATCGCTAAAGACGCCATACGCTGTCTGTTCCACTCCAGGCTCGATCGAGACCGTTCCGAACGTCCCCATCAAGTCAGTGTGAAAGAGAATCAGGTTGGAGGTTCCCGGCGTATTGGCCAGAACGTCGCAGCGGTCCAGTACCTCCGCACGCACGCGCAGGGAGACCGCCCCCTTCGTTCGCCGCCCTCGACTCACTAACCGGACCGTCTTGCCCTGGCGCGTCATCTCCTGCATGCGCTCCGGCGTCAGGCGCGTGATTCCACGCGTCGAGACCTGTTGCGGCGTAACGCTTGCATCCATCAAAACATTGGCCAGCGCGGCCGTTTTGGCCGCCGAGTCCCAGCCTTCCACGTCGAAAGCGCCATCGGCTTCCGTGATCCCCATCGCGCGAGCGGCGGCGATGCCGTCGTCAAACGACCCTCCCCGCTCCATGGTTTCGATGACCACCTTCGATGTCGAGTTCAACACGCCAGTGAATCCCAGTACCTGGACCGCGGGTAAGCAGGGGCTCCACAAGTTGAAGACCGGGGCGCCATCCATCACTGCGGATTCGAAACGGAATCCAACTTTCGCCCGGATGGCTTCATCGCGCAATGCGGCGTAAGCGTGCGCGATGGGGCCCTTGTTCGCCGTGACTACGTGCATCCGCCGCGAGAACGCCGCCCGGATGTGCGAGATCGCCGGCTCACCTGTGGATGGCTCGAGCGTCGTCAATTCGACAGCGACCTCCGCTTGCGAAGCATCCAGGAAAGCCTCGATCGAGGACATACGTTCACCGAACGAAGCGGCTTCGAGTTGGCTGTCCTTCAGCCCACCGCGATCGGCGATCGTGCCATGGCGCAACGTGTGTACCCCAGTGACCGTAAAAGGAAACTCGCGCCGCTTTTGTTTCAGGAGACGTGCCAGTGCGCGGCCGACATTACCGTATCCGATGATCGCCAGTTTCATGAGAGGAAGTGGCGCGCCTTCTCAATTGCCCTTCACGGTCACCGTCACCGGGGTGCTGTCCTGTGCCGTCGCCAGGGAGCGAACCTCCACCACCTGCGTGCCGGCGGGCAGCGTCGTCGGAACCTGCGCCTGAATCTGCCCGCTCGACGTCATCAGCAGTGGCACCGCTACGTCGCCGAACGTCACACACGATCCACCCAGCACCGTGGGAGGCGGAATGATATCGGCAGTTGCGGCAGACGCCAGATTCTGACCGCTGATGGTGATGAAGGAGCCGGGCTTGATGTTGCTGGTTCCATCCGTAGCGTTCACAATTCCGCCCGCACCCGGCGCGATCACTGGACGCGTATTCGGCCCCGAAGCAGTCAGCGAGATCACACTCAGTCCGGATAGCGTGATGGCGTACGCCGTCGTGCCGGCTGAATCGACTACCATCTGGCGCGGGTTGGTGTTGAAGCGCGTGGTGCCAAAAACGTTCACCGGAGGATTCTCGGGGACCACGCCCGCCAGCGTCTCTGCGCCGGTGGTCAGGTCCACCATCTCGAGCGTGGTACGCGGATCGTCGCGCGTCGTGGTCGTGATGCTCTGCCGCACGGGCGTCGTAAGGCGCAGAAATGTCGTCGAGCTGAGAGCGGTGGCTGCCGCGACATTCCGCTGGCCAGTGCTGACCACCGTGGTGATCGGGGGACCGCCTGGGAACGGTGTGGGAACGGTAGTGGTGCTTCCCGGCTGCGCCGAGCCCCCCACGACAGTCAGCGAGGGATTCAAAATCAGCCCGTCGGAGAGGAAATACGAGCCCGAGGGGCCTGTCCCGATCACTCCGTAATAGCCCTCGATCGTGCCGGTGAACAACAGCCGCGAGCCTATATAAGTGTCGGCGACGCCATCGTAAAGATACGCCGTGCCGCTGCCGTTCATCGTGAGAATGTAGCGGCTGTCGCTGGTGGAGAGCATTCCGAAGGCGGGGCCTCCCGTGAACTTCACAGGTGTCACGGAATTGGCGACGCGCACCGTTGCCTGGTCGCCATCCACCACCTTCCACTGCGATCCGTCCGACATCACGAACTGCAGTCCGAACAGGCCTACGGCGAGCGCTCGTGGATAGACGAGCGCCTGGGTCCCATCGCGCGGAATCGGCGGAAACGCCACAGTGTCGACTACCTGGCCCTGGTCGAGATTCACCAGAGTGATGGATTCGCCGCCCGTATTACCCACGTACAAGGTCTTGCCGTCGGTGGACATGGCCATCTGATGTGGCATCTGTCCCACGGGAATCGGATCCACGAAATGCTGCTTCACCAGGTCGAAAACTTCGATGCGGTTATAGCCTGAGTTGGTGACGTAGAGCTTCCCGCGCGCTTCGTCGAGCAGAAGATCCTGCAATCCTTCATTGCCGCCGGTGTTACCGGTGACGTTGTTGGCGTTGCTATTGGGAGTAGTGGGCACTGGATAGATCACGCCACGCTGGTCGGACTGCCGGTAATTCATGTAAACGCGGATCACCGGGGGGACGTTGATGGCTTCCGGCGAGGACAGGGTCACATTCAGTGGAGTGCCTTGGGACGTGCCAGCGCCGGTCCAGATATTCGTGCCCGGTTGCCGCACCACGCCGGAACGTCCGGGTTCCATGGTGAAGGTGATGCTGGCCGGCGCAAGGCCGCTCGACTGCTTATACACCAGCGCCGAGTTGCCGATCGCCACCACGCTGAACGTCAGCTTGCCCTTGCCCAGGTTATTGATCTGCAGCGTGCCCGAGGAAATGCCGCGGTTGCAATCGTCCTGTGCGAGGAAGATTTGCGTGGTTTCCGGCTGCAGAATCGGGTAGTTGTAGAGATTGCCGAGCGGAAGATGGAGCACGCCGGAATCGGAGAGTCCCCATGCCGCGCCTCCATCGGAGAGCACGACCATCTTGGCCACGATGCTCTCAGGCAGGATCAACGCAAGCCGGATCGCGAGATTCGCGGGGTCGTTTACGAGCAGTGTAGAAGAGAGTGACGGCGGCGGCGGATTGGTAGTGGGTGACACGTTGAAGGCGGCGTACAACGCCGATCCATCGGGCGTAAAGACGCTGCCACCCACGTTCTGCAATGTGTTGAACGCGCCGGTGAACGTGAAAGGCGCGTTGGCATTATTCTCCTGTGCAACGATTCCCAGCGTGGCGGTATCGTACATCGTCATCCCCGCCATGAATCGCGACCCATCCGGCGCCATCGATAAGACCGTAGACGATCCCGAGATCGTGCGATTGCGCAGCACTACGCCAGAAGCCACTTCGTACACGAAGATATACGTGCTGGAAGCAGATGGCGTGATCACTCCGACGATAAACTGTCCGTCGGGCGTGCGCAACAGCGAGCCCGTGAATATTTTGGCGGGGCGCGTCAGCGTCGTTCCGGGCAGCGGCGCGGGTGTGGTCGGAAGCGCGGGGACGGTCACCGGCAAGAGTTGTTGGCCCGCCAGGAGCGTCCGGTCAAATACAGCGAGCGTGCCTTGCGGAACTCCGGAAACGACGCCGGTGCCCAGCATGCTGACCAGCGCGCGGCCGTCGTTGCCTACCTCCACTCCTTGCGGAATGGACGGCAAGATCACGCTTTGCACGACTTGCTGCCGCGACAGATCGATGACGTTCAAGAGCGGCGATCCGCTGGCCGTCTGCGTGGGAGTTGCGCCGCTGGTGACGTACAGATACGCGCCGTCCATCGAGATGGCGCCCGCTACCGGACTGGTGCCGACTCCGATGGTATTCACCACGACGCCGGTGGTGTAGTCCAAAACGTAGACGAGGCTCGTGCTGTTGTTGATCAAATAGAGTAGTTGGCGTGGCTCGTCCAACACGACATCCGATGGGGTTCCACCCGGCAGTGCGATGACATCGCCAAAGGATGCGCCCACGTTCTGCTGCGCCGCAGCGGTACGTACCCCGGCGTATGACAACGCCAGAGACAGGAGGGCGAATGAGACAGAGCGGAAACGCTGGGGACACGGGGAGATCACGGGCCAATCCTTCCCAAGACGCGGCGATCTACTTATAGTACAACCTGTTCACGCCCGAGTAGGGGCGTTCTCTCGCGGTTGAGGTCGGTAACGGTTTTGGGGCGGCCACGTGCGCGAGATTCGGTCTGGAGTCCTGGCAGGGGTAAAGGAAGGAAGGAACACAGTTTCTGGGTGCGCCGATTGGGGTATGCGCGGAACTGGGTTTGGTTTCCGGCAGGAATCAGCAACGGGCTTGGCGGTGGATTGAGGGGCGGCGCGGCGTTTGGATTGGAGCCGTTCGACCTCGTGCGGGATGCGGTGGAAGGAGAGTTGGGTGAAATCGATGCGGCACTGGAAGAAAGGGGAGAATTCGCGGCGGTGTCATGAATTGATGATCGGCGAGGGCGCGGAGTTCGGCGGGGTCTTCGCCAGCGATGATTTGGGAGCGGGCGTACGGCCGGCTTTGGGGGCGTTGGCAGTGGAGGCGGCTTTGGCTTGGGGTGAGCGGGGCCGGAGGAATTTTGGGCGGTGAGGCGGTTGGCGGCGGTTTGTCTGGAGGTGCTCATCTGCCGGGGGTGGCAGGCGAGGAGGCTGGGCCTGAAATCGAAGGCTGTATGTGAGTGAGGAGATTGAGAGGCAGCTTCGGCTGGGGCGTGACTGGTTTCTGCCGAATCGAGGAGAGACGCACTCTCAAGAGGAAGTCTTACTTTTTAAGGGCGAGGGCTGGGAGGTGGGTATTATTAACGGCAAGGCGAGAGCGGGAGCTATCGCGCCGAGTGCAACATCGGACAGATCGCGAATCGTGAGTGTCTTGGCGTTACCCGGGGTGAGAGTGGCTTGGTACCACCAGGCCTTCCTTCTGAGGTATCTCACACTCGCAAGAGGGACGGTTTGTGGGGCCAAGTCGCGGGTGGCTGACAGCACGTATGGAACGCTTTGGATACTTCCGAGAACGTCGTATCTGGACCATGGGGTCCGACACGTTATCGGGCCGAGGTGTTTGGCGGACGTAATGGCGTTTCTGGGACCCGATAGACGCAAGAAAGGTTGATAGCATTTGAATCAGCAGCTTGGGTGAGTATGTCAGATTTCGAAGGAAGTCGCCTCTTGCCTCGCGGACGGGTGGCACACGCCGGAATCGGAAGACTGGGGTTTGAAAGAAAGGCGGCTGACCACCAGTCAGTCAACATCGGATCGGCATCGCTGACGTCCAGCTTTGGAATTGAACTCAGGGTCTGGCCGTTCGTCCTCGAGGCTAGAGCCTTCCAGCCGCTCGCCGCCAATCTCCTCGACGGCTTCACGCATTTGGTCGTGAAGAGGTGTTCTCAAACGGCGCGCATTAATGCCGAGACTTTACCACCGACTCGTGAAAGCTACAGCTCAGATCATTTCTCTCTGTCCGCATCTGCCGCGCCCCAATTAAGCCGATAATGTCGCTCGCGCTCAAGGAATGCACGCTGGCCGCCCTCCAGCAGACGGCACACCGCCGCTCTCACTTTCGGGTTTTCCAGCGAGCCGCTTTCATACGAAATCAACGGCAATCCACCCTCTGTCTGCCGAGTCGAAGTGGCGATGATGATCTGATCGGCGTCTGTGTTGACCACCAGATTGGCGTTGTGTGTGACCACAATGACCTGCCTCCGTTTGCGCGCACTCCTGAAATGCGGCACCAGCTCGTCAAATACAGATTGCGGATCAAGGTTTTCCTCTGGCTGGTCAATTAACAGCGGGCGTGGATCATGCGTGTCGACGGCGAGGTAGAGCAGTAGCAGTACGATTCCTCGGGTTCCCGGAGACAACCGCTCCACGGGAATCCCGTCATAAACAATGCTGTAGCGAACCTGAATGTGGCTTATATCGTAAAGCCAGCTCGCCACCCTTTGCGGCCATTCCCGCCGCTCCTGCGGATCGACATTCGTAGGCTGGGCTGCTTTTACCTGCTCAAGAAGATCGTCCCGGAACCTCTCCATGGCATCATCTACCACATCGGGCGTTCCAGTTTTCCACGGCGATAATAGGTATTGCCGTGCTTTTTCACCGAGTGAGCCACGGCCCCGGAACACCGAATCAAGCCGCAAATCCATCAGACTTTCCCCGGCATCCACCCACTTGTCGATATCCACCATCCGCTCCACGACGAAGGCGAGCTTCGCGAGCGTCCCGCCAGAGGATTTCAGCGTAGTCCGCAGGGGGAAATACAGTTTTTTCAGAATTTCTTCTTCTTCGACAATCGTGCGGAAGGCTTGCGTGTATTCCTGCCGGCGGCGCTCCATCAACGACTTCCTGCGATCGGCCGCGCCTTTCGCCTGCGTAATATCGGTTTCCAGCTTGCGCAGCGCGGCTTCAAGGCGTTGAAGCGTTTTTTGCAGTTCGTCATATTTTTTCTGGCGCTCGGCGTCAATGCCGACCATCTTCTTCTTCTCATCCCGTGCCGCGCGCAGGCGGTTTAACGGCCAGGTAGCGTTCGGCGGCGTCTGGAAATTCACCTGCGCCGTGGGATCACCTTCGATAGCGAAGAGAATCGCCTGATCCACGGTCTTTGTCGCCTGGTCCAAGACAACATCTACGTTTCCGGCGAATCTCATCCCGAAGTTTGCCCATTCCTGCGACGTGAGGCCGGTGGCCATGAACCGCGTCTGCATGTCGCGGAAGCGGCTGGGCTCGCGCACCTGCCGGATTTGCCGGACATCCAGGCCCAAATCATCGAGCAATTTCCGTCGCTTTCGGATGGCCTCAATTTTCAGTTCCGCCTGGGAACACAAGGTTTCGAGATCCGCCAGAGCCTTGGCGTGCCGCGCGCTTTCCTTCGGGAGCAGGTTCTGCAATTCCTTCTGGATGCCCGTAATCGCGGTTGCCGTGTCTTTCGCGGCTTTCTCGTGCTGCGGCAGCTCGTCCCGCAGCTTTTCTTCCCGGACTATTTCCAGGCCAATGCCGTGAATCGACTCCTCCAGCTCCGCGCGCGTCTCAGTAATCGGTTGTAGGAGAGCGGCGGCAAGATCGTCGAAATTATCGGTTTCGAACCTGTCCTGCTGCGCCGTGGAGTCGAACACTACCCGTTCCATCTCCTGCCGGAGTTCCGTCGCAAGGCCGGCGGATGAACAGAGCTTCTCCACGAATTGCTGGGACAGGTAGCGCACATACGCCTGATCGCGCCCATATCCCCGCACGACATCACTCAAGCCCACACTCGACGTTGCATTGTTGCCCCAGGTCAGCAACGATTCGGTACTGCCGAGCAGGTTTACTGGCTTCGACGCACGCTGAAGAAACGACGAATCGCTCGGAGCAGCGTTGAACGCACCCGTACCCGCCGCGAGGAAATCCATCAGCGCGGTCTTTCCAGAGCCTCGCGCACCGATGATGGTCACGAGCCCGCTGTTGAACTCCTGCACTGACCTCGCCAGCCAGGGCGCATCGCTGACGGTCACCTTCCGGATAATCTCCGATGCCAAGGGTTCCGGCGGTGTCTGCAGTCCTATCGCTACCCGGTGCTCCGGCTCTATCACGGCTTGGCGAACGGTTTCGAATGCCAGATCTCCGTAGAGCCAGCAGTATCGGTCGCATTCCGGTGCGCCGACTTTCTCGTTGCGGTGTGCGTCTGAGCCATGCAGGCACGGCTTCAGCGCCCCATAGTGCTCCTCGATGAACTCTTTTGATGCGGACGGCAATTTTCCCAGCCAGAATTCCCGCTGTTTCGGCGTGCTGGCGAAGATGATATTGGCGAAGCGCTCGATCTCCTTCCGTGTTGCCGCGTAGGAATCGTCGGCCTGAAGCCCCGACGTGCCATCATTCGAGCTTCCGGCAACGGCCACCAGGCAATTGTTCCTAAGCCACTTCTCATTCCGGAACAGCCGCCGCATTTCGGTCAGCGTGGTCTTGAACTGATTCGTGCCTACCCGCTGGGCTGCTGCACCATCGGTAACTGCCGGATTGAACGCCTTGCCCAGGTCTACCAGGTGCGATGCAGTGCAGGAATAGGTCCGTTCCTTGAACTCGAATTGAAGCTGCCCGAGTAGCCGCTCTATCTCTTTCTCGTGATTCGGATCGTCGGGCGAGAACAATAGGTGCATATTGATCGCCCGCGCCTTGTCGGTCTTGATGTCCAGCCGGATCTCCACGTTTGGAAACAGCAACTCGACTTCCGGCATCCGCCCAGCGGCCTTGTATTCTCTTGCCTTCCGGTAGGTTCCGATGCAGAAGTAATCCGTCACCCCAAGCGCCCGGATTCGTGGAGAAGACGTCTCGATCTTCGTCAGATACTCTTCCCAATTTCCGCCGAAACCGTCTGCCAGTTGCGTTCCTGGCGCGTGCAGATGTGGGTCCCACCTATGCCAATGCGAGCCCGATTCGTTCCAGATGCCCATCCTCCAGAATTGTATTCGATTTCAATCTCAGGCCAACCATAGACATCTTCGAAGGGGCCTACGCTCTAACCTTAAACTGCTGCCACCGCTGTCTGGTTTCCCGGCCTACGCCATCAAGGTCGGGGAAGATTACCGATTCCGTAACGCCGCAATCGCGGATATCAGCCTGGATCTTCGGAATGGATCTGCCGGGAAAAACGAGTCGCCGAATTCTGGCATCTTCATCCTGCGCGAGCTTTCGCAGGAACTCGCGGTCGGCGCCGAACACCATGAACCGGCTGCGCTGGGACGCCACGCGCCGGGTTATCTGTTCCGTGTCGAGCAAGAAGGGGTGCTCAGGTAATGGGTCTTCATCGAAGTCCTCCTTCGCCCCCGGTAGCCAGAGGTTCTCATACTCCCCGTCGCGGTCATCCTCGTCAATCTGTCCGGTTTTCGGCTTCTTGTCCCAGATCTCCCGACGTTTCTTCGCCGCTGGCAATTCGTCAATAAGTTCGACCAGCCAGTGCGGGTCCAGCACATAAACTGCGGAGTCATTTTCGAGGTCACGCGTGCCCACCTTAGAGCGCATGCTGAAGTGCGCGGCCATGAGTGACCCATCCGACCAGTCAAGGAGCCGTGTCGGCCCGCTGTAATGCTGCATGGCGTAATACCAGTTCCATTGGTCCTCGGTGTTGAACTCGGAATATTGTACGCCGCACCGCTTGAACTCATCGAACAGGCGGCTTTCCATCTCTAGCACTTTGTCCGTAGGCTTATCCGTGCGATAGAGCTCCGGCAGGAGGGTCGTGTCCCGGTGCTTGTCGTCTTCACCCCGGAACCATAGCTCATCGTCAGGATTTGCCAACCACTCTTCGCGGATACTCGATATCTCGCCGATATAACCCTGCAGCGAGGTGACTTTTTTCTCCCGGTGTTTCGATCTGCAGAACATGCCGATTCATTTTAGCGACATTACCCCACTGTGTTTCACGCTCGTAGAAGCGCCGTACCATTTTCAAGGCCGCCAGCATCCAATGCCGCTACCTTTAGCAGTCCTGAACGCGAGTAGCAGTTATCCCGAAACGCGCAACAATGTTGCCAACCTCATCACCAATCAGGTACTTGGCCAGTTCACCGCTTGCCCAGCGGCCGCCGCTCTTAAGGGCTTGACAGGTTCCCAGTCTTTCGCGAGGAGAGCCTCCGCCACAGTTTAAATAATCGGCCATCTTTCGGCGACAAGTGTCTCAGATTGCCGGTCTATCGATTCGTGCGCCGCTTTGATCCCCTGATCTGCAAGATATGTATCTGACAGCTTTATGGAGATCCGTCGTGCTTCGTACCAGTCGCCGAGGCCATGGCGGGCGGGGTCTTCCAACGCGGGATAGCCGTTGGCTCGGCAAAACCTGTTCTGGGCATAACACCCCGCGAAGGTAGCCAGCATCATCCGTTCTCGGCTATGATCGGACTCCGCGGGCTCCTTGCAGTACCATGCGAATTCCGAGGTTCTACCTTCAACAACAACAAAACCGCGGTGATCGGTGATTCGCGGGCCGGACTTGGTCCGGATACCAAGCTGAAGATAAGGAAGGACTCGCGTCCGTGGATGAAGTTCAGGCCGCTGCCATGGGGACCCCGCACAGGATTATTTGCGCCTCAGTAGTCCGAGATTTTGCCGGCCCGCCGAGGGAAGAGCGTCGAAGGAGTTGTGGCAACGACGATTAGATTTCGGCAGAGGACGTGACTGGTTTCTGCCCAATCGGGAGAAACGGAGGGAGTCTTGCGGCAAACAGAACCTCCATTGGGTGCCGGGCGTTGTACCCAGGATCGGCAGACGGCAAGGGTTTGCCGTCGTTGACCATCCACCAGGAACCGCCGACAAAGAAGACGGGCCGAGCGGCCTCACTTGGCCCCCAAGTCCAACCGTCCATAACCAGACCTTAAACTGCTAAACTGCCGATGGAGCATACTCGATGCGTTTACAGGCCTGCGTATTTGCCTCTCTCGTCGTTGCCTTGACTGGTGCAACCGTCACATCCGCCCAGACTGCGCCTATCTTTCAGTTCACGGAAGAGCCCGGGCCCTACCAGGTGGGATTAAAGGTTGTGGAGCAGTACGACTACTCACGCGTTTATAGACCGTCGACGGATCAGCTCGGCAAGCCTTATTTGGGCGAGCGCGCCCGTCCCTTGCAGACGCTGATCTGGTATCCCGCCCAGAAGAGCGCCGGCAAACCGATGTCGGTCGCCGATTATGTCGATTTGGCCGCGACCGAGACCAGCTTCGGCGCGCCAAAGATGCCGTCCGATGCGAAGGAATGGAACCGCGGAATGAAGCCTGCCCTGACGACGCCTCTGTGGGCCGTGCGAGACGCCCTCGCGGCCTCTGGACGCTTTCCGGTGATCATCTATGCTCCCAGTTTTTCGTCCTGGGCATGGGAGAACGCCGATCTTTGCGAGAGTCTCGCCAGCCACGGCTATGTTGTCCTGGCAAGCCCAAATATGGGAGCGACCAGCCGGGCGATGACTTCAGACGTGGCGGGAATCAACGCCCAGGCTGGCGATATCTCGTACCTGATCGGCTACGCTCAAACGCTGTCAAACACGAACATGGCCGGCGTTGCCGTGGCCGGATTCAGTTGGGGCGGACTCTCCAATCTCTTCGCCGCAGCTCGCGACAATCGCATCCACGCCCTGGTGGCTCTCGACGGAAGCATGCGTTACTCCCCTGGGTTGGTGAAGCAGGCGGGCGACGTTCACCCGGAGCAAATGTCGATTCCTCTGCTCTACTTCGCACAGGGGGAGATCACGCTCGAGGACCAGGCGCGCCACCTCACCGATGCTGCCAGGAACGAAGGCCCGAGTATTTTGAATTCATGGACGCACGGAGATCTCGTTACGGCGCACATGTTTGGGCTCGTCCACACCGAGTTTAGCTCCATGTATCAGCGCAACGAGGATGTGTGGAAGGGCTTTCGAGACAACCACAAAGGCGATTACGAACGCGAGGATGGCATCTCCGGATATGCGTGGATGGCGCGTTACACGCTCCAATTTCTGGATGCGTACCTCAAGCACGAAGCGTCGGCGATGGCTTACCTCAAGAAAACGCCTGCCGAGAATGGAGTGCCCAAGCACTTCATGTCGGTAGAGTACCGCCCGGCAAAGGGCCTGCCGGGATCGTTAGATGCTTTCCGCTCTGTGTTGGGCCGCCAGGGTTTCAGTCACGCCCCCGATGCCTACGCGGCGATGCGGAAGGAAAACCCCAACTTCAGGCTTGATGAGGCAACCGTCAATTCATGGGCCTACGATCTCATGGCAGACAACCATCTGTCCGAGGCACTCGATCTGTTCAAGCTAAACGTGCAGATCTACCCCGAGTCCAGTAATGCGTTCGACAGCCTGGGCGAAGCGTACATGAAATCAGGGCAAAAGCAGTTGGCGATTGAAAGTTATGCGAAGTCGCTCGAAAAGGACCCGACGAACGCAAACGCCAAAGAGAAGCTGAAGGAGTTAGAGGCAAACGCGCCGCTCATCAAGTGAGCAGTTCGGATAACATCGCCTGCTGTAAAAGTAGTTCGCAAGTGTGATGTTCAGGAACCCCTAAATTTTGTCCGTTGGGCGGGGATTCCCTAAACGCTGCGACGTGGGAGCCACGCGACATGTCATCATCCCGTCCGCAAAATTGCTGATCCAGAAAGAACGAGGCGCGAGGAACGTGATCAGTGCGACTTGATCCATGCCAGAGCGCGAGAGATTGCCGCGTCCCGTTGTGGAATGCTCGCGGCGGCAATATCGAATGGTTCCTTCGTTAGCCTGTTGAATTCCCCGAGCGCGTAATCGCAATAACGCATGCTGCCGGATGCAATACGGCGGTCGGCCAGAACGACGGCGAGAACGCCTATCTCGCGCGGGTTCTCCGATTCGGTAGCGTACTGCCAGAGCACGCCGTAATACTTCGGGTCGAGCGTCTGATATTTCCGCACGATTGTAGCGAGCCGTGTCAGATCCCGATCGCTTCCATGGTCTCGCAGCAGGGCAGCCGCGCCCTGAACTTCGTTGAAGTCGGAGCCCAGTCCCTCGGCATCGTCTAAGACCCGGAATGCCCGCGCTACAGCATCGGGAAGGATCGCCTTGTTGCCATGCCCGGCAAGCACCATCGCAATATACGACGAGCCGCGCACGTCATTCCGCAGAGCGGGTCCAAGGGTCTCTGCGATCACCGGGTTGTCAGCATATTCGACGAGCGAGTTGGCCGATCCCCAGGCATTGAACGGAGCGTCGGCAATCCACGTTCTGATCAGCAGGTCATCGGTTTCGCGAGAAGGCTGCAGTTTTCGCAGGGCGGCCTGGAGGAGAGGCAGGTTGCCCCGCGCAGGGCCGGGCGCGGCGAGTGCTCCAGGCTTCGCTACGAAGAGATCAGCCACGGAGGGGCGCGGAATGCCCTGCGCGGCGTGAAGGCTTGCGGCAATTTCGGCCCAGCGTTGCCGGTCGCCACCGATTGCCGCTTCGAGCAGGGGCATCAGTTCTCCGGAAAGGTCTTCCATCTGGCGCGACAGATAACCGCTGAGCGCGCCGATTTCGCCCGGCGTGGCTCCGCTCAGCGTGTTGGCGAGTTCGCGGATCAGGAACACCCGCGCCGATGGCGAGAGTGGTTCGCCAGTTGTTTCCGCCCGCACGGGGATCGTGAGGTTCACACCGGAATCCGCCATGAGTTGCCACGGCTCCGACGCGGGATTCCAGTTCCTACGCAAAGGCAGGATGCGGATCTCGCCCCGCTTGATATCAGGCAGCGGAGGCGGATGTCCGTTGACGAACTGTGTCACGGTCGGTCCATAGGATAGAAAGTGCACCTCGATCTGATGAGAGGAAACCTTCAATCCCGCGGCTGTGAAGGAGCGGAGCACCTCGACGTCCGCAGTCATGTCCCAGGTTTCAGCCT
Source organism: Bryobacteraceae bacterium (assembly GCA_035295745.1). GTDB lineage: Bacteria > Acidobacteriota > Terriglobia > Bryobacterales > Bryobacteraceae > JAIQFL01. The sequence goes on along the minus strand of DATGIL010000023.1, from coordinate 356,838 downwards.
GCCACGAGACCCGATCCTCCGATACGCGCTCATTCCTATGCACGTCGAGGATGCGCCCCGTGACCAGGACGTCGGCCGATGCGGTCTCCTGCAATTGCCACTCTTTTATGAAACCTGCTTGCATGCTGGGCGGGAGCGGCAAGAGCATCATCAGCGGAATCAGTAGTCGGAGGGCCGGACGCGAGTTGGCCGTCGGCTGCCCTGCCTCCTCCGGCGTCATGATCAGCGGGCCCATACCCTAATGACGTTACCACTGAACAGCCTGAACAGTGTGTGGACGATCCAAGGCTGTTGTCGCTGTTGTACACTGAGAGGCCCGTCCGGGGGTTAGCGGTCAGACGGGGGCTCCAAATAGAGAGTCGCACCGCATTTCCGGTAAGTCGCGCCGAAAATTCATATCACTCCACGATTTGCCGGCGTGTACAGGCCATCCATCCGAGCGCGCTCAAGAGTTCTCCCGTGCTCTACCTAACCCATTCCTGATGCTTTCTTTACGACTTCCTTATGCCACCATTCCTAATCTAGAGACATGGATGTACGCGGTGAGTTGCGTGTCGACCCAGGCACTCTGGATGCCTCGGGCATTCGAGAAGACCTGGAAATCGTCGTCCCCTACACGGACCGGTCCCTTACGGAAGCCGTTCTCCGCAAGGCTGTCGGTCTGATGGCGGGTCTGAATGCCAAGGTCATGCTGGTGGCGATTCACACGGTACCGTATCCGGCGCAGTTCGAGTGTCAAGCCTCCGTGCATGCGCACCTGGTCCAGCAGTTGATGGAACTCGCCGCCACCTGCCCCTACTCGGTGGAATCTCAGGTGGTCCTGGCGCGAAGCCGCGAAGACGGGTTCCGTCATGTCCTCAGCGACCGTTCCACGGTGCTGCTCGGCACCAGAAAACACCTGTGGCGTACGCAGGAAGAAACTCTCGCCAGGGCTCTGGTGCGCGACGGCCATAAGGTCGCGCTGTTGCGCATCGCGTAGGTGACTTTCATGCTCGATCTAGCCTTCGTACTGATCACGATCCTCTTTTTTGTCGCGAGCTGGGCGTTCGTCAAAGGTTGCGACCGTCTGTAGAGGACTTATTCGGAGACCCCCATGGAATACGTGCTGTCGTTGATTGTGGCGCTGGGCGTGGGTGTGTACCTGTTCTACGCACTGCTCCGCCCCGAGCGCTTCTGAGAGGAAACTCATGTCCGGCAATGGAATTTTGCAAATCGCCCTGTTTTGCCTGGTTTTGCTGGCGTTGGCCAAGCCGCTCGGCGCATACATGGCGAAGGTATTCAACGGCGAGCGCACCTGGATGCACGCGGTGGTGCGGCCCGTGGAGGCCCTGATCTACAGAGTCTGCGGTATCGATGAGAATGCCGAGCAGCACTGGACGAGTTACGCCGGCGCGATGTTGGTGTTCAGCCTGGCGACGCTGCTGTTCACGTACCTCATCCAGCGCGTGCAACAGTGGCTGCCCCTGAACCCGCAGGGACTCGGCAACATCGGCACCGACCTGGCCTTCAACACCGCAGCCAGCTTCACCACCAACACTAACTGGCAGGCATACACGCCGGAAACCACCATGAGCTACCTGACTCAGATGCTGGCTCTGGCGACTCACAACTTCTGGTCGGCCGCCGTGGGAATCGCAGCCGCGATCGCGTTCGTACGCGGATTCTCGCGCCATTCGGCCAATACCCTCGGAAGCTTTTGGGTGGATTTCACGCGCGCGAATCTGTACGTGCTTCTGCCGCTCTCCGTGGTGGGCGCGATGCTGCTTGTCTCTCAAGGAGCGATTCAGAATTTTCACCCCTACACGAAGGTAACGACCCTCGAAGGAGCGGTACAAACCATTCCGCAGGGGCCGCTGGCCTCACAGGAAGCGATCAAGATGATCGGAACGAATGGCGGCGGATTCACCTATGCCAACTCCTCGCATCCGTTCGAGAATCCCACGCCGCTGTCGAACTTCCTCGAGATGCTGTTCATCTTCATGATTCCGGCCGGCCTCACCTACACGTTCGGCAAGATGGTGCGGAATACCCGTCAAGGATGGGCGCTCTACGCCGCCATGAGCGTTCTATTCCTGGCGGGCGTATTCGTTGTCTATCCCATGGAGCAGGCTGGAAATCCCAATATCGCCAAGCTTGGCGTCGAGTCGCACGCTACCGCCACCCAACCTGGCGGCAACATGGAGGGCAAGGAGGTTCGCTTCGGAATTACCAACTCCGCCCTGTTCACCGTCGTCACCACCGACGCCAGTTGCGGAGCCGTGAACAACATGCACGACAGCCTCACGCCTCTGGGCGGCCTCGTTCCGCTGGTCAACATTGAACTGGGCGAGGTGATTTTCGGAGGCGTCGGGTCCGGACTCTACGGCATTCTCCTGTTCGCTATTCTGGCGGTCTTCATCGCCGGGCTCATGGTGGGCCGGACCCCGGAGTACCTCGGCAAGAAAATCGAACAGAAAGAAGTCAAGATGATCATGCTCTCGGTCATGGTCCTGGCGTTCACGATCCTTGGCTTCGCGGCGTGGGGATCTGTGGCGCATTTCGCCAAGGATGGATATTTCAATCCGCCCGGCGCGACCACGGCGAACCTGAACAACAACGGGCCGCACGGCCTTTCCGAAGTACTCTATTCCTACACCAGCGGCGTCGGCAACAACGGCAGCGCTTTTGCTGGAATCAACGCCAACACGCCGTTCTTCAACGCGACGATAGGAGTCGCCATGTTGGCCGGGCGGTTCTTGATGCTGATCCCGCTGCTGGCCGCCGCCGGCAGCCTCGCGCGCAAGAAGCTGGTGCCGGTATCCGCCGGAACGTTTCCAACCGATGGTCCACTTTTCGTTGCGCTGCTGGTCGGCGTGACCGTGATCGTGGGCGCGCTGACGTTCTTCCCCGCGCTCTCACTCGGTCCGATCGTGGAGCATTTCCTGATGCATCAAGGCAAACTCTGGAGCTAACTCATGGCTTCCATGACAGTCAAAACACCTCCTACTTCCGGTCACGACGCCCCTTCCCTGGCACCCAAGAAGGGAGCCCGGTCGCGGCCGCTTTTCGATCCCCCCATCGTGAAGCGCGCGATTACGGACTCCCTTCTGAAGCTCAATCCGCGCATCATGATGAAGAATCCCGTGATGTTCGTGGTGGAGATTGGCGCGCTCATGACGACGATCCTGGCGGTCCGCGACTTGTTGGCGGGCGCCGGCGTTGCCGGATTCACACTGCAGATCACGCTTTGGCTGTGGTTCACGGTGCTCTTCGCCAACTTCGCGGAAGCCATGGCGGAAGGGCGCGGCAAGGCTCAGGCCGATACCCTCCGCAAGACGAAGACCGAGACCACCGCCCGCCGTCTCAAGAACGGGAACTCGGAAGTGGTCCCCGCAACGCAGTTGCGCAGCGGCGATGTCGTTCGCGTGGACGCCGGCGAAACCATACCGGGTGACGGAGACGTGGTGGAAGGAATCGCCAGCGTGGACGAATCGGCGATTACCGGCGAGAGCGCACCGGTCATTCGCGAGTCCGGCGGCGACCGCAGCGCAGTCACTGGCGGCACCAAGGTCCTCTCGGACTGGATCAAAGTAAAGATCACGTCGAACCCCGGCGAGACTTTTCTGGACCGCATGATCGCGCTGGTCGAAGGCGCCGAGCGTCAGAAGACTCCGAACGAGATCGCCTTGAATATCGTCATCGCCGGCTTGACGCTCGTATTCCTGCTGGCGGTCGTCACGTTGCAGCCGTTTGCCGCATACAGCGTCGCGGCCAGCGGCAGCGGCACTGCCCCTTCTGTTACGGTGCTGATCTCGCTCCTGGTCTGCCTGATTCCGACCACCATTGGAGGACTGCTCTCCGCGATCGGCATCGCCGGCATGGACCGCGTAATGCAGCACAACGTCCTGGCGATGAGCGGCAAGGCCGTAGAAGCGGCCGGCGACGTCAATACTCTGTTGCTCGACAAGACCGGCACCATCACGCTCGGCAATCGCCAGGCGGTCGAGTTTATTCCTCTCAATGGCGTGACTGAAGCTGAGTTGGCTGATGCCGCCCAGCTTTCGAGCCTGGCCGACGAAACTCCCGAAGGGCGCTCGATCGTAGTGTTGGCGAAGTCGCGGTACAACATTCGCGGCCGCGAGGTGGCGGCGCATGAGGCGCACTTCATCCCCTTCACCGCGCAGACCCGCATGAGCGGAGTGAACATCGACGGAAGGTACATCCGCAAAGGCGCCACCGAGTCGGTGATGGAATTCGTGCACGAGCATGGGGGCAAGGTTCCCACCGAACTGATGGACGTCACGGACCGGATCTCGCGCTCCGGCGGCACACCGCTGGTGGTAGCGGATCGCGATCGCGCGCTGGGCGTCATTCACCTGAAGGACGTGGTCAAGGGCGGTATGCGCGAACGATTCGCCCAATTGCGCGCCATGGGCATCCGCACGATCATGATCACCGGCGACAATCCGCTGACTGCCGCCGCGATTGCGGCCGAAGCCGGCACGGACGATTTCCTCGCGCAGGCAACACCTAAAGACAAGATGGACCTGATCAAGCGGGAGCAGGCCGGCGGGCGTCTGGTCGCCATGACTGGCGACGGCACCAACGATGCTCCCGCGCTGGCGCAGGCCGATGTCGGCCTCGCCATGAACACCGGCACCATGGCCGCCAAAGAAGCCGGCAACATGGTGGACCTGGACAGCAATCCCACCAAGCTGATTGAGGTGGTGGCCATCGGCAAGCAATTGCTGATGACGCGCGGTGCGCTGACGACTTTTTCGATTGCCAACGACATCGCCAAGTATTTCGCCATCCTGCCGGCCATGTTCATGCCCACTTACGCGGCCATGGGTAAGCTCAATATCATGGGGCTGCACAGTGCAGAAAGCGCGATTCTCGCGGCGGTGATTTTCAATGCGCTCATCATCATCGCGCTGATTCCGCTGGCGCTTCGAGGGGTAACGTACCGTCCAATGAGTGCGGGCGCTCTTCTCCGGCGCAATCTGCTGATTTATGGAGTGGGCGGCGTGATCGCGCCATTCCCCGGCATCTGGCTTATCGACCGCCTGTTGGGACTGCTCCATCTGGCGTGAAGGGAGACTATATGAAACAGCTCATCATCGCAGTGAAACTGATGGTGGTTCTCGCGCTGGTCACGGGAATTGCGTATCCCCTGCTGGTGACCGGCCTCGCTAAGGTGATCTTCCCGCGACAGGCCGCCGGCAGCCTGATCAGCCGCGACGGCAAGACGGTCGGTTCCGAACTGATCGGCCAGCGCTTCACGCGTCCCGAATATTTCCACGGCCGCCCTTCGGCGGCAGGCAACGATGGGTATGACCCCGTGGCTCCTGGAGGCAGCGCTTCCAATTACGGCCCCACGAATCAGAAGCTCATCGATCGCGTGCAGGGCGATGTCAAAACGTTTCGGGCCGACAACCCCACCTTTAACGGCCCGCTCCCGGCCGACCTGGTTACGACCTCCGCAAGCGGCGTAGACCCACACCTAAGCCCTGCTTCGGCGGAGGCCCAGGTCGGCCGTATTTCCACTGCTCGCGGCATGAGTGCGGATGCGGTTCGGCAACTCGTGGCCGAGAACACCGAAGGCCGTACCCTGGGCATCTTAGGCGAGCCCCGCGTTAATGTTCTAAGGCTGAACCTGGCACTGGATCGCGTGGCCCCTGTAAAGAAGTGACGGCGGGGCGATTTTGGGCTTTAGGGAAGTGACCGGAGAGAGGTAAGACTCGGGCCTCAGAGGAACCAATATCGTTCCCCTGAGGCCCTTTTCCATTAGTTGTTGTTGTTGCTGCTGCTGCTGGTAGAGGAGCGGGGCGGAGGATCCTTCACGTATTTATCGAACCACGTGAATTCCTCCCAGAGCACGTGTTCAATGGTCTCCTTGGCGCGATAGCCGTGGGCTTCCGCGGGCAGAAATACCAGCCGTACCGTCCCGCCGTTGCCGCGGATGGCCTGATACATGCGGTCGGACTGAATCGGGAAGGTACCGGAATTGTCGTCCGCTTCGCCGTGGATCAGGAGAATCGGCGTCTTGATCTTATCGGCGAACATAAAGGGCGACATCTTCAGATACACATCGGGCGCCTGCCAGATCGTCCGGCGCTCGCTTTGGAATCCGAAGGGAGTCAGCGTGCGATTGTGAGCGCCGCTTTCCGCAATCCCGCCGCGGAAGAGATCGGTGTGCGCCAGCAGATTCGCCGTCATGAAAGAGCCGTAGCTGTGGCCCCCGACTCCGACCCGATTCGGATCCGTCACTCCCATCGACGCGGCCTTATCGATCGCCGCCTTCGCATCCGCCGTGATCTGCTCCACGTATGTATTGTTCACCGTATCGGGATCACCCACGATCGGCATCGCCGCGTTGTCGAGAACCGCGTATCCGCGCATCACGAACAGCAGGTGATACGCCGTGAGTTCGGTGAAGTGCTGCGTCGATCCGCTCACCTGGCTCGCGGTTTCGGCATCGTTGAATTCGTAGGGATAGGCCCACATGAGGGTCGGCAGCTTGGTGCCTGGCTTGTAATCGGCAGGCAGATAGAGCGTGAAGGAGAGTTCCACTCCGTCGTTCCGTTTGTACTTCACCAGTTCCTTGTGGATCCCGCGAATCGTGGGTTGCGGATCGGCATACCTGGTTACCGCCGTCAACGTGCCGGACGGGGTGCGCACGAAATAGTTCGGCGGCTCGTTGGGGCTCTCCCGTCGGGTGAGGAACTTCTCGCCTTTCTCATCAAGCAGGGCTTCGACCGCCTCGTAATGGCTGTCGTCACACTGGAACAACCGCTCCGACTTCTGGGTGGCCAGATTGAATCGATCGAGGAACGGGTGATCTCCGGTGGGAGAGGATCCGGCGCCGACCAGGAAGATGTTGTCGCCATCCAGCAGGATGCCCCCGCCGCGTCCGGAAGACGTCATCGGTCTGCCGGGATCCTTGTAGCGGTCCTGATTGTTACGGGCCCAAACCAGGCGCGGTTCGCCGGGCTTATCGAGATCGATCTGGAACGTCCGGAGCCAGCGTTTTTGCCGCTCGAAATCCTCGACTAACGCCAGTCCGCCCTTGTCGGCCATCTGAATTCCCTGGAACCGCTGCTGGGTCTTGAATACTTCGCGCGGTTCGGCGGTGAACGGCGCCTGGAGGGCCAGGATCTTATCGCGATAAGGCACCTGGTTCTTGAGGTTTCCGCCATCCAGAGCTTCCACCCACATCAGCGTTGCCGGTTCGCTGGGGCGCCACATGAAATTGCGAGGCCCGGTCGCCACGCCGGTGAGCGATACACGCTCTTCGAGCGGTTGGCTGGCTACCTTATGGACCATCTTTCCGGTCATGTCCCAGATTTCGATCTCTTTCGGGAACGAACGGACGGCCAGCAGGTAGGAGAAGGGGCGATGAACCGTGGTCACCAGGATGTCTTTTCCATCGGGCGAGATCCGCGCCGACTCGATGATTCCGGGCTTTCCGACCAGCGTCAACTTGTTGGTGGCGAGATCCAGGCGCGCCAGTTGCGCGGTGGCGTAATACTCGAACAGATCTTCGTCGTGCGGATTCTGCAGCATATCTTCCAGGGTGGCGGAGCCGGACGCGCCGCCCAGGCTCTCCTGCACGTGCGGCCCGAGGGGAACAACTTCCTCCGGCGGTGGAACGCCCCGATTGGGCTTCAGGATCTCCACCAGCATCGATTTGCCGTCGGGCATCCATTGAAATTCCGCCGAGCCGCCGCCGGCGCCACCGCGGCCTCCGCCTCCGCCTCCCATGACGCCATTCAACATCACTCCGGGAATCTTGTGTGTTTTGCCGGTCGCCGTCTCGCCGATCCAGAGCTCGATCCCGGTGGCAGTCGTGTTGGTGAAGGCGAAATGCGACCCGTCCGGGCTCCAGCGCCCGAGACTCAGCTTGGGATTGGGAGGCAAATCGATCTTCACGGTCGTGCCTTCAGGAATCTTTACCAATGTCAGCGATGAATTGAAAACCGTGTTGTGCAAGCCGTTGGTCTTGGGATTGATGCGAACGCCGGCGAGCCTCAACATCGGCTGCGACAACTCCGCAATCGGCGGATTGCGCACGGCTTGCCCCTGCATCGCATAAGTACGCGTGGGGCTCAGCGAGAGTTGGGGAATGGTAGGTGCATTGAGGACATCCAGCACCGCTTGTGGCGGTTTCTGGTACGGCTGCGCTCCGAACAGGAGGCATGCCGGCAGGTACAACAGTAGCGAAGCTCTGGTTACCGGTTTCATAGGGTTAGGGAAATCTTATGGGAATGCGGGACTGAAGTCAAACCGGCGCATCCCTTCGAAATCCTCCCCGGCTTCTCAACTCCATGCACCTGATTCTCCTGACGCAGTCGAACTCCGTCGCTTCATACGAGCCATCGCGGTAGCCAGCGAATCCCGCAGTTCTTCGAGCGTGGATAGCTCCCTGCTGCTTAGATCGGTCTTGGGGCTCGGGCAGTCGCCATAGATACAGCCGATCACCTGGCGAGCGACCACCAGCGGATAGAGGCACAGGTAACTGCCTCCAAACAGCTTGCCGATCTGCCCTGCCTCGCCTTCGCCGGCATCCGCCGCCACATTCCGCCTCGAAAGCAGGGCAACAGGAACGGGTCCACCGGATAAAGACATTCGAAATTTGAATTTGGAGATGAGTGCGTCCACGTCGGTCCCGACTCCGAGCCGCCCCTCCATCGCGGTTCCGTCCTCACTCAGAAAAGCAAAGATCACGCGATCGAAGCCCGCGCCGCGGTGAAAAGCGTCCAGAAGCTTCGCGATCACCGCATTCAGCTCGATCTCCGACGAACCATCCACCGCGGCACTCACCTCCTTCGCCAAACGCTCGAGCAGATCGCTATCGCGGGTGGCCGGCACCTGGACGACGGGTTCGCCGGTCTTGGTTTCTGACAGGGCTGCGACGGCTGCGCGGCTCTGTGACATCAGGCGAAGTTCGTCTAACTGCACACCCATTGCGGAGAACGATTCCTGCGTATCGGCAAGCCCCGACTTCAGAATCTGTTCTACGTCCTTGCGCTCCATCGGCAGCCAGGCGCTATGCTCCCGCAAGCAGGCTTTCAGGTGTTCCGCGCCTTCCTTTGGATCCATGCGATAGACCGCATTGGTAAGGTGATGCCCGAAGTTGACCGCGGCATACATCAGGCTTTCCGGGGAGTCCCTCAGAGCGCCGGGCGGGCTTTGCGCCTGCTGGCAGGCAGCGACGACCTCCGGCATCCGCCAATACCGGATCACCGCCTCGCCGATATCCTCAAAGGTGAACTGCAGGACTTCCATTGCGGCATCCGGCGCGGATTGCTTCCGCTCCGCCATGCGTTTCAGGATCCGCGTGTAGGGCCCGGGCAGGTAATATCCGACCAATATCTCTCCCAAATTCCGCACCATGCCGCAGAGAAATGCTTCTTCCGGCCTCAGCCTGAGGACTGGCACCCGGGCCGCGATTTCCCGGACATGATTCGCACTCAGCATGGACAGCGTCATCAATTCGCGCAGGCCTGCCGGCTTTTTGAAGAAGTGCTCAAAAATCAGGAGACTGCTGGCCAGATTCCGCACGCCTTCCGTTCCAATCATGATCACGGCATGCGAGACGCTAAGAATCTGCCGCCCTGACAGGTTGTAGATGTTGGCTGTCCGCAGCAGTTTAAGACTGAGGCTGTAGTCGCGCATGATCAGCGCAGTCAACTCGCCGACGGTGGAGTCGTTGTCCTCGACGGCGGCGAGGATCTTCTGGACGTGCTGAGAAAACGCCGGGAAATCAGGCTTGGCAGTCAAAGAACTGACGCAATTGGCGATCCTCTCTTCCCGCGACGGCGGCTTCATACTCATTCCATTCATCGACAAGCTGCCCGCGGAACTTTAGGGTTTGCACCGAGAATATCTGGCAGGTTTGCCGAGAAGGAGTACTGGGTTATCGGCAAAACACTCCAATCGCATGGCTTTCTGATACTGAATGCCGGACGTGATATGACCTACTCGTGCTTTCCAATAAAAGCCCGAGCGGGTTCCTGGTATCCTGAAATGTAAGGTTTCGGGGAGTCGCTCGCTCCAGCAAGAATGTCTCTTTTTCCGATGGGCCAGGAACCGCTCCAACCGGTGGTTCGAAAACCAGTTCCGCCGCGTGGGGCCAACCGGACTTCATGGGTCCGAGACTGGGCAGTCTTAGGCATCGGTATCGCGACCGTGGTGGCGCTGCTCGCACTGGCCGTAGTTGCCATGATCTTCGCGATGTCGGAGAGGAGGCAACTCACCGAACTGAGCACCCATACACAGGACCGGCTAAACGACATCGATCGGGAATTGGCGGCGTTGGGGGCCGGGTTGGGCGAACTGGTAGCCTCGGCTGAGGTGTCCCGGCCGGATTTCGCCTCGAGAGTTCCCGATCTCCTCAGTGACACTCTGAAACGTGCGGTCCAAAGGGAAGACCCGATCTTTGCGATCGAAACGGCGATAGCGATCACCCGGAAGGCGCAGCAACTGAAAATCGAAGTGAGCCCGCAACAGCTCGGCGAGATCGCCCAAGGTTTTTTGACCCTCGTCGACGACGAGAGCCCCATCCTCTCCAAAGAGAAGCCGTCGATTCCCGCTGACTGGACGCTCTCCGGCCCCTCCATCGACGCGGTTTCGAGTATTCTTGGTTACCGTTCGTCTCTGTTGCCGCCGCCCGCGGGCATGCCGGAGGAGGGCTCTATGGCTCACGGCGCGATGCTCCGTCTTCCGAAGCTGCACACCTTCCGGCCGCTGGACTCCACGTCGAAAATCTTTGGAAGCTCCCGAGCCGTGGGCAAAGAACTGGTCGCCGCGCCTGCCAAAATGAATCTGCTCACGCTGTCGGATCCGATGTTAACGGAGGAATGCCGCAGCGTGGTCGTAGAAGGTTACGACGTGGTACTCGACGGATTGGATATTCGCAACGCCGTCTTCAGCCACTGCAACGTATCGTATTCCGGCGAAGCGGTCACCTTAGACAACGTCTATTTCTCGCACTGCACCTTCAAGATTGGGCGCCGGGGCAAGGACTTCGCGACGGCGGTGTTGGCAGCGGGCGGACCGGTGGGTTTGGTAAAACGCTGAAGAGCGGCCGGTTGGGCTCAGGATCGAGATCTGTCGAGCGGCTTGGCCGGGCTGCCGGAGATCGCAACGGATCAACCGGGAACGGAATTACCCGCCCTTCCTGGCTCTGGCGGGTTCCAGAGTGAATCAACCAGAGCGCAAGCAGCACGCAAGAAGCGGGAAAGATGAGGTTAGGCAACGCACTGAAGAGATATCCGGCAACCGCGGACAGTATGCCAACGCCGAGCCACAACTGCCATCTGCGTTGACGCGGAGAGCGAAGGAACGAGAGGTCCATCGTAAGTCTCGATGGAACCATCGGCTGAAACCCTTCGGAGCTTTAGATATCGGAAGAGGAATTTCTCTACCAAGGGCGCGACTAAAACTGCCCGGTCACCGCCCGTCATCTCTAATAGGTAAAATAAAAAATGCGGAACTCCCCCCGTATCGAGACCATTCATGATTGTTGATGCCATTCTGGCGAAAATCTTTGGCACCAAAACCGAACGCGAAATCAAGGGCATGATGCCCACCATCCAGGCAATCAATGACCTGGAACCCGCCATGCGGGCGCTTTCGGACATCGACCTGGCGGCCAAGACCGTTGAATTCAAAGAAAGGATCGCGCAGGGTACGCCCCTCGATGACCTGCTCGTCGAAGCCTTTGCCGTGGTCCGTGAAGCTGGACGCCGCGTGCTGAACATGCGGCACTTCGACGTGCAATTGATCGGCGGTATCGTGCTTCACAAAGGCAAAATCGCCGAAATGAAGACCGGCGAGGGCAAGACCCTCGTCGCCACCCTTCCCTGCTATCTCAACGCCCTCGAAGGCAAGGGCGTCCACGTCGTCACCGTTAACGATTACCTCGCCAAACGCGACTCGGAGTGGATGGGACGGCTCTACAAATTCCTTGGACTACAAGTTGGAGTTATCGTCCACGACCTCGATGACGAGGAACGCAAAGAAGCGTACAACGCCGACATCACCTACGGCACGAATAATGAGTTCGGCTTCGACTACCTGCGAGACAACATGAAGTTTCGCATCGAGGATTGCGTGCAGCGGCCTCACCACTACGCCATCGTCGACGAAGTCGATTCCATCCTTATCGACGAAGCGCGCACGCCGCTGATCATCTCCGGCCCCAGCGAAGAATCGACCGACAAGTATTACAAGGTCAATCGCATCATTCCCAAGTTGATCCGCGGCGAGGTGATCGAAGGCAAGGAGCCCGGCGAAAAATACACCACTGGCGACTACACCATCGACGAGAAGCACAAGAGCGCGGCCTTGACCGAGGAGGGCGTGCTCAAGGTGGAAAAGTTGCTCGGCATCGGCAACCTTTACGACCCGAACAACATCGAGTACAACCACCACGTTCAGCAGGCCCTGCGTGCCCACGTGCTCTACCAACGCGATCGGGAATATGTAGTCAAGGACGGCGAAGAGGGTCCCGAAGTGATCATCGTCGACGAGTTCACGGGGCGCTTGATGCCCGGCCGGCGGTGGTCTGACGGCTTACACCAGGCAGTGGAAGCCAAGGAGGGCGTCAAGATTCAGCGTGAGAATCAGACGCTTGCCACGATTACCTTCCAGAATTACTTCCGCATGTACAAGAAGCTCTCCGGCATGACCGGTACGGCGGAGACGGAAGCGGCCGAGTTCCAGAAAACCTACAATATCGACGTCACCGTGGTTCCCACCAACCGTCCGATGATCCGCAAGGAGAATCAGGACTTTGTCTATCGCACCGAGGAAGAGAAATTCCGCAACGCCGCGAAGGAAATCAAGGAATTCAATTCCAAGGGGCAACCGGTTCTGGTAGGCACCATTTCGGTCGAAAAATCCGAAAAGCTCTCGGGCATTCTCAAACGCATGGGCGTCAAGCACGAAGTGCTCAACGCCAAGAATCACGAGCGCGAGGCCTCGATCGTGGCACAGGCCGGGCGCAAGGGAGCCGTGACCGTGTCTACCAACATGGCTGGACGTGGTACCGACATTCTGCTGGGCGGCAATGCGGAGTTCATGACCAAGGACGCCACTCTACGGGAGAAGGTGGCCGAAAAGCTGTCGGCAGAGGAGGTGCGCTACGTCGCCGATGAGCACTTCTATTATTTCTCTCACCAGGACCAGTTCTATCGTGTGCGCCGCGACAAGTGGGACGAGATCTTCGCGCGCCACAAAGGACAAACCGACCAGGAGCACGACGAGGTAACCGCGCTCGGAGGACTCCACATCGTGGCCACCGAGCGGCACGAATCGCGGCGTATCGATAACCAGTTGCGCGGACGTTCGGGCCGGCAGGGCGATCCCGGCAGTTCCCGCTTTTTCCTCTCGCTGCAGGACGACCTGCTGCGCATCTTCGGTGGAGAGCGCATGCAGAATCTGATGCTGCGTCTGGGCATGGAAGAGGATGTGCCGATCGAGTCGAAACTCATCACCAAGCGTATCGCCAAGGCGCAGGAGGCAGTCGAAGTACAGAACTTCGAGGCCCGCAAGCACCTGCTCGAATACGACGACGTGATGAACAAGCAGCGTCAGGCAGTGTACGGGATGCGCCGGCAATTGATCGAAGGGATCGATCAAAAGGAGCGGGTCTTCGAGATGGTGCGCGGCATCGTCGAACAGTTCATCGAGATGCGATGCCCGGATGACAAGCATCCCGATACCTGGGACATGGCCACTCTGCGCAACGATGTGCTGACGCAGTTCGGCGCGCGCATCGACCTGTCCGAACTGTCGCGCATGAATCGCATGGAGATGTCGGACGCCATCATGGCGCGGCTCCAGCAGAAATACCAGGAGAAGGAAGACCTGGTGGGTCCGGACGTGATGCGCCAGACGGAGCGCATCGTCATGTTGCAGGTGATCGACAACCAGTGGAAAGACCACCTGCTCTCCATGGACGAGCTGAAGCAGGGCATTGGCAATCGCGCGTACGGGCAGAAAGATCCGCTGGTCGAGTACAAGAAGGAGTCGTACGAGCTCTTCACGGCGATGATGGACCGCATCGAGGATGAGTCGGTGCGATACCTGTTCTTCCTGCAGGTCACTTCGGGCAGCCCACCGCCAATGCCGTATCCCGAAGAAGACGAGGACGATTCGGTGAACGGCGACCAGCCGGGCCCCGACGGAGACAACGGGTCCCCGCGCCGTTCGGGAGGGCAACTCGTCGGACGGGTCACGGAGCCATCCGAGCAGCAGAAGCAGGCCGCCAAGACCACCATCGAGGACTTCACGCGCAATATCGAGCGGAAGAAGGAGAAAGAGCTGGCGGCGCTGCAGTTCGGTGGCGACGACTCTACCGGCCCGAAGCAGGTCCTTGCCGGGCAGAAGGTGGGACGAAACGATCCCTGCCCCTGCGGAAGCGGCAAGAAGTACAAGAAGTGTCACGGCGCCGCGTCTTGACACCTGCGCGCATTATCTGGCGTCTAAGGAATTAATGAGACTTTTTGTTTTGGGGCTTTTCTTGCCCGGCCTTCTCTTGCCCAAACTGGGGCTGACTGCTATTTTGCCGGAGACCATCGGAGACTACCACCGAGGTGCGCCCGGTAAGGTGGCACTGACCGATCAGCAACTGTGGACGGAATACGGGCTGAAGGAGTCGGAAACAGCCCCGTTCGAGAACGGCTCCCAGAAGTTCACCGCGACCGCCTACCGCCTGCAGGACAGCACCAGCGCCCTGGCTGCGTTCGATTGGCAGCGCTCGCCAAAATCCACGCCGTCCAAGGCGGCGACGTTGGCGGCGGAGACGAACGACAGCCTGCTGCTGGTTCATGGGAACTTCCTTCTGCGGTTCGAGGGATACAAACCCAACAGTGGGGAATTGGATGCCGCCACGCAGGCGCTGCGCAACGTCGATACGACCGCCTTGCCCGTACTTCCGAGCTACCTACCGGCAAAAGATCTGATCCCCAACAGCGAGCGGTACGTGGTCGGGCCGGAGAGCCTCCAGAGATTCGCATCGGGGATTCCCCCGTCCGTGGCGGCCTTCCATTTCGGCGCGGAAGCCCAGATCGGAGTTTTCCACAGCCCTAAGGGGGATCTGACCCTGTCGATTTTCAACTACCCAACCCCTCAGATGGCGATGCAGCAAGTGGCCGAATTCGAGAAATTACCCGGTGCGATGGCCAAGCGGAGCGGCCCTTTAGTTGCTGTGGCGCTGGCTCCTCCCGACGCAGATTATGCGGAACGGCTGCTTTCGGGGGTCCGCTACCAAGCCCAGGTGACGCGCGACGAGTACGTGCCCACGAAGCGCGACAACGTCGGCAATCTGCTGCTAAATGCTTTTATTCTCATTGGCATACTGTTAGCGTTCTCGCTCGTCTCGGGCTTGGCGGTGGGCGGGTTGCGGGCTTTCCGGCATCGCGGACAGAAGGGTCAGGAGGCCGATGCGATGATCACTTTGGACTTGCGATAAGCACCTTTGGGATCTCCTAAACTTCCGATTTTGTGTGTCTTAGAGAGAAATCCTCAGGCCCGGGAGTGGCTTTTTGCGGGCTCTGGCACCCTCTGTGGAAAACCGCTCTCTCCTGCAAGTCAGCCACTACGAGCAGGTTACGAACAAAATTTTTGCTCCGGATTTTTTCTTGACTTGAGGGCTGAGGGGAAATAATATCCAACTACCAAAGTTTTTGACGGTTGCGATTCCGTCGAAAATGATTCTCCCATCGAACATCACCCCTGGTAGAACAGGGGGAAAGAATGCTCACCCCTCGGGGTGAGCATTTTTGTTTGGCCAAGCACTCATAATTCTACGTTCGTAAGATTCGAAGGTTAATCCTACGGCACAGGTTTGCCGAATGCACGAGGATTAATAGGGAAAGATCGGGTCGCAACTGGCCTGCCCCTTAGTCACTGGATTACGCGGCTTTACGCCCTTAAGGAGGGCTCTTCGGGCTACCAGGTGACCGTCAGTCCTGGGGTACCAAACGAACGCCTTCTGCCCGCCAGCACCTTGGGAATCAGCTCCACATTGAGGTATTCAAATACAGTGGCCGATCGGCGCGCCCCAATCCGGCATGGGCGAGTGGGAATTGGGAGTCCTTGGCCATGGCTTATGCGCGCAACAGGTCGGCGCGCCAGTTCTTGACTCGGCCCTTAATATCCGCCCGGCTTGTCAGCTTCTCGTCGAGCACTTGTTGCGCGAGCGCCGGAAGTTCGGCATCGCTCGCAAACCGCAGCGCGATCAGTTGATCGATCGTGAACTCTCCAATCCGCGGCTGCATCGCCGCCGGCAATAGCTTGGCGAGGCGTAACTCCATTTCCAGGCGGATCACGCGATTCTGAACGGTGAGTGCGAATGTGCGCGCGGTAAGCGCCACTGCCACTAGCGCGACAGCCACGAGCACCTCCATGATGGAGTCGAATGTGATCCCGTTCTTGAGCTGCACCAGGCGCCAGATCGTGTTGACCAAAAGGATCGGAAGCGCAACGAAGTGAAACAGTGGAACCAGTTTGGCGTGATTCTTGAAATTCTGCTCGGTGGAATTCGGCATTTCTGCGTTCACCTTTCTCGATATGCTGGATGGCCATTTGATTCCGGATATGTCCCAACGGTTGCTAGGATCTAAAGGTAAAGCCGATTTAGCCTCTCCTATCTTTCACACATGACCGCATTCCCTGAATTCATGAAAAATTCCGCCAACCGGATCGCCGCGACCGGTCAGGCGACGCCGGGAGTAGAGGGGTACGTTTTCGATGGCGCGGACGGCAGCCAGATGACGTTCTGGACGTGCAGCCAGAGCGCGTCGTCAGCCGCTCACGTCCACGAATTCGACGAATACATGCTGGTACTGGAGGGCCGCTAGCATACAGCCTTGGAGGCGCAAACATTCATGTTTGCACCGTCAAGACTCATCTCGACGCTTTTCGGGGGGCAAGGTTGATTTCCCAAATCGCTTATTAGCGCGCTCCCGGCTAACCGAATGGAGGGTCGAGCGTCTACCCTGCGACGAGGAGAGTTGCGATGCAGTGGTGGAGGCGCAAAGACCGGGAGCGGGAACTGGAGCGCGAACTGCGTTCCGATCTGGAGTTGGAGGCTGCCGAACGACAGGAGAGTGGACTCCCTCCAGAGGCCGCGCACTACGCCGCTCGCCGGGCTCTCGGAAACACAGCCCTGATCATGGAGGAGTTCCGCGAAATATGGGGATGGACCTCGCTTGAGCGATTGCTTCAAGATGTCCGCTACTCTGTGCGGGTGCTGCGGAAGCATTGGGCTTTCACGTCGGCGGCGCTGCTTACACTGGCGCTCGGAATCGGGGCTAATACCGCGATGTTCAGCGTGGTGTATGCCGTGTTGATTGAACCTCTCCCCTATCCGCAGTCGGACAGCCTGATGTTCCTCTCTGCCAGGAATCCAGCGGGCGCGGCCATCTCGTTCTCCTACCCCGATGTTGAGGACATGCAGCAACAGACGCAGGCGTTTGAGAGCCTGGCGGCATACCAGGCCTTCGGTTTCACCGTGACGGGCAGTGGCGAAACGCAGCGTGTTCCGGGCCGAACAGTTTCGGCGGCGTTCTTCTCCACGCTAGGAATCACACCCGCTTTCGGCCGTGATTTTCGTGTGGATGACGACCGGCCGGGTTCTCAGCCAGTCGTCATCGTGACCGACCGGATCTGGCGGCGGTTCTTTAACGCCGATAGTGACCTCGCGAATCGGTATCTGACCCTGAACGGGAGGAGCTTTGCCGTGATCGGCGTTTTGCCGCCAACGTTCCAGCTCTACCAAACAGGGGAAATCTTCGCTCCCATCGGGCTCGGTTTGCGTGCCAGCGTGAGGGGAGAGCGCAAGGGCATCTATGCTATTGGCCGCCTGCGTCCCGGCGCGACTCTGGCGCAAGTGAAGGCCGAGGCGGGCATGATCGCCCAGCGACTGGCCCGCCAATATCCCGATACCAACGGCGGCGTGGGGGCCATAGTGGAGCCTCTGGCGGAGAACTTCGTTGGCAAGACCAGGCCCGTGCTGATCGTGATCTTTGGCGCGGTCACGTTTGTCCTGCTGATCGCCTGTGCGAACGTGGGGAACCTGTTGCTGGCCCGCTGGGCTTCGCGCCAGAGAGAGATCGCCTTGCGGATTGCGATTGGGGCCAGTCGCCTGCGCCTGCTCCGCCAGATGTTGACGGAGAACCTGCTGCTTGCGGTGGCGGGCGGCGCGTTAGGACTGGGCCTTGCGCGATGGAGTCTGCACGCCGTCAATACTCTGCTCCCCCTGGAGATTACGCGCTTGAAGGTGCCCGCGATCAACGGCTGGGTTCTCGGGTTCACGCTGCTGGCATCGATAATCACTGGCCTTCTGTTCGGAGTGTTTCCAATGCGGCATGCGATCGGAAGAGCGAGCCTCGGCAACATCCACGCGCAGCTCAAACATGGGCCGCGAGGGATCGACGCGGCAGGATCGCGTCGATCGCTGCGCGACCTTCTTGTGGCCGCGGAGGTCGCGCTCTCTCTCGCATTGATGATTGGCGCAGGTTTGATGATCCGGACGCTGCTCTCCTTGCATGGGGTCGATCCGGGATTTCATGCGTCGAACATACTCCATACGCAAATCGTCCTGGCCCCGTCGCAGTACACCCCAGAGCGGCAGGTCGACTTCTTTAGACGAGCGATCGACCTTACCCGTTCAGTCCCGGGCGTGACTGCGGCAAGCGCGGTGATGTGCCTGCCGCTCAGTGGGAGCTGTTGGTCGGATCCGGCGGAAGTAGAGGGCAGGCCGGGATCACTTGTTCAGAGACAATCCGAAGTGAATTTCAATATCGTAGAGCCGGAGTATTTCCGGACGATGGGCATCCCGCTGCTCCAAGGGCGCGCTTTCGAGCCGCGCGATGCGGAGGATGCAAACGCGGAAGCGATTGTCAGCCAATCCTTCGTAGACCGGTTTCTGGCCGGCGAACATGCCATCGGTAAGCGCATCCGAGAGCGGACGCCGAAGGGTCCTGCGCCGTGGGCCACGATCGTAGGCATCGTAGGAGACGTGCGGCGAGATAGTCTGGATGCGCCTGCCGTTCCGGAGATCTATGCGCCTTTCGCACAAAGGCCAATCAATTTCATGTCTTTGGTGGTTCGCTTGAGTAGTCTCCGGTCCGCAAGCATCGGAGCGACTGGGACGTCGCTTGCTGACGCGCGCGGCTCGTTCACGAGAGCGACAGGGACGTCGCTTGCTGACGCGCGCGGCTCGCTCACGAGAGCGACTGGGACATCGCTTGCTGACGCGCGCGGCTCGCTCACGACCAAAGACGGCGAGGGAGTGCTTTTCTCGCTCACGAGCCACGACCGTGAGGGAGTGCTTTCCTCGCTCACGAACCACGACCGTGAGGGAGTGCCCTCCTCGCTCACGAGCCGCGACCGTGAGGGAGTGGTCTTTGGGGAGCGCTGGCCATCGAACGGCAAGAGCACCGCGAATCCAGCAGTGACGGCATCAGCAATCCGCACCGTGGTGCACTCCCTGGATGGGACCGTTCCGCTTCTATCCATCGGCACGATGGAGGAATTGCAGGGGGCTGGATTGGCAACGCGTCAACTGCCGGCCGTCCTGCTCGGCTTGTTCGCGGCCCTCGCACTCACGCTTGCCATGGTGGGCATTTACGGAGTGATCTCGTATTCGGTCTCGCAGCGGATCAACGAAATTGGCATTCGAATGGCATTGGGCGCCGAGCGGAAGGACGTGCTCCGGCTCATGATCGGCCAAGGCATGATGCCCGTCGGGGCAGGACTGGTGGCGGGGTTGTGTATCGCCGTCGCTTTGAACCGGGCACTCGCGGGCGTCCTGTACGGAATCAGTCCGTTAGATCCGATGACGTTTGGGACGGTGCCGCTGGTCCTGATTGTCGTAGCGCTCCCGGCGTGCGCATTGCCCGCCCGTCGCGCTACCCGAGTCGACCCTTTGGTGGCGTTGAGGAACGAGTGAGGCGATCCCCGACGCAGCTCATTCGCTACGTAGCGCGTCTAATGGGTCCGTACCCGACGCGCGTCGTGCCGGCCCCAGCATGGCCAACAATGCCGCAACGGTAAGCAGAAGCACCGCGCCGATATAGACCATCGGACTGCCCGTGTCGAGGCGAATCGGCGTAAAGCGAAATGCCTGGCGGATTGCCGCGGCGCCAACAAATGCCAGCCACAATCCCACGCCCAAGCCTTGCGCCACCGGCTTTCCTCCAGAGAGGAAGACTTCGCGCCAGATATCGACCCGCTGCGCGCCCAGGGCCACGCGAATCCCCAAGTCGCGAGTCTTCTGCGTCACCGTGAAGGCGACCGCTCCGTAGATCCCGGTGGTGGCAAGCGCGAACGCCGTCAGTCCGAGCGTGAGCACCAACTCCACGACGCGCCAGACGTCTTCAGCCGCGTCATCAATGAACGACTGCAGCGTGCGAGGCGAAATCACCATGGAGGGATCGACACTGGCGATGCGAGCACGGACCGTGTCCGCGAATTGCTGCGCGGGCGCGCCAAAATGCACCAGCGCAAAGGTGCGATCGCCGGCCATCGCACTCAAAGTGTAGGCCACCGGCGTGTCCGGATAGTCGGCAGCAGCCACATCTTTCGCGACGCCGATGACTTCGACCGTGGTCTCAGGCATAGCTACGAAGTGCTGGCCGGTGGGGTCTCCATGGAATCCAAACGCGCGGACGAAGCTCTCGGACACGATAGCCGGCACATAGAACTGATTGTTGGAGACATCGGAATCGCGGAACTCGCGGCCACTCACCAGCGGAATTCCCATAGTGCGGAAATACCCTGGCGACGCGTCCTGCACGTTTACCGGCAGGGCCGTGTCGGCGGGCTGTCCCTGGAACCGAACCTTTACGATGTTGGGGAGCAGCAGGGGAATCTGTCCCGCATAAGTGACCGAGTCGACTCCCGGCAGCGTCTGCACCTGTTGCGCGACTCTCCGGAACTCGGCTCGCGACTGGGCGTAGGTGTTGCGCGGCGGGAATCGCAGAGGAACCACGAGAATATTGCGGGTGGGATAGTTGGGGCCGGCGACGTGCCAGTATGCCTGTCCGGCGAATCCGGCAGCTGCCAGCAGCACCAGGCTCAGAGCCACCTGCGCGGTCACGAGCACGCGATGCAGAGGCGTGCCACCGGCGGCGCGTGTGGCGCCGGCCGAGCCTTTCATTGCCGAAGCCAGATCGACCTTCAGGGACTCCACCGCCGGGGCGAGACCCGCGGCGACTCCGGTCAGGAGGACTGCCCCAGCGGCATAAGCGAAAATCCACCAGTCGGGGGCGAGCGAGAAGTCGGGCGGCTGCTTCGCAATGAACTGGTACAGGATCGGCGGCATACGATAGGCCACCCAGATGCTGGCGGCCCCTGCCAGCCCGGCGATCAGCAGGGTCTCGGTGAGCAGCATGCGCAAGAGGCGCACGCGGGCGGCTCCCATGGACAGGCGTACGGCGATCTCGCGTTGGCGTGCCATGGCCTTCGAAAGCAGCAGCGTCGTTACATTGGCGCAGGTGATCAGCAATACCAGGCTGAGCGCCCCCATGATGCAGGCCAGCAACCAGTAGGCTTCGGGACCCTGGTCTTTTTGCACCAGGGCCGATAATAGAGAGCCGTTGGTCACTGCGAGTTTGGTCTTCCGGTCGGAATGGAGCTGATCTAATTGGCGCGCGATGATCGAAAGCTCCGCCTGCGCTTGCACCCGGGAGACTCCCGGTGCGAGCCGGCCATCCAGGGCGACCCAGGTCGGTTGCGGTTCCGCGAACATGTTTTGCGCTTCGAGGTAGGGCTGGGCGGTATAGGGAATCCACAGAACGGCGCGGAAGAAGTGGCCTGCAAAGCGCGCCGGGGCGATTCCCACTACCGTGAAAGCGCGATCGTTCACGCGAATGATTTTGCCGACCATCTCGGGGTCGGAGCCAAAGCGGTCACGCCAGAGTTCCTCGGCGATGACTGCCACCGGCGCGCCGCCCGGAGCTGCGCACTCGGACGGCAGAAACAGGCGGCCCACTTTCGCCCGGGGCAGTCCGTATACAGGGAAGAAGTTGCACGAAACCAGGGCCGCCCACGAGCCAGGGTCATCATCGCCGATGGTCACGGGTCGCGTAACGCGGGCGACCACGCTACTGAGCGTACGACTGCGTTCCCGATAGACCAGATAGTCTGCGGGCGAGGTTGCCCCGTGCACCGCGAATGTTTCGCTGCCGGTGTAGCTCGGGACCAACGTAACAAAGTTTTCAGGATGGTCGACGCGAGCACGAAAAGTCACGGCATCGATCAACGTGAAGATGCCCACGTTCAGCCCGATTCCCAGAGTGAGGGTCAAGACGAGCACCGCGGAGAGCAGCGCGCTGCGGCGAATGAGGCGGAGACCATAACGGAGGTCTTCGAGAAGCGTCTCGAACCAGAAGCGCACACCGGCCCCTTCGCCGGTCTCGCCCATCCACGCGAAGGCGTCAGAGCCGCGGCTAGCGACCATGCTGTCGGAGAACATCTCATGGGCCGGCGCCGGGATCGGCGCACCACGATCCAGCTTGGAATCGCGGCCTGATTCGAGGCTCAAGGTCATGACGTCGGGTTCACGCGCCTCTTCATAGCACAAGGCGGTGCGGGCCCAGGCTCTGATGCGCGCCTGCCGCATGCGCCACCAGGCGGCGGCCAGCAGGATCTCGACTGCGAGAAATGCGGTCGGCTCTTCCAGCGAGTAGAAAAAGAGCTCACCGACGGCCGCCAGCGCGGGGATGCCCATCAGATAAGGCCGCAGCGTAGCGAGCAACGATCGCTTGCCTGGAAGATACGAACAGGTGAAGGGCAATTTGCGCCATGTGCGGAAGATTGCTTCGAATACCGCCAGTGAGAGCGTCAACCCCAAGGCAGTCGCCTTGCACGCCCGAGCGAAGCCCAATGCCGTGACAGCGGGCGGGAAAGCCGCTACGAAGACCGGGACGATTCCCAACGCGA
The DNA here is from genome assembly GCA_035295745.1 of Bryobacteraceae bacterium. GTDB lineage: Bacteria > Acidobacteriota > Terriglobia > Bryobacterales > Bryobacteraceae > JAIQFL01. Next base: position 333,900 of record DATGIL010000023.1, on the reverse strand, counting down.
TGACGAGGCGCGCGACAGCGCGGAACCAGGCCGCACGGCCCGCCTTCTCGTTGGTCCGGAAGATCCAGTTGGCGCGCAGTTCCACCGGCAACGAGAAGAGATAGCGCAACGCAGCCACCACGAAGATGCAGACGGTGAGCGGCGCCAGCACCATGAGGTGTCGCATGGATTCAGTGGAAGCGTGCAGTAGGCCTTCCGAGGATCCCGAGAGTCCATTCAAAATGCATCCCAGCGCGACCCCGCCATACACCAGCAGCACCAGGCGATGATTGCGGCTGCGCACCAGCGACTTCCAGATGAAGGCGAATGCGGCCTGTTCGCGGGGATCGGGGATCCACAGTTCCAGCAGGCGTGAACCAAGCCCGTCCCAACGCCGGCGTGCCCGCACGGCCGGCGATTCCAGCAGCAGCCGGCGGTAACGGTGATAGCTGAGGAAGTAAGAGAGCAAAGTGATAGCCGGGGCGAGTCCCATGGCAAGCAGGGCGGTGCGGGGCGCGGCGTCAGAGGCGCCGATCGCGCCAGTCCAAAGCCCGAGAAACCAGTTGGGAGGCCAAAAAGCGGGGCCCGCCAATTGTTTTCCCAGAAACGGCAGCACCCCGAGAGTCAGAATGCAGACGCTGCCCTGCACTGCGGTCGAGACGGAACCGAACCAGCGCGCCGGCAGCAGGTTGAGCATCATTCCCTGCAGTGCCACCAGGGCGAAGAAAACGAAGGCGCATCCACCCGCAATCGCCAGGAACGTCGCTCCGAAGTTGATCGCCACCGACGGATTCTCGCGCCATCGTCCGGCGCTGGCCGCCGTGAACACGAGCGATGCGGGAACCGCCAAAGTCAGCGCCAGCGTCGTGAACATGAGGAGCAGAGCGCTGAACTTCGCCCGGAAGATCTGGAGCGGCTTGACCGGCAGCGAGGCCAGCGCCAGGCAATCGCGGAGACTGGGGAACAGGGATTGCCATTGGATTGCGGTGAGGAGGGTGGTGGCCCACATGGCGACGGCGACGAAGGTGGAGATGTCGTCCCGCACTCCCTGCCGGTAGTCGAGTGGAGAGGACGCGTCGGAGAGCAGGAGGTGGTAGCGCTGCCAGTAGAGTGGCAGGATCAGTACGCCCACCGAGATCAATGCGGCAAAGGCGCCTGCCGCGACCTTGGTCCATTCGCCGGGAGTCGCCACCATCTCGCTATCGAAGAACCGGGCGATGAAGTGGCGCACCAGTTCCAGTCCCGGGCCGTGGGTCTCATCGAGCCAGTCTCGAACGCGCTCCTTCATCGCGCCACCACCTCGAGTATTTGCTCGGCAATCGCGTCGCTGTCATCGGCTTGCGTGAGTTGCGAGAAGACTCCCTCCAGCGAGGACTCGGACATCATCTCGCGCAGGCGCGCCACCGAGTCGTGCGCCACCACCTGGCCTTTCCGCAGGATGAGCACTGTGTCGCAGACCTTCTCCACGACTTCGAGAACGTGCGAGCTGTAGAGCACCATCTTCTGGCGGCCGGAGAGCGCTTTGAGCAGACTGCGCAGGATCATTGCGGCATTCACATCCAGGCCGGAGAACGGCTCATCGAGGATTAGCAATTCGGGGTCGTGGAGCAGTGCGGCGGAGAGGAGGATCTTTTGCCGCATGCCCTTGGAGTAGGATGTCAGAGCGGAATGGCGGTCTTCCCAGAGGCCAAACAGACGGATCAGTTCGTCCATGCGCGGCTCGAGCACGCGCCGCTTCAGGCCGCGGATTCGCCCCACCAACTGAAGGTACTCGCGGCCGCTGAGATGCGGATAGAGGTGCGGCTCTTCCGGCACGTAGCCCAGGCGTTCTTGAAACGCCAGCAGATCGCCGCCCACATCGCTTCCATGGAACAGGATCTGGCCGGAGGATGGCTCAATCAATCCGGTGAGCATTTTCACAGTAGTGCTTTTCCCGGCGCCGTTGGGGCCCAGGTAACCCAGGATCTGTCCAGGGCGGATGGAGAAGCTCACCTGGTCGACTACCGGGATGCCGGTGTAGTACTTCGTCAGTTGGCGGACTTCGAACATGCGCGTTAGACACCAGCGGATTCGAGATGGTTCCAACGGGGGTGATTGTGATGGACTGCCCACTTCGCAAGTTTTAAGCTCGGGCAGACTTTTCGGGAGCTGCAAGCCTCTACTGTCACCAAAAGATGCGACTGGCCGTACGCCTTGGCAAACGGGCTTTCCCAACTCAGATGGCGCAGCAGAAAATGACACCACCGCGAGAAGAAATCCCGTCTTTACAGCTCTGCGGAACACTCGGTCTCAAGCTGGAATCTCAGAAAGCCGTATTGGAAATGCTCGTCATCGACCACGCGGAGAAGGTGCCGAGCGGAGACTGACGATCAGCTCACAGCCGCTTCAGCACCATTAGCGTAATGTCGTCGTGCTGGGGTGCGGTGCCTGCGAAGGCGTCGATGCAGCTCACCATCTGCGCGACGATCGTGTCGGCCGGCTCATCACGATGAGACCGGAGTACGTCGATCACGCGTTCCATGCCGAATTCGGTGTCGTTGGTGTCTTCGGCTTCGGTGACGCCGTCGGAATACATCATGAGCAGGTCGCCGGGTTGCAGCGTGACCTTGCCTTCTTCATAAGCGGCGCGCGCAAAGAGCCCGACGGGCAGCCCGGTGGTGGTCAGTAACTCCACCTCGCCGTTGCCGCGCAGTACGATGCCGTCGTTATGCCCGCAGTTGACGTAGGTGCTGCTCCCGGTTTCCGGATCGTAGGCCAGGAAGAAGGCGGTGGCGAACTTGTTCGACGGCGTATTGGCGTGCAACAGAGCGTTTACACGAGTGGCCAACTCGGCGAGCGAAGGATGTGCGCTGATGGTGGCACGGAGGGTGGCTTGAATGTTGGCCATCAGTAGAGCCGCGGGCAATCCCTTGCCTGAGATGTCGGCAACGCATAGCATGTGCTTGCCGCCCTCCATTGGAAGTGCGTCGTAATAGTCGCCGCCTACATGGCGGGCCTGCCGATTGCGTGCCGCCAGATCGGTCACGTTGAGGGCTGGCAGTTTCGAGGGGAAGAGGCTCTCCTGGATCCCGGCGGCGATGGCTAACTCCTGCTCCAGTTTCTTCTGTTCCAGGATTTCCTGAAGCCGCCAGGCGTTTTCGAAAGCCACGGCGGCCTGAGCGATCAGGCCCGCGCCGAACTCCAGGTCAGCCGGCGAATAGGGCAGGCCCGTGGCGCGTGCGCCGCATACCACCACGCCGATGGTGTCCTCCGCGGTGCGAATCGGAAAGATCACTGAACCGGCCTCGACCGGCCACGCGGCATGCACCGTGGGCGGCAGGGTGGCCTGCGTGTAGGCAGGTTCTACCAGTTCGCGCGTTGTGGACTGCAGGGTCTCGAGGTCGGGCAGAATGATACCGCGTTGGCGGATAACTGGATTGTGGTCCTTTCGCCACGCGGCTACCGCATGGCGGCGCGAGGTCCAGCGGCCCGCGAGCGTGAGAGCCAGCAGGTGGGCGATCTCGTCAGCTTCGATTTTGGCGGCGAGTCCTCGGGCCAGATCGAGAATGGCCCGCAGTTCCTGGACGGTCTGGTCCAGCGAGTGCGCCACGCGGACGGTCTTCTCGTGGGCGCGTGCGTTGGCCAGTGCCACGGCCGCCAGTTCCAGCATGCCGAGCAGCAACTCGTGTTGTTCGGTGGTGAGGTCGCCCAACGCGGGACGCCCCAGGGCGAGAAGTCCGACCGTCTTCCCTGAATCACCGATGGCGTAGACGAGATCGAGTTTCAGAGAGGCGGCTTCAGCCTCACGAAAGAGGCTTCCCTTCGCGACGCCCGGCACTCCGCGAGCGAGTGCGACGCGCATCTCGCCCCCTTCCTCGATCGCGACGACGCCTCTTGTGACCAACAGGCGCCCCATCACGGTGCGCAGAAGGTGTCGCAGCAGGTCCTCCAGGCTCAAAGAGGAATTCAAGAGCCGGGCCGATTCGAGCAATGCCTGTAGTCCCGAAAGGCCCAAGCTGGAGCTGATGGCCGTAGCGGCCCCGGTGTTCGAAGGGTTCTCTGGCACTGATGTCCAATGTACTAGAAGTGCGGGGTGCGTGGCAGTGGCAGTGGTGGTTCCGCGCCTGCACCGCCGCTGGCAGGCAGGTGTGTCGCTAGGCTGAACAAGGGTGCGCGGGTCGGCCTGAAGGACGAGGTCGGAGCGAGTCACCTGAGGATTGCGAGGGGCAGCCAGGGCGATGGCCCACCTGAGATTTCGGAGTGCCGGCGCTGACGATAGACGATCGCCCCGAAAAACGCTCACCTCACAGTTCGTCTCGCCTCTCAAGCCGTCTTGCGAGGAGTTCTACAAGACGGTCACCGGACTTTCAAGATAATTTACTCAATCTCATGAGTCACTTACAGACAAACCCGCAAGCCAGCCAACGGACCGTCTCCTAATCTGGAGGGCAGGAGATGCAATGAGTACCAGTCCAATCGCGTCAGGGATCGCGCAGACTTCGCTACAGGCGGCCCAGGCCAATGTCCTCGCTAACTCAAAAGCTATGGTCGCGAAGCTCAACGCCGACCTCATCACGATCTATCACTCGGCGTATGCCGATTATGTGACGAATATGCAAAGCGGGCAGAACGTTCCGGCGGAACGGCGTAATCCACCCGTGCCTCCGATGGCGTGGGAAGTCGCGCCGCCGAATTCGGACGGCTTCCAGTTCTATCAGATCGGCACGACGCCGGTTTGTCCTGAGGGCCCGGCGGTTCCGTGCAATTACGACAATCCGCAACCCAACTCGCAACCCAATGTGATCATGATCGGGGTGCTGATCACCGGCAAGTGGTATCAGGCTCTGAAGGGCGATACGTTCCCTTCGGGCATGACTACACCGCCTCAACCCGACGGCCACACTTACGAAAAGTTTGGCGCGCCGGTAGGCCCGGGCTGGTATCTGCAGGTCAGCTAGTTTCCTGCCCAGTCCGGCAAGCAACACGATTCCAAGGAGAAGGAAATATGACTCAAGCACAACAGGACGCGGTCACTGCCGCGCAACAGAAGTTCTTCGCCGCAGCGGCTGCCAATGTCGCTGCCCAGCATGCCGCAGGCGACGCCGCGGCCGCCGCAGCCGCAGCTCAGACCAACGCGACCGTCACCGTTCCGGCCAAGTGCAAACAGCTCCAGGCCGACGCGACCGCCGCTTTCTATGCCGCACAATCCGACCAGCAAACCGCCATCCAGACCGCCAATCAGGCTCAGGCCGCGCTCAGCCAGGCGCAGGTCGACCTGCAAAACGCGATTCTCGCGTCGTTGCAGACTGGCGCGGTGGAAGCCGTCTAAAGAGGCAGGCCAGCCTAAGATCGCTTGCTCACGCGCGCGGCTCGTAAGCGCACGTATCGCGCGGACGTATTTGGGGAGCTTACGATCCGCGACCGTGCGAAGCTGTGAAAAATCCGACCGATGGGACATCGCTTGCTCACGCGCGGCTCGTAAGCGCACGTATCGCGCGGACGCATTTGGGGAGCTTACGAGCCGCGACCGTGAGAAGCTTTGAAGAATCCGGACATCGCTTGCTCACGCGCGCGGCTCGTAAGCGCACGTATCGCGCGGACGTTTTTGGGGAGCTTACGAGCCGCAACCGTGAGGGAGCGAACCTGACTCGCACTGTCCCGTTCTAATAGCAATGCGCCATCACCGTACAGTGACTTGGATCGGAATGGTTTGTCCCGTCGGATCCACCTGGATGGTGATGGTGCCGGACTTGGCGCCTTCGCCGGCCTTCAGTGTCAATACAGCATGATCGCCGACCTTCAAATTGGTATGGTCGAGCGTAGCTTCGATTCCAGGGATTTTGCTTGCCAGGGAGATGTCTACAAGCCCCGGGGCGCCATTCTTGATCGTGACCGTGTCCGGTTCGCCGGGATTGAGAACCACCGCCGCTCTGTCTACCTTCACCAAGGTCATCACAAAGTCGGCATTGTCCGGGATGGCTGCGGGCAGCCCGCCGCCGGGACCTTTCGGCCCCGGAGTCATTTGACCGAAGGGTGTCCTGGCGATGGCTTCCTGGTCGACATACCAAAACCACTTCCCGTTGATTACCTTCCACGTGCTGCCGAATGGCACTTTCAGGGGCTTGTCCGCAAAGCCCGGAATCATCACATACTGCTCGCAGGTCACGATCGCCTTGGCCCGTTTATAATGGTCCGAATAAGTGATTTTCGAGGTCTCACAGCTCAAATAACCAGGCTTGTTGTGACTGTAGAAATACTCCTTGGTATCGGGAGCCACCAGCGCTTCCGCCTTGCGGAATTCCTGCTTCACATGATCCTGATAGAACTCGGTGATCCGCGCGCGCAACGCCTGGTCGACGCGACTCGGTGGGTTGGTGAGAGCCTCCCCGGTGTCCTGCGCGGCGGCGCACACTGCGAATAGTGCCAGCAAAGAGTATCGGTGCATTATCTTCACCTGTAGGACGCCATCCTGAGGGAAAAAGTCGGTCGGTGGCTCTCGGGTGCTCCAGAGGGGCCAGGCAGGACGAGTTCTGGTCCGTTTCGTCCCCCTCGTCGCTCTCTCCATAGATATGGTAGTAATAGCTGGCCATTCCGCATCCCACCAGCAGCGCCAGCACGATCCCGAACCATTTCAGAGTCGGTCCGCTCCATGGGCGATCCTGGGCGACGGCGGCTGCCGTGGCTTTCACCGTGGCGAAGGCCGCGCCCCCGCCGAGTCCCAGCTTCAAATACCAGGGCATCAGGTCGAGGTGGCTCTGCCCGCCCACCTGGCTCCAGAGGATAAACACCGCGATCAAAGCGATCAGGAATTGGGTCGAATAAGCAAGACGAAGAAGGGGCATCGCGTCGCCGCACCTCCATCTTACGTTATCCTGAATGTAATGGCTCGATCCGGCCAGGAGTCTTCCCGCTCCTGGTATCAATTTCAAAATGCTTTCCGGCTGGCGATGGATTCGATCCGCAGTCACAAGCTGCGCAGCTTCCTGACCCTGCTGGGTGTGATCATTGGTGTGGCCAGCGTGATCCTGGTAGGGGCCGCGATCGCCGGGCTTGGCGTGTATGCCGAGCAGAGCACCGCCAAAGCTTTCGGTTCCGAATCGTTCATGGTGGCGCAGATCGTGGCCACGGGACGGCTCAGCCGCCGCGAGTACTTCGACAAGGTCAAGCGCAATAAACCCATCCGCGAAGAAGAATCGCGCCTGCTCAAGTCCGTCAATGGCGAGCGCGTGCTGTACAGCCCGTATCGCAATCACGCCTCGGACGTGAAGCGCGACAACTTGATCTGCGAGGACACCACCATTATCGGCGTCTCCGCGGACATGGCCAGCATCCGCGATATCGGCGTGGTGGACGGCCGCTTCTTCACCGAACAGGAGGATCGCTCGCGGGCCTTCGTGGCGGTGATCGGCGACACAGTCAGAACAACGTTGTTTCCGGGCGATATCTCCCCGATCAATCAGATCATCCGCATCGAGGGCATCGAATTCACCGTCATCGGGCTGCAGGAGCGGCTGGGTTCCGCCTTCGGGCGCGACCAGGACAAATCGATCTACATCCCGGCGACGGCGTTCAACCGGATGTACGGACCGGGCACCGGATTCGCCTTGTTCGGGCGGCCGAAACCCGGTAGCGGCCTGGATCTGAATTCAGCCTTGGACGAAACCCGCGTCGTGTTGCGAACCCGCTTCCATGCGCTTCCCGGACAGGCCGACAATTTCGACACGCTGACCCCGGACGCGATCCGCGGCTTCATCGATCAGTTGCTCGGGATGGTGGCGGCGATCGTGGTGCCGGTCACCTGCATCTCGCTGGTGGTGGGCGGCATCGTGATCATGAACATTATGCTGGTGAGCGTGACGGAACGAACTCGCGAGATCGGCGTGCGGAAGGCGCTCGGCGCGCGGCACGGCGATATCATGATGCAGATTCTGATTGAAGCGGTGGTGCTTTCGGTGATGGGCGGCGCCTGCGGCATTTTGCTGGGGGCCGGTTTCACTATGTTGATGGGGCAGGTCTTCGATCTCTCGCTCCACATCACCTTGGGATACGTAGTGCTGTCGATCGCCGTATCGACGATTGTGGGCGTGGTTTCCGGATGGTATCCCGCCTCGCGCGCCGCCAAACTCGATCCCGTAGTAGCCCTGCGAGCGGAGTAGAAAGTGAATATCAGTCCGGGCGAAAACATGCAGATGGCGATGGGCGCGGTTTGGGCGCATCGTTTCCGTTCTCTCCTGACGATTTTGGGGATTGTCATCGGCATCACGACGGTGGTTACGGTGGCGTCGCTATTGACCGGGCTGCGGCAGGGTGTGGTGACATTCTTTCAGGAACTCGGCCCCGACAATATCTTCCTGTTCCGAACCTCCGGCGATCCAAGCCAGGACAACCGCATTCCCAAGGAAGCCAAGCGCCGGCCGATCAAGCCAGAGTACGCTGACGACATCCGTCGCTGGTGCCACTCCGTGGCCGATGTCGGGATGGATCTGCTGATTCCGCCAGTCGTGGACTCGAAGCCGATCACGGTGCGCGTACCTGGATACGAGTCGGAGACGATCAACGTGGCGGGCCGCTCGAGCAACATGGTGGAGATCACGCCTCGCGATTTCGACTCAGGCCGTTTCTTCACGCCGGATGAAGATCAGCGCGCCGCGCACGTCGTGATCCTGGGATCGAGCGTCGCGGAAGCGCTCTTTCCGACTGGGCACGGCGTGGGCCGGACCCTGATGATGGATGGCGCCGAGTACACCGTGATCGGCGTCTACGCCAAGGCCAAGGGTGGCTTCTTCGGGGAGAACGGCATGGACAACTCGGTCGATATGCCGCTGCACACTGCGCAGAGCCGGTATCCCCAGGTGGATCGTTACATGATCACCGCCAAGGCGAAGCCGGGCTTGCGGCAGGATGCCTTTGAGGAGGTCGAGGGCGTCATGCGGCGTTTGCGCCACCTTCCCACCGGCGCCGCAGATGACTTTTCCATCTCCACTCCCGACCAGATCATCCAGCAATTTGACAAGATTACCGGACTCATCGGACTGGTGGCGATTGCCATTTCGGCGCTTGGCCTGCTGGTGGGCGGCATCGGCGTAATGAACATCATGCTGGTCAGCGTGACGGAACGAACTCGCGAGATCGGCGTGCGCAAAGCGCTGGGAGCGCGGAAACGCGATATTATCGGCCAATTCCTGGTAGAGGCGATGTCGCTCACCGGGGCCGGCGGTGTGCTGGGCATCGTCATCGCGGTGCTGATCACCATGCTCGTGGGCGCGCTGGTCCCTGCACTGCCATCGAGCGTGCCGGCCTGGGCGCTGATCGCGGGCTTCACCACCTCAGTGGCGGTCGGTGTGTTCTTCGGGGTCTGGCCCGCCGTCAAAGCCGCGAAACTGGACCCAGTGGAAGCTCTCCGTTACGAATAGCTTGACAGCCCAATAGATTTTCTCTAGTATGTAGAAATGCCAAAGGGCGAAGTACTCGGCGAGTTTGAGCACCTCGTGCTGTTGGCTGTTCTGCGCCTGGGAAGCGATGCCTACGGCATGCGGGTTCGCCGGGAAATCGCGGAACGAACCGGGCGCGACGTGAGCATCGGCGCGGTCTACGCGACGCTCGAACGGCTCGAACAGAAGGGGCTGGTCAGCTCGATCCTGAACGATCCCACGCCTGAGCGCGGCGGGCGCGCCAAGCGTTCCTTCCAACTCACAGGGGATGGCGCGGACGCAGTCAATCGTGCGCATCAGGACCTGACGAGCATGCAGGAAGGCCTGGCTTTCCCGTTTGCGAAAGGAGCGCGATGAAACCTCCGGCATTCGCGCAAGCCGTGCTCACCGCGGTGACGGGCCCATCCTGGGCCGATTGCGTCGCAGGCGACCTGGCAGAGGAATTCGCCCTGATCTACCAGGCTAGGGGGCGCCGCGCCGCTGTTCGCTGGTATCTTTGGCAGGCGGTTCGCAGCGCCGCGCCACTGATGGTTCTCGGGATCCGATCGGGTGAATTGCGCGACTGTACGTTGGTGGCGCTGGCAAGTGTCTTCATCCCAGTGGTGCTGATGGATCGGCTGTGGTGCTTCGTCTACTCGCAAATTCCGATGAAGGACGGCACGGCGCGCGCGCCCGAGTTGCTGGCGGCCAACGTTGTGATCGCGTGCCTGGGAGCGGCAATCTTCGGGCTCGCTGAGCGTTCCGGGATGTCGCCGCAGGTGAAGGCACTCTCGGCAACTGCGGCTGCTGGTCTCGCGGTTTGCGGATCGGTGGGGGGTGCCCCGGCTCTCTATGTGTCGTCGTTGTTGGTGTGCGTCGCGGCAAGTTGTCTGTTTGGCGCCGCACGGAGGAGGCTGGCATGAAGTGGGTGATTCGGATTGTCGGCGGTCTCTTGCTGTTGCTCGTGCTCGCCGGTGTGGGGCTCTACGTGGCGAGCCATCGCGCCAACGCGGGAAAGATGCACACCTCCGCGGAATTGAACGGTTCGCCGGAACTGATCTGGCCGTGGCTGAACGACGGCGACAAGCTCAAGCAGTGGGTGAGTTGGCTGGTGGAAGTCCGCGGGTGGAAGAATGGCGGCGGCCCCGGCGACACGCGAGTGCTGGTGATGAAGGACGAGAACAACGGCGGGATGCTGATGGAGATTGCCAGCGTCTGCACCGACTTTGCGCCTCCCTCGCGATTGGGCGTGAAGCTGTCGGTGAGCGGAGAGTTTGACGGAGACCAAGTCTATCGTCTGACCGATCTCGGCAACGGCAAAACACGCGTGGAGATGGATTCCCGCTACCGCTTTGCCTCGCCATTCGCGCAGTTGATGGAGCCACTGATTACGGCCGCGGCCGGTAAGAAGGCCACGGGCGATTTGGCGCATTTGAAAGAACTCGTAGCGGCGCAGCCTACAGCGGCGGTGCGATAGGCTCGTACCCGGTGCACGCCAGCACCGGTAGGCGCGGGTACTTGTCAAAGGCCGCGTCTTCAAACGACTTGCCGCATTGCAGAAAGACGCTGCCGCGGTCGCTGCGGAGCACTCGCGCGAACTTGCACCGCTCGCAGAGTCCTGCGTACTGAGGAAGGTCTCGCTGGTCGAAGCTACCTTTACTGCCCACAGTTCGGGTTGTCTATAGCTTGTGAAGGCACGCTTACCGGCGCAAGAGACTGCTGTTTCAACAGCGTATTCAACGGCGTGAGTTCCTGGTCGCGCAAAGCAATCCAGCGCGCCACCGCGGCGTGCGTGTCCTCGCACAGGCCGGCGTACGTTTCGATCAGCGCATTGGCCGGAGGCGTGTCGGCCTGATCCACCGATACCAGCAGCCGCGTCAGATCGCGATTCAATGGACCGAGCCCCGACGGAGGACCGCCGGCATCCGTCAGTTCCTGTGCCTTGCCATCCAGCGTCTGCGCTGCGGCAAGTGCTTCGGGCGACTTTCCCGCCTGCTTCAACGCCGCTATGCGATCGGCTAATTCCGCGTGCAGTTGCGCCACCTGATTGTAGCCACGATACGTAGCGTTCATACGCTCCGCGATCTGCTGGCCGAGCTGGAGTTGGCGCTGCAGTTCCGCGGTGGAGTACTGGATTCGCGGATCGAGGTTCACGGTGATCGGCTGGCGATATTCCTGCCCACCCACCGTCAGCCTGACCTCGTAACGTCCCGGTAACACCATAGGCCCTTGCGGCTCATGCCACGGAGTGTTGTGTGGAATGGCGTGGTCGGCGAGCGTGTATTCGAAATAGCTGACGTGCACACCGTAATAGGTGTAGAGGAGCTGTTCGGGATCGGGGTATCGCAGATCCCAGACGAAGCGATGAAGGCCAGCAGTGGTGGGCAGCAAGGGTGCGGGAGCCAGCCAGAAATCGGGCACGTTCACCTTATATTGCAGTGAGGTATCGCCGCGGCTCGAGTACGCACGCACCAGCTTGCCTGCGGAATCATAGACTCCGAGCTTGATCTCGCCCGAGGCCGGCGACTTCAAGTAGTAGTCGATCACGGCGCCATCTGGCGGATTCTCGGCAGCGGCCACGTCGGGATTCAATGGCGTGTCGGTATACGTGTCCCATTGCATGCGCACCGCCGGAGCTGGCGCATAGAGGTAGGCAGTCGCGGCCGAAATGCGTGAACCTTTCTCGGCCAGTTCGCGGAGCGGGCTGATGTTGTCGATGGCCCAGAGCGCACGGCCGTAGGTGGCGACGATGAGATCGTTCTGCTCGATGGCCAGATCGCGGCAGGAAGCCGCCGGCAGATTCAACTGCAGCGACTGCCAATCGTCGCCGGCATTGAACGAAACGAACACCCCATTCTCCAGGGCCGCGAAGACCAGGTTGCGATTGTCGGGATCCTCGCGAATCGCGTGCGGAGCGCTGGCGGGGAGGCCGTGATTCACCAGCTTCCAGTTGGCCCCGTAGTCGTCCGTGCGATAGATTCGAGGCGGCTCGTTGGCGGCGCCTCCTCGCCCCCCTCCTCCACCTCCACCGCGGCCGCCTCCCATGATCGCGTAGGCCCTGGCCGCATCGCTGTGCGACGCCTCGATGTTCCCGACGAAGCCCACCTGCCGCAGTTCGCTCGACGCGACGTTTTGCCAGTGCGCGCCGCCATCGCGTGTTAACTGGATGAGCCCGTTGCTGGTGCCCGCCCAGAACACCTTCGCATCCTTGGCTGAAAAGGCCAGCGCGCTGATGGCCGGGCCCGTAGCGCCGCGGCCCGCTCGATTCCCGATGGGTGCGGTGCCCAACTCTTCGCCACCGGTCGCGGTGAGGTCGGGGCTGGCGTTTTCCCAGTGCATTCCGTGATCGCGCGTGGCCAACAGGTATTGGGTCGCCAGGTAGAGCGTGTTCGGATCGTGCGGAGAAAAACCCATTGGCGGCGAACCGCTCTCGTGGTATTTCGGCGTGCGCTCGAAAATGTGTTGCGTCTGTCCGGTGATCTTGTTTACACGCAGAATCGAGCCGTACCAACCTGTGGCGTACAGGTAATTGGCATCCGCAGGATCGGGGACGATCCGCGCCGATTCGAACCCGTTGGTGGTGTACCAGTCGCGGTAGGTGATCTGTCCGCCACGGCCGGAGATGGGGGTCGCGATGGTGCCGCTATCCTGCTGCGCAGAGTAAAGGAAGAACGGAAAGCCGTGATCGGTACTGACGTTATACATCTGGCCGGTGGGCTGGTTGAACCAGGTGCTCCAGGTGCGGCCGGCGTCCATGCTGATCTCGGCTCCTTGATCGACGCCCAGGATCATGTAGTTGTCGTTGGTGGGATCGATCCAGACGGAGTTGAAGTCGGCGCCGCTCGGCGCACCCACGTACGATTCCCACGTCTTGCCGGCGTCGGTAGAGCGGTATAGAGAGGTCTGCGTCGCGAAAACAATGCTGGCGTTGCGTGGATCCACGATGACGTCGTGGAACTGGCCGCCTCCGATCAGGCGCGGATCGTCGCTGACACGCACCCAATGCTCGCCGCCGTCATCGGAGCGGAACATGCCTTGCGCCACGTAGTCGTAGACGCGAAGACCCTTCGTGCCGGGAGCGACGGCCAGCGAGATGGATCCGAAATTCCCGCCAGGCAGGCCCGCGGGACTTGTCTTAATCCAGGTGGCGCCTTCATCGGTGGAGCGGTAGATCTGGGAATCGGTCGCAGGCGTAGTCACCGGCGCAGCGCCTCGTCCGCCGGGAGCGAAACCGCCGCCCCCGCGTCCGCCAGCCGCAATCGGGCGAGTGCCGGCATACAGGTTCTTCGGATTGTCGGGATCGAATGCCAGCCAGACGCCGCCCACCTGCGCATCGGGCAGTACGGAGGTCCAGGTTTTTCCGCCGTCGATCGTCCGCATTACGCCGGTATCGCCAGCCGCGGCCATGACCAGGTCGGGATTCGTAGGGTCGATAGCGATAGAAGTGACTGCGTGGCCTTGCAGCGCGACATGGTCCCAGTGCGCGCCGCCATCGGTGGTGCGGTAGAGGCCCGCAGTCGGGCCCGTGCCAGACGCGCCGACGTACACGGTATTCGCGCGGGACGGAGCGATCGCGACCGAACCGATGCTGGTGAGCCGCATGGAATCGCTGACGCAGGTCCAGACTTGACCCCCATCGACGGTCTTCCAGACGCCGCTGCCGGCCGTGCCCATGTAGTAGACCGCGGGATTGCCGGGGACTCCCGACACCATGGTGACTTTACCGCCGCGGAAGGGGCCGATGAGCCGCCACCGCATGCCGGCGTAGAGGTCGGGGTCCACCTGCTGCGCCAGGAGGAGAAAAGGAACTGCCGCAAGAATCGCGGGCATGAGAACGCGGAGCTTGGTCATAGTCCTCGACTCCAGCGATTCTACCGCAGGCGCTACGCAGCTACTGGTCCCAAGTGAATCCGGCGGACCTTTGGAAGGCGGTGTTGATCTGGTAGTTCTTCACTTCGTATTGCAAAACGACTTCCTGATCGGGGACCAGGCGAACGACATTGAAGACGAGCAAGCCGCGCACGGAATAATGATTGATGACTGCGGCATAAGTGTGGCCGGGCACGATATTGGCGACGGTGGCGAACTTAGTGTAATCGGAAGGAGTGTTGACGTTCCGTAAGTTAAACACCATGTGCGTCGTAACGTCGGTCAGTGGCACGGCGCCCAGATCGGCAATCAGAGACATGTCGTCTCCAGCAGTATTCCCGTCGAAATAATCGGTCGCGCCGCACGCGCCGTTGAAAAGCAGCTCGGGCGCGCCTCTTTGACGGGCGAAATCCGAAAGGAACAGTGCGGTGGTGCCATAGCCTTGAGAGTTATCGTGACCGCAACTATAGGGTGGAGACAAGGTCACATTGGTTACCACGTTGAGCTGCGGAAGATTCTCCGGGTTATGGCCTGGCTGGCTTCTCTGGCTTCGAACCGGGTTGGAGAACAGTAAGATCAGGACGACGAGTAACGCATAGCGCACGGTTGCAGGCTGAATCGCGACAGTCATCGAATCCACGCCTCCTCTGATGGCCTCATTATAGCTCGCGCCCCCGCGAGCCAAATGGCTTGGCCGCACGTCAGGTATATCATCGAGTGAAGCCATGAGAACACTGTTGCGGGATCTGCAATACGCGCATCGCGTTCTTGCCAGGAATCGAGGCTTCGTGGCGGTGGCGGTGCTTACGTTGGCGCTCGGAATCGGCGCGAACAGTGCGATCTTTAGTCTGGTGGACGCGATTCTGCTGCGCCCGCTGCCGTACCCGGAACCCGAACAACTGGTCGGACTCGGCCAGTGGAGAGACCAGAAGGGCGAAGGCTACGTACAGACGGGTGTCTCCGCGCCCAACATCGCGGACATCGCCAGCAGCGGCGTCTTCGACCATGTAGCATACTATCGCGGCGCCGGGTTCAACATCACGGAAGGAAACCGGCCGGAGACTGTGAACGGCGTCAGGGCGTCCTCCGAGCTGCTGCCGATGTTCGGCATTCCACCGATGCTCGGGCGCTTCATCACGCCCGAAGAGATGGAGCCCGGGCACGATCAGGTCGCCGTCATCGGCAATCGTCTCTGGCGAACACGCTACGGTTCCGACCCCGCCATTCTGGGAAAGACCATCGACCTCGACCAGCGACGCTATTCGATTGTGGGTGTGATGCCCGCGTCGTTCCGTTTCACCTGGGATCAGGAACTGGACGTGTTCATTCCCCTGGTGCTGACGCCGGAAGAGCGCAGTGAAACCGGGCGTGGCACTTCCCGCGATCTACAGACACAGGCGCGGATCAAGTCCGGGTTGACCGTGGCGCAGGCACAGGCGGCGATGAATACTCTGGCCGGCACACTGGCGCGGGAGCACCCTGCCTCGAACAGTGGGTGGGGCTTCAAGGTAGAGCCGCTTCACGATGCCTACCACCGGCATATGCAAACGCCACTCTACATCATGATGGGTGCGGTTGGCTTCGTGCTTCTAATCGCGTGCGTGAATGTGTCCAACCTTCTTTTAGCGCGCGCGACGGGACGCAAGCGCGAGGTCGCGATCCGCAGGGCACTGGGAGCCACGCGCGGGCGTCTGATCGCTCAGTTACTCACCGAAAGTCTGCTGCTGGCGGTATGGGGAGGCGCGTTAGGACTGCTGGTGGCCTATGCGGGAGCACACCTGCTGACGCTGGCAATCGATCGTTCACGATTCTTTCTTCCCAACGCTCGGGTAATTGATGTCGACTGGCGGGTGCTGGCATTCAATGTCGTGGCTACGCTCGCAACGGGAGCGATTTTCGGATTGGCGCCGTCGTGGGCGACCGCCAAGGCCGGCGTCAGCGAATCGTTGAAGGAAGCAGGATTGAGCCTGACTGCTGACGCAGGCCGCCGGCGCCTGCGCAACCTGCTGGTGGTTGGTGAGATGGCCCTGGCGGTGATTCTTTTAGTGGGCGCGGGATTGCTGGTGCGGACGTTCGTGGCGCTGGTGAACGTCGATCTGGGAATCGATCCCCACAATGTGTTGACGATGCTGGTTCGTCTGCCGCCCTATAAATACTCGTCGCCGCAGCAGCAGGCGACGTTCTTTGAGGAGATGCTCCAGAGGTTCGCAAGCACCCCGGGCGTCGAGATCGTGGGAATCGAAGCCGGTGGGTCCAATGTGTTCTTTGAACCGGAGGGCCAAGGCCCGGCGGCTCCGGGTCAGGAGCCGACCGCGGCCTACAAAATCGTGAGTGTGGACTATCTGAAGGCCACCGGCACGCACCTGCTGGCGGGCCGCGAATTCAACGCGAGCGATAACGAGAATGCGACGGCGGTGGCGCTCATCAGCGAGACCGTGGCCCGCCGTTACTGGCCTCAATCCAGCCCGTTGGGCAGGCATCTCACCGTCAAAACCAGTGTGTACTCGGGCGGGAAACGCGGTTCCGGCCGGCCGCTGGAGGTTGTGGGTGTGGTCAAGGACGTTCGCAGCGATGATCTCTGGCGGCCCGAGCCCGCCGTCTATGTACCGTTTGCGCAGAGTCCTGGGTACGCGGTGTTTGTCGCGGTGCGAACCGCCGTGCCACCGATGAGTGTGGCGCCAGCCCTGCGCGGGGCGGTCCTGTCCCTGGATAAAGACCAGCCGGTGCGTGAAATCCGGACGATGGACGATCTCGTAACCGAGAGCTACGGCGCGGTACGTTTTCCGATGGCATTGCTCTGGATCTTTTCGGGCTTGGCCTTGCTGCTTTCCGCAGTGGGAATCTTCGGCGTCATGTCGTACACGGTCAGCCGGCGGACTCAGGAGATGGCGATCCGGATGGCGTTGGGTGCGCGTCCCTTGGGAGTGGCGCGTCTGGTGTTGCGCGAAGGGATGGGGGTGACGCTCGCTGGAATCGCGGTTGGCTTGCTGGGAGCACTGGCGTTGAGCCGTGTGATGGCGAATTACATCTACGGCGTGACGTCGACTGACCCGTTGACCTTCATTGCGGCGCCTCTGGTGCTTTCGTCGGTGGCGCTGCTCGCGAGCTATTTGCCGGCGCGCCGCGCCGCGCGGGTCGACCTCGTCGTGGCGCTGCGCTACGAGTGAAACGCCCGGTCCGCCCGATGCCCTCCGAACGCGTGTATGGTCCGCGTTCCTTCGACCACTTCTCCCGAGTGTGGTGTTCCCCGAGGAATGAAGTATTCCATGCCGGCGCAGACCGGAATGCGCTGTTCGTTGTTGATCAGCGTTTACTGAACGCGAGCGAAGGCGCGACTGCCGCTGAAGACGTACTCCGTCCGGCCGTCGGCACCCGGCACCAGCACGACGTTTCGCAGTGGGGCAGACGGAGCGCCGCCTCGTTTCAGCTTGAGCTGCCCGTTCTCCGAAACCACCTCGAGCCGCTCCGCGCCGTTCCGATAGACACCTACGTGACGCTCGTCAGCGGTGATTTCCCGCGCGGCCCGGGCTACTTTTGCCTGCAGCGGCAGCATCAACTCCGACGCCTTCTCCAGCGTCGCCGGCAATTCTGCGCCAGTTCGATTCGTCAAAATGATGATCCCGACCCGCTGCTCCGGCGCCATCCGAATGTGCGATCCGTAGCCCATCCGCGACCCGCTGTGTTCCACCACATGCACGCCCCGTAATTCTCGAATCTCGAGCCCATATCCATAGGTGTCCGCCGACTCCGGATAGCGGGAGTGAGTCGTCGACAGAATAGAAATGACCTTGGGATCAAGCGCCCGCTTGCCATCCACCAGTCCGTCGTTCAGGAATGCTGTCACGAATCGCGCCAGGTCCGCCGTGTTCGAGAAGACTGATCCTGCCGGCCAGGACCCCGCGTTATCGGCCGCGGGGCGCGCCACCGTGAGTACGCCTGCCGACTCCTGATGCCCCTGCGCCAGCGGCCACGTCATTGCCGTCGTCGGGCGCAGCGTGGTGTGCGTCATCGAGCAGGGCCGGAAAACCCGCTCCTCCATGGCATCGGCGTACGGCTTACCGCTCAGAGATTCCACGAGGTAACCCGCCATCCAATATCCCGGGTTCGAGTACGAGAAGATCCGTCCAGGCGCGGTGAACAGCCAATCGTCGGTCCACGAGCGGATGCCGTTCCCCAGCGCCGAATCGTCGTGCGATCCGTACATCGGCGCCTCGTCCCGGATACCCGAGGTGTGGCTCAGCAACTGGTTCGCGGTTACCTGCGACAGCTTCGGCGGCAATGTGGGCAGGTATTTGCCGATCGGCGCATTCAGATCCAGCTTGCCCTCCAAGGACAGACTGACCAGCGCGGTCGCAGTCAGCATCTTGGTAGTCGAGCCCAGGCGGAATAGCATTTCAGGCCGCACTCGCTCACCACTCTCCACGTCGGCCATGCCAAATGCCTTCGCATAGATGACCTCGTTGCCACGAACGATGGCGATGGACGCGCCCGGCACGTGCAGGCTGGCGAGTTCCTCACGGGCGGATTTCTCGATGGAAGTGAAATCCGGCGCGGGCTGGGCGAGAAGGGGGAGCGAAAGAAAGAAGGCGAGTGCTCGAAGCATCAGCGCCTATTGTATCGGTCTGGTGCAGGCGGCCGGCGTCGAGTATCCCTGCGGAACCACGTTCGCCGGTAGGCGGCCCACCGCGATGTTCCACACATCGTCCTCCAGGTGCCGCTCCGCAATGAGGGTGCCCGGCTTGCGATCGATCTCCAGCAGACTTACGCCCGTCCCCATGGCTCCCAGCGCGATACCGTATAGGCGTTGCCCATCCGCGCGTCAGCGAGCGACATCGCGATCGGCTGATCCAGACGCGCGCGGGTAGTCCGGAGCCTGGCACGAAACGAGGTCAGGTTGATATCTCGGCGTTACCGAGTGGTTGCGTCCTTGCCGGTCGCCGGGGCGGTCGGAATCAAACTCTGAATTCTCTGCCACGTCGTCCCGGTCTGCCGCAAGATCGCCGACTGTCCGATTACCCAGAGGGTGTCGTCGACCCTGACCAGCTTGCTCAAGAAATAGCGCTTATCGACCGCGACCGGCTTCCACGTCTCTCCGCCGTCCTCGCTTACCAGCAGCCCATCGTCATAGACGATCCAGCCACGGTGCGCGCTATCGAAGGAGACCGCCGTGAACCACGCCTTCACCGGACTCGCCTGCGCCTGCCAGGTGGTTCCGCCGTCGTGGCTGCGCAGAATCTGGCCCGCAAAGCCCGCCATCCAGCCGTTTTGCGTGTCCTGGAAATACACCGAGGTCAGCGACCACGACGCATCGGAATGGATCTGCTCCCAGGTCTGCCCGCCATTGGCGGTTCTGAGAATCGTGCCGGCCCAACCGACAGCCCAGCCATGATCCCCGTCCACAAAAAAGATGGTCTCGATCGTCTGCGTGGTTTTGGTGATCTGTTTCGACCACGTCTGACCGCCATCGGTGGTGTGGAGAATCAGCCCCTGGAAGCCGGCGATCCACCCCAATTCTCCGATGAACTGGATATCCAACAAATGCTCCTTCGTATCGACGGACTGTGCCTGCCAGTGAATGCCGCCGTCCGAGGATGCCAGCAGCAATCCGTGATCGCCGACGACAAAGCCTCGGCGGGCATCGGCGAATGCGATGCCGCGTAGACGCTCGGTGGTACCGGTATCGCGCTTTACCCAAGTGGCGCCGCCATCCGCGGTCGCCCAGACACCGCCCTGTTCGCAGAGTGCGATTACCTGCGACTTTGCCGGAGCGGCAGCGTCGCGCAGCCAGCAGGAGCGCTCCTGCGCCCCATGCGCGAGCAGTGGAAGTAGGAATGCGCCAGCTACCCTGGCCAGGTTCCAGCTTATGGACATCAGTCACCCCTGGAAACCAGGGTAGCAGGTATTATTATCGATTTACATTAAGGACGATTCAAACGGGCTTGGTCTTCCACGCGCCGACCAGCAGGGGCCACAGGTAATATCCCTCCTGCGCGGCGGCATGCTCCAGGCCGGCCAGAACTCCGTTGGCCCTCTCCTGGGTCAGAAAACCAAATTGGATGGCCAGCGGAAGAATGCTCTGGAGCACGGCGGTCAACATCGGGGCACTCTCGCGATAATGCAAAAGCCGGCCGCCTACGTCGGTCCCGTCCGGCGCCCCAATCCCTGCCTCCGCGAAGTAGGACGGGAGTTTGAGTCCCGTACGAACGTCGCGCCCGGTCTTCTCGCAGACCGCGAAAAAGATGTGCAGGGCTTCCTCAGCTGGCCCCAAACGAGGATAACTCTCCAGACTGGTGAAGAGGTATTCCTGCGCCGCGATCCGGCCTCCCGGCTTGACGAACCGGTACATATTGCCCAGACCGAGGATTGCGTCCTGCAAATGTATCACCACTATTCGCGCAAACACGAAGTCGAACTGTCCCGTTGCGGCAGGATCGAGACTCCGCAGATCGCCCTCGATGAACTCGCACTGCGTGTAGCCCCGGCTGGACAGATCCTGCACGGAATGGCGGCCCAAATCGCCGTCGAGGTCCAGCCCCACGACGCGTCCGGTGGGGCCCACAAAGTCCGCCATGAGCCGCATGACTTCGCCGGGACCGCTGCCCACATCCAGACAACTCATGCCGGGCGCCAAACCGGCCTGCTCGAACAAAGCGCGAGTGAGCGGTTCGAGCGCCTTTGCCTGCCGGCGCAGGCGCTCGTGCTCGGCGGGCGTGCGGCCCATCACATAAACGGAGCCGTACGCTTCACTCATATCAGAACGTATACGCGGTCGGTACGATACCCTTCAGCCGCAAATAAACCTCGGCCTGCCCGCGATGGTGCGCGGTATGCGTAAAGTATGCCCAGAGCCATTCGAAACCGGTCATCTTGCGAGTGCCGGCGCCGACTTCAGCGTCCAGCTTTTCAGGAGTCATCGAGGCTACAGCCTCATTACAGAACTTGAAAGTATCGGTCAGGAATTGCACCGCTTCGTCCTTGGTGATGTCCACCGGCGCCTTTTCGTCGCGCATGCTCTTGATCAGCTTTTCCGGAATCGCAGGCGGTTTCATTCCGCTGGCGCGTCCGCATGCACTCACGTTCGCGCCGGCGATCTGCACCATCAACTGCGCGAAGCTCAGCTCTTCGGGCACTGGCCTGAAGCCGTACGACTCGGCGGGCATCTGCTTGGCCACCGCGATCGTGAAGTCGCTGGTGACCTGCCAGTGCTTGACCAGCGCGTCTTTGACGCTCGACTGCGAGAACGCCGGCAAGGCCAGCGCGAACAAACCGGTAATGCTTGTAAACACGAATCTAGTCATTTGATTTCCTCGGGATATAATTGTTATCGCACACTCTCGAGAGCCAGCCAATCCAGGAGCCATTGTGGGATCGAGTCATCGTCCTCTCCCCCTGCGTGGGGCGCCTCCGGCCGCCGCGCGGGCAGCCGAACGCCACTTCGAGCTGAAGTCGCAGATTCACCGCAAACTCATCGGTGTGCTGAATCTCGATCGCGTCTCTTCGATTCCCAAGGACCGGGTGCGCGCCGAGATCGGCCGCGTGGTGGAGCGCCTCCTGGATGAAGAGCGCGTGCCCATGACCACGGCCGAGCAGACCAAGATCGTGGAGGAAGTGCTCGACGAAGTACTCGGATTGGGCCCTCTCGAGACGCTTCTCAAAGAACCCACGATCTCCGACATCCTGGTGAATCGCTACAACAAGGTGTTCATCGAGCGCAACGGCAAGCTCTCCGAAACCACCGTGCGCTTCAAAGACGACGCGCACCTGCTGCACATTATCGAGAAGATCGTTTCACAGGTGGGACGCCGCATTGATGAAGCCCAGCCCATCGTCGACGCCCGCCTGCAGGATGGCTCGCGCGTCAATGCCATCATTCCTCCGCTCGCACTGGACGGCCCGTGCCTGAGCATTCGCCGCTTCGGCCGCCACGTCATCACCCAGGAGGAGATGCTGCAGTACAAGACGATGACACCGGGAATTCTGCGCTTCCTGGCGGCATGTGTGCAGGCCAAAACGACCATCCTGATCTCGGGTGGAACCGGCTCGGGCAAGACGACGATGCTCAACGCGCTTTCGCGATTCATTCCCGAAGAGGAACGCATCATCACCATCGAGGACACCGCCGAGTTGCAACTCCAGCAGCGCCATGTCGTAAAGTTCGAAACGCGGCCGCCCAATCTGAACAAGGAGGGCGGAATCAATCAGCGCCATCTGTTGCGGACCGCGTTGCGCATGCGCCCCGACCGCATCATCGTGGGTGAGTGCCGCGGCGCCGAGGCGCTCGACATGTTGCAGGCCATGAACACCGGCGTCGAGGGCTCCATGAGCACGGTGCATGCGAATACACCGCGCGACGCGTTCTCTCGCCTCGAGACGATGGTGATGATGGCGGACCTGGAGATTCCCACGCGCGTGATTCTGCAGCAGCTCACCAGCGCGATCAAGCTGGTGGTGCAGGTCTCGCGCCTGCAGGATGGCACGCGCAAAATTCTAAGCGTGTCCGAGGTGTTGGGAGTGAAGGACGAAAAGGTGCTGTTGCAGGAAATCTTCACGTTCGATCGCGTGGGAGTCAACGACGCGGGCAAGGTGCAGGGACGATTCCGTGCCACGGGCACGACGCCGCGAGTGCTGGAGCGCCTGCGCGTCAGCGGGATTCAACTCTCGCCTCAGATTTTCGAAGAAGTAGTAACTGTAAATCTGTAGGCCTCGCGCCGTGGCGCAGACACTCCTGTCTGCCGTCTCGACACTCGTGTCGAGACTTTTCGGTGGTCCACCAAATCCGCCGCACAAGGATTTTCGGACGCTTCATATCGACACTTCAGCTTGCAAATCGGTTCTGAAATTGTCGAGACTTTTCAATCACCAGCCCGGGGAGCCATTCTCATGGCACGCCAATGCCATCAGCGGGAAATAATCGCGATACATCCCGTAAGTCAGATAGAAGACATTCGGGAACCCCGTGCCCGTCGATGCTTCTTCCGGCCACGTTCCATCCGCACGCTGCCTGTCCAACAAAAACTGGACGCCCTTGCGCAGAGCCGCTGAATCGTGATCGCCTGCCGCCAACAAGCCCAGCACCGCCCAAGCAGTCTGTGACGGGCAACTCGGCGCGGGAACGAAGCGGTCGCGATCGTAGCTCAAACACGATTCCCCCCACCCGCCATCGGGATTCTGAATTGTGCGTAACCAGGCAGCACCGCGGACAATCGCATCCTGCGCTTCCGAATGGCCGCTGGCCGCGAGCCCCCGCATCGCCAGGAAGGAGCCGTAGATGTAGTTCACGCCCCAGCGTCCGTACCAGCTGCCGTCCTTCTCCTGCGCTTGCAGAAGGTAAGCCACACCGCGGCGGACCGCCTCATGCTCCGCCAACCCGCGCCGGCAGAGCGACTCCAGCACGCGCCCGGTGATGTCGGGACAAGTGGGATCGAGCATCGCGTTGTGATCCGCAAACGGTACTTTGTTCAGCACCGCCCAGTTGTTGTCTACGTCGAAAGCCGCCCAGCCGCCGTCTTCCGATTGCATGGCGAGCAGCCAATTCACGGCCCTCCGCTCTGCCGCCACCTGCGCCTTCGCATTGGATCCCTTGGCATGCAGCAGTGCCAGCAGCACCATCGCCGTGTCGTCGATATCGGGGTAGAACTCGTTGGCAAATTCGAACGCCCAGCCCGATGGCTCCGTATCCGGCCGCTTGATCGACCAGTCGCCCTTCCGCCGGACCTCCTTGCTGATCAGCCAGTCCGCCGCGCGCGTCATGCGAGCGTCATCATACTTACCAGCTTCGCCCAAGGCAAAGGCGCAGATCGCGGTATCCCAAATCGGCGAGACACACGGCTGGAAGAGAAACCGGTCGGGCGTCTCGATCATGAGTGATTCGAAATGGCGAATAGCTTCCACCAAATCGGGATGATCCTCGGGATACCCTAATGCGTCCAGCGCCATGATGAAGTACATCATCGCCGGATAGATCGCGCCGAGGCCTTCGGTGTGGCGGGTGCGGTCGAGAATCCAGTGCTCCGCCTCGCGGATCGCGGATGCGCGAATCCGTTCCGACCCTCGCTTCTCCCAGACTTTGAAGACGCGATCGAGATGATGGAAGAGGATCGAGAGGCCCTTGCGCTTGGGCAGAGCGAGACTGACGTTGGGAAGCAGCAACTCGTCCAGCGTGAACCCCGTCGGAGCGCGACGATTAGAACCCCGCGCCTGCACGATCGAGAGCGGCACCAGAATCGAGCGCGTCCACGAGGACATCTCGTACAGGACGTTGCCGGGCAGCATCGTGATCTCCGGCGGCACCGACGGCACGTGCTGCCTTGGATACAGTCCGAACAGGCTCAGGTTGATCTTCACGTAGCTGTTCGCGGCTTGGAGTCCTCCCAGCGCCAGAATGCGTTCACGCGCACGCCGCAAGGGATCAGCGTCGGGAGACATGCCCGCCAGTCGCAAAGCACAGTAGGCTTTCACCGTGGCACTTACGTCCGCGGGTCCGCCGTGAAAGGTATTGAAGCCTCCGTCGGGCAATTGCCTGGACAGAATGCAACAGGCCGCGCGGTCGATGCGGGCTCGGGTGGGTGGACTCCAGACTTCGCCATCAGGCTGGTGCAGCCACAACTGCAGGAGGATGTAATCGGATTCGAGAGTCGAGTCCGCCGTGAGT
Source organism: Bryobacteraceae bacterium (assembly GCA_035295745.1). Classification (GTDB taxonomy): domain Bacteria; phylum Acidobacteriota; class Terriglobia; order Bryobacterales; family Bryobacteraceae; genus JAIQFL01. Next base: position 309,012 of record DATGIL010000023.1, on the reverse strand, counting down.
TCGCCACACCAGAACCCATCGGACGACTGCTGCGCAAATAAGACCTCGGCGGAGCGAGCGATCGCTGACGCGATTTGCTCCCGGGCGGTATTGGCCGTCTCCGCGGACAAACGCCGCGGACGGGACCGAGCGGGTTCCAACCATTCGTAAGACATGGACCGAACCTCTATGGTAACAACGTAAACTGTGAAGATGGACTGGCAATTAGACGCGGTGGAGGTGCGGGTTTTAGGCTCCCTCCTGGAGAAAGAGGTCACTACCCCCGATTACTACCCGCTCTCACTCAACGCCTTGGTGAACGCCTGCAATCAGAAGTCGAACCGCGATCCTGTCGTGTCCTACGACGAACCTGCCGTCGAAGATTCACTGCTCTCGCTGCGCGATAAGGGTCTGGTTCAGCGCATCACCGGGCGCGACAGCCGCGTGCCGAAATACTCCCAGAGCTTCACCGAGAAGTTCAATCTGGGACGGCGCGAGGCCGCCCTGATGTGCGTGTTGATGGTGCGGGGGCCGCAGACGGTGGGCGAACTGCGCGGCCGCAGCGAGCGCCTGTACACCTTCGACGACCTGGAGGCGGTGGAGAGCACTCTGCACCGGCTGGGCGAAATGGAATTCGTCAAACAACTGCCGCGGCAGACCGGATTCAAAGAACCGCGATACGCCCAACTGCTCGCCGGCGACGTGCAGTTCGCCGAAGAAGAAACCCTCCCCGTCAATGCCGAAGGGCCCGTTTCTGGAAGGGGCAGCGCGGATCGCGACCGCATCGCCGCGCTCGAACTGGAAGTCGCGCAATTGAAGCGAGAGTTCGAGGAGTTCCGCAAAAAGTTCGAATAAGCGCTGGCGTGGCACAAATACTCCCGGGTTGCGACGTGAAAACCCTCGATGCTCTCCGCGCGTCCCATGTCTGCCAAAACGAGTGGTGACTTGGATTGCTCCCACTTGCAATTCAGCTATTAGGGTCTTATTCTACAGTTGGAGCCACTCCCCGCCGGTTTCGTGGACTTCCGGCAAAACTCGAGATCGCGGCTCCGTGGAGGTTATCCATGCGAACCGTATCGATCCTGCTGAGTATCCTGGCTCTTTCCCTCGCGTCCTGCTCCTCGGGACCGCAAGCCCCCAGACCGGGAACGCCTGCCTTCTATTGGTCCAGCGCCCAGGAGGCATACCGGAACGGCGATTTTCCGGCAACCAGCCGCGGTCTCGCTGAACTGGTCAATATCGACAGCGAGTATGCCGCCCGTGCCCGGTCCTGGCAACTGGTTATCTCCGCCGGGTTGGCGCAAGGCTACTCGGAGCTGGCGGACAACTACGAAGCCGGAGCCAAGATGAACCGCGAGAATCCCATGCCGTTTCGCAAGCAGGCCAGCACGATCCGAAGTCTGGCCAATGCCTCCAATATGGAGCTTACCGAAGGTTTCGCCAAGTTCTTAGCCAAGGATAAGGCCCCCGAGGTGCAACTGTCTTTCGCCTATCCCGCCGGCTCTGTAAGCCAGCCGGCTTCCCTGCGCAAACTTGCAGCAGGCATGCTGCTCCAGGACTCCGAACGCGACGCCATGCAGACGGATATGCTGCAGCGCGGCGTGGTGCTGACCCTGAGCCTCGCGGCAGGAAACCCGGATGACGCTGCCAAGACTCTGGAGAAATTCAAGGCGGGCGACGTCCGCGTGCCCCGAGATGTCTTCTTGTTCGCCATGGCTAAGTCGCTCGTCGATCGGTCGGAGCTGTACGACTTCCGGAAGCTCGATCTACCCGAGCGAGCCAAGATTATGTGCCAGGAGGCTCTCGATGCGCTGCATGAACTTCCTCCCACCAAGGAGACGAAGGCGCTGACGCAGCGGATCGAAGCCACACTGAAGAAGCTGAAGAACACATAAGTCACCGAGGCGCGCGCCATTTTGGCAAGCAGTGCGCGCCTCGTTATAATCCTCTTTGACACCCAAAACTGCTTTTCTCTTCCCCGGCCAGGGATCGCAATCTGCTGGCATGGGCAAGGCGCTCTTTGACGCCTACGCCGCTGCGAAGCGAGTTTTTGAAGAGGCCGACGATGCCTTACAGTTTTCGATTTCGCGCGTTTGCTTCGAAGGTCCCGACGACCAGTTGAAGCTCACCGAGAACACTCAACCCGCGCTCCTCACCGTTTCCGCGGCTGCCTTCGCGGTCTTGAAGGAGCAAGGGCTTCAGCCCGACTACGTGGCCGGCCACAGCCTGGGCGAGTACTCGGCGCTGGTGGCAGCTGGCAGTTTGCGATTCTCCGACGCCGTACGCCTGGTGCGGCAGCGCGGACGCTACATGCAGGAGGCCGTGCCCGCGGGAGTGGGCGCCATGGCCGCGCTGCTGAAACTTCCCGACGGCAAGCTGGAGGCCTTGCTCGAACAGGCCGCGCAGGGCGAGGTCGTCAGCGCCGCGAACCTCAATTCTCCCGACCAGGTGGTGATCGCCGGGCACACCGGAGCTGTCAAGCGGGCCGTCGATCTGGCCAAGGCCGCGGGCGCCAAACGCGGCATTCTGCTTCCCGTGAGCGCGCCATTTCACTGCAGCCTGATGGTTCCCGCGCAGCAGCGCTTGAGCGCCGATCTGGATGCCACCGCCTTTGCCGACCTGACCTGCCCGCTGGTGAATAATTGGCAGGCCCAAGCCATCCAAACAGGCGCCGAGGCGAGAAAGGGGTTATACGAACAGGTGCCGAACCCCGTCCGCTGGACTGAATCCATCCAGTATCTGGCGAAGCAAGGCGTTACTAAGTTCGTAGAGGTGGGGGCGGGCAGCGTGCTAACCGGGCTCTTGCGCACAATCGACCCCTCCCTGTCCGGGACTAAGTTCGGCGAACCTGGGGATCTGGAAAAGGCGCGATCCTAGTGGGGCGTGCCGCGCGCGTTAGCGAGCGATCTGGCGATACGTCGGCTGACTCTGAAACCACGAGCCACGACCGTAACGGGAGTGTTCTTGCCTAAAATACGGATTTGGAAGGCCAACTGCTTACAGTTAACAGCATAAGCAGGTTAATCGTTTGGTTAGTCGTCCGATAACAGCGCAACTTGTTAAAACTCTGCTACTCTCGCTTATATACGCACGGCCGTGAGCAACGAAACTGAGATAGTTCGATGCCCGAGTTGTGGCACACGAGACGTTCGCGTCTCCATGTCCCGAGGCTTCTGGGACACAGTGATTGGTCTGTTCGGCCGCTCCCCCATGCGCTGCCGCCAGTGCCAGAGACGCTTCTATAAGCGCCGGCCGCACAAGGATGAGGAAACCGAACACCATAGCCTGAAGGAAAGCGACCACAGCTAGGGCGAGCATCGTATCAAAACACTCCCTCACGCGTAAGCTTACCCAAATTCGTTCGGGCGATACGGGCGCTTGCGTGCCGCGACCGTGGAGGGAGCGTCTCCCCCCTCTGATTACCGATCACTTGCTGACGCGCGCGGCTCGTCAGCGTCTTGCGTGCCGCGACCGTGAGGGAGCGTCTCCCCCTCTGATTACCGATCGCTTGCTGACGCGCGCGGCTCGTCACTACCTTGCGTGCCGCGACCGTGAGGGAGCGTCTCCCCTCTCTGGTTACCGATCGCTTGCTGACGCGCTCGTCGCTGCCTTGCCTGCCGCGCCGTGAGGGAGCGTCTCCCCCTTCTGATTACCGATCGCTTGCTGACGCGCGCGGCTCGTCACTACCTTGCGTGCCGCGACCGTGAGGGAGCGTCTCCCCCCTCTGATTACCGATCGCTTGCTGACGCGCGCGGCTCGTCACTGTCTTGCGTGCCGCGCCGTGAGGGAGCGTCTCCCCCTCTGATTACCGATCGCTTGCTGATGCGCGCGGCTCGTCAGCGTCTTGCGTGCCGCGCGTGAGGGAGCGTCTCCCCTCTGGTCCGGACCTCTTGCGAGCCGCGCGCGTGAGCAAGCGGTGCCCGTTCAGACTCGCCGCACCCGCACCCGGGCCTCCCCGAACAGCACCTCCACCATCCCGAAATGCTCGTTGTAGTATTCGCTCGAGTACTGCGACATGCGCTCCTGAGACACAACCACTTCAGTAATCCCGGCCTGCACGATGGCGCGGGCACAGTCCATGCAGGGCATGATTTCGACGAAGATGGTGCACCCTTCCGTGGCCGTGCCGGCACGAGCAGCGTTGCAGATGGCATTCCGCTCGGCATGTTCGATCCACAAGTACTTGGTAGGCCTCACCAGCCGAACCGGAACATCGTCCCGGATGCCGCGGGGAAACGAGTTGTAGCCCGTGGTGCGGATTTCGTGATTCGGCCCCACCACCACGCAGCCGATCTGTGTGTTGGGGTCCTTACTGCGAGCCGCCACCACTTTGCAGATATCGAGATAATATTGGTCCCAATCGGGGATCTTTCGTGTGCTTTCCATAACCGGCGCGGCAACCGCACTCGCATTCTATAATGAACGGCATGCTGCGCACATCCTTTGCGGTTCTGCTGTTCGGCTGCGGCGTCTTCGCCGCTACGCCGGTTGTGCCGACGATTGACCAGTCGCTGAGCATGAAGTCGGTCGGCGGCGCGGTAATCTCTCCCGATGGGAGATATGTCGCCTATGCGGTAACGCAAACCAACTGGGACGAGAACGATTTCGTCCAGCAAATCTGGATCGCCGTATCCGCCACTGGCGAGCGTTACCAACTCACCAGCGGAAAGAAATCGAGTAGCGGCCCGGTGTGGGCGCCCGACTCCCGCCATCTAGCCTTCGCTTCCGATCGCGACGGGAAGCGGCAGATCTACATCATCGCGCCCACTGGCGGTGAAGCGATGCAGCTCACCACCGAGGATAACGGCGTGGGCTCGCTCGCATGGTCGCCCGACGGCGCCTCGATCGCCTTCACCTCCACTGGGCCCGACGCTAAGGCGGCCAAGGACCGCAAGGAGCGATATGGTGACTTCGACATCATCGGCGGCGACTACAAAATGAATCACATCTGGCTGGTGAAGGTACCCGCGGAGCTTCCAGCCGACCTCAAGAAACTGCCCAAGCCCGAAGCCCTGACCACAGGCGATCAGTTCAGTGTGGGAGGCTTCTCCTGGTCTCCCGACGGCCGCCGCATCGCCTTCAGCGCCAGCCGCGATCCCGACCTCGGGTCGCAGGACACCGAGCAGATCTACATCGTCGATATCGCCGACAAGCACGTACACAAACGCTTCGAGGACGGCGGCCCCAACAGTCAGCCCAAATGGTCGCCCGACGGTAAGCAGATCGCCTTCATTACCGACGCCGGGCAGCCGAACTTCTTTTACGCCAACCGGCGAATCGCCGTAGCCTCGGCAGAAACCGGCGCGCCGCGAATCGTGACCCAATCGTTCGACGAAGATCCCAATCTGATCGACTGGGGACCTGGCGGAATCTACTTCGGCGCCTCGCAGAAGACCGCCGCGCACTTGTTCCGCGTCGATCCGGCCACCAGCGAGATCAAGCGTCTCAGCGCTCCAGACCCGCTCTTCCTCATCGGCGTCACGTTCAGCAAGGACCATCGCATGCTCGCCGGCGTGGGCGCTGCACCCAATCATTTCCCCGAGGTGCTGGTCAGTGCCGTAGACGATTTTGCACCTAAGTACCTCACCGACATGGCCAGCCAGTACAAGGAGTTTCAACTCGCTACGCGCGAGGTGGTGCGCTGGAAATCCGGCGACGGAACTGAGATCGAAGGCATCCTGATCAAGCCTGCCGATTTCGATCCTTCGCGGAAATACCCATTGTTGGTAGTGATTCACGGCGGTCCCACGGGCGTCGACAACCCGGTGGTTTCGGCGGACCGCTATTACCCCATCGAACGCTTCGCGGCGAAAGGTGCGGTGATTCTAAAGCCGAACTATCGGGGATCGGCTGGATACGGAGAGAAATTCCGAGCGTTGAACGTGCGCAATCTGGGAGTTGGCGACTATGCGGATGTGATCTCCGGAGTCGACATGCTGATTGCAAAAGGCATCGTCGATAAGGATCGGGTCGGCGCCATGGGCTGGAGCCAGGGCGGCTACATTTCGGCCTTCATCACCTGTTTCAGCGACCGCTTCAAAGCCGTGTCGGTCGGCGCCGGTATCTCGGATTGGGCCACTTACTACGTGAATACCGACATTCACCCGTTCACCCGGCAGTACCTGAAGGCAACACCCTGGGACGATCCCGAGATCTACAAGAAGACGTCGCCGATCACGTACGTGAATAAGGCCAAGACGCCGACCCTGATCCAGCATGGCGATCAGGACAAGCGCGTACCGCCGCCCAATTCGTTTGAGCTTTACCAGGCGCTCAAAGACCGCGGAGTCCCCGTGAAGCTGATCATGTACAAGGGCTTTGGCCATCCCATCAACAAGCCCAAACAGCAGCGCGCCGTGATGGAACATAACTACGACTGGTTCAGCAAGTACATCTGGGGGGAAGACGTCCCCGCAACGGGAGGGAACTGAAGACAGGGGCCGGGAGCGCGAACACGGGGGCGAACACCGGGGCCAGGGGCCGGGGGCCAGGGGCCAGGGAGTAGCCGTGCGAACGTCCCATGGTGCAGACACTCGACACGCCGGAAGACCGGGGCCGGGGGCCAGGGCCAGGGAGAGCCGTGCGAATGTCCGATGGTCCAAGCACTCGAGATGCCGGAAGACCGGGGCCGGGGGCCAGGGGCCAGGGAGTAGCCGTGCAAATGTCCGATGATCCAAGCACTCGAGATGCCTGAACAGGGGCCGGGGGCCAGGGCCAAGGAGTAGCCGTGCGAATATCCGATGATCCAAACACCCGAAACGCAGCTACCCGCGACTCTGCTGAGTCGCACGCGTTGACTGCCCGCACTACGCACTTGGTCCGCCCGAAAGGTGCGTCCCCCTGGCCCCTGGCCCCCGGCCCCCGGCCCCGGTGTTGGCGCTCCCGGCCCCGCCCTTTGCTGCCATGAAATGGCCCTTCGGCACATCGCAGCCAAGCCGCGAACTCGTATCCAGGATGCGTGCCGATTGGGACCGGCGTGCCCGGGAGAATGCGCGCTATTTCATCGCCACGGGGAAGGAAAGCTGGAGCGATGAAGAATTCTTCGCGTCGGGACGCCGCACCGTCGAAGAGACCATCCTCACCGACCTGTCTAATATCTGTCAGGGCAAAACGCCGCACGATATGCGCGTTCTCGAGATCGGCTGCGGTGCCGGACGAGTCACGCGCGCCTTGGCCGAACAGTTCGGCGAAGTCCACGCCGTCGATGTCAGCGGCGAGATGGTGGCCCATGCCCGCGAGGCGCTCCAGTCCTTTGCCAATGCGCACGTCTACCAGAACAACGGCATGGACCTGCATGTCCTACCCGATCTGCCGTTCGATTTCGCTTTCTCCTTCATCGTCTTTCAGCACATTCCCGATCACCAGATCGTCGAAAACTACCTGCGTGAGGTCCACCGTCTCTTGCGGCCCGGCGGCCTGTTTAAATTCCAGGTGAACGGTATCGCCAATCGAAGCCAGGGAAGGAAACTCCTGCATCGTTTGCGGAAAACCGCAGATACATGGATAGGCGATCCCTTCTCGGAAGAAGAGATGCGGAATCTCGCAGCCCGTACCGGCTTTGAGTGCCGTCACATGGCAGGTGCCGGCACCCAATACTTCTGGCTCTGGTTCTTTCGCGACGTCTGACCCGCCTTACGGAGTCACATAGACCGGCGCGGTACTGAACCCTCCGTTCAACGTGATCGTCACTTTGCCTCCGGTAGCGTTGTCCCCGAGCCTCGGCAACACCAGATTCACCTGCGAAATCCCGGCGATCATCTGCGGCGCCGCCGTTACCGACAGCACTTGGATTGAGGACCCCACGCCATTCACTGTGACCTGCACCGGCGATGGCGCCACCGGCACGGGCAGGGGCGCGGAATTCACCAGCCCGTCCGCACTTTCCGGAGTTGTCTCACCTAGTCCCGAGACATACAGCGTGATCACCGAACCACCTTTCGCGGGATGATCCGCCGAATTTACGCTGCCGTCCTGATTCACAACCGAGAGAATCATCGGCGAAGAAACCGTGACCCCCATCCGCACCGCATTCGATTTCTGTCCGTTCGCCGAAACCGTCACGGTGGTCGCCGAGGCAATTTCGAACGGCACGAAGCACACAATCGTCGAAGCCTGCACAGACATGATGGGCGCGGGAATATTATCGAAAAACACGATCGTGTTTCCCAGTTCGAACGGCAGACGTCCTGTCGCGTCCAACTGCGCCGTCACCTTGGCCGCGGGACCCAGGTTGCGTCCGTTAATCTGCACCAGCATGCCAGGCGCAAGGCTGCTCGGAATCTGCGGCAACACCGCCGGCTGAAATCCCAGAGGCACGATGGTATCGATTTCCACCGATGGCGTCGCCGTGGGGTCGATTTTCGTCACCGACGCCAGGTTGTTGGTCGTCCCCGCGAGGTAGACCGCCGAGGGCCCCAATGCCAGCCCTCCGACTGCGCCAAAACTCGAGAACAGAATCTTCGACGCGTCATTGTTGAATTCCGTCACGAACCCGATGCTCGAGTTCGGAACCGACCCGTTGCCTTGGAATGGCGAAAGCAGCGGAAAGTCTGACGACTGTGCACTCCCGGTCACCCACAGGTTGCCCGCGCTATCGATGGCGATGTTGGTTCCCGCATCCTGGCAGCCGCCGCCCAGATACGTCAGGAATTTCGCCGTCGCTAGTGCAGGATCCAGTTTCAACACAAACGCATCTCCCGTGCCCGTGTACGGCAGCGACGGCCCAATGAAGAATGTCGGCGTGCAACGGTCTACAATGCTGCTCTGCACCACGCCTGGAGTCGCGCCGGGTGTGATCCCCTGCGTGAAACCGGTGATGTACGCATTCCCTGCAGCATCCAGAGCCACCCCGTTCGCTGACGTGGCGAATCCGCCGCCGATGTACGAACTCGCCACGATCTTGTCTCCGCCCGGACTCAGTTTGGTCACGAAACCGGCGTTCGCGATGCTCGTCGGAGTAGCCTGGTTCAGCGGTCCTGGAAATGCCGGCTGGTACGTGCCCGCCGTCACCGGAAAGTCCGGCGAGGTAGTGTTCCCCACCACAATCGCGTCGCCCGCCGCGTCCACCGCGATCGCGGAACCTTGGCTGCCGCAGGAACCAGTCAGGAACGTCGAATACAACAGCGAGCTACCGTCTGCGCTGTACTTACTCACAAACGTGTTGCCCGCCAGGTTGAGCGGCGACAGAGGATTGAAAGGCACCCGCGTGCAGGGCCTAGTGGGATAAGCCGGCTGAACCGCGTTGGGCGTGGTCGGAAAATCGGCACTATATGCCGAGCCGGTCACGTAGATCGCGCCCGCCGGATCCAGTGCCACAGCCTGCGCCCCCGCCAGTTTGGAAGCTCCCAGGGCCGTCGAAAAGATCAGGTGCGTTCCGTCCGCGCTCAGCTTCGCGATGAAGCCGTCCGTTTTGTTCGGTTCAGGCGGATTCGTCGTGGGAATCGTGAGCGGGAAATCCGGAGACGACGCATACCCTACCACCACCGCCTCGCCCTGAGAATCGACCGCAATCCCCGTGATCCCGTCGATCGCGCTTCCTCCCAGAAACGTCGAGTACAAAATATTCTGCCCCGTCGGATCGAGCTTGACGACGAACGGAACCGCGGTCGTCGAAGTGCCCGCGTAGACGTTGCCGGCGAACGAGCTGAGCATCGGCACATCGAAGCTGGTCACATGCGGGACCGGCGCGAAGGTGTTCCCGCCATCGGTGCTCACATAGAGAATCGAGTTGATCGCCGTCACGTACAGTGCGCCGCTGGCGTCAACTCCGAATCCACGCGGGTTCGCGGGCGTGGTCACGGCGGAAAAGGTGAGCCCGCCATCCGTGCTCTTCTGCAGTCCCTGCTGATCGAAGACATAGATGGTGGTGGGGTTGCTCGGATCCAATTGAATCACCGTCGAGTCATTCAGCCCTTGCGCCAGTTTCACCCACGATGCACCTCCGTCCGTGCTCTTGAGCAGAGTGCCGTTCCCATTCACCACGTAGAGCGTGCCGCCATCCGGCGTGATGGTCGCGGCGATCGGCGGATAGGGATCCGTTGGCGCGGGAGGCTCGCCGGGATAAGTGGGATTCAGAATCCGCCACGTGTTGCCGGCATCGGCGCTCGCCAGAAAGTATGCCGGGTTACTGGTAGTCGCGTACGCGATGAGCGGATTCACCGGATCGTAAAACACGTTGGAGGCCCATACCGAACCCGAACCGCTCACCGGTATTCCGGTATCGCGTGGGCCCCAGAATTCGCCGCCGCTGTCGGAGCCGAACAGACCCAAATTCGTCGCCACCAGGATCGTCGCCGGGTCGAACGAGTCCAGGCTGATCGCGTAAACAGTCGCCACTCCCGATTGGTATGCCGCATTGACGGCCGGCAGCGGCGCCGTCTGCTTCCAGGTCGCACCGCTGTCTCCGCTGAGAAAAATGCCCTTCGACGTCGCGGCATACAAGATCTTCCCGTCCGCCGTGCCGCTCACCACTCCGACATTTCCTCCGGGTCCCACATTCAATCCCCGATTCGATGTCCCCGCGTTCGACAGTACGCGCAGCGACGGAGTCAAGCGGGGCTGCAAGCTGCCCGCCGTCGTGGGGAAATCCGGGGAACTGCTCTGGCCTGCCACATAGATGTTTCCTTGGACGTCCGTCGTGATGGCGTTCGCAGCGTTCGACACACTTCCGCCGAAAGTCTTCACATACGCCAGTACGGGGTCGATGGTCAGCGGCAATCGCGCGTCGTGCTCGCCAAGCTCAATGCCGGCGAGATTACCGCCTAGAAGCACATACCGCGCAGAGATTTCGCGCTTCCCCTGAAACACGCGTGGACGGCTTTGCCGCATCGCTCCCCCTGCGGTTTCGATTGTGAGGTTCCCCTGCTCGTCGATCCATAGGCCGCGCCCTCCTTCGAGCGAAATGCGTACCTGGTCGAGCGACACATGAGGGCCTACCTGGAGATCGTATTCCAGATTGCCGCCGTTGCCGTAGAAGACCGCATCCACCCCCGGATACAATCCGCGGATCGCCAGCCGCGGGAACTGCTGAAAACTGCGCCGGGACCGCGCGCTAATGTAAGTACTCGGAGCGGCGCGGCCGGCGCCTTCCAGTCGCGCCGCATGGTCAGCCCCCACAAAACGCAGCGTGACATCCCGTATCACCACGCGGTCGGGGGTCAACTCCACGAAGCCATTGTCCAATCGAGCCAGGAAATGGCGAGGGTCTCGTTCCTCGAAAGAAAGCGGAAGGGCGAAAGATCGCACCACGAATAGCAGAGCAAGAACAGGGATTCGCATTACAACTCCTGAAGGTGGGGACGCGGGCACTTTCATCTTGTCACGAATCGCCGCAAACGCGCAGACCCGCGCGGAAGTTTTGCCAGTTGTTAAGACGCGCCCGCCGCAGCGAGCGTAAGCGTGCCTCTTCGTCCACCCAATCCCTAACGCCCAACCCCCGTCTTTCGGGCGCTTCCCACTCGATCGAGGGATCTGGTAATCTGGACGCAGATAGGTACCAGACCGTACTTACGTGCTGCATTTGAGGGAAGAACCACTCACGATCGCGCGCGAATTCCGCGGCAATAGAAGACTCTTTGTCGTTCTCTTGCTGTTGTGTGTCACGGTCCTGGCTCAATCTTCAGCGCTCTCCTCACAAACCGAAAATCATCATTCTCCCGATCACTGCTGCCTGCTCTGCCATACCGGCCCGTTGCCGTTCCTGCAGACTCGCATCTCCACCACCTTGGCCCCGTTGTTCCGCGTTGTATGGCTCGCCGCGCCTCCGCACGTCGAAACCATCGCGGACGTTCGTGTAGTTCCCAGCCCCTCGCGCGCGCCTCCCACGGTTTAGCTTTTCTTTGTGACTCTGGCGGTCCGCACCGGCAATCCGGCGCGGACCAGGTTGTTATTTGGTAACCGGAATCAGGAGAAGCATATCGTCATGACGGCTCAATTGGTGCGCTGTCGCTGGCGGCTTTTGCCGCTATCTATGGGATTGGTCCTCATCTGTCTGCAGCCCGCGTGCCGCACGGCGGAGCAGGCCGAGGCCAGACCCACCGAGGAATCCAAGGATACCCCTGGACTCTTTACTGTCCCCTCAGATCAACTGGCGCGCCTCAAAACGGCGCCCGTCCGCTCCACCAACTGGGCGGTCGCCGTACACACCACCGGCACCGTGGATTGGGATGCCGACCACACCACCCAAGCGATCACCCAGGTGAACGGTCCCATCACGCGCATCCTGGTGGACCTCGGCACACCCGTCAAAAAGGACCAGCCGCTGCTCTACGTTTCCAGCCCCGACATCGCCAACGCAGTCGCCACCTACCGCAAGGCGCGTAATCGCGAGGCGTACAACAAGCGCATCGTCGACCGCATGAAAGAGCTGCTGGACCGCGGCGCCATCGCCGAGAAAGACTTCCAGAGCAGCGAGGCCGACTACAACGACGCCACCACCGACACGCAGAACAGCCTCCAGGCGCTGAAAATCTTCGGCATCACGGCGCAGGAGATCGACGCCGCCGAGAAGCAGGGGACGCCGGTCAATACGGAACTCGCCGTGCGGTCGCCCATCACGGGCGTCATCGTGCAGAAGCTGATCTCGCCCGGCATGCTGATTCAGGCCGGCCAGACTGTTTGCTTCTCCATCAGCGATGTCGGCACCGTCTGGGTGCAAGGCCATATCTTCGATCGCGACCTTCCGGCGGTCCGAAGCGGCGACCCGGTGGACGAAACCAATCCCTCCTTCGACCGCAGCTTCCGCGGCACCGTCTCCTATATCGGGTCGTTCGTCGACCCGAACACTCGCACCACCCCCGTCCGCATCATCACCCAAAATCCCGGCGGGCTACTGAAGAAGGATATGTTCGTGGATGCCGTCGTCCACACCGGCAACCGTGCGCGCACTCTGGTAGTCCCCGTGAGCGCGGTTCTCCGCGACGACAAAAATGAACCCATCGTCTTTGTCGAAGCGCAGCCCGGAAAATTCGCGCAGCGCAGCGTTACCATTTCCGGCCAGCAGGACGGTCTGATCGCCGTGACCAGCGGTCTCCAGGAGGGCGAGACCGTGGTTTCCGACGGCAGCCTGTTCCTGCAGTTCGCCAACACCATCAAATAAAGGCGCCCGTTCAATGATCGCAAGACTCGTATCGTTTGCGCTTCACCAGCGCTTCCTCATCGTCATCGCATCCATCGCGCTGATGATCTACGGCGCCATCTCCTTCCAGAAATTGCCCATCGACGCGTACCCCGACCTCTCACCGCCGCACGTGGAGATCATCACCCAATGGCCCGGGCACGCTTCCGAGGAAGTCGAGCGCCTCGTCTCCATCCCCATCGAAATCGAGATGAACGGCATCCCGCAGCTCGATTCTCTGCGCTCCATCTCGCTCTACGGCCTCTCCTCGGTGCAGATGAATTTCGAGTACGGCGCCAATCCCTACTTCGTGCGCGAGCAGGCCTTCGAGCGTGTCGGAAACGCCTCGCTGCCTTCCGGACTGACGCCCTCCCTTTCGCCGCTGTTCAGTCCGAGCGGCCTAATCTATCGTTACGTGGTGCAGAGCCCCGACCGTTCTCCGCAAGACCTGAAGACTCTTGAAGACTGGGTGCTCGAACGCCACTACCGTTCCATCCAAGGCGTCGCCGACGACTCCGGATTCGGCGGCACCACCATGCAATACCAGGTACTGCTCGACCCCAACAAACTCTTCGCCTACGGCATTAGCGTTCCGCAAGTCGTCCAGCAACTCACCAACAACAACGCCAATGCAGGCGGCGGATTTTACTCCCAGGGCGGCCAGTTCTATTACATTCGCGGACTGGGCCTGGTGCGCGACCTCAACGATATCGGCAACATCGTGCTCCAGGAAAAGAACGGAATTCCGGTCTACGTCAAAGATATCGCCAAGGTGCAGCTCGGCTATGCCCCGCGCCTTGGCCAGTTCGGGTTCATGCGCCAGCCCGAGGCCGTGGAAGGCGTCATCCTCATGCGCGTCGGCGAACAGGCGCAAGTCATTCTCCGCCGCGTCGAAGAAATGACCAAGGATCTTAACGAGCACATTCTGCCGCCCGACGTGAAAGTCGTCCCCTACTACGATCGGCAAGGCCTCATCGAAGAGACCACCAAGACTGTGGAGGCGAATCTGCTTCGCGGTATGCTGCTGGTGCTGCTGATCCTCGGCATCTTTCTCTTCAGCGTGCGCACCGCCCTGATCGTAGCGGTGACCATTCCGTTCGCACTTCTCTTCTCGTTCATCTGCCTCGATTGGCGTCACATTCCGGCCAACCTGCTCTCCATCGGGGCCATCGATTTCGGAATCATTGTGGATGGCGCCGTGGTCATGGTGGAGAACATCTTCCGCGAGCTGGCCTCCCGGCACGGCGAAGACAACTACAACGTGGTCGACGTGATCCGCGCTGCTGCGCACGATGTCGAGCGCCCTATCTTCTACGCCATCGCCGTGATCATCGCCGGGTATCTTCCCATCTACGTACTCTCCGGCCCCTCTGGACGGCTCTTCCAGCCCATGGCCGACACCATGTCGTTCGCGCTCCTCGGCTCGCTGCTGTGCGCGCTTACGTTGCTGCCGGTGCTCTGCTCGTACTTCCTGCGCAAACACATTCGCGAACCCCGGGTAATCTTCTACGAGTGGATTCGCGATGGCTATGGACGCATCTTGAGCTTCTGTCTCCGCAATCGCCTCCTCACCGTCGCCGTGATTCTGGCGATCTTTTGCTGTTCGCTCCTGCTCATCCCGCTGATCGGCGGCGAATTCATGCCGCATCTGGATGAAGGCGCCTTGTGGGTGCGCGCCACCACACCCTACACCATCTCGTTCGAGGAGGCCTCCAGGCTCTCGCCGCAGATCCGCGACATTCTGTTGAGCTTCCCGCAGGTCACCACCGTGGCCAATGAATTGGGACGTCCCGACGACGGAACCGATCCCACAGGCTTCTACAACAACGAATTCTATGTCGGCCTGAAGCCCTATTCCGACAGCGTCTGGTCGGGCAGCGTTCACAATAAGCCGCAGCTCATCGAGCAGGTTCAGAAGAAGCTCGCCTCGTTCCCCGGCGTGATCTTCAACTACACTCAACCCGCCGAAGACGCCGTCGACGAAGCCGAAACCGGGCTCAAGAGCGCCCTTGCAGTGAAGATCTTCGGACCCGAACTACCAACTCTCGAGGAAAAGGCGTTCCAGGTGAAATCCATCCTCGGAAAGATCCCCGGCATCCAGGAGATCACCGTCGTCCGCGAACTGGGCCAGCCCAGCCTCACCATCACGCCCGACCGTGCCAAACTCGCGCGCTATGGATTGAACGTCAGCGACGTCAACACACTCGTCGAAACCGCCATGGGTGGCACCGCCGCCACGCAGGTCATCCAGGGAGAACGCCAGTTCGACCTGATTGTGCGCATGCAGGAGCCCTACCGCAGCGACGAGAATGCCATCAAGAACCTCCTCATTGCCACGCCCGACGGCCAATTCCTGCCGCTCAGCCAGTTCTGCGATATCCGCGTCGAGAACGGCGCGTCGCTCATTTACCGCGAGTCGAATTCACGCTACATCGGCGTGCAGTTCAGCGTCGAGGGTCGCGATCTCGCCAGTGCGGTAGGCGAAGCCCGCCGCAAAGTAGACAATGCCGTGAAACTCCCGATCGGCTACAAATTCGATTGGGGCGGCGAGTACAAGGACTATCTCGCGTCGCAGGAGCAGATGAAGGTCATCTTACCTCTCACTGTCGTATTGATTCTCCTGATTCTCTTCGCTCTCTATGGGAATCTGAAATTTCCCGCCATCATCTTCTTCAGCGTTCTGGTGACGGAGCCGGTGGGCGGCCTGCTGGCCCTCTACCTCACCCACACCAACTTCAGCGTCTCGTCGATGCTCGGATTCGTCGCGCTGATGGGCGTGGCCGTGCAGACCAGTGTAATTCTCTACTCGTTCATCAACAAGCTCCGGTTGGAGGGCATGGACATTCCCACAGCTACCCTCGAAGCCTCCCTGCTGCGCCTCCGCCCCATCATGATGACGGCGCTCGTGGCCTGTTTCGGACTGCTCCCCGCGGCCATGTCCACGGGCATCGGCAGCGACTCCCAGAAGCCCTTCGCGATCGTCATCGTGGCCGGCCTGGTCTCGCGACTGCTACTCTCCATTTTCCTCTCGCCGGTGCTCTACGCACTGGTCGCCCGCGACGGCGATACGTTGCAGGTATGAGACCCATGCGCACTCCCAGTGACTGCAGTACCGCTTGCTCACGCGCGCGGCTCGTTTGCGAGCCGCGACCGTCAGGGAGCGTTCATGCGCGCTGTGGCGCAAACACTCCTGTTTGCCGCGTCGAGACTCATCTCGACGCTTTTCGCAGCGTTTACCAGATCCCCCTCCGCGAAGCGGTCTCCAATGCTTCGCTCCAATTTAAGACCATGCGCACCCCACTTTTCCTTCTGTCCCTTCTGCTCGCCGGCAGCGCCTCCGCGCAAACACCCCTCACCTGGCAGCAAGTAGTCAATCAGTTTCGAGCCGCCAATCCCAACCTGCTCGCCGGAGAGCTCAACATCCAGGAGTCCAAGGCATCCGAAATCACCGCCTATCTGCGCCCCAACCCTTCCCTTTCGTTCTCGCTCGACCAGTTGGCGCCCTTCCCAGGCACGCCCTATCGCCCCTTCGCCGCCGCGCTTCCCGTCATCGAATTCGACTATACCCACGAGCGCGACCGCAAGCGTGAACTTCGCCTCCAGAGCGCCAAACAAGGCACCCAGATCGCCGAGTCGCAGCAACTCGATCTCGAACGCAATCTGCTCTTCAATCTTCGCAATGCCTTCGTGCAAACCCTCCAGGCCAAATCGCTCCTCGCCAATGCCAAGGAGAATCTCGACTACTTCGAGAAGGAGCTGACCATCAATCGCGATCGTTACCGCTCCGGCGATATCGCGCGCGTCGATCTCGACCGCATCGTGCTCCAGCGCGTGCAGTACGAATCGGACTATCAGACCGCCCTCGTGAACGCGCGCACCGCCAAGATCATGCTCCTGATGCTGCTCAATCAGCGGACCCCCGTCGACCAGTTCGATATCACCGGCCCCTTCGAATTCCGGGAGCACATTTTGCCGCTCGACCAATTCCACGACATCGCCCTGGCTTCGCGGCCCGACCTGGTCGCCGCGGTCCAGGCTGTCCAGAAAGCCGAGACCGATCACCGGCTCGCCGTCGCCAATGGCTCTACCGATCCTACCTTCAGCATCGATTTCGGCTACCTCACTCCCGGCCCCACCTATATGGGCGTCGGCGTGAACTTCCCCTTGCGCATCTTCGACCGGAACCAAGGCGAGAAAGCACGCACTCAAATCGATATCCGCCACGCCGAGCGCCAAAAGGACGCCGCCCAGGCGCAAGTCTTCAGCGATGTCGACTCGGCCTACTATACGCTGGTAAGTACCGTGAACCAGTTGCGCCCCTACCTCGGGCCGGATGGCTACCTCGAGACCGCCACGCGCGTCCGCGACACGATAGCGTTCTCCTACCAGCGCGGCCAGGCGGCGTTGGTCGACTACCTCGACTCGCAGCGCGACTATCGCGCCACCCAGGTGGCCTACATCAATCTGGTGGGCGCCTACCTCGTCGCTGCCGCGCAAGTGAATATGGCGGTGGGACGCGAAGCGATTCCGTGACCTGACTGCTCTATGCCCACTGAGCTGGCCCTCGTCGATCGCATCCGGCGCCGCGTCCCGCTGCCGTCCCGCTCCTCTACCGTCCTGGGCATCGGCGACGATTGCGCCATCTTTCGCCCTCGCGATAGTAGCGAAGATCTGCTCTTCACAACCGATCTCCTGATCGAGGACGTGCACTTCCGCCGCGAAACTCACGCCGCCTCCGACGTCGGATGGAAGGCCCTGGCGCGAGGCCTCAGCGACATTGCGGCCATGGGCGGCGAACCGCGATTCTGCCTGCTTTCTCTCGCGCTCGCGCCCTGGACCGATTCTCGATGGGTGGATGGCTTTTACCGCGGTCTGCTGCGCCTCGCCGTACGCGCCAACGCGCCGCTCCTGGGCGGAGACCTGAGCCACGCGGAGAAGACCCTGTGCGACATCGTGGTCTGCGGCGCCGTGCCCCGCGGCCAGGCACTCCGCCGCGACCAGGCCCGCGCCGGCAACGCCATCTTCGTCTCTGGACGATTGGGCGGGTCCGCCCTGGGACTCGCCACCGGCCGCGGACCCGCGTGGAAACGCCACCGCCATCCCGAGCCCCGTCTGGAATTGGGCCGCTTCTTGCGCCACGAACTCCACGCCACTGCCGCGATGGACCTGAGCGACGGCCTCTCTCTCGATCTGCACCGCCTCTGTCTGGCCTCGGGATTGAGCGCCGAGGTCTCAGCCGATCTTCCCGTATTTCCAGGCGCCACTCGCGAACAGGCGCTCCACGGCGGCGAAGATTACGAACTGCTCTTCACCGTCCCTGCGCGGACTCCGGTTCCCGCGAACTTCGCCGGCCTTCAGCTCACGCGAATTGGTACGATGCGCAAAGGAACCCCTGGCGTCGTAACCTGCGACGGTAGCCCGCTGCCGCGTCTGGGGTACGACCATTTCCGCAAATCATGACCCTTCCCGATTCCGCCCCCATCCTCGACCTCATCGAGTCTTTCCGCCGATCCAAGACCATGTTCACCGCCGTCTCCATGGGCATCTTCGATCGGCTCCACGATGCGCCCGCCGGCGCCGCCGATCTCGCCGTGGCACTCTCTGCGAATCCGGACGCGCTTGAGCGCCTTCTGGACGGCAGCGCCGCGCTCGGTCTGCTGCGCAAAGAAGACGGCCTCTATCACAACCAGCCCGTCGCCGAGGTCTATTTGCGAACCGCCAGCCCGCACGCGCTTACCGGCTACATCCTCTATTCCGATCGCGCGCTCTACCCCATCTGGGCCAACCTCGAGTCCGCGATTCGCGAAGGCACGCATCGTTGGAACCAGACCTTCGGTTGGGAGGGCCCGATCTTCGACAGCTTCTTCCGCACCGAATCCGCGAAGCGCGAATTCCTGCGCGGCATGCACGGGTTCGGCGCCCTCACTTCTCCCAAAGTCGTGGCGGCGTTCGATCTCGCCCGCTTCCACCGCTTAGTCGATCTAGGCGGCGCCTCGGGCCACCTCGCCATCGCGGCCTGCGAACGATATCCCGAGATGCACGGCGTAGTCTTCGATCTGCCGCAGGTAGCCCGCTTCGCGCGCGAGCAGATAGCGATCTCTCCGGCTCACGCCCGCCTCGAAGTCATCGAAGGCGACTTCTTCCGGGACGGACTTCCGCCCGCCGACCTCTACGCCGTCGGCCAGATCCTGCACGACTGGAACGACGAGAAAGTCGCCGCGCTCCTTACCCGAATCATCGAGCACCTGCCCCCCGCGGGCGCACTGCTCATCGTCGAAAAGCTACTGCACGAAGATGGCGTCGGCCCATTAGGCGCAAACATGCAATCGCTCAACATGCTCCTAGTGACGGAAGGCAAGGAGCGCACCCTCACCGAATACACCCGTCTCCTGCACGCCGCCGGATTCTCTCAAGTAGACGGCCGCCGCACTGGAGCCCGCCTGGACGCCATCCTCGCGATTCAATAAACGTGGCGCAAACACTCTGTTTGCCGCGTCGACACTCCTGTCGACGCTTTTCGCGCGTCCACCAAATCTGCTGCGCGAAGTCGATTCGACCACAGACCAAACCCTCCTGCTCGGAATCCGCTGAGACAGCATTTGCCCCCATTTGACCCTGACGACGTCTTTCCCGAAGCCAAACAGACCCGGGCGACCTGGCCCGTCTCAGTTGCGAAACCAGCGCATTCACGGTAATCTCGATAGAGATTGCAAGATTTGATTGCCTTCGAAGCTCTCTCCGCCGCCGAGACCCTCTCCTGGGCCCTCGACACGTTCGCCCGATCCTTCGCCATCGCCACCAGCTTCCAGAAAGAGGGCATGGTGGTGCTCGATCTCGCTACTCGCATCTCGCCCTCCGTGCGTGTCTTCACTCTCGACACCGGCCGGCTGCCTGACGAGACTTATCGCATGATAGACACCGTGTATTCACGGTATGGCACGCGCGTCGAGGTGGTCTCGCCCGATCCTGCCGAAGTCAGCGCCATGGTCTCCGCGCACGGCCGCGATCTCTTCTACGACAGCGCAGACTCCCGCCAGATGTGCTGTGACGTCCGCAAGGTCCGTCCGCTGGCGCGCAAACTCCACGAACTCGACGCATGGGCCACCGGCCTGCGCCGCGAACAGTCCGAAACTCGCGCCGCCCTCCCGCGAGTTGAACGCGTCGACGGCCGCATCAAGATCAATCCCCTCGTCGACTGGACCACCGGCGAAGTCGACCGCTACATTCGCGAGCACGACGTACCGGTCCATCCTCTCTACGCCCGCGGTTACGCCAGTATCGGCTGCGCGCCCTGCACTCGCCCCGTCACACCCGGCGACGACCCGCGTTCCGGACGCTGGTGGTGGGAGCAGGACACTCACAAGGAATGCGGCATTCACTTCGACCTGAACAATCGCCCCATTCGCATCGCCCGCACCTGAATCCACGCCTTACCCAAACCCCCAAGCCGGCCCGCCCACCGGCGTATAATCACCTTACCTTTATGCTCGTCCGCCAAATCCCACTCTGGCTGGGGCTGCTCGTCGCGGCGCCCTTGGTGGCACAATCGGCGCCGCCCGCGGCCGATCTCATTCTGGTCAACGGCAGGATTCTCACCGTCGACGCGCGAGACTCCATTGCCGAGGCCCTCGCCGTCAGCGATGGCAAGATCGTCGCGGTGGGCACCAACGAAGCGATTCGCAAATACGCCGGGAGCAAGACACGCACCATCGACCTCAACCACCGCGCGGTGACGCCCGGCCTGATCGACTCACACTGCCACTTCTCCGAAACCGCCGCGCTCTACGAGGTCGACCTGGGAGACGTATCCGTCACCCGCATCACTGACGCTCTCGCCAAGGTGCGCGACAAGGTCAAGTCGGTCAAACCGGGCGAATGGGTGCGCGGCGCGGGATGGGACGAAGGCAAACTGGCAGAACTCCGTTACATCTACGCCTCCGACCTGGACCAGGTCTCGCCCAACAATCCGGTATGGCTCACACACTCCACCGGCCACTACGGGGTGGCCAACACCGCCGCTTTGAAACTCGCAGGCGTGACCCGCGACACCCAGGCGCCCAATGCCGGCACCATCGATCGCGACGCCAATGGCAACCCCACAGGCGTGCTCAAGGAATCCGCCATGAGCCTGGTGACGCGCCGCATGCCGCGCTTCACCCACGAGCAGGAGCGTGACGGCCTCCTGAAGATCATCCACGACTTCAACCAGGAAGGGATGACCGCCGTCAAATACCCGTCCATCGGCCAAGGCCAGTGGGACCTGCTTCGCGAGGTGCTCGATGCCGGCAACCTCAACGTCCGCGTCTGTGCGATTTGGGCGGGAGGCCGCACCCTCGACTCCGCGCGTCAGATCCGCGATCGTCTCCTGTCGCTCCCACGCCCGCCCCAGTCGCTCGGCGACGACCGCCTGCTTTCCTGCGGCGTGAAGTTGTACATGGATGGCAGCGGTGGCGGCCGCACCGGCTGGATGTACCAGGATTGGAACAAAGACTACCAGGGCACCGACACCGGCAATGTCGGCTACCCCACTACTGACCCGGAAATCTATCGCCAGCAGGTTCAACTGCTGCACGATGCCGGCCTGCACATCAGCACTCATGCAGTCGGCGACCGCGCCATCGATTGGGTAGTCGACTCCTATGCCGCCGCGCTGAAGGCCAACCCCACCAAGGGACTGCGGCATGGCGTGATCCACTGCAACTGCCCGACCGATCACGCTATCGAGGCCATGGCTGCGATGCAGAAGCAGTTCGACGCCGGATATCCCGAGGCCCAGGCACCCTTTCTCTGGTGGATCGGCGACACCTACGCCGGCAACTACGGCCCCAAGCGGTCCCCGCGACTTGAACCCTTCCAGTCGTATCTAAAAAGCAACATGATCTGGGCCGGCGGTTCCGATTACAACGTCACGCCCTTCGCCGCTCGCTACGGCCTGTGGGCCTCCGTCGTGCGCAAACCCTTGAAAGGCGCATACGGCAAGCAGCCGTTCGGCATGGCCGAGTCAGTCGACATCCACGCCGCGTTGCGTTCCTACACCATCTGGGCGGCCCGCCAGTTGTTCCTGGAAACCCGAATCGGCTCCATCGAACCCGGCAAAGACGCCGACCTCGCCGTCTGGGATCGCGATCCCTATCGAATCCCCCCTGACGATCTGCAGAACATGAAGTGCGAACTCACCATGATCGGCGGACGCATCGTGTACCAGGCGCCTGTTCCTTAGCGACACGTGGCGCAAACACTCATGTTTGCCGCGTCGACACTCCTGTCGACGCCTTTCGCGCGTCCACCGAGTCTGCCTACGCGAAGCGCATAGCCCCTATCTGCCAGTAAACTGCCATATTGCCCAGCCGTCTGTCACTCAGGAGCACTGGATGCAACTGGTGAAGAATTGGACTTCTCGGCGTAGCGGCGATCGTAGCTATCGGTGCCGATCATGCCCAAGATGCCACCGCCGTTCTCGGAGGGGCGGGTCCAGCACCTTACTTCGAAGGGGCGCTCGACAAGATCTGTACCTCACACTCGACAGCCCTCGCGACCGGCGCTCGGACCGCTCGCGGGAAGTATCGTGGGAAGTTGCTTCGACCGCAAGAAGGTATGGGCTGAAGAATTTAAAGGCCCCTTGGTTCTGTCCCTGGGGCTCGACCATGAGATCGACAGCATAGTGAACGGCATTGTAAGGAAGCTTGGTAAGCGGGCCGGCGGCCCTTGCTTACCGAAGTAGTTCCCGGCCGGTACAATAGAGACTCAGGAGTCCTAAATGCTCTCTACCGGCGTGTCCGAACTCTTTGTCATCGTTCCAGTCGGCGTCATGGCTCTCGTCTTCTCAGTCATCGTGTTTTTCTGCTTCCGGAAGGTCTGCCAAAAGCTGTCGATGATCGATGACAACCTCACCCGGATCCGAAAGTCAATCGAATCGGCCTCGCTCCTTCGCTTGTGATTTCGATCGCGTTCCGCACCATTTCAATATCCATTGTTATCAGCCTTTGCATATCTACCCTTTGCAGTATTGCTCCAAGACCCTCATTCTGTAACAATCGTGATCGGGTATGAACAGCGCGTAAATGCCCAGTCATCGTGTTCCGGATTGGTTGTGCAGCGTCGAAGTTGTCGTCTCCTCCTGGCTGTGGGCGGTCCTGCTTTGGCGAGCCGCCCATTTGCTTCGCTAATTACTTATTCCTCACCGGCCACCGCATTCGCCCCAAAACCCGATTTACGGCCGCCGCATTAAATTCCTCGGCGTGGAATGTCCCGCCGGCCCAGCCACGCAGGCGCGCAAACTCCTCGTGCCCTGGTTCGAAGATGACCTCCAGGAATTCCAGATAGCCGGAGGGACCACCTACGTCTTCTGGGGGGCACCGGCGTTCACCCGCAAGGCAAATCGGCCTCGCCGATGCGTCAGAGTCTGACGGCAGAATTTTCTCCAGAACGACCTCATGGCGCCAATCGTCCCCGAAGTCGTACACGTAAATCATAGAGTCGCCTTCAGCCGTGAGCACGCTGGCTAGCGAAACCCGGCTCTCATCGATGATCCTGATGTCGCCCTCCAGCTCATCAGGATCCGGGACCGCCCAGTATTTGCCGTCCTTCTCGAACTGGTGGAGGTGGCTGTCCGTCCACCCCATTGCGGCCTGGAAAACATCGTGGAGACGCCCCAACCGGATGGTGCTCGGCACCTGGACTCGCCGCCAAATCGGCCGGTTGATGCCAACCAGGGTGATCTTCAAATGGTAGATGGACGACTTATCCTTTGCGGTACCCATTAAGCACATCTTGACACGTGGAGCATGGTCGCCAACCGGTCACCGGCATGCCTTCCGGCAATGGTACAGTACATCCGATGTCCAAGATCCTTCTGCTTCTCCTCGTGCCCGCCGGCCTCTGGGCCGCCGACGAGATGACGCTCTACGACCTGCAAGCGCCCGCAACTCACTCGTTCGAAGTCCGTCACGACGCGGCCGCCACCACTCCCGGCGCCGCCTACTTCTTCGATCCCCTTCGCCCGACCTCTTTCAAAGAGCGCGCCACCGATCGCGCTTCCGGCAAACCACTCACTTCCTCGGTCGTGGACGGCAAGACCGCCAGAGCCAGTGGAAGCGTCGATGCGAGCACGCCGGACAAAACCCGGTTCCTGCGCGTGGCGCTGGCGGTGCCCGTTCCGAAAAATGCCGAAACCCGAATCCGCATCGACACCACCGAAACCGATCCAGCCGCCTACTCCGAAAACGCCGCGGGACTCGTCTTCCAACAGAGGCTGTCCGTCAAGCGCAATCTCGTGATTTTGCCGAAGGGCTACGAACTCACTGGTTCCGCGTCGCCCGCGATCGTGTCCACCGGCGATGATGGCCGCATCCGCCTCAGCTATCTGAACGATCGCGACGACCAACTCTCCATTCGCATCACCGCGCGGAGGCTTCCGTGAAATACCTCTGGCTGCTGTTCCCTGCCCTCGCCTTTGGACAATTCCACCGCGCCGAGCAGGACCGCGAAATCCGTTATTGGCTGCTCCCTCCAGCCACTCACGCCTTCCGCATCTCCCACGACTTCACCGTCTCGCGCCCCGGCCAGAAGTCCGTCCACAGCTTCGTGCGCGCTGGCAGCACCGTCTCACCCGACGCCAAGATGTTCGACCTCGATACCGGCGAACCCCTCCACACCCACACCGTCTCCGGCCGCGAAGTCAATGCGCTCGGCTACTATCCCACGCCCACGGACCCCGACTCCGTGGTCGTGCAAGGCGATCTGCCGAAGGCCGTGGAGAATGGCGAAACCGTGCGGGTCCGCGTCGAAGAGTCTTATGTGGACCCTGTCGGGTACACGATGGACCATGAAGAATTAGTCTGGAAAAGAACCTTGGGCCGGCCCTTGAATTACGTCACTCTGCCCGACGGCTGGATGCTGACCAGCGTCTCGGTGCCGGCCGTAGTGACTCTCGATGACAAAGGCTGCGTCACGCTGCGCTTTGCCAACACCCGCAACGGCGACATCGATGTCACCATCCGCGCCAAGAAGCGTTAAAGCCGTGGCGCAAACACTCGTGTTTGCGGTCTCGACGCTCACGTCGAAACTTCGTGAGGGCCCCTGATTCCGAAGCCACCCACATACTTTTCCGCCGCACCGCAACGATCCTGTTGCCTTTTGCCGCAACGTTACCCAAGAGATAACAACCGATTCGTCCTCTAAGAGAACTTCAGCCCAGCCGCTCAACTATGTCAACCTGACTCCTGGACCGCCTGCACGAGATCGATGTTACGATCCGGGGTAAAGGGGTGGTGCATCCAAAGAGCATGGCCGAAATCGATGTGGTGGAATCGCTGATTCTCGATCTCCTCGAATGGATCGCGTCGCGCGAACGGACCTACGCGGAAGTCATGGATGCCTGGCGCACCTCCTGCCCCAAACTGCCCGTGTGGGAAGACGCCAATGATCGCGGCCTGATTGCCACGGTCGATGACGGCGGCCGCTCGCTCGTACGCCTCACGCCGGCCGGCATCGCGCTCATCCACAAAGAGCGGGGGCGATAGAACCGCAGCCCTATGCCTATTGCGGTCACTTCCGATCAGGTGGCGGCACTGGCCCCCGATGCTGCCTCGCTGAAAGCCTCCCGATCGCTCGCTACTCCGCGTCCCTGGAGCGATCTGGGTCGCGACGAACGCGCCATCTGGGGCGCCTGCCAGGGCAGTGCCAAAGATCCTTACCGAACGCAGATCGATTGGCAAGGGCCGGCGTTCAAGTGCTCCTGCCCCAGCCGCAAATTCCCCTGCAAACATGGCCTGGGCCTGCTTCTCCTGCTCGCCGAACAGCCCGCGAAATTCACCGGAAACGAACCGCCCGACTGGGTCACCGCCTGGCTCGAATCGCGCACCCAACGAGCGGAGACTAAGGCCGCCAAAGAGAGCGCGCCCGTCGACGAAGAGGCCCGCGCTAAGCGTGTGGAGCAGCGCGGCTCCCGCATTTCGCAAGGCATCGATGAGCTGGAGCTCTGGCTCCGCGACCTGGTTCAACAAGGCGTCGCCTCCGCACCACGCCAGCCCTTCGAGTTCTGGGACCGCCCCGCCGCTCGCCTCGTCGACGCGCAGGCCCCCGGAGCCGCCCGCCGTGTTCGCGAATTGGCCGGCATCGCCGCTTCCGGTGACGGATGGCAGAGCCGCATGCTGGAAGCCGTCGCCCAACTCACGCTCCTGCTGCACTCCTGGCGCCGCTGCGAGTCGCTTACCCCCGCTACCCAGGCCGACGTGCGCACGGCCATCGGGATCTCGCTCGCCCACGACGAGGTGCTCGCCAGCGAACCGGTCCAGGACCTCTGGGTCGTCGCGGGGCAGCGCACCTACCAGGAAGAGCGCATCCGCGTGCAGCGCAGTTGGCTCCTCGGCTCCATCACCAACCGCACGGCTCTGATTCTCGATTTCGCCCCAGGCACCGCCGGCTTCAAGCACAATCTGCTCGCAGGCACTGTGATCGATGCCGAAGTCTGCTTCTTCCCCGGCGCCACCCCTCTGCGCGCTCTTATCAAGGCGGTGCACGGCGGCGCGAATGCTCCGCCCCGAGTGCCGTGCGTGCGCTCGATTGCGGACGCCTTCGCCGATTTCGGCACGCGCACCGCGTCGAATCCGTTCATCGAGATTCACCCCGCGCACCTGGGCAGCGTCGTGCCAATCCCTGCGGCCCCCAGTTGGCTGATCGCCGACCAGTCCGGCAACGCCCTCCCCGCGCGACCCGACTTCTCTCTGCTGGCGGTCTCCGGCGGGCGCCCCATCGACGTCTTCGGCGAATGGGACGGCCACAGCTTTCTACCTTTGATGGCATCGGCCAACGGCCGCTTGACTCCCTTCGCCCAGGTGTCTGTAACATGAGCCTGCGACCCCATCTCACGACAGCCGTCTTGCTTGGCAGCGGACAGCAACCTTTCGAGCCTGCGCCGAGCGGCTCCCAGCTCGACGACCTGCTGACCCAGGCGCGCGATCCGGATCCCGCCCAGCGCCTCTTGAACTCCGCGGCCCTCATCGTCACCTACGAGCGCGCCGGTGCCCTGCCCGTGGCCGCGCCCCGTCCACCTGCGCCGGCGACAGACGATCCGCGGCCTCGTTGCTCCCCCCTGGCAGCCGGACACCTCCGCACCTTGCTCGCCGACCGTCCCACGCTCTTGCCCGAGTGGCTGTCGCTCGCCGATGCCGCCGGGCTGCGTCCGCCCGAAGAACTCATACCCGCGCTGCTCGACGCCGCCTCCGACGAGCCGTCGCTTCGCGATGCCGTCGTCAAGGCTGGCGGATCTCTATCCTCCTGGCTGGCGCAGTTCCGCGCCGAGTGGTCGTGGGTGGCCAGCCCGGCGCCCGACGAGTCCATCTGGCAAACCGGGAGCCTCGCCGAACGCATCGCCTTTCTCAAACAGCTTCGCGCCACCGAACCGGGCCGTTGCGCCCCGCTCCTGCTCGCCTGTTGGTCCGAGGAACAGGCTGATACGCGCCGCCAGTTCGTCGAACTGCTCGCAGCCAACCTGTCGCTTGGGGACGAAGCCTTCCTTGAAGGCGTTCTCGACGACCGCAGCACCGCCGTCCGCCGGGCAGCCGGCGAACTGCTCGCCACGCTTCCAGGATCGCAGCTCATCGAACGCGCGAAAGGTCGCCTCACCGGCCGCATGCGAATCGCGCGCACGGGACTCTTGGGTCGCAAGATCGTGGTCGAGGTCGATCCCATCGAGAGCCTCGATCCCACCATGCTGCGTGACACCATCGAGAAGAAACCACCGTCCGGTTCCGGATTGGGAGAGCGCGCCTGGTGGACCATGCAGACCATCGGCGCCATCCCGCCCGGCTACTGGTGCGCGCAGTTCGAGATGACTCCTGTCGAGATGATCGAGGCTGCTCAGGAGGGGCAGTGGACGGAGTTGCTCCTGCAGGCCTGGGAAGTCGCCGCGACCCGGCATCGCGATCTGCCGTGGCTCGATGCCTTCGCTCGCGAGATGGAACCCGGAGCCGCATCCGCCACGATTCTGCGAGCCATGCCGGAAGAGGCTCGCGAGCACGCCGTCTTGCAACTGCTCCACCGCAAACCCGCGGAGTGGCTGATGCTGCTGCCGGATTGCTGTCCTCACGCCTGGAGCACCGCCTTTACGGAGAAGTTCGTCGCCCTCGTGAGCCGGTGCGAAACCAAAGACCCCCACGGGGTCCTGCAATATCAGTTGCGCTCACTCCTCCGTGCCGCCGCCCGCCGCGCCTCCACCCAAGCGCGCTGGCCGGAAGATTCCGACATCTTTGCCGATTTCACCTTCGTCGTCGCCTTTCGACGCAACATGCGCAGCGCCCTTGCGCCCAGGAACTAAACAACATGCCCGAAACCAACGAAGCTCAGGCCGCCCAATTAAAGCCACTGGCACTTCGACAGCCCGCCGAAGAACAGTTCGCCGAAGAGCTGGCAGAGATCCGTCGCACCGACGATCGCCAGCGCCCCCCAAGCTGGCGCATCTCGCCCTGGGGCGTCGCCACCTACCTTCTCGGCGGCAAGCTACCCAACGGATTCACGGTCTCGCCGAAATACATCGGGAGCCGCCGCCTGATCGAAATCGCCATCTCGACTCTCGCGACTGACCGCGCCCTGTTGCTCTTCGGTGTACCGGGAACCGCGAAGTCCTGGGTCAGTGAACACCTCGCCGCGGCCATCTCCGGAGACTCCACCCAGATCGTGCAAGGGACCGCCGGCACAGGAGAAGAGGCCATTCGCTACGGGTGGAATTATGCGCGTCTGCTCGCCGAGGGCCCATCGTGGAACGCCGTGGTCCCCAGCCCCGTCATGCGCGCTATGAAGGCTGGTGAAATCGCGCGCGTCGAAGAACTCACCCGCATCCCGTCCGACGTGCAGGACGCGCTTATCACCATCCTTTCGGAAAAAGCGCTTCCCGTGCCCGAGCTCAACTCCGAGGTGCGCGCTACCCGCGGCTTCAACATCATCGCCACCGCCAACAATCGCGACCGCGGCGTCAACGAGCTCTCCTCGGCGCTCAAACGCCGCTTCAACACGGTCATCTTGCCCGTGCCGTCCAGCCTCGATGAAGAAGTCTCCATCGTGCGGCGGCGCGTTTCGGAACTTGGCAAAGCGCTCGAGATTCCGGCGGAAGAGCCCGCCCTCGCCGAGGTCCGCCGCCTCGTAGTCCTGTTTCGCGAGCTTCGCAACGGCGTCACCGAAGACGGCAAGACCAAACTGAAATCGCCGAGTTCATCTCTCAGCACTGCCGAGGCCATCTCCGTCGTGAACAGCGGACTCGCCCTCGCTGCCCACTTCGGCGATGGGCGCCTCACTGCGTCCGATCTCGCGGCAGGCCTGCACGGCGCAGTCGTCAAAGATCCCGTGCAGGACGGCGTCGCCTGGCGCGAGTACCTCGAAACTGTGGCTAAGGAGCGTGAGGGCTGGCGTGACCTCTACCGCGCCTGCCGCGATCTCTCACACTAGCGATGCCCGTTCACGTCTTCGGAATCCGCCATCACGGCCCCGGCTCGGCCCGCAGCCTGCTCGCGGCATTCGACCGTCTGCAGCCCGACACGGTCCTGGTCGAGGGACCGGTCGAGGCCAACGACCAGATCTCCTGGCTCTTCGACCCGGCCATGAAGCCTCCTGTGGCCCTGCTGATCTACCGTCCCGACATGCCGCTCGCCTCGGTCTTCTATCCGTTCGCCACCTTCTCACCGGAATGGAATGCGCTTCGCTACGCCCAGCGGAAAGGCGTGCCTGCCCGCTTCATCGACCTGCCCAAATCCAACTGGATGGCCATCCCGCCTGACCTCGGCCCCGCCGAAAAGAGCCCCGAAGATGAGGCTCCCGAAGGTGAGCCGCCCCAAGGTAGAGCGCCCGAGCAAAAAGCCCACGAAGCTCCCGTGGCCGAGGGTGAAGACGCCCTCATGGCGATCGCCCGCATCGCCGGCGAAGAAGACTTCGAACGGTGGTGGGACCGCCTGGTCGAAAGCCGCGGCGATGACCAGGTCTTCGCGGCGATCCACGAGGCCATGGCCGCACTCCGCGCCGATGGCCCCCGGCCTGCGAATAAGGTGGACGATCTGCGCGAAGCCGCGATGCGTCAGGAGATCCGCGCCGCCCAGAAGCAGGGCTTCGAGCGCATCGCCGTGGTATGCGGTGCCTGGCACGGGCCGGCGCTCACCGACCTCCCGCCCGCCAAAGAGGACGCCGCCAAACTCAAAGGACTCGCCAAGGTCAAGGTGCTGGCAACCTGGGTGCCGTGGACGCACGGGCGCCTCCTAAAAGCCTCGGGATATGGCGCCGGCATCGAATCGCCCGGCTGGTACGAACACCTCTGGACCAATCGCGAGCACACCGTCATCCGCTGGGTCTCTAAAGTCGCGCGCCTGCTTCGCGACATGGACCTGGATGCATCCTCCGCACAGACCATCGACACGGTGCGTCTCGCCGAGACGCTCGCCGCCTTCCGCGGACGCCCCAACGTCACCCTGACCGAGCTCAACGACGCCACCGCCACCGTCATGACGATGGGCGACACCATGCCGCTCCGTCTCATTGAGGAGAAGTTGATCGTCGGCGAGGCCATGGGCGAAGTACCGGAGGGTGCCTCTGTGGTGCCCATCCAGAAGGACCTCGAATCCGAGCAGAAGCGCCTGCGCCTCAAGCCCGAGCTCACGCCGCGCAAACTCGATCTCGATCTCCGCAAAGAGGGCGATCTCGATCGCAGCCGCCTCCTCCACCGCCTCTCCCTGCTCAATGTGCCGTGGGGCGTGCCGGAGGCCGTTCACGGCAAGCTCGGAACCTTTCACGAGATCTGGAAACTTGCCTGGCAGCCGGAATTCGCCGTGGAAGTGATCGCCGCCGCCCGATGGGGCAACACTGTCGCGGCCGCAGCTTCCGAACGGGTCCGGGATCTGGCCGCCACGGCAACATCACTTCCCGAAATCACCGCGCTCCTCGAGCCGCTGCTGAAGGCCAACCTGGGCGATGCCGCGCTGCCAGTGCTCGATCGTTTGCGCGAGATCGCCGCGCATGCCCCCGATATCGCCCACCTGATGTTCGCGATTCCGCCCTTGGCACGGGTCTCGCGCTACGGCGATGTGCGGCAAACCGACCGCACCGCGGTGCAGCACGCGCTCAACGAACTCTCCGCGCGCATCTGCGCGGGTCTGGCTATCGCGTGTGGATCGCTGAACGACGAGGCGGCCACAGCCATGCTGGCGCACATCGCGGGTGTCCATCAAGCGCTCGCAATCGTCGACCACGATGACCTTCGCCGCGACTGGTACGATGCCCTGCGCCGCGTAGTTGCACTTCCAGACCTGCATGGTCTGGTGGGAGGACGCTGCTGCCGCTTCCTGCTGGATGCGGGCGAAATGACCGTCGAAGACGCTGCCGCACGCTTGTCGCAATCGCTCTCTCCGGGCGTCGATCCGGCCGCGGGCGCAGCCTGGATCGAAGGCTTCCTGGCAAACTCCGGCAGCGTGCTCCTGATCAACGAGACCTTGTGGAAACTGGTCGACGACTGGGTGCAGGAACTTCGTGGCGAGGACTTCCCCAACGTGCTGCCGCTTCTGCGCCGCACGTTCTCCACCTTCCCGGCGGGAGAACGCCGCCAACTCGGCGAGCGCCTGCGCGCCGGCGCCTCGCCCCAACAGGGCGCGTCCCAAGCCTCGGCCGGAATCGATCATGCGCGCGCCGCTAAAGCGCTCCCATTACTCGCCCAGATGATGGGCCTCGTCCTTAAGGATCCGCATGCCAATTGATCAGCAGGAACGCGCCCGCCGCTGGCGCCTGATTCTCGGCGGCGGGGGCAACGACGGCACCTGCTGCTCGCTCGGCGGGTCCGATCAGGGGATGGACCGCACCCTCGAAGCGCTTTACGAATCCGATCGCAAGGGAGGCCTCGGCAGTTCCTCGCCGAATGTGGCCCGCTGGCTCGGGGACATCCGCGAGTACTTCCCCACCTCTGTCGTGAAAGTGATGCAATCCGATGCGCTCGAACGGCTCAACCTCCAGCAGATGCTGCTCGAACCCGAGATGCTCGAGTCGGTCGAACCGGATGTCAATCTGGTCGCGACACTGCTCACTTTAGGCTCGGTGATTCCGAGCCGCACCAAAGAAACCGCGCGTCTCGTAGTCCGAAAGGTGGTGGAGGAACTCATCCGCAAGCTCGAGAATCCCACCCGCCAGGCCATCCGCGGCGCCCTCAATCGCGCCGTCCGGAACCGCCGCCCGCGCCATCAAGAGATAGATTGGGACCGCACTGTCCGCGCCAACCTCCGGCACTACCAACCGGACTACCGCACCATTATCCCCGAGACTCGCATCGGCTTCGGACGTAAGCGCAGCAGTCTTCGCGACATCATCCTCTGCATCGATCAGAGCGGATCGATGGCCGCAAGCGTCGTCTACGCGGGCGTGTTCGGCGCCGTCCTCGCGTCGATCCCTTCCATCTCCACCCGCATGGTGGTCTTCGATACCGCCGTCGTCGATCTCACCGAAGAGATCACCGACCCTGTGGAGCTTCTGTTCGGCGTGCAATTGGGTGGCGGCACCGACATCAATCAGGCATTCGGGTATTGCCAGAGCGTGGTGCAGCGCCCCACCGAAACCGTATTGGTGCTGATCAGCGACCTCTACGAAGGTGGCGACCGCGATGCGCTTCTGAAGAAAGCCGGGGGGCTGGTCGCCTCGGGTGTGAAGATTGTCGCGCTCCTGGCACTCAGCGACAATGGGGCGCCTGGGTACGATCACCACATCGCCGCAAAGTTCTCCGCCCTCGGAATCCCGTCCTTCGCCTGCACTCCCGACGCGTTTCCCGATCTGATGGCCGCCGCCATGAAAGGCGATGATCTGCAGGCGTTCGCCAGTCGCAGATGAGCAGCTATTTCGGGTAGCCGGCCGTCCCCTTCACTTCCGCGATCTGCTTGTCGTGCCGCATGGTGTGGAGCGGCGCGTACATCAGCCACTGATACCCGTTCAACGGCCCGAAGAACGGATTCTTGACCGTGTATTGTTTCAAGGGAAGATCCGTGCTGGAAGTGAATTTCAGAATCTCCACGCGTTGGTTCTCGAAGATCTCTCGCACCTGGCTCGGCGTCATTCCTTTGGTCGGCACGAGCGCTTCCGGCGCTTGCGCCTTGCCCTGGCGCGGCGCCATGACGGCCTCGATGCGCTCCGTCTTGCCCTTGGTTTCCTCTTCCCAAGCCGCATCCACAGGCGACGCCAGTGCCTTCTGCACAGTGCCGAACAGGGCCCCTTCCGCGAGCACGATATGCTCGGCGACCTCTCCCACTGACCAGCGGTCTGGCGCCGGCTTCCACTTCCACTGCTCTTCGCTGACCCCATGGATCGCCGCCAGAAACTCCTTCCGCGACTCCTCCAGCCAGCCGAGCACCTTGGCCCTCTCTTCCGCCGTCATATGAGCATCGCCGCCGTCCACCCGCGCACACAGCATCAACCCCAAAACCCCGCCGAATTTCCCCACGAATCGCCGCCTATTCTGGGGACAGGCTACGTAACTCCCGAACTCCGTGCGATCACTCATGACGAGTGAGTATACATGAAATCCCCAGATCCCTACCCTATCTCGTGACATACCATACGTTCGACACCCGCAACGTCGCCCACCCGCCTCACCCGCATGAAATCATAAAGATAGTGACCGGAGAAACGGCAACATCGTCGAGAACAAAAGCGTGGCTGCTGGCGCGCACGGGACCTTTAAGTGGCACCCGCTACACGCTGCGCGAAGGCCGCACGCAAATCGGCAGAAGCGCGGACAACGATATCGTCGTTCACGGCCCCAACACCGCCACCGTATCCGGACAGCACGTCGAAATCACCTGCGAGGATGGCAACTGGCGCATCCGCGATATCGGCAGCACGAATGGAACCTATCTGAACGGCGAGCGGATCGTCGAGTCGGAACTCCGCGGCGACGCCACTATCCGCCTCGGCAACGACGGCCCGGAGTTCTGCTTCGTCACTGAGGATCACGCACCGGCCGAACTGGACAGCACGCTCGTAATCCCGGAAGGCATCCAACTCGCGCCGCCAGTCGACGCGATCGAACCGCCTTCGCCGAGTGTCACGCACGTGCACGATGATCTGCTGAAGGAGGCCGTGACGCGGGCCCGCCGCGCGCGCCGGGCCGGCCTGGGCGACCAGACCCTCACCGTGATGCGCGACATGCTGCATCGCGCTCTGCGGCGCCATAGCCTGCGCTTCCGCATCACCATCTGGTGCCTGGCAATCGCCCTGGCAATGACCTCGGCGGCCGCCTATTGGAAAGTCACGCGCCTGAAAAACGACAAGGCTGCGATCGACCAGCGAATCGGCGAGATCGAAACCCGCCTCAGCCAGGCGCAGAACACGCCCGAGCAAACCGATCGCCTGATCTCGGAACTGGACACCTATACCAGCGAAGCACAGGCTCTTCAAAACAGCCTTTTGTACCGCATGGGACGCAGCCAAAAGGAGGACTTCGTCACCCAGCAGATCCGTGCGTTGATGACGGAATTCGGCGCCGAGGTCTACAGCATCCCGCCCGATTTCATCACCCGCGTCAAAGACTACGTCGAGAAGTATCAGGGCCCCGACCGCCCGCTGATGGCGCATGCCTTGAATGAAAGTGGGAAGGAACTCGCCACAATGCAACGGATCCTCACGGAAGAAAAATTGCCGCCTGATTTCGCATACCTTCCAATCGTCGAGAGCGCGCTCTCCCCACACCCGCCCAGTGCGGCGGGGGCAGCAGGTCCATGGCAGTTTACCGCGGCTACGGCACGAGCCTACGGCCTCCGCGTGGATGGCGCAGTCGATGAGCGTCTCAACATCGTGAAATCGACTCGCGCCGCGTCGAACCTACTGCGCCAATTGCTCAACGACTTCGGCACCGGCAGTTCCGTAATGCTGGCACTGGCCGCGTACAATTTAGGACCCACGAGGGTAAAGCAGGCGGTCGTAAAATCGGTGCAGGATCCCATCAAGCAGCGCAATTTCTGGTATCTCTATCGCGCCCGCGCGCTCCCAGTCGAAACTCGCGAGTTCGTCCCCAAAGTCTTCGCCGCCATCGTCGTCGGCCGCAACCCCGATCACTTCGGCTTCTGACCCGTCCCAGACAGGCGTCGCAATTCTCCACGAATCCGCCCAAGATCTGGGGACAGGCTACGCAACTCCCGAATTCCGCGACCTCGGCCCGAGTCGCCGAAGTCGTCACAACCACATCGCGAACCCGCCCGCCGTTCCTGGCGGCCGATGAGCGATTCTACCGAATGAACTATCCTGGTATTTTCCCGATGCTTTCTTCGGGGAATCCGACCGGCCGCGGTACTGGCGCGGAGCCAGAAGCCGGGCGTCCAAAGAAGGGGACTGATGGAAACCGTTTCGCCGAAACACTCCGACGGTGTCTGGCTCGCAGGTGGACGCCTTCCGATTTCGGCGGACCCTCCCCTGGCGAGGCTGGTGAAGGGCGTCGAACGGGTCGCCTCAATCCGCGCCGAAATCGCCGAGGCGGCCAAGATCGCGACCATGCCTCCGGTCGAAGTCGTGCCGTACATTTGGACACGTGCGCGCGTATTGATCTGTGGTCGCGTGACAGCCTTGCACCGCGGCAACGGCGCCTTCTTCGGTGTTCAGATTCCTGCGCCGACCGCCCTTTGTACCGATCGTGCCGCAGTCCGCGCCCTCCTCGTCCACGAATTCGCTCACTGGTTCTATATCGCGACCCGCGTCGTGAACGGCTCTGAGTCGGACGAGAAAGAAGGTGGCACCCTGGACCTCCGGAATGAAGGGCTAACCGAATCGGAGACGCAGATCAACGCCTCGGACTGGTTTGGGGAAGAGGATGCCCGGAGTTTCATCCAGCACGGCGACTCGACCACTCGCTCGATCTCGAGCCAGGCCGCCGGTCTCGAGAAGCAATTTTACGTCGTAAGCCCACGCATGGGCGACGCCGTTGGCAGCATCGACATCAGCGATGATATCAAGGACCATATCCGAAGCTTGAGGGCCCAGCGGACGCGCTGATCGGGGATGCTCAGGTAGAATCAGAGCGTGCCCTACCCAGAACCTTTCATTGCTCCGATGCGGAGCGATCTCACGCAGTATGGCGTCGAAGAAGCTCGGACCCCTGAAGATGTGGACCAGCTTCTCGGACCAAAAAGTGGGACCGTGCTCATGATCGTAAATTCCATCTGCGGGTGTGCGGCAGGCCGAGCCCGGCCCGCAATTGGCATCGCGCTCCAGCATCCGGTACGGCCTGCGAAAGTCGGCAGCGTATTCGCCGGCGCTGACGAAGCCGCCGTTGCGCGCCTGCGATCCCGTCTCTCCGACTATCCGCCTTCGTCGCCCTCCATGGCACTATTTCGCGACGGCCAGCCCCTGTTCATGTTGCACCGCAGCGACATCGAGCGTCGCGATCCCTGGGAGATCGCCGAGCTTCTTAAGGGGGCCTTCGAACGCTTCTGCACCCCGAACGTGACTGTAGCTGAATAAACAACATTCGGCGTGCCAGCCAGTGGACAGAAGTCGGGAGGACGCTCAGGCACCCGTTCAAGCTCCGCCGTTCTACAAGGATCAGAATCGGAACCGCAGTGCCAGTTGCAGCCGCCGCGCATTCGTCCCGTCGGGCGGACTGCTGTCGCTCACTGGAGCATTGAAACCCGCCGTCGGCGTGAGCACGATCGGAGTCGCCAGCGGCGTCGTATTGCTCGTCGCCGCCGCGGTGTAGAGCGTGTCGTTGAAGCCGTTGTAGTTGGAATGATTGAATACGTTGAAGCCCTCGGCCAGGGCCTCCACGCGAATCCGCTCGGTCATCCGGAACTCGCGCGACACCCGCAGCGCCAGCGCATAGTTCGCTGGACCCGCCAGCGTATTCCGTCCCACCGTCGGTAACAAGTTCCGATCGCCGCCGCTGCCTTGTCCCAGCAGCCCGCCGAATCCGTTGTAGGTGTTGCCATCCGGCGCCACGAACGGAATCGAGGGCACACTGACAAACTCGCCGATCGGCCGGCCCGTCTCGATCGTCTCAATCGCGCTCAGGCGAAAGCCGCGCAGACCGCGGAGTCGAGGCTCCCACACCGCGCTCATCACCAGCCGGTAGCGCTGGTCCAGCGGACTCAACCCGCGGTCCGACCCGAGATTGAACTGGTTCTGCGGAGTGCCGCCATTGAACGCCGTCTCCGCCGCCGCCCCGTTGCCGTTGCCGCTCCCCGCCGTATTCTCGGCCTTCGCCCACGTGAACGCGCCGTTCACCTGCAGGCCCGCCGAAAGCCGCCGATGCACATCCATAATCAGCGCGTTGTACCAACTCGTGCCGTCCGAGGTGTTGACATTGTTCGCGCCCTGCGACGGGTTCGGACGGGATGCGTTCACGCTCACCGTGGCGCCTGCCGCCGTCTTGATCACGCCCGCCGAAAACGGCACCGCGAACGTCGTCCCATCCGGAAGCTGGTAAGTCCGCGTGAACTGCGGCGCCGGCAGATTTGAATCCACCACGATCTCCAGATGATCGCCGTAGGTGTGCGCATAGCTCGCCGTCAGCACCAGTCCCAGCGGCAGTTGCTGTTGCACGCCGATCGTGTAGTCTTGCACCCGTGGCCGCGCGAAGTTGCTCGCCAACAGCGTCGACGTCGTCGAAAGGCTCTCGCCTGTCGGCACCGACGCCAGGATGTTCGGATACACCGGTGCATTCGGATCCGTCGGCTGCAGCGTCAACGATACCAGCGCCTTCGTCGGATCCGTCAGCCCCGTATTCTGCAACGCATAGGCAATGATGCCATTCGGAATACGGCCATAGTAGATCCCGTATCCGCCGCGAATCACCGTACTGCCCTTCCCTGTGAGGTCATACGCCACCCCAACGCGCGGGCCGAAGCTCTTCCAGTCGGTGGGAAACTTTTGCGTGAGCGGAATCGCGGGATTCGGTGCGAACGGCGTGGGCATCGTCTGTTTGTCCCATCGGAGCCCATAATTGATCGTCAGGCGATGGAGCGGCCGCCATTGATCCTGCAGGAACCAGGCGTAGTCAATGGTGTCGTACGCATATTGCGCCAGCCCGAAGTCTTCGATGAACGAGCTGTAGTTCCTGGCGCCCGGAGTCACGAGGTCTTCGCCCAGCGCGAACGTGCTGGGGTACGTAAACACTCCGCCGAATTCCGTTGGATTGTTGATGAAATCGTGCACCCGGTTCACCTCGCCACCGAATTTGAAGGCGTGGCGGCCCGTGGTGTATGAGAAGTTGTCGACGAACTGCAGGCGCCTTTCGTCCGGCAGTGCATACCGCTGCAGGAACGTCGCGCGGCCGAAAGAGAAGTTGCCGCTGCCGTTGGCGTAGACTTCCGGCGGAGGCTGGTCGGCGATCTCGAACTCGAAGTCTCGGCTCCACTGGAAACGCACCTCGTTCACCCGCTGAGGCCCCAGCGTGGAGGTGAGGCGCGCATTGTACGAGTCGATGCGCACATCGTCCGTTCCGTTCCGTCCGACGTTGCCCAGCACGATCGGCGTCTGAATCGCGCGCTCGCCGCTCGATCGCATGTAGTTGAAGAAGGTGGAAAGCGTGTTCGAGGAATTGATCAGGTAGTCGGCCTTACCGAGCACGATGTTGTTCCCCATGGTCCTCGATTGCTGGTTCCCGGGAGCGCCGCCAGGGAACTGCTTCATCACGTAGGCCACTCCTGCGTTGAACGCGTTGAGTTGCGTGGCATACGTGGCCTGCTGCGCGGACGTGGGATTCGGCGGCAGCACGGGCTTCCCGGACTGCAGCGCGTTGGTCAGATCTTCAATCACCAACGGGAAGTTGCGAATCTGCTGGTCGTAGTTGACGAAGTAGAAGAGGCGGTTCGACCGCACCGGCCCCGATAATGAACCGCCCAGTTGCTGGCGGCGCTCCGGCGGCTTGATAGTGGCCAGAGGATCGCGCGCGCCGAAGTCCTGATCGCGATAGTAATAGAAGCCGTCGGCGTGGAACTGGTTCACGCCGGAGCGCAGCACCATGTTGACGCTGCCCCCAGTAGCGCGTCCGAACTCCGCCAGGTACGCGCCCTGGCCTACCTGAAACTCCTCCACCGCGTTCGCGCTCACCGTGCTCGGCGCGCGATAGCGTCCGCGATTCTCGGAGAAGTACGCCTGGTTATCGTCATTGCCTTCCACCATGTAGTTGTCGAAGTTCCCCGACGTTCCGCGAAAGCTTAACAGGCCCAGGATCCCATCGCGTGTCACACCTGGCGCCAACAGCGCAAAATCGTAGTAGCGGCGCCCGTTGATCGGCAGATTGCGGATCTCCGAACTGTCCACCAGCGACGAGATGTCGGTCTGCGAGGGATTGATTGCCGGCGCGGAGTTGACCGTGATCGTCTCCGCCACTTCGCCCACCTTCAACGTCGAAGCGACATTCGTCGTGCCGCCGACGTCCACCGTGATCCCTTCCTGATCCAGGGTCGAGAAGCCTGCTTTCACAATGCGGATGCGGTAGATTCCCGTGGGCAGCACCGGAGCCAGATACTCTCCGGTGGCGCCCGACTTCACCTGCCTCGACAGTCCCGTCTCAGGCTGCTGGATGGTGACTTGCGCTCCCACGATCACTGCACCGGAGCTGTCGTGAATCGTGCCGGAAATGGCTCCTGTTCCCAGTTGGCTCTGTGCGTAGGCTGCGGGCAGGCACAGAAAGAGGGCCCCCAGAATCAGTCTCATAGATTCCGACAATGTAGCAGGCGAATTTTACAAACGAATTACTCTCGATTACTGAATCGTCACCGTCACCGGGTTGGCGTTCACGCCGCCGGCTGTAAGTTGCACCATCACGTTGCCCTTGCCCGCGAGCGATGCCGGCAACTGCACGTTCACCTGGTCGACGCCCGCAAACCCGCTCGATCCGGCATAAAGTACCGGAGCGTTCACGCCTCCCGCCGTCACCGTCACGCCGGCCGCGCCCGCAGGAGCGATGCCCGTACCGAAGAGCACCAGGTAAACCTGGTCCGAACTTGAGCCCATGTTGATCGGGCTGGCGGAGAACGATCCCAAGCTGTTCAACGCATAGGCGGGTTCGGTGATCTGCGTGCCATCCGTGACGCGCACGGCCGATCCCGCTGCCAGCCCCAGTCCATTCAGCGTGAACAGCGAGGGAGCCACCTTGGCCACTTGCACATTCGCCGCAGTCTGAGTCATCGATCCCGCTGTCACCTTCACCTGGGCAGCGCCAGTGGCCACCGTCGGGGGCACCTGGAACGTCACCTGCCAGGGAGAGACGAAAATCAGCGGTGCGGCGGTGGTGGTCCCGGCAGCGTCCGTAATGCTCACCGAGGTGCCCGCAAACGAGGTCGGCGAAGGCCCGAGGATCTCGCCCGGGGTTCCGGTCGCCAGTCCCTGCCCCAAGACGAACGCCAACGAACCAGGCGCGATCGAAGTGGTGCCCTGGCTGGCGGCCGAGGAGACCAGCGGCACACTCGATGCGGCCGTCGCGCCCGCCTTAGGAGTGAAGGCAATGCCGCGGAGAACCTCGCCCGCCACCGCGGTCCGCAATGTGGTGAACTGCTCCTTGGCGCCCACCGCTGGATCGGTGTTCGCCAGAACGTCGTTGATCGTCACCAACTTGTTCGGATCGGCTCCCGGATCGCCATTCGCGCTGACCGTCGAGGTCACCGCCCACACGGTCACGGTGCCGTCACTATTGACGCGGCCGGTGAGATTGCGCAGTCCGCCGGTGGCTGGGTTGAGAGACGTCGGATAATTCGCGATCGTGTAAGGCTGGCCGAGGCTCAAGCCGTTCTGCATCACGTAAACGCGGTTCCATGTGCCGTTCGTCAGCACCCACTTCTGCAAGCCTGCGCTAGGGCTGGTGGCGGCGTCAGCTGCTGTGCCATCGCCCTCGTCCGCGACGTAGAGCGTAGTGGCATTGGCGAACCAGATCCCGAAGGGATAGTTGCCTGTGGCATCCAGATTGCGTGCAAGGACTGTCGGGAACCCGGGCAGGATCGTGACTGTAGCGGTCGCTGCGTTGGCGACAGTCGGCAGCGGAGTCACCTGGTAAACCGTGTTGATGCCGTTGCTCCCGCTGCCCTTGGTGAAGTAGAGCGCGTTGTTGAAGATCGTCAGGCCACGGAAATTATTGTCCTTGCCCAGCTTGTCGGCGGCGTATGGCTTGCCGGTGCTCGGATCGTTCACCTGCGTGATGGAGAAGTTTCCGATCTGCGCGGGAACCGTGTCCGCCGACTGGCCAGGCGTCGCGACCTGCGCGCCACCAGCGGCCACCACGTTCGCCGGCGTCCCACTGCCGTTGTTCGAATTGCCCACCAGGTAATACAGGCCGTTTGCCAGGATGGCCGCGCGCCCATTGTTGCCGTTGTACGCGTTGGTGGGCGTCACCTGGATCGCGCCGTTGGCCCCCACCTGCACCACGCCGCGGAAATAGCTCCCGCCTGCCGGATTCGTCGGATCGTAGACGCCCGGAGTGTTGGAATTGGAGACGTCCACCGTGTTCGCTGGAGCCATGTAGGCCATGAAGGTGAGCGCCGTGCCGTCCGTTGAGAGATTGAGGGCCAGCTCCGATTTGGAGCTGAAGCTCGTGTTCACCATGTTAGTCGGGATGGCGAGTGTGTTCACCAGTGTCCCCGCCACACTGATCTGGTCGAGGAAGATCGGCGACGTGATGCCGAAGCTGCCGTCAGCCTTGTCGTTGTTCCAGACGTTGTTCGTCGAGCCAACCGCCGGGTAGGCGCCGTTGTCGGTGGCCTTCGCCGTCCCACACGACGCGGTAGCAGGACAAACGGGAGGCAGTGCCTGCCCTATCGAAAGTGTGGATGCATCGCCAGTGTACACACTGCGGCTCAATACCAGGTTCCCGGAGGTGAAACCCGAAAACGACGATTGCGCGACGAGTGCCGCGGGGACAGCGCTGAGGCAGCCCAGAATAGCTAGTGCCTTTGACATTCTTTGTTAGCTCCGAGGTCTTGATTGATTGCTCGCTGGGAAGCAAGCCTCTTGAAGTTAACAAGTGAATGTAACAAAGGTATTACAGAAGTGGCGCAAACACTCGTGTTTGCCGCGTCGAGACTCATCTCGACGTTTTTTTCGCGCGTCTACCAAAATGCATGGCAGGCGACGGCAACGCTTGCTTACGCGCGCGGCTCGTTTCGCGCAGACCACCGACCTACGAGCCCGGGCCTGTGGCAAACGCGGCTCGTTTCGCGTCGAGCCGCGCGTCGAGTTGAGAGCGAGGGAGCCTCACCGATCAGTAAACAAACACCTGCACCTCAGCCAGGCTCAAGATGTTCGGCGAGCTGAGTTGCACTCGCACATACCTCCCATGCCCTCCGATAAACGACGACGCCGACGGACTCGGAGCCGTGGTCTGGTGCGCGCTGAACGTCCCCGCTCGATTCACCAGCGTCGCCGGTGTGTCGCTCGCCTGGAACGGAGTATCCGAGACGAATACCCAGTAGTCTCCCAGTCGCGTCGAGCAGCAGTCCGTCCGATTCCAGACCACCACGTTGCTCACCGGCGTCGAGGCACCCAGATCCACCTGCCACCACGGATTGTTCTCCTGGTTCGTGGCCGTCACCGACCCGTCATAGAAGTTCCCATCCGTGTTGCCGTCCACGGCCACACTGGCGGGAGGTGTGAACGGCAGAGTGCTGCTCTGCGACGCCGTCTTGCCCGGCGACACGTTCACTGGCGCGAAGACCTGCACCTCCGCCAGACTCAGATAGTTCGAGCTCGATAACTGCACGCGGATGTACCGGTAGGAGAGGCCCTGCAACAAGATCTCCTGCGATGGACTGGGAGCGTTCGTCAGGTGGAGGGAGGCCGTTCCAGCCCTGTTCTGCAGCGTCGCCGGGGTGTCGCTCGCGGCGAATGGGGTGTTCGAGAAAAAGACCCAGTAGTCGCTCAGCCGCGATCCGCAGCAGTCCGTGCGGTTCCAGATGAACACGGTGCCGATCGGTACCGAGGCTCCCAGGTCTACCTGCCACCACGGGAACGGATCCGGATTCGTGGCGGTCACCGACCCGTCGTAAAAGTTGCCATCCGTGTTGCCGTCCACCACCACACTCGCCGGAGGCGTCCCCGCCAGCGTGCTGCTCTGGGAAGCCGGTTTGCCTTGCGCCAGATCGGCGTTGGTGCTGCCGCCGCCCGTCGCCACCTGCACCTCCGCGAGGCTCAGGATGTTCGGGCTCGACAACTGCACACGCACGAACTGTCCAGTCGTGTTCACCGCGATCGTAGTCGAAGGGCTCGGCGCCGTCGTCTGATGACTTGCGAACGTTCCCGCGCGATTCGCCAACGTCGCAGGCGTGTCCGCTGCCGAGAAAGGTGTATTCGAAACGAACACCCAGTAGTCGCTCAGCCGTGACCCGCAACAGTCCGTCCGATTCCAGATGGTGATGGAGCTAATCGATTGCGAACTGCCCAGATCTTCCTGCCACCACGGATTGTTCTCCATGTTGGTAGCGGTCACCGACCCGTCGAAGTAGTTCCCATCGGTCCTTCCGTCGATCGCCGCGCTGGCCGCGGGCGACCCGGGGAAGGTGCTGCTTTGACTAGCCGTCCCGCCGCCACCCGTTCCCCCGCCCGTATTCACCTGGACCTCCGCGAGGCTCAGGATATCGGTTCCCGAAAGCTGCACGCGCACATACTGCCCGCTGGCGCCAACCGTGATCGTCGCGGAAGGACTGGGCGTGGATGTCTGGTGGCTTGCGAACGTTCCCGGCCGGCTTGCCAACGTGGTGGGCGTGTCCGATGCCGAGAAAGGGGTATTCGAGACGAACACCCAATAGTCGCTCAGACGCGAGGCGCAGCAATCGGTGCGGTTCCAGATCACCACTGTACTGATCGACTTCGAGCTGCCCAGATCGACTTGCCACCATGGATTAGCCTGCGTGTTGGTCGCTGTCACTGAGCCATCGAAGTAGTTGCCGTCGGTGTTGTTATCGAAAGCGGCACTCGCCGCTGGAGATCCGGGAAATGTGCTGCTTTGCGATGCGGCACCGCTGCCGCCGCCTCCTCCCGACATGTTGGTCAATGAGAAGTTCACGCTGAGCGAACCGAATCGCGCGGTGACCGTGTAACCGCCCGCAGTGCCGTTGGCAGTGGCATTTACGCTCGCCACTCCCGAGGAATTGGTGGTCGCCGAACCCGGCGAGAGATTCGCGCTGGCGCCGCTGCCCGGCGCCGAGAACGTGATGGTCTGACCCGCCATGGGCGATCCGCAAGTGTCGGTCAAGGTAACCTGCAAGGCAGCCGCAAACGGTGAGTTCACGGTGGCGCTCTGGTTGTTCCCGCCTGACGCGTTCATGCTGCCAGGCTGCCCTGGCGTACAGCCGCCGCTGCTCCCAGTCACCGTAAAGACGCTGCTCGAATGACTCGTGGTCACGTCCGCATTGGGCGATGTACCGGTGACGGTCACATCCTCCTGCACCGCGCAGGTAGCGGTCGGACACGGATTGGGCTGGACGGAGATTACATAAGTCGTCGTCTGGCTGGGGTCGAGCTGTCCCATTGTTGCAGTGGCAGTAGTCCCATCGGAAGAGACGCTGCAACTTCCGCTCGCCGGCTGCTGGATCTGACAGTCGGTGATGGTTCCACCGCTCACGGTGCTCTGGGCGGTGGTGCCC
This sequence comes from Bryobacteraceae bacterium, assembly GCA_035295745.1. Classification (GTDB taxonomy): domain Bacteria; phylum Acidobacteriota; class Terriglobia; order Bryobacterales; family Bryobacteraceae; genus JAIQFL01. The sequence continues at coordinate 264,345 of DATGIL010000023.1, read as the reverse complement.
ATCGAAGGATTGTCCTGGTCGTCGTTGTTGGTCTGATTGCCAAAACCACCCGTGCCACCGGCGGCGTTGGCTTTCAATCGGGCGTCCAACATCGAGCCGCCCGCCAGCGATGACGACGCGGGGGTGCTGACCACCACGCTGGTGCTACGCAGATTCACTAGCGACTGCGGCACCGAGAAGTCGCGGAAGCGCGGGATGGGAGCAAAGCCGGCAGCAGTAGCCACGCTTACCTGGCTCACTGGCGCATAGGTCGCCGATACCGTCATGCCGCTCAAATCCTGCGCGGTCACATTGCCGAAGATCATCGGAAACGTGTTGGTCTCGAAAGAATTCGGATCGGAGGAGTTCACAACCCAAGTGGCATTGATGGTTCCGTTGTTGGCGGTCAGACCGCTACAACTGCCCACCTGGCCCCCTACAGGCGCGCCGCCCGCCCCGTTGCTATCGGCGGTAACCAACTGGGCCCGCACCACCGCATCGCTATTGAACACGGGAGCGCACACCCCCGCGGCGGCCGGCACGTTGTTCAGGACGAGCCGCAGTCGGGTAGGCGCAGTCCCGGTGTGGAATGCTCCAGGACTGGCCTCCTGGAACATGAACGGTATGGTAGTCGTGGCACCGGAAGTGCCGCCGCTGGCGCGAGGCGAGAGTCCGGTGCTCTCTCCCGGTGACGAGCCGCTGGTAGTGGTGTTCGCGGCGCCCTCGACGAAGATCAAGGTTTGCGCGGCGTAGGCCAGAATCTGGGTCGCGTTGGTGATAGGCACCGGGACTCCCGCATCCACCGTGATGGTTCCGGTCACACCCAGGGACTGGAGACTGCCGGAAGACCCCACCATACTGGCATCCGCACGCACGTTGGTGACCCGCACCGTCGCCACACCGCCGCCGGACGGAACCAGAGACACGCCGTTAAACTGGAGCGAGTTGAAACCCGACACCATGCCGCTAGTAGTCGCCGCGCCATTCACCTGCAGGAATGCGTCGCTGACGCCGCTCGCCGTGGCGTTGGTCACGTTGGTGTTGAGCCGGAGCGCGATGTTAGCGGTCACCGGAGCAGTCATCCCAGTACAAGTGAGGAGATAGTCACCCAGAAGCTCGGTTCGCCCTTCCATTGCCGCCGGCGCCGGATTGGGCGAACTGCCGGTGCAGTTGATGTTCGTGGCGCCCGCCTGGTTTACGGCGTAGGGCAGTCCGGCAACCGTGAGGCTCCCGATGCGCGAGGTACTGCCGCTATTCGTCGACACTGTGTAAGTCAGCGTGCCGTTGCCTGAACCACCTCCGCCGACGCTCACAAATGGGCTGTTGCTGGACGCAGACCAGGGACATCCCGCTGGGGCCTCCACATTTACCGTGCCAGTGCCGCCAGACGAGAGGAACGATTGAGTGGATTTAGTAAGGGCGTAGGTGCAAGGAGCCAGTCCAGCCTGGACTACGGTGAAGACTTCGGACTGCCCCTGGGCCCCGCCCTGCCCAGTCACCAGGATGGTAGCAGTGCGGCCTGCATTTCTCGGGTTGGAAGTGATGGTGTAACTAACCGTTGGCAGTCCCGAGATATTGGGATTGACGACCAGGAACGAAGTGTTGGTGGACGCGGCTGAGAATCCGCAATTCGAGCCAGTGGAAGTTACGTTGAAGCTGGCAATCTGGCTGCCCCCTGCCAGGGTCGCGGGAAAAGCCGCGCTGGAAGGCGTAAGTCCGAGGACGCATCCGGTGACTTGATCGATGGTGAACGTCAGCCCGGCGATGGTTAGGGCGGTGATACGGGAGGCGCCGCCGCTGTTGCCCTGCACATTGTAAGTGACGGTGCCGGAGCCGCTGCCGAACGCCCCGGAGGTGATGCTGGCGAAGCTGCCGGGAGGCGCCGTGGCGGTGTATGTGCAGCCTGGGGAGGTGGTCACTCCGACCGATCCGGGGCCACCGTTGGGGCCAACGGTCGCAGAATTGGATGACAGGCTGTAGTTGCAACTCTGGGCCTGCGAGGCTGATGGTAATGCCAGTAATAGACCCAACGCCAACAGCGGCCCAGCCAGTGCCGCGGATGAAAATAATGGCTTTTGTGATTTAGATTGCAAGATTCCCCCCAATCGCCAGTCAGCGATCATAGCACGAGTCGATGTCGTGGGGCCGAGGGTGTGAAGAAGGTACAGTCCTAGGCTGCTGTACGGGGCCGTACGTGCTGGGAAACCTACCCAACCCGTATTTCGCGGCGTTCGGCGAGCGGCGCGGTGGAGACCTGCATCGGCTTGCCGGCCCGCCGTGGAGCATACTGGAGCCGCTGTCCGGGACGGCCGCACTGGCAGGGGGCGGACTCGATGACGAAGCGGTCCAAGGGAAGACGGTATCCGAGCACAGAGTCTTCACTGCTGAAGATCAACTGGTCGTCGGCGGATTCCGGGCAGCTCGATCCGATGTGCAGACCATCGTGAGCTTCGCACTCCCAACCCACCAGACGTCCTTCCCCATCGAGAAGAAGGGCGAATACCGGTACCTGATAGACCTCCCAGAGGGTATCCCGTTCACGATCGGTCAGGAAGATACTCTCGGGGTAATGCATGACGAACACGGCGCGCGAGGGACGGACGGAGGTCGCGGCCCGCATCAACTCCGCAAAACTGCCGGAGAGCGTAGTACAAGCGCCTTTCGCCAGACGGGTGGGAGTGGCGGCCCACTCCGGGAAAAATGGATGCCTTAAGGGAAACCGTATCCTGATTTGCATGGCTAAACTAGTGCCCCCATTCCTCCTGAACTCTCAAGTTTGTGAAAACAATCGCTCCAAATTCCCGCCGAGGATCAGGCGGGCATCTGAACTACTGATCCCCAAGTCTAATAGAGCTTTGGTCTGGGCTTCGAAGATATCATAATTCCAGCCCCGCGGGAAGAAGGAGGAGTCGGTTCCGAACAATAATCTGCCCGCCCCCACGGCGTCCACGGCCCGGCGAAAGACGGTCTTCAGGTCGAGGCCTTCATACCGCATCCAGGAATTAGTGCTGGAAGTATCGAGATAAACGTTAGGACAGAGATCCGCGAGCATCAGCGCTTCACGCAGATAACCGGCTCCGAAATGGGGCAGGATGAAGCGCGTCTTGGGATAACGAAGCGCCACCGCGTGCAGGTCGAGCGGGTTGGCGTAACGCATGTCGAAGGGCGATGGCAGGCCGAGCTTGCGCCGCACTCCCACGGTGAGGACGCCGCAATGCACAAACACAGCGCAGCCCTGCGCCGCCGCCTGGTCGAGGAGCGGCCGGACTTTCGGGTCGCTGATGGTGTAACCCTGCATGGAAGGAAAGAAGCACACACCGTCGAGCCCCTGGGCGACGATTGCATCGTCAGCCAGCGGGTTCACCATGGCGAACGCCAGGAAGCGGTCCGGGCACGCGGCTTGAGCCGCCGTTACCGAGGCCTCGTCGCCAGTGACGCTGGCGATCAGGCAGGCACGGGAAACGCCGTACCCATCCAATTCTGTATCCCACGCAGCCGCCAGAGCGACCGGGTTTTCGGCGGGTAACACCCATCCCAAGGTTTCGGCCACGGCAGCAGCGCTCTTGCCGCATTGCGTGCCGAGGGATTCGAAAAACCGGTAAGAAAACAAGTGCGCGTGGGCGTCAGCGACGGGAAAATCACCCCACGGGGTTTGCATCGGGCTTGTTCCAATGGGTGATGCCTGCGGCCAGAGCCAATTGTGTCAAGCCCGCCACGTTGTTCACCCCCAATTTTTTCATCATGGTCTTGCGATAACTCCGCACAGTTTGCAGGCCCAAATCTAACAGAACTGCAATATCTTTACTAGTTTTACCTTCGGCAACTAACCGTAGAACCTGAAGCTCGCGGGGTGACAGAGATTCGAGCGGGCTACGGTCGTGTGTCTCCAGGTCTCCGCGCTGGATGCGAGTGAGCAGCCGGTCCGATACTTGCGAGCTGAGGTACGATCCGCCGCGCGCCACGGTCCGCAGGGCGTCGAGCAACTCGCTCGAGGAAGCCTTCTTGAGCACGAAGGCGCGGGCGCCGGAGCGAATCGCGCTCACTACCGAGTTTTCGTCGTCGTACATGGAGAGCACGACGACTTTGACACCCGGACAGTGGCGCAACAGCTCGGTAGTCGACTCGATGCCATTCATGCCAGGCAGCCCGATATCCATCAACACCAGATCGGGAAGGGTCTTCTTACAGAGTGCGACGGCATCGCTGCCGTTGTCCGCTTCTCCCACTACTCGAAATTCGGTGCCGCGCTCCAATATCGTCTTTACGCCATCGCGCACCAGCTTGTGATCATCGACCAATACAATGTCGAATGCCATTGTGTAGACCCCTCAGACGGCCTGAGCCACCGCGCGCACTACGGTTCCCGTTTCGCGCGAGCTACTCACGACGAGTTCCAGGCCCGCCTGCGCGGCGTAGTGTTCCATGCTCAGTAAACCAAGTCCCCGGCCCCCTCCCTGAATGTCAGCCGGGTCAAACCCCTTCCCGTTATCGCGGACTTCCAAAAAAGTACCGACTCGTGAGGACTTTACCGCGATTTCGATCGCAGAGCAACAGGAATGTTGCACCGCGTTCTCGACTGCCTCATTGGCGATCTGGTAAAGAGCCACTGCGATCTTCTTATCCAGTTTGAGTGATGGGTCGACGTTGAGGCGCATCGTGCCGGTGAAACGCTCGCGGATTCGCCCCGCCAGACGATCGAGCGCGGGACGCAGCCCGGCACGTTCCACGGTAGATGGATTGAGGGCGTAGCTGTACTCGCGCACCTCTTCCATCATGGCCTCGAGGATCTTCTGAATCTCTGCGATGCGGCTGCAGGTTTCCGGCGAGACGGCTTCCAGATCCATGCGGATCAGGTCGAGCTGCAGGCCGAGCGCAGTGAGGTTTTGGCCGACTGAGTCGTGGAGGAACTTCGAGAGCATGTTGCGCTCGAACTCCTGGGCCTTGAGCGCGCTCAAGACGGTACGGCGAAGCTCCTGATCGGCTTTGCCCCAGGGAGAGATCTCGCGCGCCATACCGGCGGCGTAGAGGATCTCGCCATTGATGCGGATGGGGAAGAGGGAGACGTACCAGGTGCTCTCGCCGCGGCGTTCGCGGAGCGAGAGGGTCTCGCCTTCGAAGACGCGCGAGAAGCGATCGCCCCAGGCGAGTGCCTGTTCGGGATCGAGAGCTTCCGACACGCGGTGCTGCAGGAGCTCGGCGGCCGGTTTGCCGAAGAGTCCGGAAGGATCGGAGTAGATTTGTTGGAAGACAGGCTGCGTGTCCACGATCCAGTGGAACGCGGGGCTCTGTGACAAGAGCGATTCGGACAGAGCGAAGAGGGACATGGTGGAGTTACGTCAGAGCATGGGGGAGAAAAGAGAATTCAACGCGGAGCTGTTGAGGGCTGCGGGAGACGAGGGCTCCCGATTTCATGCCTAGACGCCGAGACGCCAGGGTCTGGAGATCGACCGGGATACGGATCGCTCCAAGCTTGGGTTTGCGCGATGTGGCGCAAAAACTCGTGTTTGCCGGAAGCTCTGAGACTTTCGAGGGAAGAGAGAAGGTCGAAAGAGATGCAGACCAGAAGTCTCGACCCGACATCCAACCCGGCGGAGCCCCGAAAAGCGTCGACATGAGTGTCGACGCGGCAAACACGAGTGTTTGCGCCACGGCCAGGCAACTCATTTGCGCTTGCGGGCGACGACCTTACGTACCGCGGTGATGACGTCGCGGGCGATCAGACCGTATTTGTCGAGTAACTCGTCGGGCTGGCCAGATTCGGCGTAGGTGTTCTGGATACCGACGAATTCCATCGGACAGGGCACGGTTTCGCCTACTACTTGCGCGACGCGGACGCCCAGTCCTCCATCCACCAGATGCTCTTCGGCGACCACGATCGCGCCCGTTTCCGAGGCAGCTTTGCGGATCGCCTCGCGGTCGATGGGCTTGGCGGTATGCATGTCGATCACGCGCACCGAAATGCCTTCGCCATCGAGTGTGTCGGAGGCCAACAGGGCTTGCGCTACCAGGAGCCCGTTGGCGATCACCGTAACATCGGAGCCTTCGGCGACCTCGACTGCTTTGCCGATCTCGAACTTGTGATCGGGCTGGTAAATGATCGGCGCCTTGGGGCGGCCGGTACGGATGAAGACCGGGCCGACATACGCGGCAGCCGCTTTTACGAGAGCTTTGGTCGAAACCTCGTCGGCAGGCGCGATGACGACGAAGCCGGCGAGATTGCAGGCGAGACCGATCTCTTCGATGCTCATCTGCGACGGGCCGTCTTCCCCGATCGAGATCCCGCTGTGAGTACCGACGACCTTGAGGTTGACATTTGGATACGCCACGCAACAACGGAGCTGTTCGAAGCCCTTGTTCATGGCGAAGGCCGAGAAACTGGAGACGAACGGGATCTTGCCGGCAAGCGCGAGGCCCGCGCCGATCGCAGTCATGTTCGCCTCGGCGATTCCGCAGGAGACGAAGCGCTCCGGAAATTCCTTTTGGAAGTAGACGGTCATGGTCGACTTCGAGAGGTCGGCATCGCAGACCACCACGTCGGGATTCTCGCGGCCGAGTTCTACGAGCGCGCGGCCGAAGGCTTCGCGGGTGGCCGCTCCCAGCTTGATTTCGAATTTGGTCTTGGCAGGCATCTTATTGGAGCTCCTGTAGGGCCAATTTGACTTCGTCGGGAGTGGGCGCGGTGCCATGAAACTTGGGGTTGTTCTCCATGAATGAAACGCCCTTGCCCTTGATGGTGTGGGCTACGATGCAAGTAGGCTTCCCCTTGGTCTCTTCGGCTTCCTTCAACGCCTGTTGGATGGCGGGGAAGCTGTGGCCGTCGATCTCGATGGTGTGCCAACCGAAGGCGCGCCATTTGTCGGCAAGGGGCGCAACGTCCATGATGTCCTTGACGAAGCCATCGAGTTGAATGCCGTTGTAGTCGACAATAGCGACCACGTTATCGAGCTTGTGGAACGGGCCCGCCATGGCGGATTCCCAGACTTGTCCTTCTTGAATCTCTCCGTCGCCGAGCATGACGTAAGTGCGCGAGGGACGCTTGTCGAGGCGCGCCGCGAATCCCATCCCAAGAGCCAGGGAGAGGCCTTCGCCCAGCGAACCGGTCGAGGCTTCCAGGCTGGGGATGAAGCGCATGTCGGGATGGCCCTGGTAAATGGAGCCGAGTTTGCGCAGGGTATTCAGTTGGTCGATGGGGGTGAAGCCGGATTCGGCCATGGCTGCGTACAGCACCGGGCAGGCGTGGCCTTTGGAGAGAATGAAGCGGTCGCGGTCGGGCCACTTGGGGTTATGCGGGTCGATGCGCATGTGGTCGAAGTAGAGGTCGGTGACCATTTCGACGGCGGAAAGCGACCCACCGGGGTGTCCTGATTTGGCCGCGCCAATCATCACGATGATTTCGCGGCGGATACGCTTGGCGATATCCTGCAATTCCTCTAGAGTTTTGGCCATTTGGAAACCCTCAGTTTACCGCAAGTAAGGGAACCGTCGCGGTGCTGGCACGCACCGCTCGACGGGCCAGGAGTTGGCTCGCATCCCTGACGGGTTGGGGGGTCGGGGGCTCCGGCTCGCTTCGCTCGACAGGGTGGGAGGCTGGAGGACACGGCTAGAGGAGGTTCGCCTGGCTCGCGCATGGGACGTGAACGGGAGTTGACGAAACGAACTGGGGGCGGGTTCGGGGGTAACACGGCGACCACGGGCCTGTCTTCCCCGGCGCCGTGGGAACATATTGACCAAGGCCAGGACCGCGGGTTTCTCAGCGCCAAGCTCGACGCCCTCGCGCCTGGATCACTCGCGAATCTCCGGCCGCCGGGGAGAAGAACATGACAGACGGCGCATCTTTGCGGTCGCGGCTCGCCGAAGAGCACTTTCGACAAGAATTGCCTTCCACATGATTGCGTCGCATGCTAAGCCGTGCGCTAGAGCACAGCAGGTGGTGACCCGCCCCTACGCGATACACTGAGACAGCGGACGAACTCTATATGCAACTGGGCATGATCGGACTCGGAAGAATGGGCGCGAATATTGTGCGGCGCCTGATGCGAAACGGACACGAATGCGTGGTCCTCGACCGCGATGCGAAGGCGGTCCAGGAGGTTTCGGCGGAGGGCGCTAAGGCGGCGGGCTCGCTCGGAGAGTTGGTAAAGCTGATGAAGGCTCCGCGGGCGATCTGGCTGATGGTTCCGGCGGCGGCGGTGGACGGGCTGTTGGATCAACTGGCGAAACTGCTGGATGCGGGCGACATCTTAATAGATGGCGGGAATTCGTACTATATCGACGACATGCGGCGGGCGAAGGAACTCGATGGGAAGGGAATTCGCTATCTGGATGTCGGGACGAGCGGTGGCGTGCATGGACTGGAGCGGGGATATTGCCAGATGATCGGGGGGCCGCGCGAGACGTTCGAACATTGTGAACCGATCTTCAAGACCCTGGCACCGGGGCGCGGATCATTGGAACGCACGCCGGGGCGCGAGAAGACAGGCGGCACGGCGGAAGAGGGGTATCTGTACTGTGGGCCCTCGGGAGCGGGACATTTCGTGAAGATGGTCCACAACGGGATCGAGTACGGCGTGATGGCGGCTTATGCGGAGGGGCTGAACATTCTGAAGCATGCCAATGCGGGTGCGCAGTCGCAGGAGGTGAATGCGGAGACGACGCCGCTGCGTGATCCGGAGCGCTATCAGTACGAATTGAATGTCGCGGATGTGGCGGAAGTGTGGAGGCGCGGGAGCGTGATCGCGTCATGGCTGCTGGACCTGACGGCTGCGTCGCTGGTGGAGGATCCGGAGCTCTCGAAGTTCTCCGGCCGCGTGTCAGATTCGGGAGAGGGCCGGTGGACGATCATGGCGGCGATCGAGGAGTCGGTGCCGGCGCCGGTGTTGACGACTGCGCTGTACGAACGCTTCTCCTCACGCGGCGAAGACTGCTTTGCAGACAAAGTACTGTCCGCGATGCGGTTCCAGTTCGGCGGACACGTGGAACAGAAGTAGGAAGAGGGGGGCCGGGGCCAAGCAAAACCGCGGCCAGGGAGCGGGGATTGGGACCCGGGCTCCGCTGCCGGGAAATCGGATTCAGTCTGCGGGTTGCTCGTGGCGGAGACGGAGGCCCAGGCATCGGACAGGGGACAGAAGATTGACCACGCACGGAGAGAAGACGACGGCGAGCGGAGGGAGTGACTCTTTCCCGGGCCCTGACCCCCGGCCCCCGGCCCCCGAGACGGTGAGCGAAGCGAGCCGGGTCGCGGAAGAGAGCCGGCTTGCGGAGGATGCCGGACGGGTTCGGAATTGGAAGCGGTGGGGACCTTATCTGCCGGAGCGGCAGTGGGGGACGGTCCGGGAGGACTATTCTCCGTATGGGAGTTGCTGGGAGTATTTTCCGCACGATCATGCGCGGAGCCGGGCGTATCGCTGGGGTGAGGACGGACTGCTCGGGTGGTGCGACCGCGAGTGCCGGCTGTGCTTCTCCCTCGCGCTGTGGAACGGCAACGACCCGATCCTGAAGGAGCGGCTCTTCGGATTGACCAACGACGAAGGCAATCACGGAGAGGACGTCAAGGAGTGCTACTACTACCTGGACGGCACGCCGACGCACTCGTATCAGAGGGCGCTGTACAAGTACCCACAGGCGGAGTTTCCGTACTCGCGGCTGCGCGAGGAGAACCGGCGACGCGGAAAGTACGATCGCGAGTTCGAACTGGCGGACACCGGCGTCTTCGATGAGAATCGTTACTTCGACATCCAAGTCGAATATGCCAAGGCGGGGCCGGACGATATCCTGATCCGCATCACCGCGGCGAATCGCGGGCCCGATACGGCTACGCTCGATTTGCTGCCGATGATTTGGTTCCGGAATACCTGGGCGTGGGGCCGCGTGGGCGAAGACTTTGCAGGGCGTCCGCGGATTGCTCGCGATGGAGATGGAGTGGTGGCATCCCATCCCACACTGCACGTTTTCCGGCTGGCGGTGAAACGGCCCGCGCCGTGGCTGTTCACCGAGAATGAGACAAACTTCGCGCGGCTGTACGGGTACGCCAATTCCAGTCCGGCGGTGAAAGACGCATTCCATGAGTTTGTGGTGAACGGGCGCGCGGATGCGGTGAGTCCGAACGGGATGGGGACGAAAGCAGCGGCCCACTATCGCGCGGAGATTGCCGGCGGCGCGGAATTCACGGTGGAGTTGCGCCTCTTTTCGGAAAGCGAGGCACCAGAGGAGGCGTTTGGTCCCGGCTTCGATCGCGTGTTTGAGGATCGCATCCGGGAAATGGATGAGTTCTACACAGCCAGGCTGCCACGCGGGCTGTCTGCCGAGGAACGCCGCGTGGCACGGCAGGCGTATGCGGGACTGTTGTGGTCGAAGCAGTATTACGAATACGTCACCAAGGAATGGCTGGCGGGCGATCCCGGACAACCTCCCCCGCCGGCGGGACGCGAGAAGGGACGCAATTCGGGGTGGACCAATTTGCATTGCCGCGATGTGCTGGTGATGCCGGACAAATGGGAATATCCATGGTTCGCCGCCTGGGATCACGCCTTCCAGATGGTGGCGATTGCGCAGATCGATGAGCAACTGGCTAAGGACCAGCTATTGCTGCTGTTGCGTGAGTGGTACATGCATCCCAACGGGCAGTTGCCGGCGCACGAGTTCGGCTTTTCGGATGTGAATCCGCCAGTGCATGCTTGGGCATGCTGGCGGGTGTACAACCTGGGCAAGGCTCGTGGCGAACGCGACCAGTTATTTCTGGAGCGCACCATGCACAAGCTGCTGCTCAACTTCACGTGGTGGGTGAATCGCAAGGATCCGAGCGGCCGGAATCTGTTTGCGGGCGGGTTCCTGGGACTCGACAATGTGGCGCTGTTCGACCGGGGAGCGGCCCTGCCGGAGGGCGTCACCTATGCGCAGGCGGATGGCACGGCCTGGATGGCATTCTATTGCCTGACGATGCTCGCGATGGCGCTGGAGTTGGCGCACTGCGACCCGGCGTACGAAGACATCGCGTCGAAGTTCTTCGAGCACTTCGTGGCCATCACGGACGCCATGAACAGTCTCGGTGGAGGCGGACTGTGGGACGACCAGGACGGCTTCTACTATGACAAGATCGTGATCTTCGGAGATCCACACCGGATGTTGACGCGCTCGATTGTGGGGCTGGTGCCGCTATTCGCGGTTGGGGTTCTGGAGGAGAGCGTGCTCGATGCGCTGCCGGGATTTCGGAAGCGGATGCGTTGGTTCCTCGACAATCGTCCGGATCTGGGGCCGCAGATCGGGAGGGCGTCGGAGGGGAAGCGTTTGCTCTCGATTCCGACTCGCGAGAATCTGGAACGCGTCCTGCGGTATGCGCTGAACGAAGAGGAGTTTCTGTCGCGGTATGGAGTGCGGTCGCTGTCGCGGTATTACCTCGATCATCCGTTCACGGCGAGGACGCGATGGGGAGTGTTCGGGATCGAGTATGACCCGGGTGAGTCGACCACGACGCTGTTCGGAGGGAATTCGAACTGGCGCGGGCCGGTGTGGTTTCCGATCAACTATCTGCTGGTGGAGTCGCTGGAGAAGTATCACGAATACTACGGCGAGAGCTTCCAGGTGGAGTGTCCGGTGGGCAGCGGGCGTATGATGAACCTGAAGCAAGTCGCGGCCGAACTGTCGGGGCGTCTGACGCGGATTTTTCTGCCCGACGAGTCCGGGCGGCGCCCATGTCACGGCGAGGAGGAGCGCTATGCGGCGGACGAGCACTGGCGCGACCTGGTTCTGTTTTACGAGCACTTCCACGGCGATAACGGGCGGGGAGTCGGGGCGAGTCATCAGACCGGCTGGACTGCGGTGGTGGCGGACCTGTTAAAAGCGGGGGTTGGGGGTTAGGGGTTGGGGAAGAGGCTCGCTTCGCTGCGGCGCCTGGGGCCGGGGGCCGGAGATTAGTTCGCTTCGCTCGCGGGTTCGCGGTAGGGTTGGGGTTCGGGTAAAGGAGCGGCCTGGGGGCCGGTAACGAGTTGGATATGGCGAAAAACGATCTGAGCATTCTCGTGATTGATGTGGGCGGAAGCCATTTGAAGCTGATGTGTTCGGGGCAGCCGGAAGTGGTCAAGATCCCGTCGGGGCCGAAGCTGACGGCGAAACAAATGGTCGCCGATGTCAAAGAAGCGGCCGCAAAGTGGACGTACACGGCGGTATCGATTGGGTACCCCGGGCCGGTGCTGCACGACCAACCGGTCGCCGAACCGCACAATCTGGGCAGCGGTTGGGTGGGGTTCGATTTTGACAAGGCCTTCGGATGTACGGTTCGCGTGATCAATGATGCAGCGATGCAGGCTCTGGGAAGTTATGAAGGCGGGCGGATGCTGTTTCTGGGGCTCGGCACAGGGCTGGGTTCGGCTCTGATCGTCGACGGGCTGATGCAGCCGATGGAACTGGCGCACTTGCCGTACAAGAAGGGTCACACCTACGAAGACTATGTCGGCGAGCGCGGGCTGGAGCGTTTGGGGAAGAAGAAGTGGCGCAAGGCGGTCATCGACGTGGTAGATCGCCTGAAGTTGGCGCTGGAGGCTGACTACGTGGTGCTGGGCGGCGGGAATGCGCGCCTGCTCGAGGAACTGCCCAAGGGTGTGCGGCTGGGCGATAACGCCAACGCGTTTCAAGGCGGCTTTCGGCTGTGGCAGCAAGAGATGACGGCTGGGAAGACTGCGGTCCCCGTGCTGCACGAGGCGCCAGTGAAGAAGGCGCCGGCCTCTAAGAAAGCGGCGAAAGGGAAGAAGGCCGCGAAGTCCAAGGTGCAAACGGCAACGGATGCCGTCCCCGCCGGGGAGGAGGACTAGTGATGAGCGGGATCAGGGTAGTCGCGGACAGTACGGCATTGTTCCAGGCGGGGGCGGATGCGTTTGTCAGCGCGGCGAAGGAGGCGATCGAGGCGAAGGGACATTTCAATGTCGCGCTCTCGGGAGGGTCGACTCCGAAAGGGATGTTCGCGCTGCTCGCGGAGGGTTCGCAGGTGGCGTGGGATAAGGTGCGTTTCTTCTGGGGAGACGAGCGGCACGTGCCGCCGGACCACGCGGACAGCAACTATCGCATGGCTAAGGAGAGCTTGCTCGCGAAGATTGGTGCGAAGGCGGAGCAGGTGTGGCGGATCGAAGCCGAGAATCCGAGCGCGGCGGAGGCAGCTGCGCGATACGAGCAGCGTCTGCGCGAGTATTTCGGGACGGCGGAGGGGCAGTTCCCGGCGTTCGATTTGATTCTGCTGGGCATGGGTCCGGACGGCCATACTGCGTCGCTGTTTCCGGGGACGAAGGCGCTGAACGAGATGGGCGGGCTGGTGGTTTCGAACTGGGTGGGCAAGTTCTACACCGACCGGATCACGTTTACAGCGCCGTTGTTGAATGCGGCAGTGTCGGTGGTGTTCCTGGTGGGAGGGGGAGATAAGGCGCCGGCGTTAAAGGCGGTGCTGGAAGGTCCTTACGAGCCGGCGCAGTTGCCAGCACAGATGGTGCGTCCGGAGCGCGGGAGGCTGGTTTGGGTGGTTGATCGTGCGGCGGGGGCGATGTTAAAGGCTGGATGAGGGAAGTGCCGCCGATTCAGCTATGAAATGCCCCATAATCCCCGATAGAAACTCAGGTTTCCGTTCCGTGGTCGGATGCGCGTGATCTGGCCAATCGAGAGACTGGAAGCACCGCGGTTTGAATAGATCCGTTCCGACAGATTCCAAAGACGCCGAGGCGCCCGCTATTACTGTCCCATTACGGTTTCTGAGGCGCTGAGTGAGCGGCTACCAGTGATATTGGCCTGGCTACGTACGTGGTTTCAGAAGTCCGCCGACGTATCACCAGACCGCTTGCTAACGCGCGTGGCTCGTAGGGAGCCACGGATGAGTGCAGTGCCACACCGCGCAGACCAGGATTCGCTTTGCCCTTTCCTCCTTTTGCGCCCAGACCACTTCCACCACCGCCGCATGCTCTCCACTGCCGACCCCTGGCCACCACCTTCCTGAAATGGTTTGCTTCGTGGCTCTTGGCCTAACCCCTCTGGCATAATGAAATTTCATGCCGCTCGACGATCGCGCGATCGCCATTAGCGCTACATTCACAGCCGAAAGCATCGAACCCGGCCTCACGTTCTGGATGCAACAGCTCGGACTCGACTATACGATCCGATTCGCCGGCTACAACCAGCTCTTCCAGGAGCTGCTGAATCCCGTCGGCCTTCTGTCCCGAAATCGCGGCGTCAACGTCGCGCTCGTGCGCTTCGATCAGCACCTGCCGGCCGATAACGCCCGCCGTCTGGCGGAGGCCGTGCGGACCTCGTCGGCGAAGTTCCAGGCGCCGCTGATTCTGGTGATCTGTCCTTCTGTTCCGTCGATGCAGGTGGAAATGGAGGCGGCCGGGCGCGCCTTACGCGACGCCACCGCGGACCTGCCCGGCGTCCACCTTCTCAGTGCCGAGGACGTGCTTTCCCACTATCCCGTCGACGATGTCCACGATCCGCATGGCGATGAGTTGGGGCACGTACCGTACACGCCGCTCTTTTTCGTGGCGCTGGCGACCGCAATCGCCCGCAGAATTCACGCCATCGCCGTCACGCCCTTCAAGGTGATCGCACTCGACTGCGACGACACCTTGTGGGCCGGGATCTGCGGCGAGGACGGGCCACAGAGTGTCGTATTGGACAATCCCCGGCGTGCGCTCCAGAAGTTCATGGCGGAACGCCTGCACGCGGGAATGCTGCTTACGCTGTGCAGCAAGAATAACGAAGAAGACGTGATCGAGACTTTCCAGGCACATCCCGAGATGCCGCTACGGCTCGAAGACTTCGTATCTCGCCGGATCAACTGGGGTAGCAAAGGAACCAACCTGGCATCGCTCGCCGAAGAACTGGATCTGGGACTCGACAGCTTCATTCTGGTCGACGACAGCGCCAAGGAATGCGCCGAGGCGCAACTCGCAGCTCCAGCCGTACTTGCGTTGCCGCTCCCAGCGGCGCCCGAGGACATTCCGGAATTTCTTCGGCATGTGTGGGCATTCGACCGGCCACGTATCACAGAGGAAGATCGCGACCGCGCCGAACTCTACGTGCAGCAGGCTGCACGGACACGAGCGGAGCGGGCCGCGCCGAGCCTGGAGAGCTTTCTCGCATCGCTCGAACTGGAAGTGGTGATAGCTCCATTAGAGCCCAGCCAAGTGGCAAGAGTAGCGCAGTTAACGCAGCGCACCAATCAGATGAACGCGACTGGCCTGCGGCGCTCCGAGGCGGAGATTCAGAACCTGGGCGACGCGGAATGCCTGACGGTCCACGTTAAGGATCGATTCGGCAGTTATGGACTCACCGGCGCAATAATCTTTCGAACACAAGGCGGCTCGCTGGTGGCGGACACTTTCCTGCTGAGTTGCCGTGCCTTGGGACGCGGCGTGGAGCACCGCATGGTAGCTCACCTTGGCGAGATCGCACTGCAGCGCGGCCTGGAGCGCGTCGAGATACCGTTCGTGCCGAGTCAACGGAATCGTCCCGCCGCGCTGTTCCTGGAGTCCCTCGGCCCTCTTACCGCCGAAGCCGCCGCCGCGGTGAGATATCGCGTGGGACGACAGGTCACCGATCTAACCCGCGAAAGCGAAGCTGCCCAGAAGCCCCCTGCACATAGAATCGACTATCTCCAGATTGCCAATGAGCTTCGCACTCCCGCCGCGATCCTGGATCGAATCCGCGCGACCACTCGCCGTACCGTTCGCGCCACGCCGCAAGATCCACCCCGCACTCCGCTGGAACGGGAACTGGCGGAGATCTGGGCCGGACTCCTCAACCTCCCCGCAGTGGGCGTCCGCGACAATTTCTTCGAACTCGGGGGCCACTCACTGCTCGCAGTGCAGCTTCTGTCACAGGTCCGACAGATCTACGGCGTCGACCTGTCGCTGGAGATCGTCTACAGCGGCGAATTCACCGTGCAGGAACTGGCGAAAGCCGTAGAGCTGAAGGAAATCGAGCAGGGCGGCGCGGATTATCAGGATCTGCTGCAGGAGTTAGAGGGCCTCTCGGACGAAGAAGTGCGCGCACTGCTGGCGGAAGAGCAGGATGCGTCGTAGCGGACCGAAGAACTGGCTATGCGCGTTCTGCTGACGGCCAACGCATCGTACGAGCCGCCTCGGGGCGGCGCGACTCGCAGCAATCTCATCTGGCTCGACCATTTGGCCGCGCATGGGCATCCGTGCCGCATCGTGTGCGGCGCCGCCGGCGAAGGCGCCGAGCTGCGCTACCACGCATCCATCACGGTCATCGCCGTGGAGGAGCCGGCGCGGCGCGTGCAGGTGCTGCGGCAGCAGATCCGTGAGTTCGAGCCCGATTGGGTCCTGGTCTCGTCGGAAGATCTCGGCCACTCCCTGCTCCGCGAGGCGCACCATTCCGCGGAAGGCCGCATCGTCTACCTGGCGCACACACCGCAGTTCTTTCCGTTCGGCCCCGCCAGTTGGATCCCGGACCGGCACGCGGCCGACATGGTTGCCCGGGCCGCAGGGATCGTCGCCATCGGCCGTCACATGGCCGATTACATCCAGAAGGCATTGAATCGTCGGGCGGAGGTAATTCACCCCCCGATCTACGATGCGCCCGCGGATCGCTTCGCCCACTCACGCGTTGGACTCATCACCATGATCAATCCTTGCGCGGTCAAAGGCATCTCGATTCTTCTCCGGGTGGCGGAGCGCCTGCCGGCGCGAGCGTTTGGCGTAGTGCCGGGATGGGGAACGACCAGCGAAGACCGGCGTGCGCTGGAACGTCTTCCGAATGTTCGCTTCCTCCCCAACGCGAAGAAGATCGATGAGGTGCTGGCGCGCACGGCGGTCCTCCTGATGCCGTCGCTTTGGTATGAAGGCTTCGGACTGATCGTGATGGAGAGCATGCTGCGTGGGATTCCGGTGGTGTCCAGCGATTCGGGCGGACTCCTGGAAGCGAAGGAGGGCACCGGCTACGTCATTCCAGTCCGCACTATCGAGCGCTATCAACCGGTGTTCGATGAGCACGCCATGCCGAAGCCGGTGGTTCCCGGCAATGACGTCGCGCCGTGGATCGCAGCGATTGAAGAGCTGCTGACCAATGCGGAGGCCTACCAGCGGGAATCCGAACGGTCTCGCGTGGCGGCCGAGCGCTTCGTGAGCGGCTTGGACGCCGGCGACCTGGAGCGGTTTCTCCTCGCTTTACGGCCGGGGACTGGGCATCATGCGGAGCGGCCCACCATCGAGTCGATCTCGCCCGATAGACGCGCCCTGTTGCTGCAACGATTGCAGAAGCGCAAATTGGTTCGCTGAATGCGCATCCTGCTGGCACAAAACTCGCAGTACTTTCCAGCGCACGGTGGCGGCGACAAATCCAACCGCCTGTTGCTGGAAGCGCTCGCGGCGCAGGGAAACGAATGCCGCGCGGTCGCGCGGATCAGCGAGTTTGGCCAATTGCCGCAAAGACATTACCTCGAGGAACTACGGAAACGCGGCGTCGCGCCCTGGTCGATAAAGGACGGCGTAGTATCGTTCGATCACAAGGGCGTAGAGGTCCACGTGGTGACGAATACCAATCTGCGCGCGCGATTCGCTCACGAAGCGGAAGGTTATCCGCCCGATGCAATCCTCGCTTCTACCGACGACCCGGCCCAGCTCCTGCTCGAAGTTGCGCTGCGTTCCGAACGGGCGCGCGTCTTCTATTTGGCGAGAGCCACGCTGGCAGTGCCCTTCGGCCCCGACTGCGCATTTCCGAGCGAGGCGAAAACCGAGAGGATTCGTGCCTGCGATCGGGTCGTGGGCGTGAGCCAGTATGTGGCGGACTATTTCCGGCGCTATGCCGCGATCGATGCTGTCCATGTTCCAATTTCCTTGCTGGAGCCGGGCGCGTGGCCGCAGTTGGGCAGCTTCGATAATGAGTTCGTCACGCTGGCGAATCCCTGCGCGGTGAAGGGCATTTCGATCTTCCTTGCACTCGCTGATGCGTTTCCCCAAGCCGCATTCGCCGGGGTGCCGACTTGGGGCGCAAACCGGGAGGACCGGGCAGCGCTTGCCGGCCACGCCAATGTGCGCGTGCTCGACCCGGTGGACGACATCGATCTACTGTTCCGTCGCACGAAGATCCTGCTGGTGCCGTCGCTGTGGGCGGAGGCGCGGTCGCGGATCGTGCTGGAAGCGATGCTGCGCGGTATCCCGGTAATGGCCAGCGATGTCGGCGGGATTCCCGAGGCGAAGATGGGGGTTCCTTATCTCCTGCCGGTCACGCCAATTTCCAGGTACCAGCCGCGCCTGGACGAGCAAATGGTTCCCATCGCGGATGTCCCGCCGCAGGATCTCGGACCGTGGAAAGCGGCGCTCGATCGCCTGCTGCACGATCGCGAACATTACGACGACATTGCGCGCCAGTCGCGGGCCGCGGCGTTGGAGTACGCGCGAAACTTGAACGTCGTGCCCTTCGAGCGGCTGCTGATCGACACTCCCAGGCGAGTGCGGCAGACGGCGGTCCTGCCTGCCCAAAAAGCTACCGACACTCTGACGCCGGAGAAGCGCCGTTTGCTGGCGCTGCGTCTGCGAAAGAAAGCACCGCCATCGGCCTGGTTTCCGGGCGCCGAATCGGTCGCGGGGATGCGTCTCTTCTGGTTCCCCCATGCGGGCGGCGGGACGACATTGGCTGCGCAGGCCGGCCTGCCCAACGTTTGTCCGGTGCGTCTACCGGGTCGCGAGGCGCGAATCGCCGAAGCGCCGTTTGAGAAGATGGATGCCCTGGTCGAGGCCCTCGCGAATGCCATCGAGCCGTATCTTTCACAGCCGTTCGCCTTTTTCGGACACAGCATGGGCGCGATCGTCGCGTTCGAACTCTGCCGTTTGCTGCGCCAGCGTGGCCACTCGATGCCCGAAGTGCTGATCGCCTCCGCGGCACGCGCGCCCCAGTACCGGCGCGACTACACACCGCCGCCGGCGCCTTCTCAAAGTGAGTTTCTGGAAGAACTGCGCAGGCTCGAAGGAATCCCTAGCGAAGTTCTCGATGCACCCACCTCCATGCGCGCCATGCTGCCCGCACTCGAAGCTGACGCCGCACTCTATCGCAACTACATCTACCGCGACAAACCGTCGCTCCACTGCCCGATTCGCGCATACGGGGGCGTTGACGATCCGAACATCCGCGTCGAGCACCTCGAGGCGTGGCACAGCCAGACCACGGGGTCGTTCGCCATGCGCCAGTTTTCGGGCGGCCACTTCTACCTTCGCGAGCATCCTACCGAATTCCGCGATGCGCTGGAGGCAGACCTCGCATGATCACCGGCTTTAGGGCGGGCGAGATCGACGTCTGGCGAATTCGGTTGGGCACGGCGTGCGTACCGCCGCCGACTGCCGACGAGGCGGAGCGCGCCTCCCGATTCATAAAGCCGATCCTCTCAGAACGATATCTGCGGGCGCACGGAGCGTTGCGCGCAATTCTCGCGAAGTACACCGCTGCCTCAATCGAGTTTGCGGTCACGACGTCCGGGAAGCCTTACCTGCCTGGCACGCCCGAGTGCCGATTCAATCTCTCGCATTCGCACGACATGGCGCTGGTTGCGGTTGCGCAGGAAGTGGAAGTCGGGGTGGACGTTGAATGGGTGCGCAGTATGGGCGACCAGGCGCAAATCGCCGAGCGTTTCTTTCCGCCGAGCGAGGCTGCGGCCCACATGGAAGTTCCTTTGCATTGCCGCGAACGAGATTTCTTTCGCCGGTGGACGCGGATCGAAGCGGTGCTGAAGGCGCGCGGTGTCGGCCTATACGGCCTCGGCGAGGAGGCTGATGGGGAATGGACCGTGCAGGCGATTGAAATCGATAGTGAATACGAAGCTGCGGTGGCGGCGCCGCGGGTGGGAATGACGGTGAGGATTTTTGACTTCTGAGATTGGAGCTTCTGCATGAAACTGACGGTACTCGACGGATATTGCCTGAATCCCGGTGACCTCTCCTGGGATGCGCTACACCGCCTTGGCGAGGTGCAGGTTTTCGATCGGACGCGCGTGGACCAAGTCCTGGAGCGCGCTGCCGGCGCCACCATCGCACTCACCAACAAGACGCCGCTGCCGGGCTACATCCTGCACCAACTGCCCGATCTTCGCTACATAGGCGTCCTCGCGACCGGCTACAACATCGTCGATGTGGAGGCTGCCAACCAGCAGGGCATCGTGGTCAGCAACATTCCCACGTATGGAACTGCCTCCGTGGCGCAGTTCGTCTTCGCACTCGTTTTGGAGCTGTGCCACAACGTGAAACTGCACTCCGACGCCGTCCGTGCCGGGGAGTGGTCACACAATCCGGACTGGAGTTTCTGGAAATCGCCGTTGATGGAACTTTCCGGGAAGACCATGGGCATCGTGGGATTCGGGCGCATTGGGCGCCACGTGGGCCGCATTGCCGACGCCATGGGAATGCGCGTAATCGCCAATGACACCTACCACGGCGACGAGCCGCCATTCCCTGGGTTTCGCTGGGCCAGTATCGATGAACTGCTGGCGGAGTCCGACGTCCTGAGTCTCCACTCTCCACTCTTCCCAGAGACGCGCGGCATGATCAACGCCACCAGCCTGGCGCGGATGAAGCCCACGGCTTTCCTGATCAACACTTCGCGCGGTCCCCTGGTAATCGAACAGGACTTGGCGGACGCGCTCAATGCCGGCCGCCTCGCGGGCGCGGGATTAGACGTGTTATCGGTGGAACCCCCCACCGAACACAATCCGTTGCTCTCGGCGCGTAACTGCCTGGTAACACCGCACATCGCCTGGGCCACTCGGGAGGCGCGCTCGCGGCTGATGGACCTGGCTGTTGGGAATATCACCGCGTTCCTGGCAGGTCAACCGCAAAATGTGGTACGGTGAGCCTAAATAGCGGTAACGGGCACCTTACAATTCGGAAGGAGTGTGCTTGTATGGATCGAAGACATTTCTTAATGGGCTCTGCGGCGGCGTTGACTGCGGCATCGAGCGTGTTTGGCAGCCCGAATGATACCGTGCGGGTCGCCGTTATCGGCGTCGGAGGCCACGATTGGACTTCCGTCGGCAAAGGCAAAGCGGCTGCAGGACGCGGCCAGGACCACCTCCGGGGCCTCAGCAAACTCGAGAACGTGGAAGTCGCGGCAGTCTGCGACGTGGATGAGAGCCACCTGAATTACGGCCTCAATCTCATCGAAAAGGCCACCAACAAGAAGCCCAAGGGCTACGGCGATTTCCGCAAGCTGCTGGAAGACAAAGATATCGACGCCGTGTCGATCGCGACTCCGAATCACTGGCACACTCCCATCGCGATCATGGCCTGCCAGGCAGGTAAAGACGTGTACGTCGAGAAGCCTTGCTCGCACAATATGTTCGAGGCCAGGCAGATTGTGGCCGCGGCTCGCAAATACGATCGCATGGTGCAGCAGGGCAGCCAGATCCGTTCCTCACTCGCGGTCCAGGAAGCCGTGCAGAAAATGCGTGAAGGCCTGATCGGCGACGTCTATCTATCGCGCGGTCTGTGCTTCAAGTGGCGCGACACCATCGGCCGGACGCCCGTCTCGCCTGTGCCGCCGGGCGTGGATTACGATCTGTGGACCGGACCCGCTCCCAAGCACGAGTTTTCGCTGAATCGCTTCCACTACAACTGGCACTGGTTCTGGGACTACGGCAACGGCGATCTGGGCAATCAGGGAATTCATGAGATGGACGTGGCGCGCTGGGGTTTGGGCGTGAAGTACCCGACCAAGGTCAGCGCCATTGGCGGGCACTTCATGTTCGATGACGATCAGGAAACACCCAACACTTTGAATTGCGCCTTCGAGTTCAACGAAGACGGCAAGCACAAGATGCTGGAGTTCGAAGTCCGCCACTGGATGAGCAATGGCGAGGCTACGGTAGGACCGAACGTACGCGCTGCCAGTGCCACTGCTGCCGCTCGTCCGCCCCGGCCCGCCGGCGCCGCACCGGCATCATCCGACGACAGCGCTGCCGAGAACGGTGGGGCGCGTCGCGGATTCAGTTCCGACTCCATCGGCAATATCTTCTACGGGTCGAAAGGTTTTCTCGCTGTGGACAGCTATAGCTCCTACAAGAGCTGGCTCGGCAAGGAGCAGGCGCCCGGTCCCGAGCGGAGAGAAGGTGGCGATCACTACCTGAACTTCATCGAGGCGGTGCGCAGTCGCAAGCGCGACCATCTCAATGCCGAGATCGAAGAGGGCGCCTCGTCGACGATCCTGGTGCACCTCGCCAACATCTCGTATCGCGTCGGCCGCACGCTGCACTTCGATTCCAAGACGATGAGCGTGACGGGCGATGCGGAAGCCAACAAGCTGTTTACTAAGGTCTATCGCAAACCCTTCGTCGTCCCCGAAAAGGTGTAGCTTTGACCGCTTGCTTACGCGCGCGGCTCGTAATCATCTTTACGAGCCGCGACATTACGAACCCCGACATTACGAGCCGCGGCCGTAAGGGAGCGATGTTTTATAAGCCCTCGACCGTAAGCAAGCGACGTTTTTACGAGCCGCGACCGTAAGGGAGCGCCGTTCGCGTTCTTCCCTTCGTCTCACCAATCGCGAAAAGACTTCCTCAGAAATAGTCCCCTCAGATCCTGCCCCGCAAGATTCCCAGCTCCCAGCGTGACCGCAGTCTCCAGACTTTTCCGCCCTTCCTCGGCGTGCCCGTGCGCCACCTGCACCAAACCTCGTGCAACCCAGACAGCGTGCCACTCTGGCCATCGACTCTGGATGTCCGACAGCAGCTTCTCAGCGTCAGCCGTGCGGCCCGCAAGCTCCAGCGACACCGCCCGCATCAGCAGTAGGTCCCGATTCTGAGACGACGTCCGAACCGCGCCGTCGAGCAGCGCCAGTGCCTCTTTGTACCGCTCCTTGCCGATCAGGAATGCTGTCGCCTGCTGGTACAGATCCACGCGCGCCGGTGCGCGCTTTAGCGCCTGCTCCAGCGCCGCGGCCGCGTCCTCCGGCCGCCCTGACGCATCCAGCATCTGGGACCGCGCCAGGTAGAAGTCTCCACTGCGTTCGGCCTCGGGGATCTTGTCCAGCCGCGCCAGTCCCTCCGCAGCTCCCTTCGCGCGAAACGTTGCGAGAGCCCAATCGAGTTCGACTTCCGCCAAAGCGCCAGGTCCCGTTTTGATGCCGGTGATCCGCTCCGCCTGCGCCGTGGCCTGTTCGAACTGGCCATCTTCCATCTGGACCCTGAGCAGATTGATCTGTGCCGTCGCATCGCCGGGATTCTGGCGCGCCGCCTTCTCCACGCGCGCCCGATAGTCGGCGCGGCGCTGCTCGGGTGTGAGGGCCAGATAATCGACGAGGCCTCCGCGCACGGGCTTCATGGTCACGGGACCCAGTTGGCGAAAACGATCCGTCACTGCCTTGGACTCGGCAGTCTGGCCAGCGTCTGCCAGTGCGCGAGCAAAGTGCAGAATGGTCTTCGAGTCGTTGGGCGCGAGCTCGGCAGCGCGCCGCAAAACCCTCACGGCATCGGCACTTCGCTCCAGGGAAGAGTAGGCCTGTCCCAGACGATCCAAAATGGCGGCATCATCGGGCCGTTGCGCGGCCGCGGTCTCGAAGTCCTTGGCGGCGTCGTCGAATTGTCCCGACTGGTAGTACAGACTCCCGCGAAAGGCGTGGGCCGCGGGAAAGTCGGGCTTCAGCTCGATCGCCCGGTCCAGGTGCGCCAGTCCTTTCGCCGGGTCGTCTTTGCTCAGCGCCTCTCCCAGTTCGAACTGACCGGTGGGATCATCAGGATGGCCCGCGACAAACCATTCCAGGTCGGGCATACCCTGCTCGAACTTGCCCATTTGGATTGCTGTGTAGCCTCGTTCCCGCCGTCCGGAATCGTCGTCGGGCGCAAGCTTCACGTAGCGGTCCCAGGCCGCGGCGGCATCTTCGAGTGCTCCCAAATCGCCGGTCGTGATGGCCACCAGTTTCTGAACGTCGGCTCGTCGTGGGGCTAGACGTGCGGCCTGCGCCGCGAGCCGGAGCGCGGTCTCGGTCTGCTGCAAAGCGGCGTCCACCAATGCGAGATTGTAGAGCACGTCCACGTTCTGAGGCTGCTGGCGCAGTGCCGCTTCCAGCACTTCACGGCCCCGCTCATTGTGTCCGGCATGTGACGCCACCACCCCGAGGTTCACCAGGATATTGAAATCGGATGGAGCCGCCGCCAATGCCTTCGTGAAAAATACTTCGGCCCGTTCGAATTGCGCCATATTGGCCAAGGCCAGGCCAACCGAGAAGTTGGCACCCAAATCACTGCCGGCGGACACCGATAAGCGCGCGGCGAGCGCATCGGCGGCGGCGCGGTCGCCCGATAAATCGAGCGCCGCTAACCGAACCACCACAGCCGACGAGGCGTCTTGCTGGCTGGGCGCCAGATGCTTCAGATACACGAGAGCATCCGCGCCATTCTTCTGCATCAGCGCAAAGCGCGCCAGTTGCAGGTTTGCGTTGAATTGGGCGCCGTCGATCGCCAGCACTTGCAGGTAAATAGCGCGAGCTTCGCCGGGGTTCCCTACCCCCACCAGATGGCTGGCATAGTTGTTCAGTACGTCCACCGATCGCGGACTCGCTGCCATCGCGCGGCGATGAAACTCCTCGGCATCTGCCATCTTCCCCAGATGGTCCAAGGCCACACCTAGCAGGGTAAGTGCTCCGGCGTCCGAAGGATGCGCCTGCACGTCAGGCCGGAGTGTCCGCTCGGCCGCGGCAAAATCGCCATGCTCCAGCGCCGTGAGCGCCTCGCGGATGGCGGGCCGCTCTTCTGCGGCCCCCTGCAGCATCACGGCGAACAGACAAACCGAAATGGAAGCGAAACGGCTCAAGTAGAGTGTGCTTCCATTCTACGACTCCCCCGGCTGAAGCTGTGCAGAGCTTGCTTAGGCCGGCGGATTGACTTTGCTCCCGATGAACTGGCCTTCCTCATGGTCAACTAGCTGACCGGTCAGATCGAAGACGTCTACGGTGTAGGTGCCCGAAAACTTGAGCCCGGTTCGGTCGAGTGTAACCACTTCGTTAATCAGAACGGTGCCGATGAAGTTGCCGTCCATATCGAAGTTCAAGGCGGGGTGCGTGAGTTTGTAGATCAGTGGGCCAGTCTGCTGCCAGGTCCCGATGCAGACGTTCCCTTCGGGCGGCGGAGTCTGGTCGATCAACACCTCAGTCCCGTCCGCATGCCACAACTCGAAGCTGAGGTCCACGGGTTGCCCGTTCTCCGTATCCATGACCTGCCACAGGCCGACGATCGTCGGGCTGACGACGTCGTGCGCGGTATCTTTCGTGGCGTTGTCCTGACGCGGGCCGATCTTCGGCGGCGCCAGGAGTCCGAGGCTGCGGAGAGAGGCGACTCGGGAGGTGATAGGTCGTCCCGAGGCGGTGGCGCCTCCTCCGGGCCGCGTGCAGGCCATAGCGGGATTGCCCAGGGTGATACCAACCACGGCCGTAGCGAATGCCAGGCCGCCAATTTTCGAGATGTGTGCGCGTTTCATAGTAGTAGCTCCAGAAATGTGTCGTTCAAAATTCGTGATGCGCTAAACTTGCGATCATTAGTGAGTGCGGAAACCGATCCACGAATTGGGTCAGGCGCGAAAAATATTTTTTTGACATGCCGGACCAGACGCCAGGCGACGTAACCCAGCTTCTTCCGATGGGTGACGGCGGCCGTTCAGCGTTGGATCGCATGATGCCGCTGGTCTACGACGAGCTGCGGCAGAATCACCAGCACGGTTGCTGGATTGCGCCTTGGCGGTACCTGCGAAGCGCGAGATCGAATAGGTGGCTCTTGACGACGCCCTGGTAAGCTTGCGCCCCGATCGTCAGCACCCGCATCGTCGAACTGCGCCGAAAACAGGGGTTTGGACTTGGGGGGTTTGGGCTTGGGGGTTTGGGCTTGGGGGTTTGGGCTTGGGGGTTTGGGCTTGGGGATTGGGGCTTAGGGGTTGGGGTTGCGGGTGGGGTCAGGTGTACGGAAGAACCGCCCCTTCGGCGCTTCTCGTGCAGCCATCCCACTTCCCGAGAACCAACCTGTAACGCGCAACCGGGCCGCGAGGCGCCGCAGAACTTGACCCTGACCCAACTCGTAGCCCCCGCCTTCGTGCTGTTTCGCACCCATTCGACGGCTTACCGGATTTTAATATTAAGCCTCCTTCAGACCACCGCAACAGTGTGAAACCCGGCACACGAATTTTCGGTCTATATTTTCGTTCCGCGTCCATCGAAAGCTCGAAGTGTCTGAGCGGGGAGGTGTGTCGACATGGCGCAGAGCGATTCCAAACGGCCTCAGAGAATCAGTGGGCAGACCATTATCAACGAGTTAATCCGCAACATGGAATTGGGACGGCTCGAGATGGGTTACACCATTCTCCTGCCGTGCATTTTCAGCGTTTATGTGCATCCGGACGATTACGCACGATTGGCCGGCGTGCAAGACATCATTCGCGAGGACGCCGGGCGCGTATTGAGCGCGCGGATGGCGGAGTGGAACAAAAAAGGCTCCCGCTTCCGGCGCGACGCCGCACGCAAAGTGTACCGGATCGCCCAAAGCGACTGGTGGATCGAACTATTCCCCGATAACGAGAACTCCGTGCCGCCTGGCGACGTCGAGATCCATTCCGAGCTGAATGAATCGCCGCAACCGGGATACCGCGGCGTCAAGACCACACTCATCGACCGCGAGCCGTCCGTAACCTCAGCCCGCGTGGCCCGCGACCGGGAGAGCACGCGCCGCCAGTCGGACCGCGTCTTCGCCGAGATCCACTACCAGGACGACTCCGGCCCGCAGACTTACTTCGTCAAGCAAAACGAAGTGAGCATCGGGCGCGGCGGCGAGGATCTCTGGGTGGACCTTGCCCTGTACACCAACGATGAAGTCTCCCGTGAGCACTTGAAGCTCCGCCGCGATCCATCCAGCGGCATTTTCACCATCGTCGACCAGAGCCGGAATGGCACCTGGCTGAATGGCCGCCGACTGTCTCGCGGCGTCGAGGAACCCGTTCCCGGGAGCGCCGAAATCAAGGTGGCGGAAGTCTTGAAGCTGTCGTTTGAGGCGCGCAAATGAGCCACGCCGCGGAGTTGTATCGCTTTCACACGGCATACGTGCTCGCGTTTCTCGCGTTTGTGGTGGTGTATGCGGTCGTGCAGTGTGCGCGTGGCGGGCGCGGAGCCGGAGAAGGCGAATGAGCGAACGCAAGGTTCCGTTGGCCGCGCCCTCTGCCGCGTGGACTTCCGGCGCCGCGACCGATACCGGCCTGGTGCGCGGCCGCAACGAGGACCGCTATTGGATCGATGACGAGCGTGGTGTGTTTCTCGTGGTGGATGGAGTGGGCGGGCACGCGGCCGGCGAGTTGGCGGCCGAAACCGCGGTCGAGACCATTCGCGAGTCTCTGTTCACTGGCGAATTCGACGCGGAGGAGCGCGTCCGCCGTGCCATTACGCTGGCCAACAACCGCATCTTTGAACTGGCGCAGGAGACGGGCGAACACCAGGGGATGGCCTGCGTTCTCACCTTGGCGCTGGTGGAGGGCGGGAATATCACGATCGGTCATGTGGGCGATTCGCGGCTCTACCTGATCTGGAAAAGCGCCATTCGAAAGCTGACCTCCGATCATTCGCCAGTCGGCGAAGGCGAAGATTCAGGAGAGTTGACCGAGGAAGAGGCGATGCTGCACCCGCGCCGCAACGAGGTATTCCGCGATGTGGGTTCGCGCCCGCGGGATCTCGATCGCACGGGCTTCGTCGAGATCCGCAAGTGCCGCTTCCGTCCGGATGCCGCCATCTTGCTCTGCAGTGACGGGCTCACGGACCGCCTCACCTCCGCTCACGTGCGCGAAATCGCGGAGCACTACGACGGCGATGCGTCCAAAGTGGCGGCGCAGTTGGTGGACGCTGCCAACCGCGCCGGCGGACAAGATAACGTGACCGCGATCTTCGTGGCCGGCCCGGATTTTCGCACGCGGCGCGGCGCCACGCGCCCGCGGACGGACGCGGCTCCGGGCAGGTCAACCGCGCCCATCGCCCCGATGCAGAGCGAAGAACCGGTTCAACTCCCGCGTCCTCGCTCGCGTTTTCTCACTGGCCGGGCGGCGTTTTTGACCTATGGGATTTTGATCGGAATGCTGTTGTGGGCAGTCTTACGGGTGATTACCAAAGGGGTGATGCGATGACCGCACCGACACAAATCGGGCGTTATGAGCTGATTCGCCGGCTTGGCAAAGGGATGACTGATGTGTATCTCGCGCTCGACCTTGAGACAAACCTCAAAACCGCGCTCAAGGTGATCCCGGCTGGGGGCGATGCTACCCGGCAATTGATCATCGAGGCCGAACTGCGGGGAGCGGCGATCCAGAAGGATCTCCATGCGCTCGATCCGCGGGTCGTCGAAATCTATGATTACGGCCAGTGCGACGGCTACTTCTTCGTCGCCATGGAGTACGTGGAAGGCCGCAACCTGTCGGAAGTGCTGCGTTCGGAACGCGCGCTCGATCCGGTTCGAGCTGCCACCATCGCGCTCGAGATCTGCGAGCAGCTCGCGCAGTTTCACTCCTGCCCGCAGGCCGTGGTGCACGGGGACATCAAGCCTTCGAACATTCATCTGGGCCGTTCCGACACGGTCCGGCTGCTGGATTTCGGTATCGCCAAGGCGTTGCGCGCGGATGGCAACGCGACGTCGCACCACTTCGGGAGCCCCGGCTACTGCTCGCCCGAGCGCCTGAACCGCTCCGAGGTGGATCAGCAGTCGGACCTGTGGGCGGTGGGTGCGACGCTCTACGAAATGCTGGCGGGCGTGCCGCCGTTTCAGGCGGAGAATACCCGCAAACTGGAGCGTCTGATCAGGTCGAAGCGCGCACCGCGCTCGCTCGGTCCAAATTGCCCTCGCGCTCTGCGAGCGGTGGTGATCAAAGCGCTCGCGCCGAATCCGGAACAGCGCTATGGGTCGGCGAGCGCCTTTCAGGCCGACTTGCAGGCGTTTCTGGAACACCGGATGACGCAGGCGGAGGAAGAGTATCGAAGGGCCCATGGCAACTCCACAATTGAGGCCGCGCGCGCCTGCCTGCGCATGGCCACGCGCACCGTACGCAAGGCCGGTGAGCGCCTACGCCTGGGGGGAGCGGTGGCCTGGTTCGCCGTGGGGATGTCTCTATGGATTCTGGGAACTCTCGCGTGGGAGGGATGGCGGGCACGCCGGGTGGCGGCTGCATTCGGCGCGCCCGCGACGTCCGCGCGCAAGCAGGCGGCGCCACAAGCTCCTGTCACCGCCGCGGCCACCCCGGTTAAGCCTGCGGTAGCGGCGCCGCCGGGCACCCCCGCCGTGCCGGTCGAGAATCAGCCGCAGCTGTACGTCGCGGCCGCCGAGCGGATCATCGACTCGTATCGCAAAAGCTCGGATGCTTCCCTGCACGATTTCGATTGGCAGAAGGCCGAAGTGTGCCTGGAGCATGCGGTGGAGTTGGGCGACGGCACCGATCACGTGCAGGGCGAACTGGCGCTCAGTCGCGGCTACGCCACGTTAGAGCGGCTCAGTGGCGGAAAGTACTCGGCGGCGTCCCTGCACTCGCGGATGTATGCGCGCGATCAGTTCGCCCTGGCAGCCGGCAAGATGCCGGAGAATCCCGATCCACACCTCGCTTTGGCTCGGCTCTTCGTGTACTGGCTGCCAAGTCGGGAGAGGGCGATGAGTGAGTTCGCCGCCGCGGAGAAGTTGGGCGCCGTCGCCGGCCCGCGGGAGAAGGCGCAAAAGGCGGACGCCGCAAGACTGGTGCGTCCTCGCCCGGTATCGGCACATCGCAAACGTAACGTGCGGATCTACACTGCCCGGAGGCGCACATGGCGGTAACGCGCAGTTGGGCGGAGGAGGTCACTCCGCTCGCCGTCGCTGCTCCCCGCGGGCCGGTACCGCGCGGCGGTACCGTCTGGCTGATCTTCGCTTCGCTCTTCGTCGCCGGTGGACTGGCCTTGGTCTACGCCGCCAAGGCCCAGACTTTCGCCGCAAATCAGCAACTGGTCAACCTGAATACGGTAGCCTCATCCGACGAACTGCTTCCCATCCTGGAGTCGTTTCCCAATCGGACGGAACGTGCGCTGGTCGCGGAGAAGACTCTCGACTTCCTCGAAACCGCACGCCCATTAAAAAACGTAGGAGCCCTATCGAAATTGCGAGTTTCCGCCGAAGAAATTGATGGAGACCAACGGTGGGATCTGCTTCGCAAACGTCTTCGCGAAAACCCGGCAAAGAGGCTGCAACTTTTACCTCTGGCGAAGCTCAAGCCGCTGCTGGTCGTGCGTACGCCGTCGGAATTCCAATGGGAGTTTGGCTTGTGGGTTGGGCTCTATTTCTCTGGCTTCTATCTGGTAGCGCTAGCCTGGCGTTTGGGCCGTTTCCGCGGCGATCGCGCCTTTCTCCCGGCCCTCCACCTCCTCTCGGGGATCGGGCTGATTCTCATGGTGAGTCTGCGCGACCCCCTCCGCGACACGCTCGAATTTCATAAGTTCGCCTTCGGCGTCTTTCTCGGCTGCTTGCTGCTCGCCCTGCCCGTGCTACGGGTATTCGACTATCAGCGCCTCTCGGATTGGTGCTACACGCCGCTGTTTCTCGCGCTGACGCTTTTCGGACTCTTGTTGCGCTTCGGCAAAGGTCCCGCCGGTAACGATGCCAAGGTGAATCTTGGACCGTTCCAGCCGGTGGAGCTGATCAAGATCCTGATCGTGCTTTTTCTGGCTGGATATTTCGCCCGGAATTGGGAGCGGCTCCGAGATCTGCGCGAAAAGCGCCTGATGCCGGGGCTCTTCCGGCGCTTCGGCATGCCGCGCCTGGAGCATGTGATTCCCGTGCTCTGCGCGGTCGCGATCTCACTGGTGTTTTTCTTCGTGCTGAAGGATCTAGGCCCCGCGCTGGTAATTTTCTTCGTCTTCCTCGCAATGTTCGGCGTGGCTCGCGGTCGTCCGGGGCTCGCGGTGGCGGGTCTGGTGCTGATGGTGGGGTCTGTCGCGATCGGCTACCGCATCGGACAGCCGCACACCGTCGTCGAGCGGATCAACATGTGGCTGTCTCCTTGGGACAACGACGTCCACGGCGGCGATCAACTCGCGCACGGACTTTGGGCCTTTTCGACCGGCGGCCCCTACGGCTCCGGACCGGGTTGGGGCGACCCCGAGATGATCCCGGCAGGTAATACCGACCTCGTGCTTCCCGCAATCGGCGAAGAGTGGGGATTCGCAGGCGTGGCGACGGTCTTTCTGCTGTTCGGATTCCTGATCTCGCGCGCACTGCGCACGGCGATCCGATCGGAAACCCATTTCGGATTCTTCCTCGCGCTTGGGCTGGCGAGCCTCATCGCGTTCGAGATGATGCTCATTACTTCGGGAGTGTTGGGAGCGCTGCCCCTTTCGGGTGTCGTGTCGCCATTGCTGAGCTCCGGGAATACCGCCATGCTCGCGAACTTCCTGGTATTCGCGCTGCTGCTCTCGATCTCGGCCGATCAGGCGACCGGCAAATGGCAGGAGGCCCGGCCCGCGGGTGACGTCCTGCGAAACAAACTTTGGCCGTTCAAGACTGTAATGGCGTGTGCCGCAGTCGCACTTCTAGCGGTCGCCGCGCACTACCAGGTGTTCAATGACCGGGACTACCTGGCACGCGATGCGCACGCCTTCGAAGAGGACGGCGTCAAGCGGCCGCAGCACAATCCGCGCATGAACTCGATCGCGCATGAGATCCCGCGCGGCGGCATCTACGATCGCAATGGAATTCCGCTGGCGACCAGTTCCTGGACCGAATTGGAGAGCCATCGTGCGGACTACGCCTCGCTCGACATCTCCATTGACGACGTCTGCTCGCGCTTTGACAGCCGCCATTACCCATTCGGCGCGGCCGCCGCCCACATCGTAGGAGACCTGCGAACCGGCGAGAACTTCCATGCGAGCAACGCTTCGCTCGTAGAACACGATTCGAACCCCAAGCTGCAGGGGTACGAATACGCGGAGTTGGCCGGACTCGTCCGTTACCGGCACCAGCCCGGCAATCCTGACATCGCACGAGTGCTGGCGCGCGACCGCAATATTCACCTGACGCTCGACATCCGCCTGCAGGTACGCGCTCGCCAGATTCTCGATCAGCACCTGCACGATGCCGGCGGACAGAAGGGAGCACTGGTGGTGATGGACGCGGCGACTGGCGGCGTTCTCGCCATGGTGAGCGCACCTGCGCCCGAGCCTCCGGGCAGCCGCACCGCCGCACCCACACCCGACGAACTCCTCGATCGCGTGCGCTACGGACAATATCCCCCGGGCTCGACCTTCAAGCTGGTGACTGCCATCGCTGCTCTGCGGCTCGACCCCGAGTTGAAGCGACGGAAGTTCCTCTGCCACGACCTCAGACTCGGCGATGGACGCGTGGGCATCATGATTCCGGGCTGGAATCGGCCGATCAAAGACGACATCGGCGACCACGCCCACGGAACCCTGGATATGGAGCGCGCCATCGCCGTCTCCTGCAATGCGTACTTCGCGCAGTTGGGTGTCCACGATGTCGGATCGAAGGCACTCGCCGAGACCGCCGGGCAACTGGGCATTACCACGGGGGACCTTACCGAGTTGCGCAAAGCACTGCCATTCGCGGCCTATGGGCAAGGGCCGGTGTTGATCTCGCCCTTCAAGATGGCGCGCGTCTCCGCGGCTATCGCGGCTGGTGGAAAAATGCCCCAAGGGCGCTGGATTGACGACGACAGCAATCCCCGGATGGACCCCGCGATGGAGGTTCTGCCCGAGGCGCAGGCCGCGTTCCTGGCGCGGGCGATGCGCCGCGTGGTGACGGAAGGAACGGCCCGTCACGCCATGGACGGCGCAGAAATCGAGTTCGCGGGGAAGACAGGGACCGCGCAACTGGACGAGGGCATGCCGCATTCCTGGTTCACCGGGTTTGCGCCTTATAACGCCGATGCCACCAAGCGCCTGGCGTTTGCGGTGCTGGTGGAGCATGGCGGCTACGGAGCGCAAGTCGCCGCGCCCATCGCGCGGGAAGCGATGGAAGCCGCGCACAAGTTGGGACTCCTTTAGGGGATGAAGATGAATATCAACGAATACCTCGAAAAGTGGGGCCGGACGCTATTTGAATCTCCTTTGGCGACCAAGCCGGGCCGCAAAGGCGCCGAAGAGGAGCCCGAGGAATTGGCCGAAATCCGCCTCGCGGTAATCGATAAGGCGCGCGAGAAGAGCTATCGCTCAGGCGGCAAGAAGGTATTCCCCTTCGACCTGCTGCGGATCGAATTACGCGGCATCGAGGAGGGGCGGCAAGGCATTTTCGCCGGGCGCTTTTTCCGGCAATACCTCGAACAGGAATTGCGCAACTCCCTGCGCGATGCGGGCTGTCGTTTCCCGGACGATCTGCGGGTAGACGTCGAGACGAAGGCCGGCATTCCGCTGCGCGGCGAGCCTTGGATGGTGGTCGAAGTCGCGTCGCAGGAGCGCGCCGAGCGTGCCGCCGTCGGAAAATTAATCGTCCGCGAGGGAGTGGCCAACGCGCGTGAAGTGCGGCTCGACAAGGCCCGAACCAATATCGGGCGCGTGATCGACGTGTACCGCGCGGAGGGCCTCTTCCGCCGCAATGACCTGGCCTTCGAAGTGGACATCGAGGTCAACCGCTCGGTATCGCGCGAGCATGCACACATTCAGTACGACCGGGTGACCGGCGAGTACCGCCTCTTCAACGATCGTTGGTATCCCCGGCCGCACTCCGGGGAGTGCGGCACCTGGATCGTTCGCGACGGGATGAGCCAGGAAGTGCACCGTACTTCTCGCGGAACCAAGCTGGAGCCTGGTGACGAGATTCACTTCGGCCGCGCGGTAGTAGAGTTCGCGATCGAGTAGAGTCGAGTCTATCTCTCCGACGAGTGCCCGTTCGCGCCCGAGACCTCGCGCAAAACATCCTCCATCACGTCGTGGGAGCGTTCCGACTGCAGTTCGGCATTCATCCGGCGCAGTGCCACCCCAATGATGTCGCGATGATGCAGCTTCGCCCCCAGTCCCCGCGCGCTCAACTCCAGCCACATCTGGTGCGCCAGTTCGATGTCCTCGGGCCACAGCCGGGGAGGGTGCGGCCCGAGATTGAAGAAGACAGTGTCGAGCTGATTCTCCAATACGATTTCCAGCGAGAGCGAAGGCCGCGGCTCTGGAAGCTTTTCCCAATACCGGCCTACCTGCGCGCCCTGTTCCGACGGCGTGAGTTTCGGTGAGAGCCCCATCACGATGCGCGACGACTGGAGGCGCGCCGCCATCTGCACCGCCGCCTCGTACGGGTCGGAGCCCGGAACCACGATCAACTCCACGTGCTTGCCCGCCTTCTCTCCCAACGCCACCACGCGCGAGAAAACCACAGTCTCGTCCTCGGAGAAGATCTGGTTGGTTTCGAGGCCGTGTTCACCGGATGCTGCCTGCGTCACCTGGCGAACCGAGAGAACCACAATGTCCATTTTGCGCGTATCGGTCTTTTGCAGGATGCGCTGCAGATGCTGCAACCGGTGTGGATTGCGCACCGCCACCAGGACGTTGCCCGGCCGCACGTTGAGCGGATCCGCCGAGATGTCGGTACGAGTATCCAGCCGAAACTTCTCCATCTCCTGGGCGTGCGACGCCTTGCGTTTCCGATTGTAGATATCCGAGAGTTCGAACACGATGAAGAAGATGATGGTGAAGGTAACACCAGAGATGGTGGCCACCTTCTTGGTGAGCACGTTGATGATCGCCAGGGCGAAGAGCGTCACGGTGATGATCATCAGGCCGAGAGGAATCTCCGTCTTGCCGATGTGGAAGTTCAAGGGCACCTTCCACTCGCGACCACCCGGCTGCTTGTAGCGCAGCATCAGCACGCTTAACGCCTTCATCGCGAAGCTCCACACCACCCCGAAGGCATAGGCTTCGCCGAGCATGACCATGTCGCCGCGGCTGATCAGAATCGTCAACAGTTGCAGGATCACCACCAGGTTGATCAGCCGCGACGTCGTACCGAACTTGTGGTGCGGGCGGCGGAACCAGTCCGGCAGCACGCCATCCTCCGCCACGCGATTGAGGACACCGTTCGATCCGATGATGGCGGTGTTGACCGCCCCCGCCAGAATCAGAGTGCCCACCAGCACCACGAAGCCGTGAAACAGCAACCGCACGGAAACCGGGCCGACCAGGTACATGGAAAGTCCGCCGATGAGGTTGTCAAGGAATTGCTGCCGCGCCTCGTCCGGAATGATCCACACCGCGAAGAAGGACACCAGCGACGTGAATAGCAGACTATAGATGAAGATCACGAAGCCGGCCCGCTCCAGGTTCTTGAGTTTGGGGTCCGCGATCTCGCGATTCACCTGCGCCAGGCTCTCTTCGCCGCTCATCGCCAGCAACGAGTGCCCCAGTCCGATGAGAATCGCGATCGCCGTGATCGATGGTGCGAACGTGCCTTTCAGCCAACCGAGTGCATCCGGATCGAATTTCAGATTCTCGGGGGTGGGAAGGGGAACGGGATTGTGACCCTTGATCAGAATCGTAGCCACACACCACCCGATCAGAATCACCACCATGACGGTGGTGATCTGCATGATCCGCAGCGCTTTTTCACTCGATTCGTGTATCCCGATGATGTTCTTGCGCCAGAAGTAAACGGTCACGATAGCAGCGAAAACGGCGGCAAAGTATGGTGGATACACGTGCAGGCTCGCGATCTGCAGGTGCTCGCCCATTTCGTTGGTCAAGCCGCCCAGATACAGCCCGGCGCTCACGCCGCTGATCGGCCCCGTCAGCACATAATCGAACATTAGCGCCGAGACCGAGAACTTCGCCAGGGTGCCGCCCATGGCCTCGTGAACGACTTT
Source organism: Bryobacteraceae bacterium (assembly GCA_035295745.1). Lineage (GTDB taxonomy): Bacteria > Acidobacteriota > Terriglobia > Bryobacterales > Bryobacteraceae > JAIQFL01. Next base: position 228,565 of record DATGIL010000023.1, on the reverse strand, counting down.
GTACACGCCGCCGCGGACGAACATCGAACAGCTCTCGATGTAGATCGCGCGGACCGCATACGAAAACAGCATGATTGCCAGGATGAACCAGGGCGCTGACTTGCCAATGGCGTGCTCGGCAATGCCGCCGACGTAGTACGCCGAAGATCCCAGATCACTGAGTACGATGGCGGCTGCACGCCAGAAGGAAATGAACGACAGCATCACGGTAGTGGCAACCACCACCTTGACGGCCGCCGGCCGCTGCTCGGATGTCACGGAACTGTCTCCTCGATCACCCCAGGGTGACTCCCAATTTCGCCTGCGAGGTTAGCTGACGGGCTAGAGCTTGAAAGTACTCCGTCCTCTCGGACTGCGCCCCAAAACGACTCGGTTCCCCCGCCTCCAGGTGGAGTTCGGCAATCGACATATTAGCATATAGACTGGGGCTCAGGAGACCCATCAGATGGAGGCCGAAGCACTGGCAGGTGCGGTGATTGCGAAGTTACGGAGCGGGGGGCACCAGGCATACCTGGTGGGCGGTTGCGTCCGCGATCTTCTGCTGGGAGCCAGGCCCAAAGACTTCGATGTCTCCACCGACGCCCGCCCCGACCGCATCATGGATCTCTTCCCCAACTCCGGCCGCGTGGGCGCGCACTTCGGCGTAGTGCTGGTGCGCGACTCCTTCTGTCAGGTGGAGGTCGCCACCTTCCGTAGCGATCATGAATACGAAGACGGGCGGCGCCCCGGCAGTGTGCACTTCGAAACCGACCCGCGCGAAGACGTGCTGCGGCGCGATTTCACCATCAACGGCTTAATGATGGATCCGGACTCGGGCGAGATTCTCGACTACGTCGGCGGGCGGGCAGACCTCCAGGGGCACGTCATCCGCGCCATCGGTGATCCCGACGCGCGCTTCGAAGAGGATCATCTGCGCCTGCTGCGCGCCATCCGGTTCGCGGCGCGATTCGGTTTCGAGATCGACCCGCCGACTTTCCACGCGATCGCGCGGCATCACGCCAGCATTCTCAAGATCTCGGCGGAACGGATTCGCGAGGAACTGGTGCGCATCCTGATCGAAGGAGGCGCGCGGCGCGGTTTCGAGATGCTCGACGCCACGGGCTTGCTGGCAGACGTGCTGCCCGAAGTGGCCGCGATGAAGGGTGTGCAGCAACCCGCCGAATTCCACCCCGAGGGCGACGTCTGGACGCACACGCTGCTTCTACTCGAACAGTTGGATCATCCGACTCCCACCCTCGCTCTTGGTGCGCTGCTCCACGATGTCGGCAAGCCGCCCACCTTCCGCATCGCCGAGCGCATTCGCTTCGACGGGCATGCCGAAGTCGGAACAAGGATGACGCACGAGATTCTTACGCGTCTGCGCTTCTCCCGCGACGAGATGGAGCAGGTCGAGGCGCTGGTAGCCAATCACATGCGCTTCATGGACATCGGTAAAATGCGGCAGAGCACACTCAAGAAGTTTCTGCGGATGCCGGTGTTTGCGGAGCATCTGGAACTGCATCGGCTGGATTGCATGTCGGGGAGCAAGCATCTGGAGAACTACGAGTACGCCAGGCGACATCTGGAGGAGTTCACCGCGGAACATCTGAAACCTGCACCTCTCTTAACGGGAACGGACCTGATCGCGGAGGGCTATAAACCCGGCCCCCGCTTCTCCGAAATCCTGGCGGCCGTGGAGGACGCCCAATTGGAGGGTCGCATCCACACCAGCGGGGAGGCTCTGGCCCTGGTCGAAGCCTCATTTCCGCGGTGACCATGGGCCGTCCACACGATCGTCCCCAGTCCGATCGCTCTCAAGATCACGCGACCGTGTTTTTTGACGGCGTCTGCAACATGTGCAATTGGTCGGTGCAGTTTATCATCGCTCGCGATCCCGCAGGGTACTTTCGTTTCGCAGCGCTCGGCTCAGAGGCTGCGCGCGACGTACTGGAGGAATCAGCAGTGCGCGGACCGCTTCCGGACAGCATCGTCCTGTGGGAACAGGGACGCCTGTACACACGTTCGACCGCAGCCCTGCGCATCGCCCGGCGGCTGACCTTTCCCTGGCGGTGGATGTGGGGGTTGATGATTCTGCCTCGACCCCTGCGCGACTGGATCTACAATGTAATCGCGCGTCACCGCTATCGGTGGTTTGGCAAACGCGAGAGTTGCCTGCTTCCTACGCCGGAACTGAGATCCCGTTTCTTACGTTAGCCGAGGGCCCCTGACCTTGGAACGAGTCTCATTTCCGCGGTAAAATTCCACAAATCCACCCCTAATCTGGGGACAGGCGACGCAATTCCCGAATTGTCCAGGTTTCCCCAGAATAATCCGGGAATTCGGGAGTTACGTAGCCTGTCCCCAGATTAGGGGTGTCCGAGGTAGGTAGGAGGAACCCGCATGGCCGAAGCCGCTGTGTCGCCGATGGTCGCCAACGACCCAGTCCCGAATCCACAACCCTTGACAAGATGGTCCCTGGCGCATCGCATCTTCTTTCGATTTCTGTTCTGCTACTTCATCCTGTACGCTCTTCCCGATTCGGGGCGCATCAGCATCATCAACGTGATTCCCGGCGCCTACAATCTCATTTCCAAGCGATACATTGCCCTGTGGCATGCCATCTGTCCCTGGGTCGCGATTCACGTCTTCCACCTGAGCGGACAGCCCGTCACTTACTTCCCCACCGGCAGCGGCGACACCACCCTCGGCTACATCCAGAATCTGCTCTTCGTAGTCTTCGCCCTCACCGCGACCCTCGTCTGGTCGCTCGCCGACTACAAGCGCCCTCACTACCAGACCCTCGACGCGTGGCTGCGCCTCCTGGTCCGCTACACCGTGTCGTTCACTCTCTTCGGCTACGGATTCGCAAAGGTCTTCCCGCTCCAGTTCGGCACGCCGGGCTTCCTCAAGCTGCTCGAACCTTACGGCGACTTTTCACCGATGGGCTCCCTGTGGTGGTTCATGGGAGCGTCCATTCCTTACATTATCTTTTCGGGGTGCGCCGAGGTGCTGGGCGGCCTGCTCCTGCTCTTCCGCCGCACTTCTACACTTGGGGCACTGGTCTCCTTCGGCGTGATGCTCAACGTGGCCGCACTCAACTACTGCTACGACGTCCCGGTGAAACTCTACTCCACCAACATCGTACTGATGTGCGTGTTCCTCGTGTCGCGGGAAGCGCGCCGGCTCGTCGACTTCTTCCTGCTCAATCGGCCCACCCCTGCGTCCGACCTGACCGCCCCGCGGCTGCCGCGGCGTTGGATGCGCATCAGCGCCACCGCCTTCCAGGTACTCTTCGTGGGCTACTCCCTCTACGGGCAGATTCAGGGCGGCTGGTCAGCCTACAAAGACCGGTACGTCCACCCGCAGCGGCCGCCGCTTTACGGCATGTACGACGTGGAGAGCTTCACACGCAACGGGCAGGAACTGCCGCCCCTCGTGACCGACGCCTCCCGATGGCGCAAGCTGGTCGTACAGTTCCCCACTGTCCTGAACATCAAAATGATGGACGACTCGATCATCACCTACGGCACCCAGTACGATGCCTCGAACAGCACTGTCCAGCTCACCGCGGGCAACGACAAGATCAACCGGTATCCGTTCTCATGGTCGCGGCCCGATCCGGATCACCTGACGTTGCAGGGCAAACTCGCGAGCGGCGAACTTACCGTGCGGCTTCGTAAGATCGACCCGATGTCGTACCGCCTCCTGAGCCGCGGCTACCACTGGATCAACGAGTTCCCGTTCAATCGATAGAGGGCACGTGCAACTACTCCTGCCGTAGGGCGGAAACAGGATCGACACGCGCGGCCCGCCATGCCGGCGCCAGACACGCTGCCAGTGAGACGGTAAGTAGCATCGCCGCGACGCCGCCCAAGGTCATCCCGTCCAGCGGGTTGGTAGCAAAGAGCATCGAACGGATGAAACGGGTCAACCCGATGGCGCCACCGAACCCAAGCACAACGCCGGCCAGCGCAGGAATCGATCCACCGCTTACCACCATCAGAATCAGATCTCTGCGTGACGCGCCCAGCGCCGTGCGAATTCCCAGCTCCTGCGTGCGGCCCGCAGTCACGAAAGACAGTACACCGTAGATTCCCGCGCAGGCCAGCAGCATCGCCAGCAGCGCGAACCCTCCCAGGAGGACAGCCGGCAACTTGCGAAGCGTCACCGATTCCGCCTTGATCTGGTCCATCGTCAGGGGATTGTCGAGCACCTGGCTCTTGTTGACTCGCCAAATCGCGCGCTGGATCGTCTTGATCAGCGCTCCCGCATCCCCGCTTCCCCGTGCCACCAGGCCCAAGCCGACTACGGGATCCTGTGCGAAGCTCGCATATACACCGGTGTCGTTAGGTTCGTCCAGACCGTTAGCCTTCTCATCCGCCACCACGCCGACGATCTCCCAAGCCGTCATCGGACCCAACCCGCGTCTCGAGGGCGCGATCTTCTCCACCAGGATTCGCCTGCCCAGGACCTTCTCGTTGGGCGAATACGCCTTCACGAAGGACTCATTCACTACCACCACTGGAGGAGCGCCAGCCGCATCTCGCTGGTCAAGCACTCGCCCCGCCAGCAAGCGGAGGCGCAGAGCCGGAAAATATCCCGGGGTGACGATCTTGAATCCGCTGCCCAGCATCTTGTCCTGGTGATCGGCCATACGAAACGGCATGCCGTCTCCCCAGCCTGTCAGTGGAAGAGCGCTCGCCAGCGCGGCGTCTTGAATCCCAGGCGCGGCTCGGACCTCGTCCAGCAGTTGATTCACGTACGCCGTGAGCTTGTTGGGTTCCGGATTCCGTTCCATCTCGAGCGGCAGCCACGCGCCAACCAGACCCTCCGATTGGAACCCCAGATTCACCGTCATCAAGCGTTGGAAGCTACGCATCAGCAGCCCGCCGCCAGCCAGGAGGATGAACGCCACGGCGACCTGCGCGGTAACGAAGATATGACGCGCATAGCGTCTTTCACGGCCGCCGGAAACCGCGCGCCCACCTTCCTTGATCGACTGGGCGGCATCGCGGCGTGAAGCCTGAATGGCCGGCGCCAGTCCGAACGCAATTCCGGTGAGGATCGTAGCGGCGGCCAGATAAGCCAGGACGCGGCCATCCATCTCGATATTGGCTTCGGGCGGAAAATAGAATGGCGGCAGCAGCGTCTGAATCCATCGCAGCAGTCCGAAGCCCAGCGCGATACCCGCTGCCGCTCCCAGTGCGGATAACAACAGGCTCTCCGTCAGCAGCATCCGGATAACCCGCAGTCGTCCCGCGCCCAGCGCCATACGCAGCGCGATCTCCCGCCCGCGAAGTGTCGCTCGGGCCATCAGGAGATTCGCCAGATTGGCGCACCCGATCAACAACACCGCAACTACAGCCCACATCAGAACCATCAGGGAGAGCCGCGTCTGCGTGCCCACCACATGGTCTACATAGCGATCCACCGTGGCGCCCCAACCTTTCTTGATGGCCGGATAGAGTTCCGCGATATGCGCGGCAATCGCGCTCATCTCGGCTTGCGCCTGCTCCACGGTGACGCCGCGCTTGAGCCGCGCGACGGCGGTCAAATAGTGATAGTCCCGTGCCGGATTGGGAGGAAACACCAGCGGGATCCACAGGTCGTTCCAGCGGCGATCGAATTCGCTCGCCGCGGGCAGCACGCCGACCACCGTGTACGGTTCGCCATTCAGCAGAATCGATCGTCCCACCAGTTCGCGGTCGCCGCCAAATACGTCCATCCATAGCCGATGCGAAACCACCGCGACCTTTGGACTGCCCGGCTGATCCTCACCACTGGCGAAGGTGCGGCCGAGTGCCGCCTGAACGCCAAAGACCTGGAAGTACGGAGCGGAGACGAACCCCACACGAAGCGAGCGAGGTTCGCTGTTTCCCGCGTAGCTGAGAGATCCGCCGGTCTCCGCGGCGATGGCATCGAACGACTGGCTTTGCCGCGCCCAGTCCAGGTAGTTTGCCGCCGCAATGACGTTGCGCGAATACTGGGGCGGCTTCTCCCACAACTGCACGATCCGCTCCGGCTGCGGATAGCTTGCGGATTTGAGGAGCACTCCGTCGACCAGGCTGAACATCGCGGCATTGGCTCCCAGCCCCAAGGCGATGGTCAGCACAGCGAAGAAAGTAAAGCCCGGACTTTTCCGCAGCGATCTCCATGCATACCGGAGATCTTGCAGGGTTGTATCGAATGAAGCTCCCACACGTGCCTCCCGAACTCTGTATTTGACTTGCTCCGCACCTTCGAACTGTACCCGGGCCGCGCGTTGGGCCTCTTCTCGCGAGAGTCCGCGCGCCACGGCACGTTCAATCAGGATCTCGAAATAAGACTCGACTTCCTCGTCGAGTTCGTGCTCTATTCGATGGCGATGACGGAAGCGCCGGAGCAGGTGCGTGATGCGGCTGACCGGTCCCACTGGTTCAGCCCTCCCCGGTGAGCACCTGGTTCACCGCTGTGTAGACCTTTTCCCAATTGCGCTTCTCTTTGGTCAATTGCGCGCGGCCGGAGCGCGTAATGGCATAGAACCGGGCGCGCCGCCCGTTTTCCAGTTGCCCCCACTCCCCCGCAATCCAGCCCTTCTCTTCGAGACGATGCAACGCCGGGAAGAGCGATCCGGGACCGACCAGGAAAACGCCGCGCGTTACCTGCTCGATCCGGTCGGCCACGCCGACACCATGCAAGGGCCGCAACTCGAGCGTGCGAAGAATCAGCAAATCCAAAGTACCCTGCAGCAGATCGGCCGGCTTGCCCATGGATCGATGATATCGGCACTCGATATCGAGTGTCAACACATGAGCCAGGTCGCCGGCCGATTTGCGGATTTCGGAAAGTTCGACTTGTTGGGACGGCTACTCATCAATTGAAGTTTCAGCTTAACCACTAGAACATCGGTCGTGGCCGTATACGTCGAGTCGATCGAGCCGGCGAAGTATGGATTGCCGCACTTATCCATTGTCTCTGCAGCGCATCGCGTGTCACCGGAGGATCTTCCGAGTCTGTGTACCCACAATGTATGCGCGATCCCGCTCGTCTACCATCACGGCACGGGCGTAGTCGTCGCCTGAGCCTCCGAAGTAGGTGGCGAACTGCAGCCCGCCTTCGCGGCCCAACTTCACCAGGAAGGCGTCCGAGTTTCCGCCGCTATAGTGCGAAGCTTGAACGTCACAGGAAAACACCGCGAGCGGGTTTAGCCAGCCGCATGCATGACGCCGGATGCGTCTACGGCAGTGCCGTAGACTCGCTCTTCGTCTTCGCCGCCAACATAGTTCGCGTACCCGGTCCTGAATGCCATTGTCTGGAACTGAACCGCGAAGGAGGACGCGGAATAAATATCGAAATTTCCTTCCGCCGATGTTGAGACCCTGCGAGCCCGGTACGATTACGTACCATCCCGATCTTTCCTCGCGCCATTCCAGTCAACGCCTTGGCCTCTCGCGGAGTCTAACTGAGCAAAACCGAGACAGGGGCGCGACGACTCCCAACCCCCTTTCCGCGCCCCAGGGCCCTTTCGAAGAAAGAACTGGCACCTACCCAACCTGCGTCAAACAAGGTACAATGTGGTTTGAATGTCTATCCAATGGAGTGGGCGCAAGCCCACTTTTTTGTTGGATTTGACACATTTGGAACGATGCAGCAAGCTGTAGCGTCGAAAATTGAGGAGATCGCGAAACGCGTCGCCGAGTCCGAAGGGCTGGAATTGGTCGAAGTCGAGCTCAAGGGCGGAGGCCAGCATCGTTTTCTGCGAATCTCGATCGACAAACCGGAAGGCGTCACGCACGCCGACTGCGAGACAGTGTCACAACAGGTTGGCACGATTTTGGATGTAGAAGACGTGATTCCGGGCGGCCGCTATACGCTGGAAGTCAGCTCCCCCGGCGTCGAGCGTAAACTCACCAAACCTCAGGACTATCAGCGGTTTCAAGGAAAAAAGGCCAAGATCACCTTGCGGGAAGCCGTCGAGGGGCGGCGCAATTGGGAAGGCAAGCTCGCCGGTTTCGAAAATGGCGACGTCGCGCTCGAAATGGCGCCGGGAAAGACGGTGCGATTTCCTTTCGACCAAGTGCAGAAAGCCAACTTGAAGTTTGAGTGGTAACCCCGCCGAAAACGAAAAAAACTCATCGCACAAAGAGGGTACTTTGGAAACGATTTTTCAATCCATCGAGATTCTGAGCAAAGAAAAGGGTATCGATCCGCAGATTGTGCTGGACGCCGTCAAGGACGCCATGCTGATCGCCGCTCGCAAGCACTATCGCAGCAATGAAGATTATGTCGCCGACATGGATCCGAAGACCGGCGCCATTCGCCTCTACGCGGTGAAGAAAGCCGTCGAATTGGTGGCCGACCCGGCCCACGAGATGACTCTCGCAGAGGCCCGCCGCATCACACCGGATGCCGAAATCGGCGCGGAAATTCGCATTGCCAAGAATACCGACGCCCTCGGCAGAATCTCTGCGCAGACCGCCAAGCAGGTGATCTTTCAGAAAGTTCGCGAGGCCGAGCGCGAAACCGTGTTTAACGAATATTCCGGCCGCACCGGCGAACTGGTGAACTGCACCATCAAGCGCGTCGAGGGACCGGACTACATCCTCGATCTCGGCAAAACCGAAGCCAAGCTCTCAAAGAAGGAACAGTCCCGCCTGGAAGGCTACAGCGTGGGGGACCGTGTCCGCTGCGTCATAAAGCTGGTGGACAAGTCGAGCAAAGGTCCGGGGGTATTGGTGTCGCGTGCCGCACCTGAGTTGGTGATGCGCCTCTTCGAACAGGAAGTCCCCGAAATCTACGATGGAACTGTGGCCATTCGTGGCTGTGCGCGTGAAGCCGGCGAGCGCACCAAAATTGCCGTGCAGAGCCGCGATCGCGATGTAGATAGCGTGGGCGCCTGCGTCGGTATGAAGGGAATGCGGGTGCAGTCCATCATTCGCGAACTGCGTGGGGAGAAGATCGATATCATCGAGTATTCCGAAGACCCCGTAGTTTTCGCCACGCACGCGCTGAGCCCGGCCAAGGTTAGCCGCATCAGCGTGCTCGATGCCACCGATAAACACATGGAAGTGATCGTCGACGATTCGCAGCTCTCCCTCGCCATCGGCAAAAAGGGACAGAATGTGCGCCTCGCCGCGAAGCTGCTTGGGTGGAAGATCGATATCAAGAGCGAAGAAGAGAAGCGGCAGGAAGTGGAATCGGCCATGGCCGCGCTGGTCGCACCGGGTGCTCCAGTTTCGGTGCTCATCGAATACGGGCTGCCGGAGAAGACCGTGGAGCGATTGCTCGATTCGGGTGTAGGGACGATCGAGAAGCTCGGCACCATGACGCCTGAACAGCTCGAAGACATTCAAGGCATCGGACCGGTAATGGTGGAGCAGATTCAAGACGCAGTGAACGCCTACTATGGCCAGTTTGAAGATAATTCAGGTGGAGAAATCCGGGAGCCAGCGCCAGAAGAACCGCTCCCAGAACCGCTCGAGGAATCGGTCGCAGAATCCGTTGTGGAGACTGCTCCCGAGATGACGGAAGAAGTACCGGAGTCCCCCGCGCCTGAAGGGGAAACAGGCGAGATCGAGCCTGGGGACGAGGTCTCCGCCGAGTAGTGAGGGGCGCTTGCCACAGAAACCCCGACAGAGTTTGGTAACATATAGACGCGGGGTCCCCCACTCACAATACGTCTGTAGGCGCGGGTCCAATGGGCAGAGCGGGCAGCCCGAAGAGCGGCAGTTTGGTGTGCCGCAGCAGGTGAATTTAGATCGTTTTCTCTATGAAGAAGATTCGAATCAACGAGCTGGCAAGGGAGTTGGAAGTCAAAGCTCACGAGATTTTGGAGCGGCTCCCGGAACTGGGCGTTCAGGAAAAAAAGACCCACTCCAGCTCAATCGATGAAGACGTGGCTATCAAGCTGCGCCGCTATTACGGATTCGACGTCCCCGACGCTGTCGAGGAAGAGTCCGACGGCTCGGTCGCGGTGGCTACCGAAGAACTTCCGGAGCGGCCTGACGTCGAAGAAGAAGACGGCATGGCCGGCGTTCCGGCCCCGCATCCGCAACCCCGTCCCGATCGGCCCGCCGCGGAAGCAGTGCATCCGGCGGCGCCCGAAGAAAAGGCTGCCCCGATGCCGGCTCCCGCCGTCGAACCCGTTCCGGCCGCGCCAACCGCGGCTCCCTCTTCACCCATCCGTCCGCCCCTGGCCGGACGTCCGATCCATCCTCCGATCGTCGGCCGCTCGATCCCACGCCCCGAGGTCAAGGATGCTCCGCGTCCCGAACCGCCTCGTCCGGAATTTCCGAAGCCTGAGAGTCCCAAACCGCTGACGCCCGCTATGCCGACCGCGCCTCCCGCCCCCACGCCCATCGTGGCCAAGGCACCTCCCGCAGTGCCGGCATCGCCGACTCCCAAGCCGCCCTCTTCCGTGCCAGTGCTGCCGTCCGCGCCCCTCACGCCCCGTGCGCCGCAGACGCCTTCCCATGTACAACAGCACGGGCCGACACCGCCTTCCGCGGTGATCGCACCAGGCCGCCCGATACCGACGGCGCCCAAGCCCATGCCTGGAGGCGCGGCACCTGGGGCACCAAAGCCGGGCCAGATTCTCTCGGGGCCGCGCCAGCCGTTCCCCGCATCTGCCACCGAGGGAGTGCGTCCTGCACCGGGTGCAGCCCAGCCGCCGCGTCCGAGCATAGTTCCGCGGCAGCGTTCCGATTCTCCCCGTGAGAGTCGCGAAGGGTTCCGTTCCGGACCTTCAGCCCCTCCAGTCTCCGCGCCTTTGCAGTCGCAGCCGCAAGGCCGTCCGCTTGCCGGCCAACCCGCCGCTCGTCCCGTAGTGCCGCCACGTCCCGACCTGGCTGCCAAATTGAATGCGCCGCGGCCCGCCATGCCGGCGCAGCCGCAACCTCCGCGTCCAGGAATTCCGAAGCCGCAAACCACCCCACCGGTGCCCGGACAGCCGATTTATCGTGGCCCGATTCGTCCCGGCCAACCACTCGTCGCCAAGACTGGCGTTCGTCCCGGACTCCCGACTACCGGGCGTCCCGGCCCCGGCGGACCACGCCCGCAGCACCCGACCTCTCGCGGCAGGATCGAGCCGGGTCTCGCACCGCCGCCCGTTGAAGCACCGCGTGGCGGACGTCCTGGGGACAAGCGCCCCACCCGGCCGCAACCGCGCGAGCGCGTGGAGGAAGAGAAGATTCTACGGCCCACGCGGCGCCACGTGGAGTCGGGACCGCCGGCCATCAGTCGCGCGATCACCATTTCCGAGGGCATCACGGTCAAGGAGTTGTCCGAGAAGCTCGACGTGAAAGCCAACCTGGTGATCAAGAAGCTGCTCGATCGCGGCATCTTCGCCACCATCAACCAGACCCTCGATTCCAAGCTTGCTACGGAAGTCTCCCGCGAGTTCGGCGCTTCCACCGCCACTGTGACCTATGAAGAAGAGGCCATGCAGGCAGTGGAAGAAGCCGAGGATACGAAAGACCTGGTCAAGCGGGGTCCCGTGGTTACCATCATGGGCCACGTCGATCATGGCAAGACCTCTCTCCTCGATGCCATCCGTACGGCCAACGTGGCTGCTCGCGAGGCGGGAGGCATTACCCAGCACATCGGCGCCTATCACGTGGAGATGAAGGGCCGCAAGATCGTCTTTATCGACACCCCCGGTCACGAAGCCTTCACCCGCATGCGTGCCCGTGGCGCCAAAGTTACCGACATCGTCGTCCTGGTGGTGGGAGCGGACGACGGCGTCATGCCCCAGACCCTCGAGGCCATCGATCACGCGCGCGCCGCCAAGGTGCCGATCATTGTCGCCATCAACAAGATCGACAAGGCCGATGCGCAGCCCGAACGTATCAAACAGCAACTCGCCGACCGCGGGTTGTTGCCCGAAGATTGGGGCGGTGACACCGTCATGGTGCCGGTCTCCGCAAGGACCCACCAGAACCTCGACCTGTTGCTCGAAATGATTCTTCTCGTGGCCGACATGCAGGATCTGAAGGCCAACCCGAGCCGTCCCGCGATGGGTACGGTCATCGAGGCACAGTTGGACCGTGGACGTGGGCCCGTGGCCACCGTGCTGGTACGCAACGGCACCCTGCACGTAGGCGATTTCTTCATCTGCGGCGCCGTGTTCGGCAAGGTCCGCGCCATGCAGAACGATCGCGGGGCGCAGGTGCGCAAAGCGGAGCCTTCGATGCCCGTCGAGGTGCTCGGTCTGGAATCTCTGCCGGAAGCGGGCGATGATTTCCAGGTCGTCACCGATACCGCCAAGGCCAAGCAGATCGTCAACTTCCGCGACCAGAAGGCTCGCGAAGCCGCTCTGGCGAAGTCGAGCCGCCTCACCCTCGAGCAACTGCACAAGCAGATGCAGTCGGGCGAGGTCAAGGAACTGCCCATCATCATCAAGACGGACGTGGGTGGTTCGGCAGAAGTGCTCACCGAGACTCTGCAGAAGCTTTCCAACGAGAAGGTCAAGGTCCGCGTGATCCACTCGGGCGTCGGCGCCATCAACGAAAGCGATGTGCTGCTGGCGTCTGCATCCAACGCGATCATCGTGGGCTTCAATGTACGGCCGGAACGCAACGCGTCGGCATTGGCGGAGCAGGAGAAGGTCGACGTCCGCCTGCACACCATCATTTACAACCTGACCGACGAGATCAAGGCCGCGATGAGCGGATTGCTGGCGCCGGTGTACAAGGAAGTCTACAAAGGCAAGGCGTCGGTGCTCACCACATTCCGTATTCCGAAGGTGGGCAACGTGGCCGGCTGCCAGGTCACCGACGGGACGATTGTGCGTTCTTCGGAAGTACGGCTGCTGCGTGACAACGTAGTGGTCTACACCGGCAAGATCGGGTCGTTGCGGCGCTTCAAAGACGACGTCAGTGAAGTCAAGATTGGCATGGAGTGCGGCATTTCGCTTGAGAACTTCTCCGACGTAAAGCAAGGCGACATTATCGAAGCGTTCGCCACTGAACGGGTAGCGACCGAAGTATTCGCTTGAGGAAATGGCGACTATTGGCGTCCTGACTTTGGAGTTACGGCTGGAAGAAGCGCACTCACTGAAAGACAAGCGGCACGTGATCAAGAGCCTGCAGGACCGCCTGCGAAACAAGTTCAACGTATCGGTGGCGGAGATTGACCATCAGGATCTGTGGCAGCGTTCGGCGATAGCCGTGGTCACCGTAGCGTCCGCCCAGGTTCACGCGCAGAAGGTGCTCCAGTCGGTAGAGGAAGAATCGGCCTCCATGCTAGGTCCGGCCCTGGTGGAGACGACGGTAGAGTGGCTGTAAACCGTGGATGAACGGCGCACATTAAGGGTCTCGGAGACAGTCCGGGAGGAGTTGATCGAGATCATCGGCTTCGAAACAGCCGATCCCCGCCTGTTGCAGGTGGAGGTGATCGAGGTGCATGTGAGCGCGGATGGCCGCCATGCCAACGTGCGCGTCGTGATTCGCGGCGACGAGCGCGAGCAGAAGAAATCGCTCGATGCGCTCGACCACGCCTCGGCATATCTGCGTCACGAACTGGCAAGCCGCCTCACCCTTCGGCATGTTCCTGAATTGCATTTCGAGCAGGATCGTCATCCGGACGTGGAAAGCCGCATCGATTTCCTGCTGAAGCGCGCCAAGAGATCCCGTGCCCGGACCGAGAGCTGATTTACTGTTCTAGCGCTGGGCCACCCATTCCCCTTTCATTCCTTCCGCAACGCGCTTACCGGGTCGATCCGAGTGCTCCTGACCGCCGAGAGGCCACTCACCGCGATCGACACCACTCCCAGGATCGCAGTAACCGAGAAGAGCGTCATCGGATCCGCCGCCGTCACTCCGAACAGCCACGAGGAGAGAATCCGTCCAGTCGCCACGGCACCAGCCAGTCCAGCCGCCGACCCCGCCAGCGCGCAAAGCAAACCCTCCCCCACAACCAACCGCATCACGTTCACCTGCGTCGCGCCTAAGGCAACACGCACGCCGATCTCTCTCGCGCGCTGCTCGATCGCGGAACTCATCAATCCGTGGAGGCCCAAAGCCGCCAACAGCAGCGCAAAGGCCGCGAAGACTCCCGCCAGCCGCGTTTCGAACCGCCGGGGCGCGTCCAACTCGCGCAGATGCTGCTCCACCGAGACCAGTTCGAACGGCGGAATCGAAGCGTCAAGCGAGCGCATCGCCGCCCGTATCGCCGCCGCTACAGAGCCCGAATCTCGCACTGTGCGAATCACCATCTCCATCCTGGGCAGCGACCATTGCTGCATCGGCCGGTAAAACGCCGGATTGATACTCCCGTTGCGGTTTCGGGAAGCATCGCCCACCACCCCGACCACGGTCAACCACGCTCCCCCCGCGCCAGGCAACACCTCCTGGAAGCGTTTCCCCAGAGGGCTCTCGCCCGGCCAGTAGCGCCGCACCATAGTTTCGTTAACCACTGCCACCTGCGCCCCGTCATGAACATCGCCGGCGTTGAAGACTCGCCCCAGCCGGAGCGGAATACCCATCAGATGAAAATAGCCGTCGCTGACCAGATCGCGCTGGTGGCGCTGGACGTCCGGCGCTCCCGGGGTCTCCTCCGTAACGATGCTCTGGTCGGGCGTCTGCCCACTGAAAATCTCAATGCTGGCGGACCCCGCCGCAGCCTCGCGCACCCCTGGCACCGCGTCGATTCTTTCGATCGCCTGCTCGATGAAGCCGTGAATCCGATCCTCGTTCGCATATCGCGCCGCGGGCAGTTCCACCTGCATCGTCAGCAAATGGGTGGTGTCGAAGCCGGGATTCACTTCCAACAACAGCCGCATGCTGCGCAACAGCAATCCCGCCGCGCCGAGCAAAATCACCGCCAGCGCGAACTGCGCGGTCACCAGGGAGCGCCGGAGACGCGGCGTACCGCGGCCACTCCTGGACGCAATGGTAGTCGCTTGCATCGCAGGAAATCCACCGAAGATCACGCCCGCCGCTGCGCTCAGCGCGAACGTGAACCCGAATGTCAGAAAGTGGATCGAGGCTCCTTCCAGGCGCGGCACACCCGCTGGAGCCATCGCGAGAAGCGCCCGCAGGCTCCACGCGGCAGCCAGAAGCCCGCAGAGTCCGCTCGTTCCGAAGAGCAGCAAGTTCTCTACGGCAAGCTGGCGCACCATCCGCCAGCGCCCAGCCCCCAACGCCGCGCGAATCGCCAATTCCCTCTGCCGGTGACGTCCGCGGACGGTAAGCAGGCCGGCGATATTGAACCCGGCAATCAACAGAACGCAGAGCAACGCGGCCTGCAACAGCCCGAGGGAACGGCGCAGTCCGGTTCCCGCGATTTGCTCCGCCAAAGGAATCACGCTCACGCCCAGCCCGCCATCGGTCTCCCGGTGTTCGTGCGCCAGCGACTCCGCAACCGAATTCATCTCGGCACGCGCTTGCGACACCGAAACGTCCGGCTTCAGACGTGCGAGACCGCCGAAGGCGTCGGCCATCCGGAACGTCGGCTGTTGCCACAGCGCCCACCGTGCGTCGCTGGCCAGCGGCATCCAGAGCGCGGTATGCGGATCGGGGAACTGGAACTCCGCCGGCATCACCCCGACGATCGTGAAGCCGGCGCCATCGAGCGAAAGCGACTGCCCCAGGATGCCCGGGTCGGCGCCGAACCGGCGCTGCCAGAATCCGTGACTCAATACCGCGAGAGCATCCCCTCGTCTCGACTCCTCCTGAGAGAACCCGCGTCCCAGTTCTGGCCGCACTCCCATCAATTCGAAGAAACTCCCCTGTGTCTTCGAAGCCTGGAGCTTTTCCGGCCCGTCCTCTGTGGACCAAGTCACGAGCGAGCCCTCCGGCCGCAGGTAGATCGCGAAATCCTGGAACGCGTGGCTCCGGTCGCGCCAATCCTGGACAATCGGGCCGGAAGTCCAATCCCATTCGATCGATTTCGCCGGCACCGTCTTCCAGAGCACCACCAGGTGCTGCGCATCCCGATATGGCAAGGGACGCAATAGCACTGCTTCGATCACGCTGAATAGCGCGGTATTGGCCCCGACCGCGAGAGCCAGCACCACAATGGTGCTCACCGTGAATCCGGGGCTGCGAAGCAGAGAACGTGCTCCGTGGCGCATGTCCTGGAACAGTCCGCCCAAATCTCAATCCCCTGTAGCTGGTATCTCCCGCGCCTGAACCGCTTTTCCCGGCGTCAGCGACGGCCACAGCGCCCATAGCACCGTCGACGCCAGCACTGCCGCGACAATCCATCCGTGCACATGCATGGCGGGGAGCGGAATCCCCAGCAATTCTACGATCGGATCGCGCAAGGAGAAAGCCCAGAACACCAGCGCATACGCCAGGTAATTCTCGCGCGCGAACTTCCAGCAGAACAGCCACGCAACCAATCCCGAGAGTGCCGCGATGCCGTACTGCAACACCAACTCGCCAGGCGTACGGATATCCAGTGGAAGCGGAACGAACATCATCAGTAGAAATGCCGAGATCTTCATCCAGCCGCTTGAAAGCCGGCGTGCGATCAATGCCAGGACCGCCAACTCGGCCGCATCGAAGATGGTCGAGCGCACCGCATTCGCGATCGCCCCGAGCGATGGAACGGCCGAGATCAGCAGGTCCGGGCTGCCAATCGAAAAAAGGGCCTGCGCATGGAAGCGATCGAGCAGCCAGCCTTCGATCTGATGGAGCATGATTCCCATCCCAATCGCAGCCAGCAACGCCGCCAGCGCGGGTATCGCCATCACACGTCGATTCGCGGCGCGCAACGCCGCCGTCGCATCGGAAAAGAAGGAGATCACCAACGCCCCCGCGCCGCCCATCAGCAAAAATCCGAAGATCACCGACATCAGAATGACGATGTAGATCGTGGCCTGGAACGTTTCCAGTGGAATTGCCGTGTCGTAATTTTGCAGCGTGAGTTTCATCGAGAGCAGAGGTTCCACGCCAGCCAGGAGTGCAGCCGGTATCGCGATCATAATCGTGAGCCGCCACTTCACCTGTCCCAGCCGAATTCTCTGAATGAGGAGAATCAGCCCGTACACGATGCCTGCCGCCAGCATTCCAAAGCGCAGCGTCAGCACGCCGATGGAAATGAAATTCTGCTGCGACCGGGCCCGCGACCAGACTTCGGGCAACTTCCAATAAGACCGCAGGGTCGTGACTTTGTCCCCGTCCACCTCAGCCACCACGCGGAAGTTCGCCTCGTCCACGTTGCGTGGATCGCCCGGTCGCGCCTCCCACTCGAGCTTGTGATCGCGCCTCGCCTTCTTCTTCTCTGAGGCGTTCTCTTTCAAATCCATCGCCGAGAGATCCCATCCCCGCTCCGTAGCGAACGCCGCAGCCTTGTCGCGTGCCGCATCGTCGCCGATGTCCGCGCCCGGACGGTCCTCAGGCAGCGTGTGCGTAACTCCCAGCACCTGCCCCGTCTCCGGGTTCACCGACACTCCAACCTCTTCGCGGTCGAGCGATTTGAAGTAACGAGTCGACCAGCGTTGGATCGGACGATACTGTTCGAAAAGCTTCGAGACGAAGTCGACCGGCTTGCGCTCGAGAAAGTATTTGCCCGCCTGGCTGTCCGGTCCGCTCCACGTAGAGGCGGGAAAGGTCACGTGGCGGTAATCGTCGGGATTGAGGCCGTGCGCACGCAAAAAGGCATCGCTGGCGGCGCGTGCCTGCTCCTCGGAAATCTTGTAATTGGGGGATTCGCCAATCCGGCTGACGGGAATCGAAAGCGTGAGCAGGCCAGCCACCAGGACTAACACCGCCGCGAGCCAGCCTCTCAGAGTCAGCGGCTGATACGGCAGCGTGGCGGCGGCGACTTCATGCTCCGCCGCGGCTTCGGGCGGAGTCTCCACTTCCCTGCCCTCATCGCCATTCAAGAGTCCAGTCTCTGGTTCGAATCCGCCCCGCCGCCAGTATGCCACCAGCGCCACGAAGACCGGCAGGACGATGATGCCCGCGCTGGCCGCTCCGGAGAGCTTGAAATAGAGGCTCTGCGAGCGCACCAGCAGCATGGCGCTGTACATCGCGTCCACCGAGTAGTGCCACACCAGAGTCGGCAGGATGCCCCATCGCAGCATGATCAGTCCCAGCGCGACACCGCCGATTCCCACTTCCATGCCACGAATGAAGAATGGCTGCTGCGGATAGCCGGAATGTCCGAATCCCCATATGAAGCCCGCCGCGATCACTGCCACAGGCAAGGACCGCGCGATCTTCCGGAAGAACGGGATGCCGAACATGCGGAACAGAAATTCCTCGGAAACAGCAGGGAGGAAACCACCAAACAGCACGAAGAGCCAGGGAAAACGAGTATTGAGAAGATCGCTGTAGGGCACATCGGCGGGAGACCACGCTCCGAACTTGTACGCCACGATGTAGAACGCGGTCTGATACGCAATGAAAATACCGGTCAGGGTGATGCCGAGAATCGAGCCGAGGAAGAATCGCTTGGTGCGCAGCCCACGCACACGGAACAGATTGCCGAGAGAAACCTTGCCGGGAAATAACTCGCGATAGAGCGGCTCCGCCCCGGCCGTCAACACGAAGAGCAGACCGCCAGCCCCCAGCGCGCTGATCAGCCCCTGCAACAGCTGCCGCGTGACGAACGCACTGTACGAGTCGGTAGTGGGGTATTGAAATTCCTGTAGCGAAAACTGATTCAGCGTGGAGCAAAAAGAAAGCACCATGCCCAACACGCCGACCACCGCCGCGCGCCGCCAGCGAATATCGTGCTGGCGCACCCGCATCACGATCACGACGACCAGACCGACGATCATGGCCACCAGGAGCGCCGAATCCACCATCTGCGCCATCTCGTTCTTCGAACGCAGGCGTTGATAGTCGCGGCTCCACTGTTCGGGCACCTTGAGGTATTCGCGATACGCCCCCACCTCGTTTCCCAGAACCGTCACTTCCACGCGATTGGTAGCGTCGTGCAGGTTGAAATCGCGCTCTTTCCAAGTGAAGACACGGTCGACGCGATGCGGACGGGCGACGTCCGAGCCCTCTACGAAATCGAGCGACGCGGGGTCGCGATGCAATCGCGTGCGCAGGAAATCTTCCGCCAGAGCCCGCGCCTGAGGAGCGTCTACCGCCGGCCGCGCGGCATCTTCCGGCAGCTCGTGCTCGAATCCTGCCAGGAGGCCGAGAGGCGTGATGTCGACGCTGAACTCCTCCTTCTGTAGAGGGCGGAACCAGCGGTAGGACCAGCGCCAGATGCGCACCTTCGTGCCCATCATCTGGTTGGCTTGTTCCAGTCCGGCCTCGCGCTCCAGAAAGGTCTTGGCATCGTCGTCGAAACTGAAGCTGGACGCTTGCCGATAGCCGTTGGTATCGTACCCCTGCCCGGAGAGGAACTGGCCGGCCAGCGCCTGCCCATCGGTTCGGTTGACGCGGAAATCGATCGAGGCCTCTGGAAAAGCGCGATAGAAATTGCCGCTGGAGAACCAGACGGTGCCGGCCAGCAGCGCCATGCATATCGCGATGAAACGATAGTCCGAACTCTGGAGCTTTTCTTTCATAGGCGCTTCCGTTATTGTCCGCCCGCACGCGTTTCTTTCGCCGCCCAATGCAGGCCGATGCCACCCAGGAGACATTTACGCACCGCCAGCAATCGATAGCCGGCGCATTCCAAGAGCGCCGAAAAACTGTCGATCGAGAGGAAAGTCCGCAGCGAATCCGGGATGTAGGTGTAGACTCGCGGGCGGCCGTGGAGCACGAGTCCCCAGAAGGCGCCCTGCGCGTAGAGATAGCCGAGATAGAGCTGCCGCGCCACTGGATTCGCGGGCAGGAAGAAATCGAGGCTGACCAGCAATCCTCCCGGACGCGTGACTCGCTCTACTTCCCGCAGCACCCTCTTGAGATCGGGAAAGTTGCGCAGACCGTATCCGATGAAGACGCAATCGAAAGCCGCGTCGCGGAATGGCAGCACTCCCGCGTCGGCACAGACGCCGTCAGGCAGACCGCGATCCCGTGCAAGGACGACCATGCGCTCGGTGATATCGACAGTGTAGGCTCTCGATCCGGGATGGCGATCCTTGACGAGGCGTGAGAAATCGCCTGTTCCGCACGCTAAATCGAGCACCACAGGCCGCTCGGGCAGTTTGGCCTGCTCTACGCCCGACCGCTTCCAGCCTTTGTCCATGCCATAGGAAAAAGCCCGGGTAATGAAGTCATAACGGGGTGCAACGGTGTGAAACATGGCCCGCATCAGGCGGGAATCTTCTTTTTCAGGAACTATCACTTGCAGCCGAATTGTAGCAAACTCATTGAACAGAAACGGTGACGCCGGATTGAGTTGGGTGGGTGACCATTTAGGGACGGCAGCCTGCACCAGGTGGGGGCTGGCGGAATCCGGGCTGGGGAAAATGACGGAACGAACCCAATCTTTTGTTGACCGGACTGGGGTTGCGCAGAATTGGGTTTGGCTTCCCGCGGGGAATCGGCGAGGGGATTGACGGATCGAGGGGAACTGCGGGGTTTCGTTTGTGGGCGCTTGAGATCGTGCTGGACGCAGTGGAAGGAGCGCTGTTTTGAAGTAGTTGGGACGGGAGGCGGCCTTGCCTCGGGTGAAGCGGCGGCCGGTAGATTTTGGGGAGTCGCGAGGGTTAGCGGCAATGTTCCTGGCGGTGCTCATCTACCAGGGATAGCAGGGCTGTGGGCTGGAGTCTGAAATTGAAGGGCTGTAAGTGATTGAGGAGAGGAAGAGAAGATTTCGGAGGTGGGCGTCACCGTCTACTGGCCAGTTCGCCGTTGCGGTTTTAGCGAGCTTTCAGTGCATCTTCGCCGAGCGGCAAGGCTTAGTACGGTTTTCGGTGATACATTTTGGTACGTATTCAGCAAGAATACTCCCTCAGCTCACGGGTCGCGGGTCGCAAGACGATGACGAGCCGCGCGCGTAAGCAAGCGACGTCCCGACCGCTCCGAGAATCACTCCCTTACGGTCGTGGCTCGTTGCGAAACGTGCGCGTAAGCAAGCGACGCCCCGACCGCTCCGAGAATCACTCCCTCACGGTCGTGGCTCGTTGCGAGGCTGTGCTCGTCAGCAAGCGACGCCCCAGTCGCCCCGAAAATCAGTCCCTTACGGTCGTGGCTCGTTGCGAGTTGCGCGCGGTAGCAAGCGACGTCCCGACCGCTCCGAGAATCACTCCCTTACGGTCGTGGCGCGTTGCGAGCCGCGAAGCGATCGGCGATACGTCGGCGGACTTCGCTAGATCAGCCCCTGTGCCTTCCAGAGGTCCATCGCGAGTCCGAGGCCGCGCATGTCGGCGCTCCTCTCGAGCATTCTGTTCATTGCATATGCAATGGAGGTGCGAGCATCCATGTCGATGACCGCAAGCGATCCTCCATACCCTCCCCAATAGATCGTGTTCGGGTTGGGAAAAGCAAACCCGCCGCCGGAGACCGCGAACCCCAGCCCGTTGCGGATGGGGATCCCGAGAATGCGATCGCGACCCGACACCTGAACTTCCAGCGCCCTGCGACATCCCGCTTCAGAGAGAAAGCGCTTGCCCTTAGCGACACCGCCGTTCGCCAGGATGGCGTGGATCCCGGCGATGGCCCTGGCGTTGCCCGTGCCACCGATCGCGGGAATCTCGGCGCCACGCCATTCTCTGGTTCGCGTAGCCATCACGTCCACAGAGATGTGGCGATCGGGTGGGCCGGGCGGCGGGATGAGATCGGCCACCCGCGCATCCTCCGAAGCGGGAAGGCCGATCCAGAAGTCAGCCCCCATGGGCTCCGCGATTTCCTGACGGAAGACCGTCCCTAAGGAGCGCCCCGTTATGCGACGCACAACCTCGCCGACCAGGTAGCCGAACGTGTTCGAATGGTAGCCCGGCTCCGTTCCAGGCACCCAGTCGGGAGCCTGCTCCGCGAGCAACCGGGTGACCTTCTCCCAGTCGTAGAGGTCGTCATGGGTGATCGGCTCGTGCCAGTCCGGCAGGCCTGCCGAGTGGCTCATCAGATGACTAACCTTGACCTCCGCCTTTCCGTTGGCAGCGAACTCCGGCCAGTAGCGAGCCACGGGCGCGTCGAAATCCAGCTCGCCGCGGTCAGCAAGCAGAAGGGCCACCAGGGCCGTCATGGTTTTCGTCGTGGAGTAGACGTTAATGATCGTGTCGGAGTGCCAGGGGCGCGTGTGCGCTTCGTCGGCCCAACCGCCCCACAGATCGACCACCGTCTGCCCATCCACCGTCGCGCAAAAGCTGGCGCCCACTTCTTTACCGGCGGTAAAGTTGGCCGCAAAGGCCTCGCGCAAGGGTGCGAAGCGGGCGAGCGCGATTCCGTGTAACGAACCAACTACCGCGTCTCCTGCACTCTCTAGCGTATTCATTTCAGCAAGTTACCCCCTCTTCCTCGATAATATAGTGAAATTATAAAATAATGTTACTATAAAATAAAGAGAATGGCAACCGAACCCGATTCTTCCCGCCGCCAACCCAAGGGCGACAAGCGCGACCGCACACGCTCCCGACTGCTGGAAGCTGCCCGCTCGCTAATCCGCGAAAAAGGTTACGAGCACACTACTCTGGAGGCCATCGCTGAGCGGGCGGGTATGACCACGGGGGCGATCTACGGCAATTTCAAGAACCGCGATGAGCTGTTTATTTCCCTGGGCCAGACCTATTGGGCCCCCATCAAGCCACACGTACAACCTGGATCCAGCTTCCCCGAGATCATGCGTGCTCTGGCCGACGCCACGCTCGCGGCTATCCCGGACCGCAGCACGGCCGCGGTCGGTCGGCTCACGGGCTTGGCCTATACACTCACCCATGGGGAATTGCAGGCGAAGGTCGCCGAAATCACCTCTCAAAGTTACGACTTCGGCGAGCAATGGCTTCGCTCCGTCACGAAAGAGGATGATCTCCCCATGCCCGCCAGCCAACTCGTGCGCGTCATACACGCGTTAACCGAAGGCTTGGTTTTATTACGGCTGCTGACGCCAGAACTCATGCCTGACGAAGTCTTCCATGCGGCGTTCGCCGCGCTGGGGAATAAGACTGCCGGAGACTGAAACACCATTTCGGATTTCTCCGACGCTGTGCGCACCATGCAGCGCCTGGAACGACCCCATTCGCAAGTAGCGATAGCAGCCCCTTGTGCGTGCAAATCTTGTCGTTTGCTTTAGAAATTTGCGGAAAAAAGGGTTAGCCGCTGATGAACATCGATGGACGCAGAAAACGAAAGAAGTTATCAGTCGTTGGTCTGCAGCACGTGACGTCGCCGCCCCTTACAATTAATGATGTGAAGTTCTCGGCCACGTATGATCGCACGACGAGAGTGGTTTCGTGCGTGGCAGGCGCCGTCCTGCTGGTCCCCATAGCTCTGACCCATAGCATTCTGATCGGGTCTCTGTTTGCCGTCGTTTTCCTGGTGTCGCTTGCCTGGTCTCCGCAGAGCTACGAGATTTCGGATCAGGCGATCATCGTGCACCGCCTGATTGGCGACGTCCGGATCGCACTCGACGGCTTGCGTGAGGCGCGACGCGCGGTCTCCAGCGATTTCGATGGCTGCATCCGATTGTGGGGCAACGGAGGGCTCTTCGGATACTACGGCCTGTTCCGCACCTCGAAGCTCGGCAGGTGCTGGTGGTACTTGACGAATCGAGATAACGCCGTGGTTCTCGTGACCCCGGCCATCACTGCTCTATTCAGCCCCGACGACGTCGCCGGTTTTCTGCAGATTCTCCCGGCGACGCATGGTGCGAACCCCGAACCCCATTCGCCCACGCGCCATTCTTCTGCTGGTCTGATTGCCAAGTTCGCCGGATTCGTGATCGCGATTGCCGTGCTTTCGTTCGTGCCGTTCGTGATGCTCTACTCTCCGGGACCTCCGAATGTGACACTGACTTCGAGCGCGTTAACGGTCCACGACCGTTTCTATCCGGTCACGGTCAAGGCCGGCACGGTAGACTTGGCGGGCGTGCGCGTCGTCGATCTGAACATAGACCAGGGGTGGCGCCCGAAAGGGCGGACGAATGGATTCTCCAACGCGCATTACCATTCCGGGTGGTACCGCGTGGCCAACGGTCAGAAAGCCAGGATCTATTGGGCCGACGGCAAGCGCTTCGTTCTGCTGCCACCCAAGGATCCGGCTGAAGCCCCGGTGTTGTTCGAGGCGATTGATCCGGACGCTTTTGTGAGACAAATCCGGGAGCAATGGTTGAATCAGGCGCAATGAACTATCACGGACCTCTGCTCCCCGCACTTGGCCTTCGCGGTGAGCGCTGGATGAGGCTGCCCGCCGCATCCCCCAAAGTGGCCATATCGTGCTAACATGAGACTTAGCACCGATCGTTTCTTTCCCGAGGTCAAATCCACTTGGCTTTAGTAGAAGGTTGCAGGCACTCGCTGGAGATTTCCGTCCCTGTTGATGAAGTGGAGAGCGAGACGGGCCGTGTTACGGCCGACGTTCAGAAGCGCGCCAAACTCCCCGGCTTTCGCCCGGGAAAAGCGCCTGCCACGTTGATCCGCAAGCAGTTTGCAGGCGAAATCCGGCAGCGGGTTCTCGAAAGTCTCGTCCCGAAATATCTCCAACAGCAAATCGAGGCGGAAAACCTCCATCTGGTGGGACGGCCTGATGTCAGCGACGTTCACTTTCACGATGGCGAACCCCTCCGCTTCAAGGCGGAGTTTGAGGTATTTCCCGAGGTCGAACTGCAGGAGTACAAGGGGGTCGAAGTGCCTTATCACGATCCCGAGGTGACCGATGCCGACATCGACAAGCGCCTCGAGGAGCTGCGGAACCAGAAGGCGGAGTACATCAACATCGACCCGCGCCCGATCGAAGACGGTGACCACGCCGTGGTCGCCCTGCAAAGCCTTTCCGGAATTGAAGGCGAGCCGATGAAGCAGGACGAAATGGTTCTCGAAATCAACGGGCCCGATACCATGGCGGCGTTCAGCGAGAATCTGCGCGGCCTCTCGCCGGGGGACGAAAAGGATTTCGAGGTCACTTATCCCGACAACTATGGTTCTGCGCGGCTTGCGGGCAAGACGGTCAAGTTTCACGCGCTGGTGAAGGGCCTCCGCAGAAAAGAGCTACCCGAGATCAACGAAGAGTTCGCCCAGGATCTGGGTGACTATCGCACGGTCGACGAGTTACGGGAAGCCATCCGCCGGGCTATTTTCGGCCAACGGGAATTCGAGGCACAGCAGGAAGCCAAGACGAAAATCGTGGATAAGCTTGTGGCCCAGCACGATTTTCCGGTTCCCGAGTACTATATTGAACGGCAGCTCAAAAGCCGCATGGAACAGACGGCCCGAATGTTCGCGGAACAGGGAATGGATGCCCGTTCGCTGAATGTGAACTGGGAAAAATGGCGGGAAACCCAACGGGACAAGGCCAAAGACGAAGTCAAAGCTTCGATGCTGTTGGGCCGAATTGCGGAAAGGGAATCGATCCTGCCAACCCGCGACGAAGTCAATAAGGAGGTGGAGAGACAGGCGCGACAGAGCCGTGAGCCAGTGGCCGCAGTCCAAATGCGCTTCGAGAAGGACGGCACCATGGACCGGATCGCCTCCCATATCCAGACTGAAAAGACACTTAACTTTTTATTCGAGCATGCGCGTAAAACCGCAGAGGCATAAGCGGATTCTGAAAACCACACCCCCACAGGTACTACGGTCCGCGCCCTAGTCTTTAGATTACATTGCCAAGGAACGCAGTTCAGGTGATAATAGAAACGAAACTGAGAACGTTCCCTACTCCGGAGGAACCCGGGAGCTGCTCTCCCGAGCCACTCGGGCGGAAGAGGAGAAAAACTGCTTGAAGCGTGCCGGATCCGATGATGCTTTACGCTGTTCGTTTTGTCATAAGAGTCAGGACGTAGTCGGAAAGCTCATCTCTTCCCCCAGCGACTATCCTCGCGCGTACATTTGCGACGAGTGCATTGCCGTTTGCAACTCGATTTTGGAAGATGACAAAGTCGAGCCCCCCTCGGGAACCCCCAATAAAATCCCGAAGCCGCTGGAAGTGAAGGAGTTTCTCGACCAGTACGTGATCGGCCAGGAAGCGACCAAGAAGAAGCTCGCTGTCGCCGTTTACAACCACTGCAAGCGGATTCACATGAATCGCCTGCGTAATACGGAAGTCGAGCTGCAGAAGTCCAATATCCTGCTGATCGGGCCCACGGGTACCGGCAAAACATTGATGGCACAGACTTTAGCGAAGATATTAGACGTTCCCTTCGCGATTGTCGATGCTACCACTCTGACTGAGGCAGGATACGTCGGCGAAGACGTCGAGAATATCATTCTCAAGCTCCTGCAAGCTGCCGACGGGGACGTTCAGAAGTGCCAGCAGGGAATCATTTACATCGACGAAATCGACAAGATCTGCCGCAAGGACGAAAATCCGTCGATCACACGTGACGTTTCGGGCGAAGGCGTCCAGCAAGCTCTGCTGAAGATCCTGGAAGGCACGGTCGCTAATGTGCCGCCACAGGGTGGCCGGAAGCATCCTCACCAGGAGTTCACCCCAGTAGACACCACCAACATCCTGTTCATCTGTGGCGGGGCATTTGTGGGGCTCGAAAAGGTGATCGCCCGGCGCACCGGCAAAAAGTCAATGGGCTTCCTCCAGGAGGAAGACAAGAGCGGCCCGCGCAGTTTGAGCGGCCGCCGCGATATCGACTTGCTCTCTCAAGCGCAACCGATCGACCTGATCAAGTTCGGATTCATCCCGGAGTTCATCGGGCGGTTGCCGGTGTCGGCGGTTTTGGAGGACTTGGATCGCTCTGCCCTGATCCAGATCCTGGCGCGGCCCAAAAACGCCATCATCAAGCAGTATCAGAAGTTGTTCGAGTTCGAGAATGTACGCCTCAAGTTCAGCGACGACGCTTTGGAAGCAATCGCCGACCTGGCTATGGAGCGCAAGGTAGGTGCGCGCGGATTGCGCATGATTCTCGAAGACTTAATGTTGGATCTGATGTACTACCTGCCTTCGTACAAGAAGGTCCGCGAATTCCAGGTCACCAAAGAAATGGTGCTGGCACAGAAAATCAGTCTTACAATATTAGAAAAGGCCGGTTAACGGCCGGGCATGCCCAGCCCCGACGGGGCACTTACCGCACTTTGCAGGGGACCGGTGGATTGGGTCCATCCTACCGGGGAGAACAATGCTTACTTCTAAGGAAAAATCCGATACAAAACGACTTCCCATGATGCCCATTCGGGACGTCGTCATCTTTCCGTTCATGATGACGCCGTTCGTGGTAGGTCGGGAATCCAGCGTCCGCGCGTTGGAAGAGGCCATGGCGGGGGATAAGAAAATCTTCCTCGCCACCCAGCACGACGCCTCAATCGATGAACCTAAGCCAAATGAAATCTATAGCGTAGGGACCATCGTCAACATCGTGCAGAGCCTCAAGCTGCCGGACGGAAATATTAAAGTTCTAGTTGAAGGTGTGGAACGCGGCAAGGTCGTTTCGGTGGCCGACGAGGAAGGCTTTTTCCGTGCCACCGTACGTACTTCCGCTTACAAAGTGGAATCCGGACAGCAATTGGACGCCCTAGTGAGCCGGGTGACCGGTCTGTTCGAGCAGTATGTCAAGCTGAGCCAAAACCTCAACTACGAGACCATGATCGCGGCCATCCGGGTGGACGATCCGGGCAAACTGGCCGACACGGTGGGCGCCAACCTCCAGCTCACCATCGAAGAAAAGCAGGAACTGCTCGAAATTTTCGATCCCATCGACCGCCTCACGCGGGTCGCCGAGATGCTCGATATCGAGATCGAGAAGCTCAATGTCGACCGCACTATCCAGGGACGCGTCAAGCGCCAGATGGAAAAGGCGCAAAAGGAATACTACCTCAACGAGAAGATCAAGGCCATCCAGAAGGAGCTGGGCCGCGGCGAGAAGAGTGAAATCGATGAGCTGAAGAAGCGAATCGAGACCTCTGGCATGACGCCCGACGCCCTGGAGAAGGCCATGGCGGAGTTGAAGCGGCTGGAAAATATGCCGCCGATGTCCGCCGAATCCACGGTGTCGCGCAACTATCTCGATTGGCTCCTGGCGGTGCCATGGAAGAAGAAGTCCAAAGAGATCCGCGACCTGAAATTCGCCGAAAAGGTATTGGAAGCCGACCACTACGGGCTGGAGAAGATCAAGGAACGCATCCTGGAGTTCCTGGCGGTGCGCCGGCTGGTCAAGAATCCTAAGGGTTCGATTCTCTGCTTCGTAGGCCCTCCTGGCGTGGGTAAAACTTCGCTCGGCATGTCGATCGCGAAGGCGACGGGACGCAAATTCGTCCGCATGTCCCTCGGCGGAGTGCGCGATGAGGCTGAAATCCGCGGCCATCGGCGCACTTACATCGGCGCCCTGCCCGGCCAAGTCGTGCAAATGATGAAGAAGTCGGGCACCCGGAACCCGGTTTTCATGCTCGACGAAGTCGACAAGATGTCTATGGACTTCCGTGGCGACCCCTCGGCTGCCCTACTGGAAGTGCTCGACCCCGAACAGAACTTCATGTTCGTGGATCACTACCTGGATGTCGAGTACGATCTGAGCCAAGTCTTTTTCATCGCCACTGCAAACGTACTGCATACGATTCCGCCGGCGTTGCAGGATCGCATGGAAGTCATTCGTCTTTCCGGCTACACCGAGTTGGAGAAGATGGAGATCGCCAAGCGCTTCCTGGTGCGGAAACAGATGGAAGCCACCGGACTTTCCAAGGACCGGATCGAGTTCGCAGACTCCGGAATTGGCGGCCTGATCCAGTATTACAGCCGGGAAGCCGGTGTTCGTAATCTGGAGAGGGAAATTGGGAATGTCTGCCGCAAGATCGCACGCCAGGTAGTAAACAGCGAGAGCGGCAAGGAGAAGAAACAGCTTCCGAAGGCCGTGATCGATGGCGAAAAGCTTCCCGAATTACTCGGCCCGTGGAAGTTCCGCGACCTGGAAGCGGAGAAGCGCAACGAGGTGGGCGCTGCGGTGGGGCTGGCGTGGACGGAAGTGGGCGGCCAGATTCTCACGGTGGAATGTACCCTGATGGAGGGCAAAGGCAAGCTGACCGTCACCGGCAAGTTAGGCGAAGTGATGCAGGAGTCGGCGCAGGCGGCTATGAGCTACATCCGCTCGCGTGCGCATCTGTTCGGCCTGCCCCGCGATTTCTACCGTAATCTCGACCTTCACATCCATATTCCCGAGGGCGCCATTCCGAAGGATGGGCCTTCGGCTGGAATTACGCTGGCCACCACGATTTGCAGCGCGCTAACCCGCATCCCGGTACGGGGTGATGTCGCCATGACCGGCGAGATCACGTTACGCGGAAAAGTACTGCCGATCGGGGGACTCAAGGAGAAGCTCATGGCGGCGCATCGCCATGGGATTCGGGAGGCAATCGTTCCGAAGGAGAACGAGAAGGATCTGCCCGATATTCCAGACGCGATCAAGCAAACCATGAAAATCAACTTCGTGGAATCGATGGACGAGGTTCTGAAGATCGCGTTGGAGCGGGAACTTGTGGCGTTGCCGATGCCTCCTGGTAATCCGGCACTCGAGTCACAGGCGGTCGAAGAAACTCGGGCGCACTAGCCTCGGCCCCAGTAGGGCTAAGTTCTTTGCCAGCAAAGTTTATTATCAGTGCCGCGAAGCCGGTCGAGTTTCCCTCCGACCGGCTTCCAGAAATCGCATTCTTAGGGAGAAGTAACGTAGGAAAGTCCAGCCTCATCAACGCCCTCACCGGCCAAAAAGGGCTGGCTTTTACCAGCAACACACCAGGCCGCACACAAACGATTAACTTTTATCAAGTGGACGGGACCTTTTACCTGGTGGACCTTCCGGGATATGGGTACGCTCGAGTTCCCGCGGGACACCAGGAGGCCTGGAAGAAGCTGATTGAGCAGTATTTGGAAAACAGGGATAGCCTTAAGCTATCGTGTCTGATACTCGATTCCCGCCGCGGATGGATGGATAAGGATCTCGACCTGAAGCGGTGGCTGGAGTATCACGGCAGAGAATATCTGGTAGTCGCCACAAAAACGGACAAGTTGAATCAATCTGAGCAAGAGCACGGACTCCGCGCCATCCGCCAGGAAGGCGTTGAGCCGCTGCCGTTCTCGGCCTTGACCGGCCGGGGAGTGAGGGAAATTTGGCAAGCAATAGCGAAAACAGTTCCACGGTGAACACCGTGCCCCAGGAAAAGCCCACCGAAAAGCCGGCCCCCCGCGAAGGCGCAACGCATTCCGGGTCCGCCGAAACCGAAAAAAACGAGAAGCCCCCAGCCGCACCCCACGTGCCTTCCGAGAAACCCCATGCCGAGTCCACCGAACGGGTGGAACGTCCCGAACGGCATGAGCGCGCCCCGAGGGCGGAGCGGCCCCCCAAAGCGGCCGCACCGGTAGCGGCCCCGCCCGCGCCGGCCCCCACTCCAGCGCCGTCTGCGGTGGAAGTGAAGGCCCCCGAGGCAAAGGCGCCGGAAGCAAAACCTCCCGCTCCGGAGACCAAAGCACCGGAAGCGAAGCCGGTTGAAGCCAAAGCACCAGAAGCCAAAGCACCGGAAGCGAAGGCGCCGGAAGCGAAACCTCCCGACCCCAAGCCCGCCGAACCCTCAATTTCTACACCGGAGCCGATGGGTCCGGGCGCCATGGCTCACCATCGCCGGAAACAGGCCGCCCAAGGCGTGAAGAACGGAACCCCCACGCTCGACCTGGTGGAACTGAAGGACATGAGCATCCAAAAGCTCAACCAGGTGGCCAAAGACATGGGCATTCAGGGCGCGGCCGGCCTTCGCAAACAGGAACTGATCTTCAAGATCCTGCAGACCCAGGCGGAAAAGAGCGGACTGATCTTCTCCGAAGGCGTGCTCGAGTGCCTGCCGGATGGCTTCGGCTTCCTGCGCGCACCCGAGTACAACTACCTGCCCGGTCCGGACGACGTGTATGTTTCGCCGTCGCAGATCCGCAGGTTCGATCTCCGCACCGGCGATACGATCTCCGGTCAGATTCGTCCGCCCAAGGAAGGCGAACGGTACTTCGCGTTGATCAAGGTGGACGCGATCAATTTCGAGCCACCCGAGGAAGCACGCAACAAGATCTTCTTCGATAACCTGACGCCGCTTTACCCCAATGAGCGACTGAAGCTCGAAACCGTCCGCGACAACTACTCCGGCCGCGTGATGGACCTGCTGGCACCTATCGGCAAGGGACAGCGCGGTCTGATCGTATCACCGCCGCGAACCGGCAAGACGATGCTTCTGCAGAGCATCGCGAACTCAATAACCACCAACCACGCGGAGGTCACGCTCATCGTTCTGCTGATTGACGAGCGTCCCGAGGAAGTCACCGACATGCAGCGCAGCGTGCGCGGCGAAGTCATCAGTTCGACCTTCGACGAGCCGGCCACGCGTCACGTGCAGGTGGCCGAGATGGTGATCGAGAAGGCCAAGCGACTGGTGGAGCATAAGCGCGACGTCGTAATTCTGCTCGATTCGATCACGCGTCTGGCGCGCGCCTACAACACCATCGTTCCGCCCTCGGGCAAGGTGCTTTCGGGCGGCGTCGACTCCAACGCGCTGCAGCGTCCCAAGCGCTTCTTCGGCGCGGCACGCAACATCGAAGAAGGCGGCTCGCTGACCATCATTGCAACGGCGCTGATCGATACCGGCAGCCGGATGGACGACGTGATCTTCGAAGAGTTCAAGGGCACCGGCAACATGGAAATCCACCTGGAGCGCAAACTGGTGGACAAGCGCGTATTCCCCGCCATCGACATCAACAAGAGCGGCACCCGCAAGGAAGAACTGCTGCTGCCAAAGGATGAGCTCAATCGCGTCTGGATTCTTCGCAAGGTATTGAATCCGCTCTCTCCAGTGGAGACAATGGAACTACTGCTCGACCGCCTGGCGAAGAGTCGCAGCAACGGCGAATTCCTCGGCTCCATGAGCAGTTAAAGGAGGCCCTGGTGGCAACCAGCACTCGTCTGACGATTGACGATTTCGAGCGCCTTCCGCAGGAAATCGCGGAAGGCCACGAACTAGTGGATGGAGAGTTGGTTGAAGTGCCTGGAAACAACCCGGAGCATAATTTAACGCGAGACTTCCTGAACGAGGTCGCGCGGCCGTTTGTTCGTGAACATAACCTCGGAATGGTGCTTAGCGAGCAGGAGTACGACTTCGGCGGCAATGCTCATGCGCCGGATATCACCTTCTTCGGCCGCGAAAAAGTACCGCTGTTGGAACGGAAGAGACGGGTGCAAAAATTCGTGCCCGATCTCGCCATCGAGATCGTTTCTCCGAGCGACACCTTCGATTCGGTGGCTCGCAAGAAAGACCGCTATCGCCGTTGCGGCACAGCCGAGGTTTGGATCATCTCGCCAGCGGCGCGGGAAGTGCTGGTGTATTCCGACAGCGGGGACCGGATAGTGAGAGGGGACCGAGAGTTGTCGACGCCCCTCATTCCGGGCCTCCAAATTGCGCTCTTTCAGCTCTTCGAAGCATATAATTAATCAGCACCGGGTTTGTTCAAGGAGAGCCGTGTGGCGTCCACCACTCGTTTGACAATCGACGATTTCGAGCGCCTCCCGCAAGAAGTGGCGGAAGGCCACGAACTCGTGCAGGGAGAGTTGGTGGAAGCGCCTGGAAACGTTCCGGATCACAACAAGACTAGGGACTGGGCCGTAGTTCTGCTTCTACCATTCGTTCTTGAGAGAAATCTCGGCGAGGTGCTTGGCGAACAGGAGTATGACTTCGACGGGAATGCACATGCCCCGGATGTGAGCTTTTTCGGTACGGAAAAAGTAGCCTTCATCCAGAGAAACAAGCGAGTGCAGAGATTCGTTCCCGACCTGGCGATCGAGATCGTTTCGGCAAACGATACTTTTCATTCGCTGATAGAACAAAAGAACCGCTATCGCAAATGTGGTACGCGGGAAGTTTGGATTGTCGACACGGAGTCGCGCGAGGTCTGGGTGTTTTCCGATCGCGGCAAACAGATTCTGGACGAGGACTCCATCCTTTCGACTGCCCTAATACCGGGACTTCAGATCCCGGTAAAAAAGCTTTTCGCAAGAATCCAGCCTCACGTTTGACCTCGCCTCCCCGCCCTGGGACCGCCATCACGCCTCCGGGTGCTGATCAGTACCCTCTGAATCTCTGATTCTAAATCGATTAGTGAAGTTAAATCCGATTCGTACCTGCTTTTCGTAGTACCCTATACTAACTTTTGGTTTCAACTCTGAGGAGGTATGGATGCGTAGGAAGGTCTCAGCAGGCCCTCTGTTCCTTTTCGCCGCGCTACTGGGTTCCGCAGCGTGGTTGACCTTGACTTCGTCGCCGGCACGAGCTGCCGACCACCGGGATGCGCCCACGGTGGATGGTGCTCCCGAAGGCGACATAACCGATGTTTTTGCTTTTCTCGATCCCAACGACCGGACGCGAGTCGTCTTCGCCATGGGCGTCAATCCGTTCGCGGTGCCGGCATCAAGCACCACCTACCGGTTCTCCACCGGCTTCCTGTACCAGTTCAAGATCGATAGCACTGGAGACTACGTCGAAGACTACAGCATACAGGTGACGTTCAAGGATGCCGCCAGCGTCGCGGCAAGCGCACAGACCGTTCATGTACGTATCGGGCCTTCGGACCCGGGTTCCACAGGCGCGATCAACACTTTGATGACATCTCCGGCCATCGATGTAACTGGCCCGGTCAATACCGTTATCAACAGCAATAACGTTCAGGTGTACGCCGGACTGCGCGACGATCCGTTCACGTTCGACTTCGCCCAGTTCTCGCGGATCCAAACCGGAGCCACCCAGTTGTTCCGTGGGGTCGCCAGTTCACCGCTCGGCCCGTTGACCGGCCGCCCGGTGGGTGCTAACGGCCTCAGCGGGATCGACACCTTCTCCGGCTTCAACGCATCCTACATCATCGTCTCCGTTCCGATCGGCTCGCTTAGCCCGGGCTTCTTCCAGAACCGCGGCAACATCTACAATATTTGGGGCACCGTAAGCGCTCCGTATGTCGACGATTCGTACGTGCAATTCGAACGCATGGGACAGCCGGTATTCAACACCGTGTTCATTCCCAGCGCGATGAAGGACGCTTTCAACGCCGGGGTTCCCTCGGATGACAAGGTTCGCTGGTCGGGTTTCGTTCCGGATGCGCTCACTACCAGTGACAACGACGGCACCGGAAATACCATCGCCTCCCGAGCCGGTCTGCTGCAGGCTCTGGGCGTTACCGCGGCCCCGAACGGCGCACCGCTGCTTCTGCCCGCCAACTTCCCTAACACCAGCAAGGACCTGTTGCGCACTGCGCTGGTGCCCGATGTCCTCCGCCTCGCTTTGGATGCGGATCCGAACGATCTGCAGATCGGCCAGATCGGTCTGACCAACGGACGCCGCCCGTCGGACGACGTCATCGATATCGCCCTGAGCGTGCTCCGGCAACTCGCGGACGTCAACTTCCCGTCGGGACTGGTTCCCGGTCTCACCATTCCGGGAAGCGGAACTGCCCGGGCGGGCGCGCTCAACTTCCCCTCGGATTACCGAGTCCTCGTCGTCCTGCAAGGTACGGACTTCATCGGCCCGGATAGCAGCCTCGGCACATACAGCAACAACAACAACGACGCCACCTTCAGCACCACGTTCCCATTCTTCGCACCGCCTCACCCACGGCCGGGAGACTCTCAGTAGAAGCCTTAATCCCCAAGGGGCCGGAGAACACATCCGGCCCCGATCGGAGTTCTGCATGCGCTACCTCTTCGTACTTTTCGCGTTCACTGCTTCCATCGCCTTGGCGGATGACCTGCGCTTCGCCAGCAGCCCCAAGGCCACCATGAGTACTGACGACCAGATCGAGATCTATCAGCGGTGGGCCAAGGCCGACCCCGCCAATATCCAGACCCAGACGCTGCTGGCGGCGGCCTACATTCAGAAAACCCGCGAAACCGCCGATCCCGGGTATCTGGAGCGATCCGATGCGCTGGTGCACCGGGTACTGGAAAAACAGCCCAAGAATTATGAGGCGTGGCGGTTACGCAATATCATCGAACTGACCCGGCATCATTTTGCCGTAGCTGCCGACTACTCGCGGCAACTGACCACATGGCTCCCCTCCGACCCGCAGAACTGGGGTACGCTCGGCGATGCCTTGATGGAACTGGGCAAATATGATGACGCTTCCAAAGCGTACAACCAGATGGCGGCCATCAAATCGAATCTATTCAGCCTGAACCGGCTGGCGTACTACAAGTTCGTTACCGGCGACGCCCCCGGCGCGCTCATCACGATGGGCCAGGCCGTGGAGGCGAGCGCCCCCTATCCCGAGAACAAGGCATGGTGCCTGGCCGACCTGGGCTCGATGTACTTCAAGTCGGGAAAACTGGACGACGCGGAGCGCTCCTACCGGGAGGCCATCGCTGCATTTCCCGGGCAGCACCAGGCGCATGCCGGCCTGGGCGCCGTTCTGGCCGCGCGCGGCAAGAACCCCGAAGCCATCGAGAGCTACCTCAAAGCGCAGGCCATCGTCCCGCTCCCGCAATACGCGGGCGCCTTGTCAGACCTCTACCGGACGGAGGGCAATACTGCGGAGGCCAAGAAACAGGATGCCAACGTCGACATGATCGCGCGTCTCGAGGAGGCGGTGGGGCAGAAGGCCAATCGTACTTTGGCGTTGATTTATGCCAACCAGGGGCGGAATCTGGAGCGCGCCCAGTCGCTGGCCGAAGCCGATCTGGAACTGCGCCACGATATCTACACCTGGGACGCCTTCTCCTGGGTCCAGTTCAAGCGAGGCCACATGGAAGAGGCGCGTAAGGCATCGCAGGAAGCACTCAAGACGGGCGCGAAGGAGCCGTTGCTGCTATACCATGCCGGCATCATCGAGAACTCCGCCGGAAACCCGGAAGCCGCCCGTAAGCTACTCGAAAGCGCTCTGGCATTGAATCCGCGATTCGATCTGGTGCAAGCCGCTAATGCTCGCAAAACACTAGCGGAAATGCCGGCACAGCACTAAAGTGGCCGCCGCAGAGACCTTATCGAGCCTTGACAGTGAGAAGCGGTGAAAAATCGGGGACATCGCTTGCTTACGCGCGCGGCTCGCAAGCGCACGTATCGCGCAAGCGGATCCGGGCAGGTTACGAGCCTCGAGCGTGAGAAGCTGTGAAAATCCGGGAGCTCCTGCCCCACATCGCTTGCTTACGGGCGCGGCTCGCAAGGACACGTATCGCGCGAAACGTATTTGGGTAGGTTACGAGCCGCCGACTTCGGGTAGTTACGAGCCACGCACGTGAGGAAGCGTCTGGGACTGATTCTGGTGATTCTGGCGGGCCTGGTTGGGACGTGTTCACTGCTGAGCCGCCCCAACCCATCCTTGCGCGCCGGAGACCCATGGCTGCAAGGCGCCCATATTGAACCTGCGGTGCTGGCGGTACTCCATCGGTCCTGCGGCGACTGCCATTCCGAAGACACCTACTACCCCTGGTACAGTTACGTGGCGCCGGTTTCGTGGCTGATCAACTCCGATGTGGAGGGAGGACGCCGCCATCTCAACTTCTCCCAATGGGGTGGGTACCCTCTCGTTCGGAAAGAGCGGAGCCTTTCCGAAATTGCCAATCAGGTGAAAGACGGCGACATGCCCCTGGTGCAGTACACCCTGATTCACCACAATGCGAAGCTTTCGTCATCGGACATCGCCGCCGTGTTTGCGTGGACCCAACAGGAGCGGGCCCGCCTGATAGCGGAAAGCGCGCGTTAGTTCTCAGAAGCCCATGGCGAGGCAGGCAGCCGACAAGCGGGCGTACCCACTGCCCCACACCACTCTCAGTCCATCATCCAAACCGCTGATCAACCCGATGGCGAAGATTGCCGCCATGGCGACCCACAAAGCGTTCCCAAGGATGTCCTGACTTCGTTCTTCTTGAATGAACTCCCGGATGATCTGCGACATCTGGATTTCTCCTCGGTGATTCTCTTGATGTCCAAAGTATGCACCTATATGGGCATGAATTTGTAGTTCTGCGAGTCAGGGTAGGGTAAGGGGGATCCGGACTCCCGTTACGGCTGGGACTTTCTACGGCCTTTCTGTGCCGTGAAGGTCGCCATGCCACGTTCCAAGAGCCTTATTTTCAAGCAGAAAGGTCTCTAAGGTTCTGAACGGAGCCGTCCGATGGAAGGGGTCTTTTGGCCGGTGGCCATGGTTTGCGGTTTGATGCCAAGTCTTCACTTTCCGGACTACGCACCCCCCCAGGGTTCCCCTCGAATCTCGCTGAACCGGCCCGCGCTCGCAACTCCGCCGCAATCGCTGCCGGTGATCGTCACCCCGGGTCCAGGAACTCCATCCGACGGCTGGTTGAAAAGGCACCTCAACGCCAAATTTCACAGGCCTACCGACCCGGTAAAGACGACGGCAATGGGCTTGGTCGCACATATCGTGGACTACTCACACTTCCGTCCCGAATAGCGTGGCGGGAGGTAGACTTCCGTGATATTTCGGACACCGCAGTATCAATTTACAATCTGTTAGAGTCTTTGCTACCCTCGAGATCCCGCAAGTCGTGTAACCATAGGTTCAGTTAGTCAGTCGCACTTCCAGGAGTTGCCGCGTGAAAGTAAGAGCCTGGTATCCGGCGGTGTGCGTTTCATGTCTAGCCTGCACCGCTCTGCCGGGGCCGCGAAGGATAGACAAAGACAAATCCTCGATGAGCGTGCGTGTCTTCAAGTCCGTCATGCTCTCGACTCTGGACAAGGGGCATGAATTCGGCGCGGCAGCCACTGCCAGACAGGTGGAGTTCCGCGTACGTGACGCGGAGAAGTTTCCTATGATTTGCCTTCCGTTCCGGCACCGGGGAAGCGGCAGGCGAACGCTCCTGGAGGCGGCGGGACGATCTGAAATTGCATGTCACGGCAACCGCGTGACGGTAGGCGGTAATCTATGACGCTTCGACCGGGAGTGAAGATCCTCACCACGCTTCTGATCGCGTTCTGCTTTTTAGGAACGCGGGTGGCACCCTCGCAAGATAAAAAGGCAGCAATGGAACCGGCCGCGGGTCACGCCGAAGCGGTCGAGTTCCAAATGCGCAACGTCAACTTCCGGGTCGCGCGCGAAATCTCGCTAGAAGTCCGCTCGCTCCGAGGCAAACTGGAGAGGACGAAACCGGAGGTGCCGGTTACGTTCGACGACAGCGCCTCGTTCAGTGTGGCGATCGACACCGCGGAAGTCGCGATTACACCCGCGTCGCTGAGCGGGTTGATGAACAATTACGTATTGGCCTATGAGGGCTCACCGATCAAAAAACTCGCCATCACCATCGAAGGCAATCGCCTCATCCAGAAGGGTGTGATTCATAAAGGCGTGGACTTGCCGTTCGAAATCGAAGGGTCGCCATCCGCCACCGATGACGGCAAGATCCGACTGCACGCGGACAAGATCAAAGCCGGCAAAGTGCCTGTAAAGGGCTTGTTGCACCTACTCGGTGAAGACCTTTCCAAATTGATCAACCAGAACGAAGCACGCGGAATGACGGTCGTGGGCGACGACATCATACTGAGCCCCCAGGCGCTCACACCGCCTCCCCACCTTTCCGGACGAGTCACGCGTGTGCGCATTGAAG
Organism: Bryobacteraceae bacterium; assembly: GCA_035295745.1. GTDB lineage: Bacteria > Acidobacteriota > Terriglobia > Bryobacterales > Bryobacteraceae > JAIQFL01. Next base: position 190,102 of record DATGIL010000023.1, on the reverse strand, counting down.
GCGGGAAGATCGTACAAACCTTCGACTCAGGCCGCCATTTGCCGGCCCTCACTCCCCCATTGCGCACGGCGGCCTACATTTACCATCGCGGCGGCGTCCTGCGCTTCGGCAAGCTGACTATGAACGACTCCGACCTGGAGATTGTCGGCGACCGCCCGGGATTGTTCGACTTCTTCCAGGGAGAGTATCAGAAACAACTGATTGCTGGTTACTCGAAGAACACACCTGTTAATGGCCTCGTCGCGCATATGGTGGACTACTCACACTTCCTAACCGCACCGTAGGAGTAAGCGGACATAAGCTCGGTGCCATTTCAGACAGAGCAATACCGATTTACAAGTTTCTTACAGTTTGTCCACCAAGTGCGATACGGCCCTCGTGTAATCTGAGTTCAGTTAGTCAGTGGTTTCAAGGAGTGTCCAAGTGAAAGTAAGTGCATGGTATCTGGCAGCGTGCGTGGCGTGCCTCGCTTGCGCCGCACAAGCGCAACCGCGCGCGATCGACACGGACAAATCCACGATGACTGTGCGGGTCTTCAAGTCCGGCATGCTCTCCGCGCTGGGTCACGATCACGAGATTTCAGCACCCATCGCGAGCGGAACTGTCGACGCCAATGCCAAACAAGTGGAGTTCCGCGTTCGCGCCGCGGACATGAAGGTGCGCGATCCCAACGGCCCTGAAAAGGATCGCGATCAGGTTCAGGCCAACATGGTGGGACCGGAGGTCCTCGACGCGCAGAAGTTTGCGGAGATCGTCTTTCGATCCACCAGCGTGGACGCGGGAGGCGAAGGCACCTGGAAGGTGCAGGGCGACCTGAAATTGCACGGTCAAAGCAGCCACGTGACGGTGGAAGTGCGGGAAGCCAGTGGCCACTACACGGGCTCGTCACGGCTCAAGCTTTCAGATTTCGGAATCAAGCCGATTAAGGCGGCCGGGGGTACGGTTCGGGTGAAGGACGAAATCCGAATCGAGTTTGACATACAACTGGCGCGTTGACCGGGGGACGCGCTCTTGGAGGAATTTTATGTTCCAACAGAATGGGAGAATGGCGTTCGCAGGTTGCGCGGGCATCCTGGCGCTGACCAGCTTTTTCGCCACCAATGCGCTAGCGCAGTATGGGGGCACGGGCAGTAGTGGGGCGACTATGGGCTCACAGGCCGTCTTCAATCGAAACTATCATGCGGGCTTCGACCGGCCCGAGGCCTGGGGGATGAAGTATTTCGCCTCCAGTTCGTTGCTCAGCGGCCTTACGCCGCCGGTCTCCTCGGAAGACCACCACTTCGGGTCGATTTCTATCGGAATCGAGTCCGACTGGCTCCCCTCCCTCGATACCGGGCAGCGGACGATCGGATTCAATGGGACGGCTCCCGAGGATCTGAATAAGGCACCGATCTTCGCGAGGGCCGTGGTACGCATCGGACTGCCCGATAAGTTCACGGCGATCGTGGCTGCTCCGCCGCCGTTCCACGTCTTCGGAGTTACCTCGCATCTGGTCGCCTTTGGACTGGAGCGGCCGATCGTGGAACGGGATCGATGGAGCTTCACTTGGCGTGGATATGGCCAGCTTGGCACGGTGAAAGGCGCATTTACCTGCCCCGATAGTGCACTCGCATTTGCCCCGGGGAGTGCCGGCAATCCGGCAAGGTGTGTGGGCCCGTCCGCGGACGAGGCTACACTTCGCTACGTCGGCAACGAATTTCAATTTGCCTATCGGATCCCTAAGATGCCCAAGGTGGTGCCGCATGCCGCAGTTGGCGGCAACTTCATCGCGGGCGCGTTTCAGGTGCACGCACCGGTAACAGCCGGCTTGGATCAGACGCACCTCTGGACTCACGGCGGTACCTTCTCCAGCAGCGCGGGCGTCAGTTATCTGTTCTCGAAACAAGTCTCATTCACGGTGGACGCGTTCTATTCCCCGCTCTGGGTGCAGCGCACTCCAGGCGGGCCGGACACCAACGACGGACTGTTCAACGTACGTGCGCTCTTGAACTATACCTTCCGCTAAAGACGGCATTTCATTTGGGTGCGGGTACTTTGGGAACGACAACCAGAGCAGAATCATGCGTTTAGGCTGAGGCAAGCGGGGTGGTAGTGGCTTAGTGCCGGGATATGGGAATAACCCCGGTTTTTGCGGTCAGGAAATTCAGAGACCTTTGAACTTGTTGCCGTCGCGATACAACGAGTGGCAGGCCAAGCAGCTTGCACCAGCCTGACCCATCGCGGCCTTCTGGTCATCAATCGTGGTGGCTGCTGCCGCAGCCTTCCCGGCGGCGCTGGCGGCCTCGGCGAACTTCACGGCATCGTCTTTGCCCTTTGTCTTCCAGAAAGCGGCGATCGTGTCAAACGCGGCCGACATGTCTTTGGCTTTGGCTGAAACGGTGGCGGTATCGCTGGCAGTCAATGCGCCGCGCATCGCATCGTTGGCAGCGGCGGCTGCTGCTCTCATCGATGTCTGGTAGGTAGCGAGCTCGTCCTGAGCAAAGAGCCCGAACGCACCGAAAGCAAGAGCGGACATAAGAATCGCAGCTTTACGCATTGTGTACAGCATATCGCGTTCCTGCCGCTGCCAGGAAGACGGAATCTAGTATGAATGTCTAATTAACAATAGTGTCCGGTAGAGTACTTTGCGAAGATCGATAAGTGCTTAATGCACAGTCACCTAGCGGATTTTTGGCCGGGAACGATTTGAATCACGACGTGCGGAATTCAGGGCTTTTCGTTGCACTTTGCACCACTCCGCAACAATGGGGGATGTACAATGCCGTTTCATTTTCTCGGAGCTAATCTCCCATCTTCCCCACCAGGAGTTCCAGAAGTGTGGCGCGCTACGATAATTCGCAGTCCAGGACGTTCTCTCATTGGGACCAGTACTTGACGATGGCCTTTGTTCTACTGACCTATCGGAAAGTCTGCGAGACATCGAGGCCTGTCTCCGATCCGTCACTGGCAAACTGTGCCATCTCGGAATAACGCAGCAAGGTGGCACGGATCACTCTGGCCGACGCCAGCGAGTCGCGTGACTGCCGCATTCTTTGCCGACTTCGCCCAGGTCTTGATCCGCATCTCTGGGTCCTGGGCCGCACCCTGCGAATCCTGTCAGGCGAGGTGAGCCAGGTCGTCAAGGGGCTCCGTCAAAGTATCACCAAACGCAGCTACTCCGGAGCCAAACGCAAAACGCTGCAGGGAGTCGCCGATTACCTTTACCGGAACCGCACCCGAATGCGCTATCACCAATACCTCGCCAACGGCTGGCCGATCGCCAGTGGTCCCGTCGAAGGGGCGTATAAGAACCTCATCAAGGACCGCATGGGGCGCTCCGGCATGCGCTGGACCGAGCAGATGGCCGAGGCCATCGTCCAGCTCAGAGCCATCTATCCCTTCCAGGATTTCGATCGGTATTGGCAATTCACATCGAACTCAGCGACGCTTATATCCTGCCTTTTGGAACGTCGTTCCAAAGTAGCAACACATTTTATTCCGCTTGCTTACGCGCGCGGCTCGCTTTCCCGCATATCGAGATCGCTGGCTAGTGCAGCGCGGGCTCGCTTTCCCGCGTATCGAGATCGCTTGCTTACGCGCGCGGCTCGCATGTGTTAGTCTTATTTCGACACGCCTATGACTGTCCGCTAGCGCCAGTTCGGACGGAGGTCCCGCACCCAAAGGGTGTTGTGTCTCTATCCGAATTCGGCACATCCCTGTATCTGCGGCCCTCGTTTTCCTAACCCTGTTATCAGCATTCTGGAGCGAACAGTCATGAATTTGGAGTCTCTCGGCGCCGATGCCGTCCTTTTCGGCGCTTTCGAAACCTATGCCGCGCAAGGCCTGACTCTGGCCCGCGTGGCCACTTCCCAACGCGATCAATATCGTCTCTACACCGCTTCGGGGGAGTTCGATGCCGAACCCTCCGGCACACTCTGGTATCGCAGCGAAACCCGGGCCTCCATGCCGGTCACCGGCGACTGGGTGGCGGCGCGCGTGGTGGGGCCCGAACAGGCCATCGTCGAAGTCGTCATGCCGCGGCGTAGCTGCTTCTCCCGGCGAGCCGCGGGAAAACGCGAAGAAGAACAGCCCGTCGCCGCCAACATCGACCTGACTTTTCTGGTCTGCGGTCTCGATCACGATTTCAATCTCCGCCGGCTCGAACGGTACCTGACGCTGGTGGCCGAGAGCGGAGCATCGCCGGTGATCGTGCTCAACAAGGCAGATCTGGCGGACGATTTGGCCGGACGTCTTGCGGAGACGGCTGCCGTCGCCGGAGGTGTGCCCGTGGTGGTCTCGAGCGCCTGCGAAGAGCGGGGCGTGGACGAGTTGGCCGGCTTCCTGGGGCCCGGCAAGACAGTGGCGCTGCTAGGGTCGTCGGGCGTCGGAAAGTCTACGATCGTTAATCGGCTCGTTGGAGGCCAGCGGCAGCGAACCCGGGAGGTCCGTGGCTCCGATAGCCGCGGCCGGCACACCACCACACATCGCGAACTGGTTCCCCTGCCCTGTGGCGGCGCCCTCATCGACACGCCCGGAATGCGCGAGTTGCAACTCTGGGCGGGCAAAGAGAGCGTGGATCGAACCTTCGACGAAATCGCGGCGTTGGCGGCGGACTGCCGTTACCGCGACTGTTCGCACTCGGGAGAGCTGGGCTGCGCCGTGCAAGCAGCTCTTGCCGATGGGCGGCTGGAGGAGGCGCGATGGGAGAGTTACTGCAAGCTGGCAGGCGAAGCGCGCCGTCACGAGCGCCTCGCCGACCCGCTGGCCGCGCAAAAGCAGAAGAAGTGGCTCAAGCAGGTCCACAAGGCCATCCGCAAGCGATATCAGTCAAAGTGGGAGGGCGCTTAGCATATAATAGGGTCTGTAATACCTTAATAGGAGACGTTGATGAGTTTCTCCCGCAGAACGTTCTTCCAGGCGATCGCCGGGGTCGGCGGTCTCTCCCTGCTCCGGGCACAAGTCGCCGGACCACAGACGCCACCTCTTACCTTTAGCCGGCAGCCTTTACCGAGGTCCACCGTCGCGATCGTCAAGGGAGAACAGCGACGCCAGAACGTGCAGGAGGCGCTGGCCGCGATTGACCACCAGATTCAGCCGGCGCTGAAACAGAAGAAGTACGTGCTGATCAAAGTCAACAACGTCTCCACCACCAACCAACTCGCCGCCAGCCACGCGGATACCATCCGCGGAATCCTGGACTATTTGCAGCCGCGCACCAAAATGCCGGTGATCATTGCCGAATCGTCGGCGGGCGACACGATGGAGGGATTCCGCAATTTTAGTTATACGAAGATCGCCGACGAGAATCGTGCGAGCAAGGTGACGCTGCTCGATCTCAATGCTGAGGCCAGGTACGAGATGATCCCGCTCATCGACTACGACCTCCACCTGCAGCCGGTGCGCCTGGCGGCGCGACTTCTCGATCCGGATGCATTCGTCATTTCGGCGGGCATCCTGAAGACTCACAACACCGTGGTCGCGACACTCTCGGTGAAGAATATGGTGCTGGGCGCACCACTCCACTTCGCTCCCAAGGAGACGCCGCACTGGAATGACAAGCGCAAGTACCACACCGGCATTCGGCAAACGCACTACAACATGCTGCTCACCGCCCAGAAACTGCAGCCGAACTGGGGCGTCGCGGTGCTCGATGGGTACGAGGGGATGGAGGGCAATGGACCGTCCTCCGGCACGCCAGTGGCGTCGCGGATTGCGATCGCCTCTACCGATTTCATCGCGGCTGACCGGGTGGGGGTGGAATCCATGGGGATCAATCCGGCCTGGCCCGGATATCTGAATTATTGCGGGCAGTTAGGCCTGGGCAACTACGACATCGCGCGGATTGACGTGATTGGCGAGAAGATCGCCAATGTGCAGAAGAAATACCGCATGCACCAGGACATTGATCGCGAACTGGAGTGGATGGGAGAGATGAAGGACCTGCCACCGAAGTTGGGCTAGCGTCCACCGGAGTAAGGCTCCGGCGGGTTCGCTCCCTTACGGTCGCGGCTCGTAACCTACCCAGATACGTTCCCGGCGGTAGGTGTGCTTGCGAGCCGCGCGCGTGAGCAAGCGATGTCGGATTTCTCACAGCTTCTTACCCTTACACTCCGGAGTAAGGCTCCGGCGGGTTCGCTCCTTACGGTCGCGGCTCGTAACCTACCCAGATTCGTTCCCGGCGGTAGGTGTGCTTGCGAGCCGCGCGCGTGAGCAAGCGATGTCCGGATTTTTCACAGCTTCTTACAAACTTACGATCGCGGCTCGCCACACGGCCGCGGGCGTTACAACGCTAGCAGTCGCCAGACCTCGCTAGTTTTCCGTGGCCTTTTCGGCGCTGTCGATCACCACCACTTCCACCGGGACTTTACGCGACTCGAGCTTGAGCCCGAGTTGCTCCTGCAATGCGGCGAAGATGGAAGGGCCGGTGTCGGGGGCGGCATCGGACTTCCCGGCCACCTGCTCGGGAGTCCAGCGCAACTGGAAATCGAACCGCCCCGAGACACCAGTGAAGTCGGAGACCGGAACCCCCAGGGCATCTGCGAGTTTCTCCGCGAGATTGCCCATAGTCGATCCCTGTGCGTCGATCTCGATACGCGAACGGCTCGTGCGCCCCGCGGCGTCGGGAGCGGACGGCTTCGCCTTGAGACCGCCTTTAGCCAGAACCAACTCATAGCCGGGCATCGATCTGGTTTCACGGTGGCACACCAGGTGAAAGCGATCGGCGAGGAGAGTTTGAAGCATCAGCATCAAGTCGTGGTCTCCGGCTGGTCCTGGCGCTTTGGCTTCGATGTCGAATCTGGCATCGTCGATCCACTTCGGACCGCCCACCACAGAGAGTTCGGGAATATAGTAGGCACCGCGAATGCAACGCTTCAAGGTGACGTTGCGCATCGTGAGCCGGCCGCTCCGCGACTGCACATCGGCCTGGTTCGAATCGGCGCTGCTGGGTTTGACAGAGGCGGCTTCGAAAGCGAGCGTCTGGCCGAGACTCAGAGTCCGCGCCGCCAGAAGCCCCAGGAGAATATAACTCCTCATTCAGCCTCCCGACGATTTAGTTTACCAGCAGCCTCAAATCGGAGCATAGGTGCGTCTGCGGAAAGGCTTGCCCGGCCACCGAAAACCAACGGTTCCGCCCGCCGGTGTTCCCAGTTTGCACGGCGCCTCCGGAAACCAGCCGGTACCGGCTCTCCATTTGCATTGCCCAGTTCTGCTCTGTGCTCATCTCGAAAAAGGGGGACCAGCCCGGACCGAAAATCGGGGCGAGGCTGGTCGATGACCCTTATCGCGAGAAGGCACTACGTCTGAAGCGAGGCGGTTCGCTCCGGATGGACGTCCGTCTCTAGCGGGTTTCCGATTTCGGAAGCGAGCTCGAGAGAAACTCGCCGAAGTCGTGCTTCAGCTTGGTATGCGAGCTGCCGTCGATGTACAGCATGTGGCCCGATTCGTAGAAGTCCCAAGTGATCCGCTTATGCATCTCAGGGTGAAGGCCCATGTGGCTAAACGTGTACTGCACAGCGTGATAGGGGGTGGCGAGATCGTAGTATCCGGCCGCGATCATCACCTTCATGTACGGATTCTTCGTCAGAGCGTTGCGCAGCATCGCGGTGGTGTCGCCAAAACCGTTCTGCACACCGTAATCCCAGGGCTGCACGCCGCCGCTCGGGTAGTAGTACATGTCCGTCTTGTACCCCAGCTCATCACGCAGGTAGTTGGTGAGAACGGCGGTGAAGGGCGGCGTGATCAAGGTACTCGAAGGATCCATCTCGCTGGTTTCGCCGGTGTTCAAAGACGATTCTGCGGTCAAGCGTCCGTCGTAACGGCCAATGGTCTCATGCTTGTCGCGCAGGAGCTGGCGTGTGAAGTGCTGCACGTCCCACCGGAGATTGCTGTCTTCGATGTAGCGTGCGTCGAGCCCGGTGTACCGCACCAACTTATCGACAATGGCCTTGTGCTCAGCCGGCGGCAGATCATCACCCTTGTTCAGAGCGATCGCATATTCTCCCAGGGAGAAGCTCTCCACTTCCTTGAGGAACGACTTGAGGTCCTTCTTCTGCAAGTCGGCCGCGACCTTCTTGTGGTACCACGCGTCGGCGGCGTAAGTCGGCAATTCCAGCTCGTAGACCAGATCGTCACTACGGCTCCAGATGGTTTCGAGGTTGAGCGTGGTTCCGATCAGCACGATGCCATTGAAGGCGATACCGCGATCGATCAGATAGCCCGCCAGCCCGGCCGCTCGGAAGGTACCGTAGCTCTCGCCGGCGATAAACAGCGGCGACAGTTCGCGGCTGTTGCGGATCACATACATCCGCATAAACTCGCCCACCGACTGGATATCTCCCTGGACGCCATTCATACGGCGCGCGATCTCGACGGTCTTCGCACGGCTGTAGCCGGTGCCCACCGGATCGATAAACACGAGGTCGGTCTGATCGAGCCAGGTGTCCTGGTTGTCCTTCATCTGATAGGGCGGTGGCGGCATGCTGCCATCGGCCATGAGCTTCGGGCTGCGAGGTCCCATGCCACCCATGTGGACCCACATCGAGGCGGATCCGGGGCCGCCGTTGAAGCAAAAGGTGAGCGCGCGCCGCGAGGGGTCGGTGACGCCATCGAGCGTGTAGGCCATGTAGAAGATGTGGGCTTCGGTTTCGCCGGCGGCATCCTTAAGTGGCATCTGCGCGACGGTGGCGGTGTAGTTCAACGTCTTGCCGCCAACGGTGATGGTGTGGTGGGTCACCACTGGAGTCTCGTCGACCTCTCCTCCGACCGCGGGTCCAGGGCCGCCAAATCCTCCGCGGCCGCCGCGTCCTTGCGCTGCCGGAGGTTGCGCAGGTGTAGGCGGGGTCTGGGTCGTGGGGGCTGGCGTTTGTGCAGCACCGCGTCCTTGCGCCTGGGCGTGCTGTGGAGCGAACGCGGGCAATAGGAGAAGAGCAACGGCGGTTAAAGATCCTCTGAGCTGTGGTTTCGACATTAGGTAAATCATAGCCAATTTGCCGGCAGTGCCGAGTGGGATCGTCGAGGCCGATCGGCAGTACCCGTCCAGTGGCCGCCGATCCGCGGGGTTCGGCACAAAGTGGGGCCGATCGTACAGCCCGAGATTGGGGTTCGCTTCCGTCCATTGGCGAGCTAAGTGCCTCCTAGACGGGCGGAGGTACACACATGAATTGGGACCAAGTAGAAGGTCAGTGGAAACAGGTCAGGGGAAAGATGAAGGAGAAGTGGGGAAAACTGACCGACAGCGACTGGGACACGATTGCCGGTAAGCGCGATCAATTCCTCGGACGCTTGCAGGAACGGTACGGTTATACGCGTGAACAAGCGGAACGTGACTTGAACGATTGGGAAAAGGCTCAAGACCACCGCGCAGCCTGATCGTCCGGTAGTTCCTTCTAGCCAGCTCTAAGATCGGGTAGCCGGCGCTCGGCGAGAGACTTCGCCGGCGCGCCGGCTTGCTTGCTTCTTCGTCCGCCCGAGTACGCAGTGAATTGCCCAAGCTCAGAGGTCTCGACTACTCGCAATCCCCCGAAATCCCCGAAATCATATCAATCCAGTAATGCTCAGCCTGACGATCCGTTGGTGCGATCGCCCACTACTATAGAGATCCGCGGGCAATGGAAGAACTCGTTGGAGCTTTGAAGGCGTGATTCACAGGATGGATGGTCATCCGAACCGTCGGCGATATCGCTGTGGGCGAGGAGATGGTGGCCGAGATTGAGGCGCACCGCAGCCTGCCGCCGGGCACGGTGAAGAGTCGGACGCGGACCGGATTGGTACACCTGCGGAGCACCGTATGCTCGCAGATTCCAAACGGACCGGTTATTCATTGCGTTCAGCGGCCGGATATCGGACACACCACCAGCAGGCGGTCCCACCTTTGGACGAGTCGCCACGAAGAGGATCGAGCCGAGTAAAGCGACCACGATCAAAAGTCCGACGGCGACGAGATTCAGCCCGGCCTTGGGGCGTGAAGCCTGAGCGCATCCTTGAGCCGTGAGGTTTCGCTGGTCATCCGTCATTTGATTTTGTTCTCTCGAAGCGATTATCAGCTCCCGGGTGGGCTCCTGTTAAGGCTTAGGGGTTCGGAGTTACGCACAGGACTTTGAACGGTGAATCGTCTGGAAGCAACTCGTGAAAGTACCGGTGCGGAAGATTTCGACAGAATGGCCGTTCGAGATTACTTCGGTTATTGGCGATTCGTTTCCAGCAGTCAGTGCTAGTTATGGAGCATTGGATTGCAGTACCAATGCGGAACTATAGGTACTGTCAGTTTTTTGTTCGTTACCGCGGATCACTTAGTAAACTAGGGAATGTCCGGACAAAAAAGACAATGGCAGATTTAACTCGTATTTTGATCCGATTCTCTCATGTCGCGATCCTCGGTTCAGCGCTGATTCCCGGGTCATACGCTGCCAGCCTAATCGCCCACGTGGAAGCCCCGTCGGTGGAAGCAACCACCGTGGGCGGAGCAACCACCACCACTTTCGACACCTTGACTCCCGGAACGTATACCTCGCCCCTGAGCACCAGCATTGGTGTTTATAACGCTACTTTCGGACCTGCGTATGCGATTGTGCAGGCCAATTCCTACGGAGGCGCCGGTAACACGGGCAGCTACTTCGCAGTTGGTGTTCAGAGCGGATCGGAGGGCCCCGTGCTCCTGACGCTCAACACGCCTGCGAATTTTTTCGGTTTCTGGTGGTCGGCCGGCGATAACGCCAATTCGATCAGCTTTTACAGTGCAGGTTCATTGGTCGGGACCTTCACTTCTTCACAGATCGTAAGCCTGCTGCCGAACACCCCAGGGACCACGGTGACGGCGATCAACCAGTCGGTTTACAACACGACGGATTACTACAATAACCCCAACGGCGGAGACGCGGGCGAGCCATTCGCCTATGTCGATGTGATCGCCTCGGGGGTTACTTTCGAACAAGTAGCTTTCAACAACGCCAGTTTGGGTTCGGGTTTCGAATCGGACAATCACAGCGTCGCGCTGAACGTGACTGGCCCGCCCGGCACCGATGTGCTGGTGGAGAACATTCCCCTCTCCGACACGGCTGCTCCCGAGCCTGCCACGTTCGGGCTGTTGGGCGGAGGGCTGACGATCTTCAGCCTGTTGCTACGTAAGTTGCAGGGCCGGAGCAAGGTGCGGTAAGCCTCAGCCTGCCAAGCGTCTGGCGAGCGAGAGCTTTACCGCACCGGACAAAGTGGAGCAGGTTCACGATCTGCTCTGACGAAGGACATCTCTGGGCGGCGGGATTGGTGGATACACGAGAGGCTTCTGGGGGCTCGACGCGGCAAAGCGGAGCGTTTTGCGTCACCTCGGGTAAGATTGTAGGAAGCTGACCGAAACCTACATGAGAGCTCCCGGCTTCCTCCTTCTTGGCACGATTCTGCTTCCTTTGTACGCGGCGACTACCTCTGAGGTCGACGCACTGGTGGCCCGAGCGCGGTCCGTGCCGGCGGAGTTCTCGGCCGACGTGCTCATCCGCATCGCGAGTTCCGAACAGGTCGAGAAGGCTCGGAGAATCGAACTGCTGGCGCAGGCATTCCAGCGTGCGGCGGGCGCCCAGCAGCCGTTCAAGCGTCATGCCGCGCCGATGCAGTCGGACGGAGTACCCACATACTGGAATCGCGTCTACAGCCAGGACCTGGACGCGCTCTCGCTACGCCTTCGCGCCGTCGAGGCGTTGGTGCCACTCGACCCCGCCAAGGCTCTGGAGTTGTTTCGTCAGATCCCGGTGCCCACCCCACCGCGAGTCACGTGCGAAGACTTCCTGGTCTATGACGTATCGCGGTTCTACAGCGTGCTCGGGACGTTGGCTGATCGCGCCGACCCTACCGAAGCCTTCACACTTCTTCGCAGGTACTCGGGAGCTTTGAGTTCGCCCGTGCAGGCCGCGCCTCTGATTCACGTGCTGGCCTCGGCGAAGGTGAGCGATGCGGATTATCGGACGCTGGTGGATTCGTTCACGGATGCGTTGGCCAAGCTAACGGGAGACGACCGGTCGTTCGCTTATTCAACTTCCATCGGCAGGGAGTTGCAGGCCTGGGTGCCGGCCTGCGAGCGGCGAAAGATCTCGTCAATGCGCCTGCTGGAGGCATATCGCGTGTACCTGGTGATTCATCTCTCGGGCGACCGCTGCTCCGATGACGACTTGATGAAGGGCAACAAACCGCGATTCGGGGCTTTTGCCGCGCAGCCGCCAGAAGACGACGACACCGATCTCGTGGCGTTCTTCAACGAGAAACTCCGGCGGGCGCCGCTGCAGCCGATCCAGGAACTCGAGGCCATGCCCGCCCACGTGAAGGGAGCAGCGGCCGGATTACGGGTTTGCGAGGACGAGGAGTGCCGTTCGATTGCGGCTGCGATTCGCAAACTGGTGGTCAATCCGGAGGGCACAATCTACCTGCCGGCAGAGCGTGAAAAACCCGAGTGGCAACAGCGCTTGCGCGACCTTCTACACGAGGTGGCGGATTGGAAGCAAACCAAGGAACTAAGTCCGGCGGAGTATTACCGTGAGCGGTCGGCGGCCTATTCGGAACTGGTGAATTTCATATCGAGTGGGCCCGACCGCGAGCCGATCCTGCGGGCGGCGCTGAAGTTTGCGCAGGGAAGCCATTTTGCTGCCGAAAATCGGATGGAGTGGTTTTTGCCGGTCAATGTGATGATCGGGCGCGCGGGTCTGGATCCGCTGGGTTTAGGGAAGCTTGCCGCGGAGATGCGGGCCTCAAACGATCCGGTGATCGCGCTTTACGCCAATCTGGAGGCGTTGGCGCCGCGGCCTCCGCTGAGCATTCTGTCGATCCTATAACACGTCGGCGAAGCCGCGCTTCAAGTGGCGGAAAAAGAGACCGCCGACGACAAACGCGGTCACACCAAAGGCTGCCACCAAGGCGAGATCGCGGACACTCGGCATGCGTGTGCCCAGGAGGAGTCCGCGATAGGCGGTGACTACGTAACCTAGCGGATTCAATTTCAGCAAGACCTGCGCACGGCGGGGAAAATTCTCGGGTTGGACGAAAATCGGCGTCGTCCAGAACCAGAGGGTTAAGACCACGCTGAGAAATTGCGCGGTATCCCGCAAAAACACGTGGAGGCTGGCGACAATCCAGCCCAATCCGATGGAGAGAAATCCGATAAAAAGAACGTAAACGGGCAAAATCACCAGGAAAATACTGAGTCGCTGGAGGTAAAAGACCGAACCCACGAGCATGAGTGTCAAGGCCAGCAGATGGCTCACCAGGGAAGATAAAAAGACCGAAACCGGGATCATTTCCGAAGGAAAAACAGTCTTGGTAATGAGGTTGGAGTGGTCTAACAGGCTGGCGGCGGAGCGCTGCAGGGTTTCGCTAAACAGCAACCACGGGAGCATTCCGGCGAAAAGGAACAGCGGATAGGGGCTGCCGTCTGGAGATTTCTGGCCAAAACAATAGTGAAATACGAAAGTCCAACTAAGCAGCATTACCAGGGGGTGGATTAATCCCCAAATCCAACCGATGGCAGACCCGACGAATCGTTGTTCGAAATCGCGGCGAACGAGCTGGAAAAGGAGGCTTCGCCGCTCTATCAAATTCTGTAAAAACAGCGTTCCTGCGGGTCGCCAAGGCACGGTATAAACGGTATAATACCAAAGTTATCAATAGGTTGCAAACATGACAGAACCTGCATTTTTTGTTTGACATCTCTATTCATTGTTGTTAAAGTTACTGTTCCGCCAATTCGTTTTAAACGGTATTGCCAATAGCGCCGCCGGGGCCGGGATTGTGCATTTTTGCCAACCCCGAATAATCCGGCTGGAGAAGACTATGAAGCAAGAATATTTTGTTTTAGTACTCGCCCATTCCTTACGAGGCAGGCTCCGTCGCATTCATATACCCCATCAAGCGGTGTACGCAGTTCTGGTTCTTGCTCTCGTGGGATGTTTCTCGGTTTTCGGAGCCGTCGCAAGTTATGCCAGGATGGCGCTGAAGGTAGCTAACTACAACGCGCTCAAACGGGAAGCGGACGGTCTTCGGTCCCGCTACCAATCGCTCCTGGTGCGCGTGAACCAGACCGATACGCAGCTCGCCAGCCTGCAGATTTATGCTCGCGAGGTGACGGTAGCGTTTGGAATTAAGCAGAAATTAGAAGGCACCAACGACATTTCCGCTGAAGGCAAGCTGGTGCCGACTTTTGCGGAAAGTCTCGACGATTATTCGGCACTGCGGTCAGCCAATATTCTGGCGCTACAAAGCCGGATGTCACACCGCTATGCTCCGATCGCGGGGCTGCCCAGCATCTGGCCCGTGGAGGGCAAGTTGATGGGACCGTTTGGGCAGCGCACCGACCCGTTCTCGGGTGAAGGCGCGTTCCATGCGGGCGTGGATATCAGCGCTCCCACGGGAACCACTGTGCACGTGACGGCTGACGGTATTGTGATTTTCGCCGACTTCATGAGTGGATATGGCCGGCTGGTCAAGGTACTTCATGGCAAGGGCGTATCCACCTACTACGCGCACCTTTCGCGCTCGTATGTGCATCCCGGACAGGAACTGCGTCGCGGCGAGGTGGTCGGCGAAGTGGGCACTACCGGAAGGGTGACGGCTCCGCACCTGCACTATGAAGTGCGGGTGAACGGGACGCCGCTGAATCCGTATCCGTACCTGGTGGCGAAAGTGGAAGCGTACCAGGCACCTCCGCCTGAGAAGACTTACTTCCCGTTTTGAAGCCGTAACACGGGCGGTTGCGACCCTTACGGTCGCGGCTTTCATTCCTCAGAACGCAAGCACCGAGACTGAACATTTGAACTTGCTCAGTTCGGGGTCATTCGACTTTAACTGCACCTCGCCGATCATTCTGCGGGGAAGATCGCCTTCGCAATCGACGGCGACCATCGCGCCGTCCAGCAAGGCTTTCAAACGGCCTCCTTCCCACGAGGTGATGATCCCGCCTAAGTCGAATGCGAATCCATTGAACACGAAGGGCCCTCCATTGCGCCGCACTGCTTTGGCGAGCGTCATCTTCCAGGGCAGTCCTCCCTGCAGGCGCCAACGGCAGCCTTTCTGGCCGCCACAAGTGAAGATGGAACCGTCCTCGCCCAGTCGCCTGCGGACTTCCGCATCGGCCTGACCGTCGAAGATGACGATGGCGGGCTCGTCGCCGAGCCCCTCATCAGCCTGCTCGGTGGAGCGGCGAACCATTTTAGGGCCGAAGGTCTCGCGGAGCGGCTCCAACGGGGCAGTGACGATCGTCTTCCAAAAACGATTGCCGACGATCCAATCGTTCGGCGGCGCCGTCCGGCCACTGGCGAGCAGATACACAGACATGCGCATCAAGCGCCGGACGCCCTGTTGGAGCGGCTCGTGATTGGTGTCGACATAGATCGCGCCGGCGTAGAATTGCTCGCCCGCGCCTTCGAACGCGAGGTCGATATCGTCACCGAGTTCTTCGAGGCGTCCCTTTTGCCAGCGCGGCTCGGTCCACGCGTGCAGAGGGAGAGACGGCGCGAGGCGAAAAGGCCTGCCGTTGATCGCCTGGATATCGGCCAGTGTGGCGCCCACACGGACACCTGAGGCGGTTCGCCATCGACAATCTGGGGAGGCGGTGCCGTAACAGGGAATCACGGTGAGGGGCCACCAGAGATCGCCGTCCTTGCGAGGCCAGACCACCGCCAACGATTCGTTGATTCTGCCGCGATAGATCTCTACGCCCGGAGCGACGGCACCGGGACCGACGGAGATCATGCCGCTGACCACGGCATCGGCGCCAAACGCCGCGCGCACATCGGCCTCAGTGGATCGCGCGGTCACAGGCCCTACGCGTTCTCCGGGAACGATCGCCCAGTCATGAGCGGAAAGGGGAATCGCGGCGAGCGCCAGCAGAGCGAGGCGCATACAGCTACAGCATCAACTGGCCGCCGTTGACTTCCACGGTCTCGCCGACCACGTAAGTTGCGGCTTCCGATGCGAGGAAGGCGATGACCTTCGCGCATTCCATCGAGGTGCCGACGCGCCCAACGGGAATTCCCTTCACGAAATTCGCCATCATATCGGGCGTGGAAAAGACTTCATGAAACGGCGTGTCGATGACGCCTGGCGAGACCGCGTTAACCCGCACTCCGTGAGGAGCCAATTCCTTGGCCAACGCTTTGGTGAAAGCGATCAAGGCAGCCTTGGCGCTGGAGTAGAGTCCAGCGCCCGGTCCGCCACCGTTGCGACCGGCGATCGACACGATGTTGATGATGCTTCCGCGCTTGCGGGTGATCATACCCGGCGCCGCCAGTTTGGAGCAGACGATGGCGCTCTTGAGATTGAGGTTCATCACGTCGTCATAGGCTTCATCGGTGATGTCCAGGATCGGGACGCGCTTGACGAGCGAGCCGGCATTGTTGATCAAAATGTCGATGGGACCGAGTTCCTGGGATACCTGGTCGACCAGAGACCGTACCTCTGCGGACTTCCGGACATCAGCGCGGACCGCCATAGCCTTCCCTCCGGCTTGGCGAATATTTTCCAGCACCTGGATGGCTCCCGTTTCGTTGTGAAAGTAGCCGATGCCTACCTGTGCGCCGAGATCGGCGAGGACCGCAGCCGTAGCAGCTCCGATGCCCGACGAAGCGCCCGTGACCAAGGCAACGCGGCCCGTCAAATCCATGTAATTTCGCATGTCAGCTTCTCAATTGTGGCACAGAGAGCAGGGTGCTAGACTCAGTTTTCCACGGCGATGGCAGCGATACCGGAATCCGCGACAAACTTCATGTCGGGCCTTATTGAACGGGCTCGCAAACTGAAAAAGACAATTGTTTTTCCCGAAGGGACGGATCCGCGGGTGCTGGAGGCTGCGGCGCGTCTGGCGCGCGAAAGCGTGGCCAAGCCGATTCTGATCGGCCCGAAACCGGCAAACGCTCCCGAGGGTGTGACGTTCATTGACCCGGCGCGGTCTCCGATGCTGTCGAAGTACGCGGCGCTGTATCATGAGCGGCGGCGGTCTAAGGGGATCACGCAGGTGGAAGCCGCCGAGATCGCACGACGCCCGCTGTATTTCGCTTCCCTGATGGTGGGTGCGGGCGATGCGCACGGTAGCGTGGGCGGGGCGGTGAACAGCACTGCCGAGACGGTGCGGGCGGCGCTTCACTGTGTGGGTCCGGATCCGCGCGCGCGGCTGGTGTCGAGCGTCTTCATCATGGCACTGCAGGATCGCTCGCAAGGGCACAACGGCTTGATGGCGTTTGCGGATTGTGCAGTGGTGGTGGATCCGACGCCGGTGCAGCTTGCCGATATCGCCATCGCGACGGCGACGAGTACGCGAATATTGATCGACACGGAGCCCGCGGTGGCGTTGCTCAGCTTCTCGACGAAGGGCAGCGGCAAACACCCGGATGTCGACAAAGTGGTCGAGGCGTTGCGTATTGTGCAAGCACGCGCGCCGGAACTGAACGTCGATGGCGAACTGCAGGCGGATGCGGCGGTGTCGGCAGTGGTGGGGCAGTCGAAGGCTCCAGGTTCGCGGGTGGCGGGCCGCGCCAATACGCTGGTGTTCCCCAATCTGGCGTCGGCCAACATCGGATACAAGCTGGTGGAGCGGTTGGGCGGTGCGATGGCGATCGGACCATTCATGCAAGGGCTGGCGAGGCCGGCCAACGACCTCTCGCGAGGCTGCTCGGCGGAGGACGTCTTCAACGTCGCCGTGGTGACGGCGCTGCAATCGGAGAGGACATGAGCGAGAGCGAACAGGAACCGGCGAGGCTGCCCTTCCGGCTGATCTACTCGGAGAAGTACGATCTGAATCTGGGCGAGCACGTTTTTCCGTCGAAAAAATACCGCTGGTTGCACGACCGCCTGATCCGCACCCGGTTCGCCACGGATGCCGATTTCCTGGAACCACATCCGGCGACAGATGACGATCTGCGTCTGGTCCACGATGCCGACTGGATCGAGAAACTGCGCACCGGGACGCTGACGTATCACGATATCTTGAGGCTGGAGATCCCCTACTCGCGCCAGATGGTAGATGCGTTCTGGCTGGCGGCGGGCGGATCGGTTCTTGCCGCGCGCCAGGCAATGGTAGACGGAGTGGGCTTCAATATCGGCGGCGGGTTCCATCACGCCTTTCCAGGGCATGGCGAGGGCTTCTGCGCGATTAACGATATTGCGGTGGCGATCCGCTGCCTGCAACGGGAGAAGCTCATTCAGCGCGCGATGGTGGTGGATTGCGATGTGCACCACGGGAACGGGACCGCGGCGGTCTTCACAGGGGATCTGTCGGTGTTCACGCTTTCGATTCATCAGTACAACAACTATCCGAGCGAGAAGCCGCCTTCGAGCCTTGACATTCACCTGGCGGACGGCATTGGCGATGGGGAGTACCTGCATCGTTTGGGCAACGGGTATCGCGCCGCGCTGACCATGTTCAAGCCGAATCTGGTGGTGTATGTGGCGGGGGCCGATCCCTACCTGGAGGATCAGTTGGGTGGGTTGTCGCTGACCTTCGACGGGCTGATGGAGCGTGACCGGTTGGTGATCTGGACGGCGTTAACGCATCGGATTCCGGTGGCGATCGTGCTGGCCGGCGGGTACGCACAGAGCGTGGAGGACACGATCACGATCCACGCCAATACGGCTGCGGTGGCTAAGGAACTGGTGGAGAAGGCCTGGATCGGGCCGGGGTAGATCCCGAGGGCCGGAGGGGCCCTGAGGCCGGCGCTCGCTAGTGGGTCCTCTATCGAAGACTTGGCATTCGCCGCAGAGATGCCGCGACGTCGGGATCAACACCGTCCGTTGAGGAAGGTCGCATTATCGCTCTCCGATTCCCTTAAATCGTGGTGGGGAATTGCCACATGGCTCCAAATAGCAGGGGGAGTGGGATTGACAAAGACCATGAAAATAAGCAAGCTTAGATCGAGCGAGGTGCTTATATGTGGTTCCGCAATCTGGTCCTATTCGCTGGCTTGGTAGCGGTGAGTGTCATTCCCGCCGCCGCACAGCCCGTGATCGCCGCCAAATCTGGGACGATCGCGAAAGCGGAGGGAAAGGTCTTCCTGGGCGACCAGGTGATCGAAGAGTCCCTCACCAAGTTTCCGGATATTAAGGAAAATGGTGTGGTGCGTACCGAAGAGGGCCGCGCCGAAGTTCTGTTGACGCCTGGCACGGTGCTGCACCTCGGTGAGAACAGCTCCTTCCGGCTGGTCACCAACCGGCTGATCGACACCCGGCTGGAACTGCTGACCGGATCAGCGGTGTTGGATGCCGAGCAGATCCAAAAAGACACCAACGTGACCTTGGTTTTGAAAGACGGCACGATCACTTTCGGCAAGGCGGGGCACTATCGTTTCGATGCGGAGCCGGCTCGGATCAAGGTGTTCGAAGGGACGGCAGACGTACAGCTTCGCGGCCAGCACATTGAAGTTGGCAGCGGCAAGATGCTGGGGTTGACGGGTGAAGTGGCTCTCGCGGAAAAATTCGACCGAAACGACACCGATAGTCTCGATAACTGGGCTCGCCGGCGTTGCGAAATCATGGCGATGGCCAATGTTTCCTCGGCTAAATCGGTTTATAACAGCTACTCTCCAGTGGCAGCGGGTGGGATGTGGAGCTGGAATCCTTACTTCGGCCTGTACACGTACATTCCAGGGTCGGGGCGCTTCTGCGATCCGCTGTACGGCTATTGCTACTGGAGCCCCGGCACAGTGAATCGGATCTTCTACCAACCGCCGCCCGCACTTTACACGGGTAACAGCGGCGGGGGCTACTCACCTTCGTATACTTCCATGGCACCGACTTCGGGCGGATACTCCGGTGCGATGGCGAGTGGGTCCTCATCAGTTTCTTCCGCTCCGGCGGCGGCAGCCAGCACTTCCAGCGCGGCATCTTCATCGGGCGGCGCCTCGGCGGGACATGGTTCGGGTGGCGGCGGAGGCCGCGGACACTAAGAAAAGACAAGCACTTCACTCCGTGGGACTGACGAGGGCCGGCTGCAAGAAAGAAGCAGCCGGCCCTTTCCCTTTTTGCGCGGGGTTTGTACGGAAGTTGACAGATCCTGCAGCGCCAATCGAGAATAGTTCAGTTGCATGAGTCACCTTGAAGCCCGCCCGGTTTTAGCGGCTATGATTGCCGCGCTCTTCCTCAGCGCTTGTGGAGGTAAATCCCAAGAGTCGAGTCGCATCTACCCTTTGGGTGACAAAGTTCAGGTGGGACACCTGATCTACACCGCTCACGAGACGCAATGGCTCACACAGATCCAACAGGATCCGACTCCGCGCATCCCACAGGACCGCTTCTTCCTGATTCGCATTACTGCGGTGAACAGCGGCGGAGGCGTTGCCGCCGTACCGAATATGGTGATCGAGAACGATCAGGGTAAAACTTACGAGGAGTTGAGCAACGGGGATGGAGTGCCGCAGTGGGTGGGCTATTTGAGGGAAGTAAGACCGGCTGACACCATTCAGGGATATGTCGTGTTCGACGCTCCAGCCGCTCACTACAAACTGCGTGTGATGGATGAAACCAACGAAAAGGCGGAACTGATCGATATCCCACTGAGTTTCAATTCCGAGACGCCGGGCGTACAACTGCCGACGACCGACGAGCCGAATATCAAGAAAGACATCCGGCATTAGGATCGCAGCCATAATGGCCTTTCGGTAACGGGCTCACGTTTGGGCTTTTCGCACTAGAATCAAAGTATGTGGGCAATTGTGGCCGCGCTTTTCTTCCTCCAGTCGGTAGATCATAGCGCCGAGGGCATGAAAGCCCTGGAAGAAGCAAAGTACGAGGTCGCTGTGCAGGAATTTCAGAAGGCGATCGAGTCCGATCCCAAAGACTACACAGCACATTTCAACCTTGCGCTGGCTTACGGATTCCTACACAAGGACGAAGAGGGCATCGCTGAATACCGCAAGACGCTGGAGCTCAAACCGGGACTCTACGAAGCTCAACTGAACGGCGGCATCCTATTGATGCGAAAGAAGATGGCGGCCGAAGCGCTGCCTTTGTTTGCTGCTGCGGTAGAGCTGAAACCTCAGGAGTACCGTCCGCGTTACTACCTGGCGGAAGCGCAACTGGAAACGGCCGCGCTGGAGCAGGCCGAGGCGAGCTATAAAAAGGCATTGGAACTCGATCCGAAGGCTGCGAACGCCGAGCTAGGGTTGGCGCACGCACTGGCGCGGCAGGCTAAGCTGGGCGATTCGGAGCCGCACTTCCGGCGCGCCGGCGAGTTGGATCCTAAATATCGCGACTATCTGTTGGAACTCGCATCGTTATGGGAGCAGGCGAAGCAGCCGGCGGAGGCGATTAAGATCTATCGGGAGTTTCCGGAAAACGTGGCCGCGCGCGAGCACCTGGGGCAACTCATGCTGGAGAGCAAGCAGTACGCCGATGCGATTCCGCAGTTGGAGGGGGCTTATGGAAAGGATCCCACGGCGGCGAATCGGCTGGCGTTGGCGGAGGCCTATGTATTCACCGGGCAGAATGATAAAGCATTGCCGCTGCTGCAGCAGGCAGTGGCGGAGGATGCCGCGAATTTCGAGCTGCGGATGATCTATGCACGCGCCTTGCGCGACAAGAGACAATTTCCGGCAGCGGCGGCTCAATTTTACGAGGCGGCGAAGCTGCAGCCGCGTCAATTCAAGACGTGGGACGAACTGGGCGACATGCTGTACATGATGGGCGATTCGGCGAAGGCGTTCGAGGCGTTCAGCAAGGCTCACGAATTGGGTGATGATACTCCTGGCAACTGGTTTTTCCGTGCGATTCTACTCGACAAACTGCGGCAGTTGAAGCCGGCAGTGGAGGCATACCAACATTTTTTGTCGATCAGCAAGGGAGGGTTTCCGGATCAGGAGTTTCAGGCGCGGCATCGTTTGGTGACGTTGAAGAATGAGCTGGAGAAGCGTTGATGCGATCGAAATGGCAGCTGTTTGCGTTGTCGATGGGTCTGTTGGTGAGCGGAGTCCTGCAGGCGGACCTGAAGCGCGCGCAAGCGGAGCCGAATCTGGAGAAGCGGTCGCAACTGGCGATGGACAATGCCTTGGCAGCCTACCAGGCGGCGCGCACAGCATACGATAAGGGCGATAACACGCAGGCGGCGGCGTCCATTGCGGAGATTGTGGAATCGGTGGACCTGGCGGATACGTCTTTGAGAGAGACCGGCAAGGATCCGCGGAAGAGTAGTAAGTGGTTTAAAAGGGCGGAAATGGAGACCCGCGATCTGCTGCGAAAGTTGCAATCGTTTCAGGACACGATGGGTTTTGAAGACCGCCCTATGGTGGACAAAGTGAAGGCGCGAGTGCAGCAGGTGCACGACGATCTGCTGCTGGGGATCATGGAGGGTAAACACAAATGAAGACCCTGATTTGCTGTATCCTGCTGGCGGCGCCCCTGGCCGCGCAGCAGCGCGACTTCCTCACGGCGGATGAGATCGACCAGATTAAAGAGGCGCAGGAGCCGAACGCACGGATCGCTCTCTACGCCAAATTCGCTAAGCAGCGGATCGAGATGGTGAAGAGCCTGCTTGCGAAAGAGAAGGCCGGACGCTCGCTGTTGATTCACGACGCGCTGGACGACTATACCAAGATCATCGACGCAATCGACGATGTGACCGATTCGGCGCTGTCGCACAAAGCGGACATGCAACCTGGGCTGAAGCTGGTGGCCAACGTGGAGAAGGAGGCGCTCCCGATCCTGCAGAAGGCGCAGGATAGTCAGCCGAAAGACATGGAGCGGTACGAGTTTGTCCTGCGGACGGCGATCGAAACGACGACGGACAGTCTGGAATCGGCGAGCGGCGACCTGGGCAAGCGCACCCACGATGTGGAAACGCGCGAAGCGGCGCAGAGGAAGGCAGTTGAGGACGCGATGACGCCCGCCGAGCGGGAAGGCAAAGCGGCGGACGATAAGAAGGCGGCGACCAAGGCGGCTGAGGCGGAGAAGCCACCGGCACGGAAGCCTCCCACGTTGTTACGCCCAGGCGAGAAGTTGGGCGATACGTCGACGCCGGAGAAGAAGCAGAATCAGTAGGCTGTGCAAGGCATGACACTCGTCTGTGCCGCCTTTTCGAGTTGGCTGGCGACACGAGCTACGACCGTAAGGGAGTGATTTCGGAGTAATTAAGGCATCGCTTGCTTACGCGCGCGGCTCGCAACGAGCCACGACCGTAAGGGAGTGATTTCGGAGTAATTAAGGCATCGCTTGCTTACGCGCGCGGCTCGCTGGCGACAACGAGCCAAGGCTGTAAGGGAGTGATTTCGAGCAAGCGAGGCGTCGCTTGCTTACGCGCGCGGCTCGCTGGCGAGCCACGACCGTAAGGGAGTGTTCTGGGACATCTGGCGAGCCGGGCAGCGCATGACCCAACGCGAGGCTGTGCTGCACTTGTTGTGGCGAACATTGGCGCGGAGCATCCTAGGGATGCTAATGGTTGCCAGCTTCGAAATGATGGAAGCCCTGCCCTCAAACGATCCCCCGCGGCGGCAAAAGTCTATTTCGAAAAGGCCATGCCGGCGAAGCTGACTACGCTGCGTTCATCGATGTTCCATTGCTCGTACTGCAACAACTCGCCACGAGACTTGGGGGCAGATTTCAGAAAAGTGTAGAACGGCGCGGAGCCGCACCATTTCAGATCGTCCTGATTCTTGCGGACCAGGTCCCAGAAGCCGCCTGCGTCGCAAGAATTGATGCAGGCGATGCGGGCTTGATCGCGAGCCTCTACAGCGTTCATCTCGCCTTCATTGGCTTTGGCCTCCAGGCCATCGCCGTAGCGCACGCCCATATGTGCCATGTCGACCCCGAGAATCCAGAACAGGCGGTTGCCTTCGCGTTCGCGTAACTCACCGAGCGCCTCGATTACGGCCTTGACACCATCATCCTTTTCCGGATCGCCGCCGTCGTGAATGCTGCGCCAAAACTGGCCGCAGAGGATCGGCACGATGCGCACATCCGCACCGAAGAGGTGCTGCAGAAAGATTACCT
Organism: Bryobacteraceae bacterium; assembly: GCA_035295745.1. GTDB lineage: Bacteria > Acidobacteriota > Terriglobia > Bryobacterales > Bryobacteraceae > JAIQFL01. The sequence goes on along the minus strand of DATGIL010000023.1, from coordinate 166,183 downwards.
GCAGTTCCACCGTGTGTTCGAAGGAGTGGCAGTAATCCTCCATGTCGATGGCACGGCCGGCACGGGTTGCCAACCAGTCGACCAGGCTTCGATCGGTGCGGGCTTCCCCGAACGGGGTGAGGAAGTTTTTGCGAGTGAGGCCGAACCGTTCGGGCGCCCCCATGTGAGAGGTTCCGAGAATAACGAAGGTGCGGTCCCGATGCTCGGGGCGAAGCATCCGATAGGCCGCGCGATAGGACTGCCAACCTCCACAGGGACTAACATGCGGGGCCGCGATGGCGAAGAGGCCGGCGTCCGCGACGGGCGGAGCGCCATCGGAAGACATATACTCCGACATGGTTTCGCGCAGATCGCCGATCTCCGCGGGATAGGCGGCTCCGGCATGCGCCGGTTGGCGGACTGGCGATTCCGCAAACTCACGGCGCTTGTCCTGTTCCATGCGCGCAAAAGTCTCGTCCTGCAGGAAGCCCGATTCGCTGAGAGTCTGCACAAGGTGCTGCTGCAACCGCCCCACCTCCAGATCGCCCGTCAGGCGGACGAGCGCAGCCCGCAGGTCTAACTCGGTGTGGCGTCCATCAAAGCACTGCAGCGATTCGACCAACATGGGCGGAATCACGACCGCCCGGTCGGAGAAGTGATAGGGATCGTGGATCAGCAGTCCAGGGCGTTCCGGAGACGATGAGGGGACGAAGGAGAGATAACGCAGGGGTGGTAAAGGCTTGGCCAAGTACTATCGTAGCGCAGGGCTCCAGGCGCGGTACTTCCGCAGCAGTTCGTAAATGACGACACCTCCGGCCGTCGCGACGTTGAGGGAATGCTTGGCTCCGAGCATCGGAATGCGCACGTGGGTGTCGCAGAGCGCCGAGATTTCGGGCCGGATTCCATCCACCTCGTGGCCGAAGATGACGCAGACGGGGAAACGCGGCATCCAGTCAAAGAGATCGACGGCGTGAACCGTCGTCTCGATGGCGGCGATTTCGTAGCCGCGCTGCCGGATCGCCTCGACCATTGGCAGAGGTTCCCACGAGTGCTCCCAGGGGACAGCGATTTCCGCACCCAGCGCCGTCTTGCTGATGGCGTGCTTGGGAGGACGGCCGGTAATGCCGCAAAGATGCAGGCGCTCGATACCGGCAGCGTCAGCGGTCCGGAAGAAGGCGCCCACATTGTAGAGGCTGCGGACATTGTCGAGGAGGACGGACACGGGTAGAGTCTGGATGTGATCGTAAGGAAGACTGGCGGTGGTGGCCTGGAAAGGAACGCGATCCATGATAGTGTTCAAGGACGATTTTACGATCCCGCCGCTGAAAGCGCGCAGTTATCTGTAAGTGGAGCGCAATCATCGGCTCGGCAGTCCCCTGAAAAGGGGACATTTCTACTTTGCCTCGACACGACGCATCTTCCTTACACACCAGGCATGTTCCTCTTGACGACCTTACCATGCAGTAGTAAGATCGATCAGCATATGAACAGGCCTAAACTCGCCAAGCTGGAACTCCGGATTCTGGAAGTCCTTTGGGCACGCGGAAAGGCCTCCATGCGGGAGATTCAGGATGCGTTTCCGGAACCTCGCCCTGCCTACACCACTATCACCAACACCGTGTACCGAATGGAAGCCAAACACTCCGTGCGCCGTGTTCGGAAGGTCGGAAACGCGGATATTTTCGAGGCCCTGATCGCAAAGGACGCCGCGCGGGATGGGCTGCTCGATGAGATTCTGAGCTTCTTCGGGGGACGGCCGCAGCCCATGATGGCGCAGTTGGTGGAGTCCGGGAGGCTCACGCTTGACGATATTCGCGAGCTGGAGAAGGCCGCTGTGGAAGCTGACCGGCAACGTCAGGCGGAAAGGCAGAAACCGAAATGACTACCTCGTTCATCATCAACCATCTGTGGCAGTCATCATGTTTCGCGCTCTTGGCGGGATTGCTGGCGTTGGTGCTTCGCAAGAATTCGCCGAAGGTACGCTATTGGGTTTGGCTGAGCGCGTCGCTGAAATTTCTCCTACCGCTCGCGTTGCTGGTGAGCCTCGGAAGTGTGGTTCCGCGTCCAGCCCCACAACCGTTATCCGTTGCGGCTCCTGCCTTCCCCAGCACACTTGTTCAAATCGCGGAACCGTTTCCGCCGGCGCCGAGGGACCTTGTTCCTGCGCACACCCCACGGTATTGGGTGTCGGTCGCAATTGGCGCCGTGTGGGCCCTCGGGTTTTTGGCCATCATGCTGGCACGATGCCGCAGTTGGTTGGGAGTCCGGGCAGCACTGCGAGCCGCCACGCCGATCGAACTCCCGATCCCCGTGCGAGCACTCATCACACCTGGAGCGGAGGAGCCGGGAATCGTCGGGTTTCTCTTCCCGGTCCTGGTTCTACCAGCCCCGCTTCTGGAACATCTGAATTCTCGGCAGCTTAACGCCATTCTCACGCACGAGCTGTGCCACGTGCGCCGCCGGGACAATCTCTTCGCCGCAGTGCATATGGTTGTGGAGGCGATCTTCTGGTTCGATCCGCTGGTGTGGTGGATTGGCTCTCGCATGGTGGAGGAGCGCGAACTGGCATGTGACGAAGAAGTCCTGCGAATGGGCTGCGAACCGGCGGACTATGTGCAAGGGATATTGAAGGTCTGCCGGTTCTACATGGAATCCCCGTTACCGTGTATTTCGGGAGTGACGGGCGCCGACGTGAAGAAGCGTCTCCGCGCGATCCTTGCCGGCTGCATCGCTCACGAGTTGAGCGGCGCAAAGAAGATGACTCTGGTGTCGATCGGTGTGGCGACTCTCGCAGCGCCTGTCCTGGTTGGATTGCTGACTCCTGGGATCGCGGCACAAGACGCGCCAGCGGCCACACCGAAATTCGAAGTGGTCTCGATTAAGCCCTGCCAGTATCAGCAAGAGGTCGGCGGCATGTACCCGCCGCGTATCAATTCATCACCTGGAAGGCTCGGCACGGGTTGCTATCCGTTGCTCGACGAGCATGGTCTGGGTCTGATTGCGAATGCCTATCGCTCTACCGCCGACAGATTCACTCCGATCAATGGAGGTCCGTCGTGGATCCACGCCGCCTTCTATGAGATCAACGCCAAGGCTGAAGGCAATCCAAGCGCGCGGATGATGATGGGCCCGATGATGCGAGTGCTCTTAGAAGACCGCTTTCAACTGAAGGTCCATCGGCAAACGGGCGAAGGCCCTGTCTATTTCTTAACGGTCGCGCGCGGGGGGCTGAAGTTGCACGCGTTTACCGAAGGGAGCTGCACGCCCTATTATTCCTCGGACCCGCCACCTCGGCTCCAGCCGGGGCAGAAATATTGCATGAGCAATATCAGCGCGATGTCGCCCCCCTCGGTGGAACTCCAAGGCGCGACTCTCGATGAATTCTCCAAAGTGCTCCGACAGGTCTTGGACCGTCCAGTGATAGACAAGACCGGGATCGCCGGACGATTCGATATTCGCGTCGAGTTTTCGCGAGAGGAAACCAAGATGGCTGGTATGCCCCTGATGCGCGACGGCGCCCCTGCCCAGGCTACCGAACCAACCGGTACTCCTTTGATCTTCACTGCGCTCCAGGAACAGCTCGGCCTGAGACTCGAACCGGTCAAAGGACCGGTCGACGTCTTCGTCATTGACCACATCGAGAGGCCCGCGGAGAACTGACAGGAGTAGCCGAACGGTGCCGGCCCATCCTCGCATCTCTCATGTTCCGCCAAAGCCAAGCCGGCACTGCCAGGGCAAAACGCCCAAACCTAATCCGGCATGTACTTGGTGGCTCTTCACGACGAATGAGGATGCCTCCGCCGGCCTGCCATGCGACAGGACTTGGCGGAGGCATACCTACAACAGGAGGATGATTACTTCCCGGTCAGGTTCGCAATCGAGGCTTTCAACAGGCCGACCGCATAGGCGGTATTGTGTACGCCCTTGCTGCCGTCGTTATTCACGAATTGCCAGTTGTAGCCCGCTTCCAATTGCGCACGGGTCCAGGTAGTGTCGATCGTCAAGGCGGACTTCACCTTGTTGTCCGGCGGAAGCATGGTGGAGAGCTGATCCAACAGGTGCTGGACTTCAGTCTGCACGCCTTCGATCTTGCCGTCGTTGTTATAGTCGAACAGCGGGAAGTTGAAGGTGGTGACGTCTTTGCCATGGCAGCCCTGGCATGCGGCAACCAGTTCAACCTTGGCTTTGCCGGCAGGCGTGAACGAAGGCTTAAAGGTGTGTCCGCCGGCTTGCAGGAACGCCGGATCGGTCGATACTGTCGCCTGCATGTGGCAGGTGACGCAAGTGTCATCGGCAGCCCAAATGTGTGCCGAGCTGGGGATGGTCTGCCCGTACGTGAAGCCGTTGGCTCCCTGTAACATGTCGGCCTGCGGCCCCTCATGCGGTCCGAAGTGGGCGCTGCCGGCGGTGGTGGCGGCATACACCGAGGCGTTCTGGCGACTCTGGTGGCAATTCATGCAGAGCGCACCATTTCCAGCGTTATCCATGGGAGTTCCGTCGGCAAGTTTCACCGGGGCGAGGGTACGCAGCTGGTGCGCGGCTCCCGTCGGAGTGGTCTGGCCGTGGGGCTCGTGGCAGGTGGCGCAGTCGATCGGCGCATAAGCGGTGGGAAGAGTGGTAGCGCCAGCGATTCTCCAGATGAAGCCGGTTCCGGTGTGGCATCCCACGCAGGAGGCATTACCCGCCGGATCGCGCGTGGTCACGGCGTGCATGGAGTTGCTCCATTCGGCCGTCTTGACGTGATGCGTCGGCGCATCGTGGCATTGGCTGCAAGCGCCGGAGTTGCTGGGCAGCGTAATGGCTAGGACATCGCCGCCGAAGTTGGCATGCTGGCTGCCCGGTCCGTGGCAGTTTTCGCACTGGATGTTCGCCAGGTTCTGCAGGGCGGCCGGTACTTTATCGAAATTTCCCGGCTGTGCCGGCGTCGGCATGGTCCAGCCCATTTGCTTCGCGACCGTGGAGAATCCACCGTCGGCGACAGTCGAATTGGCGTCATAGCCCACCGTATGGCAAGCAATGCAAGTGGCGGCATAAGAGCTGCCATCCGCGCCATTGATGTTGTCCGTGAAGATCTCCGCATGCAATGTCTTTGACCACGGGCCCATCTTCGGGTCGGCAAGTCCACCGCTATGGCAAGCGCCGCAGGCGGCCTTTCCCACATAGGTAGCGGCGATGTACGTCTGGGCTACTGTGGTGCTCCCGCTACTGCCCGCCGTCACCGTAGCAGTCACGATATACGGACCGACTACGTCCGGTTTCAGCATCTTGCGGCCCGCCACCTGGTACACCGGCCGGTCCGACGGCTCGAAGACCGGCACACTGGCGGTCAGGGGGCTTTCGGCGAACGTCGCGCCTGAACCCGCAGGTTTGCTGGACAATGTCCAGACCACTCCAGCGATATCTTTCGCCGCAATGCCCGCATCGATCTGCACTTCCAGGTACAGCGGCTCGCCCAAGCCGACGGTGTTGAAGCCGCCAGACAATTGCGTGGTGGACGGCAACTTGTATGTGGAAACATCACCCGTCGTCAACGGGCGGATCGCCAGTCGCGGCTGCACCGCGGTCTGTGCGTTCATTGCGGCCGGTACGGCCACTGCAAGCAGCGTCAATGCCAAAAGACCATTGCGCGGCGTCAAAACTCTAAGATTCATTGGTATCTCCCATCGGTTGATGAGTTATTCCCGGTACTACGAAAACCTAATCAAGTGAATTAGGACTTTAAAAGCCTATTGTATGAAATAGAAACGCAGCAAGCCATGATTATTTGCAAGAATCAACCACATGTAGATTAATACTGCGCCAAAACAGGAGTGACTCACTCCTAATTGATGAGTAGTTCTACATATTTGTGAGGGATTGGAGAAGCAGACGGGCGCTGCGGCGTCCCGAAGCCATGGCGCCGTGGACCGTCGCGCCATGGCCTTCCACATCGGCTGCTTCTCCCGCGAAGAAAAGCGTGCCGGAAACGGGTTTCGCCAGCGTCTCTCGCGCCCGTGTGGCGTTCACGGGAACATAGCTGTAAGCGCCGCGGAAAAAGGAGTCAGCTTGCCAGTTGTGAAAGTATACCGCTTCGGGGCGTGGGATCTTGCGACCCAAAATGCGGGCCAGAGAAGCCAGCGCCTCCGCGACGACGGTCTCCGAAGCAGGCGCCGCGAATCGATCCGCCGCGGAACCCGCCATCCAACCGGTTAATAATGGAGCCTGCATGGGGTGACTGGTCCACCAGGTGAAGAAGTGCGGGTCATGGGAGAAGAAGAATCCGGCACGCTGCAACTCCCTCCGGTCTTCCCAAAACGGATCGCGAAAACGAAACGTCACGCGATACACGCGTCCGAACTCCAGCGAGCGAGCGGCTCGCAGGCCGGGTCGAACTCAATCGCGCCAGGGCTGGGCGGTTTCGCTTGCAGCACTCCCAGCGGAACTGTGATGATCAGTTGCCGGCAGCGCAGAACGGACTTTTCGAGACAAATAGAGGATTGATAAGTCACCTCCGCCTGCCCCGGCTCCCAGCAGACCTTCTCCACGACTGACTGTAGGCGAATCACGGAGGCATGATTGGGGATCTGTTCGAGAATTGACCGCGGGATCGAGTCATAGCCCCCAACCAGGCGAAAGGAGCGGTCGCCGTCGATCTGGTCTGCGGCTCCAGCTTCACGGAGGATCGAGCCGACACTGATTCGATCGCTGGCAGCGGCATTGAAGCCTTCGACATAAGAGCGGGCCCAGTGTCTGGCGCTGGCGGGCAGACGCGAACGATGTAAGAAATCCTCGAAGCTCTCGTCCTTCTGCCGCCGCGATTTGGCCATCTGCGACATGACCTTTTCGGCGATATCCTCCCCACCGGCATCCCGCAGGTGCTTGCCTTGAGACATGCGCACCGCATGAGATGTTTGCTCAAGCACCGGGAGATTACGATCGCGAATGATGTTCCAGATCTCGGGGGAGCGCCCATGCACGAATTCTGCGCCGAGTTCGAGGGGAATGGGCGACAGCGGATCGTGGACCGTCAGAATGCGGCCTCCGATGCGGCTGTTCGCTTCCAGTACCTGAATGGACAGGCCGGCGCTCTTCAATACAGCAGCGGCGGTCAAACCGGCGACGCCCGCGCCAATAATGCCTACATCGCAAGTGAACGGCATCCAAATTTACCGTACCGCAATGAACACACCAACCGGAAAACGCGCACAGCCACACAGCAAGTGGGTAATTTGTGATTCAACGGTGGCGCACGTGCTCCACAAGTCAGTATGAGATACAGTCGAGTACTTGCCTTAACGGCCGTTTCCCTCGGAATGGTGTGTCTGGGATCGGCCCAAACCAATCAAGCCAACCGGTTGCAATCAGCCGACACCAACTTTGTGATGAAAGCCGCACAGGGAGGTATGGCCGAAGTGGAACTCGGGCAACTCGCCGCCACGAAGGGTACCAATGACAAAGTGAGGCACTTCGGGCAGCAGATGGTCGACGACCATACCAAGGCCAACGACGAGCTCAAGACCGTCGTGTCGAGCAAGGGAATCACTCTTCCGACCAGTGCTGATGCCAAATCCGAAACCGCGAAAAAGCGCCTGTCCAACCTGAGCGGCGCCGCCTTCGACAAAGCTTACATGCAAGACATGGTGAGCGATCACCAGAAGGACGTTGCCGAGTTCCAAAAGGAAGCCGACCACGGTGCCGATCCTGATGTGAAGGCGTTTGCCCAGAAGACGCTTCCGACCTTGCAGAAGCATCTGCAAATGGCGCAAGATGCACTGAATGCCGTGAAGAGCGAGCCCTCCAAGTAACGAGGATTTCATGGTCGAGAGAGATCGGCGCCGCCAATGACGGGTCCCCAAAGTTTAAGCGCCGAATCGGGCACGGCCCATCAAAGCATGCGTCCCGGGCCGGTACGGCCGAAAGGGTATCGCTGGTAGGCCAGGGTGGTTTGGCACCTCGGCCTACCTCGCGTGTCCGAAGCAAACACGATCGAGTGGTTCGCACGGGTTTGGCCGCTTATCTGCTCGCCAAAAGACCTCGACCTCCTCTGCGGCGTGATAGATTAAGGCGCAGAGCCTATGCGATCCTCACTGGGACTTTTCCTTTTGGCCGCGTCCGCTTTTGGCGCCGACCAGGACTTCAACGGCCGTTGGGACATTACTGTCACACAGGGCACGGGACGCGCGTGGTGGGTCGAACTGAATGGCGTCGGTACTCCGTCGGCTTCCGGCAAATTCGTTAGCGCTTATGGCGGCGACATGAACACCATCAGCACCATCGCCGTGGAGAAGGGCGAGCTCAAGTTCACCATCGACCCACCCCGCCGCGACCCCGCTAAGGGCGCGCCCAAAGCCGAGACTCGCTCCGTCTACCGCGCTCACCTGGTCAGTGACAAACTCGAGGGCACATTCCTGGTGGAAGGGCGCGACAATGTGCCCGTCAAGTGGACCGGAGTCCGTGCTCCAGTCATCGTGGACAAAGATGACGGCTCATGGAAAGAGGGGACCCCTATCCAGCTCTTCAATGGCAAGGACATCACGGGTTGGAAGGGGATGAATCCTTCGGCGCCCATGAAGTGGAGCGTACAGGATGGAATTCTCCGAAACGCTCCGCCCACCACCGATCTCATTTCCGAACAGAAGTTCTGGAACTTCAAGCTTCACGTGGATTTCCGGATCATTGAGAACTCGAATAGCGGCATCGGACTGCGCGGCCGCTACGAGATTCAGATCCTGGAGGATTACGGGAAGCCCCCCAACACTCACGGGGCGGCCGCCCTATATAGCCGCATCGCACCCTCGGTCAATGCCAGTAAGCCGCCGGGAGAATGGCAGAGCTATGACATACGGCTGGTGGGCCGCACTTTGACCGTGGTGCACAACGGCATCAAGGTGCTCGACAAGGTGGAAGTGGAGGGGTTGACCGCCATCGCCAACAACTCGAATGAAGGTGAACCCGGGCCGTTCATCGTGCAGGGCGACCACAGTTATGTAGAGATCAAGAGCTTTGTGGTGACGCCGCTGATGCATTAGCGACGGAACAGGCCTCAGTCGCTGCTCGCATTGCGACGCCGCGGGATGCATCATCGCTGATTGGGTCGGGCCACCCGTTGCCGATACGAGCCGCGCATAAGCAAGCGTCCTGCGTTCTCCACCGTGCAAGCAGTCGCGAAAACAGGTTGCTGCGGTACGTTATGATTTGGGTTCATGTCCCCGTCTCCCTCGGTTTCGGACCGTGCCGCACATTCCGCTCGCAATGACCTGTTCGTGGTCAGCGCTTTGTTTCTGTTCCTCGAACTTGCCTTCATCCGCTGGCTGCCGGCGCAGGTCCTGTTCCTGACGTTCTTCACCAACACCGTACTGATTGCCTCATTCCTCGGCCTGTCTCTGGGCTGTCTGGCCGCGCGACAGGAACGCAACTACCTTCCCCTGACGCCACTTCTCCTCGTGCTCACCATCGCCGCCGGCGCGGGAATGGAGTGGGTCCGACTGGCATTGCAGGACATTATCGACGTGGGCAGGAACACCACCGCGCCGCAGATGGTTTACTTCAGCACCGAGGTGCGGGTCCGCGATGTCGCTTCGTTCGTCGTGCCGATCGAATGGGTGGCGGGCCTCTTCTTTCTGCTGGTCGCACTCACCATGATCGGTCTCGGACAGGTTCTCGGACGGCGTTTTCAGGCGATGCCGAGCCCTGTGGGCGCCTATCTGGTGAACATCGGCGGCAGTTTGAGCGGGGTGTTGCTATTCAGTCTGGTCTCGTGGTGGCTGCCGCCCGTCTGGTGGTTTTCCATGGTCGCGGCGGGACTTGCCTATTTTCTGCTGCGCGACGCGAAACGCCGCTGGTGGGCCGTGGGCCTTGCGGTGGTCGCACCTGTGCTGCTCCTCTTGCCAGGCATGTTCTCGATCGGCGTGATTCGCGAGAAGTATCCCGAGGAGTCGTGGTCGCCCTACTACCGCGTCAACTATGCTCCATCGAGCCGCACCATCGTCGTGAATCTGATCGGGCAGCAGACCATGGTCAGCCGCAATGAACCGTTTCCCGGATACGCCATCCCCTACCTGATCAATCGCGACGCAGGACAGCCGCAATTTCACGACGTGCTGGTGATTGGCGCGGGCTCCGGCAACGACGTGAGCCGCGCTCTCCAATGGACCGCGCCTGACGGGCGGATCGACGCCGTGGAGATCGATCCTGTAATACTCGCGACCGGCGCCCGCGATCATCCGGACCGCCCTTACAGCGATCCACGCGTCACGCCGCACGCCGGCGACGGGCGGAACTTTCTCCGATCCACCACGAAGAAGTACGATCTGGTGGTCTTCGCGCTGATCGATTCGCTGGTCCTGCACAGCAGCGTCAGCAATATTCGCCTGGAGAGTTACCTCTTCACTCAGGAGTCGATGGAGGACGTGCGGCGCTGCCTCAAACCCGACGGGCTGTTCGTGATGTACAACTACTTCCGGCAGGGGTGGATCGTGGCGCGCCTGGTGAAAACCCTGAACGCCGCGTTTGATCAGCCGGCCGTGGTGTTGACGATGCCCTCGCAGGACCACATCGCCGCCGACCAGAAGGCCGAAGGTTTTACATTATTCTTCGAAGGTCCGCGCGCGGAGGCGATCCGGCGAACCTTTCAGGAGCGCGGTGCGTACCTCGTGCGCAATGGCGTAGCGCCGACTCCTTCGTCTCCGAATGGATTCCAGTCTTCCGACCAGGCGAATTCCACTCGCTTCGCGCCGGCGGAGGTCGAGAACCCGCCCGATCTGCGGCTGGCGCGTGATGCGTGGCCTTTCCTCTATTTGCGCAATCCCATGGTGCCCGATCTTTCGTTGCGCGGCATGGCGGTGATCGGCTTTATTTCGCTGGTTCTGCTGCTGATCTTTTGGAGAAAGATCGGTACCGGACGCTTCTCCGGCCTGGATGCACGCATGCTGTTTCTCGGCGCCGGTTTCATGCTGCTCGAGACCAAGGCGGTAGTCCACATGGCGCTGGTGTTCGGCAGCACGTGGATCGTAAACACCGTGGTTTTCTGCGGCGTGTTGGTGATGATCCTTCTGGCCAATTTGTGGGTCCTGAAGCGCTCTCCCCGCGGGGTCACTCCGTTTTATGTGGTGCTGCTGGTGATGCTGGCACTGAATGTGGCCATCCCATTGAACAGCTTCTTGGGACTGCCGCGAATCGTGCAGGGCGCGGCGGCGGGGGCGCTGGTGGTCTGTCCGATCTTTTGCGCGGGCGTGATCTTCGCGCTGTCGTTTGCGCGCACGAAGCTGCCGGACCAGGCCCTGGCGTACAACACGGCGGGTGCAATCCTGGGCGGCATCGCCGAGACCAGCTCACTGCTGATCGGATTCCAATGGCTTCTGGCGGTCGCGGGGGTCTTCTATGTAGCGTCGTGGTTGTGTGGCCCTCGGGAGAGCGCGTGAAGAGTCCGGAGCGCATCGAGACGGACCGCTTACTCCTGCGGCGGCCGCTAATGGCGGATGCCGCGTCGATCTTTTCGCGCTACGCGACCGATCATCAGGTCACGCGATACCTGATCTGGCACACTCATCGCACAATCGAGCACACCCGCACCTTTCTGCGATTCAGCGACGCAGAGTGGGAGCGATGGCCGGTGGGACCTTACCTCATCGAGTCGAAAAACGACGGACAGTTGCTCGGTGGCGCCGGGCTGGCTTTTGAAAGCGAAACTGCGGTGACGGTGGGATATGTTCTGGCACGGGATGCCTGGGGACGAGGCTACGCCACGGAAGCGCTTCGCGCGATGGTGGATTTGGTGCGGGAGTTGGGTATTCCGCAGTTGTCTGCCTTATGCCATCCATCGCATGTGGCTTCGCAGCATGTCCTGGAAAAATGCGGATTTCAGCGCGACGGCCTGTGTGAGCGGTACGCCGTCTTTCCGAATCTACGTCCGGACAAGCAGGATTGCCTGCGATACGTCCGATCGCCGGTCTGACCGGATTCCCGGCCCGGTGAAGCTGGATGACGAACGCGAACTCAGCGCATTCGACGGCACCGGCGGACGCTCTGCTGGCGAACATTGCAGAATTCATGCCACGTCGGCAATGTATTGCTCTGCGCGATCCTGCCTCCAAAAGTTTTTCTTGGACATCGTGCGCGACCTGCCCGATAGGTCCCCCCCGCGAACTAGCAGGCTACTCCTGACGAATCACCGCCGCTTCACGATGTCGCGATGACTCACCTTCGATTTAAAGCCGGCCGCCGCCAGATTCTTGGAGATCTGTTCGGCCATCATCACCGAGCGGTGCTGTCCGCCGGTGCAGCCAAAAGCGATCGTCAGGTAGCTCTTTCCTTCGCGTATGTAGTGCGGCAGCAGGTAGACCAACAGGTCAGAAATGCGTTGCACGAACTCCACCGTCTGAGGAAACGAGCGGATGTAACGGGCGACGCTGGGATTCCGGCCGGTCAGATTCTTGAATTCCGGGATGTAGTTGGGATTGGGCAGGAACCGGACATCGAAGACCAGATCGCTATCCGGCGGGACCCCGTGGCGATAACCGAAACTGGTGACGTAAATGACGATGCTCGACTGATCGCGCTGCCCGCGGAAACGCTCGCCCACCACCTCGCGAAGTTCGTGCACCGTAAACTTCGACGAGTCAATAATCACATCCGCCATCTCGCGGATGGGTGCCAGCAACGCTCGCTCGGACCGGACGCTCTTGGGCACCGACCTTTCCGTCCCCAACGGATGGGGCCGCCGCGTCTCGCTGAAGCGGCGAATGATGGCCTGGTCTTCCGCCTCCATGAAGATCAACTTGGCTTGGACCGACTTGCGGATGCTCGCCAGCACAGCGGGAAAGCGTTTGAGGCCCTCACCCTCGCGAATATCGACAACTAGCGCCGCGGCTTGAATGCTGGGATTGTCGCGCGTCAGTTCGGCAAATTTGGGAATCAGATCCACCGGGAGATTGTCCACCGAATAGAATCCGAGATCTTCGAGAGCCTTGAGTACGGAGCCTTTGCCCGACCCGCTCAAGCCGGTGATTATGACCAGCTCCGGTTTGCGAACCGGCTTGGGAGGTTTGGCCGGTTTTGTTGCTTTGGCCGGCTTTGTTGCTTTGGCAGATTTGGGCGGCGCGGCCGCTTTGCGCGCCATCGCTATGCGGGCTCCGTGGCACGCGCGGACAGAAACGCTTTCAGCGCCATATGGTTTCTCTCCGCGCGTGTCATTGATCGATCAGAAAAAGCTGCGTCGTTATGACTCTACCAGGTCGAAGTTCCCGTCGCGACGCCGCACCAGGACTGCGATCTTGTCGGTTTCCGAATCCCGATACACCATGTAGTCGCGGGTGTTGTCCATCTGCAAAAGCGCTTCCTCCAGCGTCATCGGTTTGCGCTTGTGATGATGATTGACGCGGTGAACCCGCTGCTCGATTTCAGGCGCTGGCTCTTGCTCGACCTCCGCTTCCACCACCGGCTCGGCCTCCACTTCGGAGGTGGCCTTACGCGGCGTGCGCTTGGTATCCCGCCATTTGGTGCGGGCCTTGACCGCCTGCTTCTCCAATTTCTCCGCCGCGGAATGGATCGCGGTAAACAGATCGGTACTCGACCCCAGCCCTACCAACTGGTGATTGAAATAATGGATTGTTGCTTCGGCGTGATGGAGATGACGCTCCAAGGATAGGATCACGTGCGCTTCGCATTCCCGCTTGCCATCGAGAAGGACACCGATCTTGGCGAAACGTGCTTCGAGCTTTTTCAGTTGAGCTGGAGTCAACTCTACTTGTCTGCCTGTATAGGTGATCTTCATGGGTTCTCCCTTGTGCCTGGCGAAACCAAGAGCAATGATTTCGCCCCAACGGCCCCTCTCCCTTTATAACTCTTTTAGGGAGCGATTAGTTCCGTTGACGCCGCTGATGGGTAGAGGGAATTTTCATATCTTCCCGATACTTCGCCACCGTGCGCCGGGTGACGTCGATGCCCTGTGTCTGCAGCAGCGTGGTGATCTGGTCGTCCGTAAGAGGCTTGGTGCGATCCTCCTCCTCAATCATCTTCTTCACCATGCGTTTCAGCAAGAGCAAGGGAGTCCCGCCGCCGGAGGGGCCTTGCACGGCTTCCGAGAAGAAATACCGCAGTTCGTACACCCCTTGGGGTGTATGTACATACTTGCTGGCCACCGCCCGGCTGACCGTCGAGGGGTGCACACCTACCTCTTCGGCCACTTCCTTGATCATCATAGGCTTCAGATAGTCTAAACCCATGCTGAGGAACTCCATTTGCCGACGGACGATCGCCTGGCAGACCTTCATGATGGTCTGCTTCCGCTGCTCGATGTTCTTCATCAACTGGATGGCGGAGGTATACCGCTCGCGCACGTAGTCGCGCACCTCTTTGGTGGCGCCATTGTCGCGATCGAGCATCTTGCGGTACTGGGCGTTGAGACGAAGCTGCGGAACATCCTCGTCGTTCATCTGGATGATGTAGTCCTCGCCATCTTTGATGAAATAGACGTCGGGCTCCACGATGCGCGCGCCCGCGCCCGAATAGCGGAGACCAGGCCGCGGATTGAGGTGCTGGATCATGCGCACCGCAATCTCCACATGCTCCTGCGGCCGCGCCAACACCTTGGCAATCTCTCTAAACTGGCGGGTTTCGAGCAGCCGCAGGTGGTTAGACACGATTTGCCAGGCCACTCCCCCCTTACCGTTGATGCTTTCAATCTGGAGCAGCATGCATTCCCGCAGATTGCGGGCGCCCACTCCGGCAGGATCGAGCCCCTGGACCACCTTCAGAGCCGCGTCCACATCTTCCTTGGTGTGTTCGCCCATCGCGGCGATCTCTTCGAGCGAGGCCGACAGGTAGCCATCCTCGTCGAGATTGCCTATGATGGAGTCGGCGGCATCGCGGACCGGGTCCGGCATCACACTGACACTCAATTGCGACCGCAGGTGATCCCCGAGCGTCACCGGAGACGAGAGAAAGGTCTCGAACGAGGGCTTCTCAACCGATTCAGAAGCCGGACTCTTGTAGCCCGGGTCCAGGTAGTCGTCGAAAAACGAGCCGAAATCGATTTCGTCGAAGGGGTCCGTGGGAGCGGGCGCATCCAGCAGCGGGTCGGCGGCTTGGGCCACCTCCGCGTCCGCTACTACGGTTGCAGCCTCCTCGGCGTCGGGAAAGAGATTTCCGTTGATCGCGACGTCCCCGTTCGAGCCGACTACGGAATTGGCCTCGTTCAACATGGCCGCTTCGAGCAGCTGTTTGTCGGCGGGATTGACCACCGACTCCGCCTCCAGCAGAGGCTGCAGCTCTTCGGGTGAGATCTCCTCTGCAGGCCCCTCGGCGGACTCTTCCAGAACCGGATTCTTGACGATCTCCTGGGTGATCATCTCCTTTAGTTCCAGCCGGTTAAGCTGAAGCACGGTGACCATCTGCACCAGGCCTGGGGTCAGAATCTGCTTCTGCGCAACCTTTAACTGTAGTCTTGGCGACAGTAAGCTCATCTGCCTCCCATAATATCACTCCATTTCAGCATTCACCCTCTCGGGTGGAAATTGCTGAGCATTTTTTGTGCCGTTCTCTACTGAGGCCGAGAAGTGACGTGGAACAAAAGTCCTGTTGTTTTCCCAAAGGGAATCTGTCATGCTTCCTGTTGGAAGCCCAACGAGAGAAGAAATGAAGGACAAAAAGGACGTTCCCCAAGGCACACTGGCACTGATGGTCCTTAAGACGCTCGACGTCCTGGGCCCGCTGCATGGATATGGAATCGCCCGGCGAATCGAGCAGATCAGCGGCGACCTGCTGGCCGTCAATCAAGGCACGCTATACCCCGTCTTATTGAAACTCGAGCAGGAGGGTTCGGTCGTCTCGGAATGGGGAGCCTCCGAGAACAACCGCAAGGCGCGCTTCTACCGGTTGACCGACGACGGGCGTAAGCAGTTACAGTCCGAAACCCAGGGATGGGAACAGACCACCGCGATGATGGGACGTTTCTTCGCCGTGAAAGCGGAGGACCTGAAATGAGGACGTTCCGGCGAATCTTAAGGCGGCTGGTCTCCTGGTCCAGGACGCGCCAGGACGAAGAGCGACTGCGCGCGGAAATCGAAGACCATCTCGCGCGCCAGTCGGCAGATAACGAGCGGGCCGGCATGACTCCCCGCGAGGCCAGATGGCAGGCCGCTTTGAAATTCGGAGGCGTGGAAGCCACGAAGGAGAGCTACCGCGATCAAAAAGGACTGCCCTTTCTGGAATCGCTGGTCCAGGATACGCGCTATGCCGTGCGGCGTTTGCGAAGGGCGCCCGCGTTCACCATGGCCACCATTCTGACGTTGGCTTTGGGGATCGGCGCGACTACAGCAATCTTCACCTTGGTGCACGCGGTTCTGCTCAAGTCGCTCCCGGTGACGAATCCAAACGAGCTATACCGGCTCGGCAAGAAGTCGGATTGTTGCTATGTGGGCGGGTACAGCCAGGAAAACGAATTCGCGCTCGTCTCGTACGATCTGTACCGGTTTCTGAAGGACCATACCACGGGCTTTTCCGAACTGGCCGCATTCCCGGCCTCTGAACCTCTGTTTGGAGTGCGGCGCTCCGGCAGTTCGGAGTCGGCGCAAAGCTACCCGGGCGAGTTCGTTTCCGGGAATTACTTCGCCACCTTTGGAATCGGAGCGTATGCGGGACGCGTCCTCTCGGGCGCGGACGACCGTCCCGGCGCTTCGCCGGCCGCCGTCATGAGCTATCGCCTCTGGCAGGACCGATACGCTGCCGATCCTTCGGTGATCGGCGGCAGTTTCGTGATCAACGACAAGCCGTTTACTGTGGTGGGAATCACGCCACCGGGCTTTTTCGGCGACGCTTTGCGGCCCAATCCGCCGGATTTCTTCCTGCCCCTGAACACCGAGCCGTTCGTGGAAGTAGACAATGACCTGAACAAATACAGTACGCACTGGCTCGACCTGATAGGGAGGATCCGTCCCGGAGTCCAACCGTCGGCGACAGAAGCGGAGATGCGCGTCGCGCTCAAGCAATGGCTCCAAGCGCATTGGAGCGAGATGGACTCGAGCGATCGCGCGAAGTTCCCCAAGCAGACCCTGTACCTGACTCCTGGCGGCGCCGGAATCACCGGCATGCGCGAGCAGTACGCGCATTGGCTGCAGATTCTGATGATGGCCTCCGGATTGGTACTTCTGATCGTATGCGCGAATGTCGCCAACCTGATGCTGGTGCGGGGCATGGAACGGCGGCGCCAGACTTCGCTAAGCATGGCGTTGGGGGCGCGGCCTGCGCGGCTGGTGCGGCCGCCGCTGGTGGAAAGCATCGCGCTCTCCCTGATGGGGGGAGCGGCCGGTCTGGCGATCGCCTTCGCCGGCACCCGTCTGATTCTACGCTTCGCATTCCCTACGATGCCCGGATTGGCAGGCGTGCCCATCAGCCCGTCGCCTTCGATACCGGTATTGCTCTTCGCCTTCCTCCTGTCGCTGGCCACGGGAGTCGGGTTCGGCATCGCGCCCGCCTGGATCGCCATGCGCGTCGATCCCATGGAGGCGCTCCGCGGCACTGGCCGCTCGACCGCCCGCGCCGGGTCATCCCCCCGAAAGATGTTCGTGGTCTTCCAGGCGGCTCTCTCGCTCGTCCTGCTGTCAGCGGCTGGATTGCTGTCCAACGCGCTCTCGAGTCTTGAAAATCAGGATTTCGGATTTGAGCCGGAGCGGCGCATCGTGGCCGCCATCAATCCCCGATTGGCGGGATACCGGACCAGCCAGTTGCCTTCCCTGTACCAGGGCATTCACGATGCCATTGCCGCGATCCCCGGCATCTCCGGAGTGAGCCTCTGCCTGTATGCGCCGCTCCATCGAGGCGGTTGGGGCGCAGAGGTATTTGTCGAGGGGCAGCCTGCGACGGGGCCGTCCAATGAAAACCTCTCTTCGTATGACCGTGTGTCCGCCAGCTACCTGGAGGTGATCGGCAATGCAGTCGTGCGCGGGCGCGGCATTTCCGAACGGGATACGGCGACGTCCCCAAGAGTGGCCGTCATCAATGAAGCGTTCGCGCGCAAGATCTTCCAAGGCCAGGATCCCATCGGCAAACGCTTCAGAAGCACCGTGGACCCTGGCCGGTTAGTGGAAGTGGTGGGTGTCGCGAAGGATGCGCGCTATCTGCCGTACAATCTCGATCAGCCCATCGGCCCCTTTTTCTTCCTGCCAGAGGCTCAGGGAGATTACACGCAGACAAATATGGGTTCGCTCTTCTTAAATGACATCGTGATTCTGCCTCGACCCGGGGCGACGGTCTCGGCCGCAAAGCTGCGCGACGCGATCGCTTCTGTCGATCCCAATCTGCCGCTCATTTTCGTGCGACCCCTGAAGGAGCAGGTCGCCGTTGTGTTCAACCAGCCCCGGCTGATCGCGCGTCTCACTTCGTTCTTCGGACTCCTATCGCTCGTGCTGGCATCGATTGGGCTCTATGGCGTCACGGCTTACAACGCCGGACAGAGAACCAGCGAGATTGGAGTGCGGATGGCCTTGGGAGCGGCCACGGGGCAGATCGTGCGCCTGGTGTTACGAGGCGCATTCGCACTGGTCCTTTTCGGACTCCTGATCGGCTTGCCGCTGGCGTTTGCCGCCGGACGCTTTCTGGAGAGTCAACTTTACGGCACCAGCCCCTACAATCTCAAAGTGACTTTGGCGGCTGTT
Source organism: Bryobacteraceae bacterium (assembly GCA_035295745.1). Taxonomy (GTDB): domain Bacteria; phylum Acidobacteriota; class Terriglobia; order Bryobacterales; family Bryobacteraceae; genus JAIQFL01. Next base: position 147,575 of record DATGIL010000023.1, on the reverse strand, counting down.
TTAGTGCTCGGGCTGTCGGCGCTGGGCGCGTCGATTGTACCCGCAGTCCGGGCGAGTGGGACCTCTCCGTCCACTGCGCTGCGTGTCGAATAAACCACTGGCGCGGCAAACATCACTGGGCGCACTCGCCGGCAGGGCGCCTACCCCTCCGGGACTGCCAGCCAAAGCGCATTGAACCTGTCCCATAGCGACGTCCAAGACGGCGTGGTACCACCCGACTCCTTATCGCTCCATACTGATCCGGCGCCTCCGAACCGGTCAAGACTATCGATCCCGGCACAACTGTACATGCTTTTTAGCCAACGAATCGCGGAAGCTTCACGTCATCACCTTTCGAAGGATGTCTGGAACCTTGATAAGAGCTCTTGCAAGTGCGACTCTGCTTCTTACGCTTGGGATTGCGTTCGGCCAGTCCGACACGGCGCGACCAAAATTCGATGTGGCCTCGATCAAGCTGAGCCTCGCCGGAGGAGGGCAATATACGATCCAACCATCCCCTGGCGGATTTAGAGCAACGAATATTCCGCTGACCTACCTGATCATGTGGGCGTCCAAGATCAACGACTACCAGTTGGTTGGTGCTCCCTCATGGGCGTCGGACCGGTATGACATAGCCGCCAAGCCGGGCGCAGCAACCGACCCCGACCGGCGGCTGATGCTTCAAAGTCTACTGGAAGACAGGTTCAAGCTGAAAGTTCACCGCGAGGGTAAAGAACGGACTGAGTATGCCTTGACGATTGCGAAGGGTGGCCCGAATCTGAAAGAGCCGAAGGATGCGAGCTGCCAGACGGAATCCGCCTCCACCGCGACACCATGTGGCCGACTCTCTTGGAGCCATACGGAGCTTGCCGGGCGAAGAGCCTCTATGCAGGCGCTGGTTTTTGTGCTCTCGTAGGCTCTGGGCAGAACGGTTGTAGACGAGACCGGCTTGAAGGGTCCTTTCGATATGACGCTGCGGTGGACTCCCGACACCAGTAGCGCTGAGGCTTCGCCAGACGCCCCACCTTCGCTCATTACTGCGCTGCAGCAACAAATGGGGCTGAAACTCCTATCGCGAAAAGGAGTCACGGAAGTAATCGTCGTCGATCACCTGGAAAGACCGACTGAAAACTAACTGCGCCATACTTCTTTACCAGAATCGTACCGTGACAACCCCGTGATGTTTGCCCGCTGAGGTTCGGCAGGAGGTCATTGCTGGCCGCTCGAAGCCTCACTTGTAACCGGGCCGCTCCAATTCACGAACGCCGCGCCCGTCGGACTGTACGCCGACAACCTCGGAAGGTATCGCTGGCCACGATCCCAATCCTAAGCGCACGCCGCTTCCGGCCTTACCAGTTGGACGCCGCAAATTGATCCGCAAGTAGATCAATGGGAGCGCTAGCGGCACGCCGGGATTGGCATGCAGCGGTCAGCATGTTTTCAACCAGAATCGTGTAAGCTGATATTCGTCATGCAGCATCAGACCGCAACTTTCTCCAGCATCGAACAGTCCACCGCGGAGGATTGGGCGCTCATCGCCTCGGACTTTAGGAAGTACGCCCAGCAACTACCCAAGCGCGTGGTCGCCCATTTGAAGCTATTGGACGGCGACTTCGGCGGTTTCCCGGTGGACCGCCTGCATCACTCGCTGCTCACCGCGACCTTGGCCATGAAGGACGGCCGAGACGACGAATATGTGGCTTGCGCGCTGCTGCATGACATTGGAGACACGCTCGGCACGTTCAATCATCCGGACATTGCCGCCGCAATCCTCAAGCCGTTCGTTTCGGACGAGAATCACTGGATGGTGGAAAAGCACGGCATCTTCCAGGGGTACTACTTCTTCCACCATATTGGCATGGACCGCCATATGCGGGAACGGTTCCGCGGGCACCCACACTTTCTACGGACAGCGGAATTCTGCGAGAAGTATGATGGACCAGCCTTCGACGCCAAGGCCGAATGCTTCCCGCTGGAGGCGTTCGAACCCGTGCTCCATCGCGTTTTCGAGAAGCCCAAAAACACGATCTACAGGGTTGGGGAATAGCACTCCTGAGGACGATTCTCCCTCTTGCGGCGCTCGGCATGCGGCCTGGCTGACTGCGCACGAAGGAGCAGGCAGCGGGATTTCCGCTACATTCCTGGTGGCGCCTGGAACACGTCCAGCGTGCTCCGATGCGAGAGGCGCTTGCGAGCCGCGCGCGTCACCTCACCCTCACACTCACCTCACAGTCGTAGCTCGCTACGAGCCGCGCGCGTTAGCAAGCGATCTGGCGATACGCCGGCGGACTTCTGAAGCCACGTACTAAGCAGAGCCATTTCTCCCATCTCTAGCACCTACTTCACGAACACCACGCCTGTCGGACTGTATGCCGACAACCCCGGAAGGGTGTCGCTGGCGACGATCCCAATCCCGAGCACCTGCACGTCGCTTCCCGTCGGACCGGCTGGAAGCCGCACATTGATTTGGGCGATTCCGGTCGAAAGCCCCGACGCCGATCCGAGAAACAGAATCTCGCTGCAGCCCACGCAAGCTTGATACTGTACCGACCGCGTCGAGGGCGATCCCGGATTCAGCCCGCCGGTTAGCAGTGGAGGCGATAGAACTCCCAGGCCGCTTCCGAAAAGACTCATGACCGATCCCGCCGCGGCCGGATTGTCCTTGCGATTCACCGACCCATCCTCATTCAGCGCGGTCAGCGCCGGCAGCTTCAGTGGATTGGCCCGGTCGAACGTGGTGAACAAGCTCAAGGCGGAACTCGCTACTCTCATCGGGACCGAGCCGACCTGCGAGCCGTTCTCGAACAGGACGATCGGAAGCGACGTCCCGGCTGGCCGGCATTCGCCACCTCAAAAGGTACCTGAACCGTGATCAGGCCGCGCGCGACCGTGAAGATCGGTGCGTCCACGCCGTTGATCGTGACCCGGAAGCCGGCGGCCGCTCTCGGGTACAAACCGTCCGGGCCGAGGGAAGTTGGCAACACGTCGACCGGGCCGAATCCGCCACCTGTGAGGGTGATGAGTTCACCAGGAGCGGCAATGGTATCCGGCGCCCGCCCCGCCGCGTTGGCAAAACAGCTCAGCGAAGGCGGCGGCATCCCGCTACTCTCGTTCTCGGCTGCGAAATCGAATGCCGGGCCCGAAACATACGTTCCGTAAAGCGACTGCAGCGACGGGGCCAGAACGATGAAATACGCGCTGCCAGGACACGCCGCCACGAGTGGCGCGTCGGGGGTCGTCGACTCAGTCGCCACCGCGCCTTGAATCAGCAGCTTCAGGTTTCCCGACGGTGTCTGCGCAATATCGGAGACGATGCCTTGCACTGCTACTTGGGCGTTCGCCAAGGCTTGGCCGGTAACGGTAGAAACGCGGGCAACCCATACCGCAGGCTGCACGGACGATCCCTCCGTCGCCACCAGGTAAGCCGCCCATAACTCACCTTCGCCAGCAGGCTGTAACCGGATCGAGCCGGCAACACTTCCCGATGGCAACCCGACGCGCACAGTGGACCCGATCGCCATCCCCGCTGCGTCCACTGCGCCAGCCACGATCGTCTTGCCCACGGGCGAGCTTTCCACCTCGGCGAAGTACAGACTGGAACTGGAATCCAGGGCGAGTGCGCTAACAGGCCCATCCAGGGTCAGCGAGTACACGAAACGATTCTCCGACGGCCGCCATCGCAGAATATAACCTTGGGTCAGTGAGTAACTCGCACCAAGTACGGTATCGCCACCTGCGTCGACCACCTGCTGTGTCACCGTACCCGCGCCCTGCAGTCCGGCGTAAGTCGCTTTCCTCAACTGGCCGGACGCCCCATCGAAGGATGCCAGATATAAATCCTGAGGTGAGGAGAGCTTGGAGAATGGCGCCGTGGAAGTCACTGGAAAGTCGTTCGATGACGTGGTTCCCGATACGCTGACGCCATCGCCCGCGGCTGTCGCGACGCTTGCAAGGTCGTCGCCAGTTCCACCGAACACCGTCACCCAAAGAGGACTTCCCTGGCTGTCGAACCGGGCGACCAGTGCGTCCCGGCAGAGGTTGGAGCAGTGATTCGGAACCGCGCCGTCCTGGCCGAAGCTGGTTGGATTTTGAAAAGTAGAAGTGACGATTCCCGCGACGGACGGCGCCCCGTTGATGTCGTAATCCGGAAAGGTGATCTCGACATCCGTTTGGAGCGACGGGTTACGGTCCGGAAGCTCTATCGAGAGCGTGTCGTCGGACTCGATCTTGAGGCTGCTCGCGACCGGCGACGGCAGCCCGCCTGCCGTCTCGGTGGCTTGAATCGATACCGTGAAAACGCCAGGGATCTGGCCGCCCGCAAACGTAACGCCGCCCGGACCTTGGAAAGGCGCGGCCCCTGTATTCAGCACACGCAATCGAATCGGTGATGGATCGGCTGACGGAGCAATGGTGAAGATTACCTTGCCCTCACCCAGCGACGGAGCCGTCTGAGAATTGGGCATGGCGGTAGTGAACACAGCGCGGACTCCGGGGTAGGCGTTATCGATTTTCACCGCCTGGAACAGCCGCAGGTTAGTCATCCAACGAGACGAATCGTTGCCTTCGTAGAAGTTGTAAACAGTTGTCCCTGGCGAATCGCCTGTCGGTTCAGCATTCGGATCGATGCCGGCGATCTGTACCCGAACCCCGTTCTGAAGTACAAAGCTGTCGCGCGTAACATAGAACAGATTGTCGGATGAGTAACGCACAAAGCGTACCGCGGCCGGGAATTGACCGGAGTTTGGAACAAACGAAAACACGGCCGGAGTTTGTCCGAACGCGACAGGAATAAGGCTGAGTGCCAAAAGGATGCGCATAAACTGAGAGAGGGTCGTAGAGTTGCGATCAAGGATCCCCGGTAACTTGCCTCGCGAATAAGTTGATGCGCTGCCGGGCGGTGCGGATGCCCTGCCAACTGTTAATTAGCGGCACGTTAAGCCATCGCTTTTAGAAGATGGGAAATCGATCGAACACCACCGCCCTTACAATCGTGATGCAGGGGCCAGTCAAAGGGCCGGCAACGGTCTGAAGACTCGTCTGGGGGCGCCAGGAAGAGGAAGCAAGATCCTTTGGGGTGAGGACATTCTTCCAGGCGGCCAGCCGCATGCAACGTCCCCTTCTGACCTCACTTTTAGGCCGTAGTGTCTCGGTTTCCAGGCCTGCCAATAACATCAATCCCTCTCCGTCGAATAGTGGTAACGTGGGAATCCTGATGAGACGTAAGGCATTAGTCGCGGCGGGCGTGATCGTGGTAGCAGCCGCGGCCCTATTCTTCTTTTTGCGCCACCCCCGCGAGGACGGCGCCCTGCAATCGTCGCTCGCCGGCATTGTCGACGACTACCGTAAAATCATCGTTCTCATGGACGGCGTCGAGAATCTCGACGCGTCCACTCGCGCCAAGTGCGAGGTGGTCGGACACGCGCTCTTCTGGCACAAACACCAGGCCCTCGACGACCTATCCGCCAAGTTCGCCGACTCCTCCGCACGCGAAGCGCGAACCCAGCAACTCGTCCGCTACCTCACCGAGGATCGCTCCCTCCACGACGCCGATAAGCTCGCGTTTCTCGACCTTGTCAGCGACCTCTCCGGCGACGTTCCCGCAAAATCCCCCCACCTGAGCGCCCTGCGCGACAACCTGCAGTCCATCCAACTTGCCTATCGCGAAGAAGTCACTCGCATCTTCTCTCAGTTCGCCACCCGCGGCGCTACCGGCACCCGCGAGAAGTGGGACGCCTATGTCGCCGACCTGCGCAAACGCCTGTCCCGCGAGTCCATTCTTGGCGAGTACGGCGACCTCAATCCCGAGGAGCCTCTAAGCGACACACGCGGCGCGGCGAAGAGCAACGAAATCTGGGGCACCGAGTTCCCCGCCAAGTCCGTCGCGCTCACCTTCGATGACGGTCCGCATCCCAAGTACACCGAACAGGTCCTCGCCATCCTCCGCAAGTACGGCATCAAGGGAACGTTCTTCGAAGTCGGATACGTGCTCGGCAAGCCAGACGCCACGGGCAAAATCAACCTGCTCAAAGTCTCCGAGGTCTCCAAGAAAATCGTCGAGGCGGGCCACACCCTCGCCAACCACAGCTACTCCCATCCCGTCTTGCCCAAACTCTCCGAGGCGCAGCGAAACACCGAAATTGACGAAACGAACTCCATCCTTGAAATGATCTCCGGGCGAAAGACCGAGCTTTTCCGCGCACCCTACGGCGCCCGCAATCAAGCCATCATCCAGCGGGTCACGTCCGAGGGCATGAAGTCCATCATGTGGAACACCAACGGTGAGGACTGGGCCGACCCGATTCCCGAGTCCATCGCTATGCGCCTCCTCCACCAGATGAACGAGCAGCAGAAAGGCATCATCGTCCTCCATGACATCCATCAGCAGAGCGTGCTGGCTCTCTCGCCGGTGATCGAAGAGCTGATGCGCCAGAACTACACTTTCCTCTCATACAAGGACGGCCAATTCGTCAAATCCGACAAGCCCGAAGGGAAGGACCGCGCGCCCGGCCCGGTGGAGGTCTCGCCCGTCTCCGAAGCGCCGCGCAAGCTGTACCGCGAGAGTTGGGCTGTCATCATCGGCGTAAACGACTATCAGAGTTGGCCCAAACTGCGCTACGCGGTCAACGACGCGAACGGCATCGAGGATGTGCTGGTCAATCGCTTCGGCTTCCAGCGCGACCACATCCGCAAGCTTGTGAACGGCGACGCCACGCGCCAGCGTATCATGCAGGTGCTCGGCGACGAACTGTCGGACAGCCGTAAAGTGCAGCGCGAGGACCGCGTTTTCTTTTTCTTTGCCGGCCACGGCGCCACCCGAACACTCGAAGACGGGCGGCAGATCGGTTTCATCGTGCCGGTGGATGCCGACAAGGAAAACTACTACTCCACCGCCATCAGTATGACCGCGCTACGCGAAGCCGCCGACTTGATTCCCGCCAAGCACGTCTACTTCGTGATGGACTCCTGCTACAGCGGCCTCGCCATGACCCGCGGGGTCAACGAGTTTTCGAAGGACCGCTCTTACATCGAAGAGGTCACGCGGCGCGCGGCCCGGCAGATTCTGACCGCGGGCGGCGCCGAACAGCAGGTCGCGGACGATGGTCCCAATGGCCACTCCGTGTTCACCTGGGCCCTTTTGCAGGGACTCGAAGGACAAGCTGATCTAGACGGAAATGGCGTCATCACGGCCTCGGAACTGGGCGCTTACGTGAGCCCCATCGTGTCCTCGTTTGCGAAACAGACGCCCGCCGTTGGAAACCTGCTCGGCAGCGAGGGCGGCGAGTTCATCTTCGAGTTGCAGCCGCAGCCGCTCAGCTCCGGGTCGAAACAGCTCGACTCGCAGTCCCTGCAATTGACCGAGCAGTTGGCCAACCTGCAAAAGCAGATCGCCGCGAAACAGGAGGAGTTGCTCCGTCTGCAGCAAAGCATCCAGGCGCAGAGCAGCAAGCTCACGCAGGTGCAGGTCACTCGCTCCGCTGCCGCGCCACACTCTCCCGCCGTTCGTGCCTACGATTTGGACCGCCAGGGCCAGCAGTTCTATCGCGAGCAGAAGTACGATGAGGCAATTCAGAAGATGCAGGAGGCGGTGGGTCTGCGGCCCGGCGATGCCTTGCTGTTGAATAACCTTGGTTACGTGTACTATGCCGCGGGTAAGTATGACCAGTCGATGGTCTACCTGCAAAAGACGCTCGCGGTCGATCCGCACCGCAAAGAGGCGCATCTCAACATCGCCGATCTGCTCATGAAGTTGAACCGGCCGTCCGAAGCCAAACCGCACTATGAGGAATTTCTCAGGCTGATGCCCAATTCATCGCGGGCGGAAGAAGTGAAGAAGATTCTGCAGGGGATAAGCTGAGGAAGGAACTGCGGGGTGAGGTGTTCCCCACCCCGCACGATAACGAGCTTACAGGCGATTACCGATGACCACCCGAATGGCCGCCACCGCCACCGGAGTGTCCACCGCCGCCACCGAAGCTGTGTCCACCACCACCGCCAAAGCTATGGCCGCCGCCACCGCCGCTGAAGCTGCGTGGAGCGCTGAAGCCTCCGCCCGAACTGCGCGGAGCACTAAAGCTGCGCGACTGGGGGGCGCTAAAGCTGCGGGATTGCGGGGCGCTGTAGCTCCGTGACTGCGGAGCGCCAAAGCTGCGGGATCGCGGCGCGCTAAAGCTGCGCGATTGCGGAGCGCTGTAGCTGCGCGAGGGGCTATTCGCGAAGCCGCGATTCATTCCACCGGCCTGCGGTGACGTCCGGTACGACTGCCCACCGTAGTTCCGGCCGGCTTGCCCGGACTGGAAATTACGCCCCGCTCCTGTGTTGCCGCCGCTCTGGTAGCGGCTTCCGGCGAATCCCGTCGACCCGCGCGATCCCTGGAAAGAACCCCGATTCGTCGTGAACGATCGGCTCCCGGCGTAATTCGCCCGTGAGGCAACCGATGCCGCGCCGAACCTGCTGGTGAGGCCTCGCGTCGGGTAGCCGACACCGAGCCTGTGACCCGGGTCGTGCGCCCAAGCCGTTCTGCCCGCGAATCCCGGACGGCCGTAGAACCCGCCGCGGAATCCAAAGTGGTTAAAGAAGCCGTAGTTGACGAAAACGCCGTGTCCGAACCAGTTCGGACCCCAGCCCCATCCGCCCCAACCAAGACCCCAACCGCCCCAGCCACCGAAATAGAAACCAACATTGATTCCCGGCCAGAATCCCCAACCATATGACGGGTAATAAAGTCCGGGATAATAGCCGTACGCCGGCGGGCCCCAAATATAGGAGGGATCATAGTACGGCACGTAAACGGTCTGGGGATCGGCGGGTTGAATCTGAATCGCCGATTGTCCATTCTCTGTTTCCGTGGTTACGGTTTGTTGCGGTGTGGTTTGCAGCTTACCGTTGGCTTGCGCCCGGCTGCGCATACGCTGCACCGCAGACATGACATCGGCCTGCTGCGCCAGGAAGGCGTTGCCCAGCTCGGTGGTCCAACGCACATCTTGGTTCAGCCGGGCGAGCACGTCCGGAAATGCGACCAGCGCCTGAACGCTGGCGTCCCAGTTCTGTTGCCGGGCGGCATCCAAACGTTGCTGGCCTTGCAGGCCGGAGTTACGCTGCATCCACTGCTGCGCTTCCACCACTTCCAAAGGATACGTGGAAGCAACAAGCACCTGGCTCAGCAACTGGTCCGGATAGAGCGCAATGGGCGCAACCAGGTCATCCAACTGATCTGCCGTCCAGGTTTGCTGCGGCGCTGGTCCGGTCTGCTGCTGCTGGTCTGCAACATCAGGCGCCTGCGCCTGCACCACGGGCAAACCTGCGAGCAGCATGAATCCAACGAAGGCCGAAAGAAGAAGCCGAAATGACGATCTGCACGAGTAGCAGTTCATCTGCCACCTCCAGTTCCGATCCGGTTCAAGCCGGATCTTCTAATAATGTAGATGCAGCCGGCGTGCCATCGGTTAACCAATGGCCCCAAAGGATAAAGGTATTTAATGTAATTCAGTACCGGTAAGGGTACATGTGCGGAATCGCACGATTCGACGCCCGAGTACTACTACTGCATTCTCGGGCAGAGATTACTGTGAACGTGGGATGGGCAATGCCGGATTGGCCCGTCTATACTGACCTCATCGCTAACCCCGAGCGGTGCCAGATTCAGCCCTATCACCCAAGGGCGGCGCCGCTCGCCCCATGCCTTGCCAGCATCATGGCAAAGAGGGGAGGTTCCAGCGCCAGCAATCTCAGCACACCGCGCCGCAGTGCGGGAAATCGGTCGAGCGTGAGCAGCAGGCTCGCGGCAAGCGCCGGACGGCGTGCGAGTCTGGAGTGGGCGGCCTGATAGCGAGCCAGGTCTCCGGCACGCAACGCCCCGGCAAGCGCCTCTGCCTGATGAAAGGCCAGACTGAGCCCGTCTCCGGTGATCGCATCCACAGATCCTGAAGCGTCGCCGACCAGCGCCGTCCGGTCGCGAAACACGCGACGCAACCGCCGGAAGAATGTTGCCGCGCCGCGTTCGGTGCTGGAGGCCTCCGCCCCACGAAGCCGCCGTGCGAGGCGGGGAAACTCGGTCAAGGCGTCATCCAGCCGCAAATGCGGATCGCGCGACAGCAGCGCGACACCCACCTCGTCCCCCGCCACGGGCGTCACGTAGATCTGGCAACGTGAGCCCCAATGCACCTCGACCAGGTCGCTCCACGGCGCAGCCCGATAGTGCCGGCGGAAGCCAAAGCGGTGCGATTCGCGAACAGCGCCGTCCATGCCCGCAGCCCGCCGGACCTGTGAGCCCTGCCCATCCGCGCCCACGATCCAACCGCCGGAAGATGAGCGCTCAGCCTCCGACAGGTGAGTGCCCCAAAGCAACCGCACGCCTAACTGACTGGCGCGCTCCGTCAGCATTTCGTGAAGGCGCGTTCGCCGCATCGCCAGTCCGCAGCCAGAGGGAAACTCTGCCTCGACACTCAATCCATCACTCACAAACCGGATCCCGCGAAACCAGAAGCCGTCGTCGGCGGAACAATGGACCCCAAGCCGTTGCAACACCTCTACCCCTGCTGGCAGGATCGCCTCGCCGCAGGCCTTGTCGATCGGCGGCCGGATGCCATCCGCCAGAGTCACGGTCAGACCCTGCAACCGTGCGGCGATCGCAGTCGCCAGTCCGGCCGGCCCGCCGCCGATTACGAGAAGGTCGGCCGGCATTCGGGAATCCTCTCGGCGAAGCTCGGGCAGTAACTGACATCTGCGCTGTCATAGGAGATATCCAGAACCTGGCGGACGAAGAAAGGCGCCACCGTCAAGCGGAACTGACTACCGCTTCCGCCCAGCGCTGACTCAGTAATCCTGCGAAGCTCTTCTGGTGTGTAAGATCGCCGTATCGACCGCTGCCCGTCGTGCGCGTCGATCGGACACAGGATTGGCGCGAGAAACAGTCGAAAAAGCGCCAGCGGGAGCGGGTTGCGAACCAGATCGAGCAGAATGAACCGCCGGCAAAATCTCCCCACGTTCCGAATCAAGTCCGCGAGGCCAGTCTCAGGCAGATGATGTCCCAAATGCATGCAGTATGCGACATCCGCATACGGCAAGGTATCGCAGCAGGCGTCGGCCCGCACGATCGGCACCGGGGCTGCAATTCGGGGATGCAATCGCAGGTCCACTCCGACGACTTGCACGCCGAGAGCGCGCCGCACTTCCTCCAGCACCAGCCCGGTACCGCATCCCACATCCATTACGCGGCTGACCGGCAAAGGATCGCGCCGGATAGCATTCACCACCAACCGAGTGTCCCCCATCCAGCGGTGAATGCGGGCGAGATCGCGGTATGCACGGCTCACTAGCACATCGGGAATCCCGTTCTGTTCCAGTATCTCAGTCTCGTACTTTCGCATCATTACACTTAAATTATAAGGTCGGGCATGGCCGAACCTCCCGGTAATAGATGTAAAAGCAATAACTTGCGGGTTACAAGGGGTACGATTCCAACCGTTACCCTCAGCCAGAACTTACAAAGTTTGTCAAAAACTCGTAAAGAGGCAGTAACTAGTGACTTGGATCGGGCGCATTTTCGAAGATGTGAATAGAACTACGAAGCGCTGTTCAGGCTGCGGATCCATTTTGGCAGTCTGTCCTGACTTCACTTTATGGTTAGGCAAGGAACAGAAAGCGTCGGGCGCCTCGAACTCTAAAGCGCCTTAGACCAAGGAACCGACGCAAGTGCAGCACTTGAAGGAAATTCGTGCGGCATTCTTGCTCGAAGCCTTTGAGCAGCAGACGCGGTGGACACCTGAACAGCGTCGAGATGAGTCTCGACGCGGCAAACAGGAGTGTTTACGCCACGTCGACGCCTCTCTCAGGAGCGAATCACATCGAAAGACTCGAGATGGAGACGCCGGAGCGGCAGAGTGACTGGCCGCCGTCACAGAGGTATGTGGCGCCCGTGATGTAAGACGCCGCGTCGGAACAGAGGAAGAGTGCGAGGTCTGCTAACTCGTCCTTGGTTCCGAATCGGCGGAGCGGGATATTCTGTTCAACGGCATGGCGCGCCGCGTCGGTGGGCGCCAGGCGGCGCATGCCTTCGGTTTCGTCGGTTGGACCGGGAGTGATGCAGTTGGCGCGGATGCCTTGCGGCCCCCATTCGATCGCGAGCGTCTTGGTGAGTAATTCGACTCCCGCTTTGGCGGCGCAGACATGGGACTGCCACGCGATGGGGATGGTGGCGTGGTTTGCGGAGATGCTGAGGACGGCGGCGCCGGGCTTACGCAGATGGGCGTAGGCGGCACGGCAGGTGTTAAACGTGCCGAGTAAATCGATATCGATGACCGCTTTGAAGCCGTTTGCCGACATGCCGTTAACTTGTGCGGGAAAGTTGCCGGCGGCGCCACAGAGCAAGATATCGATCTCGCCGAACTGTTCGCGTGTCTTATGCAGCGCGGCTTCGAGTGCTTCATATTCCCGCACGTCCAGGCGGGCGGTCTCGGCAGTTCCTCCGGCGGCGCGGATGAACTGCGCGGTGTCGTCGAGCTTTTCCTGCTTGCGTCCGACGATTACGACCTTCGCGCCGTGTTCGGCGAATCGCTCGGCCATGCGGCGGCCGATGCCGCTGCCGCCGCCCGTAACGAAGGCGACGCGGTCTTTGAGCAGGTTCTCGCGAAAAATACTGTTCATACGTAAGATTGTGGCACCGCTCGGTGCCGAGGGCGATTAAAAATGCAGACGCAGTGCGAATTGCAGGGTGCGGCCCGGGTCGGCGGTGAGGATCTGGCCCGCATTTTGCGCGTCGACGTAGTTCACGGGAAGTCCGAAGTTTGCGCGGTTGAAGATGTTGATGGCCTCGCAGCGGAGTTGCGCGCTGGCGGCATCGCGCAGGTGAATATTCTTGCTGATGGCGGCATTGACTGTGGCGGAACCCGGACCATCGAGGATGTTGCGGCCGGAATCTCCAAAGCGGAACGCACCGGCGGGCACGACGGGGAATGCCGAGAGATCGAACCAGTCGGAGATGGTGGGGTCGGAGAGTTTGCCTGAGGCGATGCGATCGGGACGGTTGGCTTCGCCCAGGTTCAGATTGGCGTTGGCAACGCGGGGCGTGAACGGCTGGCCGGTGTAGAGGCGGGCGGTGGTGGAGATCTGCCAGCCGCGCACGAGCCGTCCTCCGCGGAAGGGCAGCGCATAGGAGCCGAAGATCACTAGAGAATGGCCCGTGTCCCAATCGGAACGAGCGCGTTCGGCAGCGAGATCGCGCGAATTCTGTGCGCCGGGATAGTCGCCAGTCGAGTTGCCGGAGACCTGGGACGCGTCGTCGATCGACTTACTGTAGACGTAAGTCACTCCGTAGAAAATGCCGCTGCGGAAGGTGCGGCGCAGAGTGACTGACCCCGAGTTATAGACGGAGTTCGCTCCGAACGAGTAGAAGTTGATGGTGGCGAAGCTCGGATAGGGGCGCAGGAAGGTGCCATTGGGGAGGCGGTAGGCGGGGGTGCGGAAGGGTTGATTCAAGTCGTACTCGCGTTCCAGGTGCGTGCCGCGCGAGCCGGCGTACTCGACTTCGATAACGGTGGCCGGATCGAGCGCGCGCTCCACGGAGACGGAGTAACTCTGCAGGTATTGCGGCTGCGGATGGAGTTCGAAGCCGTTGGCGTTAGTGACTCCCGGCAAGGTGGCGAGTTTCGCGGGGAAGGGATCTTCCAGCGTGAGCGCCTGCGGCTGGCCGGATACGCGATTGAAGGATTGGGAGACGGCAAACGGATAGACATTGGTGAGATCGTTGCGGATCGGGTTGAGCAGGGAATCGGCGAAGTAGATGCCATAGCCGCCGCGGATGACGAGGTCGGATTTGCGGGTGGGGCGCCAGGCGAAACCGAAACGCGGAGCGAAGTCGCGATCGTTGGCGTACATCAGCGATTTCGGCAGGCCGGCCTGGCCGGCAGTGATGACATGGCCGGTGAGTCCTGCGGCAGCGACGCTCTGCGCGAGGTTGGGAACGCCCGAAGCGTCGGAAACGACGACCATACCCACCTCGGGCACGAAGCTCGACATGCGGCCATACTTCTCGTACGGGGGACTCATCATTTCATAGCGCAGCCCGAAATTGAGGGTGAGGCGTGAGGAAACGGTGTACTGATCCTGCACGAAGAGCCCGGCATCGGTGCTGAAGAGGTAGGCGGGGTTCGAACTCAATTGGCGCGAGGTGCTGTCGGGCAGTCCCAGGAGGAAGTCGGCGAACGGAACGGTGGACCAGCGGCCGAGAAAGTTGTAGGTGCCGTTGGTATTGCTGTTGAGTTGCTGGAAGAACTGCGTGCGGAGAACTTCGCCGCCGAATTTGAGGAGATGCTTGCCGTGAACGAAGCTCAGGGAATCGGCCAGTTCGTAATTGTTGACCGTGAAGTTGAGGGGCAACGACGCGGAGTCGCCAAGGGAAGCGAGATTGAGCACAGTGAAGCGCGGGAAACCGAGAAACTGCGGCGCGGCGGAGGAGGGCGGCAGGCCGAGCGGCGATGCGAGATCGAGTCCTGCGTAGTTGCTCGACTCGTGGTCGCTCATGCGGGTGAATCCGAAGCGGAATTCGTTCACCAGCTTAGGACCGATGACGCGTGTGTAGTTGGCCCCGGCGAGCGTCGGGCGGGTATTGGAACGGCTGCCGAAGAGGCCCGTATCGCTGCCCGAGTAAGGGCTGGTGGCCGCGTTCAGTCGCGTGAGAAAACGGAAGGATAAGGCGTCCTTTTCGGTCAAATGCTCATCGAGTTTGAGCAGCAAGCTGTTCCAGTGAGTTTGACCGAGGGAATCGGCGTGGTAATTGTCGGTGGGGTTGGGGCTGTTGGGCAAGGGGAAATAGGTTGAGACCCGCTGCGCGACGGGGTCGAGGCGGCTCACGGGAATGCGATCGCCGGGGAATGCCGTGCCACTGAGCGGATCGGTCACCACCACGGGACGGCCGGTGCTGTCGAAGCTATGAGAGAAGTCGCCTGAGCGTTCCAGCGCTGTGGGCACTTCGGACAGGCGGTTGGATCCGATGGATTGGCGCAGGGCCTCCCAACTGAGGAGAAAGAAGGTGCGGTCCTTGCCTGCGTAGACATGCGGGACGACGACGGGGCCGCCGACGGTCGCGCCGTACTGATTGCTGAGCAGTGGGGATTTCTCAACATCGAAGAAGTTGCGCGCGCTGAAACGATCGGAGCGGAAGTACTCGAAGAGGCCGCCATGCAGGGCGTTGGCGCCGCTGCGGAGCACCATATTCAACACCCCGCCAGCCATGCGGCCATACTCGGCGGTGTTGCCGGTGGTCTGGATGCGGAACTCCTCGATGGCGTCGTAGTTGGGTATGACCTGCGCGCCGCCGGTGCGCGGATCGTAGTCGCTGAAGCCATCGATGATGAAGTTGGTATTGTCGGCGCGGGCGCCGCCGATGACAAAGCCGGAGCCGAGGCCGCCGCTGGCGCGCCGCGCGACGCCGGAGGCAAGGTAGGCGAGATCGGTGACGGTGCGGGTGTCCTGCACAAACTCCATCAGCTCAGCGATCGTGAACAACTCGTCGAGCACGCCCTGGGTGTCGTCAGGCGTGGCTTTGGAAGCGACGTCGACGGAGTCAGAGACCGGACCGAGATCGAGGATGAGGTCGACGAGCGTGGTGCGGTCGACTTCGACGGCCACTCCTGGCTGGTGAAGCGTGCGGAAACCGGGCTTGCTGACTGTGAAGTCGTACGTCCCCGGAGGAAGATTGGAAGCTTTGAAGGCGCCGGACGAGTCGCTAGTGACTTCGCGGGTGCTGTTGGTGGCAGCGCTTCGAACCATGACAACGGCTGCGGCCAAAGCTGCGCCTGAGGAGTCGCGAATGCTGCCGGTGATGGTACCGGTGGGGATCTGCGCCCACAGGATTCCGCCTGTCAGAATAGCGAGACAGGCCGCAACTCTCGCGTGCAGAAACATGCCGGCACGCTGCTACGCCAGGATCTCGCGCATCTTTTGCGACGCGGTGGGGAACTTGCCCAAGCCGGCGTCCATGATCTCGTCAGCGAGCGTGAGATAGAGATCGCCGAGCGTCCCCATGACGCGCGAATGGGTTCCAGTTTTGAGCCGCGGCAGATGGCCGGCAACGATCATGGCGAGGCCGCTGCACTTATGCGGATTGGCTTCGGCGTGCTCGTGGGCATAGAGCAGGCAGCAATGATCGAGCACCGTGCCGTCGCCTTCGGGAATCGATTTCAGCTTGCCCAGGAGGTAAGCGAACTCCTCGACGTGCCACTTCGTGATGTCGCGGAGGATGCGCTGGCCATCCACGCCGTCGCTGCCGGGGGCCTTGCCATCGGCATGGGTGTAGTCGTGATGGCGCGCGGCGGTGAAGCCAAGCCAAGGGAAGCGCGCGAGTCCTTGCCCTTTGGTGAGCATGTAGGAAGCGACGCGCGTCTGGCGCGTGACCAGCGCCTGCGCCAGCAGATTGCTTTGCAACTTGGCGATCTGCGGCCAGTCTTTCATGTCGCCATCGTACTCGGGCGGGTCGACGCGCCGATATTCCGCGGGCAGACCTTCGATACCTCGCTCCACGTCGCGGATGGCGGAAAGATGCTCTTCCACGCGGGCTGCGTCGTCTTTGGGGAGCTCTTTCTGGAGTTCGACGGCGTCCTGCCGGACCGCGTCGAGGATGCTGCGCTTGCGCTTTACCCAGCCGTCTTCGCGCGCACCGAAGAGGTAATCGAAGAGCTTGTTCGGTAGCATCTGCGGGGGCAACGGGCGGTCGAATCCGGCCCAGCTCATGTTGCGCTGGATGCTCTCGCCGAAGGATTCCTGGGAGACGCCGATCTGAATGGAGCTGAATCGCGACTGGCGGCCGATTTTGGCGGCGATGGCCTGATCGATGGAGGGTCCGCCGGCGCCATGGCCGGTGAACGGTGTGCACGACGTGACGCCGCTGATGGCCTTGTGGTGGCCGTTACCGGGTCCGGAGACGTTGGCCGCCTGGTTATCGAGGCCGCTGAGTACGTGGATATCGTTGCGAAAGGGAGCGAGCGGCGTGAGGCAGGGCGAGAAGTGGAAGTCGGGCCCGGTCTCGGCGGGGATCCAGTAGCGCTCGGGAATGCCGTTGCCATTGAACCAGAAGACGAAGCGGCTCTCGATAGGCTTGGCCGCGCCTTCGGCCGCGTATGCCGTTCCGTGGGAGTTGAACATGCTCACCAGCGGCGGCAATCCGATGCGAATCGCGCTGCCCGCCAGCGTCATACCTTTCAAGAAGCGCCTGCGTGACACTCTGGGCCGCTTAGTGATGATCTGCGACACCGGCTTGCCCTCCTGCCATAGCCACCATCATATCCCGGAACCGGAACCCCGACTGCCGAAACTGCTCGAAGACCTGGCGAATGAGGGGACGGTCTGCGGCTGTTTCCATACGTCCGTTGACATAGCGGAAGTACTGCTTGACGATGCATTCCTGGCATTGAGGACTGGCCGCCAGGACGGCGCCCAGGTCCTTGGGCGATGCGAATGCGGAGTTCGGCAGGCCGGCCACCTGGCCTTTGGTGTCGAGGTCCAACTCCACGGAGCTGACCTTGCGCTTGGGGTCTTTGCTTTCGCCCACCTGCTCGCCGAAAGTGAGCTTGAGGCGGTCGCGACGCTCTCCGATGGCATCGAACTTCTCGAAGCCGAAGCCGATGGGGTCGATCAGGTGGTGGCAGCCGGCGCAGGTGGGATTGGTGGTGTGGGCGGCGAGGCGATCGCGATTGGTTACCGGCTTGGCCTCGGTGACGGGCGGCAGGTTGGTGTTGACGCCGGGAGGCGGATCGGCCACGTGCTGGCAGAGGAACTGTTCGCGCACGAAGAGGCCGCGGGCGGTGGGCGAGGTCTCGTCGGGTTTGGCGGTCATGGCGAGGAAAAGCGCCTGCCCCAGGAGTCCGGCGCGTTCGGAATCGGCAGGGAACGGGACGCGGTCGAAATCGGCGGCTGGGGGGTCGACTTTGTAGATGCGCGCGAGGTCGCCGTTCATGTAGCCGTAGGGGGCGGTGAAGAGTTGGGTGAAGTCGCGATTGTTCCACACCAGGTCGGAAACGAAGCGGCGGGCCTCTTCTGTGGTGGCGAGCGCCGTGCCGGGATTGAATTGCGGGAAGGTGCGGCGCTCCTTGACGGCGGTGAGGGCGCGGTCGAAGCGAAGCCATTCCGAGACGAACTCGTCAAGCGCGTCTTTGGCGCGGGGATCATCGAGCATGCGGCGGGCGATCTTCTCGACTCCTTGCGGCGTGTCCAATTCGCCGCGGGCGGCGGCGGTGAGCAGAGGCTCGTCAGGCATGCTGTCCCACAGGGCGTACGAGAGGCGGCTGGCGGCAGCGTAGGGGCGCCAGCGAGGATTGCTGGTGTCTTCGAGGCGGAAGAGGAGGTTGGGAGATTGCAGCATCACCTCGACGACGAGTTGGGCGCCGGCCAGAAAATCGGGGGGCTTTTGGAACAGCGCTTCGTAGCGCGCGAGCTCGGCCGGTTCCAGGGGTCGGCGGAAAGCTTTGCGTCCGAAATCGCGGATGAATTCGGCGCGGCAGGCGGCGGAGGGTTGGCAGGTGACGAGTCCATGGGAATCGTGGTTGCGGAAGGCGCGCGTGGCGAGCTTCTCGGCGGCGGCGCTGTAGGCGTCTTCGAGCAATGGAGAGAGATTCTGTGAAGCGTACTGATTCTTGAATCCGTTGACGAAGTCCTCGGGCGGAAACTGGCCGGCGGGCGAACTGTTATCGCCCAACAGGTCGCGGATGGTGTGATTGTACTGACTGTGGGTCAGCCGGCGGAGGGAGGCGGTGGGACGCGCTTCTCCCGCGCCAGAAGCGACTTCCTCGCGATAGTGCAAAGCGGCGGCGAGTTCGGGGCCCTGGAATTGGGCAAGATGATCGATCCAGGCGCGCAGGGCGGCTTCCTGGGGACTGCCGGGTGCGATGCGTTGTCCACCGGCATGCGCGATGCGCGCAGTGGGTTTGCGGAACAGGAGAGAATTCGCAGGGTCCTTCTGGTCCACCAGGACGACGAGCGATTTTCCAAATGCTTCAATGCGATCGGAGCTAGCGCCGGCCTCTGGAAATTGCAGACGTGTGGCGGAGGCGACGCCATCTGGATTGTGGCAGTTGCGGCACCCCGCTTCTTCGAAGACGGGGTAGACAGCCTTCGAGAACGGAGCGGTCTCCGCCGCAATGAGCGCGGCAGCGAGCGCACCGAACACACAGATGGAGAGTCTGGCCAGCTTGACGACTATTATAAGTTACAAAAGAAACTCGCCTTCGGCCACGATCTCGGCGGGGCCGGTGAGGAAGACGTCGTCCTCGAATCGCAGGTCGATGGGGCCGGCGGGGGTCAGGACGCGGACGGGCGATTGCACCATGCCGCGCGCTACAGCTGCCGCGGCAGCGCCTGTGGAGCCGGTGCCGGAACTCACGGTCTCGCCGGCGCCGCGCTCGTAAAAGCGCACTTCGATGGAGTGATCGTCGACGGGCTTGACGAACGAGACGTTGGTCTTCTTGGGGAAGTGCGGATGGCTCTCGATCTCTGCGCCCATGGCGCGCCAGTCGAAATCGAAATCGGGGACCGGAACAGCGCATTGCGGATTGCCCACCCAGACGAGCGTGACGTCGCGCGGGCCGGACGAGAGGAGCAGGGCGAACCGATCGGCAGTAATCTCCGGGCGTCCCATGTTCATTTCGAACATGAAGGAGAGCGCATTGCGATCGAGAAGGCGCAGCGTTTTGAGACCGGCGCCAGTTCGGATACGCACCACTCCGGCGGCATATCCGCGCCGGACCAGTAAGGCGGCAGCACAGCGGGTTCCGTTGCCCGAGATTTCGGCCGCACTGCCATCCGAATTGTAGAGTTGGATGGTGCCTTCGGCTTCGCCATCCACAGGCGGAGTCACGAGCATCCAGCCATCGGCGCCGACGCCGGTGTGGCGGTGGCAGATCGCGCGGGCCAGGGAGGGCAGGTCGCCATCGGGGACGTCGGCCTGCCAGGTGAGAAGGAAGTCGTTGTGGGCGCCGTGTGCTTTGGTGAACGGGATTCTCACTGCGCGATCGGCTCCACAATGACGGCGGTGCCGTAGGCCAGGACTTCGGTGACGCCGTTCATGATTTCGGTGGCATCGTAACGCGCGCCGACGACGGCATTGGCGCCCAGTTCATTGGCGTGCTGGAGCATGAGCTCGAAGGCGTCATTCCGAGTCTGCTCGCAGAGCTTGCTGAAGAGTGAGATGTTGCCGCCGACGATGGTCTGAAGTCCCGCGCCGATGGTGCCGACAATGGAGCGCGACCGCACGATGATTCCCCGGACAACGCCGAGGTTCTTCTTGATCCGCACGCCGGGCAGTTCGAAGGCTGTGGTGACGTTTTCATGAATGACCATAAGTGACTCCTATGCGCCGGTAGATTTCAATTACCGGCTCGTAATCTTCGATGATGACCTTCTCCAGCTTATAGCGTATGCCGTAGCGGCCCGCACGATTAACGGCGGTTTGCACGAGGTCACCGCCTTTGACGACGGCCCATTCCTGCCAGAGAAAAAGGTCGGGCCGTTCGACGGTGGCTTGCCATAACAGGCCGTTATTGATGCTGAAAGTCTCCCGCAGCGGGATTCCCATTTCGCGGTAGATGCCGGCGAGATCGTCGCCCTGCGTTGTGATAATACCCGAACCGAGGCGGTAGCGGGGAGCCAGATACTCGGCGGCTTCGTTCATCCAGGCGCGACGGCCGCTCGAATTGGCGCGCGACTCAGCCCAGGTGATCCAGGATTCGGGGGATGGGTGAGCGAGCCACGGAATGATGGCTGCCCCCGCGAGCAGCAGGGCGGCTCCGGGTTGCATGCGCGGCGGGAGGATAGTGACGAGAGTTGATGCGGCGAGCGCGAGCAACGGGAGGGCGGCGAGTCCATAGCGGGTGTTGTAGTAGGAGTGGGGCCAGAGGTGTGGCATGAAGATGGGGACGACGCCCGAGTGCATGCTCCAGATGATGAAGGCGCCGGGGACGGCGAGGAGGATCAGGGGGAAGATGAGGGCACGGCGTGCCAAAGATCGGAACGCGACGACCACCAGGCCGGCGAGAGCGAGCAGCGGGAGGACACCGCCGGCGCAGAGTTGGACGGCGTTGCGGTAGTAATACCAGGCGGCGTGCCAATCGCCGCGGCCGGGGCAAGGGGCGTCGCCCTGAATGGCGCGGGCGGAGTAAGGGCTGTTGTACCAGTCGAAGAAGTCGCCGGTTTCGTACCAGCCGTGGGCAGACCAGTAGAGCGGGCCCGCGGCGGCGACCGCGCAATAGAGCAGTGCGATGAGAATGCGGCGGCGGCCGTGTGCGGCATAGAGGAACCAAGCGGCGGCGAAGGGGATCAGCAGCCATCCCTCGTAACGGGTCAGGGTGGCGGCGCAGGTGGCGATGCCCGCGCCTATGGCCGATGGCCAGCCTTGCGTGTCCTGGAAGCGCACTCCGAAATAGAGCAATGCCATCAGCGCGCCGAAGAAGACGGCCTCGGTCATCGCGGTGGACTGCAGATAGAGGAGATTGGGATTGAGCGCGGCGCATGCGGCTGCCACGGCGGCAGCAGGAAGCGAATCGAAGAGTCGGCGGGCAGCGGCGAACAGGAAGCCGCCGCCGAGAATAAAACAGCAGGCGGGCGCGAAGGAGGCGGCGATTCCGCTGTGCCACCACGCATCGTTGTGGACGAACGGCAGCATGAGGACATGAAGGAGCGGGAGCCAGTAGGTGCCGAGCTGGTCGTAGCCGGGAGTTTGCGAGTCGAAGAGGCGGCGCGCGATGTTGAGGTGCGCCTCTGCGTCGCCGTAGTAAAGCAACCAGCCGCGGGCGTAGAAGAAACGGACCGCCGCGACGCTCAGGATGGCGAGCAGAGCGATGCAGGCCGGGAGGCCCGGATCAAAACGCAGTGCAGCTTTGGAACTCCTGATAGCGCGCCTCGATTTCCTCATGAGTGAGAGTGCGGAAGCGGTCGACGCCGAACTTCTCGCAGCAGAAGCTGCCCATTACCGATCCGTAGATGACGGCCTTTCGTAAGTCGGCGAAATCGATCTTTCCATCGGACGGTTGAACGCCGCGTCCCGCGAGGTAGCCGATGAAGCCGCCGGCGAAGCAGTCGCCCGCGCCGGTGGGGTCGAAGACGTCTTCGAGCAGATAGCCGGGGGCGATGAAGTGGCCATCGCGGCGGAAGAGAATGGCGCCATACTCGCCGCGCTTGATGACGAGAGTGTGCGGCCCCATCTCGTGGATTTTGGCGGCGGCGCGGCGCAGGTTGTACTCGCCTGACAGCATCCGCGCTTCAGCGTCGTTGATGAGCAGGAAGTCCCACTCGCGGATGGTGTCGAGGAGCTCGCCGCGGAAGTCCTTAATCCAATAGTTCATGGTATCGCCGCCCGAGAGGCGGACGTTGCTCAACTGCCCCCGGACGCTCTTTTGGAGCGCGGGTTGGATGTTGCCGAGCAGCAGGTAGGGAGCGGAGCGATAGGCGTCAGGGATCTTGGGATTGAAGTCGGCGAATACGTTGAGGTCGGTGCGGAGGGTCGTGCGGTCGTTCATGTCGGCGGAATAGACGCCGGCCCAGAAGAAGGTCTTGCCGCCGGGGACACGCTCCAGGCCGTCGAGATCGATGTGTCGGGAGGTGAGGAGTTCGGTATCTTCGGCGGCAAAGTCGTCCCCGACCACGGCTACGATCTTGACCGGGGTGAAGTAGCTGGCGGCGAGGGCAATATAAGTGGCGGCGCCTCCGAGCATGCGGTCGACTTTGCCATGTGGCGTTTCGACGCCATCATATGCGACGGATCCTACGACGATGAGGGACATGGAAAAGGTATTGTAGCAGTGGCTAGGATGGCAGGTCGCGGGCGACGCGAAACCCGAGGAAGTTGGATCTGAGGTCACGGCGGCACAGGCAACGGTCGTCTTCGGCGTCCGTGTTCCGAACCACCTGACCTTCCGTGGAGAGTTCTCCAGCCGTCCACTCGCACCGGACGCTGCCGAGATTCAGAAGACTCTCAGGGGGCTTGGGACTCGGCAAACCAATCGGGAACAACTGCTCACGGCCAGCTCGCATTGTCAAATCACCTATTGGAGTGAATGACCCTTTGTTTAGGCTACGTCCGGTGGCACGTGCCCACCCTGTTTCGGAAGGCAAGCGCACCTTACTCCATGCGCAGTAAGCCGAGGCCTCGTACCAGTTCACGCCGACCACTGGCTGGTTTGGGTAGGGCGTCTGGATCTCCCAATGATACGGTTGCATGTGGTCTTCCAAGACCACCGGAGGACCACCAACGTTTGTCAATATATCCGTCGCCATCCATGAATTTCCGGTATTGAGACACGGTTACTGGGTACCGCTCGATTTGGGAAGGCGCCCAACGTCTCCACCTGATTCCCGTCCCCTGTAGACACCTCTTCGGACTCTATCGTCACCCAACTATATTCATTGAGCCGCGGGTCGCCAGCCTGTCCTAACGCTCGGGCCGCTTCAACTCGCATTTGGAGTCCGATCTCCGTCGCCTGTGGCGAGTCGAAGATTCCCAGCACGGCGTCCATTACCTTCCGATAGCGCCGGTCTGCTGGCCGATAGTCCAGCGCCGTCAGGTCGCGAACGATTGCGCCCAGAAGCCCGGCACAACGAGCCTCGTTCGCGAGCGAAGGCGTCGGGCCAACCTCATCGAGTATTGCACTGAGCAGCGCATCCACCTTGGCGTGTCCTTGCCGCACCAGCACACCGGCGAGCAACACGGCCACTTCACCCCATTCGGGATTGTAGATCTTCTCCTTCTTCAGGAGAAGCTGATGTTGATCGGCGTCTGCGAACCCCGCAATCTCGCGGGCTGCGAGATACTCCTGAAAGGTCAGATGCCAGAAACGGAGTTCCGGCCCGCGGCTGGTGATGATGCCGCTATCCATTTCCTCCTGCTCCACGAAGTGCAGCGCGGCAGAACGATCCGGGAACAGCGGCGCGAGCACATCGGCAACCCACCCTTTTTCCACCTGCACCTGGCGGCCTTTCGGGTGTTTGTGCATGGCAAGTGCGAGATGCTGCAACGTGGCCAGGCAGCGTTCGGCGGGCAGTCTCCCGGGACGCTTCTCACGAGTGCGGGCCAGCCATCTGAGTATCGATTCATAAAGATCGGCGCGCTGTTCGGGCAGGCTCCGCTCGTTCCAGTGGACCACGGCCAACGCGGTCAGCATCACGGGATTCCGCGCCATGCGGCGGATCTCGACGCGGGCGCGGAGGGCCTCATTCAGCTCGGCGAAGTGCTTCTTCGCCGAAGCAACGCTCTCCGGAAAGAGCGCTTTGGACCATTGCTCCAGGAACGTGTCCACGGCCTGCTGTTCCAAGGGTTCGATCTGCACCGTTGTAAAGCCCGCAAGCCCTTCGAACGACCGGGGGCGTGTGGTCACCACGAATCGGCATGCGCTGTAGGCGTGCGTCGCTTTCTCGAATAAGTTCGATATGGAATCGCGCTCCGCCTTGCCGGGAGCCTCATCGAGCCCGTCGAGCAGAACCGCGCAGGAGCCGCTCCTCAGTTTCTCAACGAAGAATTCCTCATGAAGGCCCAATTCTGCTCACGGTTTTGCGCATTCAGAAAATCGATCAGCCAAGCGGGAGAATCCTCCGTGGACGGCCTTTGCGGCTGCCTGTGACAGACCTGAATGTGCTCGACTAATTCCGAGATCCGGATGAGGATAGGGAAAAGCAGCGACTCCGTCTTGGCATCCTGGATCGCGAATGTCAACAGATATGCCAGGTGTCGCAGAAACGTCGTTTTCCCGGCACCGGGATCGCCAACAATCACGAGCCGCGGGTGGGTCAGCGCATCTTCGAGAGCTACCGCCTTGCGGAAATCGCCGGAAGTGGTGGTCAGGGGGATGTACAACTCGTGGATCGGAAAGCGATATGCCTTCCCTGCCCCGACCTGCAAGCCGCGGATATCGATCCAGGCAGTCTGTTCCCGCAGATATGCAAGATAGGTGCTGGGATTATTGTGGCCTTGACGCGGTGGTGGGGCGCTGAATTCGGTGTGACGGTCACGCCAGCCGCGCAGGGCCGACTCGACTCTGCCGCGAAGGTCTTCCGGGCCGGTGAATGTCGCACGGATGCCGCCGCTATTGAGCCATGCTTTGAACTCCCTCAACCTGGCGAGGTTACGTTGAACCTCCTCTGCCAGGTGCGGTGTGAATGTGCCGCTTTCGAGGGCGTCCGTGACCCGGTAAGACTCCTTCCACTGCACCGGCCAGTCGTAATCCATCTCCACCAGAAATGCCAACACCTCCTTGCCAAGCCGCCTGCCTTCCAAACATTCGAGCCAGGTGATGCTCTTGGGGTCAGCCTCGTCGGGCACCCAGCCATATCGATGCGCCACGATCACGACGACCACGTCGGCCTCTGCCACCTTCGCCATACAGGCAGCAAGAGGTGGGTGCTGACCGGTTGCCAGGAAATACTCCATCATCTCGGGATGGAATCGGGCCGAGACGGCGGCATCGCGGGCGGCCTGACGGTATGGCTTCAAATCCTCAGAAGTAGAGGAGATGAATACGGTGGGGATGTCACGGGAATTCGCCAAAGCTCACTCCGTGAAATCATCGTATCGCGGAATAGAGAGTGAGAAGTTAGTCTGAGACTACTCGGGTAGCACCAGGTTTGGACTCTGTGGACGCCCGAAAAGCGTCGAGATGAGCCTCGACGCGTGGCAAAAAGACTGTTTGCGCCACCAGCACAATGCGACGTACTCACTCGCGCGGCTGGGCTTGCGACTCCATCGCGACGGAGCCGCCGAGGGGTGCGCCTGGTTCCGTCTCCCACACGATCGCGCTGTCGCGATTGCGCCAGTCGTCGATGAACGCCTGGTAGCGAGCTTCCAGGATCGTGCGTTTGATTTTGAGCGTTGGAGTAACCATGCCGTTTCCGACGGTCCAGGGGCCGTCCGCAATCGCCAGGAACTTAACGCGCTCATGCGGATCCAACTGCTCGTTGAGGCGCTCCATCTGCTCCTTCAGGGACTCCTCCAGGCGCTGCCTGGCCGACGGATCGATGCAGTCGGCACGCGCTTTTTCGGAGAGGAGAATCACGGCGAACGGACTCGGCAGACCTGCACCCATCAGGCAGCCCGCTTCGATGGCGGGATGGGTCACCAGGCGGCCTTCAATGGGCGCCGGCGCGACGTATTTGCCCTTGCTGGTCTTGAACTGCTCCTTGACTCGTCCGACGAGTTTAAGTTGCCCATCCGAATCGATTGATGCCAAATCGCCGGTCCGGAAGAAGCCGTCGCTGGTAAAGGCGTTCTGCGTTCCCTGCGGGTCCTTATAATAGCCCAGCATGTTCATCGGGCTGCGGATCAGTAGCTCGCCATTCTCGACAAGTTTCTGCTCTACGCCAGGCAGGGGTGCACCCACATAGCCGGGACGAACGCTTCCGGGCGCGGGAAGATGCGTGACCCAGGTTTCGGTCATGCCGTAGCCCTCCGCCAAGTCGAGGCCCAGATTGCGGTACCAAAGCAATATGTCCACGGGGAGGGGTGCTGCGCCGCAAGCAGCGATGCGAACGCTGCTCAATCCGAGTTGCCGGAGTATTCGCCTCTTGACGATGGTTTTCACGACGGGAAAACTCATCAGCGAATCGAGTTTCTCTTTGGGGATCTTAGTGTAGACGCCCTGTTGGAATTTCAGAAGCAGACGAGGCACGGAGAGAAACAGAGTGGGCCGTGCACGCTGCAGATCGATGAGGAACGTCGGCAAGCCTTCAGTGAAGAAGATGCGCGAGCCGAGAAAGAGTGTAATTACCTCCACACCGATGCGTTCGACCACATGCGCCAGCGGAAGATAGGAGAGGATTCGCTGGCGTGTGGTCATCCTAAACACTTCAGCGCAGACTTTTGCATCGAACGCCAGGGCTTCGAAGTGGTGCATCACACCCTTGGGCGTACCAGTCGTGCCCGATGTATAGATGATCGTGGCCAACTGCTTCGCCGGGTATGTGGGGGAGTCCATCATCGGCTCGCAAGTCTTGATCAAGGCGTCCCAATCGGTGTATTCGCCATCCGGCGCCGTGGGAAATCCGATTTGGAGGACGGTGGAAGGGATGCCGTGAGATGGCGATTCGTCTTCGTCGGCAGCGCCTACGAAGCACGCCTTGGCTTCGCTGTGCTCCAGAATCTGGCGCACGGTATGAGCTTTTAAGGAAGGATAGATGGGAACCGAGACGTACCCCGCCATCCAGATGGCGAGGTCGGCCATGATCCACCAGGCGCAGTTTCGCGAGAGGATCGCGATGCGGCTGCCGGGCTCCCAGTTTTGCGCCTTGAGGTGGGCCGCCATGCGGCGCACTTCGTCCATTGCCTGCGACCACGTCCAGTCGCGGATCTTCCCGCCATCGAACGGTTGAGTCAGGAAGATGTGGCCGGCGCGCTTTCGTTCCCAGCGGTAAGCACACTGTAAAGGAAGATCTTCGTCCGAGATGCGCATCATCAGTTCTCCCGATATTGCGCGCGATTTACGGAATTCAGCAGATCAGGCGGTAGGGCCGGAGCGTGAGCGGCATGTCAGCCGCCGCGGGGCGCGGCGGACAGGCGAGAGCGTCTCTTCCGGACCGAAGCCTGTTGCAAACTTCCGCAGGGTCAGCCTCTTGCGTTTTTACTTACCCGTGGGTAAGATATCAGGTACCAGCACCGCGTGTCAACCGTGCTGCTCTACTCCGTCCATGTCCAAAGACGCAGCCCTCCCGCAATCGCACTGGAAAGCATTTGCCAGCCGGCGCCGCGACCCGGAAACCAAGCGTGAGGCGGTACTCCAGACGGCCGCCCAACTTTTCCTGGAAAAGAGCTACGGACGGACCTCTCTGAACGATGTCGCCGAACGGCTGAACATCACCAAGCCCGCGCTTTACCATTACTTTCGCAATAAAGAGGAGATCCTGCTGGAGTGTTATCGTCTGGGCACTGGACTGATCGAAGAGATTCTCAACGATATCGCGGATCACTGCGGAACGGGACTGGAAAAGGTCGAGGCATTCATCTATTCGTATGCGAATGTCATGACGGTGAACTTCGGACGATGTGTGATGCGGCTCGATCAGGGCGATTTGTCGGAGGATGCACTGTCGGAGGTGCGGAGTTACAAGCGGAAGATCGATCGCCGATTGCGAAGTTTCATACAAGAAGGAATCGATGATGGGTCGATTACACCCTGCGACCCCAAGATTGCGGCATTTTCGATTGCCGGTGCGCTGAACTGGATCTGTATGTGGTATGAAGCGGATGGAGCCCTTTCCGCGGAAGAGATTGCGACCCAGTTTGCCCGCACGTTAACTCAGGGGCTGGTGAATCGCAAACGGTCGCGCGTAAACGCAAAAGTTTCGAAACAGGAGACAATGGCATGATCGCCGAAGCAGCGAAACCGTCCGGAGCGGGAACGTCCTCTCCAGGTGCGGCGTCGATTCTGATTCAAAAGGTGGCAGTTTTGGGCGCCGGCACCATGGGTTCGCGAATTGCGGCTCATCTGGCCAACGCCGGATTGCAGGTCGCGTTGTTGGACATTCCAGCGGAACGGCCGCCCCATCCGGCGGCACTGGCTCTGGAAGCGTTAAAGAAGTCCAAGCCGGCGGCGTTTTATGACCCGTCGTTCGCGTCCCGGATCCGGACTGGCAATTTCAATGAAGATCTGGCGCTGCTGCGAGATTGCACCTGGGTCATCGAGGCGGTGACCGAGAATCTGGCAATCAAAAAGTCGCTGATCGAAAAGATTGCACCGCATCTCAGGCCGGATGTGATTCTAACGACGAATACGAGCGGCCTTTCGATTGCCTCGATTGCGCAGAGTCTGCCCGAGCAGCTCCGGCGCCGGTGCTTTGGGACGCACTTCTTCAATCCGCCGCGTTACATGCGGCTGGCCGAGATCATCACGACTCCGGAGACCGATCCTGAGGCGGTGGACGCGGTGGCGCACTTCACCGATTTGCGGTTGGGCAAAGAGGTGGTCTTCGCGCGCGATACGCCGAACTTCATCGCCAACCGAATCGGTGTCTTCATCATGCTGGAAGCGGTCCGACTGATGCAGGCGGAAGATCTGACCATCGAGGACGTAGACTCGCTTACGGGTACGGCGATCGGCTGGCCGCGAACCGGCACCTTCCGTCTCGCCGATCTGGTGGGGCTGGATGTGCTGGTGCACGTGGCGCAGAATTTTCCGCGGTCGCACGCCGGTGCGGAGGAGCAGATGAGTCTGCCTCCGTTCATCCAGACGATGCTGGAGCGGCGCTGGCTCGGCGACAAAACGAAGCAGGGCTTTTACAAGAAGGAGAAGGACAGCGAAGGCAAGGAAGTCCGCCTGGTGCTGGACTGGAAAACGCTCGAGTACCGGCCGGCACAGAAGCCCAAGCTGGCCGTCCTCGAGATGGCCAAGAACGCCGAGCAGTTGTCGGACCGGCTGACACAGCTTCTGGCGGGCGATGCGCGCAAGGACAATGCGGCGCGCTTCCACTGGAGGCTGTTGAGCGGACTTTGGAATTACGCGGCGAACTGCCTGCTCGAGATCGCGGACGAGCCCGACAGCGTGGATCGTGCGATGCGGGCGGGCTTCAATTGGGAAATGGGGCCGTTCCAGCTTTGGGATGCGGCCGGTGTGCGGCGTACCGTCGACCGCATGAAGGCGGCGGGCGAACCGGCGAGCGCGCATGTGGAGGCGCTGTTGGCGGCCGGTGGCGAGTCTTGGTACCAGAATCACGGGCGGGAGTGCTTCAACCTCGCAAGCAGCACGTACCAGCCGATCGCACACGCGGAAGGGATCGCGCGTATTGCCGATTTTAAGGCGTCGAACGGAGTGGTGCGGCAGAATCCGGGCGCTTCGCTGATCGATCTGGGCGAGGGCGTGGCGTGTCTGGAACTTCACTCGAAGAAGAGCGCGATCGGGGAAGACATCGTCCGGCTGGTGACGCAGACGCTGCTGCCGGAGAGCGACGCGGTTCGCAATTTCTCGGCCTTCGTGATCTCGGGCGACGCCGACAATTTCTCGGTGGGCGCCAATCTGATGCAACTGCTGCTCAGCATTCAGGACGAGGAGTGGGACGATATCGACTACGCGATTCGAGCATTCCAGGGAATGACGGCGGCGATCAAGTTCTGCCCGCGTCCGGTAGTGGTGGCGCCTTTCGGCTTCTGTTTCGGCGGTGGCTGTGAGATGGCGATGCATGCGGCGCGGCGTCAGCCGCATGCCGAGACGTACATCGGACTGGTGGAGACGGGCGTAGGGCTTCTGCCGGGCGGCGGCGGTTGCAAGGAGATGACGCTGCGCGCGGTGGATGCGGCGGCGGCGGTGCGCGAGGGCGGCCGCAGCGAGTCGGTGGAACTGCTGGAATCGCTGCGGCGAAACCTCGAGACCGTCGCGATGGCGAAGGTTTCCGCGTCGGCGGTGGAGGCGCGGCGGCTGGGATTCCTTTCGCCGAGCGATGGCATCACCATGAATCGCGAGCGGCTGCTCACGGATGCGCGTGACCTGGCGCGCGATCTGGCGCATGCCGGATATGCGCCTCCTGCCCCGCGCACCGACATTCCGGCGCCGGGACAGAATCTGCTGGCCACGATGAAACTGGGGGTGCACATGATGCGCCAGGGTGAGTTCATCAGCGATCACGACGTGAAGGTGGCGAATCATGTGGCGCACGTGATGTGCGGCGGAAATGTGACGCCGGGGGTTCTCGTAAGTGAGCAGTACCTGTTGGATCTGGAGCGCGAGGCGTTCCTGGCGCTCTGCGGCCAAAAGAAGACGCAGGAGCGAATCGCATTCACGCTAAAGACGGGCAAACCGCTAAGAAACTAGGGCAGGGGCCGGGGGCCAGGGGCCAGGGGGCCAGGGGCCAGGGGGCCAGGGGCCAGGGGCCGGGGGTCAGGGGCCAGGGAAGATCCGAGGTGCTCACGCCTCGGGGAGAAAGAAACGCGGTGCGGGTTGGGAGTGAAGGGTTGCGGGTAAGGATTAGCCGGCGTGACTAATCCCTGGCCCCCGGCCCCTGACCCCTGGCCCCTTTTTGGGGAATCATATGAAAGACGCAGTCATCGTTAGTTCAGTTCGGACAGCAGTCGGCAAGGCGCCGAAGGGCAGTTTGCGAGCCACGCGGCCGGATGATTTGGGAGCCATCGCCATTAAGGGCGCATTGGCACGGGTGCCGAATCTGGATGTCCACGAGGTAGATGACGTCATCATTGGATGCGCCATGCCGGAGGGTGAGCAGGGAATGAATGTGGCGCGGATCGCGTCATTGCGCGCCGGCATGCCGATCGAGTCGTCCGCCATGACGATCAATCGATATTGCGCCTCGGGGTTGCAGGCCATCGCGCTGGCGTCGGAACGGATCCGCAGCGGCGGCGCGGAGGTGATTGTCGCGGGCGGTACCGAGTCGATGTCGTTCGTGCCCATGGGCGGCAACAAGATCTCCATCAATCCATGGTTGATGGAGAATTATCCGGATTCGTACTTGTCCATGGGGCTCACCGCTGAGCGCGTGGCGCAGCACTACGGCATCAGCCGCGACGAGGCCGACCGCTTTGCGCTGGCGAGCCACCAGAAGGCGATCGCGGCACAGGCGGCCGGCAAGTTCGATCGCGAGATCGTGCCGGTGCCGGTGACGATTGCGGTGCCGGACGCCAAGTCGAAGATCAAAACGAGCGAGGTGGAGTTCAAGATCGATGAGGGCCCGCGTTCCGATACGTCGCTCGATGCTCTCGCCAAGCTCAAGCCGGCATTCCACGCCAAAGGGACGGTGACCGCGGGCAATTCGTCGCAGACTTCCGACGGCGCAGCAGCGTCAGTGGTGATGTCCCTCGAGCGGGCACAGGCATTGGGCCTCCAGCCGATGGCGCGCCTGTTGGCGTACGCATATTCCGGATGCCTGCCAGAAGAGATGGGGATCGGCCCGGTGTACGCGGTCCCGAAGGCGCTCAAGCTGGCGGGCCTGACGTTGGACCAAATCGACCTGTTCGAGTTGAATGAAGCCTTCGCCGCGCAGTCTCTGGCGGTGATCAAGACCCTCGGCATCGACATGGCCAAGGTGAATGTCAATGGCGGCGCGATCGCGCTGGGGCATCCGCTAGGCTGCACCGGGGCCAAGTTGACCGCGAGTCTGCTGCAGGAGATGAAGCGGCGCAACGCGAAATACGGGATCGTGACAATGTGTGTGGGCGGCGGAATGGGCGCCGCGGGGATCTACGAAAACTGGAATTAAAGAGGTAATCGACATGGCGACGACCGAAACGCAGGTGATGGCGAAACTGGTTAAGGGCGGAAGCTTCTTGACAGAAGAGCGAGAGCCGAACGACATATTCACGGCGGAGGACCTCTCCGAAGAACACCGGCAAATTGCCAAGACGGCGATCGAGTTCACTACCAACGAAGTGATGCCGTTGGCGGCCGAGATCGAGGCCAAGAATTTCGAAGTCACCCGGACGCTGCTGCGCAAGGCGGGCGATCTGGGCCTGATGGGCGTGGACGTTCCGGAAGAGTATGGCGGGATGGAGATGGACAAGGTGACCTCTGCGCTGGTCGCGGAGTCTATCACCCAGCTTGCGAGCTTCTCGGTGGCGTTCAGCGCACACACGGGGATCGGCACTTTGCCGATTGTGTGGTACGGGACGGAAGCGCAGAAGCGCAAGTACTTGCCGAAACTCGCGAGCGGCGAGTGGATTGGGGCGTATGCGCTCTCGGAGTCGTCCTCGGCGTCAGACGCGATGCACTGCCGCACGCGCGCGGTGCTGTCCGCGGATGGCAAACACTACGTCCTGAACGGCGAGAAGATGTGGATCACCAACAGCGGCTTCGCCGATCTGTTTACGGTCTTCGCCAAGCTGGATGGCGACAAGTTCACGGCATTCCTGATCGAGCGCGGCACGCCGGGCTTTTCCGTGGGGGCCGAGGAGCACAAACTGGGCATCCGCGGGTCGTCTACCTGCCCGCTGATTCTGGCGGATTGCCAGGTACCGGTGGAGAATCTGCTGGGCGAAATCGGCAAGGGCCATCACATCGCATTTAACATCCTCAATATCGGGCGCTTTAAGCTGGGAGCGGCGTGCGTGGGTGGGGCGCGGAACGGACTGCGGGAAGCCATCGGCTATGCCAAGGAGCGCAAGGCTTTCGGCAAATCGATCTCGGACTTCGGGCTGATTCAGGAGAAGATCGCCGAATCTGCAACTGGCATCTTTGTGGGCGAGTCGCTGGTATATCGCACCATCGGCATGATCGACGCAGCGCTGGCCGGAATCGACGTCACTTCATCAAAAGAGATTCAGAAGCGCATCGAAGAGTACGCCGTGGAGTGCTCGATCCTGAAGGTATGGGGATCGGAGATGCTTGACATGGTGGTGGATCATGTTCTGCAGATCTATGCCGGCTACGGCTACGTGGAAGAGTACCCCGCGGAGCGCGCCTATCGCGATTCACGCATCAATCGCATTTTTGAAGGCACCAATGAGATCAATCGCCTGATCATTACCGGATGGCTGATGAAGCGCGCGATGACGGGGCAATTGCCGCTGCTGAGCGCGATCAAGAAGCTGATGGACGAGGTGATGTCGGGACCGGGCGCGCGCATGGATTACGAGGGGCCGCTGGCCGGTGAGCTGGGGCTTCTGGCGAATGGCAAGAAGCTGGCGTTATTCGCGGCGGGTGCGGCATCGCAGAAGTACATGCAGGGTCTGCCGGACCAGCAGGAAGTGATGGGCGCACTGGCCGATTGCATCATGGAAGTCTACGCGCTGGAATCGGCGATTCTACGAGCGGGCAAGCTGATCGCCACCCGCGGGGAATCGGGGGCGCGGCAGGCAATCGCGATGACAAGGTATTACGCGGCGAAATCGTTCGACACCATCGAGCGGTCGGCGACGAAAGTCATCGCGCATGTAGCCGAGGGTGACATGCTGCGGACCCAGATGGCGATTGTCCGGCGTTTGTCGAAACACGAGCCCGCGGACACGATCACGATGGGGCGCCAGATTGCGCGCCACATGATCGCGGCCGGGCGATATAGTCTGTAAGCCTGGCGCGGGTCTCACTTGAGCTCGGGGCTGGTGGCGCTGGCCGGCTGCGAGCCCCAATTCTGATGGACGACGCCGTCCTCGTCGATGTAGAACGTGCGTCGTCCACTCTTCCCGAATACTTTTGGATTTGCGTTGACGATGAAGCCCACCGGGGTCTTCGTCAACAGGAAGGTGTACCCGTCTTTATCCCCAGAGGCGAGGCTCGCGGGAATCAGTTTCGCCGCCTCCGGGCCAGCCACCCCATTGGCAGGCGGTCCCAATTGTGCGAGTTCCGAAGCGTAGTCGCCGAATTGCGTGTGATACTGCACCTGCGCCTGGTGAATGCTCTGCACTTCGCGAATCACGACGGTCTCCGTGGCATTCGCCATGGCGCTCATCAGCATCGGTATTGCAATCGAAAGTATGATCGCGATGATGGCCAGCGCGATGAGGAGCTCGACGAGGCTGAAGCCCCGAGTTGCCGAACGGTGTGGATGCATGTCACCGATATTGACGGACGCATTTCCGCGCGTGTGGATGAAATCTGAAGAGCGCCGCTTGACTTCCCAAGAGATCGAAGGATAGGATCGCAACGAAGCTAGTCACAAGGATCCACCTGTGAGCAGAGACCGGTCGATTACATTGTTGCTGGCGTTTCTTGCGGCTGCGCCTGTTGCCGGCATCGCGGTGTGGTCAATATCCCGAACAGTAGGGCAACTTTCCGATCCGTGCGCGAAGTGGGGACACCCGGCAGGGGAACCGGTGCACATTCATCTCGCACCAAACGACCCCTGCAGGGCTTTGAGTGTCAACAATGAGTCGAAGGCGCGTGCAGCGATCGTTGCTGTTATCGTACCGGGAGGGGTGCTGGTCGCCGCAATTCTTGCCGTGGCTAGTGCTGCTTTATCACGTCGCCGGATGATGTTGGCGGCGGCAATCGGCATGTTGGCAGAGACTCTCGTCGTCTTCACGATCGCCCCGCTCACACTCATCGTGGGGGTGAGTTTTCTTCTCCTTAGCAGACGCTTACAACCCGGTTCATGAGCGGGTTCCACGCCGGCGTGGAACGCCAAGAGCGATCGGAGGCGCGGGACTGACAAGTCTCGTCGCGGTAATTGGCCGAACCAGAATCGCCGCATCGACAGACCCGAAGATGACCGGCCGTACGCCTGCTATTTCTGCAAGTGCATCTGCATGAACTTGAGAAAGAGATCCCAGTCCGACGGGACGGTTCCGTGTCCACCGGCATGCATCTGGTAGCCGATCGTGTGCAGAATCGGCACCCCCGCGGCGGGCATCTGGTCGGTATCCAGTCCCTGCTGGCCGAGGAGCTTAAATACCGGGCCAGCGGCCACTGCGGCGAGGAACTCGCCCTTGGGATCGGACCACGTGTCGGTATCGCCGGTCTGTAGCAGCACCGGTCGAGGCGCGATGAGAGCGACCAGCATGTGCGCATCCACCGGCGACTCATCCACATGCTTCGCGTACTTCGCGTAGTTGGCGCAGAACTGATAGGGGTAACGCGTGGGCTCCACCAGGTGCGCGATCGTCTCGCCGTAGTTGCGCCGGCTCAATGCGGCGCCGCCTTCGCCCGAACAACTGGCGATCACCATGGCGAAGCGGGTATCGTGCGCACCGGCCCACATCACCGTCTTGCCCAGGCGGGACACACCTTCGATGGCCACGCGCCTGGCATCGATGTCCTTGTCGGTTTCGAAATAGTCCATGGCGCGGCTCAGTCCCCATCCCCAAGCGGCGATAGAGCCCCACTCATCGGGCGCGGGCTCGGTCTGTCCGGGCTTCAAATATAGGGCGCGCACACCGAAGGGAACGCCGCCAAGGAAGTCCGGATCGATGTCGCCGTAGTAGAGCGTGGCGACGCCGAATCCGGCGGCAAGGAAGGGTGCGGGCTTGATGCCGCCGATTCCGCGCGCGGGCGCCGCCACGCGTTTCTTATCGCGGCCCCACACCTCGCCCGGTTTAATACCAGGGTCCTCTACCGAACTCGAATTCGCCGAGAAGCTTACATTCAGGATCAACGGCACGGGCTTGGTGGCGCCGGCGGGAATGTAGATGAGCAGATCCATCTTGGGACCCGCCTTGTCCTTCGAGAAGTAGACCGTCACCTGCCGGCGCGTAGCCTTACCGTCGAGGGCAGGCGTGCCTTTCTCGAACACGTCGAAGCTCATGTCGGCGGGTCTGCCGGGGGCGCGGCCGTACTCGTTCTCTTCGAAGAGGCGCACGATCTCGGGCCGGCGCTTTTCGTTCCAGGTCTTGGCATCGCGCACCGGCTTGCCATTGGCGAGCATCAGCGGGTCAGGCAGAGTGTAGGTGCCCACCAGCGCCTCGTCATAATTCACGGGAATTCCAGCGACTACGGAGCGGGGCGTCGCGGCAGGCTGGGCGAACGCGGCGGCCGGCAGCAGAAGAAGCGAACACCAATTTCGGAACATGCGGATATCATATCCCTAACCCCTCATAAGAGGAGTCGGGGTACCTCCAAAGGGCCCCCCGATTTCCACACGCACTGCGATAGAGTAAGTGTTCATGGTAGGCAAGCTGTTGCTCGCCAGCGTGCTTCTGCCCATTCTGCACGCGGACCTTCGGTCGGATGCGGTCGACAAGCTGCTGGCGCCGCTTCACAGCGAACACGCGCCGGGCTGCGCGGTCGGCATCATGCAGAACGGCCAGTTCGTCTACAAAACCGCCTTCGGGCTGGCCGATCTGGAACAGGGGACTCCCATCACTACCGCCACATCTTTCAACGTGGCGTCCATGAGCAAGCAGTTTACGGCCGCAGCGCTGTATTTTCTGGTGGAGGCGGGTCAGGTCAAACTCACCGATCCGGTGCGCCGTTTTATTCCAGAATTGCCGGCATATGCGGACGACATGACCATCGGCGATCTCGTCCATCACACCAGCGGACTGCGCGACATCACGCCGCTACTGGAACTCTCCGGCCGTTTGGGGGATTGGCAGGACATTCCGTCCAGCCTCAACCTGATCGCCTCACAAAGCGGGCTCAATTTCCCGCCTGGAACCGACTACGAGTACACCAATTCCGATTACCTGCTGCTGGGATTGGTGATCGAGCGGGTGAGCGGGATATCCCTGGCGTCCTTCGCCGAGGAGCGCATCTTCCGTCCCCTCGAAATGATCAACTCACAGTTCCGGGACAAGGTTGACAAATTGAAGAACCGGGCGTCGGGGTACGGCGCGCGGGGCGACCAGTATCGCAGAATCTCGTTGCACCTTCTCGGGACGGGCGACGGCGGCCTCTATACCAGCGTCGACGATCTGCTGCAGTGGGACCAGAATTTCTATTCGGGCAAACTGGGTGGCAGGGCGTTTCTGGAGTTCATGGAGACGCGCGGAAGGCTCCGCTCGGGCGAGCCGGTGCACTACGCATCGGGGCTGCAGTTCGGCCGGTTTCGCGGACTGCCGACCGTCAGCCACGACGGATGGCTTCCCGGGTTTCGTTCGGAAATGGTAAGGTTTCCGGCGCAGCATCTCTCCGTAGCCTGCCTTTGCAATCGCGGCGACGCCGAGGTGGCCGACCTGGCCCGCGAAATTGCCCGCGTTTATCTGTGGGACCGCGTCAAGCATGGCCCGCATCCTTCGAATCTCGATTACGCGAGCAGCATCTTTCCGGAACTGGCAGGGGTTTGGGAGTCGAAGCAGGGATTCATCGTGCGGACGTGGAGCGGCGTGGACAGCCTCACGGTGGAGTTGCCGGAAGGGCAGTATCGGCTAACTCCCCTGAATCACCAGCAGATGTATGCGGACACGGGCGGATTTCGCCTGGTGCTGACGGCCCTCTCGCATGATCGCGTCAAGGTCGCATGGGATGGTTGGCCGCCCATCATCTATGACCGGCTGAATACGGTGATGCCGAAGAAAGAGGATCTGGCTTCGCTGGCGGGAGAGTATCGCAGCGACGACGCGCGGGTGCGCTATCGCGTCTACGTGTCGGAGCAGGGCCGGTTGACCATGACGAACGGGGCAGGGTGGAGGTGGCACCTGGAGCCCGTCGGTTCCGATCGGTTCGTGCTGGGTGCGTGGTCTCTACGGTTCGTGCGAACGGCCGACGGCCAGGTGCAGGGGCTGGGTCTGCATCGCGCGCGCCTTTGGAACCTGTGGTTTGATCGAAGCGACTGACCCTTCCCGCAGGCTGCGCTGGCAGATCGCTTTTTCCAGGCTGTGTTGGAGAAGGTGAAGGGTGCCCTGCAGGAGTTCGACTTGATTCTCGAGCTGGCCGTTCTGCGGCATAGCGCTCTACGCGACATTCTAGTGGAAGCGCACGAGCTTATCTAGTAAAAAGACAGCCCTCGTGCATGTCCGAAAAGTCTCGACACGAGTGTCGAGACGGCGAACAGGAAATGTTCGCGCCACGTCGTCCGCGCCGAGCCCCCTAACCGCTGCGTCCTGCTCGCGCCACGTCTCACGCGGTATATACTGGGGCGATGGAGCAGCCTCAGCCTCCTTTACCTAAGCCTCCCGCCGACGAGGAGAATTTACGGCGATTGCGTCAGGAAGCCGCGGAGCGCATGCGCCGTGAAGCAGCCAGTTACCCTCCGGCACCTGTCTACGGAGGACCTCCCATCAGCCGGCGCTGGACCCTCCGCGGTATTGTGACGCTCGTCGCGTCCGCCGTGGCTGCCTTGGTCGCTGGCCTATGGGGGTACCGCAAAGTCGTCACTCCGGTATATGGCGGACCACCCAACGCCGTGTATGGCGGACCGCCGCCTCCACAGCCTACACCTCCACAACCTGGACCAGCCAACGAGCCGCCCAAATAGGAGACGCACGTGGCGTTGCGTTTCACTTACGCGGTGTGGGAGTTTACGCTGCAATGCAACCTCGGGTGCGTGCATTGCGGGTCGCGTGCGGCGACCGCTCGCAAGTCGGAACTGACGACTGCTGAGGCGCTCGACCTGGTGCGCCAACTGCACGCCGCCGGCATTCGCGAAGTAACCCTGATTGGCGGCGAAGCGTATCTCCGCGCCGACTGGCTTACCGTGGTCGAGGAGATCCGCCGCGTGGGCATGTCGTGTACGTTGACCACGGGGGGATACGGCATTTCCGCGGCAGCAGCGCGCGACATGTGCCGCGCGGGACTACAACAGGTCTCAGTTTCGATTGATGGATGCCAGCAGACTCACGATCTGCAGCGCGGCAAGCCCGGGTCGTGGAATGCCGCATTCACATCCTTGCGGTATCTTCGCGAGGCGGGAATGCCCGTGACCTGCAACACCCAGATCAATCGGCTCTCGGCGCCTGAACTCCCTCTGATCTATGCCGACATCGTGGAGGCTGGATGCCGTGCATGGCAGTGGCAGCTTACGGTGCCGATGGGCAGGGCGGCCGATCGTCCGGAGATGCTGCTGCAGCCGCCGGAACTGCTCGACGTGTTCCCGATGCTGTACACAATGACAGACTGGGCGCGCCGCGACGGTCTGCTGATCTTCCCGGGCAACAACGTGGGCTACTACGGGCCGTACGAGCGGCGATTGCGCAATACGCAAGGGGGCAATGCCATTTGGGAAGGTTGCCAGGCAGGCATCAACACCTTGGGAATTGAAGCAGACGGAACCATCAAAGGGTGCCCTTCACTTCCCACGGCGTCATACTCCGGAGGCAACATTCGCGACCAATCGCTGGCGGAGATCGTGAACCGGGCCCCCGAACTGGCGATCAATCTGGGACAGGGCAGCAGTGCCGCGGCCGAACATCTGTGGGGCTTCTGCGGCACTTGCGATTACGGCGAGTTGTGCCGCGGTGGCTGTTCCTGGACGGCGCACGTTTTCTTCGGGCGGCGCGGAAACAATCCGTACTGCCACCATCGTGCGCTGGTACATGCGCGAGAGGGAAAGCGCGAGCGCCTGGTACTGCAGACAAGGGCGCCGGGCGAGCCTTTCGATCACGGCGTTTTCAGAATTCTCGAGGAACCCGCAGATGCTCCGTGGCCCGAGAATGATCCCCGCCGTTTTCGCCTCGGGGATATTCAGTGGACCCGTCCGGCGAAGTCCAGAGACGCAGTCCTTCGAGTACTGTAGCGATTACGCCCTGGTCTAGCCTTCGATGTACCAAGGCTCACGAAGCGGCACGGTATGGGCTCGATTTCCTTTTGTGGACACGCTACGCTTGAGGTCAGGATGATAATGGGACGGGGACTGTCTCGTCGCAGTTGGAGTCGGGTTTAAGGAGCAGTTTTGCGGGATACCATTGCATGTAAGCCGGTGACCTTTTTTCAGCCGGCATTTCGGTGGCCAGATGCCACCCGCTGGGGAAGCGAGATCCTGTTCGGATCCGGTGCAGATCCGAATTGCGGGGGCATAGCCAGCAGTTCTCCGGCGTCGCGGTCCGATTACAAGGGCACTCAATCGCGTCCTCACATTTTGGTGGTGGAAGATAACAAGGCGGATGTTTTTTTGATCCGCTCGGCACTGGTCACGGCGGAGATTGATGCCGAATTGCACGTAGTGAGCGACGGGGAAAAGGCGGTCCGCTTCTTTGCACAGGCCGACGAGCAATCCGTTCCGTGCCCTTGCCTGATCATTCTCGACATCAACCTGCCGAAACAGCATGGCGGCGAGGTGCTTCGTCAGATGCGCACGAGTAAGACCTGTGCGGACGCGTTGGTGGTTGTGGTCACTTCGTCGGACTCGCCGCAAGACCGAAAGAAGATGGCCGAGTACGGTGCTGACCGGTACTTCCGGAAGTCGTCGGAGTATCGCGAGTATATGGTGCTGGGCGATGTTGTGCGCAAGCTGCTGGAAACCCAAGCCCTCCCTGACGATCCCTCACATTCATGATCACAGAGCGCGGCAGGGTCTCGCGAACACCGGAAGCGGTGATTCTGATCGCCTCTGTCGCGATCATTGCCGCGATTGCGGCGCTATCTTTCACCAGCGCGGAAGCGGCGCGCATCGCGGCGCGAGAGCGCAACCTGTCTCAGGAGATCGTGGGGGCCAACACCAGGCTGCTTTCCGCGCTCACGGATGCCGAAACCGGCCAACGCGGATACCTTTTGACGGGGCGCGAAAACTATCTGGTGCCTTACAACGACGCGCTCGCCACAATCCCTCGTCTGCTGGAGGAATTCGAAATGGCGAGCGCATCCGAGCCGGCAATCAGCGCAGACCTGCCGAGGATTCGATCCCTGGCGGCCGCGAAGCTGGCTGAACTGAAGTCAACCATCGAACTGCGGCGTGCCGGCCAGGAGCAGGATGCCCTGGCGATTGTCTACTCCGACCGCGGACGAACCTATATGGAGGAGGTTCGCGAGCTGTGTGACCGCATCGAGCGGAGTACACGAGCGCACCTCGCCCAATTTGACGCCAAGGCAGAGAAGTCGTCGAGAAACTTGCGGCTCGCGACCACGGGAGGACTAGCCTTGCTGGGAGCGTTCCTGGTAGTCTCGACCGTCACGATCTTCAGTGGCATGTCACGGCGGGATGAACTGTTCCGCCAGGCTTACGCCGGCGAAAAATTGCTCGCGACCACATTGTCTGCGATCGCGGATGGGGTGATCGCGACCGATCGGTATGGCAGGATTACGTTCATCAATCCGGTAGCCGTGCGGCTTACCGGTTGGAGCGAACAGGAAGCCCGCGGAGCGGAATTCGAAAAGGTATTCCAGATTGTCAACGAGACGACCAGGGCAACGGTGGAGAGCCCGGT
Organism: Bryobacteraceae bacterium; assembly: GCA_035295745.1. Classification (GTDB taxonomy): domain Bacteria; phylum Acidobacteriota; class Terriglobia; order Bryobacterales; family Bryobacteraceae; genus JAIQFL01. The sequence continues at coordinate 105,964 of DATGIL010000023.1, read as the reverse complement.
GGAAAAAGTACTCAAGCACGGAGAGCCCGCCGGGTTGGCGAATCATACCGAGCTGATTTCGAAATCGGGCAACGATATCCCGATCGACGACAGTGCGGCTCCGCTCAAAGACGAGCACGGAACTGTGATTGGAGCCGTGATCGTGTTTCGTGATGTCTCGGCCAGAAGGTTGGCGGATCGCCAGCTCCGGCAAGCCAATGAGGAATTACAACAGTTCGTGGATGCGGCAGCACACGATCTGCGATCGCCATTGAACTCCGTAAGCGCGGTTTCTCAGCTGCTGGCGGATCGATTTCACGGCGAACTCGGGCCGACGGGACAGGAGTTGATCGGCTACATCACAAGCGGCATTGCGCGCATGAAGATTCTGGTAGACGATCTGCTGTCCTTCGCGAGGGCCGGCCACACCGATCACCACACGGCTCAGCCCCTCGCCCTGGAACGGCCGTTCGAGGAGGCGCTGAACAATCTGAAGTCGGATATCGAAGCCTCGCGCGCACAGATTGTGTCCGGTCCCCTGCCCCGTGTGGTGATGCATGAAGCCCACGCACTGCAGCTCTTTCAAAATCTGATTGGGAACGCGATACGGTATCGCGGCGAAGAGGCTCCGCGTATCCGGGTGGGCGCTGAGAAGAACCGGCAGGAATGGGTGGTCAGCGTCGCTGATAATGGCATTGGGATTGAGCAGCAATACCTGAAACAGATCTTTCAGCCGTTCAAACGCCTTCAAGAGGAGGACCGCGCCGGATCGGGTATTGGTCTGGCGACGTGCGAAAAGATCGTTAAGGGATATGGCGGCCGGATCTGGGCGGAGTCGACGCCGGGCAAGGGATCGACCTTCCTTTTCACCTTGCCCGACGGGCAGCCCACGCCCGTTACTGATGCGTGACCTCCTGAACTGTGGGTAGTTTGGTCGTGTCCCAGCCTCCCCCGAGAGCCTCGATCAGCAGTACGCTGGCCACCATGCGTCGAGTCTTCAGATCGAGCGCCGCGCGTTCGTCGGCAAGGGCGATGCTCTGCACCGTGATTACCTGCAGGTAGCTGGTGGTGCCCGCTTTGTATTGGGCAGTGGAGACCGTGAGTGAGCGTTCCGCCGATTTCACCGCCTGGTCCAGATCTTGCGCTTCGTGCTCCAGCACGCGCAGCGCGGTGAGGTTATCTTCTACTTGCTGGAATGCGGTCAGCACGGTCTGCCGGTACGTGGCGGCTACCACGTCGTAAGAGGCTACGGCCTGATCCAACTGGGCGGTGCGCTTGCCGGCATCGAAGAGGATCTGCGCTAACTGCGGCCCGATGGTCCAGAAGCGGCTGGGCCAGGTGATCCAGTTCAAGAAACTGCTGGACTGGACACCGGCCGCCGCGGTGAGGGACAGCGTGGGATAGAACGCAGCCGCCGCCACCCCGATCTGTTCATTCGCGGAGGCCGCCTGGCGCTCCGCTTCGGCGATATCGGGGCGGCGCTCGAGGAGCGCTGAAGGCACCACCACGGGAATCTGTGGAGGCCCACCTTGGATCGGAGCCGCCGGGATCGTGAGAGTGGCTGGAGGCTTGCCGGTCAACACGGCGACGGCGTGCTCCAACTGCTGGCGCTGCGTCTCGATGTCGGTCAACTGCGCTTGCGTGGTGTAGAGCTGCGTTTCAGCCTGGGCTACGTCGCTGTCGGAAGCCACACCACCGGCATAGCGATTGCGCGTCAGGGTGAGGAACTCCTGGTACGATTTGACGGTCTGCTCCAGCAGGCCGCGGTCAGCATCAAGTCCATGTAACTGGAAGTAGTCTTGCGCGAGTTCGGACTGATAGAGCAGCTTGGCGTTCTCCACCATTGCCGCGACCGATTGCGCGGTGTTGGCACTGGCCGCGACACTGCGGTGAATGCTTCCCCAAAGATCGACGGTGTAGGAAGCATTGATGGGGAGATCGTAGATGCCCTGGGCACTAGAAGGACCGGCGCGAGTCGACAGCCGGGACGAGGCCTGGGAGGCGGTGGCGGATGGTGAGGTCGACACCAGGGGAAACAAGGCGGATCGCGCCACGCGTACCGCAGCCTTGGCTTCGCGGAGCTGCGCCTCAGCCTGCAAAACGTTCTGGTTCGAGATGCTGACCTGCTCCTCGAGGGCATTCAGCGCTGGGTCGCCAAAGATCTCCCACCAATTACCCTTCAGCACTCCATCGTTGGGCTGCGACTCCTTCCATCCGGCAGGAGGTGGTTCCTTAAAGGCCACAGGCACGGCGGTGCCCGGCGGCTGATATTTCGGAAGCCGGAGACAACCTGCGCAGGCGATCGCGAGTATTGCCAGTGCGGTGCGAGAAAGAATCTGGCGGTCCAGGCAGCGGCGCCACCTCATATCTCGGACTCCACGGGCTCGTACGGGCGGTGATCCACTCCGCGGACGCGCGCCCACCAGTGCACCAGGCGGTCGAAATAGAGGTAAACAACGGGAGTAGTGAACAAGGTTAGTGCCTGGCTCATGAGTAAGCCTCCGATAATCGTAATGCCGAGCGGCCTTCGCAGTTCCGACCCGGTGCCAGTGCCGAGCGCCAGAGGAAGCGCTCCGAGCATGGCGGCGAATGTGGTCATCAGGATCGGGCGGAAACGCAGCAGGCTGGCTTCGAAAATGGCGTCACGGGAATTCTTGCCTTCGTTGCGCTCCGCGGCCAGGGCGAAATCGACGATCAGGATGCCGTTCTTCTTCACCAGTCCGATGAGCAGAACGATGCCGATCATCGCAATGATGCTGAGGTCGGTCTTGGTCAGGATCAATGCCAGGAACGCGCCCACGCCGGCTGAAGGCAGAGTGGACAAGATCGTGATGGGATGGATGTAACTCTCGTAAAGAATGCCGAGCATCAGATAGACCGCCGCCAAAGCTGCCGCGATCAGATATTTCTCGTTACTGAGCGAATCGGAATACGCAGCGGCCGTGCCGCTGTATCCAGTCTGAATCGTGGGCGGAAGTCCCACCTTGGCGGAAGCGGCATCGATCGCCACGATGGCATCACCCAGCGCGACTCCGGGTTGAAGATTGAACGAAATCGTGACCGAGGGAAACAGACCCTGGTGATTGACCGATAGCGGCGCCACGGCTGGGCCGTAGTGAGCGATCGCGTTCAAAGGCACCTGCTGGCCGTTCGGAGACCGTACAAAAAGACTGCGCAGAGTCTCCGGGCTCTGCCAGTATTGCGGAGCCGCCTCCATCACCACGTGGTACTGGTTCAAAGTCTTGTACATCGTCGAGACCTGCCGCTGTCCGAAGGCGTCGTAGAGCGTATTGTCGATCAATTGGGGCGAAATGCCGAAACGTGCCGCAGTTTCGCGGTCATACGTGATCATGGACTGCAGACCGTGATTCTGTTGATCTGTGTTCACGTCCACAATGATGGGAACTGTCTTCAACTCGTCGAACATCTTTGGTGCATAACTAACCAGGTCTTGCAGATTGTCGCCACGCATCGTGAATTGATAGAGCGCGGCACTGTTGCGTCCGCCCACGCGCAGGTCTTGTGAGGGCTGGAGGTAGAGTGTCGCACCAGGTACCCGGGCGAGCTTCGGGCGAAGGCGTTGCAGAATCAGGTCCACAGTGATTTTGCGTTCCTCAAGCGGTTTTAGGGAGACAAACATGCGCCCCTGATTCAAAGTCGACGCGCCGCCACCACCACCGCCGCCTCCCGTGAACCCGTTGACCGTATCCACCGCCGGGTCAGCCGCCACGATATTTACCATCTGCTTGAGGATTCTATCCATCGATTGAAACGAGGTGTCCTGATCGGCAAGAATCTGGCCTGACATGCGGCCGGTGTCCTGCTGCGGGAAGAAGCCCTTCGATACCTTGGCAAACAAATACACGTTGAGACCCAATGTGGTAATCAGGACGAGCAGCGTAACGAACGCGTGCCGCAGAACTACCGACAGAACCCTGCCGTACAGGTTCACGACCCAGTTGAAAAGGTCTTCGATCTTGTTGTAAAGCCAGCCGTGAGACTCATGTTCTTTCAACAGGTGGGCGCACATCATCGGAGTCGCCGTGAGGGAGACCACCATCGAGACCGCGATCGCGACGGAGAGAGTAATCGCGAACTCCCGCAGCAGACGCCCGACAATCCCTCCCATCAACAGCAGAGGGATGAAGACGGCGATCAGGGAAACGCTCATCGTGACCACGGTTGAGCCGATCTCCGCGGCGCCTTTCAAGGCTGCGGCGAACGGATTCATCCCGGCCTCCAGGTAACGCGAAACGTTCTCGATGACTACGATCGCATCGTCCACTACAAACCCGGTGGAGATGGTGAGCGCCATGAGGGAAAGGTTGTCGAGGCTGTAACCGAAGAGGTACATCACGCCGAAGGTGCCTAGCAGGGACACCGGAACCGCGACACTGGGAATGAATGTGGAACGGACATTTTTCAGAAAAACGAAGACCACCAGCACCACCAGTCCGACCGAAATTACAAGCGTGCGCTCCACGTCGTGGACGGAAGCGCGGATGGTCTGGGTCTGATCCATGGCGACCCGCAGGTCAATCGAGGCGGGGATGGCAGCGTGAATTTGCGGCAACACGGCACGAATCCGGTCTACGGTCTCGATGATGTTGGCGCCGGGCTGGCGAAAAATGATGACCAGTACGGAAGGTTTGCCGTTGGCGTAGCCTGCGTTGCGGAGGTCTTCCGTAGAATCGACCACGCTGCCGACATCGGAGACCCGCACCGCCATGCCATTGTGATAGGCCACCAGCAGAGGCTTGTAGTCGACGGCGTTGAAGAGCTGATCGTTGGCGCCCACTTCATACATGCGCAGTCCATCGGAGAAGTGGCCTTTGGGGGTATTGGCGTTGGCAGAGGACAACACACTGCGAACCTGTTCGAGTCCGATGCCGTACTTGTTGAGCGCGTCGGGATTCAATTCCACGCGAACTCCCGGGAGCGCGCTGCCTCCTACGCCCACCTGTCCGACGCCCTGCACCTGCGCAAGTTTCTGCGCCATGATAGTGGACGCCGCGTCGTACATCTGGCCTTTGCTCAGCACGTCGGAAGTGAGCGCGATCATGAAGATCGGCGAATCTGCGGGATTGACTTTTCGGTAGTTCGGATTGCTCGGCAGGTTGGTGGGTAGATAGCCGCGGGCGGCAGCGATGGCGGCTTGCACATCGCGCGCGGCGGCATCGATATTGCGATTCAAATCGAATTGGAGAGTGATGCTGCAGGATCCCAGGGTGCTCGACGAGGTCATTTCGGTGACAGCCGCGATACGCCCGAATTGGCGCTCCAGCGGGGTCGCGACGGAGGATGCCATCGTCTCGGGACTGGCTCCGGGCAGGCCGGCGCTGACGGAAATTGTCGGGAAGTCGACTTGCGGGAGGGGCGATACGGGAAGAATGCGGAAAGCCACGGCGCCCGCCAGCGCGATGGCTACGGTGAGTAAGGTCGTGGCAACGGGCTTATGGACGAAAGGCGCGGAAATATTCATGCATGACTCCGCAAAGGCTCTGTCTGCAGGTGGTCGGCGCCCCACCGAAATGATGTGGCGCAAACACTCATGTTTGCTGCATCGAGACTCTTTTCGACGCTATTCGTAGCGTCTACCAATTCCAGTGCCACGAAGTGGCATTCAACGCCGGCGAACTGGATCCATGTCGGGCAGACCATCGATCTGGCCGACTCGGAAAACCACCGAAAAGCGTCGACATGAGTGTCGACGCGGCAAACAGGAGTGTTTGCGCCACCGTGTGATCTCTCCATTGCCTTATTCCGCGGGGACCGGCTCCAGGCCGGGCTCCGGCTCCTCACGGTGTCGGGAGAATCTTCTTGCCAGCCGATCGAAGAATAAGTAAATCACGGGCGTGGTGAAGAGGGTCAGCATCTGGCTGATGAGCAATCCACCGATCATCGTGATACCCAGAGGACGACGCAACTCCGACCCAGTCCCACTTCCCAAAGCCAGCGGGACAGCTCCCAACAGCGCGGCCATGGTGGTCATCATGATCGGTCGGAATCGCAACAAACAAGCCTGATAGATTGCCTCTTCGGGCGCCATTCCCTCTTTGCGCTCCGCATCCAGCGCAAAGTCGATCATCATGATGCCGTTCTTCTTAACAATTCCGATCAGGAGCACGATGCCGATCAGCGAGATGACGCTGAAATCGGCGCCGCTCACATTCAGCGCGAGAAGCGCTCCGACGCCCGCCGAAGGCAACGTCGAGAGAATCGTAATGGGATGGATGTAGCTCTCGTAGAGGACTCCCAACACGATGTACACGGTTACCAGGGCGGCCAGAATCAGCACCCACTCGTTGGCCAGGGATGCCTGAAACGCCTGTGCCGTTCCCTGGAACCCCGCCTGAATACTCTGGGGCATGTGGAGTTCGTCCTTGACCTTGTTGACGGCATCCACAGCATCGCCAAGAGAAGCGTTGGGCGCGAGATTGAACGACAGGGTGATCACCGGGAATTGTCCCTGGTGATTGACCGTGATCGGAACCGCCACCGTCTCCATACGAGTAAACGCACCTAGTGGAACCTGGCCTCCCGTGGGAAAGATCGAGGCGGAAGCGATGGCGCCGCCCCCCAGTGAACTGCTCGAAGCCGCTGCGCTGGCGGTGTTGGCGCCCAACGGCGAAGTAGAACTCGAGAGAGCCGGCGCCGAGGAAACGGGAGAAGCGGTTGTTGCCGAGCCGCCCGCGACCAATCCGCCGGTGGTAGCCGACGATCCCACACCCGTCCGAATAAAAAGATTGCGCAAGTCGCCAGGACTTTGCTGGAAGGATGGCTGCACTTCAAGCACGACGTGATATTGATTGAGCTGCGTGAAGATAGTGGAGACTTCCCGCTGGCCATAGGCGTCATATAGGGTCTGGTCGATGCTGGCGGGCGTGATCCCAAAACGTGCCGCGGTATCCCGATCCACCACCAGCTTGGCGCGCAGGCCTTGTACCTGCTGGTCGGTGGCCACATCCTCCAGTTGCGGGATCTGCTTGAGACGCTCCACCATCTTGGGCGCGTAGGCATTCAGCTCGTCGGCGTTGGGATCCTCCAGCGTGTATTGGAATTGCGTGCGGCTGACCCGGTCCTCCACAGTCAAGTCCTGCACGGGCTGCATGAACAACGTGATGCCGGCGATACCCGCCAATTTCGGTTGCAGGCGCCGGATGACGTCGCTTGCCGAGACTTTGCGTTCCTCAAGCGGCTTCAGGTTGATAAGAATGCGGCCGCTGTTCAGGGTGGTATTCGTACCGTCGATACCGATGAAGCTCGAAAGGTTGTCCACCGCGGGATCGGTGACGATGGCCTTGGTCAGCTTCTGCTGGAGCGACGCCATTTCGGGAAATGAAACCGTCTGCGCCGCCTCGGAAACGCCCTGAATCACCCCTGTGTCCTGGATCGGGAAGAAGCCCTTCGGGATTGTCCAAAACTGGTAGATAGTGAGCACAAGCGTGCCGACGGCAACCAGCAGTGTCGCGGTTTGCCATCGCAGGACGAATCGCAGGATCTTGGCGTAAAACGCAATCACCGCCTCAAACGCATGCTCGGAAACGCGGTAGAAGCGGCCTTGTTGCGCCTCGGGCCTATGCTTCAAAAGACGCGAGCACATCATGGGAGTCAGGGTCAGAGATACCACTGCGGATACCAGGATCGTGACCGCCAGGGTGACGGCGAACTCGCGGAAAAGACGCCCGACGATATCGCCCATGAAGAGCAGCGGTATGAGCACCGCAATCAGCGAAATCGTCAGCGAGATGATGGTGAATCCGATCTGTTCCGCACCCTTTAGCGCCGCCTTCATCGGCGCCTCACCCTCCTCGATGTAGCGGACGATGTTCTCGATCATCACGATGGCATCGTCTACCACGAAGCCGGTGGAGATCGTCAGCGCCATGAGCGTAAGGTTGTTGAGACTGTACCCCAGCATGTACATGATGCCGAACGTCCCCACCAGGGAAAGCGGGACGGCCACGCTGGGAATGATGGTGGCGGCCACATTGCGCAGGAAGAGGAAGATCACCAGCACGACGAGCCCGATGGTCAGCAGCAGCTCGAATTGCACATCCTCCACCGAGGCACGAATGGTGTTGGTGCGATCTGTCAGGACCTTCACATCGATGGATTTCGGGAGCGTCGAGGTGAGGGTGGGCAGCAACTGCTTGATGCGATCCACCACTTGAATAATATTGGCTCCCGGCTGGCGCTGGATGTTCATGATCACCGCGGGAGTCTCGTCCATCCAGGCGGCCTGCCGAATGTTTTCCACGTCGTCGATTACATCCGCGACCTTGGTGAGTTTGACCGGGGCGCCGTTGCGATACGCCACGATCAGCGGCCGGTAGTCGTCGGAGGAAAGCAATTGGTCGTTGGCGCCAATCTGGTAGGACTGGTGCGCACCATCGAAATTGCCCTTGGCCTGGTTGACATTCGCCGCCACAATCGCGGTGCGCAGGTCCTCCATGTTCAATCCGTAAGACGCCAGGATGGTAGGGTTCACCTGGATGCGCACGGCAGGCTTCTGGCCGCCGCTGATGCTCACCAGGCCCACGCCGGTGAGTTGCGAGATCTTGGGCGCGAGGCGCGTGTCGGCGAGATCTTCGACTTTCGAAAGAGGGTCTGTCTTCGACGTGAGGGCCAACGTGAGAATCGGGGTGTCGGCCGGGTTGGTCTTGGCGTAAATCGGCGGAATCGGAAGGTCCGCGGGCAGGAATGTGCCCGACGCGTTGATGGACTGCTGCACCTCCTGCTCGGCCACGTCGATGCTGAGGCTGAGATTGAATTGCAGCGTGATGACGGAACTGCCGTCGGAGCTGGTAGACGTCATCTGCTGAAGGCCGGGTACCTGTCCAAACTGCCGCTCCAGCGGCGCGGTCACGGAGGACGCCATCACGTCAGGACTTGCGCCCGGGTAGAACGTGATCACCTGGATGGTGGGGTAATCCACTTCGGGCAGGGCGGAAATGGGCAACTGCTTATACGCCACGCCACCAGCCAGCAGGATCCCGATCATCAAAAGTGAGGTCGCCACCGGCCGGAGAATAAACGTCCGGGAGGGACTCACTTCTTCTTCCCTCCGCTTTTGTCGCCGGCTTTGGACGCGGGGGCGCCTCCAGGCTGTCCGTCGGCGAATTGCACGGTTACCGGGGTCCCTTCCTGCAACTTGTCGACACCGGTCATGACGATTACGTCACCGTCATTCAGTCCACTGGTGATTTCGGTGCTGTCGCCCTCGGTGACGCCCTCTTTGATTGGGCGGACGGTAGCGGTGTGGTCCTCCTTCACGACGTAGACGTAGGTCGTGTCGGAAGTTCGCTGGATTACGGCCGGCGAGACCAGAACGACATTTTGCTTTTCCTCCACGAGCAGTCGCACATTCACGAACTGGTTGGGGAAGAGCTGATTGCTGCTGTTGTCGAAATTGGCGCGCAGGCGAAGCGAGCCCGTACTAGGGTCGATTTGATTGTCCACCGTCTCCAAGGTTCCTGTGCCGATCTTCCCGGTGTTGGCCCGGTCGTAAACCTCGGCCCGCAGGTGTTGCCCCTGGCCAAGCTTGCGAAGCACGACCGGGAGATCGTCTTCCGCCACCGTAAAAATCACACTGATGGGTTGAATCTGGGTAATCACCACGAGTCCGTTGGTATCGCTGGCGTGCACGATATTACCGGGGTCCACGAGGCGCAGCCCCACCCTTCCGGTGATCTCGGCCTTGATGCTGCAGTAAATCAGGTTAAGCTTCGCGCTGTCGATCTGTCCCTGGTCGCTCTTCACAACGCCTTCCTGCTGCGCGACCGTGGCCTTCTGGGTAGCGAGCTGCTGCTCCGGAATGGCATTTTGTGCCAACAACTTCTGGTAGCGGTCCAGGTCCACCTTGGCATTGTCGAGTGTGGCCTGATCGCGCGCCATCTGGCCCTCGAACTGTTCCAACTGAACCTGATATGGGCGTGGGTCGATCTCCGCCAGCAGATCGCCCGCATGAACCATGTCGCCTTCCTTGTAGTGGACCTTCATCAACTGCCCGTCGACCCGGCTTTTGACGGCGACAGTGGCGATGGGAACCACGGAGCCCAGTCCGGTGATGTATACGCCGATGTTGCCGCGATGTGCCTTGGTAGCGACTACCGGAACGGCGCCGCCACCGCCTTTCTTGCCGCCTTTTGCGGCCCCGTCCGCTGAGGTTGAAGGCGTAGAGCCTTTCGGCCAGAGATACCAGGCGCCAGCGGCCAATAAAGCGAGAATCGGCAGCCAAAGCCACCGGTAGGCGGACTTCTTCGGCTGCGCCGGCTTCGGCTTCGGTAGCTTCGCTTCTGGCGGAACGATAATCGTGGGGTGACCGGTCTTTTGGGGAGTTTCCTCGTTCATTTCGCTTAACCCGATGGAATGGCTCTCCGCGCTCGCGAGGCATTTCGACCGAGGCACAGAGTTCCGCTAATTCATTTTATAGGGGCGGGATGCGGGAGACCGGCCGTTACACACCCATACGGGCCATCCACCGTTAGTTCTTTTGGGCTCGAAACGTACGTCTACGCACAGAGACTGTGCGAAACCTTACCCATCGGTGGCGCTCTGACACCATTCCGGATAGGACTCGGCCGAAAGTACCTTCGCGAATAAGCATAGCCCCTGCCCGTCGTTAATCGACAGGAGGGCATTGTCTTTAATTCACGTACAATGCCTAGATCAACGTGCCCAAATTCGATCGTATACGGGGAAAGATCCGGATTGGCGTCGGCCGAGTCAGCGAGCCAATCATCGGGCGATGGGATTGGAAGCCGCCGTCCTGGCCGGGGTGGATCGGAAGAAAGACCACGGGCGGCGCTCGTTATCTGGCGTCCGACTGGAAGCGTGCCGCGATTGCGGTGTTTGCGGTGTGCAGCGTGGCTGGAGCCTGGATCTGGTACAAGAACCGCCCGGTTCCGCACTACGTCGCCTATACTGTGACAGCCCCCGCCCTGACGCGTTACGGGGACAACGGCATTGCTTCGATCCGACCGCTGGTGGTGAATTTCCAAGAATCGGCCGCGCCGCTCCAACAGGTGGAAAAGGCCGTCAACACCGGGGTCGGCATCTCGCCGAAATTCGCCGGCACGTGGTTCTGGGTAGACGATCAGACTCTGCAGTTTACGCCGAAGAGCGACTGGCCGGTAGACGGCGCGTTTACGGTGAGCTTCGCGCGTAAGGGACTCTTCGCGCGCGGAGTGGAAATCGACGAAGCCAGCTTCGATTTCAAAACCCAGCCATTCTCGGCCAAGATCGCGGAGAGCCAGTTTTACCAGGACCCGGTGGATCCCAACTTGAAGAAGCTGGTGGCGACCGTGCAGTTCAGCCATCCGGTAGATACGCAACAGTTCGAGCAGAAGGTCTCGCTGGTGTTTGCCAAGGATGCCGAATACCTGGGACTCAAGCCCGACAGCCGCAACTACACCGTGGTCTATGACAAGTTCAAGCTGGCGGCGCATGTCCATTCGGCGCCTTTGGGGCTGCCTCGCGACGATACGCAGATCACGTTGCGCATCGACAGAGGTGTTCGCGCGGCGCGCGGCGGAAACGAGACGAAAGACCGGCTGGAAGCGGCGGTGACCATTCCCGGCCGGACCAGCCTGCGCTTCTCCAGCTTCAGTATGACGGTAGTGGACAACGCGCGCTTCGAGCCGGAGCAGATTCTGACGATCACGAGTTCCTCACCGGTTGCCGAGAAGGCGCTGGCGGGCAAAGTATCAGCATACCTTCTACCGGAAAGGCATCCAAAACAAGCGAAAGACGACACGACCTGGCACAAATGGGACGACGCCGACGAGGTGGGCAAGGACATCCTGGCGCTCTCCACGCGCGTGCCCCTCACCTACGTTCCTACCGAAGAGGGCGGAAACACGACGCACGGATTCCGTTTTCGCGCCGTGGTGGGTCGCTATCTGTACATACAGGTGGATGAAGGCGTGGAGGGCACCGGAGGATACATCTCCAGCAAACCATTTCTCGCCACCTTTGTAGTGGATCCTTATCCGAGGGCTCTGACGTTCCTGGGGAAAGGCGCCCTTCTCTCGCTCGCGGGAGACAAAAAGGTGGGGTTCCTGGTGCGCGATCTCGAACACGTGGAGATCGAGGTCGGGCGCGTGCTGCCGAACCAGATTCAGCACATCGCTCCGGTGATGAGCGAGTTCAGCAAGCCGTACGTCTCTCCCGATCTTGCGGACACGGTAGTGGAGCGGGTCATTGAAGTTCGAGACTACAACCAGGAGGCCGGCAAGCCGACCTACGACAGTATCGACCTTGGCCAATATTTGCAAGGAAAGGCTCAGGGACGCGGTCTGTTTCTGCTGCGGATCCGCGAGGCGCCTGCGCGCGCGGAGGCGCCGACAGACCAGAACGATGCCAACACCGAGCCGAACACCAGTCCGGATGAGAACGAGACGTCCGCATTCGAGGACACGCGCCTGATCCTGGTGACGGATCTGGGCTTCATCGTAAAGCAGGCGAAGGACGGTACGGGCGATGTCTTCGTGCAGTCCCTGCGCACCGGTCTCCCTGTGGACGGAGTGCGGGTGGAAGTGGTGGGGCGCAATGGGCAGGCAGCGATGGCGGCGGCGACCACCGAGAACGGGGGGCGCGCCAAGCTTCCCAAGATCCCCTCTCTCAAGAGGGAGAAGTCGCCGCTGATGATTCTGGCGCAAAAGGACTCCGATTTTTCGTTCATGCCGTTCCAGACGCAAGGCCGTGCTCTCGACGTGTCACGCTTCGACACGGGCGGGGTGGAGAATGCGAAATCGGTGCAGCAGTTATCGGCCTACCTGTTTACTGATCGCGGCATTTACCGGCCTGGGGAAACGGCGCATCTCGGAATGATCGTAAGAACGGCCGACTGGAAATCGTCACTGGCGGGCCTTCCCCTCGCGGTGGTGATCACCGATCCGCGAGGTACGGTAATCAGCCGCAACCCGATCCAGCTCTCGGCCGCGGCGTTCGAGGACGTGGCGTTCACCAGCCAGACGGCCGCTCCCACCGGCACCTACCAGGCAGACGCGTACCTGGTGAAAAGCGAGAAAGACCAGGAACTGCTGGGCAGCACGAATTTCCGCGTGCAGGAGTTCGAGCCAGACCGAATGAAGGTGCGGCTCGACCTGAGTGACAAGCCGGCGGAAGGCTGGCTCACGTCCAGCGACGTGAAGCCGAGCGTCACCGTAGCGCATCTGTTCGGAGATCCGGCCAGCAACCGCCGGGTGGACGGCGAGATGGATTTGAGCGCGGTTCTACCAGTGTTTGCGCGCTATCCGGAGCACCGCTTCGAGGCCGGCGAGTCGTTGAGCGAGCCCTTTCACGAAGCCCTCGCCGATACCGTCACCGACGACAAGGGCGTCGCGACGTTCAAGCTCGATCTGGGGCGATTCACGGGGCGAGCGTACCGTTTGAATCTCCTGGCGCGGGCGTACGAGGCCGAAGGTGGGCGCAATGTCGCGGCACAGAATAGCGCGATTGTTTCCGACGCGGCCTTCCTGGTGGGAGTGAAGCCCGATGGAGACCTGAGTTTCGTCGGCCGCGGGAGCGCACGCCAATCCAACTGGTTAGCGGTCAATCAGCAGCTCACGCCAGTGGCTGCCGGGAATCTCACCCTGGAGTGGGTACAGCGGAAGTTCGTTTCCGTGCTCACCCAACAGAGCAATCAGACGTACAAATACGTCTCGCGGCGCAAGGAAATCGTTCGCAACAGCCGCAAGGTGCGCATCGCGGCAGGAGGCACGAATTTCCCGCTGCCGACGCAGGAGCCCGGCGACTTCCTCCTGATGCTGCGCGATGAAAATGGCGAAGAGTTGAATCAACTCAGCTACCGGGTGGCGGGCGATGCCAATCTGACAGGTTCTCTCGATCGCGATGCCGAACTGCAGATCCAGCTCGATAAGCCGGCGTATGCAGGCGGCGATACGATCGAAGTCAGCATCCGCGCACCGTATACGGGGGCGGGGCTGATTACCATCGAGCGCGATCGCGTATTGCAGCATCAGTGGTTCAAGACTTCGACCACGAGTTCAGTTCAGAAAATCGTGCTGCCCAAGGATTTCGAAGGCAATGGGTATGTGGGAGTGGAGTTCGTGCGCGATCCGTCCTCCGACGAGATTTTTCTCAGCCCTCTGTCTTACGGTGTGGCGCCGTTTGCGGCGAGCCTGACGGCGCGGACGGAGCCGTTGCAACTCACGATGCCCAGCGAGATCAGGCCGGGCACTACACTGAACATGCGCGTGGTGCCCGCGGAAGCGTCACGGGTGGCGCTGCTGGCCGTGGATGAAGGTATTCTGCAGGTGGCGCGCTACAAGAATCCCGACCCGCTCCGCTACTTTTTCCAAAAGCGGAGGTTGGAGGTCGACACCAGCCAGATTCTCGACCTGATTCTGCCGGAGTTCCAGCGATTCCTGGCGTCGGCGGCGCCCGGTGGCGATGCCGAGAGCGGTTTCGCGCGCCACCTCAATCCGTTCGCGAAAAAACGCAAGGCTCCGGTCGCGTTTTGGTCCGGAATCGTCGATGCGGGACCCGCGGGATACGAATTCCGCTATCCGGTGCCCGATTATTTCAACGGCAAGCTGCGCGTGGTGGTGATTGCGGTGAGTCCCAAGCGGGTGGGGACTGCCGCTAATTCCGCGGAGGTAAAGGGCAGCTTCATCATGACGCCGAATGTGCCGTCCATGGTGGCGCCAAGTGACATCTTCGAGGTCAGCGTCGGCGTCTTCAACAACGCTGTGGGGGCGAAGGGTCCGGTCCGGCTCGAAGCACAGGTGAGCCCCGGTCTTACCGCGCAGGGTCCGGCGAGCGTCGATCTCCAGGTTCCCGATAAGAAGGAAGGCGTCGGCATTTTCCATTTCAAGGCGAATGCGGTGTTGGGACCCGCAACGCTCAAGTTCATTGCGAGAAGAGGCAACGCGGAGGCGCACATCGAGGAGAGCGTGAGCGTCAGGCCAGCCGTTGCGTATCGCACCCAGTTGAACCTGGGTCGGTTCGAAGGCTCGGGTACGGACGTGCCCGTCACGCGGCAGATGTACAACGAGAAGCGCCGTGTGGAGGCATCGGTGTCGTCGGTGCCGCTGGTTTGGGGCCCGAGCTTAATCTCATGGTTGGACGATTACCCGTACATCTGCACCGAGCAACTGGTGAGCAAGGGCGTATCGACCCTGCTGATGATGTCGCGGCCTGAATTCGGGGCGGTCCGCAGCCGGATCGCCGCCTCGTCGGCGACATCGCCGGCAGTGACCTTCGCCGTGCTGCAAAGCCGCCAAAATCAGAAGGGCGGCTTCGGGCTGTGGGCATCGTCACCCGAGACGGCCGAGTTTCCCACCATCTACGCAGCCCAATTCCTGCTCGAAGCCAAGGATCGCGGGCAGAAGATTCCCGCGGCCATGCAAGCCAGCCTCAACGAATGGCTCACGCGCTTCGCGAGCACTCCGGCACCCACGCTGCCCGCGGCTCGATGGCGTGCGTACGCGGTCTATCTGCTGGCCCGGCAGGGCGTCAATTCGACAAGCGCTCTGAATAACGTGGAACAGGAGTTGACACATCGCTACCCGCTGGCGGTCTGGCAGGAGGATCTCGCAGCGGGCTGGCTGGCCGCCACCTACCGCCTGATGCAGCGGAATGGCGACGCCGACAGGGTGATCGCCGGAGTGCCCTGGTCGAGGGCGAAGAAATCCTTCGACGAGGACAGTTACTACGACAGGGTAGTTCATGACGCGCAGTTGCTCTATCTGTTGTCGCGACACTTTCCGTCGCGACTGGGCGCGGTCCCGCCCACGGTACTGGAAGACGTGGGCCGGGCAATCACGGACAATCGCATTAACTCACTGTCGGCTTCCTGGACGCTGATGGCCCTGGACGCTTACGCCAAGGCGGCGGGCGCCGAAGGAAAACTGGCGATCGGCGAAATCGCGGGCGATGGCAAGGAACGCGCCTTGACACTGCCGTCGGGCGCCATGCCTAAGTCCGATGTATCGGCAGCGGCCGCGAAGGTGCGATTCAGCAAGACGGGATCGCTGCCCGCGTATTACAGCCTGGAGCAGTCGGGATTCGATCGTGTGCTACCCGCGGCCGGTGTCAACGAAGGCGTGGAGGTGATCCACGAATTTCTCGATCTGCAAGGCAACGTGATCACGCAGGTAAGGGTCGGGCAGGAGTTCCTGGCGCGCGTGCGGGTGAGGGCGATGAATCGCACCGGCCTTTCGCAGATCGCAGTAGTGGACCTGCTGCCTGGCGGCACCGAGGCCGTGCTGGAATTGCAGCCGGCGGCGGATAGCAGTTCGCCCGCAGCCGACCCCGCTTCATCCGCGCGCGGAGTGGGCGGTCTGCCGATCGGGCTGCCCGACAAGTCCAACTGGACGCCGCAACATGTTGACGTCCGCGACGACCGCCTCGTGATGTATGGCGACATCGGTAAGGAAGCCAGCGCTTTCGTGTACCGTTTGCGCGCCACCAATGCGGGCGTATACCAGTCGCCGCCTGCATTCGCCGAGGGCATGTACAACCGGAAGATCTCCGGATTGAGTCTGGCCGGCAAGCTCGAAATCGTGAAGCCATGAAGCAGACGATTGCGGCGATCCTCGCGCTCCTGGCCGTTTTGCGTTTGTGGCCTCACGCCTCGCTTGCGGATCGCGTGCCACTGTCGACCACGGTGTGGTCGGCGGACGGCGAATTGCTGCGCGTCACGCTGGCGGCGGACGATCAGTACCGCATCTGGACGCCGCTCTCCCAGATGTCGCCGGTTCTGGTGGAGACGCTCCTGCTCAAGGAGGATCGTTGGTTCTACTGGCACGCGGGGGTGAATCCGGCAGCGCTGCTGCGCGCAGGCGTGCGCACGTGGCGCGGAGGGGGGAGACAGGGCGGATCTACTCTCACCATGCAGTTGGCGCGCCTGCTCTACGGGCTCAGGACGCGGACAACCGCAGGCAAGCTGCGACAGATCGCGGCGGCGCTCTGGCTCGAGGCGCGCTACTCCAAGCGCGATCTGCTGGAGGCGTATCTGAATCTGGCACCCTTCGGCGGCAACGTGCAGGGAGTGGGCACGGCGTCGCGGATCTATTTCGGAAAATCGCCCGATCGTGTGGGGCTGTCGGAAGCAGTTACTCTGGCCGTGATTCCGCAGAGTCCGGCGGCGCGCGCAGGACGCGGCGTGGCTCCCGAGCATCTTCTCAAGGCTCGCAGGCGCCTCGCAGTGTCGTGGATGGCGCGTCATCGCACCGACGAAATGGAGCGGCGCCAACTGGAGTCGCCCATGCTGCCCGGAACCACTGTGCCGTTGCCGTGGCGCGCACCGCACTTCGTAGATGCCCTGCTGGCCGAATCGGTGGGACGGTCGTCGCGCATCGATACGACCCTCGATGCGGGTCTGCAGAGCCTGATGGAGCGGCAGATCCAACGGTACATCGGGGAATACGGAGATCGCGGGATTCGTAATGTGTCGGCATTGCTGGTGGATACATCGGGCATGCAGGTGAAGGCATGGGTGGGGTCCGCCGACTACTGGAATCAGGCGATCGATGGCCAGGTGGATGGTGTATTGGCGAAGCGGTCTCCGGGATCGGCACTCAAGCCGTTCGTATACGGGCTGGCGCTCGATCAAGGCGTGTTGCATCCGCGTACTATCCTGCGCGACACACCGACCTCGTTCGGCCCTTTCACGCCTGAAAATTTTGATGGCCGCTTCATCGGGCCGATTCCCGCGGAAGAGGCGCTGATCCGCAGCCGAAACATTCCCGCGGTGTGGGTGGCGATGCAATTGAAGCAGCCGAGCCTGTACGGATTTCTGGAGAGCGCTGGCGTGCGCGGCCTGAAATCGGAATCGTACTACGGGCTCGCGCTGGCGCTGGGCGGCGTGGAAGTCAGTATGGAGGAGTTGGCGGCGCTCTACGGGATGCTGGCGAATCAAGGCGTGTTGCAGCCGTTGCGCGCAGTTCCGCAGTCGCCGCCGGCTCGCGAAGGTCCGCGCATGTTGAGTCCGGAAGCGGCATTCATCACGCTCGATATGTTGCGCCGCAATCCCCGTCCGGACGAAGAGGGCGCGCTGCCCGTGCGCACTCGCTGGCCGGTGGCGTGGAAGACGGGAACCTCGTGGGGCTTTCGCGATGCCTGGTCAGCGGGCGTAGTGGGACGATACGTGCTCGTGGTCTGGATCGGTGATTTTTCGGGACGCGGCAACCCCAGCTACATCGGCGTGGATGCGGCAGCGCCGCTATTCTTCCGCATCACGGACGCTTTGAATCTGGAGCGTGCCAGCGATCTGGTGCCCGAATGGAAGCCCCCAGCCGGAGTCAGCCGCGTGCAGGTTTGCGCCGATAGCGGCGACCTGCCCAACGTCTGGTGCCCGCACACCGTTTCGACTTGGTACATCCCCGGCAAGTCGCCGATTCGCGTGAGCCAACTTCACCGGGCCGTGGCGATCGATGTGGCTACGGGCCGTCCCGCATGTCCGCCGTATCTGCCGGACACAATGCGCTTCGAAGTGTACGAGTATTGGAGTTCCGACATGTTGAAGCTCTTTCGTGAGGCGGGAATGCCGAGGCGCACGCCGCCGGCGCTGCCCGCATGCACGGCGGAGGACAGCACCGAATCCCCGCGGATCGCGTCACCGCCGCGCAGCGTGATCTACACACTGCGACGCTCGCGGCCGGATAGCGTGATCGCCTTGGAAGCGGGAGTCGCGGCAGATGTGCGAGACGTCTTCTGGTTCGACGGCGCGGCATTGATCGGCAAGTCCGCGATAAAGAATGGCGCGCTCGCGTGGAGCCCCGCAAGCGAGGGCGCGCACCTGATTCGAGTGATCGACGATCACGGCCGCGCGTCGGAACGAGACGTACAGGTACAGTTCACACGATGAATCACCGCAAGCTGATCGTGGCGGTCTCCTGGGTGCTGGCGCCTCCGAACAACAGGAGAACCGGAACGTTGCCGGAACCGCAAGTGAACCCCGGAGGGGCCGGAGGAGGCGCTGTTTCCGGAATGCGGAGATTGACCTGGATAGCCCCGGCAATCAGGCCCGGCGCGCTGCCTGAATACAGTACGCCGGCCTGGCAAGATCCTACGTACGCCGTTACCGGCAGCGTGCGTGGGAGCGGGTCCGCCACTGGCTTGCCGTCTTCCGGGATCGGGTCCAGCGGACCGGCTCCCGTGGCGAACAGGACAACTACCGAGCCTGCGCGCGCCGGGTTCGAAGGCGTGTTGTAAGAGTTATCCTCGTTCAAAGCCGCAGCCTGACCGCTGCCCGAGGCGTCCGCTGTGAAGATCCCGGGTGTGGCGCTGGTCACCCGAACGTTCAGAATCGGCGTCTTTGCGCCCGCATACTCAATCTGAATTTCGGTGGATGACTTCCCGGCGAGTGCGAACGGCGTCACCGCATTAATCTGATCGGAACGGACAAAGAGCAGCGGAGCGGGAACGCCATCGAACAGCACGCGGGTATCGGAGAGGGTGGTGGGCAGGTGTCCCGTGGAGTCGAACGCGGCCGGCACACCAGTCTGCGGGCCGATTCCCGAACCGAAGAAACTGACGATCTCTCCGGGCGAGATCAGGTTCGGCGCCATGCTGGCTGCGTCCACCGCGCATTGCAATGCGAACGGGGATTGTGCCGTCAGGTCGACCTGCGCCACGAAGGCGTCGCCGGCGAAAGGAAAAAGATTGGTCGAATCGAAGCTCGAGCCTCCTCCGCCGAATTTGGTTTGCAGAGCGCCGCTAGTGGTTGGAAAGTCGGATGCGCCAGTCGAACCTGCAAGGATGATCTTGCCCGAGGCACCCAGTGCGATGGCCGAAGCCCCGGCGGCACTACCGGAGTTGCCGCTCAAATAACTCGAGTACTTGAGGGACGCGCCGTCCGGAGGAATGCGGACCAGAAAGACGGCAGGATTGCCGCTGCCGCAGCGTTGGGCGGCATCGGGCGTCGTGGGAAAATCCAGGATGCGCCCATTGCCGTACGGCCCCGTCGAGCCGGCGACGTAGAGGTCGCCCGCCGGGTCCAAGGCGATTGCGCGTCCGAAATCGGGACCGTTTCCTCCAAAAACGCTCGACATCAGAAGCTTGTCGCCGCCCGGACTGAGGCGGCTGACGAAGACGTCGCCGCCCTGTTTGCCTCGCCTCTGGTATGCGCCCGTCGTGATCGGAAAATCGGACGAGGTGGTAGCCCCCGTTATGTAGGCGCTGCCCGAGTTGTCAACTGCGACTCCATACGCATATGTGTTGTTGTTTCCTCCGAGATAGGTTGCGTACGAAAGAGCTGTGCCCGCGCTATTGAGCTTCGCAGCGAACGCCGTGGCGCTGCCGCTATGTCGGCCTTGGAAGGCACCCGGCGTTACAGGAAAGTCGTCCGAAGTGGTGACGCCGGTGACGTATGCATTCCCCGAAGAATCGAGTGCCAGCGCGAACGCATAGTTCTCTCCCGAACCGCCGAGATAGGTGGAGTAGAGCAGACTGCTGCCGGCGGGATTCACCCGGGCGATGAAAACGTCGGAGAATCCATGACGAGCCGATTGAACCACGCCGGAAGTCACGGGAAAATCCGTAGACGCGGTGGCGCCCGCAATCGTGGCGGCGCCGGATGCATCCACTGCGATCCCGTAACCCTGATCGATACCATTTCCTCCGAGGTAGCTCGAATAAACCAGCGTTCCGGAAGAATTGAGCTTGGCCACGAAACCGTCGCCGGCCGGGCTCGAGAAAGGCGGGAGGGAACTGCCGCCGGTACCTCCAAAGCGCGACTGAAATGCCGAAGAGGTGACGGGAAAATCTTTGGAATTCGTGCCGCCGGTCACGTAGGCGTTGCCCTGCGCGTCCGCCGCGACCGCGAGGGCCGCGTCCTGATCGCTCCCTCCGAGGTAAGCAATGTAGATGAGCGCGGTCCCTTGCGGATTGAGCTTGGCTACGAACGCGTCGGAGGCGCCAGAAAGAGTTCGACCTCCAGCCGGCGCCGCCGAAGGCAAGTCCGCCGATGTAGTGATGCCCGCCACGTAGATATTGCCAGCGGAATCCGTGGTGACGGAGAACGCGCCATCGTCGCCAGAGCCGCCGAGAAACGTGCCGTACGAAATCACCGGGTCGATGACGAGCGGCAGACTGCGGTCATAATCGGCGATTGCGAAACGCACGCGGCCGCCGCCGCTCCACACATAACGTCCGGAGATTTCATGGCGCGTCTGTCCCACCGTCTGGTAGACATGCGGCTTCCGGTGGCGGAGAGTTTGGCCCGCAAGTGAGAACACCAGGTCGCCGCGTGCATCTACTTCCATTCGCTCGGCCCCGGAGAATTCGAGCGAGATCCTGCGCGGATCCGCACCTGGCGAGATCACGAAATCATACTCGATCTGCTCATCGGAGTTGCGATAGATCAAGTCGATGCCTGGATACACATGCTGGTACTTCACCATCGAATATGCGGACACGCCTGTGTGCCATCTCTGCGGGTCGCGGCCGATCAGGTAATGGATGCTCCCCGCTACAGGATCGCTCCCCGTGCCTGCCCTGCTCGATGCACCCGCCAGAGTCATTCGCAGGCTGCCCTTTGGCGTCGTCAGCAGCGCCTCGCCTCCGGTTTTCAAGAAGAGCGTGCCGCGAGCACCGCGTGAGAGAAACTGGACGGCAACGTCCGCCTGTCCCGCGTTCGTTTCGAAGCCAGTGCGGGAACGCAACGAGGCCGGAATTCTAGATGCCGCGACCAGCAGCAGGATAAAGCAAAGCGGTATTCGCATGGCGACATCGGACGAAATCGGGTCCTTGTCTGGATGCTGCCACGGCACGGTTCCGCATGTCCACCGTATCTTCCGGACACAACTGCAGGTGATGCAACGTCAATTCAATGCTCGATCGTGGTGGCGGTTCCGGCTGGGGTGGTCACGCCGGCATTATGTGGCGGTGACGGCTGGTCCCCATCCGTCGTGCCCGGCGGGACAACGACGTTGAATTGAAACTCTCCCGGCGCCACCAGACCGGCAAACTGAACCGTGGCCGTAACCCCGCCAATCTTGATGACGGGGAGAGCGGGCAGCGTCCCCGACTGCGCGAGTGAGCCGCTCAGTACCGGCACCGAGGTCTGGCAAAATCGATTGCCGTAGAGAACAATCGTCTCGCCGGTTTCGCCGGAGTGGTCCAACCGGGATACAGAGCGTAGTGAAAAGAATTGGTGGCGGCGCGCGAAGTCCACCACGATAGAGCGCATGGCCCTTGCGGCGTAGGCGAGGAAGTGGGAACAATCGGCGATTTGCACGTACCCGGCACAATGCAATCTCAAATACGCTTCGTGCACCAACGCCGTGGTATCCAGCAGTGTGGAGGGGTGGGAGCGCCTCAAGCGTGAGTGCGCAAGCTGCCGCAAATCGACGTAGAGCAGTGAGAAGAGCTGCGCCTCTGCACCGGTAACGCCCTCCTTGACGGCGGAGAGCAGTTCCGTAATACCAGCCATGTCCGCATCCACGCCTACGTCCCCCAGGGGGTCCTCGCAGCTACTTTCGATCGTCGCAGGAAGGTGCGGGCAGATGCGCTTCCTTCATGGGAAGAGCGGCATTTGTCCTCGGAACGCGGCGTATCTCGGGGATCGGTCCGGCGGGGCGCAACAGGTTGGTCAGAGGAATGGCGCACGGTTGAGGAGGAGCCGCGGCAAAGAATTTGGTCGCAGGCTTGCGTGGTGTCACAAAGACACGTCCCGCTCCCGGTTTCGGCACTCCCGCTCCCGATTCCGGAAGGAGCCGCAGGTTGGCGGTTGGACCAGGTGCGGGAGTTCCTAACGGAAACAGCTTCCATTGCGCAAAGGGCGGTTGCGCGGACTTCTCCCAGGGAAACTGGTGCAGTCTCAGTGGCGGGTTGTCGGTTTGCAGATTCGGCAAATTGGGCGGAGTGTTCTGGGCGTACGATGCCGCCACGGAAAGTAACGCGAGCACAAAGTAGCGCATGTTTCCTCCATTTCGTATCTTAGTCCTGATTGGGCCGCGCGGCATGGGTCCCAGTCCGGCGTTATAGTGGGATTGACTCACGGCCACATCGACAACTATGGATCCTGCCTTCCGCAAGGGCCGGCTCGCAATTGACTTCCGGACTGAGGAATTCCTCTCGGTGCTCGGATTATTGCGGCGCGCCACGCGGCTGTTCTTTTCGACGCTGCCATTTCTGGCGGCTGTGACGCTGCTCGTCTATCTGCCTGGCACGCTCCTGCTGCAGTTCGTTCTGGATGCGTTCAACGTGCCCGATGAGGGCGTGCTTTCGATCGGCTTGGGAGACTTTTGCGATCTGATCTTCGGCGCGCTTGTGGCTCCTGCGATTGTGTTTGGGCTGGTGGCGTGTCTGCG
This sequence comes from Bryobacteraceae bacterium, assembly GCA_035295745.1. Classification (GTDB taxonomy): domain Bacteria; phylum Acidobacteriota; class Terriglobia; order Bryobacterales; family Bryobacteraceae; genus JAIQFL01. The sequence goes on along the minus strand of DATGIL010000023.1, from coordinate 82,700 downwards.
AAAGGGCAAAGTTTCGTCGATTAGCGAAGCGTTTCGTTGGGGCCGCAGGCAGTGGGGCAAGACGCTCTGGAACAAAATTAAGGTTCAGATCACGATCGCGCTGTGGTCGCTGTTTCTCGTGATTCCCGGAATCGTAGCGACGCTGCGGCTGATCTTCACCGACGTCATTGTTGCCGTGGAGGCCGACGGTGAACGCGAAGTGCTGCCGCGCAGCCGCGAACTGAGCAAGGGCAACCTGTGGCGGATTCTTCTGGCGCTGCTGCCGGCGCTGCCTCTTTGGGCCGCGGAGACCTATGTCTCTCTGCGCGCCTTACAGTACTCCCGCGTGGCTTTGGCCTTCGCCGACAGTTTCTTCGCCGTACTCGATCAGTGGATGACGGTGGCGATTCTGCTGATCTATCTGGGCACGACGGCGCCTAAAATGCCGATCGAACCCGCGATCGGAAAGCGCAAGGCCGCGTGATCGACGAATCTACGGTGCGGGCGTCACGGTGTAGTCATCGAAGTAGCTCACGCTGTCCGTCTTCGACCACACTCCTACCTTACCTGACACCGGCTCCGGCAGGGTGTACTCCAGCAACTTCTTGCCGTTCAGATAGCCCTCAAGGCTGGTGCCGTGAATCGCAATCTTCATGCTGTACCACTCTTTCATCTTGAGCGGCATCTCTTCGGAACCGCGCTTCACGAACTTGCGGACGCCTTTGTTGAAGGTCCACAGCACGAGATTGTCTTCCGTGCCGTTGTAGCGCACCGTCAGATAATCGCCATTGGGCTTGACGTTGAACAGGATGCCCGAGCAGCGATCCAGCGCGCCATCCACCATTTGAAAGCGCATGGAGATCTCGCCATTCTGAAAGTCGTCGATGCCTTGTGCTACCGCGATTGGGAAATAGGCCCAGGCCTTCACGTTGTCGATGAACTCCTCGTGGCGCGATCCGTAAATCGCGCGAGCCTTGTCCACCAGCCCGGCCGATGGCTCGCCCTTTTTCCACTGCCGCCCATCCACCATCAAGACGTTTTTCGATCCCTCGGTCGCCACCACCCAGTAGCCCACGATCGGGATGAAGTGCGTGGGCTCGGCGCCTGCCTTCTCTTGCACTACGTCGACGTGAATTGGTTTCGCGGCCTTCGTCTGAGCCAGCAGCGAATAGCCGGCCGCGAGTGCGCTGACACCGATCACCGTCGAGAGAAGTTTCTTCATAATTTAGCTCCTGCCTCGGAAATAATACCAGCAGACCGCACCTACTACCAGAGGCCACACCGCGTAGTAGATCCACGCCGCCCCGGTGGGGCGCGCCGGAAGCGGATGACCGGCGGCTTCCGTCTCCCTGCGCACGGGCGGCTCGACCCGCGCGAGTTGGAATAAAGTGTCGAGAACGATGGGCTCGGTGGCGGAGCGGCTCATCACGCGCCGTCCCTCCATCTCGTACCAGACCTCGCCGTAATGATCGCCTGGCCCTTCGAACAGCCCAAGACGCCCGCGCGAGGCGTAGTCGATCTCCGTCTTCGGCAGAATCCTGGTGAGCTTGCTCAATACATTGCGATCGAGATCCATGCGCCGCGGATCTTCGGCCGCCAGGTTGACCGTCACGTGCAGGGGCTGGCGAATCTGCCGCAGCGCAGCCTCGTCCGCCAACGAAAAGGAATTGCGCCGGTTCTCGCTCAAGTCCCACGTGGCGCGCACTTGCGAGGCGCCCAACGAAAAGGCGCCGAATACCGCCACCACACCCAACGACGCGGCGAGGTGCCATCCCACATCGCGCCTCGCCACCAGCCACACGCCCGCCACGCCAAATCCGGCAACGCCGAACAGCAGAGTCACCAGCACGGTGCTCAGGCGTAGTTGACCTTGCTCGAACGTATGGAGCACCGCTGTGGGCGTGTACGCCGCCAATGCCTGCAGCCATCCGCCGCGCCCTACGGCCACGAATTCGAGCGCCCACGTTCCCACGGTAAATCCCAGCGTCGCGATGGCGGCACTCGCCGCATTGGTAGCGATGGCCGCCGCGGCAACGGCGACTGCGGAGCTGAGGATCACGCGCAGGAAATGTCCCAGCAGTAGATTGGACAACTCCGGCGCCGCGAGCCATCCACCGTAGACCTTCCAAAGAAGCAGCGCCAGGAAACCCGGCGTCCAAGCCAGAAACCATCCAATACCAAGCGCGACAGCTTTTGCAGCTAGCATCGACGGGAGATTCATAGGCGCCTGCAGCATCAGCTTCCACGCTCCACTGGCCTTCTCCGCCGAGACGAGCCGGATCGCCACAAACGGAAAAAGCAGCGTCACCGCCAGGTCGTACGCGCCAAAGGTCGGCACCAGAATTCCATCCAGCGGCGAGAGCCCTTGCGCCAGTGCCGCTGGACCGCCGCCGATCCCGCTGGCCTCCGCGTACGTGTCGACCGCGGTGATGAAGCTGTGCCCCACGAGCGGCCCGATCATCAGAAGGAGCAGCCAGAACGCGCGCGACGCCAGCAACTCGCGAAGCTCCTTCGCCAGAAGGACCACCGCGGGCCGCTGCCTATGTGAGCGCAAGGAAGACCTCCTCGAGGCCGCCTTCGGGCAATCCCGCCTGAGCGCGCAGTTCGGCGAGCGTACCCTCGCCCGCCACCCGTCCACGACTCAACAGCACCAGGCGATCGCAAACCCGCGCCGCATCCGTTAGTTGGTGGATGGAAAGGAACAGCGTCCTCCCCTGCGTCCGCACCGTCGCGAGCAGCGCCATCACATCGCGCGTTTGCCGGAAGTCGAGACCGTCGAAGGGTTCATCGAGCAACAGAAGCGGATGCGGGGTCAGCAAGCCCATCGCGAGCAGCACGCGCTTCGACTCGCCTTTGGACAGCGACCCAACGCGCGACCGCAACAGCGCGGTGAGTCTCAGCGATTCGGCCAGCGCCGCGCCTTCGCCCTGTGGACGCCCGAACAACGCTTCGAAGAAGGAGAGCGCCCACGCCACAGTCTGATCGGGCCATGGACGGATCCCGTCCGGCAGATAGAAGAGCGAGCCTTTCCGATGACCCGCATCGAGGCGCTGCCCGCAAAAGCTCACCTCGCCGGAATCGGCGGGGATCAAACCCGCCAGGCACTCGAAGAGCGTAGTCTTCCCTGCCCCGTTAGGACCGATCAGCCCGAGAATTTCGCCTTCGTGCACCGAGAAGCCGGCGTCCTGTAACACCGGATTGACGCCGAAGTGCTTGGAGATTCCCTTGGCGGTGAGCAGCATCGTATGGCTAACCGCGAGCAATCGCCGCTTGCCCGAGTGCCAGTGCTCCCAAAACTCCGGCGTGCGACCCCAACTGCGGCGGCACGACGAAGCTGTCCGGCCGCGCGGTGATCTCGGGCGCCTGTATGTAGTCGTTGAGAATGCGCAACAGCTCGGCGCGAATCAGCGGAAACAGGTGTGCCTGCTGCATCACGCCTCCGCCCATGACTATGCGGCGCGGCGACAGCGTGCACACCCAATTCGCGAGCCCGAGCGCCAGATAGTGTGCTTCGAGCCGCCATGCCGGATGTTCGATCGGCAGCTCCTGCGCACGCACCCCCCAGCGCGCCTCCATGGCCGGACCCGACGCCAGGCCTTCGAGGCAATCGCCATGAAACGGACAGCCGCCCGGATAGGGATCCTGCGAGCAGTTGTGAGGAATACGGATGTGCCCCATCTCCGGGTGCAGCAAGCCGTGCAGAATCCGGCCATGCACCATGGCTCCGCCGCCGATTCCGGTACCGACCGTGAGGTACAGGAAGTCCGCAACCCCCTGCGCCGCGCCCCATCGCGACTCGCCCAGGGCGGCGCCATTTACGTCAGTATCGAAGCCCACGGGAACGTGCAACGCGCGCCCAACGGAACCGGCCAGATCGAAGTCGCGCCACCCCTCCTTGGGAGTCGATGTGATATATCCGAAGGTCGGCGAATCGGGGTGCGGATCGATTGGACCGAACGAGGCGATACCGACCGCCTGCAGCTTTCCGGCGCCTCGCGCGCGAAAGAATTCCACTGCCTGCTGCACGGTGGCTTCAGGCGAAGTCGTAGTCGGAAATTGAGTGGTCTCGAGATCGGAGGGCCCGGTGCCGATCCCGCACACGAATTTGGTGCCGCCCGCTTCAATCGCGCCGAACATAATCTGTGGCCGGGTCTTTCGCGCGCCTCGCGGCTACACGGTGCATAGGTCGACCGCCTGTCGAAGCGAGGTTATGGGGTCTTTTGCAGGCACGAACTCATGCGCGAAGTAGCCCTGGAAATCCAGGTCGGCGATCGCCTTCGCCACCGTGCGCCATTGCAACTCCTGGGTGTCGTCCAATTCATGGCGTCCCGGCACGCCGCCCGTGTGGAAGTGGCCGATGTACTGAATGTTCTGGCGGATCGTTCGAATGACATCTCCCTCCATGATCTGCATATGGTAGATGTCGTAGAGCAGCTTGACGCGCGGCGAATCCACGCCTTTGATCACTTCCACGCCCCACGCCGAGTGGTCGCACTGGTAATCTTTGTGGTCCACCTTGCTGTTGAGGAGTTCCAGGCAAATGGTGACTCCGGCATCCTCCGCCATCTTCTTCGCTCGCCGCAAACCGATGATGCAGTTCTCCTTCCCCTCTTCATCGGAAAGGCCGCGCCGATTGCCGGAGAACGCGATCACGTTTGGGGCCTTCGCCTCGGCTGCGAGCTTGATGCGCTCCTGCAAATCACTCACGAGCTTGTCGTGATTCTCCTTGCGATTGAAGCCGTTCGGAATGGAAGCTTTGCCCTGCGTCATGGCGGGAACCAGGCCGTACTTGCGCAAAGTGGGCCAATCTTCAGGCTCCACCAGATCGATGCCGCTCAGACCCATCTCCGCACCTTGGCGGCAGAGATCGTCGACGGAAATCTTGGAATAGCACCAGCGGGCAGCCGACTGCTTTAAACGCCCGGCGGGCGCGGCCTTCGCAGTACGGTCAAGGGAAGCGAGGGCCAGCCCGCTTCCGATCATCAACGCGGATCGCCTTGTCATGAACAGTCATGTTATCCCAATCACAGCCAGGCTGTCTGCCCGCGTCCAGGGAGGCAATCGGCTCTGCCCAACTGAGCTAGAATCGGTCAACACACCCATGTCGCTTTCCGCCGGAACCCGTCTCGGTCCGTACGAAATCGTCGCCCCTCTGGGCGCCGGCGGGATGGGCGAAGTCTATCGCGCCCGCGACTCCCGTCTGGGCCGCGACGTGGCCTTGAAGGTGCTGCCTTCTGATGTAGCCAATGATCCGTCGCGCCGCCAGCGCTTCGAAATGGAAGCTCGCGCCGTGGCCGCATTGAATCATCCGAACATCGTCGCGGTCTATGACGTCGGCGATGGCTACCTGGTCACCGAGCTGGTGGACGGCGAGCCTCTGCAAGGAGGGCGCTGCGGACTGCGAAAGACGCTCGATATCGCCATCCAACTGGCCAGCGGCATCGCAGCGGCACACGGCGCCGGAGTGACCCACCGCGATCTGAAGCCCGGCAACGTCTTGCTCTCGCGCGACGGCCGCGTCAAGATCCTGGATTTCGGGCTGGCGAAGCTGCAGACCTGTGCCGGCGGGCACGAGGAGACCACATCGCAGACACAGACTGTGCCGGGCACCGTGATGGGGACGGTCGGCTATATGTCGCCGGAACAGGTCCGGGGCTTACCTTGCGATCCTCGCACCGACATCTTCAGCTTCGGCGCGATCCTGCATGAACTGTTCACCGGAAAGCGCGCGTTCGACGGCGAGACCTCGGCTGAGACCATGACCGCGATCCTGAAGCACGATGCGCCCGATCTTCCCGCCAACGTGCCCACAGGTGTACGCCAGATCGTCGCTCGCTGCCTCGAAAAGGACCCGGCTAATCGCTTCCAATCCGCGCGCGACGTTGCGTTCAGCCTGGAAGCTGTGGGCATTGCGCCGGAATCTCCAGCCGGTCGGAATGAGCCGCGGGCACGCTGGCCCATCGGCGCAGTAGCAGCTTTGGTGCTGCTGGGAGTGGCGTTCGTATTGGGCCGCAAGACTGCTCCGCCCAGCGTTCCCGCCCCTGTCTACACACAGCTCACCTACCGCCGCGGCACCATCTCATCCGCGCGTTTCTCCCCGGACGGCCAGTCGATTGTGTACAGCGCGGCCTGGGATGGCAATCCCTACGAACTCTTCGTGACCCGGCGCGAGTTTCCGGAATCGCGGCCGTTGGGTGTTGGGGATGCGCGAGTGCTGGCCGTCTCGTCGTCGGGCGAACTGGCGGTGGTGCTCGGGCCTCATGTCAATCTGCGCGAGGGATCCTACGAAGCAGGCACTTTGGCTCGAGTTCCCCTGGCGGGCGGATCTCCCCGCGAGATTCTGGAAGATGTGACGTGGGCTGACTGGTCGCCCGACGGCAAGGAACTCGCGATTGTGCATCGCTTCGCCGGCAGGTCTCGGGTGGAGTTCCCGATAGGCAAGGTGTTATACGAGGCGCCGGGCGACATGAGCTGGCTGCGCCTGTCGCCCAAAGGCGATCGTCTTGCGTTTTTCGAGCATCCGCAGCCGGGCGACGACCGCGGCTATGTCGCCGTGATCGATCTTGCCGGTACAAAGACCCGGCTGGTCTCCGACGAGGCATCGAGTCAGGAAGGCCTCGCGTGGTCTCCCTCCGGCGATGAGATCTTTTACAGCGCATCCTACGACCCGGGTGGCCAGGTACTGCATGCCGTATCGCTCGCCGGCCGCCGGCGCGTCGTGATGAAGATGCCCACCGATTCCATGGACCTTCAGGACTTGGATCGCACTGGGAATGTGCTCGCGGCGAAACACAATGCGCGATGGACAGCTATGGGCCTCACCAAGGGCGACCACGAAGAGCGCGATCTCACGTGGCTCGGCTACACCTGCGAGGTGAGCCTTTCCGCCGATGGGAAACTGCTGCTATTCGGCGAAGAGAATTCGGTGGTCGGTTCCAACTACGCGGTGTGCGTACGCAAGATGGATGGCACGGCGCCGATCCGGCTGGGAGAAGGTCACGGCGAAAAGATCTCGCCGGACGGCAAGTGGGCGATCGCTCGCTATCCCGCCCCCAAGGCGACGGTCCTGTTGCCAGTGGGCGCGGGCGAGGCCCGTCCTCTGAATTTCAGCGTAGGCCGCCCCGATTCGGTGGCTTGGTTCGCAGATTCCACCCGCGTGCTCTTCGGCGGCAGCGAGCCAGGGCATGGGTCGCGCTGTTATGTGCTGAACATCGAACCAGGCGGCCAGCCGCAGCCGGTGACTCCGGAAGGCACCAGCGACTGTCATGTGACTTCCGACGGTCAGAGCGTAATTGCCGCTGCCGGCGGCCAGTATTGGATGTACCCGATCGGCGGTGGAGAGCGCAGAGTGTTCAAAGGCATGAAGGCCGGAGACCGGTTGATCGCCTGGGCAGCGGACGGGCGAAGCTGGTATGTGGCCCACACGGAGGCGGCCGGATTATCGATCGATCTCCTGGACGCAGCCACAGGCCAGCGCAAAAGCTTTCGGCAGATCCAGGTGCCCGACCGCGCCGGCCTGACCATGGCCGATTCTACGATGACGATCACACCCGACGGAGCCACTTACGCCTACACCTACCGTCGCGTGCTCTCCGATCTGTTTCTCGCGAAGGGATTGAAGTAAGGTCAGCGGCCCATCCGTGGGCGCAGAGCATCCAGGCTCTTTTGGGCCGCGGCCAGATTGGCATTGCGCGTCAGGGCCGCGGTGTAGTCGTCGAACGCCTGCCGATATTTGTGCTCGCGCTCGTAAAGCTGCCCTCGGCCGAAATAGGCATCCGCCGCGGATGGATTGATCTGGATGGCGCGATTGAAGTCGGCGCGAGCTTCGTCATACTCCCGTAACGCAAAGTGAGACGCACCTCGCTGCGTGTACGAAACCGCGTCGGCGTCGTCCTCCTCGATCGCCCACGTGAAGTCCTCCACTGCCAATTCATATTTGCCGGTGGTTTGGTAGGTGGTTCCCCGGTTGCGGTACGCCGCGGCCAGATCCGGCTTGGTGACGATCGCGAGGTTGAAATGCGGAATCGCGGCGGCGAACTGATTCTGGCACACATAGGCCATTCCCAGTGCATTCTGGGCGAACGGATTGTCGGGATCTTGTCGCGTGGCCCGTTCGAAAAGCTCGCGCGCTTGTCCGCACTGCTTTTGACGGTACAGGCGAAGTCCTTCTTCCAAAGTCTCCTCTGCCTTGGCCTGGCTGGAGGGCGGCGGCAGCGGGGGGGCAGCAGGCGCCTGTGAAGACGCGGACGCCGGGCGAGTAAACCAGAAATCGCCGATGACCTGGTCCACGAGATACGGCTTCTGCGCGGTGCCCGACGCCTGGTAAACGGAATCGCGCACACCACGGAACAACTGCGAGAGCGGCGGCGGCTGCTTCAAGTCCTCGAGCAGATACTTGGTGAAGAGCCCATTGCGCTCGCTCGGATTGTCATCCGCGGTCTGCCCCGGGCTGGCCGAGAACGCCACATACGAGCCCAAGCCCGGTACCGCGGGAGCCAATCCCCGGCTCAGTGACTTGCCGTGGAACATGTTGTTGCGGCAGGCGTCCATAATCAGGATGCTCAGGCTCGCGGGCGACTGCTCCAGCAGATTCTGCACCTCGTCGAATCGAACGTTCATCTGCCCCATCGTCGGTTCGGACAGGATCGTGGGCAAGTCCACCGGCGCCAACAGGTTCTCGCCGTTGACTTGCGAGCCGTGGCCGGAATAGTAAAACAGCACGACGTCTCCCGCGCGGACAGTACTGATGAAACGGCGGATGCGATCCCACATGTCCCGGTATCCCAAGTCGGTGCCGATGGTGACATCGAATCCCAGCTTCTCGAGTGAAATTTTCATGTCTTCCGCATCGTGTACCGGGTTTCGCAAGACCGGCTGCCTGCGGTAGGCGGCATTCCCGATCACGAGGGCGACGCGGCGTTTCTCGAGAATGAGGTTCGGAAAGGGATGGGGCGGCGGTTCGGCGGTCCCGGTTTGGAGAAAGCAGAGACACACGAGCGGGAGCACGATGCCGATTTTCCGTTCCGCCAGGTAACGCTTCATTTCCATCGCCCTTTTAAGAGCCGTGCGGCTCACGCTACTCTTAAGATATGTCGCTTTTCGGAGCAACCTTACCAGGCTCTGCAAACTTATTTGCCGCGTGACCGCAGACTCCATGAAAACTTCGCTCGATAAGGCCAGAATCAAAATTCTCCTGCTGGAGGGCATCCACAATAGCGCCGTGGAGGTCCTCCGCGAAGATGGCTACAGCAATGTGGAATGCCATCCGAAGTCGCTCTCCGAACCGGAGCTCCTGCACGCGATCCGCGACGCGTATTTCGTCGGGATCCGGTCGGCCACACAGTTGACCACCCAGATTTTCGAACACGCGCAACGTCTGATTGGGGTGGGGTGCTTCTGCATCGGCACGAACCAGGTGGACCTGGACGCCGCGCAGGAACGCGGCATTCCTGTCTTTAACGCGCCTTTTTCGAACACCCGCAGCGTGGCGGAATTGGTCCTCGCCGAGATTATCATGCTCCTGCGCGGCATTCCCTATCGGAATGCCCAGGCGCACCGCGGAGGCTGGGTGAAGACCGCCGCCGGGTCCTACGAGGTGCGTGGCAAGTGCCTGGGAATCGTGGGCTACGGACGCATCGGCACGCAAGTGGGACTACTCGCCGAGAGTCTCGGAATGCGGGTGGTATACCACGATGTGGAGAATAAGCTGGCGCTCGGCAATGCGCGCCCGGCGGGGTCGCTGAAGACGCTGCTGGAGACTGCTGACGTGGTCACCTTGCATGTGCCCGAAACAGCGTCCACCCAGCGCATGATCGGTGCGGAGGAACTGGCGCTGATGCCGGCAGGCGCGTGTCTGATCAACGCCTCTCGCGGCACCGTGGTGGATATCGATGCGCTGGTAGGAGTGCTGCGTTCCAAACGGCTCGCGGGAGCCGCGTTGGATGTGTTCCCGGAGGAGCCCAGGACTGCAGGCGAGGCGTTCATTTCGCCTTTGCAAGGCATGGACAACGTGCTGCTCACACCGCATATCGGCGGCAGCACCGAGGAGGCGCAACAGAATATCGGCATCGAAGTGGCCGGGAAGCTGATCAAGTACAGCAACAACGGATCCACCTTGAGCGCCGTGAATTTTCCTGAGGTTTCGCTGCCGGAGCACCCCCAGATGCACCGCCTTCTCCACATACACCGCAATCAGCCAGGCGTCCTGTCCGCGATCAACCGGGTGTTCTCCGAACAAGGCATCAACATCGCGGGCGAGTATCTGCAGACAAATCCGCGCATTGGATATGTGGTGATCGATCTGGACTCGGTCGATATCGCCGAGTCGCGCCTGGTGAAGCGCGGCCTGGACGAAATTCCCGGCACCATCCGCACCCGCATTCTCTACTGACCACGTGGCGCAGAGACTCTTTTCTGCCGCGTCGAGACTCATCTCGACGCTTTTCGGGCCGCACCCCAAGTCTGGCGGAACAGTACCCCATCTTTCGATGCGTGTACACGGCAGCGCGCCGGCGTGCGTCACCGGGAATGGTGCGCGTCCTGGAAATTGACCAATCCCGATTCCTTCAGGCATCATTGGAGGACCAGTGAATGGGACGGAAGATCTACAATCGATTCGAAATCCTGAAAGAAGCCGCCGGCTCTCCATGCAACATGGTGTACAAGAGCCTCGACCTCGCGGATGGCTCCGTCAAGCAACTTCTCGAATGGACACCCAGCGCCGACGCCTTTGAGGACTGTACCAAAGCCTTAGGCGCCGCACAGGATGACGTCCCGGAAGTGGAAGTCTTTTCCAGCGCTCCGAGCCTCTACATCGCCTCGGAAAGCGGGACTGCGGCACTCGACGCCCTGCGGCGGCTGCAGTTGAAAGGTCTGTTTCCTGGCGAGTGGCCCGGCACGACCTCGGAGATGTCGTTGGAGGAATGGGAGAACTATCGGGCACGTCTCAAGGAGATTCCGGACTTGCCCCCGCCGGGACCAGCGGTTGCTCCTCCCCCGCCCGCGTTCGATCTCAACCAGATTCCGATCCTGCAGCAAAATCAGGAGACCGAGGCCATCGCGGCACCGCCGCCTCCTCCACCGCCGCCACCCGCTCCAAGCCCCGCTCCGCCGCCTCCAATGCCGCCCAGACCCGCGCCCGTCAAGTCGACTCGCTGGCTCACTCCGGTGCTCGCTATGGTGGCGGTCCTTCTGTTAGCCGTGGGTTTGGGGTTGGGCTGGAAAGAGTGGCGACACCGGATCGCGGAGCAGGAGCAGCGCAAGCAGGCCGAGCAGGCAAGGCTCATCGAAATCGAACGGCAGCGCCAGGAAGATCAGCGCAAGGGCGAGCAAGCCAAGGTAGACCAGCCCAAAACAGAACAGCCCAAAACGGAACAGCCCAAAACAGACGAGCCCAAAGTCGAGCCGGAGAAAAAGCCATCGGACGAGCAGCAGCGAGCGAAAGAACTGGAAGAACAGAAGCGTCAAGCCGAAGCTCAGCATCAGGCCGAACTCGCGAACGCGCGCAAGAAGAAAGCAGACGACGCGGAACGGCTGCGTCAGCAGAAAGATGCCGAACGGCGCGAGCAGGAACGCCTGGCGGCGGAAGCCGAGAAGGAGCGCCTCGACCGCGAAGCCAAAGCCCGCGAGGAGCGAGAAGCCGAGCAACGCCGGCAGGATGCCGCCCGCGCCTTGGCAGCTCAGAAGCGCAAAGAAGAAGCCGAGCGGCAGCAGCAGCAGGATCAGACCGTGCGCGCCAGCGCCAAAGCCATCACCGACAGCTTCGCGCAGCGGCAGATGGCGCTGTCCACTCCGCTGAACAACCAGTTTCATCGCATCCGCCTGGTCAACAAGTGCGACAACGTCAGCATCAGCGTCGCGATCCGCTTCCAGGCGCTCGACAACTCCTGGGTAACCCAGGGCTGGTGGCAGGTGGATCCGCACCAGGAGAAGTCCGTCCCGCTCGTCTACTCGAAGAACAGCACGTTCTATTTCTTCGCCAAGGACTTCAACGGGGGCACGCGAGAATGGTCAGGAGATGCCAACGATCTGGATATCGACGTGGTCGATAATCCATTCACGCACCTGGCGGAACCGATCGTGGGCACCAATCATCGCCGCGTCAAGGCGATCCGCCGGATCTACTCCAGCGGGTACGGCGAGCACGCGGTGCCCTTCACCTGCAACTGATCGCCTGCCATTCGTGGCACTCAGGCGTAGCTGGTGATCGCCGACATATTCCTCTGGCTGCGCTGCGCCGTAATCGTCTCCAGATATCCACTCTGGCGGAAGGCGTTCATCGGGTCCGCGGGAAGTCCGCGAGCCACCGCCCATTCGCGAATGGCCGGCCGCACGTCCGTCGAGAAGGCGTCCTTGAGACAATTCTCGGCGTCTACCAGCGCACACTTGGCCTGGCATTGCGCCAATTTCTCGTGGTCCACCAGCGATGCCTTGGCGTACAGTTCCGCCGCGGTCGTCACCGTCTGAATCATGGCTTCAATCTTGCCCTTCAGATTGTGACTCTGGTCGATCATGAACGCGATGTCGGCCCGCTTTCCGGTCTCCCATTCGAAATGTAGAATCTCATGGAAGATGCGGAACACCTGGTAGGGATCGATTGAGCCCATAGTGAGGTCGTCGTCCGCGTATCGGCGATCGTTGAAGTGGAAACCGCCCAGAATGTTCAGATCCAGCAGCCACGCCACGATCTGCTCGATATTCTGCGACGCGTAGTGGTGACCGGTGTCCACCAGAACTTTCGCCTTGGGGCCTGCGGATTGCGCAAACAGCAGGGCCATGCCCCAGTCGGCGATATCGGTGTGGTAGAAGGCCGGCTCGAACGGCTTATACTCCACCAGCATGCGCTGGTCGTCCGCCAGGCGCGCATGGGTAGCGCGCAGTCCGTCGTCAAACCACTTGCGGCGATGGCGGATGTTCTGCGTCCCTGGATAGTTCGAGCCATCCGCAAACCACAGCGAAAGATCGCGGCTCCCGAGCCCTTGCGCAATCTCGACACTGTCGAGGATATGTTGCAGCGCCGCCTCGCGCACGGACGCATCGGGATTCGCCAGAGAGCCGTACTTGTAGATCTGATCCTGGAAAACGTTGGGATTGATCGATCCCGGACGCAATCCGTATCTCACCGCGAGCGCCTGTACCTGGGCGGTATCCGCAACGCCATTCGGCAAGTCCCAGAGCACGTGCAGGGCGATGGTGGGGCAGACGCCGGTCCAGTGGTGCACCTGGCCGGCATCGGCGAACTTCTCCTCGGTGGTGGTCGCCGCGGCGGGCTGCAGGAACTTCCCGAATCGGGTGCCTGTGTTGGCGAAGCCCCAGGAGGGCAGCTCGATCTGGAAGGCATTCAGCGCCTGAACGAGAGTATTGGTTTGTCGGTCCGTGATCATGTTACTCCGGAAGATCGGCCGAGCCTTCCAGCTCGGCTAACAATTGAACGGCGAGTGCGCGATAGCCGGCATCGTAATCCGAACTACTGGACGCCGGGATGTGAGCGGAAACCCACGCCTTCAGAATCTCGGTGACCGGGAGAGCCACGGCTTCCTCGGCTCCCGGTTCGAAGCGTAGCGGGATTTCCGAACGTTGGATCGCGCGAATCAACAATTCCTGAAACTTCATCGTACCTCCGCATGATGATTGACGGGACCGCAGCCCCGCCCGAGGCCTGGATTGGTCCGGATGGCCTCATGAATGAACCGCTTGGCACGGGCAACCGCATCGCCCAGCAACAATCCCGCCGCGAGACCGGCGGTAACGGCCGCCGAATAGGTGCAGCCCGTTCCGTGAGTGTGGCGCGTATCGATGCGCGGCGCGGGAAATTCGCGCCACTCCCTGCCGTCGAATAAGATGTCGATGGCATCACCCGCCAGGTGGCCGCCCTTGATCAACACTGCCTTGGCGCCCATCGCGGCGAGACGGCACGCTGCCAGGCGCATCTCCTCCACGGAGTGGATTCCGATTCCGGTGAGCGCCTCCGCTTCCGGCACGTTGGGCATCACCAGCGCGGCGCGGGGAAGCAGGTCGTGCCGCAGAGCGGCAATCGCGGAGTCCGGCAGCAGCGGGGCGCCGTGTTTGCTGATCATCACCGGGTCGACCACCAGGGGAAAGCGGAAGCTGGCGGCCGCCCGGGCTATCGCTTCCACCATCTCGGCCGACCCGAGGGCGCCGGTCTTGGCGGCGGCGGGGGGAATGTCGTCCACCACACTCGCAATCTGCTGCAGTACCAGCTCCGGCGACATCACTTCCACCCGCGAAACCCCTACCGTGTTCTGCACTGTGAGCAGCGTGACCGCAGCCTCTCCGTAGACTCCAAATTGATGGAATGTCTTGAGATCGGCCTGAATACCGGCACCGCCGCTGGGGTCGGATCCGGCGATCGTCAGGGCGACAGGTATCACTGCGTTCAGAATAGCAGCGGTCACGGGCAAACCGGAGGACTTTGAAGCTGATGAAAGATATAGTGAAGGTGGGCGCCCCTGTGGACGGCCCCATTTCTCAGGAGAGGTCCGTAATGGCTGACGAAAAGCCGAGCCCAGCTTCGGAAAGATCACAGCAGGCGACTCCGGCCAATGACCTCATGGTGGTGGGCGTCGGCGCGTCTGCCGGGGGCTTGGAAGCATTCAGCGAACTGCTGCGGTACTTGCCTCCTTCGACCGGGATGGCTTTCGTCCTGGTGCAGCACCTGGATCCGCATCACGAAAGCGCGCTCCCGGAACTGTTAGCCGGGAAAACCCAGATGCGTGTCGTGCAGGTGCAGCACGAGACCCCGCTCCAACCCGACCACGTCTATGTGATCGCTCCCAACACCCAGATGCGGGTTCGGAACCGGACCCTGATACTGGAATCGCGCCCCAATACAATCGATACCTTCAAGCCGATCGACCTGTTTTTCAATTCGCTGGGAGAGGAATTCCACTTCAACGCGATCGGCGTAGTGCTTTCCGGAACCGCCTCCGACGGCACCCTGGGGCTGAAGACCATCAAAGCCGAAGGCGGCATCACCTTTGCGCAAAATCAAACTGCCAAGTTCGACAGCATGCCGCGAAGTGCGATTGCCGCGGGCGCTGTGGACTTCGTGCTCCCTCCGCGCCGGATCGCCGAGGAACTGGTCGCGATTGCCAGCCGGACGGCGCATCTGACCGGCCCGCAGACTGCCGCCCAAGGAGATGGCAGCTCGATGCATGCCATGCTGCTCTTGTTGCGCAATGCTACGGGAGTCGATTTCACGCTATACAAACAGCCAACGGTGTTGCGCCGCCTGAATCGGCGGATGGTCCTTCGAAAAGTGGAAAACGTGGAACAGTACGTGGAGCTTCTGCAAAAAGAGGCGGACGAGGTCAAGGCTCTGTTCGACGACCTGCTGATCAACGTCACCGACTTTTTTCGCGACCCGGAGGTTTTTGAGGCGGCCAAGCGAGTGGCATTCCCAGGCCTGCTTAAGGAAACCAAGGGGCCGCGCGTTATTCGGGCGTGGATTCCGGGATGCTCTACCGGCGAAGAGGTCTATTCGATCGCGATCGCTCTGGTGGAGTTTCTCGAGGCCGAAGACGTGGATTGCCGCATCCAGATGTTCGGCACCGACGTCAGCGACAATACCATTGATCGGGCGCGCACCGGGATCTTCAGCGAGTCCGCGGTTGCGAACGTCTCGCCCGAGCGCTTGCGGCGTTTCTTCGTGCGCACCGACTCCGGATACCAGATCAGCCGCACGATTCGCGAGATGTGCATCTTCTCGCGCCACAATGTGGCCAACGATCCTCCCCTGTCGCGTATGGATCTGATCAGTTGCCGCAATCTGCTGATTTACTTTTCGCCCTCCCTGCAACGCCGCATCATCGCCACCTTCGGGTACGCGCTGCAACCCCAAGGCTGCCTGATCCTTGGCTCGTCGGAAACGCTTGGCAGTTTGTCCGACTTTTTTCAGGCGGTAGACGAGGCGCACAAGATCTATTGCAAGAAAGCCAACATCTCACAGAACGTCTTTCAGACGCCGGAAACCGGGAGCGATTACGTGCCGGCGGTGATGTCGACGCCGGTGCCGCATCGTGCTATGGCCGCCAGTTCGATGGCGCGGCCTTTGCGGCAAGGTTTCGCACCCGATCTTTCGCATTACGGACCCGTGGGCATCGTAGTGAATGAAGCTTTGCAAATTACCCAGTACCGGGGGGACGTTGACGATTTTCTGGCGGCGCCCGAACTGGATATGGACCGCGACCTGATGACGGTGCTGCGGCAGGATTTGCGTGCGCCCGTCAGCACCGCGATCGAACAGGCCCGCCGCACCGAATTGCCGGTGGTGACAGACAGCATCACGGCTGTAGCCGGAGGAGAGCGCTCCAACACGATTTCAATCACCGTAGTTCCCCTCTCGCTGTCGGGACTGCCGTTGCACTTTCTGCTGCTTCTGGGGCGAGCGGGGGAGGGATCGGGGACCCGCGAGTCGGCGTCGGATGCGTCTACCAAAGAATCCGCCGCTCCGATTTCGGTCGAGGAGGAAAACAGCCACCTCAAACAAGAGCTGAAATCCACGCGCGAGTATCTGCAATCGGTGATCGAAGAACTGCGCTCCTCGAATGAAGAGGCCCAATCGGCCAACGAGGAACTACAGAGCACTAACGAGGAGATGCAGACATCTAAAGAGGAACTGCAATCTTCCAACGAAGAGCTGAACACCATCAACATGGAGATGCAGAGCCGGAATACCGAGCTCAAGCAGATCAACGACGACCTGACCAACCTGCTCGGCTCCATGAACGTTCCCATCGTCATGACCGGCAGCGATCTCCGCATCCGCCGCTTCACCCCCATCGCCGAAAAGGCTTTGAGGCTGATCTCTACCGACGTCGGGCGGCCCATCGCCGACCTGAAGCCGCGCATCAATGTGCCCAACCTCGAAGAGATCCTGCAACAGGTTCTCGATACCTTGCAGCCTTACGAACAGGAAGTGCAGGACCAGGAAGGCCGCTCGTACCTGATGCGCGTGCGGCCCTATCGGACTAACGATAATCGCATCGATGGCACGGTCTTGCAGTTGCTGGATGTGACCGATCTGAAACGCAGCCTGGAGGATGTGAAGCATGCCAGGGACTATGCGGAGATGATCGTCAACACGGTGCGCGAGCCCCTCAGCGTTCTCGACGAAAACCTGTTCATCAAGAACGCCAACCAGGCCTTCTATAATGCCGTGGACCTGCCACCGAACAGCGTGCTGGGGAAAACCATTTTCGAAATATCGCGCGCGCGGTTCGACGTGCCGCCCGTTCGGGATCTATTCAAATCGCTCAAACAGGGTGCGGCCGAAATCAGCGACGTGGAGGTGGAGTACCACGAGCGCGGATACAGCCAGACCCTCCTCGTCAATGCCAGCCGCCTGCGCACATCCGACTCGACCCAACTCATCCTGCTCGCCTTCGAGGACATCACCGAACGCAAACGGGCCTCCGAGGCGCGATACCGGCGTCTGTTCGAGAACGCTCGTGATGGAATCATCCTGGTGGATTCGACTACCGGCGAGATCATTGATTTGAACCCCTTCGCCGACCGTCTGATGGGCTACCGCCGCGACCAGGTAGTCGCAAGAAAGCTCTGGGAGATCGAGGCGATGCAAGCCGTGCCCACCATCCGGGCGTCGTTGGAGCAAATTCGCGATCAGGGTGTCTTGCGATTCGACGATTTGACCCTGCGCACCAAGGATGGCCGTGAAGTGCAGGTGGAGGCCATCGCCAGCGTCTACTTTGAAGGCGATCGCCGCGCCATTCAATTCAACATCCGCGACATTACCGAGCGCAAGAAGTTCGAGCACCAGCTTCAGGAGACGCAGAAACTGGAGAGCCTGGGATTATTGGCGGGCGGCATCGCTCACGACTTCAGCAATCTGCTCACGGCGATTCTGGGGAACGCCAGCCTGGCTTTTTCGCAAACCGCCGCCAATGACCCCATCCGGATGCGCCTGCGGCAGATTGTGGATGCCAGCGAACGTGCCGCTGGGCTGACCCGGCAAATGCTCGCCTACGCCGGCAAAGGACAGTTCGTCGTCAGCGCGCTCGACCTGGGCGAGTTCATGCAGGAGCTTGCCGAAGTAATCCGGACCACGGTTCCCAAAAACATCGATCTGCGTTTCGACCTGGCGCACAACCTCCCGCCAATCGAAGCCGATTCTGCCCAGATCCAGCAGATGATCATGAACCTGGTGATCAACGCAGCCGAATCAATCGGAGAAGACTCGTCCGGCCGGATCACGGTTCGGACTTCCCTTCGCGAGATCACCGACAAGGATGCCGCGGATTTTTTCCAGGGAGATCAGTCCGCCCCGGGAACATACGTGCAACTGGAAGTGGCCGATACCGGACGGGGCATGGATGACGCCACCAGGGCGCGCATTTTCGATCCGTCGTTTACCACCAAGCCGGCTGGCCGTGGATTGGGCTTGCCGGCAGTCCAGGGCATTGTGCGCGGCCACCGGGGCGCGATCCGGGTGTACAGCACTCCCGGACAGGGATCTACTTTCCTGATTCTCTTGCCGGCTTCGGTCCGCGACCGGGCGATCGCGGCTCCCGCGCAGGCAGGAGCGCAAACGATACCCGCGGGCACCGTCGCCCTGGTAATCGAACAGGAACCCGCCGTCCGTGAATTAGCGGAACATGTCCTCAGCGGGGCCGGCATGAAAGTGCTGGTAGCGGCGAACGGAGAGGAAGTCCCGGGATTGTTGCGCGAACACGGTCGTGAAGTTTCCGTGGTGGTTTTGGACGTGCAAACGGAGGTTCCGGCCGTCGACTCGCAACTCCGGACACTCCGCCAGATTCACCCGAACGTTCCGTTGATCCTCTTGACTGGGATGGACGGGAGCGAGGCAGAGCGGCGATTTGCCGCTTTCCAACCCGTGCGGTTCCTGCGGAAGCCTTACACGGCGATGCGTCTGATCCACGCCGTCGCAGAGGCATTGACGCCCAAGGATTGAAGAGCCGGCAGCAGGTCACCGAGCGGTGACTGATCTGCTCCTTGGAGTTGGCCGGTGTTAAGTACACCGTTTCCTTGACACGCCCCGTATTCCGGCAAGAACTGTGAAAGATCCGACTGGGACATCACTTGCTTACGCGCGGCTCACAACGAGCCACGACCGTAAGGGAGTGTTTTTCGGGCGATCGGGCATCGCTTGCATACGAAGGAGACCGCGCTACGCCGGGCCAAGACCACATAATTCTTCGTCTGGCCCCGAATCGACAAAAGTCACTCCTTCAGAGCCTCCTTTAACGGTACGCACACGAACATCAAATCGCCGGTGAGGTAAAGAGAAATGCGACTATCAGAGAATATAGACTGGATGTTCATCAGGCTGTCGCTGATGACTCTATTGGGCACCGCCGCCCTGGCAACCCCGACGCCGACTGCGGACAGCTACAAGATCGATTCGCTGTTTGCCTCCTCGGACGCCGTCTGCGCGGGCACCCTTCGGATTATGTCCAGCCGGCCAGCGCTGGAACAACCCGGAATTCGAGAGGCCGGGTTGGTTATCTCGCGAGAGGCTCAGTTTACAATCTCCCGGTGCTATAAGGGTCTGGTAAGCGCAAGCGACAGGATCAGATATTCGAGCCACGTGCCGGCGATCGTCGAGATATCACCACCTGAGGGAAGGACGATTTTACTGTTTCTGAAACGGACGAATCCCGATACCTTCACTTTTGCCGACGAGTTCTGGGGCTGGCTACACGATGCATCTCTTGTGATTCATGACTCCGTGAGGCACGCAGACCTGGCGCGACTAGAAAGGGACCTTTTGGTCAGCCTGAGGGAGGACCGTGGGCCCGAAGCCAGAGTCGGCAACCTCAGAGTGCTCCATGGGTTCTCTACACTCCAAGAGACTACTCGCGCCGAGATTACCAAAGACGTCCATCCCCTGGTCGCGGTCGCCGCCTTCGCCGTCCTCATCAAGGCAGGCCGAGCCGATGATTTGGCCACGTTCTGTAAATACCTTGGCGCGGTCGACCCTGGTGCCCTGAGTCACGTCGGGCTATCCTTCACCTTCTACTCACTGACTACTCTACGCAGCCCGGACTCGCGACCAGGTCTGGAATGCCTGGCGCGTACTACGATTGCCCCCTTGAGCCATAGTGCAATGGACGGAATCCGCGGAATGAGAAACTCCGCCAGCATCCCCGAACTGATCCACCACCTCGATGATGACGATCCGTTTATGCAATACCAGGCCGTGATCACCTTGTCGGAGATCGCTCCCCGGCGAGAACTGCCTGGTCCCGGGATGGCCGAATTTGAACGTGACCCGGGGAAATATGCCGCGTCGTGGAAAGCGTGGTGGAGTGCAAGACCGCATGGGCATTAATACCTGCGTGGCTTGATTTGCCGCAGATGGCGGAATATTGGCGGGGCTTAGCCGCAAGTCCTGGATGATCACCAATTCCTTCAGCTTGAAGCCGGGCGTGACGTTCTATGTTTGTCGAAGCCCGTCAGGTAGTACGAGAATCGAACGCCTTGAGCGTGGTAACGGACCCAACCACCATCCTCAACGGGGCCCCGGTTCATCTGGCCGGCTCCACCCGCTCCGACAGTGTTGTACCCAGGCACTAGGAACGACTACACGGTTAAAGCTCTGTGATCTGAGCGGGAACGGCTACGGCGAACGCCGGATACCAGTTCTCGAGCTTCAGCGGGGGAACTCTGTCAAGGACCGCCACACTCCAAAATGTGACAATGAAGGGCGCCACGATCATCGCGAATTTCAATGCCACTAAAGTGGCGGCACCGACATTCAGCCTGGCGCCGGGAAGCTATACCGGATTGCAGACAATCACGCTCTCCACCACCACCCAGAACGCCACGATCCATTACACTCTAGATGGGACCACTCCCTCGGAGTCGGTAGGCATCACGTATAGCGGAGCTTTTTCCATCAACTCGAGCGTGGCCGTCAAGGCAATGGCGTTTTTAAACGGAGTCGACAGCAGCGTGGTTTCGGCGACCTACACCATCGCGCCCTCGGATTTCACAATCACGGTCTACGATTCGATGATGAATCTTGTGACCGCTTCAAGTCCAATGAACGTGGTCCGGCCCACGGGCAACCCGGTGACATATAACTTCATAGTGAAGGTAAGTCCGCTTAACGGTTTCAGTGGAACGGTCAGTTTCAATCTTTTTAGTGGGCTACCAGCCAATACGACCACCATTGGCATTCCTCAAGGGATCACTGTGACCGGTTCCGGCCCGGCCGAGGCTTATTTACCGATCATCGCGACGTCGAATGCTGCCCTGGGTCCGGCCACCATCACCTTCAACGCCTTCAGCACGGTCAACAATGTTTCGATTGGACATGCCAACACCCCGGCTTATCTCTACGTGAACAGTGGACCGCCGCCAGCCCTTTCGGCAAGCTGTATGGTTTCGCCAAACCCGACAGTGGGATCGGTCCCCGTTAACTTTATTGCTATGGCGTCGGGCGGAACGCCACCATACAAGTACGCATGGAGTGAAACGGTCACGGGAACCACGACAGGAGTCTCGTTTATCCCGCCGACCAGTTCTACAACCGTAACCTACCCTGAGCACGTCGTGGCGACGGATAGCACGACACCGACTCACCAAACGGCGTCGGCCGATTGTAACCTCACCGTGAATGCTTTGACGCCGGCCAGTATGGTTGGCCCAACGCCGGGCTCACTCCTAACCGGCTGGGCCACGGTCACATTCTCCTGGAGTTCCGCTTCGGGCGCGTCTCAATACAAGGTGCTGCTAGGTTCGACAGCAGGCGCGTCGGACTTTGGCTCCGCGAACGCAGGCTCTGCTCTGAGTGTCCCCATCTTGTTGCCCAGCGGCAATCCGCCGGTCACCATGTGGGCAACCGTGGGGACCTCGTTCGGCGGCCAGTGGTTCTACCGATACTACGCTTACCAAGTCGCAGCGAATCCCTCGTTAGCGGCGCCGAGTGCAATTGTGAACGCCCCCCCACCTGTCGGCTCGGACTCCCCGCACTTCGTTTCCGCAAGCTGTGATTCGAGCCAGACTTATACCATTTGCGACGACGGAAGCCAGTTGACTCTGTACTATCAAATCACTTCTACGTATCCCAGCGGAATCAATTCCACCGGCATCACTTGTCAATGGGACGATTCGCTTCTCCTTATCGACAACACACAAGCGCCACTCTCAGGGGGCGCCCAGAACGCCTTCAGCCTCACGGTACATGCCGATCCCGGCGTCCGGACTGGCGGCCACGGCCTTACTTGCCAATTGCCGAGCCTGCCGGCCTGCTCGGGATTGCAGACGACAGGCTGTCTTCAGGGAGGCGCGGACGCCCTCACAGTGTACGATGCCACGCCTGTAATCACGGACGTGGCTCCGGACGCGGCGGCCTACGGAGTTCAACCAGCGCTCGTCTCGCAGGGGGGCCAAATCACCATCAGTGGAAATGACTTCGGCCCGAGTGGGACGCTAGAGCTGTGCGATCTGAGCGGCAATAATTGCGTCGGAATTCCGACGCTGACCTGGGGTTACAGTCAAATAACAGCGCTGATCAACGCACCGCCTGGCAGCAGGAACACAGTAAGGGTAGTTGCGAAAGGTTGGCAAGGCACGCGCTTTCTTGCGTCCCCTAGCGTTACGTCCGACACTAGCGATCCTTGGGAGGTGGACGTGGCAGCGGGTGTGACAATCACTTCCGTCGTTGCATCTGCGGGAGGCCAAGCTCGGGGGGGAGTCGGCGGAACGGCTGACGTTGTCATAAACGGAGAGAACTTCGGAAGTACCCCCACCGTTAACGTTTCCGGTATAAGCGTACAGATTGTAAGTGTCACAAATGGCACCGTGATACACGCGATTTTCACGATTCCGCCCAAACAGGCGGGAGGCAGCACCGCCATCACAGTAACCGCGGGATCGCAAACATCAGCGCCACCAAACAAGGACTTCTTTGTGCAGATTCCGACAACCTTGGTTCGGGAAACATATCCCGGCGATCCTCCCGCAGGAGCGCCAAACGGGTACGGTCCTTTGATAACTCTGGACGGTTCGGCCGCTAATGGAACCATCATAAATGCTACTGGACAGCAGGTGGCGGGGTCCCCACTAAATCAGTGCGGTGTAGAGCGCAACCTTGCGTACTTGGTCCTTGATCAGCAGACTCCGGCACAGGTCATACAGAACGTGAAGGATGTGGTCGTGACGGAAACCTTTTCTAATTTTAGTGGGACCGGCACGATTCCTCCGGAACAGCAGGTGGGTGCCGATCTCGTGAATTGCCCCGGCGGGATCGCCAGCAATCAATGTGTCGCGGACGTACTCGATACGGTCTCTCTGTCCCACACCGCGCCGCAATGCCTGGCCACCGGCGAGAACCAGACGTTTACGCAGGCCTTTAAAGCAACGATCGGATTCAACGGGCCGCAGAGCACCGACTATCCACTGACCATTCAGAACAAAATCGCGATGGGTAATTTTGGCGGGACACTAAAGGCCGACGTGACTATAACGCAGCAATGATGCTAGGGCTTGAGGGAAGGAGAAGCTATGATCGTTAAGATGACCGCTTTTAAACTTATTGTGCTGGGTGCCGGGCTATCGTGCGGGCTGACAGCCCAGAACACAACCGCCGACATGAGGATCGAGGCAACGAACACGCTTTTACATGGTGGCGTGCAGCTCGAGCTAGAACCCGCGAGTTCCGCATTTGGAGCCCTGTTGCGTATCAATGCACGACCGGGAGGAATGATTATCGTCTCAGGCTGCGGCGTTCCGGCGCGATACTCCGTCGGTTTTTCGGCTGGCATGCCTTGGAGCACCGCTCTCGATACTCTTACGTCAATATTTCCCGAGAACTACTGGACGTTTAAGGACGGCGTGGCCAACCTCCTGCCTAAGCAGGGCGTACCCTCAGTAATGGACGTGCAGATTGAGCGATTCGAGTGGGACACCGCGGCCAACGAACCGTCAGCCATTTTCCGAATCTTCGACGCAAACGGTGTCAAGAGCCATCTCACGGCGCTTGGATTGACCCCATATTCGGGACTACAAGCCTTTACCTGGCTCCAAAAGGCACCCAAAGTAGTCAACGGCGTACCCGAGCCACGCCGCGGGCAGAAGTATAAGTTAGAGAACGTTACAGTGTTAACAGCGCTCAACGCCATTGCAGCCGCCTATGGTGACGAATTCTGGCTGTATGAAGAGCGGAAGTGCGGTGGGGAAAAGACCTATCGGATCTCCGTTCGTTGATGTCGGCAATGTTTACACCGATGGAGCGATATTGGTTTGGGTAGCGATGATCGGTCTTGACTATGCCCACGGATTCGGAGTCGACCCGCGCTCCGGTCGGCTGCATCAGCCTTACGACGGACGGCCTGTCGAAACGAGGATGGGACCGATTCGGCATCGGCCGCAGCTCACTTAAATGCATTTGTCGACTTAGTCGGCGGCGAACCCGACGGTCGGCGGGGAATCGCGCAACAACAGGCTGGCATAAATGTGCCGGACCGGGTCTTCATCAGTTGGATCCAGAACGAGACATCGAACAACGAAACAGGGGCATATACGGGCGGTCACCAGTTTAATTGGTTTCCGGCCGCGAACCCACAAACGACGCTGGACACCCTGCCGACCTTGTTGAAGAACTTCCAATGTTTCTCAAGAACTCCCCGACGCCCTCGGCGCAACCGTTACCACTGCTCGACGGTCTTCCAAATCCGGGCTTGGGGGGAGACACGTCTGCCATGCCCGATGCCAGCCAGACGGCTGTATCAGCGTCCATTCCGTATGGGCAGCGATTCGAAGTTGAGGCGCACGATAGTCCCGGTGTAGCCCTTTCGGATTCAGTTGACACAACGATCCATGAGTCCTATGATGCCTATCTAATGTGGAACCCAGGCCCTCCTGGGGTATTTTCGTCTCATTTGCACATGGCCCCTGGAGTTGAAGTGCTGAGGCAACCCTGGACGAAGTTCAGAACATCTGGAGCCTCAGTTTGCCCCACTTGGAGCACAAATGTCACCAAACAAAACTGTGTCGCCCCGTAGCGTCGGGGTCTATTGCACTTTCCGGACCCTAGCCATAGTGTGTATAGGGGCTGTTTTTTCGACGTCTGCCTTGGCGCAGTGCTTGAGCGGCCCCCCAGCACCTAGGCTGCCCTCCGGCCTGAAGTTGATGATCCGGGCTGAGAAAACGGTAGCGGAGATATCGCGGCCCACAATTATCCACTTTGAGATTTCGAACGAGTCGGACAAACCAATTTCCTTGACCGATCGGTTGTTTCCCGAGCGAGACTACGAGGTCCACGTCCGTGACAGCAACGGTAAGGAGGCGCAGCTAACGGAGCGGGGTCGACAGTTACGCCATGGCCCTCTCAAAGGCTCACAGACTACTGCGGTCCTGGCTCCCGGCGAGCGGTACACCGACAAGGAAGACCTGGCGAAGCTGTATACGATTTCGGTTCCAGGAACTTATTCGATCGAGGTGTGTCGCGATATTCAGATGTGGGGTAACATTTACTCGAATAGGATTACCCTTCCATTTGTTGTACCTGCTAATCAGTAATGCGGTTGGCAAGGCACGGGCTTTCTTGCGGCCCCTAGCGTTACGTCCGACACTAGCGATCCTTGGGAGGTGGACGTGGCAAGCTGCTCCCCAATAGTGCAAATCACATCAAGGCCGATCAGAATCTCGCCGTCTACCACCCCTGGCCAGTATACTGCGACTCTAACGAGTCAGGTATTGCTTCCCGGTGGGAACTACCTGTGGAGCACAGATAACCCCAACATGGTCGGCTTCAGCTTGAGCACGCCTTCAACTGGTCCGAGTGCTGACCACGTCACGCTGGTGATCTTTGCGGCCTTCGGCAAGGCGAAGATCACTCTCACTGACATTAGCCCCTGTAGTGGCTCCTCGGCGAGCGACTCATTTACGTTCTCCTTGACCGACGATGTCACCGTTGTGGCTTGGGTAAATGCTGCTGCGGTATCTCTCGACTATCCTCCAAACTCAGCAACTGACATGGTCGTTAATAGCTTAACCAACGCGACCACATGCGCAGCAACTCTTCTCCTGTGGAGTCAGGCGGGGCAGACCGGAGTCGGGATCGGAAACAATGGCCTGACAAATGCGGAGCGGATATTCGCCAACGAGTTCCTGATATCACAGACTGGGAATCCACCCCCCTCCACCCAGACTCAAAATGGAAACGGTGCAGAGTATGTGGCATCACAGAACTACCGGTTTCGGAACAGATTCCAAACATTTTTCGAGATCAAGGCTAACGCAACCATCGACTCAAGTTCTCTTGGAATTTTGCAGAGAGAGTTTACGCCGGATGGTGTTACCCCGGAACCCTGCTCGGGGTTACAGCTGTTTTCCAAAGCCGTTGAGGACAACACTAACGATGCACTTTATGCGACCACCGATGCCTCCATCGTGTACCAGCTCAAGGAGAACCGGCTTGGTCCGCAAGGCCAAGCGGTCAACCAGTACCTCAACGGTCCTACGGGCGGAGATTTTACGCAAACAACACCATGGATCTGGAGCGTCATTCAATTTGCGGCAGACGGAACGACGCGTCCTTGGCTATCAGGGAGTGTCAACTCTAATCTCCAGATCTTTCCGGCATTTCAAACATACAAAAATGGCGAACTCGATGCCTTAATTTTCCAAGGGAATTTAATGACTTTCATTGATCTGAACGCAACATCTCAATACAGGATACCCCAATGAATCGACATGTGTTTCAAGCTTCGATTGGATGCTTTCTATTGATTGTAAGCGTCGCAGTTGCGCAGGATCGTCCTTCGGGTTCGGTGCGAGTCGATGAACTGCTCACGCGGCTCAACAATGCTAAATTGGTTCAAGCGGATCTCTGGGATATTGAGAGCCAGCCGCCAGATCCGAGGACAACCACCGCGCTCAAGAACGCGTTTGGGAGCAGAACTAACAAGAATGAGAGACAGTGGATTGCCGCGACGTTGTTGCGGCTAGGGAAACAAGACAGTTCCTATTTTGAATTTTTAGCTGGTTATGCAACAGAGGCTATTGAAGATCGCGTTCCAGCACTTCTGAAATATGACTCCGGCGGGCATGCCATCCGTGGCGAGTTTAGCCCGTTGTTTGAGGACTGGTGTGCTAAAAATGGCAAGGACCCTCGAAAGATTGCCGCGATCGAATTCGAGGATCACCCTGCGGATGTGCTGGTTCTTGCGCAGGCGAACGATGGCAGATCGCGGGATATCTTCCGACGGGGGATCGCGTCACCAAATGCCCTCGTAGTGGCGTATTGTGTCCAAGGCCTCGGCCGTCTCCATGATTCCAATTCATTGCCTCTACTTGAACAATCCCTTGAGCGTTTCCCCAGTGACGAACAGTCTACGATCTCGACGGAATTGCCTTGGTTTGAGAGTGCCGAAGCTGACCGTTTAATGGCGCGATTCATACCTGACTCGGGTATCCGGAAGTTTCACCATGATAATTTTCGCCGGTGGCATGAAATTGAGTTGAAACGCGTTCTGAGCCGAACTGGCGTCCCAAGTGCGAAATGAAGGGCTTATCTTCTCGCTGGGACACCTCTCTATCGCATAGCCCTACCGTCGTCGTGACAGGATTGCACTGCTGGATTATCGCGATTCGCTGGCTGTCGGGCATAGTTACGACAACATTACCGTGAATCTGAACATGAGCAGCGGGGCGTCCGGCAGCCTGACCAACACCGCCACGATTTCAGGAGGCGGGGCCGCCGGCGCCACCGCCTATGACTCTGTCTCGACCTCCGGAGTTGCGGTACGCTGGCAACCATGACCAGTCCCACTCCCGGGAGCACCGTCGGGGCGACAGCCAAAATTTTCGGTTTGCACAACCCGCTCGCGCGAACAACTCACTTGATTTCAGCCCCTTCCCTTCAAAAGCAGGACTCCAAAATTGGGCTCGTTCCGTCAAATTGCGTCCCACCAGATTTAACCCGACCCGCGTCACCCGCCTCTCCCCGCACACACTACCCAGGGGGCGTCAACAAAACTTTAATAGGATTGATAGGCGGCTTAGGGGCGCAATTGTACTGGCATGATCCACTTGAGCATGCTCCTGAGATGGGTCCGCTCGATCTTCCGCACCCAACTGCCAGCCAGCCGATCTTACCCGCGCTCAGACCCTTAACTGATACTCTGAAATTGCAGGAGGCTCACAAATGCGTCTCGATACGATGAAAAGACATACTCTATTGCTGGCGGCACTCGTGTGGTGCCCCTTTGCAATGGCTGATGTTCGGTTGAAGGTTACCACTGTCCCCTCGCTTCCAGAGATCAGAGAGGCAACCGCCATTATAGAGGAGACACGTGCGTTGGCGATGCGGCAGACGCGCGATTCATGGGAATCCGAACTTCTCCGCGCAGCCGAGCGCAGCTTCGCGCAGGCGGTTTCGGCGCCTGTCGGCCCATTGCTAGGGATGGCAACCACTCACACCAATGACGGCGACGTACTCGTCGCCCAATGGGAGCCCGGGGCTGCTGCGAGTGCTGGGGTGCTCGGTATTTCGATGTGGGACACGCCCGACTACAGTTGGTTCATGCTTAAATGTGATCCTGTCGAGTTGGAGTCGTATTCTTCGACGCAAGTTATCCTGAAGAAGCTCCTGAAGTGGCCGCTTCCTCTGCCTGAGCCGCTCGTCCTCGTGGGAAGCTACGGCTTGGGAAATAGCGGGACATTCTTTGCTGCGGCAGCCAGTTTGCCTCATTTGGAGCGTGGATTGGAATATCGCCTTTTTGCGGTCCGGAGTAGTGCAGGCTCATATGTGCTCCTAAAGCTTGGGAAAGGTCTGTTTCTGCTTAACTACCCGGAAGGTGGTGTCTATGTGCCGGAGCGTTTTCCCCCACTCAGGCAGGTGATCGCCACTTGGCCCAAAGAGGCCGTGTTCGCGGAGGTGGGCAAGATCTGGGCTAAAAGTAGTGCGTATGCCACCAACAACGTGAGAGATAAAATACTGATACTGCAAGCTGCCCAAAGTGGATTCAGTGACTCCGATTTACGATCCTTGATGCTACCGGCAAATGTTCCAGGGGACGTGGCGTGGAGCCAGCGCGCAAGTGCGGTCATGGACGCGTTGATAAAAACTCAACAGGTCGACAAGTATCACGACGTCATTGAGGAGGTTACGCTTCAGATAGGAAGCCGCGAGGACAGTGGTGAGTTTGCCGCTAAGGTAGTGTTTGATGCATTGCGTATGGCAGCAACTGGCGATTACAGTAGCTTAGCCCTTAAATGTGTTGCAAAATGCATTTATGTCGATGCCCCACTTCGCTACCTTGTAGATCGAGGTGCCACGGAAAGCGTCTACTCCCAGTTAGACCGTGCCATTGTACCTCAAAACTCGGAGTGGCTCCGGCGCCAGGCTCTCGATAAGATTCGCGAACGTATTGGAAAGGCGCGGTTGGCCCGATAGAAGGTGACTTCGAATCGCCTCTGGATCTAGGACGGCGTCAGATCCGGCGATTAGAATGCCCCGGTTCTTGCCGGGACCGTGGAGCAGGACCTGCTTCGCCGCCGTGAAAGCACCCGCGCGAGTTCAAGTCAATGCCTTAACCCGGACTCAAGATCTCGATGAGATTTCATATACCTGTAAGTTATGTGGAGAGCAGGGGCTATCCACTCTGTCGCCTTTGCAGGGCCCCAAATACCTACCTCACGTATGGGGAGCGGTTTCTGGTCACAGCAGTCGATAGCCCTGCTAAAAACTATCCGTGGGTTCATCGCGTAACAGGGGCCTCCGTCGCACAGATCTCACTTAATCTGTCGTTTCAGGCTTACCTGATCGTGTGGGCGAGCGCCGATGGGAGCAGAACCTCGATGAGTGGCTTCGGATCTCGTACCTATTCCGTCGCGATGCAGCAGCCGTGGGCCCTGACGGCCGGATTCACCATCACCTGCCCCGCTGCGCCCTGTCCCGCGACTCTCGATTCCAACAATCTTCCCAATATTGAGGACGTTGGTGAAGTGACTGTCACATTGGACCCGAATTCTGCGAAGGTGTACCCCTCAGCGCAGCCCGTCACCAGCATCGTGCCAGCCGTGAGCAGTCTGCCGATCTTGGTCCCACCCTCTGTTGGGCCCGCGCGTGCAGTTCAAGTCAAATAGGAGACTACAATGACCAAAGCAACTTTCTTCATCCTGCTATACGCCTTGTTGCCTCTGTGCGGCCAGCCGCAGATGCAAGGGCAGAGATATATCGTGACACCTGTAACCCGCTCCCCAAGTGTTTTTGTAGCTGAGATTGAAGATGTAAAGACCTCATCCGAGCCATCCCATGGCGTGGACGTCCGCGTTCGGGTGACCAGAATTCTCAAAGACCAGCAGCAGCTCGGATTGGAGCCTGGCGTAGTCGAGGTGAACGTCGTCACCGAACCGCTAACACCGGTAAGCGCAACCTATGGTGCTACTTGGTGGACATTTCGGAAGATCAAGACCGGCCAGAGGTTTGTCATGTTCTCGGACCACAAAACGAGCCTTCGAGAAATGATTTTGTCGCCGGTCTCGTCCGAAGAGGTAACGGACGAGGTCAATGGTGTCCGAGATGTTGAATTGATGCTCGATGCTTCCCGCAAACCGCTCATCGAGCAAGCCCAAGAGGCAGCATTGGCTTTAGGGGAGCCCCGAAGGCATGGCTGGCTATTCGCAAAATATGTAACCGAGCTCCTCGCCACCGGGACCGATCCGGAGACTGCACAGTTGTCCCGTGTGCTCGAGAGTGATGGAGCTCTGGCGTTTTCGGACGAGGCGAAGGAATCTCTGCTTCGATTTCTCGCCATCGAATATGGAGGACTATACGGACACGGTGTGAACCTCAGGAGTGCCCTTGCCAGCCTTACGCTCCAATACCTTGCTCTCCAACCCACGCAGCCGCAGGAGCGCCCAACTCTCCTTCAGCGAAGGATACTCGACTGCCTGCCCACCATCCGCAAAACTGACCACGATCTCTCAGCCCTTAGACGAGTAACGTTGCCCGATGCGGTGATTCAGAAACTGAAGGCTCAGGCGATACAACTTTCGTCAAACGCTCACTTGAAACCAGCACAGCGGGCGGAAGCCCGAGCTCTGTTGAGCGAACTGGCTCCGAAATGACCAAGGATAAGGAATGGCTGGTGTGTTCGTAGGATAAATTAAATAAATGCCCGCGCCCGTAAGACCCGACGCGCCGCACTTCGCCAGTTCCCACTGCGGAACCGCTGGGCCCAACGCCGGCTCTAAAGGGCATTCGCGCTCTTCGACTTTCGCAGTGACGGCCGACAGTGGAGTCCTTACTCGCTCTTTTTCAATAAGATACATCGCCAGCATCCCTCGCTTTACTGGGGTCCGCTCGATACCATGGGGATATTAATGCGCCGCGCCCAGCCGTGAGTGCCGATTTCCACATGCCCTGTCCCAAACACCTCATGTCGCTTGCTACCCGACCCGAACAGGGCAACAGTTTACTTCCCTGTTGCGGCCGCTTCTGTGATGTCCCCGATATTGATTCCGCCGTCGATCTTGAACATAACAGCAGTTGATGCTCCTAAATAGGAGAGATTATGAACCGGATTCATTTTGTCGCCATCACGTCGCTTTCATTGCTGACGCTAACCGCCGGGCTCTCGTCGGTGCGAGCGCAGGGAGCGGCGATCGTTACTCCGATCGTCGTTTCTCCCAACATCGTGGTTATTGAGATTGAGGAGGCTGATACAGCCAAGTCATCAGAGATTATCGACGCTCGTATACGTGTTACGGAAGTCCTGAAGGACGGGCATCACCTTGGCTTGCGACCAGGCACGGTCGACGCAACGATTCGAACGGCTCCCAGTCCTGCTCAGTCCCCGGACACAAGCGCGTGGACGGGCCGTCATATCCAGGCGGGCCGCAAATATCTGCTGTTATCCGCCCGGAAGAACTTGCGAGAAATTATAGAGCTGCCGGAAAGCGCTGAGGAACTCACTGATGAGATTGATGCCATTGGTGATGTCGAGCTGATTCTTCGTTCGTACCAAAGGCCCTTAAATGACCAGTCACGCGGCCTCGCGGAGGTCCTGTCGGGCACAAGCCAGCACAGTGTGTTCTTAGCGCGTTATATCAGCGAACTATTGGCGGCGGGCTCGGATTCGGACACAGCTCTGTTGGCGCAAACACTCGAGGGTGCCGGTGGGATGGCGCTGGCTGAGTCGGCGAAGCCGACATTACTCGTCGATCTGAGCGCGCGGTACGGCCTGTACAGGTCCGCGCGTAATCTGAGAAGGGTATTTGCCAATTTGATACTCCGATACTTTACTCTCGGGCCAGATGGTCCCGACGGGCGCCCGAGTTTGGTCCAGTACCAGATTCTCCATAATTGTCTGCCCCAGATTAGACGATATGATGAGAACCTCGCGGTGCTTGCAGAGGCAGGATTACCAGAGGATGCAATCAAACGAGTAAGAGCTAAAGCACTTCAACTCGCCGCGAACACCCACGTGCGTGTCGTGCAGCGCACTGAGGCGCGGGCTTTGGCCGAGCAGTTCGCTCCGAAATGACCTCAACGGCTCGCCAGCATCGCGAGGTGCCAAAGGGTCTGTGCCACACGGGCATCGGCGTACGATCATACCCGCCTTGAGGCGCTCGTACTCACTAGGCCGGGTTTGGCCGTGATGGATGGATCACAGCCCAGCCACGGCCGAATCGCCTGGGCAGCTTCCCGTAAGGAGAATCTGAACACCTTGATGGTACCGACGGACCCACGGCAGCCCCAGCTCCATTTGGACCGAGATTCCAGCCACTCTGGGGAGTTTTACTGGGCCGCATCGATCATGACCGCAGGGCTTAAACTCCGTTCGGGACGGTGACAGCCGAACTTGGAATTCTTACCGGCGACGTCCTTTCCATGTCGCCCTCTCTGATGGAGAAGTACGTTTCCGCTCTGTTTCAGCGTGCGGTCCTTGGTACCTACCTACCCGCCATCCGCAAATTCGATCATGGAATCGCTCTCCTAAGCGAGGTGTCGCTGCCCAGCGGAGCCGCTCAACAAATCAGAGCTAAAGCGCTTCAGTTCGCCGCGAACAGCCGTATGCGTGTCGCGGAGCGTACCGAAGCCCTCGCTTTGGCGGAACTATTCCCAAAATGAACGGAACGATTCCTGCCTGCTTCGCCAAGTGTCGCGTGTTGGCATCCGCGAGCGCTCCCGCCATGACTGCGGAGGCAAAGCCCGGGGGGCGAAAAACGCCATGAGGCACATTTTCGCGTGACGTCAGAGATTCTTGCTTCGACGGCGCCGCTGTGACGCCGCAGCAGGGAAGCACAGGCACCCAATACGCATTCGCCAACTGGGCGGACGGTGTAAACACGCCGACGCGGTCCGTCGCGCCGACGTCTGCCACTACCTACACCACCTACACCGCTAATTTCACCACGCAGTATTACCTGACCACTGCTGCGACATTCCGGCGGCACAATCAGTCCGGTGAGCGGATGGGTGAACTCCGGGACGGTCGTGCCTGTGAGCGCGACGGCCAATATGGGATATCAATTCACAGGATTCAGCGGGGCGCTGACGGGGGCCACTACGCCTCAGAACCTCACGATGAGCGCGCCCGCCAGCGTGACGGCTTCGTTCAGCACGATGCCGACGGTTGCGGCGCCGACATTCAGCCTGGCGCCGGGAAGCTATATCGGATTGCAGACAATCACGCTCTCCACCACCACCCAGAACGCCACGATCCATTACACTCTAGTAGGGATGGAAGGGTGACCAGGCGCAGCCACCATGGACATACGCGAAGTGCGATGGGACAAACTTTAGCACAAATGAAGGCCAGATCAGCGGCTACCGCGGGCCGTTATGTCAGGGTGCAACTGAGCGGCACGAATTACTTGAGTTGGCGGAAGTCCAGGTGTTCGGTTTGGCCGGCAGCACCGCTCCCGACTTGACGATCAGCCAAACCGACTCCGGCAACTTCACACAAGGGGGACCGGCAGCTACACAATCACAGCCGGAAACAGCGGAACGGCCGCAACCAACGAACCTATGAGGTGCAAAAAACTGATTTGCCTGAGGGAAATGCGGGCAGCGCGTGAGCGGGTGCCCAGCCTGGTCCGGGCCGCATGTGCTGCGGCCCATGGAACAGACGGGAGCTGAGTTACCCTTCTTTTACTACCGAGACAGTGACTTCTGCCGTGACATCCTTGTGCAGACGCACGGGCACCTTGTACTCGCCCAGTTGCTTGATGGGATCGTCCAACTGGATCTTGCGCCGGTCGATATTGAAGTTCTTCGCCGCCAAAGCGTCGGCCACGTCCTTCGACGTCACCGAGCCGAATAGCTGGTCGTTCTCGCCGGCCTTCTGCGAGATGGTCACGCTCACTCCGGTCAGCAGCTTCGACAGGTCCTCGGCCTCGCTCTTGTGCTTGGCCTCTTTGCGTAGGTGTGCCTGGCGCTCCTGCTCCACAATCTTCTTGTTGGCGTCGGTGGCCTGTACGGCGAGCTTCTTGGGAAGCAGGAAATTGCGGGCGTATCCGGGCGCGACCTTGACTACCTGCCCCCGGCTGCCCAACTTTTCGATATCTTCTCTGAGAATGACTTCCATGAGAGTTTCCTCCTGCCCCCTAGAATGATGCCGCGAAGGGCAACAGGGCGATGTTCCGCGCCTTTTTGATCGCGTCCGTGAGCCGCCGCTGGTGAGGCGCGCACACACCCGAGATGCGGCGAGGAATGATCTTGCCTCGTTCCGCCACAAATGCGTGCAGCATCTTGACATCCTTGTAGTTGATGTCGTCGATCTTCTCCACGCAGAAACGGCACACTTTCTTGCGCCGGAAATATTGCTTCTTCTGGGTGGCGACTGCTTTGTCGCCTCCGGTGGGCCGCTGTCCGGCGCTGCCTGGTCTTCCTTTGGATTCCGGCATGGCTTAACTCTCCTTCTGATGCACCGGCACTCCCGGCATTCCAGGCGCCGGCGTTTCCGGGTGCTGTCCAAATGTCAAAGGCTGCAACGGCGCTGGTCCCGCTCCCGCGGCAGGCGCATTGGCTGCACGCTTGGCGGCGCGCTTGTCGCGCTGCTTCTTGCGCTTATCGAGGCGCTTCAACGTCTCGTCAATCCGCACGGTGAGGAACTTCAACACGAGGTCCGACACGCGCAGCCGGCGCTCCAGCTCCTTTACGCTCTCCGGGCTGGCGGTGAATTGAATCAGTACGTAGGCGCCTTCGCGATACTTCTCGATGCGGTACGCCAGGCGGCGTTTGCCCCACTTGTCAATCTTGTCCACCGTCGCGCCTAAAGCGGTCAACTGCGTTCGCAACGTCTCTACGAACTGATCGGCCTCCTCGTCCGGCGCATCCGGTTTGATAATGAACAGCTCTTCGTAAATCCTCATTTTTCCTCTGTTGGTAAGCCTGGGGCGCGACGATTGAATTTCGTCATGGCCTTTTCGACGCCTTCGGCAATTATGGAGCGAACCGCGCCGGCTCCGTAGTCGACGAGTTCCTCCAATTCCTTCATCTGCGAGCGCTTGAACGGCGCCAGCACAAATTCCGCGCCATCTTTCAAAGGATGACCCGGATGAATCCCTAATCTCACCCGCACCAAATCGCTGGTATGCAGGCTCCCGATGACCGACTGCATCCCTTTATGGCCTGCCGCCGAGCCCTTCGGCTTGATGCGCAACGCCATCCAGGGAAGATCCAGCTCATCGTAAACCAGCACCACACGGCTGGGCTCCACCGAGTGCTTGGCCATCAGCGGCGCCACCGAAGTACCGCTGAGGTTCATGAACGTCTGCGGTTTGGCCAGCATCACCTCATGCCCGTCAATCTCGCCCACTCCCGCGATTGCCTTGGAGTCTCTGCGATTGACGCGGATGCCGTGCAACTCCGCAAGACGGTCGATAGTGAGGAAACCCAGATTATGCGGCGTGAGCGCATACTCTTCTCCTGGGTTCCCCAGACCCGCCACCAGGAACATGACGCCCTACTTCTTCTTGCCCTTTTCCTCGGCGGGAGCTTCTTCTTCCTTCTTGCCCTTCTTGATGACTTCGGGTTCGGCGGCAGCGCCGGCGACGGGTGCCGCGGCTTCCGGCGTGGCGGCAACTTCCTCGGCGCGCAGCGCGACGGCGTGCGCGATGACGCTATCGGGAGCGCTGACCAGCTTCATGGAGCCGGCGAGCGCCACATCGCTCGCGCGCTTGCTCTGCCCGATCATCAACTCGGTCACATCGACGGTGAAGCTGTCTGGAATCTCGTCCGGCAGGCATTCGATTTCGATGGCGCGGGTGATGACTTCGAGCAAGCCGCCCTGCACTTTAACGCCCTTCGCTTCACCGCTGGTATGTACCGGAACGGTAACGCGAATACGCTTGGTGAGATCGATGCGTTTGAAATCGGCATGCAGCAGGTTGCCCTTGATCGGGTCCACCTGCTGATCCACCACCATCACCGGGGTGGTCTCTCCGCCCTGAATCGCCAGGTTGAAGATGGTGTTGTACCCCGTGCTGCTGCGAGTGATCTTGGTGATCTCGCGGGGGTTGACCGCGATGCTGATGGGGTCTTTGAATGCGCCATACAGGACGGCCGGAATGTTTCCGGCACGGCGGGTACGGCGCGCTTCGTTCTTGCCGCGCGAGGAACGCACCTCGGCGGCTACGTTGATATCTTTTCGCACTACATTTCTCCTCTCGGGTTCGAAGTCCGGTTCACCCCATTGCCGGGGCTGACGTGGGTTCGAGGGCCCGCAAACTCAAATAAACAAGACGCTGACCGAAGTCTCTTCGTGAATCGATCGAATGGCCTCTGCCAACAACCTGGCGACCGACAACGATTTGATCCGGCTCGATTTCTTCGCCTCAGGCGAAAGCGGAATCGAATTCGTAAACACTACTTCTTTGAGGCACGATGCATCGATGCGCTGCACCGCCGGCCCCGAAAGCACCGCATGGGTGGCCCAGGCCGAAACACTGGTCGCGCCCTTTTCCATGAGCGCTTCGGCGCCTTTCACCAAGGTCCCGCCGGTATCGATCAAATCGTCTACCAGCAGGCAGTTGCGCCCTTTCACTTCACCCACTACATTCATCACTTCAGCGACGTTCGCTTCCTCCCGCCGCTTATCGATAATCGCCAAAGGCGAGTTCAGCCTTTTGGCAAATGCCCTGGCCCGCTCCACACCCCCGGCATCGGGAGAAACCACCGTCAGG
Source organism: Bryobacteraceae bacterium (assembly GCA_035295745.1). Classification (GTDB taxonomy): domain Bacteria; phylum Acidobacteriota; class Terriglobia; order Bryobacterales; family Bryobacteraceae; genus JAIQFL01. Next base: position 45,578 of record DATGIL010000023.1, on the reverse strand, counting down.
TCGGGCACATTCTTCGCCTTGAAATAATCGATCGCCACCGGCGTTGCAAACAGATGATCCACCGGGATATCGAAGAAGCCCTGAATCTGCGCCGCGTGCAGGTCCAGTGTGAGAACCCGGTCGGCTCCAGCGGTTTCCAGCAGGGCGGCCACCAGCCTGGCCGAAATCGGAACCCGAGGCTTGTCTTTCCGGTCCTGCCGGGCGTATCCATAATAGGGTAACACTGCCGTGATGCGTTCCGCTGACGCGCGCTTCAGGGCGTCCATGATCAGCAGCAGTTCCATCAGGTGGCGATCCACCGGAGTACAGGTCGGCTGGACGATGAAAACGTCGGCGCCGCGCACGTTCTCCTGGATCTGGAGGTAAATCTCGCCATCGGCAAACTGCCGGATCATGGCCTGCCCGAGTTGCATGTCCAATGCCTGGGTGATCTCGAGGGCAAGCTCGGGGTTGGCGTTCCCGGTGAAGATCTGGAGACGGTCGTGGTGGTTCATCGCAAGTAGCGGCTGCGGGGCGGCCATTCCCTCCCCCTGATGTGTGGTCCCAACGCTCGCCACCACATGGCGTGATAGCGCGCACGGCTGACCAGCGAGATACGAAACGTTGTTTCCTCTCCCAGAGAGGTAATCGCGCGAGTGACTTCGGTGCGGTTCTGGAAAAGTCCGAACACCGCCGATCCACTCCCCGTCATCATAGCTGTAGACGCCCCCGCCCGAATCAGCCGTTTTTTCAGGTTTGCAAGATGTGGATGCTGTTCGAACACTACCGCCTCAAAATCGTTGGCGGCAGCTACCCCCGAAGCTGGCTCCCAAGCCTGTAACTGGAAATTAACCATTTTATTTTGTAGAGACTCGCTTGTCAAACGAGGGCTCAACATCCGGTAGGCTTCGGGCGTCGATACATGAATCCCCGGAGCCACCAGCGCACCCAGAGATGCCCTGGAATCCGGAAGCGGAAACAACTCGCTGCCCCTGCCGATGCCGACCGCGCGCCCGCCTAGGACGAAAAACGGTACATCGCTGCCCAGTTGCCCGCCGAGTTCGATCATGCGCGCAGTGTCGAGCACTTTTCCGGCAAGCACCGGCAGCGCCAGCAGCACCGCCGCTGCGTCGGAGGATCCGCCGCCCAGCCCGGCGCCCATCGGGATTCGTTTCGTCAGACGCATCTCGACGCGGCCAGTGACATCCATCGTTTCCATCGCCATTCGTGCGGCACGCACCACCAGATTGTCGGGGATGGCGGCAGCGTCTTCCAGGTCGACCGCAGTCTCACGCCCCGGGGTGAAGGCGATCTCCACCGTGTCGCCCAACGAAATGGTCTGGAAGATCGTGCGCAGTTCGTGAAAACCATCGGGGCGCTTGCCCAGCACCCGCAGATCGAGGTTGATCTTTGCCAAGGCACGCACCCGCGCGCGCCGCGCTTTGGCCGATCGCACCCCGGTGACACCCCTCATTTGTCGTACTGAAGCAGCGAGAAGACTTCTTGGCCGCCGAGCCTCTGGCGTCCCTTGAGGAAGGTCAACTCGACCACAAAGCCGAGGCCCGCGACCGTGGCGCCCACTTCCTGGACCATTCGGGCCGCCGCAGCAGCCGTCCCGCCCGTCGCCAGCAGGTCGTCGACGATCAGAACGCGACTGCCCTCGCCCACCGCGTCCTTATGCATTTCGAGACAGTCGGTGCCGTACTCCAGGTCGTAGGTGACGCTCACGCACGTGGAAGGCAGCTTTTTGGGCTTGCGTACCGGAACGAACCCCGCGCCCAGTGCATACGCCAGCGCGGGAGCAAAGATGAATCCGCGAGCCTCAATGCCGAGCACGACATCCACCTGCGCGTCGCGATAGTGGCTCTTCAGCCCGTCGATGACGCCGCGGAAGCCGCACTTGTCCTTCAGCAAGGTCGTTATGTCGTAAAAGAGAATGCCCTTCTTGGGGAAATCCGGCACTTCGCGGATCAACTTCTTCAGGTCTTCCATCGCGCCTCGATCCCGAATTGTACCGCACGGCATATCCGGCACGTCCTGCTATTCTCGTAGTCATTGGACCAGGCGCAACACAAGCAGGAACCGCTCCTCGTCGGCACCGCACTGTTCGCGCTGCTCTGGACGGTGGCACGGGCCGCGATTCAATCCATCACCATCGATGAGGCCGATACCTATTTGGCCTACGTCGGTACGCCGACTCCTTCGCATTGGCTGCCTTCTTCGAATAATCACGTCTTGAATTCGATGCTGATGCGGCTCACTTCCACGATCTTCGGGGTTTCGAACCTCACCTTGCGGCTGCCCGCCCTGCTGGGCGCTGTGCTCTATGTGGGCGCCGTTTACATCCTGGTGCGGCTCATGACGCGTTCGCGAATCCTCGGCTGGGCCGTGTTCGTGTGCATGGTATTCAATCCCATGGTGATGGATTACCTCTCGGCGGCGCGGGGCTATAGTCTCGCTCTGGGTCTCCTGATGTTATCGATCGCCGTGGCCGCACGCGCGAAGGCGCGTGGAAGCGATCCGCGACAGACCTGCGTGGCGGTCTCGCTGCTGATGGGACTGTCCTTTTGCGCGAACTTCTCCTTTGCCCTCGTGGACGCCGTCACGCTCGCGGGTATCGCATGGTGGCTGGTACCGGCGAAAGGGACGGTTCGCGATTACGCGCGCATCGGCGCTGCGTCAATTCTTCCCGGCGCCACGGTGTCGCTCTACCTGACTGCGTCGATCCTGGCGCACTGGGTCCGCAACGACTTACGCTGGGGCGCAACTACCTTTAAATGGTCGATGCAAAGCATCAGCGAGCAGTGCTTCTACAAACTGAGTCCCTATTTGATGGACCGGCCGATCTACGATTTCGTGATCCGGCACCGCCATCTTCTGCTGCCGCTTCTGGCCCTGGCGTGTTTGTGGCGCCTGGCTATGTGGATTGCGGAGCGCCAGCGACCCGTGGATGGGGATACAGGGTGGCTCGTACGTCTCGGGCTGTTAGCCGCCGCCGGAGCCGTCCTGACGCTCGCCTTGCACGGCCTGCTGGTCTGGACGGTCCACATGCTTTGGCCGCGCGGCCGCACGGGCTTGTTCGTTCCGCCGCTTTGTATTCTGGCGGTGGGCGCGCTGGCAGCACTTCCCTGCGCTTCGAAAATGAGCCGGGCATCGCAGCGTACCATCACGGCGCTACTGCTGGCGACGGGCTGTTACTTCCTCCTGTGCCTGCGGCTCACATGGTTTACGGAATGGTATTGGAACGCGAACTCCGACCGTGTGTACCAGGTGGTGGCCCGTTACAATCACGCGTACGGCGTCCGCACCATCGGAACCAACTGGCGCTACGTTGCCGTACTGAACTACTACCGCACCATTTCGGGGCAGGAGAGTCTCGAACCTATCGAATTGGAACGCCCCATCCCGCCGGGACGATCGCTGTACGTGCTCTTTCCCGCCGACGATCGGGACTTCCTCGCGAAAGAAGGGCTCAAGGTGGTCTACCACGACGTGTTAAGCGACGCCCAGGTGGCCATCCGTCCCGAACTGGAGAGCGCTCACTGATTCTGGCGTGGCGCGTCGAATAAGATCAAGTGCCTGGAGCGCGAGATTCGGAACAACGGGGACATCGCTTGCTTACGCGCGCGGCTCGTAGCGCGTCGCACCACGGATTCGGAGGTAGGCGCGCTCTCAAGAGCAACGAGGATCCTACGAGCTACGAGGATTTCACGAGCCACGACCGTAAGGGAGTGATTTTCCGAGAACGCACGTCATCACACGAATGGAGGCCGCATGGAAACATTGCTTCGGGATTTCCGCTATAGCTTTCGGATATTCGCCAAATCTCCCGGATTCGCCGCGATCGCCGTATTGACGCTGGCCCTTGGCATTGGGACGACTACCGCGATCTTCTCGGTAGTCGACGCCGTGCTGCTGCGTGCGCTTCCCTACCCCGATCCACAGAAGATCGTCGCGGTGTGGGAGCAGGCGCCAAACGGGCACCGCATGAATCTGGCGGGCGGCAATTTCGACGACTTTCAAACCCAGAACAGCACCTTGTCGGACATGGCCGTGTATGGTTATCGGCTGTCGTCGGTTTCGGGTGGCAGCGAGCCTGTGCGCATCACCCTCGCCGAGGTCTCCGCCAGCTTCTTTAAAGTTCTCGGCGTGGAGCCGTTTCGAGGCCGTAGCTTTGCGCCGGACGAGTTGCGCGTCCATGGGGCCCCGGCGGCAATCGTCAGCTACAGCTACTGGCAGCGATATCTTTCCAGCACGACGGATCTATCCCAATCCCAACTCACCATGGATGGCGCGGCCTACCGCATTGTGGGAGTCATGCCGGACGGATTCGCTTTTCCGGCGGGAGTCTCCGCATGGATTCCCCGCGAACTCCTGCCTCACGTTTCCGACCGCACAGGACATAACTGGCGAGGTCTCGGCCGTCTCCGCGAGGGTGTCACCGTCGCCCAGGCCCGCGCGAATCTGACGGCGATCGCCCGCCGCATACGCCAACAATATGGAAAAGATGTGGACCTCAGCGACGCGGCCGTAGCAACTCTGGCCGATTCGATCGTGGGCGATGTCCGCACGGCGCTGCTGACCCTTCTGGGAGCCGTCGGACTCCTGCTTCTGGTGGCGTGTACCAATGTCGCCGGACTGCTTCTGGCTCGCACGGCGGCGCGACGCAAAGAGCTTGCAGTGCGTGCGGCACTGGGGGCGGGGCGCCGGCGCCTGGTGCAACAATTTCTGGCCGAATCGTTTTCGCTCTCGACAGTGGGAGGCGTGCTCGGCATCTTATTCGCCACCTGGGCGGTCCGCGTACTTCCCGCCATCCTTCCCTCGAACCTGCCGCGCCAGCAGGGTGTGGCAATCAACCAGGCTGTGATGCTGTTCGCGTTGGCCGCTACTGTCGTAGTGGCTGTTTCGCTTGGACTGTTTGCGGCGTGGCGTGCCGCCTACGGCGACCTCCGCGACGCACTCACCGCCGGATCTCGCAGTCACACCGGCAGTGGTGCGAGCCACCGGCTCCGCGGCTTCCTGGTGATCGGCGAGATCGCCACCACGCTCGTGATTCTGATCGGTGCGGGTCTGCTGGCGCGCAGTTTCCTTCGCCTGGTTGCCACCGATCCCGGATTTCGTCCGCAAAACTTGATCACCATCGAGTTCGCCCCTCCCGTTCGGCAGTGGCGGCAGGCAATCGATCATCCGGCCGTTGTGCGCCAAATCCAACTGTTGAACGATCTGGTGGCGCGCCTCCGAACGATCCCCGGAGCCGAATCCGTCGGCCTGACCGGAGCCATGCCAGTGGCGGCCGGCGATGATCTGGCAGATGGCGATTTCGTCCTCCTCAACGGGGAGAAGCCGCCCACCGACTTCAACGAATTCGCGCGGCACGCCCACGATCCCTCCCGCACCGGCCACGCAAATTACTGCATTGCCGGCGAAGCCTACTTCCAAACCATGGGAATTCCGCTGATTCGCGGAAGATTCTTCAGCCAGCAGGACGAATGGAATGCGCCGCACGTCGCTGTGATCAGCGATTCCCTGGCTCGCCAGCGCTGGCCCAATCAGGATCCGATCGGCCAGGTGATCGAATTCGGCAACATGGACGGCATCTTGACACCCCTCACGATCGTGGGCATCGCCGGCGATGTGCGGGCACGCGGCCTCGATTCGCCGCCCAATTCCATCATCTACGTGGACTACCGCCAGCGCGGCATGAATCCGAACTCGACGCCCACGATTCTGGTACGCAGCGCCGCGCCAACCGGAGAGATCGTTTCCGCTGCGCGTGGCATATTCCACGATCTTGCTCCCGAAGTTCCCATTAAGTTCTCCACCTTCAGCGAGGAACTGGGAGGCTGGCTCGCGGATCGCCGGTTTCTGCTGCTGTTGGTGGCGTTCTTTGCAGCCGCGGCCCTGTCGCTCGCCGCCATCGGCATCTACGGAGTCGTGGCGTTTTCGGCAATGCGCCGCACCCAGGAAATCGGCATTCGTATGGCACTTGGGGCACAACGCGGCGACGTCCTGCGGCTCATCGTCGGCGAAGGCGCCCGTCTGGCGGCAGGCGGTATCGCCATCGGCGTCGCCGCGTCCTTTGCGATCACGCGCCTTCTATCCAGCCTGCTTTTCGGAATCAGTGCCACCGATCCGATTACGTTCACCGCCGTCGCGGTAATTCTCGCCTCGGTCGCGCTGGTTGCGTCGTATATCCCGGCGCGCCGCGCTTTGACGCTCGATCCTAACTCGGCATTGCATTACGACTGAGCCCTCGCCGGGTTGGCCGAGACCGCTTGAAGCAAGCTGGTTTACTGTTTCTTAAACGGGAAGTTGTGAAGTATCCGGCTGCTTGCGTCCTGCACGTTCTTTAGCACCTGAGCTTCCACCCCGGCCGTAGAAGGCGCGTGTCCCTGACTCCAGGCCGCGCCCTCGATTCGGCGCAGACGCTCTTCCATCTTGTCCAACCGGTCTTCGATCAGAAAGAAACGGCGGGCCACATCCATTTGTAAGGAACGAATCAAGCCCTCCAAATAGCTCTTAGTCTCTGGATCCATGACGAACCATCCTAAAGAACCATGGCCGGGATCCGCACTACCTGCGCGAGTAGAATTCTCATCCGGTGGATCACGGACCCCTCGTCTTGACGCAGGAACACTCCTTTAGGGTCACGGCTCGCTACGAGCCGCTCGGGTTAGCCAGCGGTCTGGCGATACATCGGCGGACTTCTGGAACCACGGATTCAGGGTTGCCGTTGCCGTTGCCGTTGCCGTTGCCGTTGCCGTTGCCGTTGCCGTTGCCGTTGCCGTTGCCGTTGCTTACCGCGTGTCCGAGAGTTCCTGAAGCGGTTGCCCCCTTACTCACGGCGAAGTCTGAGAATTTGAGGTTGCGCCGCTACAGCAAACCGGTCCGGCAATTGCTATCGAACCGTTCGAGTCCGACGGAAATTCCCCGTAACTCACTGATTTTGCAGGACGCCACCCGTCGGAGTCAGACGGTTTGCCCCGGTTTGAGCAAACTGAATCGTGCGCCACGCGACCCGGTCAGAGTGAGGCACGCGCGCCTTTCTAAGCCAGGCGCCAGGGACCGCGATAGGGGCGCATCAGCATGTGATTTGCTTCCGCATCGCCGACGATCTGCTCTTTCACCGCGTCCCAACGTACCGAACGTCCCAGCCGTGTCGAGATGTTGCCGAGATGGCACATCACCGCCGAGCGATGCCCCTCTTCCACATCCGCGTTGGGGCGCTGCCGGCTCTTCACGCAGTCCAGAAAATTGCGCGCGTGCGCCGCGTTCAGGTCGTTGCCCTTCACTTGTAGTGCTTCCATCGCCGGAGTCTTCGCTTTGCCCGAACCCAGCATTTCGGGCGCGACCTGGAATCCGCTGCGCAACAGAGTCATCGTGCCCTTGGTGCCGTAGATGTCGAGCGTGAAGGGCTTACCTTCAGCCACTTCGCTCGAGGTCCAGGTCACGACTACTTTTGGAAACTGATAGGTCACCTGCTGGATGTCCGGCGTCTCGCCGCCATCCGTCAGCGAGTAGCGTCCGCCGAATCCCGACACCTCTGTGGGAGCCTCCGCGCCCACGATCCAGCGCGCGATGTCGAGGTGATGCGCACCCCAGTTGGTCATCTGGCCGCCGGAGTAGTCCCAGAACCAGCGAAAGTTGTAGATGCAGCGGAATGGATCGAACGGGCGCATGGGTGCGGGACCGAGCCACATGTCCCAATCGAGCGCGGGCGACAGGCCCGTCGCCATTTCGGTAGGCTTCAGCCCGGGAGAGATATTGCGCTGCATGCCCGCGTGGATGCGGTGGACGTCGCCGATGCCGCCATCCTGAATCAGCTTTACCGCCTGCGCGTAGTGCGATCCGGAGCGCTGCTGGCTGCCAGTCTGGACGATGCGCGAATGTTTGCGGGCCGCCTCGACCATCTTGCGTCCCTCGACCACAGCCAGGGAGAGAGGCTTCTCGCAGTACACGTCCTTACCGGCTTCGCAGGCGGCGATGGTGATGAGTGCATGCCAATGGTCGGGCGTGGCGACGATCACGGCGTCGATATCCTTCAGCTCCAGAAGCCGGCGAAAGTCCTTGAAGCCCTGCGCGCGGCCCTCGGTCAGCGAAATGCCCTTTTCGCGGAAGGGGTCGTAGACGTCGCAGACGGCCACGGGGTCCATGTCGGGTTGTTTGAGGAAGGTGCCCCAGTCCTCGCGCCCACGGCCGCCGCTGCCGATCAAGCCCATGCGGATCCGATCGTTCGCGCCCAGCACGCGGCTGGCGCTCCATGCGGTGATTGCTCCCATCGCGAAGGTTCGTCGATTCATGAGGTGGTCTCCATTTCAAGTGCAGAGTCCAGGGCCGTCCAGCCCGCTGGTACGCATGTAGCCGTCTTTCACATCGAAGATGCCGGGGTAGCGCTTGTCCCAGCCGCGATTGGCCGATGGAACATATTCGCGAGCATTGGCCTCCACGGCTGCCGTTCCGGGGATATGTGCCGCGATGCCGACCGAGTGCACGAGCGCGGCGCCGGGACAAGTCAGATCCTGCACGCAGCGAAACATCTTGTACTTCTGTGTGGCGGCCGCGAGGAGCAGCGTCTGCGACTGGCCCTTGCACGCCTTCAACGCTGCTCCGGTATAGCCCATCTCACGCGCCAACAGCAGGGCGTCCAGCCCGGTGAGCGATTCATCGATGACCACGGGGCGTAGTTTGGCGGCTTCGAACATCGTATTCTGCCGGTTGGCGGCGAGGTCGCGGGCGGTAGGCTGCTCGATATACTGCACACGCTCGAATGCCGAGGGCGCTTTTCCCTTGAGCTGGTGTTCGAAATCGAGCAGGTACTGTACATTCGGGCAGCGTTCGTTGAATCGAGCGAATAAATCCAGTCGCGAAAGCCGCGCTTGCTTTGCGCGCCCGTGGTCACGCGATCGATGGAGGCAACCCGATCGACGTCCCATGCCAAATCGTTGCCATTGAGCTTGATCTTGATCGCGGTCACGCCGTTGAAGGGAATCCACTCTTCGAGAGATTCGGGCAAGCCATCGCCAACAGCTTTCTTGACGTCACCCGGCGTGAGGGAATCGGAGGCGCCCACCGAGTGGTACATGCGGACGCGCGGCGCCGCTTGGGGAGCGACGTATGAGTCGAGAAATTCGCCGCGAAATTCGTTATTGAGGTAGTGAGCGAGGTCGTAGCGGACGAATTCCCGGCCGCACGCGGAAAAGCTGTTGCGGCCATGCAGGCGTCCGAAGGCATCGTGCAGGGCGGCATCCACCGGGCTGGCCGTGACCAGCACGCAGAGTTTGGGGACCGGCTCGGAGAGTTGCAACTCGCGTGTCGTTTCGGCCGCAGCCTTCAGATACTCGGGTTCCAGCGCGAGATTCATGTCGAGAGGGTGTGCGTACTCCGAGAAACTGCGCGTGATGCGTTCGATCTTGCCCGCCAGCGACTTCATGGCGGCGAGTGTGTCGTCGTACGTAAGTTTGGCGGAGGGAAAGGACCACACGTTGCCCATGGACATGGACGCGAAGCCTTCCGCACTTTTGCCGGACTTACCCAGCAATCGGCAGTGGACGTTCAGCATCGTGACGCGGTCCACCTCTTTGCCGCCGAACTTGTAGGGCGCGCGATAGCGGAAGTCTTCGAAGCTGGTGCGCAGTTCCTCGATTCGTGCGTCGGTGCTCGAGACGGCAAGAAAAGCGGGCACGGCGAGAAACTCCCTCCGAGTTGCGCCTCGACTCTTCACAGGTTGGCCTGCGCCAGATAGCCGCGCAACGTTCCTAGATCGCGTTTCATCGCGGCGAAGTGCTCCTCAGGAGTCTTCAGCGGATATTCGAAGTGCACTTGCAAGGGGCCGCCGAATCCCGATTCGGCTACCATCGCGAAGAATTTGGGAAACGGCACCATGCCCTCGCCGATGGGCACCCACTTCTCTCGCCAGTTACCCTTGGCGTCCTTTGCCCACACGAAGTCTTTGACCGCGATGCCGTGCAGATGAGGCCCGGTGATGTGGAAGCTGTTGATCCACCCTCCCAAGCCGCCCTCGATTACCGCGTGCCCTATGTCGTAATTGACGCCAATGGATCGAGGGTCAAGATCTTTGAGCAGAACGTAAAGATCCCAGATGGAGGCACCCACCAGGCCAGCGCCGGAATGAGTGTGATACATGGCGCAGACGTTTCGGCGCGCGTTCAGTGCGGCCAGCTTTGCCATGCGCGGCCGCATCTGTTCGATCTGCGCGGCGTAGGGCTGATGCTCGTCCCATTTGTAGCCGCCCCAGCGGTAGTAGCGGATCCCAAGGCTCTCCATGGTGGCGAGGATTTCGTCCGTATAGGGCGTTTCGGTGTCGACGATGTCGGTGGTGATCATCGGAACGCCGAGCGAATGCTTGCGAATGATGGCGACCAGCGGAGGCAGGTCCTGCCGGACGCGCTCGGGAGCGATGTGGCCACCCTTGCGGACGGTGATATCGATCTCATCGAAGCCGATCTGGGAAGCGGCCTTGGCGAGTTCTTCGCCTTCCACGAACTGCAGGTGCTTGGAGAAGATCGCGACCTTGAGCTTGGGTTTTTCGCCGGCGGCGCGCGCGGGGGAGGAGGCGAAGAGCAGCGGCGCGCCGGCAAGCAAGGCTCTCCGGGAAAGGTTTACTGCCATGGAGTCCATGATACTGTAACGCTAAAACAGAGTGGAAAGCGGGGATTTGCGAGCGGGAGTTTAGCGCATCTTTGCGGAAATACGGCATCGAATACGCAAGTTCGCTCCCTCACGGCCGCGGCTCGTAAGCGATCGATGATGATCGTTTCGCGTTGCGAGCCGCGCGCGTGAGCAAGCGTTGATCGTTTCGCGCTGCGAGCCGCGCGCGTGAGCAAGCGATGTGGCGTTTCAGCCCACTTGCGCCGTCCAGCGATCGACGACGCTACGCAATTCCGCGAGGCGTATTGGCTTGGTCAGATAATCCGACATGCCGGCGCGCAGGCATGCGGCGCGGTCTCCTTCCATCGCGCTGGCCGTCAAGGCGACGATCGGGACCTGCCGGTCCGCCGGCCAGAGTTGCTTCAAGCGACGCGTAGTCTCCAGGCCATCCATCCCGGGCATCTGCCAGTCCATCAGCACCAGGTCAAACTCCTGATGCCGCACGCACTCGATGGCCTGCGCACCCTCTTCCGCCACGACTACTGAACATCCCAACTTTTCGAGCATGCGCTCCACCAGCTTGCGGTTCACCGGATTGTCTTCCACCACCAGGACACGGGTGCCTCCCAGAGTTCCGGAGAAATCCATACTTGCTGGTTTAGAGAATTTCGAGGCGGGGGCGGCGGCAGCGGTTGGGAGGGGGACGGAGAGGACAAAGGAAGAGCCGTGTCCGCGCTCCGATTGGACCTCGATCCTGCCACCCATCAGCGCAGCCAGTTTGTCGCAGATCACCAGCCCGAGCCCCGATCCCTCGCGTGTGGTGCCCTCTCCGTTCACCTGCGTAAAGGGCTGAAACAACCCGGCCAGATCTGCGTCTGAGATCCCGATTCCGGTGTCCGCCGCTTCGTAGCGAAGCATAACCCGCCCCCCATCGATGGGCGTAAGCGAGAGCCGGAGGGTGACTCCACCTCGCTCGGTAAACTTCACCGCGTTGCTCAGCATGTTCGCCATGATCTGGCGGATCCTCAGGGCATCTCCCAGGAGATGAATTGGCGTTCCCGTTGGTTCTTCCACCGTCAGGCCGAGCGCTTTCTCGACGATCCGCGCCCGAAACAGACGGACCACCTCGCGCATTTCCTCCGCGGGATCGAAAGGCTCGCTCCGGAGCCGCATCTTGCCCGCCTCCACCTTGGCGAGATCGAGGATGTCGTTCATCAGTTCCAGCAGCGCATGGCCGGACTGCCAGATGGTCTCGGCATAGTCGTGCTGCTCGCTGGAAAGCGGCGTACGCAGCATCAGTTCGGCCATTCCCAGCACCCCGTTCATGGGCGTGCGGATCTCGTGACTCATGTTCGCGAGGAAGACCGATTTGGCGTGATTGGCGCTCTCGGCCGCCACCCGTGCCTTGCGAAGAAGCGTCGCCAGCCATGCCATCGCGAGCAGAACCATCAGAAGCACCGCCAGCGCCATGCGAAGCTCCTTCTCTTTTCGGCTCGACTCGATGTATTCGTAAACGGTCGCAGCCTGTCCGGAAGTGGCTAATCCCCAGTTCAGCGCCAAGGAAGCGAACCGCCCGTCGAGGGTCATATCGCCGATGCGGTCGCGCAAAATGCCGGCAGCCTGGATCGCGCCGCGGTCGGACGGTTCCGCTCCTACGCCGAACCAAACGTCGGAATTGGGCATCTTGTGCAACTGCACGCGTTGATTCTCACAGGCCGGGGGCTTGACCATGAGGATGCCATCTCCCATTCCTTCCGCCACGATTGCCGCGTCGACTTCGCTGCGGCAAAGCGCCTCCAGAGCTTGCCGCTGCGTAGTGAAGAGAACAAACTGCGCCTTCGGCATGAGACGGCTGGTCAGGACGGCGGGCACAACGCCGGAGGCGCGGGCCACACGCATTCCGGCCAGATGTTCCGGAATCGGAGTGTCTTCCAAAGCCACGGCCCAATAGGTCAACTTGAGATAGGGGTCAGTGATGCGGATGGTGTTCTGCCGGGTCGGAAGTTTGCCGACGAGCGGCCACAGATCCACCTTTTTCGCGGCGAAAGCAGCATCGGGACCATCTTGTACGCGAATCCATTCCAGCCGGATGCCCGACCGTTTCGCTGCTTCCTTGATGGCCTCGACTGCCACGCCGGTGGGGCCGCCGTGTTCGTCCACCAGTTGCGCGGGCGGCGCATATTGATAACCCATGCGGAACACCCGGCTGTGCGTTCGGTCGCGAGACTGCCACCAGACCACGCTGGAGAGACACACGATTAGCGCGAGCGTCCCCCATCTTTTTGCTCCGGGCGTCGCCAATCCAGGCACGGCAAACGCCATCCTAGAAGGATAACGGATACCCGCATAGAGCGGTAAAGAATACGAAGGTTAACGGTGAAACCCGGTTGAAAGTGATTAGGGGGGTTCATCGGCGCACGCCGGCCACGGCGTCAGGGGAGATATATTATGGAAACGTGTCCGGGGCAGCTATATATCGAATCCTCCTGGCGCTGCTATTCTCGACCGCGGCTTTTGCCGCCGGTCGCGATGCCGGCGAATGGGTAATTCGTAAAGGCGGACGCGTGATGGTGAATGGCTCACGGCAGCCGATCGCACGCCTCACCGATCTGCCGCCGGGCGAGCTCCATATCATCGGTGTGGATTTGACGGGGACCGTGCTGGAACCGGGAGAACTGAAACACCTGGCGGGCCTGGCCGAAGTGCGCGAGCTGTATCTGCCGGGGTCGGCCTTCACTCCGGGTGCGGGCAGCAAGCTGGACGGCAATGCCGAGTTGAAGGTGATCGCGGACATGACGCATCTGGAGCGCCTGCAGTTCTCCCTGCATTTTCTCCCGTACTTCAACGTCACCGACGCCGGATTCGCCAACTTCAGCGGATTGACCGGCCTCAAGGAGTTGCGATGCGAACAGTGCCGCATCGCGGGCCAGGGGCTTGCCCCGTTCGTGAATCTGGAATCGCTGGATATGAGCTATTCGATGTTCGGCGACCCGGCGATGGCCAGCCTGGTCCGGATGAAGAATCTGCGACGGCTGTACCTGCGCGATACCGCCGTCACCGACGAAGGACTGAAGCAGATCCGCGAACTCGCCAAGCTCGAAGAACTCGACCTCTACGGCGTCAAGGTGACTGACCGGGGCATCGCCTACCTGGAGAATCTGAAGCAGCTCCGCAAGCTGATTCTGCTGGGCGCGCCCATCACCGATGAGAGCGTGCCGGTTCTGGCAGGAATGCCTCATTTACGCGAATTGAACCTGTATCGAAGCCACATCACCAACTCCGGACTGGCGAAGCTGGCCGCGCTGCACGAACTCACCACGGTGGACCTCCGCTACAGCCGTGTGACCTCCGCCGGCGTGGAGGCCCTGCGCGCCGCCGTGCCTTCCTGCGAGATTGAGTTCGCGGGTGTGGCTTCCGCGCCGGACCGGACTAAGGCCGCGCGTCCTAAATCCGGCGGCGAGAAGGCGTTGGGCGAATGGATCACTTCGCTGGGTGGAAAAGCGGTTCTGGTGCAGGGGCATCTACGGGAAGTCTCGTTCAACGGGGCGCACATCGGCGACCCACAGATGGCGCCCTTGGCGGCTGCCGCAGCGTTGGAGAAGCTCAATCTCGAAGCCACCGAAGTGAGCGACGTGGGCCTCGAGACGGTGGGCCGCCTGAAAAATCTGAAGGAACTGAATCTCGCCTACACTACGGTTTCCGACGCCGGTCTGGAACACCTGTCGGACTTGCGAGTGTTGCGCGTATTGAAGCTGGCGGGTGCGGCGATCGAAGGACCGGGACTCGCACATCTCGCCGGCTTGCAGGCGCTGGGGCAACTCGATCTGGCCGCATGCCCGATTACGGACGACGGCGTGAAAAAAATCGCCGCCCTCACGGCGCTGAAACGGCTCTCGCTCAGCGGCTCCGACATCACCAACTCTGCGATTGCCGACCTGGCCAAGCTCACATCGCTCGAATCGCTCGATCTGGACAGCACCGATATCGGGGATACGGGACTTCGCCAGCTCGGCTCGATGGTTCAGCTTCGTGAACTGCTCCTCAACCACGCACGCTTTACCGATAAGGGGCTGGACGCCCTGAAAGGGCTGACCGGCCTGCGCCGTCTCGACCTCGGAAATACCAGGACCGCGGCTGCCGGGCTCGCCGTGGTCGCGACTCTCCGCAACTTGGAAGAGCTGAACATCGACTACACGCCCGTGGACGCCAAGAGCTTCGCACTTCTTCGCGGCCTGGCGCAGTTGCGCGAATTGCACCTGGATTCGGCCGACGTGGGTGACGAATCGATTGATGTGCTGGCTTCGATGACCAATCTGCGCGAGGTCAATCTGTATCATACGTTGTTCACGGAGAGTGGCGTGGCCCGGCTCAAAGAAGCGCTGCCGAAGTGCCATGTGACTTGGGACCGCGACTCCGCCCGGCCCCTGCGCAGGAAGACATGAGACGCTCGTGGGCCATTCTCATATTGGTCCCGTGCGCCCTCGCGGCCGATTCCGCATGGATCGAAAGGGCGGGTGGGTCGGTGACGCTGGACGGCGCCGGAAACGTGGTCGCGGTGGATCTGCGGTCGAGCTGGGTGACCGATTCCGACATGCCGCTGCTGGCCCGCCTGCCCGAACTGCACCGCCTCGACCTGACTTTGACGCGCATCTCGGACCGCGGCCTGCGCGCGCTAAAGTCGGCGCCCGCGATTGAGGATCTCAACGTATACTTCGCCGAGCAGATCACGGACGAAGGTGCGGCCGTCGTCAGGAATTGGCCGCATCTGAAACGCCTGAATCTACGGGGCACTAAGATCACCGACTCCACCCTGGAGTTCGTGGCCGCCGTCCCCACGCTCGAGTGGCTGGATATCGGGTGGGCACAGATCACCGACACCGGACTGGACCATCTGTCGTCGCTGACCAATCTGCGCTGGCTGGCGATGGGAGGCAATAAGCTCACCGATACCGCATTGCAGTTTCTCCGCACAATGCCGCAGATCGAGTATCTCGATCTCGGCGGCACCCAGCGCACGGATTCGGGACTTTGGTCGCTCGCGCTCACGCCCGCAGGTCTGCGCGCGGTGGGCACTGTTTCAGAGTTGCGCGAGTTGTCGCTGGCGGGGACCGCGGTGAACAGCCGGGGGCTGGAGGAATTGAAGCCTCTGGCCAAGCTGGAGCGGCTGAACCTGCAGGGCTGCAAACAATTGCATGACGATGCCGCAAGCGCCCTGGCGAAGTTCAAACAGTTGCGCCTGGTGGACCTCAAAGATAGCGGGATGTCGGCACAGGCAGTGGAGCGTGTGCGGGCCGCGCTGCCGCAATGCCAGGTGCGGTTCTAGACCTCTTCGTGGGGCGTCAAGCGGCGTGTACGCTGCTAACTTTGAAGATTTCCTGCAGCACCTTGTAGGTGTTTCGCGGGACCCGCTTATCGGGCGCCACGGGGCCATTCGCGCCTTGGTCCCAGTAGACCATGGGATCGCGCCCATTGGAGACAGCCACGCCCATGACGCCATACCACGCCTCGTCGTTGTAGCGGCCGGGGAAAGCATCGTTGCGCGAGGAGTCGGGATTGAAGTTGTGATGGCCACGCTGATTACCATGCGAGATTTCGGGAGCCTTCCACCACTCGTCAGTCCACTCGAAGTAGTAGCCTCCGGCGAGGAAAGGAAAGCTGGCAGAGTCGCTGAAGTACTTCCAGCAATCGCGCACCCAGTTCGCGTGCGTCTGCACCGTCTCTCCGGAAATCTCAGCCCCCTGACCGCCGATCCTCATGGAATACGGGCTGCCCCATTCGGTAATGAGCAGAGGCCGCTCAATCTTCTGCCCGTCGATCAGGAACTCCTTGTACTGCTGCGCCAGACTGGGCGTCGGACCGCGATAGGTATTGATGCCAGTCGCCGTAAAGCTCTTCGACAGGTCCTTTTGGAGGTGCTTCCGCAATACGGGAGTGCCGTCACTGTCTTCATTGCCATAGGCGAACGGGTTGTCGTGCAGAGCCGGCAGGATTATTTTTTTGCCCGCGAAGCCGGCTCCAGCCGCCGCATCTGCGCAGCCATTCATAATGGCGAGGTAATGACTGTACTGGTCATCCGCAAACGTAGCGGCGTTATCCACCTCATTGCCGAGCACCAACCCCATCACCGCCGGGTGGTTGCCATATTGCTTCGCCAGTGCACGGCAGTTCTCGATGTAAAACTCCTGGAAGCCGTTATTCCGGTTGACGGCTTTCAGGGGAAAGTCAACCGGATTCCATCCCACGCCGATCAGCACGGAAATACCTTTGCTCTGGCAGTAGTCGAGAAACTTGGTATGGTCGCGTTCGATTTCCGGCAAGTTGCCAGTCTTTGCGGCGGTCATGTTTGCCGGGGTGGGCATCCACATGAACCACGAGTACGTGCGGATGCTGTTGACACCGGCGCGCGCCATGTCGTCGATGTCGGGCTGCCACCAGGGAGCCCACTGAAAGTATGAAGCCTCTCCCTCTCCGCCGATGTAGAAGTCGCCGTGAGGCTCGAATTCGTAGTTCCCTCCGATAGGTGTAGGCGAATAAACAACCCCCTTGATCAATGGGGCGGTGCTGCCATTCAGCATCAACACTCCTCCGGCGCCGACTGTCCAGATCGTTTGCATTCTATGCCCTCGTTTCCGTGGAACTCAGTTGGTATTTGAGCACAGATCGAAGTGTCTTCCCATCGGTGCCATTTTCGCGTTGTTCGTTTCCGTACGCGCGACTTTAGCCCGCGATCATGTGATGAGCTTCGTCGCATCGGCGACGTGAAAGAACCGCCCGCAAGCGCGCTGGACAAGCGAAATCGCCTGCTCCACCACTTAAGACGCGGGACTTGTGGAGGCTGGCGCGGGGGATTCGGCCTGCACATAGAATTCCGCCTGCACTAGAGAAGAGTTGCGGCGAGGATCGTCATACCCCAGCAATCGTCGATGGCAACGCCAGCAGGTGGATTCGGTGAGTCTTCGGCGAGTTGCTGATTGGCGGCGTGCGAGTGACACCTGGCTGCAGGGGCGCTCTTGTCGACGGAGGCACTCAATCTCACCGTTGGACATGAACCGTGTGGCGGCAGGAGCTACTATGGAAGCGAAGGTCCGGTAATCCGCAATTTATGAAGCGCGTCCTGATCTTGCTGGCGGCAGTTGCGCATCTCGCCTCCGCCGCAGACACCAAAGCCGCACAAGAAGCCGATACCGCGCTGGCGCTGGCGCGCGACGGCAAGTATCAACTCGCGATTCCTCATTACCGTGCCGCGATCGCGCTCGATCCCCGCCTGCCTGGGATCTTCCTGAATCTGGGTTTGGCCTATTTCAAGCTCGATCAATTCCCGAAAGCCGCTGAGGCGTTCGAGGAGGCCGCGAAAGCCGATCCCACGGGTTTTCAGCCGCGGGTTTTACTCGGCATGAGCTACTTCGGCAGCCGCCGGTTCGATGCTGCCGCCGCACAGTTGAAACTGGCGGCCGCGCAACAGCCTGGCAATCTGGAACTCCGTTTTAAGCTGGCACAGAGCTACCTGTGGTCCAAACAGTATCCAAGCGCGATTGACGAATTTCAAGTTCTCCTCACCCATGATCCAGATTCGGCGCATGTCCACATGCTACTGGGCGAGGTGCTCGACGCAGCGAACCGGACGGCGGAAGCCACTGCGGAATTCGAAGCGGCGGTGAAGGCCAAAACGCCCGAACCGGAGGCCCACTTTGGCCTCGGGTACCTCTATTGGAAGCAACAACGTTTCCCGGAAGCCTCCCGGGAGTTCCGGGCCGAACTTGCCGAACAGCCCAAGCACAGCCAATCCCTTACCTACCTGGGAGACGCAGAGATGCATGGTGGTGACGAGAAGGCAGCGGCGGAACACCTGGCGCTCGCCCTGCATCTGGATCCTTCCATCCGGCTGGCGCAGCTCGATCTCGGCATCGTTCTTTCTTCCGGGAATGAGACGGCCGAAGCCGCGCGGCACCTGCGGGAAGCTATCCGCCTCGACCCTTCAAAGCCTGACGCCCACTACCGCCTGGGACGCCTTCTCCGCTCCGTGGGACGGGAGCAGGAGGCCGCCGTCGAGTTTGCGAAGGTCAAAGATCTTGCGACGAAAGAGGAACCACCGCCCCCGCTCCTCGAGGTGCCGGGGCGCAGCAAGAATCCGCAACAGTGAGCAATCACGAGGAAGGTTCCGACGGTACTTTCCCTGTCACGGTCGTGGTTCGTTACGCTATGGCAAACGCGAGACCAAAACAGCGAGCCGAGCGCGTCAGCAAGCGCTCTCCCCACTGTTGGCAGAATGCCGAAGTCCAAAAAAAAGCCCCGCCCGCCATCCGATGATGGCGGGCGGGGACTCTAGTCTGAGGAATCAGAAGAACATCTTCGCCCCGAGTTGGAACACTCTGGGGTCGAAGGCTGAGGTGACTTGTCCGAAGTTGCTGGATGAAAAATTCGTGCTGACGTTTTGGAATTGAGTATGGTTGAAGAGATTGAAGCTCTCCGCCCGGAACTCAATGTGGCTGCCCCGTTTCTCATTCAGGGTGAAGTTCTTGAACAGCGACAGATTCCAGTTATCGCGGCCAGGCCCTGTTAATGCATCGAAGCCCAGGTTGCCATACTGCCCGAGAGCCGGAGCCGAAAAGGCGGAGGTCCCAAACCAGGCAGTCTGCGTATTGGGAGTGGAGATGGCGCCGTTCACGTTTGGCCGGTTGCCTCCTGGCCCCGCCCCGTTCCAGGACGGCAAGCCGTTGTTAGCCGCCGGACCGCCCAACTGGACGTTCAATGGCAATCCGGTTTCCGCAGTCACGTAACCGGAGATCTGCCAACCGCCTGCCACAATCCGTAACGCGCGGCTGTTGGCGTTCCGGAACAGCGGGATGTCATACAGGAAATTGGCGACAAAAACCTGCGTGCGGTTGAAGGCAGCGGGACCCCATCCATACGCCCGATTGTACGGGTTTGGAATATCATTGAGGTCCCAACCATTGCCGTTGTTCGACGTGGAGTCCATCGCTTGCGAGTAGGTGTAGGCAAACTGGAAGGTAAGGTCCTTGTGTAACCTTGAATTCAGGCTTACCTGCAGAGAGTTGTAGTGGCTGTTAGCCGCATCCCGATACATCGCGATGGAAGCGAAGCCTTGGTACGGCGCAACATTGTTAAATTGGGAAGTGCCGTTGATGAGGCTCGCCAAGGCACCTTGGGACGGGAGGTTCAATTCTTCCCGATCGCTTTGGTGCCGGTTCTGGTTGCCTACGTAACCGAGGGACAAAACCGTCTTTTCGCCGAGCGACTGCTGGACACCAATGCTGAACTGGTAACTCACCGGCAGTTTGTAATCGCTGGAGTTCAGACCTACGATGCTGAGCGGCGTAATCGGGGTGACGGCAGTCTGTCCGGTCAGCAGGTTGATATTCGGATTGGAAAGCGAAACGTTGTTTAAGGTGACGTTGGCGCTGAATGGCGGGTCGGTGCCGGCGTTGTACATGTCATTTCCCTGGACGCGTTCGTACATGATGCCGAAGCCGCCGCGAACAATGGTTTTGGCGTGACCCGTCAGATCGTACGCAAATCCAATACGCGGTCCAAAAGCAGCCCAATGGTTGTCGACCAAAGCATTGGAGACGCCATTCTTTCCCGCAATCCCGATCCCGTTCAAGTAGAACTGGTACCCTGCCAGGATGGAATTGGGGCTTGTGCCCAAGGCCGGACTGCTGGGGCTGATGTTGCCGTTAGGCAGGAGGATCGCCGCAGCCGACGGGCTGTACAGGTTGGGATAGAAATTCGACATGCGGTTGTTCGCCTCATAGGTATGAGGCGCTCCGTCCCAACGCAGACCCAGGTTCAGCGTGAGGCGTTTGTTCACGCGCCAGTTGTCCTGGATGTACGCCGCATACGACATGTTGTTCCAATGGCCGGCGTCTTGAACTCCAGCTTCGTTGTACGAGCTGGAAAGGCCAAGCAGGTAGTCGGCGAAGTCGTTCCCAGTGTAAGCTCCGTTAAAAGTAAACGAGCCCTGGGTGGTGGCAAACAGATCCTGGACCTTTTTGTAAAACGCCACGCTCGCCCCCATTTTGAGGTTGTGGGATCCCTTCGTCCAGGAAAGGTCGTCGCGCCATTGGTAATCGTCCGCGGTATTATGCCACGGTATCCAATTGGCGGTGTAATTCGCGCCCGTGCTGCCAGCCAGGCTGACTTGCGGGATGCGGTTGTCGTTGTTCGGCCCGGTAAACAACCGAGGAACGTTAAAATCACTGGGGCGGGCAATCACGCCTGTCGGCACGATGTTGATCCGGTTCCCGTTGTAATTGAACGCCACCTCGTTGAGGAGTGTGGAGTTGATCGTTTGAACCGCGTGAACCACCGCACTGTACGAGGGGTTCCCGAAAGTGTTTCCGATGGTGGGAACATTATCGCCGCTCCACATCGAAGTGGTATAGCCTTGACTGATCTGCTCGGCGACAAAGTGCCCGAATACCAAAAACTTATCGGTGAAGTGGTGGTCGATGCGGGTCATCTCCTCTTTGAAGTTCGTAGGAGCAGTCACGCCCTTGATGTACTGCGTGCCGCTGGTGGGCGCCGGGAAGATGCCAGCCTTCAGCAGGGACTGCGCGTTGGAATCCAGAAGACTGGCCGGAATGGTATTGTTCGGGAATGCCTGGCCCGGCTGCAGCCCCAAAGCGGTGAATTTCGCCAGAATGGACGGGGCGAGTTGTGCGGCCGAAGGAACGTGGATGGCGGGGCCACCCGAGAAGTTGCCTCCGTACTCACTGGTCAGAGGAACTGTCTGGTTGATCACGCCGTTCCCCTGAATGTATCGGCGCCACTCCATGTTATAGAAAAAGAAGGTCTTGTTACGGTTTTTGTTGTAGACCTTGCCCAAAGTTACAGGACCGCCGGCATTGAACCCCCACTCGTTGAATCGGAGTTCCGGTTTTCCGGCACCGGAGGCATTGGTGAAATAGTTACCGGCGTCCAAATAGTCGTTGCGGACGAATTCCCAAGCGCTCGCATGAAACTGCTGCGTGCCCGACTTGAAAACCATCGTCGTAGTGCCGCCTGAGGCGAGGCCAAATTCTGCGCTGTAGTTTGAGGTGAGCGCACGGAATTCCGCAACCGATTCAAGTGACGGCATGATGCTGAGGTTGCCGCCACTACCGCGGTCATAGTCCTCACCGCCATCGATCATGTACATATTGTGTCCCGGGCGCAGACCATTGAAACTGACGTTGGAATCTCCGCCCACGGGCACGGCCAACTGGAAATCACCGCCCATGGCATTAGAGACGCCGGGCAGAAGGGTGGTCAACAGGTAGAGGTTGCGGCCGTTGGTGGCAATCTGCTCCACCTGCTTGCCACTCACCACTCCGCTGATTTCGCTCGTATCGGCTTGGACGGCCACCGGAGCGGCCTCCACCGTGATTTGGTCTGTCGCGTTACCGACCTCCAACGTGAAATCCAGGCGGGCGCGATCTCCTACCTGTATCGTCACGTCCTTTCGCTCCACCGGCCGGAAGCCCTTCGCTTCCACACGAACCGAGTAGCGGCCGATATGCAAGCTGGGAGCTGTGAACTCCCCAGATGCGGTCGTCTGAATTTGGGTGACCAACCCCGTATCCATATTCCTGATGGAAATGGTCGCGCCCGGAATGATGGCGCCGGACGGGTCTATCACGGTCCCCACGATGGTGGCTTCCTGGGCTGACGCCAGGAAAGCGACACCAAACAAAACAACGAGAAATGTCAGAAATCGCAACGGTGTTCGATATCTCATTCAGTTCTCCCAAAGCGAGTTGCTCGCAGCATCGATAAGTTTGCCAGCCTGCCTTCTGCGCCTCCCTGCGCAACCACATAAGACAGCAAAGGCAACAAGTCGAGCGACGCGTCGATAGTAAGCCCTACCAGCCTCGCGATAAAGAACGCTGCGGGATGGTACACTTCTCAGTCTTAAAAATCACTAACTTACAAGGAGTCTGGGAGGGCTCCAGAAATATGTAATGAAAGTACAATACGCGAACTAAACTGTGATAACATTGTCTTAAATCAAAGGCTGGCCATGTCTCGCAAGCCCGAAATTCATTGCGCGCCGCCGCCCTTACCGCCCGACCGGGCCGATCAAATCCGCGAAGCGTTAGAGCGCGTTTTGGAGAGCCACCACTTTGGCGGGAGTCGCCGCTGTCAGCTTTTATTGCGGTACGTGACCGAGCAGACCATTCTGGGTGACATCAAGGGCCTGAAAGAGCGCTCTCTCGGAGTGACGGTCTTCGGTCGCCCCCCGGACTACGACACCAGCCAGGATCCGGTGGTACGCGCCACCGCCGGCGAGATCCGAAAAAGGCTGGCTCAGTACTACCAACTGCCCGGTCACGAGTCTGAGCCCCGTATCGAGCTTCAATCCGGTTCCTACGTCGCCGAGTTCTATTTTGACCAGCCTCCGGCGGCCTCAGCGCCCCAAACCGCCATCGCGCCAACCGCGCCGCCTCCCGCTGACCGCTCGCCGGCTCCTTCGAGGCGTTTAAAAACAACGCTGCTCTTATGCGCCCTCCCGCTGACCGCGGTGCTCTTGGTTTTGCTGGCCTACCTGCTGCTACCCCAAGCGAGACTGGAGCGCTCGGACCTGGGCCATTTCTGGGGTCCCATTCTCAAGCCGCCGGGTCCCGTCCTCCTTTGCCTCGGGCAGCCTGTGGCTTACAACCTCAAATCCACTGTGGCGCAAGATGCCATCCAGTCGCTCTATCCCTCGCAGCCCCCCATAACCGGCTCCGACGAGGGAGTGATTCCAAAGAAGGATCTGGTGATCCTCTGGGACCGCTACGTTGCACTGGGCGATTCGATCTGCATGACTCGTCTCACATCCCTTTTCGATCGATTTGGAAAGACGTACCACATTCGGGGCGAACGATCCGTAACATTCGCGGACCTTCGCGAGAACACAGCGGTCCTGATTGCGGCATTCGACAATCAGTGGACGCGCCGCGCCGCAGGGCCGCTCCGATTCACATTCGTCAAAGACAGTGCACACGACACCGATCTGGTCCGCGATAGCCAGCACCCGGAGAATGTGGAGTGGCGGCTCGTCGGGGCATGGCCATTTGGCGAGATTGCCAACGACTACGCGGTTGTTTCGCGGATTGTGCACACTCCGACGGACCACCCGGTCGTGATTGCAGCCGGCATCACCGAATACGGCACTCGCGCCGCCGGTGAATTCCTCAGCACGCCCGAATACTTCGCCGAGGTCATTCCGCGGCTGCCCCGCGGCTGGGAGAACAAGAACATCCAGATCGTGCTGCGTGTTCCTGTCGTAAGCCATGTTCCGGGGCATCCCCAAATTCTAGCCACTCACGTGTGGTAGTGAGCCGTTTCAGGTCGCGCCCTCTTCACTGATCCTGTTGCATCTTAGCGCTGGATCAGAAATGCCGGTTCCAGCCCTGCTCGTAGTTCTGCCACACGCTTTCGCCGCGCGCTCAAACGCCCCGCACGTCTTCCCTTCAGTGCAGGGCCTCGCTGATGGCCGACGCCATTCCGTGATAGTCGTCAATCAGCGGCGAGGCTGCACCAATCCAGATCGTTCCTGAGGGTGCAAGTTGGGCAAAGCTGCCCTCGATCTGCGCCATTTTTTGGAGGGCAGGTTCTGATAGGTTCCAGCGCGGTGCCAGGGGTTACAATAAGCGCGGAGATGAAGTCCATCAGTCGATACCTCTGGCTGCTCGTGGTAGTGCCAGGGGCGTTCTGGGCTGTTCTTTGCGGTCAGAATCCCTCGTCACCAATCCACTTCAGCTACAGGCCAATCGACTTCAAGCTGGAGAGTTCGGAGACGCCGCAGCGTCACGCGCCCGAAACCATGGCCGGCGGGGTAGCCGTGTTCGACTATAACAACGACGGCTATTTAGATCTCTATTTCGCGAACGGCGCCGACATCGAGACCCTCCAGAAGAGCTCGCCTAAATACTCGAATCGTCTCTTCGAAAACGATGGCCACGGTAATTTCAAAGATGTTACCGAGAGGGCTGGACTGGGGGGCTCGGGTTTCGATGATGGGATCGCAGTCGGCGACTACGACAACGACGGGTACAAGGATCTTTTTGTCGGCGGCGTGCACGGGAATAAGCTGTACCACAACAACGGTAATGGCACGTTCACCGACGTGACATCCAAAGCCGGACTCACTTCGCCGGATACTCCGTACGGCCCCCTATGGTCGGTGGGCGGGGCGTGGCTAGATACCAATAACGACGGCCTGTTGGACCTCCTGGTGATCAATTATCTCGCCTGGGATTTCAAGAGCGAACCGGTTTGCGAAGCCGCTCCGGGGAAACGCGACTATTGTCACCCGAAATACTACAAGGGAACTCCCAATCAGTTATTCCTGAATCAGGGCAACGGAAAATTCAAAGATGTCTCGGCGGAATCCGGAATTGGCGCTCATCCGGGAAAAGGAATGGGAGTAGGGATCGCAGACTTTGATCTGGATGGTTGGATGGATATCTTCGTGGCCAACGACAAGATCTCCAATTCCTTCTTTCACAATAAAGGACAAGGCAAGTTCGAAGAGATTGCGTTCGAGGCCGGAGTGGCGCTGGCGGAGGACGGCCGGTTTATCTCGGGTATGGGGGTGGACGCAAGAGACCTCGACAACGACGGCCTGCCCGATATCGTTTTTGTGGCGCTCGACAATGAGACTTTCCCGGTGTTCCGCAATCTTGGGAAGGGCGCCTTCACGGATATCACACAGAAAAGCGGTATGGGGCTGCTCAGCGTAGCGATGGACGGCTACTCACCCACTATTGGCGATTTCGACAACGATGGCTGGAAGGATATCTTCGTCTCGCGCGGCCACGTTCAATCCCTCGGATACACGTCGAGCGTGCCCGTGGCGCAGCCGAACACCGTGTTCCGAAATCTGGGCGCCGCGAAGTTTCAGGCACTCACCGCGGAAGCCGGATTGACAGCGCAGCCGCCCAGCCGCCATCGGGGCTCGGCAGTGGGAGACCTGAATGGCGATGGAAGATTGGATGTTGTGGTCACGGCTCTGGCGGCGCCTGCCGAAGTGTGGCTAAACGACAGCCCGGGGGCCAACCATTGGATCGAATTCGCGTTAGAGGGCTCCAAAAGCAATCGCGATGGGATCGGCGCAAGGATCAAGGTCGCGTCAGGCGGCGTCACGCAGTATAGCCACGTCTCCTTCGCAGCCGGGTACGCTTCTGCGAGCGCCGGACCCACCCACTTCGGTTTGGGCACCAGTAAGACGGTGGACCTGGTGGAGATTCGCTGGCCTTCCGGGATCACACAGGCGCTCCGGAACGTGACGGCCGACCGCATCCTCAAGGTCCATGAGCCACTGCAGTAACCGGCAACTCTGCCCCGGTCAACTCCCGACGGATTCAGAACCGAGTGCTGTACGCCGCAAAGCACATGCTCGGGTTGGTATTGGCTCTGCAGAACTTCGTATTTCCGCGTCTTCCTGATGCTGGCATGTAATAAATGGCCTCGACTCCAGTCTCTACTGAAAAGAGAACGATCCAACGCCATGACTCAGCCGGAAGATCTACGTCACGATTTGCGATATGGGCTTCGGATGCTGGTCCGCAACCCCGGAAATACGTTCGTCACGGTCCTCGCCTTAGCCCTTGGCATCGGCGTCAATACGGCCGTATTCACCGGCATCAAGGCGATGGTGACGAGACCACTCGACGCCCAAGCCCCCGGTGAGATGGTCAACATGGCGTTGAAGCGCGACTCCGGCGCGTCTCAATTCTCGTTCAGCTATCCCGACTACGAGGCATTCCGGAACTTGCTCCCGTGCTTCAGCGGCTTAGTCGCCTACCGGCCGGCACAGCTTGTCTACTCGGAGCAGGGAAGCCAAAAGAAACCGCGTGCGCCCCTGTCGGGAAACCTGTTGGGGCGCATGGGACTCTTCAGGCAGGGTGTGGGCAGTGCCGAGTTTGCCACAGTTTTCGTGGTCTCCGAGAACTATTTCAGAGTTCTCGGGGTCAAAATGCTCGCAGGACGCAGCTTCGAATCCATCTCAACAGACGAGCTTTCCGCCAATCCACCGGTTCTGCTGAGTGAGAACTACTGGCAGAAGAGGTTTGGTGGCGATCCTGCCGTGATCGGCAGGACGGTCTACCTCAACGGTGTGCCTGTGACGATAACAGGAATCACGCCACACGACTTCGCCGGCACGGGGATTGGGACTCCGGCCTTCTGGCTGCCGGCCGGCGCCGAGCCGCTTGTCCATGCAGACGCGCAATGGCTGCGGAATCGGGAAAACCAACCCTACCGTCTCTTTGCGCGCCTGGCACCTGGCGTCACATTGGTCCAGGCTCGGGCGCAGGTGAACTCGGTCGCCGAACATCTCCGCTCCCTCCACGATCCCCGCACCGAGTGGGCGAACCCCGCGACCGCCCTCGTCTGGCCGGGCAGCCCGTTTCCCCTTCCTCTGAAGGAGTACGGCGGGCTGACTCTCGCCGTGTTGCTCGTGATGGGCGCGGCTGGCATGGTGCTGGTGGTCGCCTGCGCCAACGTCGGAAGCCTGCAACTGGCCCGGTCTCGCTCGCGCGAGCACGAAATGCGGACCCGGATGTCCCTGGGCGCCAGCCGGCTGCGCCTGATTCGGCAACTGATCACGGAAAGTGCGCTCATCGGCGCACTAGCCGGCGGCGTGGCGCTCCTGATCACCTCGGCTCTGTTAAAGAGCGCTGTGGCAATGATGGCCAACGCCATACCTGGCGAGTACGGGGGCCTGGTCTTCGATGTCACGCCCGACCTGGAGATCTTCGCCTTCGTTCTGGCAGTCTCGCTAGTGGCAGGACTGTTGTCGGGGTTCGCGCCGGCTATGGAGAGTTCGAAGTTAGGGCTCTCTTCGACCGCCCGTAGCGGTACGGCATCGGCCCGCAGCCGCCGGTCGCAGGATGCCCTGGTGGTGGCGCAGGTTGCCCTTTCGCTGGTTTTGATGGTGGCCGCCAGCATGGCGATTCGCAGTTCGATCCGCCTGGTCGCGATCGACACCGGATACGAGAGTAAGCGGGCGTTCGCGATGTACATTCAATTCCCCGAGACGCTGCGGTACGATGCCTCGGGAAAACGCCGGCTCATCCAGGAATTCCGGGACCGGCTGATGAGAACGCCTGGGATTGTAGCCGTTACGAATGCGCAGCCACCCGGGGACAGCGGCTACCGGACAGCGGCCGCCGCAGTGGAGGAAGGGCCCTCCCGAACGCAAACTCTGCTGCACTACGCCCACGTGGAGTCGAACTACTTCGATACGGTCGGCATTCCCCTCGTCCAAGGCCGCGGCCTTCCCGAGATTGCGGATCACTCCGTGGTTCTCAGCGAGTCCGCCGCCGGCGCACTGTGGCCGGGACAGAACCCCATCGGGCGTTTTCTGCAGCTGGGCCCGACGGATGAGAGGTCTCACAACGCGCGTGAGCTTGTGGCCAACGGTTCGGTCTATATCGTCCTCGGGGTGGTCCGCGACACACGTGCCGCGGAGTTCGGCGCGCCCGACTCCAAGCGCGTCTATCTGCCGATGCCCGCGGACGCGCAGGCGCGGTACCCGACCCTGGTGCGGACGCGGTCCGATCCGGCGCAGGTAATCCGCAGTCTCGACGCTGTGCTGACCTCGATCGACCCGAACATCATGGCGGATTGCGTCACGCTGGAGGAGATGCAGCGGCAGTCGGCGCCCTTCATCGTCGCTGCTCTTACGGCCCTGATCGCCTCCGCAATTGGGCTTCTCGGCCTTCTGCTCGCGCTGATGGGGATCTACGGCACCGTCAACTACATCGTCGTGCTGCGCACGCGTGAGGTGGGCATCCGGATGGCAATCGGTGCACAAAAGCGCGACGTCCTCACGTTGATTCTTGGGGAGAGCGTGCGGCCCATTCTGGGCGGTTTGATGGTGGGGAGCCTCCTGGCAGCAGGCGCCTCATACCTGGCTCGCGGTCTGCTCTATGGGTTGAGCGGCGTCGACTGGATCACGCTCGCCGTTGACTCGCTGGCATTTCTCACGATCGGCATGCTCGCGTCGTACCCGCCGGCGCGGCGAGCTACGCGGGTGGATCCCCAGATCGCGCTCCGATACGAGTGAGGCGATCAGCAATCAGCCCTCAGCCATCAGCGTCAGCGATCAGGGGTGCACTTCCCGATCGACTGAACTATTTTGATATCGCAGAGTCGGATCGAGGATGCGTAGTCCATGGGCCGCGCAGATTCGTGATGGCCGCAGAATTTCGTGGAGCGCACTCACCACTCGCGCCGGCGCTCAGTCAAACAACTGCTGTGAAGCTTATGATGCATCCATAGCTACCACGAGCCACCTGGACCGCTTGCTGGAACCGCTGACCGAGGCTTTCACGCCCAAGATGGCTTTGGTTCTCCTCGAACTGGGCGCCGGCCCCGAGTTGGAGGCTCACATCGGCGACTTGCGGCGGAAGGCGAATGACGGCACGCTCAGACCAGCGGAAGACGCAGTGTACCAGGACTTCGTTGAGGCCGTCGATTTGATTTCAATCATGCAGGCAAAGCTCGCCGTTTCCTCGCCAGACAATCCGGGCAGCGTGGATCCAAGTTTACGGGCGGTTGTTCGGAGTCGTGCTGAACGCGCCGCGGCGCGTGGACCTTCGCCAAGAATGCGCACGGGATGCCGATTCGCAATCATGGAAGTAGCTCTTCGGGAGGGCCGATCCCGCCTCCTCCCCTTGTGGAAACCCGCGCGTCGAATTTTCCAGGAATCGCAATTCCTTCAGGCGTTCACGACTTCCGGCGTCTCTTCCGGTACCGAAACTCTCATCGCCAGAATGCCGGCCTCCTGATTTCCATCGATATCCAGAACTTCGCGGAAGGCCGCCTCAATCGTTCTCACGGCATTGCTCAACTCGTGGAGCCAGTTGCCCCAAAACTGCTCGATCGAAGGTACCTGGCGAGTTTTGCGGATCTCGCGCTGTATATCTTTCCGGAACGCGGGGACGTCAAAACCACGCAGCATCGCGGCCCCGGCATCGGTGAGATTGATCCGGTCGTTGACGTCGACACAGATAAGGTCTTTCCGGAACGTTCGTTCCCCGCCATCCTTACCAGTGAAAGACACACGCTCCTGGAAAGTGATAGCGCCCGAAAGCACTTTGGCGTCATTGGTCATATTGAGGAGCGTGGTCGCGGTTGTCGGGGCCTTCACACCGATGGGCGGACTGGTGTCGTGCAATCGCACCTGCGCAGGGCCGGAGATGCCGACCCATAGATCGCTGCCCAATTGAGTCATCGAAAAATAGTTGGCGACGATCGCCTCCAGTTCCCGGTCGTCCAGCTTTTCGATCTCGTTTGGTTTGAACCGTGTGGCTTCATCGGCGCGTTTGACGAAGTCGTCCTGAAATTGCGTGCCCTGGTACAACCGGTTGATGATTTCCGCGGTCCAATTCGGCTGACTGTAGGTCCAGGCGACCCGGATGATCTCGGCGCCTAACTGTTGGAGCCGAACCACGATCGTGGGGATCAACTTCTTGTTGCTGCTCTCGATGTAGACGCGGCCTTCGTTGAAGTCCAGAAGCACCGGAACCTGTTTGCGAACGGCGGCCGTCACGCCGAGCGTCTCCTGGTCCACCGCCTTCTTGTCAATCGCTTGCAGAAACCGATATGGCCGCTCCTGCAACACATAGGAACGCTGCTCCTTTATGGATGCCAGATCGCTCACATCGGTCCACTCGTTCGCGACCGCCCATAATCCATACCAGGGCATTGTGGAGTGAAGCCGGAACTGGCCCTCGGAGAAACCGTAGCCCGCGCAATCCAAGACCTCCGCGGGAAGGGTGTGATCGGAGTCCGCGTCGTGTTCCGTGATTGCATACTGTGCGAGTGCCTCCTGGTGCTCTAAAGCAAGCGGATGCTCTTCGTCGAGACGAGGGCTCCGGAAAGGATTGATCCCGAGCGCATCGGCACTGAAATGCCGTACGACAGCCGATGCCGCCATCTGCGACCAGCCTGCCATGATCGCTCGGTCTTCCAGGCTTGTTCTGAAGGCTTCGAGTGATTCTTTCGCGAGCCCAACGATGGCCCAAGTACCACGTCCAAACATGCACACGTCCTCTATTTGTTGTACTGAGGGTGGGTCAACACCTGAAGCTGGCAGCGACGAGAAACTGGTCGGCTGGAAAATCGGACCGCCTGGCCCCAAAAATTTCCGGGCTCGCGACCCCTGCGGCTTGGCGGTTGAGTCTGACCTCCCAACCTTTTTACCACGGCGCAGCTTTCGGCGGGTTGGTTTTTGCTGGAGCTGGCAGGTCGCCGGCGAATACACGAGAGCGTCTTCTAGGAAGTGCGGCCTACGTGGCGCTTGTGGAAACGCTCTTGGGTCTCGCGTAGCTGGATGGCTCCGCTCTTTTCGATGTCCGAAGCCGACATATGGGGCGTAATCCTGCCAAATGGTCGAATCAACCTCGCCGAAACGCCGACGATCAGCGCCGCTCCGTTTTACAGAAGTTCTTGTCCTCTCTCCGTAATCGGGAATGGGTGCCTACGCTAAGCCGCCTTTCGGAAGGCCGCAGCAGGCCTTGCAGTGCCGTTGTGATCGAGAACCTGACCGGCGCCGCAGATGATCGCAGCGTCCGGATTTAGAGTTCAATGCCTTCGCTTTCACATCGCGCTGCTTCGACGTCAGTTTCCATCTCGAAAGCCGCGAAAGCTTCTCCCGGTGCTGGCCGGATCCAGTCGTCAGGGAGTACTTCTGCGCTTGCCCACGAAGACTAGCGCGCCGTCGCCAGTGGCTCCCCACGCGAATCGAACCAGCCGCTGGCCGCCAGTTCTTCGCGCAGACGCCCACGATTCGGCCCCGCTTTCTCCGCGGCACCGACTATCATGCGAATCGCCTCTTCTGGCGCGGTCGCCGCGGGCAACCGGAAGATCCACGGGATGTTTACGGCGGTGAGGCTGGTATCGCTCGAGAGTGCAATCACGGGAATGAACATTTTGACCGCGAGTTGCTCCGCGAGGTGGCTGGCGTCCCGGCCCACGGCGAGGATGCCAATCGCGTTTCCACGGTAGAGCAGTTCCACCAGTTCCGAGGACGCCTGGCCCCAAGGCTTGCCGGCATCCACGGGAGCCAACACATATCGACCCGCGAAAGGAGCGAGAGCGGCTCGCATCTCGGGAGAGGATGCGATCTCCGCGGCCACCGGACCGAACACCACCAGCCGCATCGGCCCGCTTGCGGCATCGGCCAACGGCGGGCCGGCATACGCCACGCCGCCTTCGCCAACGTGCGCATAGGCCTTCTCCATCCCATATCGCCGGTACCGGATCCCGCCATCGTGCACGGTAGCGAGAAACAGCGGGACCACATTCTTGGAATTGGGATCGAAGACCATCGCGCCTGTCACGCCCTTGTAGCCTTCGAGGCCAGCCAGCGCGTCGCGAATCCTCCCGCGATTCAATCCAGCACGACAGATCGCGTCGAGCAGGATGTTCATCGTGTCGAAGGCCATCGAAGCGAATACTTCCGGCTGCCGGTCGAACCTCCTGGCAAAGCGGAAGCGGAAATCCGTCCAGGCCGGATCGTCACGCGTCGGGTCGAAGGGAAACACGGCTTCCATCCCTTCGGCGGCAGTCCCCGCGCCCGACAACAGGGTCTCGCCGATTGTGCGGAAGCTGCCGAACACCCGCTGTTTCATCCCCAATTCGCGCATCTGCTGCAAGATGGCGGCCGCCGGCGCCTGGTCTCCCCAAATCACAATGGCCTGGGCGTCCGAATCGGCGATGATCCCCAGGGAGCGGCGAAAATCCGTTGCGCCCGGAAGATACTTCTGCTCGATGGTGACGGGATGGCCCAGGCGCTGCGCCGCTTGACGGAATTTCAGAACGCCAAACCTGCCATACCGGTCGTTGACGCGCAGCAAGGCCACACGAGTCAGTCCCAGGTCCGTGTAGATGCGCCGCGCCAGCGTATAGCACTGCATGCGGTCATCCTGCACGGTAGCGAGATACCACGGGATGATGGTCTCCGGAATGGTGGGATCGGTGGAAGCCGAGTTCACAATCGGCACCTCGGCCTTCAGGCTGGCGCGCAGGGCGATATGGGTGGAATCTCCGCTGATGGACCCAAGCATCGCCCAGACCTTTTCGTCGTAAGCCATCTTGACGATCTCGTTGCTGGACGCGCCCCAGAGCGCTGCGTCGTTGTGCACCATCAGGCGGAACGGCTTGCCGCCGTAACCGCCACGGGCATTGGCCTCTTCGACGGCCAGCATGGCGCCATTGAGCATCATGCGTCCCAGCGCTTCATCGGGATGATTCTCGACCGGTCCCAGGAAGCCGATCCGCACCTCGTCCACGTCCTGGGGCTTCAACGTCGGAAGATCCCGCGCGGCGCCGTTGTACTCCACCTGTTTCTGGTAGAACTCATAATACGGCTCCGCGAAGTTGCCGTATGGCCGCATGTCGTCCGGCGTGTTGGCGTAGGGGCGGACTTCACGGTTCTTCGGCTCACCAGGCGGGTCGGCGCCGCAGTTACAGGTGCGAGGCGCCTGGCCCCGCGACATGGGCGTCATGGCCGCGGCTGCCGCCAATGCCAGCAGAAGGCGGGTCAGGCGTGACATCGCTACTCCTTGGGCGCGTCGCAGGTGCGCCACATGGCAATGGCTTCCATCTCCACCAGCAGGTCGGGGCGGCACAGGATCGCCTGGATGCCGGTGGAAGCCGGTAATGGATCAAGCCCCTGGGCCCGGTAGAACGCCGTACGTTCCTCATTGAACGCGACGTAGTCACGCTCGATATCGCGCAGATAGCATGTGGTGCGCACGATGTCCATCCAACTCGCGCCCTCCGATTCCAGCAGAGCCGTAATGTTGCGCAGTGTCCGCTTCATCTGGGCGCGGAAATCACCGGCATGGAGGGTCTCGCCGTGGGGCCCAATCGAGGCTGTTCCCGAAATTAGCAGGACCGCGACATTTCCGAAATCCAGCCGCAGTCCTCGCGAAAAGGAACTCGGCCGCGCGTAATCGAAGGCCTCGTTGAGGGCGCGTGGGGCGCGAACGGCCCTCTTTTGGATGGTGTTGGCGCCAGCCACTTCATCCAGTGCTTCCGAAATGCTCATCATTTGGTTGTCTCCTTTGTTTGTTTCAAACGGATCCCGTGACTGACCCCGTGAGCCGTGGCGACCCAGAGATCGTCGCCCTGAAAGTCCACGGCGAGAATGTAGTTGTGGGAGGGGGCCGTGGTCACCGCAATCTTCGTGACCTTGCCTTGGACATCGCGGACGGTCATTTCCGGCGCTTTGGTATCCAGTGCCGGCCGGTAGACGGACCAGTTCGTTCCGTCATAATAGGCCAGTCCCTTGTCGGTTGCGAACCACGCGCGGTTGCCGTCCACCGCCTTCACCTGGTTCAGAAAGTTGCTGGGCAGGCCGCTGTCCTTGTCCAGGAAGTTCTTCCAGTACCGCCCATCGTAGCGGCTGGCGCCGAAATACGTGGCCACCCATAGGATGTGGTCTTTCTCGGCCCAACTGACCGACGTGGTGATCTCGTGAATCAAGCCCTGATCCTTGAGCAACACCATCTCGGTCTCGCCGTCCGGATCGTTGTAGTCCTTCCAGCGCCCGGTCTTCACGTCGAACTCCAACACTCCCCCGCCCCACACCGCGTAGTAGACCTTCTCGGCACCGGCGGATACCCCGTAGGTCCAGATCTCGTACATCGGAGTGTTCCGTTCATTAAAGTGCTGCCATTGTCCGGTCTTTACATCCAGGCGAGCACCGCCGGCGGCCGTGGCCACCCATACCGCCTCGCCTTCGACGGCCACGCCGTACACCACGTCGTTGGGAAGCCCGCTGTTGAGCTGGGTGTAGTTGTCGAATCGGCCCGCTGAAAGCCGGCTCAAGCCACCCATGGTGGCGGCCCACACGTCACCTGTGCGCGGGTCGACGTCGACGCAGAGGACGGCGCGATGCGCCAGTCCGTCTGCCGTGCCGTAGACTTTCCAGCGGCCGTTCTGATAGAGCGCCAGGCCGTTCTCGGTGGCCGCCCATACGCGGGCGCCATCCACTTTGATCTGAAAGGCATGGTTGTCCGGCAGGCCGTTTTCGGTGGTGAAATTCTCCCAACGGAATCGCGGCATCTCGGGGGTGGCGGCAACGGCCAAGGTGGCGAACACGAGGAAAAGCGCCACAGTCGCGGCTCGTAACGCCAGTAAGCGACCCGCGGCGGCGTCAAAAACGCTACGTGGAGCAGACTTGACGGACACCCGAAAAGCGTCGAGATGAGTCTCGACGCGGCAAACAGGAGTGTTTGCGCCACGGCTGCGTACTGAGATTCTCATACAACTCACCGATCGACTTGCTTTTCGCGCCGCACAGACCAGGTGTTTCATAAAGTTTTCAGATACTCGATCAAGTCATTCAACTCGTCCTTGGAGAGGTCGTTGGTCACTCCGTGCCGATCGTGA
Organism: Bryobacteraceae bacterium; assembly: GCA_035295745.1. Lineage (GTDB taxonomy): Bacteria > Acidobacteriota > Terriglobia > Bryobacterales > Bryobacteraceae > JAIQFL01. The sequence continues at coordinate 10,598 of DATGIL010000023.1, read as the reverse complement.
GGATTGAAGACCGTCCAGATTTCTTCCAGCGTGCGCGCCGACCCGTCGTGCAGATACGGCGCGCTGAGGACCACGTTAGTCAATTGCGGTACGTCCACGAGCGGCGAACGGTCGGTGGGTTTTCCGGTTCCGACATCCGCCAACTCCTGGTTGGTGTAGTGCGGACCGACGTGGCAGACGGAGCATCGATTCGTGTCTTCAATCGGCGTGCCGTTCTTCGCGCGATCGCGCTCGAAAATAACCTTCCCACGTTCCTGTTGGGCGGTCAATTCGCCGTCCTTGCGAAGGTACCGCTTGGGCCGCAAGGGAATCGACTTGATGAAGCTGACCAGGTCGGCCAACTCCGGCGGCGAATAACTCTGGGCTCGGTAGAAGTACTTCTCGGTGCGCGGTCCGCACTCGGTTTCCAGATCCGGATTGCTGCCGTTCCATTTGAATGGCGCGGTATCGGCGACATCTTCCAGCAAACGGTTGGCGACTATGTCCACGCCGAAGCCGTCGGGCTCGAGATCCCACGACAGTCCGTCCACCGTCGCTTCGATATGACAGTTGGCACAGCCGAAGTGCCCCTGAAAGGCAAACCTCGCGGAGAAGAACAGGCGCTCGCCCCGCCGCTCGGAGGTAAGTTTGACGGGCAGCCCCAGCGGAATGGTTGCAGTCACACGATGCGTTGCCGTGTCGATCACCGAAACGGTATCGTCGTTCCGGTTGGCGACATACAATCGTCTGCCGTCTGGTGAGAGCGCCAGCCCTTTGGGCGCGCGCCCCACCGGAATTCTCGCAGAGACGTAATTCGCGGAGGCGGAAAGATCATTGGCCATCAGGCGGCGCTGCTCTGGGGTGGCTGCCCGAATGTATGCCAGCAGCTTCGGCAAATCGATCGCCGTGACGCTGTCCGAACCAGTGGTGCTGACAAAGAGCTTTTGGTTCCCGGGGGTCACCGCCAGGCCGAACGGGGGAGTGTAGTAGCGATCCAGTTCGTCGATGGGAACCTGCACCACTTCGCCGATGTCCGTGCCAAATACCGAGAGCGAATTGCCGATCACCCAGCCGTGCTCCACGTGGGCCAGCGGAATCTGGTTCTTGGGCCGCATTTGCGCGGCGACCACCACCCGGCCGGCATTCGCTGTCGTCACGTGAAAGACGCCGGCAGCATTCGGCAGGGGTTCCCGCTCCACCACGATCTGGCGGCGCGTGTCGATCACCGTGACCTCGGATTCCGGCGGCGAGCGGAACGTCCTGGACTGTGGGTAGATATGGGTGCAATAGACGCGCCGCCCATCTGGAGAGAGCGCCAGGTACGCGGCGCCGCGCCCACCCAGCCGCCGTTTGGTCTCCACGCCGCGCTTGAGGTCGATCACCGAAATATCGTTGCTCATGCGGTTAGCGACGTAGAGGAAGCTGCCCTCCCGATCGGCTACGGCCGCGTTGGGTTCGAACCCCGCGGCCAGCTCCCGTACGACTTTGAACGAGGCCGCGTCGATGACGGATACTGTGTCGCTCCACGAATTCGCCACGTACAATTGCCTGCCGTCTGCCGACAGCGCCACGCTCTTGGGACGTTGGCCTACACGGACGCGGCGCACCACGGTGCCCGCCGCGGCGTTCAGTTCCACCACTTCGCCGGTCCCCTCGCACACCACGTAGAGCCGGCTTCCGTCGGCCGACACTGCGATTTCGATTGGCGAGGGATAGGCCGCGGCAACGGATCCCGCCACCGGGTCGCTGGCGGCGAAACTCCGCAGGGCAAGAATGGCGAAGAGCGCGAACGGGGCAACTCGCATGCCTATCTCTCCTCGATGGTGATCACCCGGTCCGGGGTCACCTTGTCGAGCGTCTGCACCGTGCCGCTGGGCCAGGTGACGGTCAGCTTTTCGACGAGGGCGGCTTTGCCCAGTCCAAAGTGCACGCGCCCGTCGTCCTGGGAGAGATAGCCGGAGCCTGCGACGCGCTCGCGTTGTTGATGCACACCGCCGGCAGCAACTTCGACCTTCGCGCCGATGCCGTCCCGGTTGCTCTTCTTCCCAACCAGCTTGACGCCCAGCCAATGTCCCCCACCTGCCGACGTGTTCCGCAGCAGGACTGCAGGTGCGCCCAGGTTGACGATGAACGCGTCGATTCGTCCGTCGTTGTCAAAATCGGCGAAGGCCGCTCCGCGCCCTACCGACTTGACGCCTGTTTTGGCGGCGAAAAACGGGCCGGCCGAGGACGAGACATCTTCGAACTTCCACTTCCCCAGGTTGCGGAGGATGGAGTGTTCCTGGGGAACCAGGTGAATCAACCCGCCGTGTACGATGAACAGGTCCGGCAGTCCGTCATTGTCGAAGTCTTGCGCCGTGGTCCCCCAACTGACATACTGCGCGGCCAGTTGCGAAATACCGGACTTCGCAGTGGTGTCCTCGAACATCAGACCGCCGAGATTGCGATAAATGCGGTTGTACTTGGAGTCTGAAATCCAGAGATCCAACTTGCCATCGCCGTCGAAGTCCGCAAAAACCGGCCCCATGGCGGAAGTGTTCTCGCCGTTTTGACCGTATGCCACGCCGGCCTCGACCGCGATCTCCTTAAATGTTCCGTCCCGCTGGTTGTGGAACAGAAAGTTTGCGGTCTTATCGTTGGCGACAAAGAGATCGGGGTAGCCGTCGCTGTCGAAGTCGGCTGCCGTTGCTCCCATGGCGCGTCCCTTGAAGGCAGCGATTCCGGACTTGGCCGAGACGTCGCTGAAGGTTCCGTCGCAATTGTTGTGGAACAGCATGCTCGTTTCGGCCGGGTAGTCCAGCGGTCCAGGATAGTTGTCCGCAGCGTAGAAGGCGCGATACGACGGGTCGAATTTTACGTAGCGGCCCACAAACAGGTCTACGCACCCATCTCGATCGTAGTCGAGCCACGCCGAGCCGATCGACCACCCAGGAACATGGATGCCGGCCTTCTCGGTGACGTCTTCGAACGTGCCATCGCCTCGATTGCGGTAAAGGATGACGCGGCCGTAGCCGGTGACCAGGAGGTCCTGGTTGCCGTCGTTGTCGTAGTCGGCTGCGGTGGCTGCCATGCTGAACAGATCCGGGGCGACACCCGCCTCTGCGGTCACATCGGTAAATGTGCCGTCGCGGTTATTGCGATAGAGGTGGTTATGCGGCGCAGGGTCGGGCGCCTTTTGCAAGGGGTATGGGTGTATCCCGGCCCCTAAAGGCCTTCCGGAAACCACGTACAGATCCTGGTAGCCGTCGTTGTTGTAGTCGAACCAGACCGCACCGGCTCCGGTGCTCTCGAGCAGCGACCCCAACTGCTGGGCGCCGAAACTGTGTTCGAACCGGATGCCCGCTTTGTGGGTCACGTCCTCGAACCGGATCGGCGCCGGGGCAGGTTGCTCCGTGGCCGTCAGGAACAGGACCGGAATGAGCAGCCGGATTTGCATGGTCTCTCCTAATTCGCCGGCTTGATCAGGGACACCGGCTTTTGCGTACGCAACAGGACCTGCGGGGCGACGTTTTCCGGGGCGCGTTCCGGGCCGGCGTGACAGCCGACACACACGCGCTGCTCCCCCTTGCGCGCCCAAAACCAAACCTTTTCCGCGGCGACAGTCTTTCCGTCGCGATCCAGGAGTTCGAAACGTAGCGGCGCTTCGGACGGCGTCTGAACGTAGAACGACCCGTCGGGCTCCACCGGCGCTTTTCCGAGGGCCACCATGGCCCCGCGCTGATCGATGGACCACACCCGTACTTCCGCCACCGAGCCCTTGGGAATCTGCTGGGTTTTCGAAGTGTATGTGTTCAGGCAGAGCAGGTTGGCGCCCTCGCGATTTCCCAGGCTCGACGGATGATAGGGAGGCGCCGGCCGCATGCGCACCGGCAGCGGCTGCCAGGCGTTAGGCCCCACCACCTTTATCGGTGGCACTTCGGCGCGCGCCCGGAAGCGGCAAATCCAGTACGCGTCTGCGCGGCTCGGTCGGTATGCTGCCAGCCAGTCACCAGTCTCAGTCTCCGCTACCGGGCCCACGTACTCCCCTTTGGGAAGCACCACGTCCAACTGCCCGGCACGCGCCGAGGTGAACCGCCCCAGCCCCGCGCCAGTCTGAAAGATGGTATCGCCCGACGCCAGCTCCGTCGCTGAGTGACGATCCGGTCCATGATCGCAGCGGCGGGTCTCCACACCGGAACCGTCCGCGTACACGGTGTAGAGATCGCGAATCGAGGAGGGTGCCGCCGGGAACGGCCCTTCGAAGAGCACGCGTCCATCGCGCAAAACAGCGTCGGGAAGGAAGTCGCCGGCCAGGTACGTGAGGCGCAGCGCGCTTCCGCCGGCGAGAGGGGCAATCTCAATCTGGTATCCCAGCACCGTTTTCCGCGCGTAGACGAATTTTCCTTCGGCGGCATAGAACGGCCGGATACAGTCTTCCGCACCGAAGGTCACTTGCCGCGGTGGACCGCCTTCCAGCGGCACTTCCCAGATCTGCCACGGCTGGTCGGCTTTGGCCTTGGCCGCGATGAGGACATTCCTGCTGTCGGGGGAAATCGCGGCGTCTGCGGAGATGGCCAGGGAGGGGGCAAGCACGCGCGAGGCGCCTCCCCGAAGCACCTTGACCACCGCGCCAGATGGGAATCGTTCGGCGCCCCGCAGGATGGCCTGAGGATCGTATTGCGGCGCTTCGGTATACAACAACGCACTCGAAAGTGCGGCCGTCCCCACTGCGAGATCCAGCAGCGTGAGGATCGTCGCCATCGCTATTGCCATGGTAAAGAGACTAAAAAGACCCTGTACTGCTTAATTATATCTGGTAACTCTCACAGCGCAATCGTATGAACGTACTACTGGAGGTGCAACGAGGACGGGCGGATTCCCGCCGCGAGCGTGAATACGGGCGCAGTCATGAAGGCCGCCACCCAGTTGCGGGACCAGCCAGTCGGGCAAGAACTACATTGCTCAAGCGGGTCTTTGGCGGCGCCGTCCGATTACGCTGAGTGCGCGAAGTGAGCGGCGGCGCCCGATCCTCGCGGTTTTCTCGAAATGGACCCGGAGCCCGTCATCTTTGACGAGTTCCTGTACGCGCCGGATCTGTTGTCTTATATCAATAGTCCGGGCGGACGCCCGCCGATTGGTAAACGCTACGTCACGACTTGACGGCAGCTTCACATCACTCTATTCCTGCCGGAGCGCCGACATGGGATCGATGCGCGCGGCCCGGGCGGCAGGGACGAAACCCGCCAGCATGGCAGCTAGCAAAACAACCAGCACCGCGATAACGAAGCTCGGAGGGTCGTTGGTGGTGAGCCCTACCAGAGACGCGCCGATCAGGCGGCTTGCGGCCAAGGCCGCGGGCAAGCCTATCGCGATGCCCGAAATTGTCAGATGCATGGTCTCGCGTAGCACCATATGCAAAACATCCTTACGATTCGCGCCCAGAGCCAAACGCAGGCCAATCTCATTCGTGCGGCGCGACATCGCGTACGACATCACTCCGTAAATGCCGGTTGCGGCCAGCACAAGCGCGAGCGCCCCAAAGAACCCGCACAGTTTGGCAATCAGGCGCTCCTCGCTATAACTGGCGTCGATCAGATCCCCAACCGGCTTCAGGTTTGTGATTTTCAGGGTCGGCTCGAGCCGTTGTAATTCACGCCGGATGACTTCAATCATCGCGCTGGCATCGGGGTGGGTCCCTATCTCGAAGTTGAGGCCATCCACAGCGGTGCTTCTCATCACCGGCCAGTAAAGGCGCCTCTCGACGCTGCCCTTGAGCTCGTTCTCGCGCATATCGCCAACCACGCCTACGATGGTGTATCGCCGGTCGTCTTCCTGAATCGCCTTTCCGAGTGGGTCCGAGCTGCCGAAGTAGAAGCGCGCCATGCTCTGATTGATGATCACGGTGAGCTGCGATCCAGGACCGTCGCGTTCGTCGAATTCACGCCCAGCGAGTACGGGCACGCCTACCACTTGAAAATAGTGAGGGCCGACAGCGTCGAAATGGCAGGCCGTATCTTCATGGCTGACAGGCGTGAAGCCCTCCACCCGTAGTCCGTCCACCATCCCGTCGGTACCGTTGAATATTCCGTTCGAGGAAATGCTGACACCCGATACTCCGGGAAGCGAGGACAGGTGCTCCTCTATGCGACGCGCCAACGGCAGGATCTGCGTCTTGGTATAGCCGCTGGCGCCGGCGTCCACGCGCATGATTGCAAGACCGGTGCGCGAATAGCCCACGTTCAGGGTTCGCAGATTGATCAGGGTTCGAATGAAGAGTCCGGCGCCGACGAGCAGGAGCAGAGACAACGCCACTTGCGCGGCGACCAGGAGCTTCCCAAGTTGCCAACCTCTGCTGCCGAGCGATCGCGTGTTTTCCTTCAGTGTCGAGGCGAGATCGACCTGTGTGGAACGAAGCGCGGGCGCAAGGCCGAAGAGGATTCCCGTGAAGATCGTGACGGTAGCCGTGAAACCGAGCATCGCTGCGTCGAGGTGGACGTCCAATGGAATGGGGGTCTTTCCGGTGGAGGCCATGCGAAGAAGTAGAGCATTGCCCCATCCGGCGAGGATCAGTCCGAGGGTTCCTCCGAGAGCAGCCAGCATCAAGCTCTCGGTAAGCAACTGGCGGACGAGGCGGCGGCGCCCTGAACCCATGGCTAGCCGAATCGAGATCTCTTTCTGACGGCCGGCGGCTCGGGCGAGCAACAGGTTCGTCACATTGGCACAAGCGATGAGGAGCACCAGGCCCACTACGATCATCAGGGTGAGCAGCGGCTGCGAAAACCGCTTGCGCAGACTGGAAAAGCCGCGCGGGCAGGGCGCTACTTCGACAGTCCGACGGCGGAGCATGGCGATGTCGTTGGCGCTGAACTCCGAGCCCCCAAGTTCAATGACGGCGTTAACAGCCAGCGAAGTGACTTGCGAGCGGGCCGCAGCCACTGACACGCCGTCTTTCAGCCGTCCGAGGAAGAGAAGCCAGTTGGCCTTGTTGTCGTTGAGGAGGGAATCGGCGTGGTTCACCTGGGCTTGCATGGACAAAGGAATCCAGAGGTCGGCGGGAGAGCCGGTTACCTCGCCCGCGAAGCCGCGGGGCCCGACACCCACGATGGTGAAGGCGAAACCATTGAGCCGAATCACGCGGCCGAGAGCGTCGCCGGCACGGGCGAAGTGGCGGGCCCAGTACTCATCGCTGATAACGACGAAGGGCGCGGCTCCGGGCCTGGACTCATCATCGGAGGTGAAAGTGCGTCCCAGGGCGGCGTGGACGCCGAGCACATCGAAGTAGTTGCCTGACACGAGGCGGCCTCGGACGGGTTCTGAAGCTCCTAAGGCGTCGTTCACTTCGAGCGGAGCGACGCCACCCGAGGCTAGGAGGCCGGTGAATACGGTGTTATGGTCGCGCAGGCGCACATATAGCGGGTAGGAGAAGATATCGAGCAGTGGGGTGCCGGACAAGAGGTGGTCAGGCCGGCCCGGGTCGCCGACGGAAACGAGGCTTGCTGGTGCGGGAACTGGAAGGGGGCGCAGCATGACGGCTTCGATAATGCTGAAGATGGCGGTGTTCGCGCCGATGCCGAGTGCAAGGGACAGCACTGCGATGGCGGCGAAGCCCCGGTTGCGTCGGAGCGTGCGTAGGCCGTAGAAGAGATCCTTGAAAAGGGTTTCGAGCACGGGTAATCCTCTCTGTTCGCGATAGATTTCCGCGATGTTGGCCGGCGCGCCGAAACAACGGCGAGCAGCGAGTCTGGCATCGGGCGCGGACATGCCGCGTCTGCGGTTAGCGTCGGCCTCCATGTCGAGATGAAAGCGAAGTTCCTCCTCCAACTGGCGGTCGAGTGAGCGCTGGCGGAAGATGGCGGCGAGGCGACAGAGTATGGCGCGCAAGGGGCTAGACTCCGGCGTCGAGGAGGCGCTCGATGGCACCCGAGACGCGCTTCCACTTGAGGCGCTCCTCGGCAAGCTGTTTGCGACCGGCGCGGGTCAGAGAGTAGAAGCGAGCCCGGCGGTTATTATCCGAGATGCCCCAGTCGGAGGCTAGCCAGCCTCGCTGTTCGAGGCGGAGCAGCGCTGGGTAGAGCGTGCCCTGGTTGAGCTGCAGGATTTCTTCAGAAACCTGTTGAATGCGTTGGGCGATGCCGTAGCCATGCATGGGGCCCAGGACGTCGAGTGTCTTTAACACGAGAAGGTCGAGCGTTCCCTGAAGTACTTCAGATTTCTCTTTCATTTGACCGTCTACAGGAGTATAGCACCATCTCCTGTAGATGCCCAAATGAAGTTGTGGCCGATTGAAGTAAAGCTCTCCACCACACGGCGCACGGCCGCAAGTGGCATGCTCGACACTCCGCGGCCGATTCGTAAGGTTCCCGTCCGGGCTCAAGCGCCGGGCGACTGATTCGTCATTAAAGCGAACTCTTCGTTCCCCAAGCTCCTCAGGTCATTTCTTCGCAGCAGCATTAGCGCTCAAGATGTAAAACCCGACCAGCTTGTCCGCGTTGGATTTCGTCCCCGTCGGCATCGCTACCGCGAAGGCGTTCTTGCCCTCGGGATAGACCTCCACGAAGTCGATACCCGGTTCATACCAGTCGAACATTGTCCGCTGGATCGACTTCTCCGCCATCTGGTTCTGAACCGATTTCGAAATCGCGATCCACGGGATTTCTCCCGGCGCCTGATAGTAGCGCGCCGACGCGATTGCATACTGATTTCGAAGGAAGGCTGTTACTTCGGCGTCGAGTTTCTTACTGTCATCTGTGGCCGGAACTTCCTTCAAGTTGTCGAGCGGCTTCGGTTGGAATACTTTAATTTCTGCCATGCCGCACCCCCAGGCCGACATAGCTAACGCCACTACGATGCTCGCGTTTTTCCATGGTCTCATTTCTCCCTCTTAGTTACTGGTTGCTCACTTGAAACGCTTTCAGACCGCCAGTCGCCACCAGATTCCGCAGCGAGACAGTCATCGTGGCCGATTTAGTGTCTTGGCCTTCCCCAACGCCCATGTTGGTTCCCCAAGGATTCCGGACTGTGACGTTCCAGTCCGTTCCATTCAGCGCCATCGACACGACCGTATAGACGTGGTTGTCCACCAGTCCATCTTGGGGGATTGGAGCGCCGGACAACTTCTGCCACAGGCTGCGGGAGTCGACCTCAGGCACCGACCACAAGGTGACGCCCTTGTGTTGCTGCAATGAAGTCGAAACTTTTGCGCCCAGCAGGGCCACGGAACCATAGGTACCAAGTGTCAGATAGTAGTGGTAAGTCACTTGGGTTCCGGCGTTTCCCGTAATCGCCATCATGGCGTCGGAAGGCCAGCCTCCCTTGATGATCTTCGAATATCCTTCACCCAACCCGTCTTGCGGATTGGTGTCAAACAACTTGGCATATGCAGTTTCGATAACGGCGGGCCAGGTGCGTTCGTACACTCCGGTGTTGTCGACATAGCTGCCGCCCTGGCGATTTACGTTATCCTGCAGTTCCGTCTGTGTCACCCAGAGGTATTTCACATGACCTTTCATGTCGTAGAGCCGCACGCGGAACTGTTGCGAGTTGGGATCGTAATAGATGGCCTCCTTGATGATTTTGGGATTCTCCTGCGCGACCGCTCCCAGAGTGGCGACAAAGTAGCAATCGCCGAATACGTCTTGCTTGATATCGTTGGCGGTAGGCCCGCCGGGAGCGTAGAGATTCTTGTCCGTGAATTTGGGGGCAGGCGGTTGCGGAGCCGGCTTGCTGCCAAGCAGGCTGTTGAGGCGGGCAAGCGTAGGGCCGTGTACGTCGATGCGTCCATCGGCAGCCAAACCAACGTTGGCTCTCTGGAGCCTGGTGATCGCCCCGATTGTCTTCGGGCCGGCCAAGCCGTCTTCTTTGAGCTTGGGGGCCGGGCCGCCCTGATTTGGCAAGATTCGATTCAGTGCTTGCTGAATCGCAAGAACGTCCGCATGCTTGTTGAGTCCGCCTTGACCTACTGACGCTGAAATGTTTACCACGATTTGAGCCTCCAGACTTGAATGTGCCGCCACGCGGAAAGGCGGTTCATTCAACAATCGTTAGGAATGCCCTGTGTCAGCTTTCAGCCGATTGCCCACGGTCTTCGGATTAGCACCAAGACCGGGGTCAACGTAGCTATCGATGCCTGGACCGGCCCCGCAGGCGTCGTCGACGGCCCCGCTTTCCGCTCCGTCATAACGATAACATAAGGGTTCACGATTAGCCTGCGAAACCTACTCCCACTCGATTGCGTGCATTCTCGTTCCCGGTCTGCGGCTCCCGTTCGCGCTGCTGTCGCTCTTCGCCGCCGTGGTTCTGTCGGACGCGCTCGTCGGGCCGGACGGTCTCGTATTTTGGCAAGAACACTTGCCCAGGTGAGAAGCTGTGAAGAATCCGGAGATCGCTTGCTGAGCTCGACTTTGTCCATGCGTCGATCGCTCCAACGTGGAGACGCCCCTTCACGGGTCCCGGCTCGCAAAACACTGACGAGCCGCGCGCGTCGCCAAGCGATCACCAATCAGAGGGCAGAGACGCTCCCTCACGGTCGCGGCTCGTAGCCTACCCGAAGTCGCGGCTCGTAAACTACCCAAATACGTTTCGCGCGATACGTGTGCTTACGAGCCGCGCGCGTAAGCAAGCGATGCCTCATCGTATGTGGG
>DATGIL010000022.1:0-331665 GCA_035295745.1 Bryobacteraceae bacterium | reverse complement strand
TGATTTAGCGGGGCCGCGTTAGCGACCCCGCATAGCCGCTTTGAGCGGCTCACGAAACTGCGGGGCGCGGCAGCGACCCCGCCAGCCGCTTTGAGCGGCCCAAATTCATAAAGCCCCCGGCTTTGCCGGGGGATAGTTACTGACAAACCACCAGGCGAATGATGAACTCCAGGGACTGGCATTGTACATGCTTTGGCCAAACCAGCACCCGCTCCCCGAGGTCCCTTCTGTGTCTCCGCCATACCGGCTTTGCGCGATCGCCAGTGAACGAGTCGATCAGGCACGTTCCATAGTCGAAGCCGACGGCGCTTTGACCGATAGGGAATGGCGGCGCTATTGCGATTCGCTCCTGCCGGACGGTCTCTTTGCGGTTCTCGATTGCGATTCCTCCCAATGGGTGGCTTGCATCGGTGCCGCCCACAATCCGGCGGCCACGCGCTTCTACTTTCCGGGCGGGGGTGAGTTGGGCTACCTGGTGGTCTCGCCCGCACATCGGCGTCGCGGGCTGGGATCCGCATTGGTTGCGGCAGCCGTCAGGCGATTGCGTCAAGGGGGATATCGCCACATATTCCTGGGTGTGCAAGGATGGCGGCTTCCGGCAGTCCGCTTATATTTGCGCGCAGGTTTTAAGCCTTTGATTCATGCTCCGGGGCTGGCAGAACGTTGGAGATCCGTGTTTGCAGCCCTCGGCCGCCAACCAAGCGAGTCCGAGTGGCCCACCGGCTTGGCTCACTTTCCGGAGTGACACACACGGTGCTTGGTTACGTGTTGACCGATCTCCAGCCCGAGTCGGCCGTGCTTGTCTCAAGGCGATGAGGTGCGATGAAGTCCAGCAACCATCTCCCAGATCCCAACCGCGCAATACCGCATCACCGCCCATCATCCCTGAATTGCAAGAAGATCTTCGCAGTCAGGCGTGGCGCAAACACTCTTGTTTGCCGCGTCGAGACTCCTCTCGACGCTTTTCGCGCGTCCGCCAAGTCTGACTGCAGGAGTTGCGACGCGAAGCCTCACGTGCATCCTGTGGCGCGCTACCATTGGCAAATGGGAGGCTAAAATCGCAATTTCGTTTCGACAGAAGCCGGGTTCGCCGCGGTTAGTCGCAGCGTTTCTGCTAGCTGTGCTTGCCGTCCTGGCCGGTAGCACGGCGTTCCGCGAGTCCGTGGCGGTTGACGAAGTGGCGCACATCGGCGCGGGCGTCAGCTACTGGAAGCTCGATCTGCGTATGAATCCCGAACACCCGCCGTTGGTGAAGTTGCTGGCGGCGGCGCCGCTGGTGGCGCGTGGCGTGCGCGCCGATTACGCTGACTACATCTGGACCTGGAGCGGCCTGGGACCTTTTAACCCCATGCTGGCGGAATGGCCGTTCGGCGCAGCGATCATCACTCACTGGAATGATCGTGACGCCACCCTGCGCTGGGCCCGATTTCCCATGTTGCTGCTCCTGCTGGCAACCGGCCTGGTGATCTACCGCTATGGCGAGCGGCTGTCGGACGGCTGGGGTGGCGCATTTGCGTTGTGCTGGTTCGCAACCGCGCCGACGTTTTTGACCTTTGGCCCGCTGGTGCTCACCGACACCGCCGTGGCGCTGTTTTCCCTGGTAGCGCTTTGGACCTTCGCTACCATGTGGCGAGACCAGTCGCGGGGCGCTACCCGCCGCGTCGCGCTGGCACTCGCCCTGGCGCTGCTTTCGAAATTCTCTGCGGGACTGTTGCTTTTCGTCTTCGCCGCGTTCCCATTCGTATTGCGCTGGTTGCCACTGGCCGGCCAGCCCTCTGGCGTTGAGTTCCGAGCGTGGTGGCGCCGCGGCTGGCGTCTAACCGGCAAAGCAGTGCTGATGGCGGCCCTGCTGGTGTACAGCGTGGAATTCGTACTCTCGTGGAACCAGCCCACGGACCTGCTCAAGGTGATCGGTGGTGGATGGGCCGCGATGGCACTCCGCCGGCTGCTGCTGCCGCTGGTGACCTATCTGGGCGGCGTCGTCCTCTTTGGGTTTGGCGCGGTCCGGCCGACATACCTCTTCGGCCACGCCTACTCGCATGGGGTCTGGTTCTACTTTCCGGTGGTGACGCTGCTCAAGTCTACATTGGCGTTTCTCGCCGCATTGGCGATTAGCCTGGCGGCAGCTCTCGCCGCCCGTTTCGGCCGCCCACGCGCGACGGCCGTGCGAGCGGGCATGGAGTTCCACTGGCGCTCGCTATGGCTGGGGATGGTGATCATCACCTTCGCCTGCATGATGAGCCCCATGACCATTTCGATCCGCCACTTTTCCGTTCCGCTGGCCCTGCTGTCGCTGCTGCTGGCTCCGGTGCCGCGGCTGCTCGCAAACCTGCGGGATACCGGCCGAACATGGGCGCGAGCTTTCGTCTGGATTTCGGCTGCTCTGGCCGCTGCGTCGGTGATTACCGTGGTTCGGGCCTGGCCGTTTTATATGCCCTTCCTGAATTCGCTCGCTCTCGGCCGTCCCGGCTACGAGCTGGTAAGCGATTCCAACCTGGACTGGGATACGGAACTGCCCGAAGTCGAGCGCTTCGTTCAGACGCAAGGACTGGACCACGTGCTGGTCGACTCGTACAACATCGCCGATCCCTCAGTCTATGTGCCTCAAGGCCGCTTGTGGGATTGCCAGGCAGCCGCAGCCGGTGACGCAGGACTGTGGGCTTTCGTATCCGCCAACATGTTCGCCGACGGTGAAAACTGCGCCTGGCTGCTGAATATTCCTCACGAGCCTCTGGCCGGCGGCAGCATGTATGCATTCCACCTTCCCGCCACGATTCCCACGCCGGGGTCGCCAGGAGGCCCGCCTCTACCCGCCAACTATCGCTACATGGCCGGCGCTCCGTTCGACTGGCGGCAGATGCTTTATCGCACGATCCGCGATCCTCATCAAATGCCGGAGACTCTCGATGCCATGAAAGCCTACGGCGCCGCACAGCAGAAGAATCGGCGTGGCAGCAGATAAAGACCTACGGTAAGGGTCCGAAGCGCGGCCCATTCTCCATCGTCTGTGGCCGCCGGAGGGACGCCCTCCCCGCGCTGAGGTTCGGAAACCACGACCGGACAACTCACATGCTAGCGACAAGCAATTACAGGCACGCAATTACAGGCACGTTGACTTTCAGCGCGCCGTCCGCTAGGCTGCGGCCATGCCCCACAACATCGATCCGTCCGACCTGGTGAATGTCCCTTGCCCTTCCTGCGGCCAGAAAGCTCCCGTGAGCGTGGCAATCATCGAAACCTCGCCACACCTTCGCTGCGAGGCCTGCGGCGCCATGTACACAATCAATGGCCAGAAAGTCATGGACAAACTGCGGGCAGCGCAGGAGCAAGCAGAACTGGAGCGGAGGCGCCGGGGCGTGTAAGAACACAGTCTCCCTCCTTGATCAATAAGGCCAGGATCCGTTGCTTGTCAGGTGGAATGGGCCCTCAAGCTTCACTGAGCGGAGGGCTTGGTTTCGAACCCATCATTCTCTCCGGTGATGCCGAGCCGGGCAATCCAACGCAGCGTCCTCACTTCGATCTCCATTTCTCAGCGGTAGTGTCTCTACTCCGCTCGCAACACCCGCACTGGATCTCCACTCGCCGCACGCCGTGCCGGCACAAAGGCCGCTATCGCCGCCGCGCTATACAGCAGCATCGCAATGCCGCCCAACATCGCCGCGTCCACTACACTCCCCGGCACCCACTGTGCCAGCAGCCGATTGCCCGCCACGCTGAGAATCACTCCCGCCATCACTCCCGCACTCACCGTCCTTCCCGCCGCGCCGAGCACCAGACCCACCACGTGTCCTTTCCCGGCGCCGAGCGCCAGCCGGATCCCGAACTCTCGTGACCGCAGGGCCGTCGCATACGCCACCACGCTGTACAAGCCCGTCGCCGCCAGCGCCAGCGTCATCCCAGCCAGCACCAGAAAAAGTGACGAAACGAACTCCTCCCGCGCCCAACCCTCGTCGCGCAGCAAATCCTCCGCCGTTTTCGTCCTCCCCAACGGCTGACCGGCGTCCACCGCGTGAATCTGTTCGCGAACCGCGCGTACCGTTCCCAGGGGATCTCCAGCGGTGCGCATCACCAGGTACAGCGAATCGCCCATCACCAGCGTGTACGGGACATACACGCCCGGGGCCGCCGCTTCCCGCAGTCCGCGATTGGGAGCGTCTCCCGCCACTCCGATCACCTCCAGCCACCCGTTGCTGTCGTTCGCCGCTACAATCCACGCCGTGAAGGCACGGAACTCCGGCAGCCGGATCCGCTGCGCAATCGGGTTGGCGCCACGGCCAGAAGCGCCGCGCCATCTCTTGATTAATCACCGCCACGTGCGCCGCGCGATCGTTCTCGGCCTCCGACCAGGTGCGTCCCGCGAGCATGGGGATTCGCAGGGTAGCGAAGTACTCGCCGGTCGTCTCCTGCACATCCACCGACTGCCCGGGCTCCGACGGCGTCCCTCCGATCTCCACGTTCTGCCGTACTCCCTCGTTCGGCGGGACCGAGAACAGGCTGATCGCCGCCGACTCCACCCCCGCCGCTGACGCCACATGTTGATGAATTGCGCGATAGAATGCCGCCCGCGTCTCGTAGGTCGTATAGCTCCCGTCCGGTAGTGCGATGCCCGCCGTCAGCACGTACCGTGGATCGTACCCGAGTTTCGTGTGGTACAGGCGCACGAAAGCCCGCGTCGCGCCGCCCGCCGTCACCAGCATCAGAATCGTCAGCGCTACCGGGACCGCCACCAGCAGATCGCGCATGCCCCTCTTTCCTGGTCCCGTCGTCGTTCGCACGGCAGTGCGCATCACGTCGTGCAGTTGCGGACTCGAAAAGTGGAGCGCTGGCGCAATGCCGAACACCATCCCGGTCACCACCGCGGCCGCCGTACTGAATGCCGGTACCTGTAGATTGAGATGAATCACTGTCTCGGGAGGGAAAGTGCCTGCTGGAAGCCACGTGGTCACCGCCTTCAATCCCCCGAACGCCAACAGCACACCCACCGCGCCTCCCGCGATGGCCAGCACTAGGGACTCGCGAAACATCTGCCGAATCAGCCGCCCTCGGCTCGCCCCCAGCGCCGCGCGTACCGCGAACTCATGTTGCCGAGCGGTGCCGCGCGCCAGAAGCAGAATCGAGACGTTCGCGCATCCGACCGCCAGCAGAACTCCTACCGCCCCAAACAACAGCAACAGCGCGGTCCGGAGGCTGCCGCCCGCAATCCCCGTCAAGCCGGCGACGTGCACGTGAAAGTCAGGTGGAAAGTGGCCCGGCGTCTCTTTGGCGAACTGCTCCAGCAGCGGCTGCATGGCCGCTTCCGCACGCCGCGGCGTCACTCCGGCGCGCACCCGCGCGTCCACAATATAGATCCGGTCCGCGTCCGACGTGACGGCGAGTGGCTTATACACGTCGCCGTTCCCCCATCGGAATCGCGGCGGCATTACCCCGAGAATCGTGTAGTTCTGATGGTCGAGTTGCAGGGTCTTGCCGATCGCGTCGAGGTTGCCGCCGTATCGCTGCTGCCAATACGGATAGCCGAGCACCAGCACGCGTTCCGGATCGCGCGCGGAAAAGGTGCGCCCCGCGAGGGGTGGCACTCCGAAATAGGCGAAGGCGTCGCCCGACAAATGCGCCGTGTGGACGGCCTCCGGAAGGGCATCGCCGGTAGATGCCATGTCCCAGTTGTCCATGGCGACCGCCCCATCCAGGATGTCGAGCTTTCGGAAGAGTTCGAACTGGCGAGCCGAAAGCAGAAGGTAGTTCCGCTGTCCGCCCTGGCCGTACAATCGCACCTGGATCATGCGGTCCGCGCCCGCATACGGGTAGGGCGCGATCAGCGCGCCATAGATCACGCTAAACACTGTGACTGTCGCGCCGATCCCGAGCGCGAGCGACAGAATGGAGACGGCGGCGAACGTCCTGCTCATGCCGCTTTGGACGAAGAAAGCGGCGAATTCATTCGCCTTACTTGAAGCTGATTCCCACCGCGTTCGCCGCCTGCCCATCCACGGTAAGTGCGACCGTCGCCGCCCCTGTCCCGCGGAGAGTCTTCGGCAGTACGATATTCACCTGATCCAGCCCCACGAACGCGCCTTGCGCCCCGGCAAACGACACCGGCACCGTCGTCGACCCGATCTTACACGTCACATTCGCCAGTGAACTCCGCCCCCGAATCCCCGTGCCGAACAACTCCAGCACTACCGTATCTGTGGTCAGCCCCAGATCGATCGGCAGCGGCGAGCAACTCGTCGCCGTCGCGCACTGAAACGTATCCACGAACGACGACGTACCGTCCGCATGCACCGTCACGACGATCGCCGCCGCCACTCCCTTACCATCCGATGTCGCCGTGTACAGACCAGGCGAAACGGCCGCGATCTGCACGGTGCCTGTCGAAACCGGGTCGCCATTCTGCGACACCGTGACCGACGCCGTGCCCGTGGCAACGCCCGGCGGCACCTGATAATTCACCTGCAGGGCCGAAACGAAGAACAGCTCCGCCTGCCGCACAATTCCCGCTGAGTCGGTCACTGTCACGCTCGTTCCCAAGAGATTCGTGGGCAAGGGAACACTGCTCGCCGCTTGCAGCGCGGTTGCCAGATTGGTGCCGAACGCCTCCGCGATTGCCTCGGGGGCCAGCGTCAGCGCGCCATTCGCCGAGGACACGCTGCTCACGGTGCCCGGCACGGCCGCGGCGATCGCGGTGTACGCCGCCGCCACCTTCGTGCCCGTGGCCGTCAGCTTCGCGGCGCTGATCAGGTAGCTGTTGTCGAAGTAGACCAGCGATACCTGGTGCGTCTGCGCGTACGACGTGATGTTGGTGTGATACGGTTCCGGATCGTTGCATCCGCCCCACTCCGCGATCGCCGCCGCATGTCCGTGCTGATGGGCGTAGGTCACCAGCGGGTCGAAGTTCTGCGGCCAGTTGTTGTACCGCGCCGAGGCCGGCTCCGTGCACGTTCCGGTCGATGCCGTAAACAGGTGGAAGTTCCACACCACGTTCGACCACGCCAAGTCGGGCAGCGTGCCCTGCACAATCGATTCGAACGCCGCCCCGTTGTCCTCCATAAAGATCAAGGACTGCGGGCTGTAAGTGCGAATCGCCGCAATCAGGCCGTTCTGATCGTCGCTCCAGGTGTTGCTGTCGACGCTCATGTTCTCCCACGTGTCGTAGAGAATCGCCGGATCGGACGCATATTGCTTGGCAAAGGCCGCCCAGAAGGTGAATGCCGCGTCGATGTTGGCGCCTGTGGTGGCTTGCACCGCGCACAACGACGCGTTGGCCGCGCAGTTCAGGTCGCCTTGATTGGTGGCAGGGCAGTTCTTGCCGTCCGCCCCGCACGGCGCATCGGGAAATTGACCCGCCTTGAGGATCAGCACGTAGTTGCCATACTTCTTGGCGCGTTGGATGAGCTGGTCGATATACGCCTGGTAGCCCATGTTCGCGATGGGCACCTGCACGTTGTTGGTCCACCACGTGGCGTTCACGAAGATGCGCACCAGGTTCATTGAGAGAAGTTGGTTCTGGACGGCGTAGTCGGCGTCGGTCGCGGTGGCGTCGGCATTGCCCGACCCGGTCGCGCTCCGGTTGAGGCCGCGCAGCGGCACCGGCTTACCGGTGTTGTCAAGGATTTCGCCTGCAGGCGAAACATGCAGCGGCCCCAGTGAGGGCGCCTGCGCCCACAGCCCCGAGGCCGCGAGGAATGCAATCAAGAGCCTCATTGCATGGTCACCCACATGGGGCTCACCCACACGATCTGCCCGTCCGTTTGCAGCCCCCGCACATAGTAGTAACTGGTCTTGCCCTTCTGTGCGCTGGCATCCTGGTAGGTAAACGACAGCACGCGGTCGCCGCTGGTCGTGTAGACGATGTTGTTGTCCTTCACCAAGGAAACATTCTGGAACGGCGCAGTTCCCCACAAGCGCACCGTAAACACCGGCGCCGTGCTGGTGCTGAACGACTCGCCCATGAAGTGCGTGCCGCTGCGGAAATCCGCCAGGATGTTGTCGGTCGAACCGTAGAGCCTGCGGTTCTTCATCGCATCCAGAATTCCGGCTCTCGTGGGAGAGGTCGACCAGATGTTCGTATAGCTGATGTGCGTCGAGATGTGGTCGCTCGACGCTTCGAATCCAAGCTTGATCCCATCGCCCAGCGCGGTGGATACGTACCCCGCGGCTTCATACCCCGAGATCGAATCCGCCGCCGTGTTCGCGCGCGGAGCGCCCGGCATCTCGTAGTCCTGGCGGTCGCCCTGGTAGATCTCGACGAATGTCTCTACGTTGGGATTGCTGTTCCGCCAGTCGGTGCCCTGGTCAGTTGCGCTGGTGTGCGGCGCCGACATGCCGCCAAAGAACTGCAGGTACGAGTACAGCATGTTGGTATCGGGCGCGCCTCCCGCCGGCACCGGCGCCACTGCCGAAAGCGGCAGGCGCGGCAGCACGCGGATGCCTCGCTTGGCGAACACCACGTTCCGATGTCCTTCGGGATAATCTACGCTGCGCTCGTAGTAATACATGGGAACGAATTTGCTGCCCAACAGGTACGCGTCGGAGAACTTCTGGATCAGCCACCAGGTGTACTCGCGCGCATCGCCGTTGTCGTGATCGCAGCAGCCCGCCCAGCCGAGCGAGGCCGCATCGATGTAGTAACGATACGCATCCTCCAGCGGGCCGTCTCCACGCCCGTCGAAGGAGATCTCCGTGTGCCGGTGGAAATCGCCGCGGATCAACTGCAACTTCTGGCCGTTCACCGTCGGCTGGTAGCTCTGGCTCAGCGCGGCTGCCGCGGCTTCACCCGCTGCGGCCGAATCGGGCGGATCGGGGGTCACCTGTCCGATCTTCTGCAGAGACGGCGACACCTGCGTACGCGCCACCGCCAACTCGGACTGAAAGATGTCGGAACTCACGCCATCGTTGGCAGGCGTACTTCCAGCCCCGGGACTCAGCCGGTGGTCCGACGAGTGCGTGATCAGCAGACGTCCCGGCCCCAGCGCGATCATTGAGGGCCGGTTGTCGCTCACCGCGTCCGTAAAGGCCAGCACGCCCGGACCGTGCCACTGGTTTCCATCGAAGTACACCATCGCGCCCGTCCAGATGGAGCCTACCGAAAGGCCGCCTGTAGAGTGGCTCGACGAGAGCCCAGTGCCAACGAACTCGCGGAACGCCATGTACACGGTACCTTCGGGGTCAATGACCAGCCGGGGAAAGCTGTTGCGCGGACCGGTAGGTGGGCCGATCCCGTTGTTCGCAGTGCGCGTCTGTGCCAGCGTGGGATTCGGCGCGGTCGAATAATTGCCCTGTATGGACGGCAGGAAGAAGTGAGTGGCGGGCGCCGCGGGAAGGACTCTGGCCACGTCGTCCGTAGTGGTGTAGAGATCGTTTCCGATGAGACAGCGCACCTGGACGGTGTGGTACGCGTACAGCGGATTGCCGGTGGTATCGTACGCCCCGAAGTCTTTCCCCCAGCGCGATCCGGCCACTTCGTACGCAATCCAGAGCCGGTTCTGCGCATCGTACGCCAGTGAACTCCTCGCCTCGAAGATGGTCGTCGCGGCGATCGGGATCGGGTCGTCCATGCCGATCTGATCGGTGAAGCGGACCCGTCGCAGGTACACGTCGTAGTCGCCCTTATTGTAGGTGTCCCACGAGATCGCGACTTCGCCATCGGGCGCTGCGGCGATGGCCGGCTCCCAGTCGCTGGCGGTCGACACGGAGACGATCGCTTCGGGGGTGAAGGTGCTTCCCGTTTGCGCGCTGGTCAGGATCTCGAGATTGTTGTTCCGGAAGCCTTGCCACGCCACCCACACGCGTCCCGACGCGTCGCTGGTAGCCACGGGAAAGATATCGGTGCCCGGGTCCTTGGTGATCTGGATCTCGGCGGAGAGGGACCCGTCCGCGCCCGCGCTTTTGGCGTAGATATCGAAATTGCCCGAACGTTGCGCGGAATAGAAGATCCAAGCCTTGCCAGAACCATCCACGGCGACGGCCGACCGCATCACGTCCTCGCCCGGATTCGTGACGGAAAACGGCCCCGTCCACACGCGCTGCGAGATGGAATAGTGCATCAGGAAGACCTGATCGCCGCCCGCGGGCCGCGCCAGAAACGAGAAGTCGGTGATGGGTGTATTGCTGCCGACGGAGGTTCCGGTGGCCACGGAACGGTTGCCGTGCACGAATTCCGTGTAGGTCAGATAGACGTCGTCACCGGATTGCGCGATCGAAGGAAAATCCTCTTCCTCGGTGGAGGAGGACAACTGGAATTGCGCGCCCGTGCGGGCCACCAGTGCGCGGCCGCCGAGAAAGGTCTTGCTGACGCCAAAAGGCACGTCCTGCGTGGAGAAACTGAAGTTGCCCTGCGGCGTGGTGATGTTGAATGTCGCGGGTGCGGCCTGGTCGGAGATCTTGACGATGAGCCCGTTCTCCTGCACAGGCCCAGGTGGAGTCAAGGAGGGCGTCGTCCGGGTGCTCAGCTTCCAACTCGACGTGCCGGAGACCGCATCGGTATCGGCGAAACGCCAGCCGCGCAGAATCTGGATGGTCGCGCCAGTAACGGTGATCGAACCATCCCAGACCGTCGCGGTGGTATCGCCTACGCCCAGAATCACTAAATAGGATTGCGCCGGAGCCACGGTCGTGGTCGCGGCCTGGATCACCTGCGAAGGATAGAAGACACGTTTGGCAAGGAACGCGGCGCCAAAGGCGAACGCCACAGACAGTACGAACAGCAACCGAGAGCGCATTGCTAACCAACACCTCCTCGCGCGGCGAGTTGCCCTGTTCCCCGTAACAGCGCCGGAATCCTCAGCGATTCCACCCGCTCATGCGCGCAGCTTGTATTGGATCACCCCTGTCGGAGCCGGTGTGGAACCAAATGCTCCGCCCCAAAAAATACAGAAGAAAAGGCGTGTCTGACCTGACCGGCAAACTCGAGTTTCCCCTCGCCTGCCAGGCCAGAACGTTGCCCAATTGCTAACTCCGATACGTAGTAACTACCAGGCCTGATCTTACTTGGAGCGGGCGTTGGAGGCTTCTGCGGCCAATTTCAATTCGTTGTTGACCTGCTCCAGGAGTTCCTTCGCCTTCTTGGCGTGACCCGCCAAATCAAACTCGTTGGCCTCCTGGGCGGCCACCACCGCGTTGTAGGCATTCCGCGAGGCGGTCTGCGCCTTCGCAAGGTTCGGATGCCTGGCGGCGGAGACATTCTTAACGGGCTCCTTCTTTTGGGCAATCGCAACGCCTCCCAGAAGAAGCATGGAACCGAGGACAGCAGTTAGTAGGCTGTTTTTCTTCATAGGTCAGATCATAAGGCCTAAACCTGTTGATTGCAATGAATATGCAATTAAAAATCGTTTAGCCGCACTTGCCGGATTTCACCTGACCGGAGTTCCGTATGGTACCAGTGTCTTGATCCGCTCCGCGCCTTCCACGCGCGCGATCCGCCACTCCCCGCGCTGTTTTTCGAGGTGCAGGATCTGAACTTCGTTGCGGTCCTGATAGACGTATTCTACCTGCACCGCGGCCTCACTCTCGCCCGTGAATTGCGGTTCATTCACCGCAACGCCCTTAACGGTGGCGTTAGAATCGCGCAGGTACTGGGAGAATGCCGGCTCAGTAGATTCGCGGATGGATGCTTCAAGGGATGCGAGCATCTCGCCGGTGTACCTCGCCAGGTAGCCCGCGACATTGCCCGAGCGAGCTGCGTCCAGCATCGCGTAGATCGCCTCTTGCGGAGTGGCTGAGGGAGTCGCTGCCGGACGTCCGAATCGCCATCCGTTTTTCTGCGCGACTCCTACGCCGAGTGCCACCAGCAACACCGCCACGGTTACCAGGTGAGTCTTGCGCTCGCGCGTCATTACGCTCGAGTCCTTGACGCGTGATTAGTGGGTTGGGAACGGAAGCACGCGGAAACGCTCCCTGACGGTCGCGGCTCGTCAAATCGCGGATCGTTGCAACGTGAAACGTCGCATCGTGGATCGCAACATCGTGGATCGTTGCAACGTGGAACGTCGCATCGTGGATTGCAAGATCGCGGATCGCAACATGGATCGTCGCATTGCGGATCGTCGCATTGTGGATCGCCGCATTGCGGATCGTTGCATCGTGGATCGTCGCATCGCGGATCGTCGCATCGTGGATTGCAAGATCGCGGATCGTCGAGTCGCAAATCGTCGCATCGTGGATCGCAACATCGTGGATCGTCACATCGGGGATCGTCGCATTGTGGATCGCAACATCGCGAATCGTTGCACCGCGGATCGTCGCAACGCGGACGGTAGTGGAGGCTCGTGGTAGCGGCGCGCGATACGAGCCGCGCGCGTGAGCAAGCGGTTTCCAACGCTCTCACGTTGTCACTGCGACAGGCCACAAGGAACATGATACAGCCGCAGCAATCTATGGCGGAAGGGCCGGACGATTCGGCAAACCGGTACGGGTGTGCCGGTCCCGGGACGTGGAATCAGTCGCTTACGAGGCGAAAACGGATACCGCGCACTACCCGTTTTTGCTCCAGGGGACCAGCGCGCCGGGCATTTCTCCGGCGGCAACTACGGAAGACGAGCGGCCAGAGCCTTTGCCAGAGTCAACGCGTCCTGGCCGGCGACGACGTTGCCATACCCTCCGATGTATCGCCCTTTGCGGAATACGCACATCTGCCCGAGGTACTTGTCGGTCAGTTGGAACGCCTCGTCGGCGAGCGGTGTTGCGGCGGTGTCCGCGAACCGTCCGCGAAGCTTCTCCATCAGCGCGCGGGCAGCCTCCGGGGACGTTTCTGTGACCACGAACGCCTTCCCGAAATCATATTGCGCCACATATCCACGCTTCAGCAGGCGGATGCCGAGGACGCTTTCGGGCACCAGTCGCAAGGATTGCTGCCCCGCGGGAAACCACGAGAGCGCTACCGGCGGATCGCTGCTGCCCTCGACCGATTTCTCGAGTGCCGCGGTCCACGCCTGCAAAAGGCCGGTGTGATCGCCCTCCGGATTGGCGGCGATCTCCACGTAGAACTGGCCTTTGGTGAAGATGGCGCGCCGCGGCACGATCTGCCCGCCCATTCCCAGCTTCGTCGAGGGCAGACGCAGATCGCGATTGGCGCTGAACATGCCGAATGCCGAATCGGTGTCTCCGAAATCCGAGACGTCGATCACCAGCGTCACTCCATCCTTGACGCAGGTTACGCCGCGCATGCTTTGGAAGCCGTAGAGCACGTAGCCTTCGGCATTGCCATCCATGTATTCGTACAGATTCTCCGCCTGGTAAGAACGGGGGGCGCCTTGCGGCGCCCATCCCGGAACCTGTGTGCATGAGGGAACGGCGGCCGTTAGCGCCGCGGCACATAGAACCAGCGCGGCTGCGGCCGATAGCGCAGCCTTCAGCACGCGAACAGATCCTGGGCGCGGATGAGCCGCTCGGCCACTTTCACTCCGTAGGGGCATTGCACGGTGCATCCCGGACAATCGGCGCAGCGGACCGCCGCGTGCGCGGGATCGAGTTCCAGGAAGCGCTCGCGCCCCAGCGCGAACTGGCGATAGCCTTCGGCATAGGTCAGGAAGCGAAGCACATCCGCCACCGGCAGGCCCTGCCGGCATTGCCCCGCGCATTCGCCGCACATCCGGCAGTATAGTGGCGCGATGTGCTGCATCTGAAGGGCGAGCAGTTTCTGATCCTCCACGTCGAACGGCTGCGCCATGGCCTTCAGGTTTTCGTCCAACTGATCCATGTCCGTCATGCTGGGGACGGTGGTGTGGACGTTCGGATTGCGGACGGCCCACTTGAGCGCGGCGAGCATGGCTCCGTTCTGTTTCAGCTTCTCGTAGACGGGATTTCCGGGCTGCGGACGGCGAAATCCTCCCGCCATGACCTTCATCGCTACGACGCCCTTGCCCGCTTTCGCCGCCACCTCGATCACTTCGTTCATGAACGGCTCCATGCTGAAGTTGTACTGGGTCAGGATGACGTCGATGTTGGGATGTTTGGCGAGGAAGGGGATCAGTTCGCGCTGTCCGCTGTGGGTGCTGACGCCGGCAAAACGGATCTTGCCTGCCTTCTTGGCCTCCTGTTGCGCCTCGATCAGTTCGGCCGTGATGTCCGCGGGGTTGGTGCGTGCGTGCAGGTACCAGATGTCTACCCAGTCGGTGCCCAGTTCCTTCAGGCTGGTATCGATGTGCCCGAGCGCCTCGGCCTTGCTGTGCGCGCCGGTCTTCGTGGAGAGGACGATGTCTTTGCGCCGGCCCTTGAGGGCCGCTCCTACCATGCGCTCGTTGTTACCGCTCTGGTAGCTGCGCGCGGTGTCGAAATAGGTGATCCCCAGATCGGCAGCCCGTTCGACGACGCTGCCATCCGACGTAATCATGCAGCCGAAGCCGACACTGGTGACCTTGAGCCCGGTCTTGCCCAACGTCTTGTAGCGGAGCGTGGGGCCCGGGGGCGGCGGTTGGAGGGGAGTCTGCGGCGCCTGCTCGGAAGCGGAGGTGCGCGAGGCGTTGGCGACTGCGGGCAAAGCCAGCCCGGCGGCCAGGAAGTTGCGGCGGGACGGAGTCATGAAGCCTCCTAAACTATTACGATACTACAGGATCTTAAATTACCGTAATATGCCAGTTTGGATCAGGTCGGCTCCGTCACGGTCGCGGCGCATCATTGCAGACCGCCGCTCGAATGCCAGCCCATCCCCGCTGTTGACGGAGAGGAGGCGTACTTGTGCCAAAGCTGCCGTTTACCGGCGTAAACTCAGTTAGTAATCGGGAATAAACGATCCGATGCCAACTTATAATCGAATCAAGTAGCAAGTAGCTTTACCTACGCCGCCTCAACTGAAGAGTTTGAAAACACCCCGAAATCAGTTGGAGGAAAAACTGACATGCACACCCGTGCCCTCACGCCTGCCCTGTTGACAGGCGCAGTTATCACAAGTGTAATCAGCATCGCGATTTATGCCCAGTCATCCGGCGCCGCCACCTGGACGATGGCGGGTAGCGACGTGACTAACTCCCGCAGCCAACCGATGGAAGCCCGCATCAGCGCATCCAATGTAAGCTCCCTTACCACTAAGTGGACCTTTCAGACCGGCGGAGACGTCTCCGCCACGCCGGCGGTGGGGCCGAATGCGGTTTACATCACGGATTGGGCGGGCGGCATCTATGCGATTCGGAAGGATACGGGCGTGCGTATCTGGGGCGTCCCCGTCTCGAATTTCGACGGGTTTCCGAAAGCCTTGTCCCGCGTTACGCCCGCGCTGCACGGGAATGACATCATCTTCGGAGACCTGGAGAGCTCGTCCGCGCTCCACGACGGCGCTCGCATCATCGCGCTCAGCCAGGCGGACGGATCGCTGCACTGGATGACGCAAGTCGAGAAGAATGGGGCGGCGATCATTACCGGGTCGCCGGTTGTGGTGGGAGATGTGGTGATCGTTGGCGTGTCATCGAACGAAGAGTCACTGGCGGACCAGACCGGATATGTGTGCTGCACCTTCCGCGGCAGCCTGGTAGCACTGGATGCCAACACCGGAAATGTACTTTGGCAGACTTACACAGTTCCCGACAACGGCGGTAAGACAGGCGGATATAGTGGAGGCGCCATCTGGCAGCCACCCGCCATCGACGTGGCTAAGGGCATTGTCTATGTCGGCACTGGCAATAATTACTCGGTTCCGGACTCGGTGGAGACGTGTCAGGCCGAGGTAAGTGCCGGGATGGCGAACTCATGCCTGGATGCCACCGACTATTTCGACTCCGTGTTGGCCGTGAATTTGAAGACAGGAGCGATCCTATGGAGCAAGCAACTCCAGGGGTACGATACCTGGACCGTGGCCTGCGCCAATTTGAAAGAGGGAACTACCTGTCCTTCGCCGGCCGGTCCCGATTACGACCTGAGCGGCTCGGGGCCGAACCTGGTGCCGGGCATGGTCGGCTTCGGCCAGAAGAGCGGGACTTTCTGGGCGCTGGATCCATCCA
Organism: Bryobacteraceae bacterium; assembly: GCA_035295745.1. Taxonomy (GTDB): domain Bacteria; phylum Acidobacteriota; class Terriglobia; order Bryobacterales; family Bryobacteraceae; genus JAIQFL01. The sequence continues at coordinate 315,739 of DATGIL010000022.1, read as the reverse complement.
GTGGAGACATTCAGTGGAGCACGAACGTGGGTCCAGGCAGCACACTGGGCGGCATGGAGTGGGGGACCGCGACCGACGGCGCCCAGATCTACGTGGCCATCACCAATAGCCTGCATAACGCCTACAAAACGGCACGCGGCGGACCCGAGATCACCTGGGGCTCGTGGGCTGCCCTGGATATCGCGACCGGCGAGATCGTATGGCAGACCCCCGATCCCTCCAAGGGCGCGATCGATCCCGGAGCGGTGAGCGTGGCCAACGGCGTGGTGTATGCCGGGTCGTTCTCGGGCTCGATGTACGCGATGGATGCGAAGACCGGAAAAGTTCTCTGGAGTTTCGACAGCGGAGGTTCAGTGATCGACGGTCCGGCGATTGCCGATGGCGTGGTGTATTGGGGCTCGGGCTACGGGCACATCAAGCCGGGTAAGTCGAATAATAAGGTCTACGCGTTCAGCATTAACTGACCGAACACGGGGGAATGCCGACGCCGCCGTCTTCGAGCGCCGCTCCCGCGCGCAGGAGGAGTGCCTCTTCGAACGCGGGGCCGGCGATCTGGAGACCGATCGGAAGCCCGGACGCGCTGAGCCCGCACGGGATGGAGAGCGCCGGAATTCCGAGCGCGTTGATTCCTCGCACGAGCCGGGTGACCGCCAGGCGGACGTCTTCGTCGCGTCCGCCCAGGCGGACCGTCTTGGCGCCGATTGCAGGCGCGGTGCAGGCAATCGTGGGGAGGAAGAGACAGTCCACCTCGGCCCAGACGTGGTCGAACTCGCGGCGCATCTTGCGACGGAGGCGTTGCGCGTTGACATAATCAACCGCAGGAAGAAGCCGGCCCTGATCGAGAAGCGCGAGTGTATCCGGGCCGAAGCAATTGCGCTGCTCGGGCGATGGCTCGATGGTGGACGAGGCTTCCGCCAGCAGGATCACACGAGCTACGGTATTCAAAGCCGCGATATCGGGCACGCGCACCGATTTGACCACCGCTCCGAGCGCCGCCGCTCGTGCGGCCGCACCCCGCACCGCCGACTCCACGTCTTCGTCCAAGCCTTCGAAGTAGAACTTCTCCGGCAAACCGATGCGCAGTCCGCGAATCGAACAGCCCTCATCCGGCACGTAGTCGATTACGGGACGCCGCGAGGAAGTATCGTCGCGCCGATCGTGGCCGGCGATGGCGTTCAACACAATGGCGGCATCGCGCACCGACCTGGTCAGCGGGCCGACGTGATCGAGACTGTAGCCTAGTGGAAGCACTCCGTAGCGGCTCACGCGGCCGTAGGTGGGCTTCAGTCCCACGGTTCCGCAGAAGGAGGCGGGGATGCGGATGGAGCCGCCGGTATCGCTGCCCAGAGCAGCGTAGGCCATGCCAGTGGCGACCGCCACGCCCGATCCGCCGCTCGACCCGCCGGGACTGTGCGCCCGGTTCCAAGGATTGCGCACCGCGCCGAAGTGCGGATTCGCCGATGTGATGCCGTACGCCAGCTCGTGCATGTTGAGCTTCCCGAGCATCACCGCGCCGGCTGCCGAGAGCATCTCAACGACTGCCGCATCGTGATCGGGGATGTAGTTCTCATACATCTTGGACCCTGCCGTGGTGCGGACGCCGCGCGTGAGGAAGAGGTCCTTCAGGGCGATGGGGATGCCGTGTAGCGGGCCACGATCGTGGCCCGAGGCAAGCTCGGTATCGGCGCGGCGCGCCTGCTCGAGTGCCTGGTCTGCGGTCACGGTGATGAAGGCACGGAGCGTCGAGTCGAAGCGTTCGACGCGGCTGAGGGCCGCGGACGTCAACTCGACGGACGACACGCGGCGTTCGCGTAGCGCTTCGGAAGCTTCCCGGATGGTCATTCGTCGAGACCTCCCGGGAGAACGCCCGTGGCCGGTTCCACGTCCACAGTCAACTGCTTGACGAGTGGCCGGAAGGCCTCCTCGAGAGTATCGAGCGGGCCAATCACTCGATCGAGTTCGTCTTCGGGCACTCCCAGGCCGCTGGCCTTTGCAATGGCTTTCCAGTCTTTCACGATCTTTACTACGATAGCGGATCTCGCTGATCCCGGCGCGCGGTCCAGTGCGCGCCGGCCAGCACGATCATGGCGGAGACGAAACTCCACAGCAGGATGGTGACGGAGAACTGGAACGGCTCGTACTCGCGTTTGAGCTTGGCAGCGAGGAACGGCGAGATGAGGTGGTTCACATATTTCAGGGCTTCCAGCACGAGTCCGACAGTGATGGCGACGGGCGCCACGCGCCGAGGCTGCACGGGACGATTGGGCAGGAGCCAATAGACGAGAAAGAGCGCGAGCATGGAGACAGGGATGGCCGCGAGTTTGAAGATCATCACTTGCAGCCATCCGGCCATGGTTGAGCTGCTCATGCCGGAGATCCACGAGGTGTTCTTGGCGGTGAGCATCAGGGAGACGAGGGCGAGGCCGCCGCAGGCAAAGATCAGGCCCAGGCTGATGAGCTGGTTCTTCAGGTAGCTGCGGTTTTTGGTGACGCCCCAGGCGCGATTGAGTGCGACCTCGAGCGGTTCGAAGATGCCGTTGGCGGTGAACAGGAGCAGCAGCATGGAGGTGAGGTGGAGCTGCGGGACCATCCACGGCTGGAGATTGCGGACGAGGAAACCGCCGGGTTCTCCGGCGTAGAAATCGCGGAGGCCGACATAGATGGCATCGATGGCGGCCGGCCAGTGCAGCACGTCGCGGCAGAACGAGAGCATCACCATCAAAAAGGGATAGAAGGCAAGCAGGACGCTGGCCGCGACGGCGAGAGCATAGACGTGTGCCTCGGTTTGCATGAGGTAGTGGGCGGTGGGGCGGAAGCGGGTCCACCAAGGCTGCACGCGAGCGATTTGCTGTTGGAAAGAGATCAAACTATCAGGGTAGCGTGGGAGAGGATGGGCGGCGAAACATTCTCCGCGCCTGCGCTTCCTTCGCCCCTGCGTTTACCGCGTGGCTAGCGGCCATGCCTTGAGTTGAGGCCACCACTACTCCAAGACGGTCATGAGGCCAATAGCAGCATTCGCGATCGGTGCATCGGGATTCTGCGTCAACTGGCTGAGCAGTTCCTGAGCCTTCCGAGGTGAGCAAAGAGTGCCGGCAGCATAGACCGAACCCCCCAGGTCGTGCACAAACCAATTGGCGTCCGTGTCAGGTGCAGGCGTTAGTATAATCTCGGCGATGCAGCAGCCCGGCGATTTACCATCGCAGAAACTCTTTATATGAGTTCCGCTTTGTACTGGCACATTATAGTCCGTAACATCCCCAACAGATCTGTAGACACCGTCATGGCGTTTCAGGAAATAGGTACGACGCTGGCCTACCTCGGGCATATAGCGGGGCACGCAAAGATCAGCATGGTTTGCCGACGAATAGGTAAAAAAATTCAATATGGCGGTCGCGACGCGGTCAACCATCCTGGAGAAGACACGCAGGTCGAGCGTGTTGATCGAGAAGAATGGGCGAGCTAGATACGCTTTGATGTAGTCCAACGCATAGAAATCTACCGATTTTCTACATCGTAGAGTGGAATCTCATTCATCTGAAAACCCTGAAACTAAACAGGTCGCAATTACTGACCCCGGAACATTTTGCCTGCCCACACCGATCCGCGAACTGTCGGGACGGCGGGGTCAATGCAGTTTACGGGATCGCTCAAATGCCACCATCTTACTCTTCTAGCCGCCCTCAGCGGGGATTGTCAACGTCGAGCCGATCCAATGACGGAAAGTACGATTGTAGAGTTCCCTCTCGGCGGATGTCCGCGGTACAACAGTGAAATCCTCCGCCGAACGGATACACCCGGTCGAATGCACATGGGACTACTTCGCAGCCGAGCGAGCGCAACAGATCCATCATCGGGCGTTCCGACTGTTCGACCACTGCGGTCCGCTCATCCAGCATCAGGATGTTCATCGAGATCCAGTTGCTGACGTCCCTCGAAGGTGCGCGGCCGGTTCTCACGGACGGTGGCGCGGGCACCGTTCGCCATCCGTTCTCGTGGAACAGTTCCAGGGTGTGATCGACGCACGGACGATGAGGATTTGTCAGGACGACGCCGGGCCGCACCGGGACCAGCGTTGTATCGATGTGAGTGGGAAGTGGCTCGCGAAACCTCGCCCGATGGATTCGAAACTGCGGACCCAGATGCCGTCGAAGCCACTCCGCCCCGAAATCATTGCTGACGAGGTCCGGCTGCCAAAAGATGTCGCGGCCGAAGCGCGTGAAACACGCCGCATCAAAGGCAGGTTCGAATTCGGTCAACAGTGATTCGGATTCAAAGTCGAAGGGGCCGGCCTTGGTTTCGTCGCGCCGGCGATACAGTTCCTCGGACATGAGCGATTTCGGCGCCGTGGTCCAGCGGGCGCCGCTTCGAAAATATTGTTTGATCAATCTGCGGTACGGACGAAATTCAAAGTAACGGGCGCGTTGAGCCATGGGCGCTTCGATAATTTCGTCTCCGATCACCAGCAACAGGTCTCGTGGGCAGGCATTCGCGTGACCGCTTGGCACCGACCAATCCGGCGTCTTCACAGGACTGCCGTGGTCGACGACATCCGGCCGCTGTACGCAGATTCCCAGACCGTCGAGAAGGTGAGCGAACGCGTCGAGTTGGCGCTCGCCCTCATCCACCAGTTCCTGGGGCACCCGAGATCCACCGGAATGGTAATCGGGAGGCCCCGCCGGGAAATAGGGCGACAGCGCTGGTTCATACGCGATATCGGCCGCGCCGCGAGCGGTTCCGACGACGACCTCCTGGAGCGGGTCCCATTCGTTCCATGAATTCACAAGGCTCATGCTGATCGGTCCGTCGCCGTTCATTGTATAGTCTGCGTCGAGGCCGGCGAGTTAAGGGCGGCGATACTGCGAATGACAACGCCGGTCACTATGCGCGCAGCCTGTTCCAAGCTCGACGGGATGATCTGTGCTGGTACGTCGTCGGGGGTATGGCTTTTGATTCCACCAATCGCGATGTCGGTCGCCACGATGCCGGCGGCGGCAAAGGTCCGATGGTCGGAACTGGCGCCGCGGCCCTCGTTGATGCGATATCCAAGTTCCCGGGCGGAGTCCCGGATCGCTTGCTGGAGCCATGGTGGAACGTTGGACGTATCGGACGATTCGTTTGCGGTGCGGAGCAACGTCCAACGTCCTGTGAAGTCGTCATCTGCCTTGTCGAGATCCTCCTGGGGATGCCGGCTGAATGCCTTGTGGGGCGGAAGGTTTTGCACTCCGTCCCTCATGTCGATCCAGATATCCCTGCCGCCCACAGAGTCCATATTGAACAGGAGCGCGCATCGCTGAAGGTCTTCCCGGTGGTGGTCCAGGTAGGCCTGGGACCCGAGAAGGCCGAACTCCTCTGCGCCGAAAAAGACGAAACGCAATCGATATGGCAGGTGCAACTTCGGCAGCGTGCGGGCCAACTCGAGAAGCACCGCGACTCCCGATGCGTTATCTTGCGCGCCGGGCGTACCGGCCGAATCAACGTGCGCCGATACGATGATTTCGCGAAGCGCGCTGGAGTTCCGCGTCGTCGCGACCAGATTCGCGCTCCGTAGAGTCCGCACCTGGCCGTTCAAGACGAGTTCTGCAAGATCCGCCGCCGTCGGCTTGAGCCTCTCGAAATCGTTATCGGAGACGAAGACGATAGCGGCGGGCTGGTGAGCGGCGATGCGGTAATCCCGTGCATCGCCGGTGGTCACCACGATTCGTTGCGAGAGATCGCCCATCATGCCGCTCTCTCCGTTTGCCATTGCGGCCGTAAGTAGGGCGACGCGGCCGCGGATCTCCGTGGCCCCCTGATACGGATCGAACTCGACGCGGATAGGCTGAACGCTCACGGCACCCACACGCAGGGTTGCCCGGTCCAGGTGGTAGGAGCGAAAGAGGAACGATTCGGTTTGAACGTCGACGGCAGCGTGACGTAGCTGCTCGTGCACGTAGCGGATCGCTCTCGACTCGCCTGGTGTCCCGGCGGTCCGGCTTTTCAAGGCGGCCAAAGCACGAACGTGATCCATGGCACGCGCCTGAGAAAACGACTCAGGCGGATTCGATCCGGCACGGGCCGCCGCCCATGAGGTAGCGAGAAGTAACAGCAAACGCGGACAAAGCGTGGTCACGACGGCACAGTAACTCCCTTCACCATCGGGCACAAGAGTGGGTGTAGTGGCAAGCGTTGTTGGCAAAGGAAGGGGCGCCACCCAAACTCGCCCTCGCGGTTAACGTTGGTGGACCAGGCGATGCAGAAGGATCGGGAGACGCTACACTGTTAGGCCGGAAGGCTGATCTGGCAAGCCTCGATTTTAGTACTGACTTTGGATAGCTTCCGGGAGGTTAGCATGAAAGTGAAGTCGTGTGTCCTGTTAGTAGCCTGCGTGGTTCTGCTTCTATCTGCCTGCGGCTCCAGTCCTCAGAGCCTGATCCTGGGCAAGTGGGAGGTGCAAAACGCTCCTATGAAAATGACCGCGGAGTTCAAAGACGATGGAACCGCGTCGGTAACGATGATGGGGCAGACGATGCGGGGCAACTACAAGTTGAACGGGGACGAATTGGAGTGGTTGATGGGCGGCAGATCGACGAAAGCCAAGGTCAAGGTGACGTCCACGGAACTGGAATTGACCGACGACCAGAATCGAACGATCAAGTACAAGAGGATCTGAGCCGTCATCCCATGACTGATGCCGGTCCCTTGCAAGGGCATCCTGATCGGCCATCAAGGTCCGTGTGGCGCGACGAGGCGCCATGGTCTGCGTTCTTCGACGGCATATCGTCGTATTGAGGAATATGAAGCGGATACTGTGGGTCCTCGTTGCGGCGTCAGCGGGATTCTCTCAGGCGGCCTCGATCGAGGAGATCATGGGCCGCGTCGCTGCCAATCAGGCGAAATCTGTGGAGGCCCGGAAGCAGTTTGTGTACCGCCAGCAGGAACTGGTGGCGATGCATCAATCGAACGGCAAGACCACGTGCGAGCAACGGCGCGAATACACGGTTGTTCCGATGGCGGAAGGCATCGAACGCCGGCCAGTTAACCCGGCGAAGGATGGCGACGTGAGCCGCTGCAATGTCAGTTTCAGCGGTGGCTCGGGCGAGAGCCTGTCCGTGACCACGGGAAGTGAGGGCGACTCTTTCAGCACGTCGCTCGGAAAGACGAAGGATGGGGTACCGCGCGGGCTTTTCCCGCTCACGTCGGAGGAACAACGTCTTTACGAGTACAAGCTCGCAGGTACGGAAATGCGGGCCGGGCGCAAGATCTATCGCGTGACATTCCGCCCCAACAAACAGAAGGACGCCTCCGGAAACCAGGGCATTTGGAGGGGCGAAGCGCTGATCGATGCCGAGGAGTTTCAGCCGGTGCGAGTGTCCACCGATCTCACGGTCGGCATTCCGCTGCCGGTACGCATTCTGCTGGGGACGAGCGTACATGGCATCGGGTTTACCGTCAGTTATCAGCGGCTGGCGGACGGAGTGTGGTTTCCATCGGGCTTCGGTGGAGAGTTCTCGGTGCGTGCGTTGTTCTTCTTCAAACAAGTAGTATCGATCAACGTTACGAACAGCGATTTTCGCCGCACGGATGTGAACACGACGGTGACTTTCGCCCAGGACGCGGGCGCCGGACGCTGACGCGACTTGACGCCGCCATTCCCAAGCGCCTGCCAGTAAAGCAAATTAAGGATCGCGACCCGCCGTAAATCCCACTTTTCACTTCAGTTTCGGCCGTGGTTGTCCTTTGACCTTCCGAAAGGGGTACCAGCGCACCTATGTAAAAAGCTCTTAACGTGGGGATTGGGGCTAACGGGAGGGCGGGGATCGTCGTCTTAGATAGCAGAGATGATACGAAGAACTTCCATTATCGCGATCATGGCGCTGGGGTTAACCGCCACGGCCGTGCATACCTCGCCGGCGTTGAACCGGATCGTATCGTCCGCGCAGAGCTTCCGCAATAACTATCGCGATCTGCAGCAGGCCGGCACGAGGCTGAGCCCCATCGAACGCTTCCTGTTCAGCCTGATGCTCGCGAATCCCAAAACTCCGCAAGCGCAGTGCTGCCCACAGGAACACCGCACGTAAAGAGTGGGGCACGCCGGCCAGGGCATACCCCACTCGATCCGCTTACTTCTTCTTGGTAGGTGCGCCGCCGCGCCGCGGGGGAGCCGCCGCGCACGGGGTTGTTTTGAGGCCTTCAATCTTGGCCTTCTCCGTGTCCATGGTCAGCAGGAACGGGCTCTGCGTAAAGGCCGACGGCACGCCTTCCCATTGAATCTCGCCGGGCTCCGGCTTGCCCGTCAGTGCCGCATCCAGCTTCAGCGAAATCTCCGCGGTCGGAGAACCTTGCTGGTCCGGAGTCGGGACCGCTACCAGGATCTCCTTCGAGCGGCAGGCGGGCTTGCCTTCCACTACCATGCCCTTCAGCTTCGGCACGGCGGCGTTCTTCAGCGTGCTCTCGAAATACGCCGTACCCTTGTCCGCATCGGAGAGTTGGGCCTTGATGCCCATCCACATGGCAAGCTGCGGATTGCTCTGCGCAAACTCCTGCTGCTTGCGATTGGCCACCGCCGCTGCCGTCTCGATCGTGAAGTTGTCCGGCGGCAGCGGGGAAGACTTGGCCGCCGTCTTCAGGGCGTCCAGGCCTTCATCGCTCCCGTGGTACGTCTTGTAGGCGCTGTCGGCGTAGTCCGTGATCTTCTTGGCATCTCCCGATCCGCCGAGGGTCGGATCCACAGCCGCGGCGCGTACAAACTCGTAGATCGCTTTGGGCGCAATCGTCGCTGCCTGATCGGGCTTAGCGCGCGCCAGACAATTGAGGGCAGTGCCGAGGCTATACGAGATGAACGACTTGTCCGGGTAGTCCTTCAACGCTTTGGTGAACACCGCCGACGCCGTCTCACAATCCCGTGGATTCTTGGCCATCGCCTGATTGCCAGGCAGCACGGCGATGGTCAGGAGCGCGGCCTTCGCCACACCCTGCAACTGCGGCTTGGCGCCGTTCCATGCCGCATCGTCCAGGCCTTCCGGCTTACGGTTATAGTCCACAAGCTTGCGAGCGGCCTTTTCGGCAATCGCCAGTTGTTCCGGGGTGGGCGGAGGATTCTGGGCGGCGGCCTGCTGGATGGCTGAGCAAGTCGTGAATAGCACTTTGATCACATCCGCCGGGCCTTGCTTCGGATCGGGGAATGTGGTGTCCAGATCGCCCTTGGCCATCAACTCGCCCGCCGCGTCGATCGCCTTACCGAACTGCTTGGTTTCGTTGTAGGCCTGGAGGTACAAAAGAGTGCGGACATCCTTGTACCAGGTATCTGGATATTTCTGCTTCCAGGTATCCAGGTCGGTAATCGCCTTGGCGAAGTTCTTACCTATCATGTCCACGGACACGGCATTATAGGCATCGAATTCACCCTGGTCTTTGTAGTGCGTCTCGGGTTGCGCGGCCGCAGCCTGCGCGCGCGCCTGGCGGACTGTTCCTGTCAGTGCGACAGCACCCAATGCGGCCACAGCCGCGATTCTCTTCCATTTCATATCAGAATTCCTGTGCGTTCTGCCAAACACGTAAACCCCCAAAATTTTAAACTCATCGGAACGGCGATCCGCCGTTCCTCAGATTCCTATTTCTTCACGGGACCCTTCTTCGCGCCGGATCGGTCCGGCAGCGCATTGCACGGCGTGGTGGCCAGCCCGGCGATCTTGGCCGCCTCGGTTTCCATAGTAAGCAAAAAAGGATCCTTCGTGAACGCCGTCGGTACGCCTTCCCAACGGAATTCCGCATTGGCTTCCGGTTTACCAGCGAGCGGTTTATCCAGTTTCAGACTGATTTCTGCCTGGAGCGGTTTCATGGAATCCGGGACCTCCACGCCCACCAGCAGCTCTTTGGGGTGGCAAGCGGGCTTGGCTTCCACCAGTCTACCGGTGAGCTGCGGTACGGCTGCGTCTTTCAGTTGACCCTGAAAATATTGATCCCCATTGGTGTCGGCCAACTGTCCCTTGATTCGCATCCACAAAGCAATTTGTGGATGTCCCGCTTCGAATTCCGCCTGTTTCTCTTGTGCAATCTCGGAGACGGATTTGATTTTAAACCCAGCGGTCGGCGCTGCGTTGGCGGCGGCCTGCTGCCGGAGCTGATCGAGGCCCTCATCGCTACCATGAATGCGGATGTACACCTTCTTTAAATATGCCTCGATTCCCGGCACGTCTTTCGGCTCCAGACCGCTCTTTGCAGGATCTAATGAAGACGCACGAGCGATCTGCCACAATCCTAGCGAAACCTTCTCGGGATTGGCAGCTTCACAAGTGAGCAGGGCCACACCCAATTGATAGGAAGCGGCTCCGCTATCGGGATAATCGGCCATAGCCTTGGAGAAGGCACTCTCTTGCCCGGGACAATCCTTCTTCTGTTGGGCCTCGAGGCCCGGCTTCAGCGCGATCGCGATGCGTGCCGTTTTTGCCTTTCCGAGCACGTCGGTGCGCGCGGCGGACCACGCGGCGTCGGTCTGCGCGGCGGGTTTATTCTCGGGCACGAAGTATTTGGGTGCGAACTCCAATAGCGCGCCGGCGGCCTTCGCTCCCAGGGCCAACTGCTCCGTCGTCGCACCAGGCAGCGACGCGGCGTTCAAAGCTACGGAGTACAAGACGTTCAACATCGTCAACTTGATGGGCAAGCCCGCCAGTTGCTCGGTGCCGGTGCTGTTAAAGACGGAACCGGCGTCCCTCGCCATCAGTTGAGAACCATACTCGAGCACTTTCGCCGGCTGGTTCAACTTCAGAAACGCCTGTACGTACAGATAGGTGCGGTCCTCTTTGTAGTCGGAATCGGGATATTTCTGCGACCAAGTGTCGAGATCGGTAATCTGTCTGGCAGGGTCGCTGACGTCTTTGTAAGCCTGGCTGACGATCTCGTATTCGCCATCTTTATATTTTTTCGGTGGCGTCGCAGAGGTGCTGGAGGTTTGTGCGTGGCAGAACGGCACGGCTCCCGCCAGAACGAATCCGCCCACAAGGGCACAAGCCGTCATCATTCTCAAAGCCACCGAGAATCTGTGCACGTGCGCCTCTTGCCTACCTCGCCTTCTGAAGAATGGTTCTCCGGTTCGGACCCGACGCTGCGAATCTGGAGCCAGTCGCCGTTTCCCCGATGGGCATTTTGGGGATTCCCAGAAGCTCGCTCCAAACGCCAGCCACTACGCGCTTGTGTACGGACAGGACCCTTGCGGAGTATAGCCGAACCACATAGGTGGCGCAACCGGTTGGACTCCATTTCCCTTCGCCTGGTTCCGAATCACAAATCATATCAGATCAGGGGTATGCTAGTGGCTGTCCTACAGGCGAAAAGCGGCTGAAATGCCCGTGCCATTTCATGCGATCTATCGATTTAGCGGTTATTCTCATCTACCTCGTGGCAATCACCTGGTTCGGCGCCCGGTTCGGCCGCGGCCAAAAGAGCCTCCGCGATTACTTTCTGGGCGGGAGAACCGCACCCTGGTGGGCCATCACCCTCTCGATCGTCTCGGCTGAAACCAGCACGTTGACCATCGTTGGAACACCCGCGCTCGCGTTTGAAGGAAACTTGGGATTCCTCCAGTTGGTGCTGGGCTATCTGCTGGCACGCCTCGTGATTTCGTCCTTATTTCTACCCCATTATTTTCGCGGCGAGATGTTTACGGCGTATGAACTGATGCGGAAGAGATTTGGCGAGCGCATCCGTAAACTCACCGCCTCTATATTCCTTGTGACGCGGGCATTGGCTGAAGGGGTACGCGTCTATGCCATCTCACTGGTCATCTCGACGGTGCTGGGCACCGGGATCGAAGTTTCGATCGTGATCATCATCGTGCTCACGATTTTCTACACCTTTGAAGGTGGTATGACAGCAGTTATCTGGACAGACGTTGTGCAGATGGCGCTCTACGTCGTCGGCGCTGTGCTCAGCTTTTGGGTGATTCTCGGCTTGACACCCGGCGGTTGGGGCCACGTCGCACAGGTGGCCGGCGCCGCGCACAAATTTACGGTGTTCGATTTCCGATTCTCACCGACAATGGACTTCCTGTCGCGGACTTACAGCTTCTGGGCGGGAGTCGCAGGTGGTTGCTTCCTGACGACCGCGAGCCACGGCACCGACCAGTTGATGGTGCAACGTCTGCTCAGCGCCCGCGACGAGCGCCAGAGCCGCACCGCGCTGCTTTCAAGCTGGATCGTGATTTTCGTCCAATTCTCTCTCTTCCTGCTGATCGGCATTCTTCTCTACGTCTATTACCTGGACCGCGCGCTACCAGTCTGCGCTGCCGGTGCAAAATTGGCAGTGGATTGCCGGCCGGCGCAGATGGATCGGGTCTACATCAACTTCGTCTGGAACCAGATGCCGACCCCCATCGCGGGCCTCATTGCCGCATCCATCCTGGCCGCGGCGATGGCCAATATCAGCGCCGCTCTGAACTCTCTCGCCTCGACTACTGTAGTGGACTTCTACCAACCCATGCTTCGCCGCCGCGGGGGCTCGATCTCTGACGAAAAGTCGCAGTTCCGGCTGGCTCACTTCGCGACCATTGGGTGGGGAGTCGTCTTGCTGACCATCGGGTTACTCGCGCAGCACGTGCATTCGGTCCTTGAGGCCGGCCTCGCCCTCGCCTCCATTCCGTTCGGGGCGCTTCTGGGCGTGTTTCTGCTGGGCATGTTGACGAAGCGGGTGCGCGAACGGGCCGCGATGGTCGGAGTCGTGGCGGGACTTGCGGCGGTACTGTACGTGCGCTTCGGCACCCCGATTGCCTTCACCTGGTACGTACTGATTGGAACGTCCGTAACATTTATCGCCGGCCTGATCGCTTCCGTTTTCCAATCGCCCGGCGGCTCAGAGGAAATCACGCAATGAAGGTAGCCAGTCCGGAATTAAAGCGCGATTTAGGGCAGTGGGCAGCGGCGTCGATCGTGGTCGGAACCGTCATCGGCAGCGGCATTTTTTTAGTGCCGAAGAAGATGATCGAGCGGACCGGTTCGGTCGAGATGGTCTTCGTGGTGTGGATCGTCGGCGGGCTGCTCTCGCTTGCCGGCGCACTCACGTATGCGGAGCTTGCAGCCGCTATGCCTGAGGCCGGCGGCGAGTACGCATACTTGAGCGAGGCCTACGGACCCATGTGGGGGTTCCTGTATAGCTGGACGCAAATGTGGGTCGCCAAAAGCGGGTCGATCGCCACTTTGGCGACCGGATTTTTCCTATATGTCGCCAACTTTTTTCCCTGGTTGGACACGGTCTTCTACAGAATCAAGCTTCCTCTGGGCGTCTGGGAATTCCGCTACGGGCAATTACTGGCGATGGCATTGATTTTCGGACTCGCCTGGCTAAATTACTTCGGTGTCAAGATCGGGGGCAACGTTCAAGTCGCCATTACTGTAGTGAAAGTGGCGTTGATTGCGGGAGTTATCCTTGCAGGGCTGGGATTTGGACATGCTCACGCCGCGGCTCCGCATTCCATCGGGCCTCTCACCACGGCGGGCTTTTTTGCAGCACTGGTAGCAGCCCTCTGGGCATATGACGGCTGGAATAATGTCAGCATGGTCGCCTCGGAAGTGCGCGACCCCCAGCGTAACCTGCCGCGCTCCCTAATCTGGGGAACGGCTACAGTGATTGTGATTTATTTATTGGCAAATGCCGCCTATTTTTACGTACTCAGTCCGGGTGAAGTGGCGTCCAGCTCGCGCGTGGCGGCGGAAATGATGCGCCGCATTTTCCACGAGCCGGGAGCCGCCGCTGTCTCGGTGGCAGCGATGATCAGCATCTTCGCGGCACTCAACGGTTCTATTCTCTCGGGGTCGCGAGTGCCTTATGCGGCCGCTCGCGACGGGTATTTCTTCCATATTATTGGGTCTGTTAGTCCTAAATATCACACTCCGGGAGTCTCGATTTTAGCTTTAAGTGGATGGGCTGCCCTGCTGGTTCTCTCCGGGCAGTACGACCAGCTATACACATACGTCATCTTTGCGAGTTGGATATTGTATGGAATGACAACAGCAGCAGTGGTGGTATTACGCAGAAAGCGCCCCGATTTAAATCGCCCATATCGCACACTAGGATATCCAGCAGTACCGGTACTGTTTGTTCTGGGTGCGTCGGTTTTGGTACTCTCCACGCTCATGGACTCGCCTTGGGAGTCATTGAAAGGCATAGGATTAATCGTCGCTGGACTGCCTTTTTATTTCTATTGGAAAAAGCGGCGGCAGAGAGTTGGAACCTAAAGGAACATTGGTACGGGAGCCTACTTTTAGATATCCGCAATACCGCGATAATGTGTTGCAAATTCTGTTCACAGCTTGAAAATATTAACGATCGGCGCGAAAATCGAGATGTATACTGTTTTTATAAAGTGTCCTCGACATTTTTTCGAAACGGGGAAGAGGACGATCCGGCTGGGAGGGCGGGACTAAATGGATGTCAGCAAAATCCTAACGGAGCTGCGGGAGGAAAGGCAACAGATCGAGGAAGCGATCGTTAGCCTGGAAAGACTGGCACGCGGCCGAGGGCGGCGTCGCGGTCGACCCCCTGCGTGGATGGCAGAGATTTCGACGCCCCCGGCCAAAAGGCGCGGGCGTCCTCCAGGGAGCAAGAATAAAACCGTTGCCGCCGCCGCAGCATCCCCAAAGGGAACCGCGGCCTGATTTCAAATAGGAGGCACCGAGTTGCGCCCGATGCCTCCGGAATCCCTACATTACCTGCGGAGCTTCTCCTAACTTCACCCGTACTTTCTGAGTCTTCCCCTCGCGGTAAATTGTCATTTCGAGAATATCGCCGCCGTGTTTCCGGTTCATCACCCGCATTAGTGAATCTGTGCCTTCTACTGGCTGCCCATCGAGAGCCGTGATGAGATCTGCCCCGACAGGCAGGCGGTAATTATAGCGGACTACCCAACGGCTCGGTCCACGCAATCCCGCCTCTGCAGCGGCCGAACCCCGCTCCACGCGTCGAATCAGAAGCCCGCCGGAACTTGGAAGCTCGAGCATTTCGGCGAGATCTCCCGAGACTGCGGAGACGTCAATCCCGAGCGTCGGCCTTGAAATATGTCCCTTCGCCTGGAACTCGTCGAGAATTGACTTCGCGCGGTTGATCGGGATCGCGAATCCCAGGCCAATATTGCCCTGCGCACCATAAATTGCGGTGTTGATGCCAATCACATTGCCGTGCGAATCGAGCAGCGGTCCGCCGCTGTTGCCCGGATTGATGGCAGCGTCGGTCTGGATCATCCCCTCCAGTTCGCGATTCTCTTCGGTCTGAATCGTGCGGCCGAGCGAGCTGACAATTCCAGTGGTCAGAGTGCCGCCGAATCCGAAGGGATTGCCGATCGCGAGCACCTTCTGGCCCACCACGGAGGCGTCCGAATCGCCCAGGCGGAGGGCCGGTAACTTGCGTCCGGTTTCAATCTTGATGAGGGCTAGATCGTCGCGTGGATCGGTGAACAAAATCTTAGCTTTGTACGACTTCTTATCCGCCAAGACCACGGTCAGTTGCGCGGTGCCGCCATTGACCACGTGATTATTGGTCAGAATCTCGCCGTCCGGATTTACGATGAACCCCGAGCCTGCGCCTTGCTCCGGATAGATTTCCGCGAACCAGGACTCGCGATAAACAACGGAAGTAATGTTGACGGTGGCGTCGCGGGCGCCGCGGTAGACATCAATATTGTTTTGCTCGTCAGCGGTAAATCCGCCGGCCGCAGAGGCGGCTGCAGCCGGTTCGCTCCAGAGGCGTCCAATTGTTCCACCAGGTCGAAAGACCCGTGCCAGATCCCAATGAGCTACCGAGGTTGCGTACAGGAACAGAGCCACCATCGCGGCGGCCCAGACAAAAGGTCGCAAGACTTTCATGTTTCGATTCTCCGTAACGATTCGTAGACGTCCCGGGTTTGCTGCAAGGTGTTCTCCTTGTCGCCCGATGTGTCTATGACGAAATCGGCAAATTTTCGTTTTTCTTCGAGAGGCATTTGGCGGCTGAGGCGAGCCCGAATGTCCGCGAGCTGTGCTCCTTCACGTCGCATGGCGCGTTCCACCTGCTGCTCCTCCCAACAGGTTACCAGGATCATACGGTCGAAGCGCCGGTAGCTGCCGGTCTCGATCAGAATGGCGGCTTCCACTACGGCAATGCCATGTGGTTGGCGCGCCGCAAATGCCTCCAGTAGCTCGTGCTCTCGCCGCACCACGGGAGGGTGAACCAGCGAGTTGAGACGCTCGAGCCGTTCGGGCGCCCCAAAGACTCGCGCTGCCAGCGCCCGCCGATTGATTTCTCCGCCGTCCGCCAAAATCTCGGGGCCAAACTCCCTGACCACCGCGTCGTAAGCTTCGCCTCCGGGAGCCAGTACGGCGTGCCCCAGTTCGTCAGCCTGCACGACGAAGCAACCGAAACTCGCCAGAGCTTGCCCGACGAAGGTCTTTCCACACGCCAGTCCGCCGGTCAGCCCAACCTTCAACATATGCCGGCGCGCCGCTCCCCGGAGGCCACGGTGTTGGACATCAGCATCGCGACAGTGAGCGGTCCTACACCACCCGGTACGGGAGTGTAAGCCGCGGCCTTCTCCACGACATCCAGCGGATGGACGTCGCCTACGCCTACGCTGCCCCGCTTATCGAAAGACGCGAGCTTCTGCGGTGAGCCGCGGAAAATCCGCGCTACGTCCTCCCGGCGATCCAGGCGATTGGTTCCGACATCGATCACCGTCACGCCATCCCTGAGGTAGTCCGCAGTGAGCATGGCCGCCCTGCCCATCGCAGCCACCAGGATATCGGCTTGGCGGCACACTGCGGCTAAGTCGGGGGTTTTCGAATGGCAGATGGTGACGGTGGCATGCTCGTGCAACAAGAGCATGGCCACGGGCTTTCCCACGATGTCGCTCCTGCCCACGACGACGGCGTGTTTTCCGGCAATGGGAATCGAGTAGCGTCTCAGAATCTCGATAATGCCCGCGGGAGTACACGCGCGCGGTCCCGGCAGATTGGCTACCAGCCTGCCGACGTTGCAGGGGTGAAAGCCATCGACGTCTTTTTCGGGCGACACGGCGAGCAGAATTCGTTTACTGTCGACTTGTACCGGCAGAGGCAGTTGTACCAGGATGCCATCGATATCGTGGCGCGCATTTAAATCCTCGACGATCGCGAGCAATTCGGTGGTCGATATGCTGTCGGGTGGCGTGATCGATTCGGAGTAGATCCCCAGATCGTGGCAGGCTTTCACCTTGTTGCGCACGTAGATTTCGGAGGCCGGATTGTGGCCGACGAGCACTACGGCCAGCCCGGGGGGACGTCCGAGAGCTCGCATCGCGGCAACGCGTGGCTGGAGCTCGTTCTTGATCTCGTCACGGACCCGATTTCCATCCAGGATTTGAGGCATTCCTTTTTATGATAGTTCCGTAGGCGCCATCACGCAGGCACTTCATCGCAGAGACGCGGGCGCTGCCGAGTTTTGAAGAGATTACCGTTGGTGCAGGATTTGGGGCGACGCGAACTATAATGGAGCCGTGAGGACCGTCCACGTCCGCAAGTTTGCGAATTTCGAAGACGCCGACCGGGCCGGGAGGGAATATTATTGGGGCCTGACGCCTGAGGAACGTCTTCGCATGATGTGCGAGTTGACTACACTGCGGATCCAATCTCGACATGACCCTTCTCCCCGATTGGCGCGAGTTTATCGAATTATTAAACTCGCACCGCGTTGACTACGTGATCGTGGGCGCATGGGCAAGAGCATTTCACGGCGTCCCTCGGTCCACGGGTGACATCGACTTCTTTGTACGTGCATCGGAGGATAATGCGCTCCGACTGGTGGAAGTGCTCGACCATTTCGGATTCGGTTCATTAGGAATTGCTCCGTCAGACTTCTTGACTCCCGGTCAGGTCATCCAGTTGGGAATTGACCCATACCGAATCGGTCTAGTCACGGGCATCTCCGACGTGACCTTCGAAGAAGCTTGGAATGAGCGAGTCCATGGTGAGATTGATGGCGTACCTACGGTGTTCTTGAGCCTACGGCTGTATCGTCGCAACAAACGGGCCGCGGGGCGGCCAAAGGATCTCGCCGATCTGGCCGATACTCCCGACGCGGACTAGCTCCTAATAATTTCCAGGTGTAGATTCCGCGCCACACAGACTAAAGTTGGTAATCCGATTTCGTGGGCGGCAGCGTATCATAGTGCGAAGGGCTTCTCACGCCTCGTTGGCGGCGTGGTGTCTGACCCAGGGGTTAGTTGATGAAATCGGTCTTGCTTCTCTGTGTTTTCTCGGCAGCGGTTTGCGGTCAAGTCGTTCCCGGACGGTATATTGTCGAACTTTCAGGAGATCCCGCCGCAGCCGCGGTGACAAAACAAGGAGCGCGGTTTGCCGCCCGCGACGCGCGCTTCGCCTCTCGACGGGCAGCAGTACGCCAGTCGCAGGCCGCTGCGCGGCGGCTGGTGGCGAGCCACGGGGGCAAGGTCATGGAGAGTGTGGACACTGTCCTGAACGCGCTTCTGGTGAGTATCCCCGACGATCGTGCTCCTGAATTGATGAAGATTCCGGGCGTGATCGCGCTGCATCCCGTCCGGCGCGTGAAGCCGCTGCTCGATCATGCCTTGCCGCTGCACAAGGTGCCGGATGTGTGGGCGACTCTGCCGCTGGGTCAGAATAGTGCCGGTGCCGGGATCAAGATCGCGATGGTCGACAGCGGCATCGACGTGAACAATCCGGCATTCGGAACTCCGCTGCCGGCCTTGTCCGGGTTCCCGCAAGCCCTGAATTCTTCCGACCTGCAATACACCAATGCCAAGATCATCGTGGCCAAGAACTACACGACGCTCCTGCCGGACGGGGGAGAGCCCGATGCCAACGACCGCTCGGGACACGGTACCGGAACTGCGATGGCAGCGGCTGGTGGCCCTGCGGCTAGTCCGTACGGGCCGATCATCGGTGTGGCGCCGGCCGCTTATGTTGGCAACTACAAAGTGCTCGATTCTCTCGGGGCCACCTTCGACGTCATCGTGAAGGCCGTGGATGACGCGGTCGCGGACGGCATGGATGTGATCAACCTGAGCCTCGGAGGCATCATCACCTCGTATTCGGACGCCAATCTGGAGGATCCGGTGAATGCGGCGCTCGAGGCGGCAACTGCTGCCGGTGTCATTGTTACGGTCGCGGCCGGAAACAACGGCCCGGGAGCCAGCACCCTCGCCAATTTCGCAACGCCTCCGGATGTGATTGCAGTCGGCGCTATCCGCAATGACCGCACCCTGGGCTACGGGATCACTACCGATGGCGTAGCGCCCTATCACGCCTATCTGGGCAACGGCGCCGATCCCGGGCAGGCCGTCTCGGGCCCACTGTTGGACGTGGCCAGTCTCGATCCGAGCGCTTTGGCATGTTCTCCGTTGCCCAATGGGTCCGCGTCCGGCATGGTGGTGCTGGTGCTGCGCGGCATCTGTACCTTCGAAAGCAAAATCAATAATGTGGCAGCAGGTGGCGGCGTGGGCGTGATCATCTACAACAATGGCACGACGAGCCCGTTCGGGAATGGCGCACAATCCGTGGGTGCCGCAACTCTGCCGACGATGTTTATGACGCAGGCGGACGGCGCCGACCTGAAAGCACGGCTGGCCGCCGCGCCGGGACTGTCCGTCACTTTGCAATTCGCGCAGCCCGTAGCCTTTTCGCAAAGCACCGACCTGACCTCTTTTTCCAGCCGGGGTCCCAGCGTTACGAGTGCGCTCAAGCCCGACCTGCTCGCAGTGGGACAGGACCTCATCACCGCGGGCCAGAATACATTCCCTTCGGGCGAACTCTATAGTCCCACGGGCTTCGTTTACTCGGCGGGGACGAGTTACTCGGCGCCGCTGACCGCGGGAGCAGCGGCGATTCTGAAAGCCGCCCGTCCCGGGCTCACCATGGCTCAATACAGGTCACTGCTGGTCAATTCGGCGACTCCGGCAACCAGCGCGCCCGGCAAGCCAGCCACGGTTTCGCAAGCAGGTGCGGGAGTCTTGAACGTTTTCGCGGCGATGAACGGGACGGTCACGGCCTATCCCACCGCGTTGAACTTCTCCGCGAATTCGCAAGCCGGTCCTAATCCGAGCCTCAACCTGGTGCTATCGAACGTCGGAAGTGTCACCGATACCTTTACGTTGACGGTGTCGCCGACAGGTGCGAGTCCGGCGCCGGCGCTCTCGACCACGTCTCTGCAACTCGATCCCAACCAGGTGCGACAGGTCCTGCTGCAGCTCAACACGGCGGGGTTGCAGCCGGGTGAGTATCAGGGGACCGTCCAGGTCATGGGTGCGGCCAATCCATCGGCCATTACAATTCCCTACTGGTTCGCGGTCCCGGGCACAACGCCAGCCGGGATTTCCGTTCTTTATTCCGACTTGGTCGACTCAGCGGGAGCCACGTCCACCAACGCCATCATCTTCCGTGTTGTGGATGTGGCTGGCCTTCCCTTTGGCGGATTTCCGCAACCGTCCGCCCACGTGAGCGCTGGAGGAGGGACGGTGAGCAGTATTTACCGTGTTGGCACCATTCCCGGCACCTACGCAGTCGACATTCGCGCGGGCACGAGTAATATGCAGGTGGACATCACGGCCGGCGATGTCACGCAGAGTGTGATTATTCCCGTGCAGTGATAGGGCTCGGCGAGCCGCGTAAGTCAAATACCGCTTGCTCACGCGCGCGGCGCAAGCGCGCGCATGGGTAGCTTACGAGCCGCGACCGTGAGGGAGCGTTGCTGGCACGCCGCTAAAGCAGTCAAGATCGCTTGCTCACGCGCGCGGCTCGCAAGCGCACGCATGGGTAGCTTACGAGCCGCGACCGTGAGGGAGCGTTGCCGGCACGTCGCTAAAGCAGTCAAGATCGCTTGCTCACGCGCGCGGCTCGCAAGCGCACGCATGGGTAGCTTACGAGCCGCGACCGTGAGGGAGCGTTTGCCGCCACGCCGCGAAAGCAGTCAAGATCGCTTGCTCATGCGCGCGGCTCGCAAGCGCACGCATGGGTAGCTTACGAGCCGCGACCGTGAGGGAGCGTTGCCGGCACGCCGCAAAAGCAGTCAAGATCGCTTGCTCACGCGCGCGGTGCAAGCGCACGTGTCGCGCGAAGGTATGTACGAGCCGCGACAGTGAGGCAGCGAACCCGCAGACCTTCTGCGCACCGCCGCAGCCACTATCAGACGAGCATCTTCTGAACGACGTTGCCGGCGACATCGGTGAGACGAAAATCGCGGCCCATGTGGTGATAGGTGAGGCGCGTGTGTTCCAGGCCGAGACAATGCAGCAGCGTCGCTTGTAAGTCGTGGACGTGAACTTTGTCCTCTGTCACGTTCATGCAGAGGTCGTCCGTCTTGCCGATAACCTGGCCGCCCTTAATGCCGCCGCCTGCAAGGAAGAGGCTGTAGGCGAGCGGGTGATGGTCGCGGCCGGCGTTGTTGGCGTCGCGCGGATCGCGAATCTCACACATAGGGGTGCGTCCGAATTCGCCGCCCCAGACGACGAGTGTGTCGTCCAACATGCCGCGCTGTTTCAAATCCTTGATCAACCCGGCGGTAGGCTTGTCCGCGATATCGCAATGGCCCTTGAGCTTGCGATTGAGGTCGGTGTGATCGTCCCAACTGGCGTGGGTCAGCATGACGAAGCGCACGCCGCGCTCCACCATGCGCCGCGCCAGAAGGCAATTCGTGGCGAACTGTTTGCCGGGTCCCTCTTCCACGCCGTAAAGCGCGAGCGTCTCAGGCGATTCCTTCGAAAAATCGAGCAATTCCGGCCCCGCCATCTGCATGCGGAAGGCGAGTTCATACGAGGCAATCCGCGACGCGATCTCCATGTCACCGGTACGGGCCAGGTGCTCCTCGTTCAAGTCTTTGAGCACGTCGAGACCGGAGCGCTGCATCTCGCGGGTGACGCCCGGCGGGTTCGAGAGGTACAACACCGGGTCGCCGGAGCTGCGCAGCACTACACCCTGATATGTCGACGGCAGGAAGCCGCTCGACCAGTTGGAAGTACCGCCGCTGGTGCCTACGCCGGAGTTCAGTACAACAAATCCAGGCAGGTTCTGAGACTCGCTGCCCAAGCCGTAGAGCACCCACGCGCCCATGGTCGGACGTCCCACCTGGATGCTGCCGCCGAAAAGCAGCAACTGCCCCGGGTGATGATTGAAGGCGTCCGTGAACATGGAGCGCACCAGGCAGACGTCATCGGCACAACTCGCGATGTGGGGGATAAAATCGGAAAACTCGGTGCCGCTCTGGCCATAGGGCTTGAACGTGCGCGGGCTCGCCAGGACGGCCGCATTGGGCTTGGTGAAGGCCAGGCGCAAGTCCTTGGTCATGGAATCGGGCAGGGGCTTTCCACTCCACTTCTGCAGTTCCGGCTTGGGATCGAAGAGATCGAGCTGGCTGGGGCCGCCTTCCATGAACATGAAGATTACGTTCTTGGCTTTGGGAGGGAAGTGCGGTTTGCGAGGCGCAAGCGGGTTGACCTCCGGGGTGGCTCCGCGGCCTTCACGCTGCATCAGTTGGGCAAGCGCCATGATGCCGATACCGCCCGCACACTCCTGGAAGAAGCGGCGGCGCGACTGGATTTTCCGGAACTGTTCGCGATCCATGTCCTATTCCCTCGTGATGAACTCGTCGAGGTTGAGCAGCACGCGGCTCAACTCCACCCACGCGGCCGCGTCGGTTTGCGGCACGCCTTCAATGCGATTGGGAAACAGCGCGTCGACGGTCTGCGGATCGCTCGATAGCTTGCGCAGCGACTCGTCGAAGTAAGTGCCCAGGCGCTCCGCTTCCCTTGCGCTGGGCTGGCGGCCCAACGTCACCTGGAAGGCGTAATTCAGCTTGTCGCGGAAACCACCCGACCCTGCCGGCGCTTCGCGCATGACGCGAAATGCCAAGCCTTGTGCCGCCTCGAAGAACACCGGGTCATTCATCAGGTTTAACGCCTGTAGCGGGGTGTCGGTGCGTTCGCGCCGTGTACAGGCGAGATTTGAACTCGGGGCGTCGAAGTTCATGAGCTGCGGGTAAGGGGTAGTGCGTTGAAAGTGGATATAGAGACCACGGCGGTAACGGTCGGCGCCGGTGCTCTCGTCCCACTTTACCGAGCCCGCGTAGGACAGCTCGGCGACTCCCTTGGGCTGAGGTGGTTTCACGCTCTTGCCACCAATCCGCAGATCGAGCAGTCCGGCAGTATAGAGTGCTTCATCGCGAACCAGTTCGGCCGGGAGCCGGGGGCGTGATTGGCGCGCCAGCAGGGTGTTGTCGGGGTCAGTGGCCTGCAATTCCGGGCGCGCATCGGACGACTGTCGGTACGTGGCGGAGGTGACGATGAGGCGGACCATCTGCTTCTGACTCCATCCGCAGCGGCCGCGAAACTCGCTGGCGAGCCAGTCCAAGAGCTCGGGATTGCTCGGCCGGTCGCCCTGGGTGCCGAAATCTTCCGAAGTGTTGACGATGCCGCGCCCGAATAATTCCTGCCAGAGGCGATTGACGGCCACCCGGGCGGTAAGAGGGTTGTCGTTCGAGACCAGCCAGCGTGCCAGTGCGAGGCGCGTGGGCTTTTCACCCGCGGGCAGGGGAGGCAGTACGGCGAGTGTGCCGGGCTGTACTTCTTCCCCACGGTCGCGCCAGTCACCTTTCACGTGGATATAAGTCTTGGGCGGCGTGTCGTTCTCCAGCAGGACGGGCGCGAAACTGTAGGGCGGCAGTTTGGCACTCAGCGCGTTGAGCTTGGTGCGCAGTTCTCCGAGCTTCAGATCGTTGCAATACTGTTTCGGATAGAGATTGCCGCAGGAACTAATGAAGTAATCGATCATCTGGTTCTGCTGCACCTCGGTGCGGGTGGAGGCTTCCTTAAACAGCACTTTCCTGGCGCTGTCTACGTTGTGCGTGAACTCGCCGTAGGCGAAGATCCAGTCGTCATGCTCGGTGGGATGCTGCTGCGCGTACCGCAGCTTGTCTTCCCAATCGCGTTCGACCTCCGGAATCTTATACTCCTCGAGCAGTGCCTGCCGCTGCTTCAAGTACTCGGGACGGGCGGCCAGGTAGGGGCCGGTCTCACCAGGCAGGGGCGCAGGGATGTTCACCTCCTCCTGAGTATTGAAGAAGGCGGTGAGCTGATAGAACTCTTTCTGGCTGATGGGATCGTACTTGTGATTGTGGCACTGCGCGCATCCCACGGTGAGGCCCAGCCAGACCGTACCCAGGGTGGCGGCACGATCGAGTACCTGCTCGTCGCGAAACTGTTCCGGGTCGGTGCCGCCTTCGCGATTGGTGAGGGTGTTGCGATTGAATCCGGTGGCGACGAGCGTATCGAGATTGCGGTCAGGCAGCAGGTCGCCGGCGAGTTGTTGGATGGTGAACTGATCGTAGGGCAGGTCGCGATTCAGAGAATCGATCACCCACTGGCGGTAGCGCCAAGCCCATGGACGGGAGCGATCCTTCTCGTACCCATCACTATCGGCATAACGGGCGAGATCGAGCCAGTAACGCGCCCATTTTTCGCCATAGTGAGGCGAGTCCAGCAGATGGTCAACCAGCCGCTCATACGCGTCGGGACGCTTGTCATTGAGGAATGCTTCGACTTCCTGTGGAGTGGGCGGGAGTCCGGTGAGGTCGAGGCTCAGGCGGCGAATTAGCGTGCTCTTGGAGGCTTCGGGCGACGGCTTGATGGATTGTGACTCCAGCTTCGCCAGGACAAACGCGTCGATCGCATTGCGCGGCCAGACGGTATTGCGGGTGACAGGAGGCTTGGGGCGCGTGATCTTCTGCAAGGACCATAGAGTGGAGGTCTTGGTAGTGGTGGCCGGCCAGTTGGCGCCCTGATCGATCCACGCGCGCAGCAGACTGATCGCGGCGGGAGTGAGCCGCGCGCCTACAGGCGGCATTACTTTCGTCTCTTCGCCGGAGACGAGGCGAATCAGACGGCTCCCCGCGCTATTGCCCGGCAGGATGTCTTTGCCGGACGTGCCGCCCTTGAGCGCGGCTTCTTTCTGGTCGAGGCGCAGACCACTCATCTGCTGTTGTGCGCCATGGCAGAGTTGGCACCGCTTAGAGAGGAGGGGCTCGATATCGCGCGCGAAGTCGACTTTGGGTGGCGTTTGGGCGGAAACAGTGCCAATCGTAAGCAATAGCCCACACAACGCCCACGCCACTCTCTTCATGGCTTCATTATATGCCCGGATGTAAACTCTGAGGCCCGGTCAGGCGTCTACGTGGTCGCGGAAGAAGCGATCAAGCGAGGCCTTGTACTTCCTGGAAAGCCCATCGGATAGGCGCTGCATCTCATCGCGAGGCAGCGGCTGAAATGCCTTGGCCAGGCGGGTATTCTCCTCGATGTGTTCCATCTTGGGCATTCCCACCACGGCGGTGGTGACCGGCAGCGACATCGAGTAGTAGAGCAGCTTTTCGTGGGGAGCGCCCGGCAGCAGGGCCTCCTGCGCAAAGACTTTCATCGCGATCACACCCATCTTCTTGCGATTCGCCACCGGCAGGGCCACCGTTTCAAAGCTCGTGGTCATGGCGCGATTGGGCACCATTTTGTTGCCTTCCATGCCGACCAGCGCGCCGTTGAGCGCCATCTGGGTGCAGTCGAAATCGTGGCGTTCGAGGGCGGTCTTGAGCACTGTGGGATCGTAGTGGCAGGTGATGCCGATGAAGCGCGTCATCTTCTGATCGCGCATCTTGCGTAGCTGTTCGAGTACGCCGCCCTTTTCCTCGATCTTCGCGAGGTCTTGCGGGGTCTGCAGGGAATGGATGTGAATGAGATCGACCTGGCTGAGTTGCAGGGCTTTGAGGCTCTCTTCAACGATTCGAAAGCTCTGCGCGCCGTCGCGATTGGTCAGCTTGGTGGCAAGGAAGATGCCGTTACGCCTGCCTTTGAGCGCCATGCCAATACGGCGTTCACTCTGGTGATTGCCGTAGTCGTCCGCGGTATCTATGTAGGTGATGCCAAGGTCGAGCGCTTTCTTGACCGCGGCGACCCCCTGTTCGTCGTTGTAGCTCAGGAGACGGCTGCCACCGCCCATCGCGAGGATCGACACCTTCGCACCGGTCATGCCCAACTCCCGTGTAGGCATCGCGCCCCCGCCGGGGCCGGCGCGCAATGCTCCCGCAGCCAAACCCGTAGCCGCTGCCACCTCCAAAAACTGATGGCCGGCCGAAGCTAAAAAGGAGCGTCGACTGGACATCTCGCGGCGGAGTCTGCTTGCTGCTCCTATGGTGCACGTCCCTTGTAATGTTCCATCCACTGTAAATTGTTCGTCAGACATGATCTAACCGCCTCGCCTCGCCGAGCACCAACCCGAAGAACTGCCTGGCCAACGGTCTGAGGCAATCAGTGCCGATTCTGGGTGTACGCCGTTGCATCCCAGGACCTCATTGTAGTCCAACTGCTCCATCAGAGTGCTCAATTCGCACTTATACAATAACTGCAGCAGCAATTCCGAAGCCACTGCACTGGAGGCACCGAGGCAAGTCCGATGACCGAATACCTTCACATAAGGGATCGCAGTCCCGCAAAATCCGGTCGCAAAAATGAGACAAATTGGGGCTAAGTGGAGGGTTCGCCGGGACCCTCCCGCCCCGGCGAGAAGTGGCTGAATTTCACCGACTGCTGAAGGCTGCCACCGCCTACAAGACATTTCTGCAGAGACAGGTCTTTCAAACGCGATGGCTGGCCACGGCTCTTAGAATTCGATATTCGCTCGAATCTCGATGCGGCGTGCAGTGGTGATCAATCCCGTTGACCCCGAGGTGGCGGTACTCTGCGCGAAGCTCAGGCTCTGCGCGGATAATGTTCCCAACCCGAACGCTGGATGATTGAACACGTTCAGGAACTGGAACTGTAAGGTTGCGCGGAGGCTCTCCTTGATCGGAATGCTCTTGTTCAGCGACATGTCATCGTTGAACCAGTGCGGTCCGTAGATGTAAGGATTGGCGCCGAAAATGCCAGGAGTGGTATTGGGGACGAAGTAATTGCTGCTGATCGCGCCATTCGCCCCGATCAGACTCGGATTGATCGTGGTGACCCACGGATTGCCGCCGCGGAACACGCCGACCGCATTCTGTATTGTCTTGGCCGTCACGCCCGGCGCGAAGTTGACCCCGCCGTCATTGCCGTTCACGGTCAGATAGCCGCCGGTGATCTGTGATGGCGGGCCGCTCTGGATGATCAAAATCGTTCCCAACGTCCAGCCGCCCAGAATCTCATCCGCCAGCTTGCTGTTGTTCAGATAGGTCCGGCCCTTGCCGAAGGGCAGGTCGTACGTGCCGCTGAGGTGGAAGATGTGCCGGATGTCGTAGCTGCTGGGACGATAACTCAGTTGGAAGTTCCGATCCGTTTGGAAAGAACCGCCCGCGTTCGCCTGGTATCCATTCACCGGTCCCAACACCAGCGAGTGCGAGAGCGTGTAGTTGGCGTTGAACTGCATGCCATGGTTTAGTCTCTGGCGGAATTCGGCTTGGAAGCCGTGATAGTTGGAATGGCCCATCGAATCCAGATAGTTCAGTGAACCGCCTGCAGTGAACGGGTTGACCTCGAAGAAGTTGATGGGATAGTTCGTCCCCGCGCCGCCCAGGTTTCGCGAAGCGCACGGCGAGAACTTCGCGCCGTACATATTGCAGATGTAGCTTTGGGTGCCCGCCAGGCTGCGCGCCACCGATCCGGCCGCGCCCGTCTGGAACTGGGTGGTGAACTGGTTGTAGAGCGATCCGGAGGTGGTGCCGAACGCCGCCGCAAAGATCGGCAGCGCGCTCTGCCCGGGCAAGCCGTTATTTGCGAACGAATTGCCCTTCCCGTTAGCTTGATTGATCGCCAGGTTGTTCTGCGCGTTCTTGAATTCGGTGAGGAATCCGTTTTCGAAGATATTCACTTCGTTCAGATTCTCGCTGAACCAGACGTGCTGCGCCATGTTGCCCACATAACGGACTTCAAGCGCGTTGCCGCGGCCAAGCTGCCGCTCGATTCCGAAATTCCACTGCTCTGTGTACGGCTGGCGGATGTTCGGGTTGATCGCGAAAAACGAATTGCCGAACGTGAGAGTCGACGCGGGTAGCGTGGGCGCCCATGCCGTCGGGAACAGCGCGTAAGGCGGCAGCGCCTGTCCCAGGGTGAGCGATCCCGGCTGGAACGTGCCCACCGCGCCCGTTGTGTCGGCGGTCAGGCTGCCGGACTGGAAGAAGAACGCGCCGGAGTTGGAAGCGAACGCCCAGAAATTCTGCGAACCTTCCTGATAATTGCGCAGCGACCATCCGGTGCGAATCACCGTCTTACCGGTGGGGAAGATCTTGCCCAGGAATCCGTCGGTCTGCGGAGACCACGCCAGCGCGATGGCGGGCTGCGGGTTCACCCACGACGTCTTGTAGGCGTGGACCTTCGCTGTAAATTGCGGGTTTGCCACTCCGCCGAGAGTGCCCGGCTGGAAGATCGCGCCCACGGGTGTGGGACCCCAGAAATCGCCCACCGATGCCGGGCTGCTGTAAGCGCCGTTCACGTCGTGATCGTCGCCCACGATGTCCCAACGCAGTCCAAAATTGACTGTCAGGTTTGAGGACAGGCGCCAGCGGTCTTGCACGAACATATTGCCGGCCCACATCGACTCGTCCAGGTTGTAGGATCCGAATGCCCGGTAGGTGCCGGTAGTGACATCCAGGGGACGGCCGCCGCCGCCGATGGAGACGCCCGATACCCGGCCTGTCAGCGTAGCATATAGGCCTTCTGCGCTGGTCTGTTGCGTTGTAGTCAATCCAGCGGCGTTCAACGCGCTGGTAAACGGACTCAGAATCGGATCGTTGCCGGTGATGTTCAGCGAAGTGATGGGATAGCCGCCGGGACCATTCCAGTAGTGATCCTGCTCATGGAAAGCGCCGCCGCCGAAGATGAACTCATGTCTTCCCTTCTGCCACGTCAGTGTGTCGGCCCCGCTGATCAGCGGATAGTATGACGAGATCGGCTGACGCGGATAGATGCTGCTGGCATAGACGCTCGTGCCGTATGCCCACGCTTGCGGGAAAATCTTGGTGAGATCGATGTTCTCATTCTCGGGATCGAAAACGCTGTACTGATACATGTATCCGCCGTGGAACTGGTTGATCAATGTCGGGCGGATCGTCCAATCCACGCCCAGACCGGCGATCTTGTTGTTGCTGTTGCTGGATGTCAAATCTACTGTGTCGATGCCGCCCGGAAACACAGCGGCGTTGGCGCCGGGGTATACGGTCTTGGTCTGCGTGTAGGACACGTTCACGCGGAGCCGATCGGTAACGTTGTAGTCGAAGCGCATCGCCGGGTAGTAGATGGTCCTGCGTGCGGCATATTGCCAGCTCAGCGTGGAGATGTTGGGATCGGAGGTCGACGAGAGAACGCCATCTCCGAGAATGCCGTTGATCTGCGAAAGCTGGGCGCCGATCGCGGAATTCACCGTGCCCGGTCCTCCGGCGCTGGAGCCAATCTGCAACACGTTGACGCTCTGGATGCTACCATTCGCGGCTTTGTACTGGAAAACGCCACTTTGCGCTCCTGGGCTGAGCACTGAAGCGCTGGCGGTGATGCTCTGCGGTTGGATCGATTGCGCATACGTGCCGAAAAAGAACAGCTTGTTCTTTAGGATAGGGCCGCCGATGCTGCCTCCGAAATCGTTCAGCTTGACGATGTTGCGTGGCAGCGAGCGCGCGTTGTTGCTCCACGCATTGGCATTCAGGGCGGTGTTTTGGAAGTCCTCGAATACGCGCCCATGAAAAGCGTTGGCGCCACGCCGCGTCACCAGGCTGATCTTCATCGCCGACACACCATTGCCGCTCAGATCGAGCTGGGCCGTCGACACGGTCATTTCGGCCACGTCTTCGATTCGCGGTTGCACCACCGAGGTGCCATAGGTGAATCCGCCGCTACGGAAGCGATTGCTGATGGCTTGCGTCCCATCGAACTCGGCGCCGCCGATCGCGCCGCCCGGCATGTTGTTCCAGGTTCCACCCGTGGACCCAGGAGCGGTCGATGCCCAGCCAGGCACCAGGAACGCCAAGGCAAACATCGAACGGCCCTGCAAGGGCAAGTTCACCACTTGCTTGGTGTCGATGGTATCGGACAGAACGCTGGATTCGGTTTCCACTAGGGGCGACTCGCCTTCCACGGTGACCGTCTCCTGCGTCGCTCCGACCTTTAGTACCGCTTTAATATCGGTGCTGCGGCCGGTCTGTACCTGGACGTTATCAAAGACTTGGGTTTCGAACCCGGTCTTCGATACCGTAAGCCGATAGATACCGTAAGACACATTGGGAAATGTGAAAGCGCCATCTGCCTTAGTGGCGCCACGCTGGACGGCGTTGGTGGCGGCATCCTTCAAAAGCAGCGTCGCCTCGGGAACGGTGGCCCCGGCCGGGTCGGTGACCGTGACGCTGACATCTCCCACAGATCCGGTCTGGCTAAATGCTGCTGGGATTGCAGCGGCCCATAACATAGTGATGCCGCACAGTCCGGCGGCATACCGAAAGATCGGCTTCCAGTCCCTGGTTCGGGACGGAACCGAATAGGATTCTGACATTTTTTGCTGCCCCTTTCGCAATAACCTCATTCGCATAGGTGTGCCCATTACTTCCGAGAGTGGAGGTTTGGTGCTAGTGTAAGCGCTGCCATTTGGGACGTCAACAGTTAAATTCAGTTAACAAGATCGACGCGGCGGAATTAACACGGCTACAATGGCAGGATAGCCATGAATCTCGAACAGGTGGCCCGGCGAGCGAAGGTCTCCACGGCGACGGTCTCCCGAGTGCTCAACAATGCAAGCGTAGTCAAGAGTTCCACGCGCGCACGGGTCATCAAAGCCATCAACGAACTCAAATACTACCCGAATCTCCATGCGCGAAGCCTGGCGGGCGGCAAGAGCCGCACGCTTGGTGTGATCGCCTCGAATATGGAGAACCCCTTCTTCTTTGATATCTACAAGACGATCGAATCCGACGCGCACGCGGCAGGTTATGAGGTGGTAGTCGCCAATACTGACTACCGAAGCGAACAACTGATCACCAGTGTCCGCCTCATGATTGGACGGCGTGTGGCGGGGCTCGCCGCGATCGTCTCGGAGATGGCGCCGGAATTGATCGACGAGTTGAACGAGAGCCGTATCCCAGTGGTCTTCTACGACGTTGGTACGCCCCGTCCGAACATCACTAACATCCGCGTGGACTACCGCCGCGGCATCGACAAGGTAATCGATTACCTGCACAGCCTGGGACATCGGCGCCTCGGCTTTATCGGCCACCATGACATTCTGGGCCCGATCAACGAGCGCATGAAAGCGGTAATGGACGCCATGGCGCGTATTCCGTCGCTTGAAGTGCGCACCGCCGCCGACGCTGACACATTGGAAGGGGGCCGCCAAGCGGCACGATCGCTGCTCTCTTCGGGCTTCGACCCCACAGCCGTCATCTGCGTAAACGACATCATGGCGGTGGGCGTCCTGCGGGAGTTGCGGGAGCGGGGGCTTCGCGTTCCGCAGGACGTATCGGTCACAGGGTTCGATAATGTGAAGCTTTCGGAATTCTGCTACCCGGCACTCACCACGGTGCACATCCCGCGGGACCGCATCGGCCACATGATTTGCACGTCACTGATCTCGAAGAGCGGCAAAACCTCGGTGGCCGACCCTGAACTGGTGATCGATCCCGAATTCGTACTCCGCGATTCCACCGGCCCGGCATCGCGCTAGGCTTGTCGCCTTCGCGCCACGTCGTGATCGCACATCCCCGGACCCTGTGCTACAGTATTCACGTGCAAGCGATTACAGCTAATACCTTTGTCCCAACCCTCACACGCACCGGGCGTCCAAACGACATACCTGGAGAAAGGGAATAGCTCATGGCCAGTGGTAATTCGCGCCCGATGACCTTCGGTGTCGTCGTCGGCAATCGGGGATTCTTTCCCGGACATCTCGCCCGCACCGGGCACTCCGAAATGGTCGCGGTCCTCGAGAAGGCAGGCCATCGCGCCATTGTCACCAGTCCCGAAGAGACCCGGCATGGTGCTATTGAGTCGCGCGCGGAAGCTGCCCGCTGTGCGGAGCTTTTCCGCAAAAACAGCGACAAAATCGACGGCATCATCGTCACCCTGCCGAATTTCGGGGACGAGCGCGCAATTGCCGACGCGCTCCGCGGAGCCGCGCTCCCGGTACCGGTGTTAGTACAGGCGACTCCCGATACTCCGGGGCTGATGACGATCGCGGACCGCCGCGACAGCTTCTGCGGCAAGATGTCTGTCTGCAACAACCTGACGCAATACGGAATTCCCTATTCGCTCACCACCCGCCATACCGAATCGCCCGACTCGGAATTCTTCCGCCGCGACCTGGAGTGGTTCGCGGCTGTCTGCCGCGTGGTGCGTGGCCTGCGCCGCCTGCGCATCGGAGCGATCGGAGCGCGGCCCGCGGCGTTCAACACCGTCAGGTACAGCGAAAAAATCCTAGAAGCCAACGGCATCTCGATCGAGCCCATCGACCTCTCGGAGATCCTGGGGCGCATCGCCCGCATGAAAGACGACGATCCGGCCGCCACTGGCAAGCTGGATTCCATCAAACGCTACGTCTCGACCGCCTCCGTTCCGCACGACGCGCTGCTCAAAATGGCGAAGCTCGGAGCCGTCATCGACGGATGGATGGCGGAAACTGAAGTGGCCATCAGCGCGGTGCAGTGCTGGACGTCACTCGAAGAATATTTCGGAGTGGTGCCCTGCACCGTAATGAGCATGATGAGCGAAAACCTCATGTCGAGCGCCTGCGAGGTGGATATCTGCGGCGTGATCGGCATGCATGCCTTGCAACTCGCTTCGCAGACTCCCAGTGCGCTGCTCGATTGGAACAACAACTACGGTGAAGACCCCGACAAGGCGGTCTGCTTCCACTGCAGCAATCTGCCCAAGCACTTCTTTCGGGAAGCCAAGATGGACTTCCAGCAGATCATCGCCGGCACCGTGGGCCGCGAGAACACGTACGGCACTTGCGTCGGCCTGGTGAAGCCCGGCGCCATGAGTTTCGCGCGATTCTCGACCATCGATCGAGAAGGCAAAATCGCGGGCTACGTTGGCGAAGGCGAATTTACGGACGACCCGCTCGACACCTTCGGCGGCGCGGGCGTGGTCCGCATCGGGAATCTGCAAGGATTGTTGCGCTACATCTGCGAACACGGATTCGAACACCATGTGGCCGCCAATCTCGCGCCAGTTTCCGCCGCGGTCCGCGAGGCCGCATCACGGTATCTCGGTTGGCATGTGCATCAGCACCAGTAATCTCGGGCCAGCGGCCGGAAGAAGGGGGCCGGGGGCCAGGGGCCGGGGGCCGGGGATAAGTCCCTGCCGTCCCCATAAGCGGAGGCCAGGGGCCAGGGGCCGGGGGCCGGGGATAGGTCGTCCCTGTCGTCCGGGCTGTTTTCTCTGCGGTCGTAAGCCCGCTCCCACGTTTTTTCCGCAGAGTCCGCGTTTTGTCCGCAGAGTCCGCAGTGCAGATTCCCTGACCCCCGGCCCCCGGCCCCTGGCCCCTTCTTTCGGGCCCCTGGCCCCTTTTTTCTGCCCGGCCTTCCTGAACAGGAGTTCTTATGAGTATCGTTGCAGGCGTTGACTTCGGAACGCTCAGCGTTCGAGCATCCATCTTCGATAGCACCAAGGGCCGCCTCGGCACCGGCGTCGGCGAGTACGCGCTGCATCGCAAAAAAGATGATCCCGACTACGCCACTCAAAGCCACGCCGACCATATGCGAGCGCTAGCCGAGGCCATGCGCAAGGCTATCCTCCAGGCGCGAGTCGAGGGTGCCTCCATTGAGGCCATTGCCCTCGACACCACCGGCTCCAGCGTCATCCCGGTAGACTCCAACCTGGAGCCCCTCGACGACTACTACCTCTGGTGCGACCATCGCTCCTGGCAGGAGGCCGGCGAGATCACCGCTGCAGCGCACGCGCACAAACTCGAAGCCATCGATTGGTGCGGCGGCACCTACTCCTCCGAATGGGGCTTCGCCAAATTGCTGCACTGGCTCCGTCACAATCCCCAACAGCGTGCGCGCTTCGCCACGGCGCTGGAGCACTGCGATATGGTGGCGGCAGTGCTCTGCGGAATTCACGACCCGGCGCTGGTGCCGCGTAGTGTCTGCGCCATGGGGCACAAATGGATGTGGAACGACAGTCTCGGCGGCCTGCCTTCCGAGGAGTTTCTCACCGCAGTTGACCCGGTCCTCGCCGGTGTCCGCTCGCAGCTCGCGGGCCGCTACGAGACCTCCGATCGCATCGCCGGCCATCTCACGCCGGAATGGGCTGAGAAACTCGGACTCCGCCCCGGAATCCCGATTCCCGTGGGCGCCTTCGATGCCCACTGGGACGCCATCGGCGCGGGCGTTCGTCTCGGCGATGTGGTCAACGTGGTGGGCACTTCCACCTGCATCATCGCGATCAGCCAGAAACCGGGCCTGATCCCCGGAGTGTGTGGCGTCGTGCAAGGGTCGGTCGACCCGCGGTGCACCGGCATCGAGGCGGGACTCTCTGCGACCGGCGACATTTTCGAAGCGATTGCGCGTCGCGCCGGCACCACCGTAGCCGAACTTTCGCGCGGCCTGGAAACTTATCACGGTGGCGAGACCGGCCTGCTGCGCCTCACCTGGGACAACGGCGACCGCACCGTGCTGGTGAATCCCGAACTCAGCGGCGTCACCTTGGGCTGGCGGTTGACCCACACCGCCCAGGACGAACTCTTCGCCGCGATTGAAGGCACCGCTTTCCACACGCGCGTGATTCTGGAGCGCATGGAGGAATATGGCGTGCCCGTCCACCGGATCATCAATGGCGGCGGCATCCCGCAGAAAAATCCGGTTCTCAACCAAGTCTATGCCAATGTGCTCGGCAAGCCGATCCTGGTTCCCAAAGGCGATGTCACCAGCCTGGGGTCGGCGATCTTCGCGTTCCTGGCGGCGGGGACCTTCGGAACCGTGGAGGAGGCGCAAAACGCGCTCTGCGCCGACTTTGCCATCATCGAGCCGGAGCCCGCGCATGCCGCCACTTACCAGGAGCTATACGGGTTGTACCGCAAGCTGTATTTCGCGTTTGGCGAGCGCGGGCCGGGAGCCGTAGAGATTGGGGAAGTTTTGCCCGAGTTGCGGCGCATTGCGACTCGCGCCCGAGGAGGAAAGAGTGCTGGAAGCGCTGCGAACTGAAGTCTTGGAAGCCAACCTGGAACTGGTCCGTCGCGGGCTGGTCATCTACACATTCGGAAACGCCAGTGGTCTTTCCCGCGAGGAAGGGCTGGTCGTGATCAAGCCCAGCGGCGTGCCTTACGACAGGATGTCCGCCACCGACATGGTCATCACCGATCTCGACGGCAACATCGTCGAAGGCAAACTCCGCCCGTCTTCCGACCTGGCCACCCACGTGGCGCTGTACCGAGCCTTTCCGTCCATCGGTGGCGTGGTTCATACGCATTCCCGTCACGCCACCGCCTGGGCGCAGGCGCGCCGCGAGATCCCGTGCTTCGGTACTACACACGCGGACTACTTCAATGGCGCGATTCCCGTGACCCCGCCACTGACGCCGCAGGAGATCGAAACCGACTACGAAGCCAACACCGGTGTAGCCATCATTCGTCGACTCGAAGGGCACCACCCGCTACACTCTCCGGCTGTCCTGGTTGCAGGCCATGCGCCGTTCTGCTGGGCCAAGACGGTGGGCGATGCTGCGCACCTCGCGGTGATTCTCGAAGAAGTCGCCGCCATGGCCTGGCAGACCGTCACGATCAATCCTGATGCCGAGCCGATTTCGGATGCGCTGCTCAAGAAACATCATTTCCGGAAACACGGTCCCGACGCCTACTACGGCCAAGCCAGCACCCTGACCTTCGGCCCAGGTCAATCGTAGTATTGCGTTACGGACGTTCTCCGGCGGCGAGCCGTTCCCCGATGCTGGCGAGGACCGGATCCAGATCCGCCACACTCTCCACGACGTAATGGGCTCCGGCGTTTCGCAGAGTGTTGCCTGCCGTTTTCGCCCGCCGTGTTCGTTCCTCATCCGTCAGAGCGGCTACGTCCGCGGCGCTCATCCCGACTTCGTTTCCTGTCAGCGAAACGCCCACCGTCCACATCCCGGCGTTTAGACCTTCCTGAATATCGCTCACGGTATCGCCAACCTTGACGGCTGCCGCAGTCGAGGTCAAACGGAACTCGATCGCGATTCGAAGACACATCCACGGGTAAGGACGCCCGCCGCCCAGATCGTCGGGGCACAAGGAAAGGTCGGGCGCGTAACCCTCCGCGGCGGAGTGGATCAGCAGACGATCCAACATCGGCCGCGTGTAGCCGGTGGTCGATCCGATCTTGATTCCGCGGCTCCGCAGACGGCCGGCTGCAGCGGGGGCGCCGCCGATCATCCCCGAGTATTCCTCCAGGATGTCCATTTGCATCGTGGCGAATTCCGCGAAGAGAGCCTCGACGTCATTTTCCGTAGGCGGAGCGGAATGGCTCGCCTTCCAGGCGGCCTCCACATATCCCATCGCCAGGATTCGGCGAATGTGGTCTTTCTTGAACAAGCCCATGTCCCGCCGCGCATCGCTGTCGCTCACGTGGATGCCGTGCCGCGCAAACATCGCGGTAACGGCGCGTACCGGCGCGAGCGATCCGTGATCGACGGTGGTACCTGCCCAATCAAAAATTACGGCTTCTACGCGCTTCATATCCCCAATTCCTCCATGGTCCGCTCCGTCCTACGCGGTCTACCGAGAGGATATCGCGTTGTGGGTCACACACGAATGAAAGGACCACTCCTGTCCATTTTTTTGCCTAACCACCGAAGGTATTTGCCGTCTGATAATCAGACAGTCTATGGGAAACGACAAGGCCAAGGCCGATCTCATGCCAGGGACTCTGGACATGTTGGTGCTCAAGATCCTTACCATGGGCCATCTCCATGGGTATGCCATCGCACAGCTCATCCAGCAGCTCTCCGAAGACCTTCTACGGGTGGAGGAAGGTTCGCTCTATCCTGCCCTGCAGCGTCTGGAACTGAATGGCTGGATCGAAGGCACTTGGGGACTTTCCGCGAACAATCGGCGCGCGCGCTTCTACAAGCTCACGCCCGACGGCCGGAAACAGCTCAACACCGAAACCGCGCGCTATCGCCAGGTGACCGGCGCGATCGCGCGCATTATGGGAATCGCCTGACATGCACCGTCTGAAACGCATGCGGCGGCGCCTGCGCTACTGGCTGGAACATAGCGAACGGCAACGCCTGCTCCGCGAGGAGATGGAGTTTCACATCGGCTCGATCGCGGCCGACCTGGCGGCGGAAGGTGTGCCGGAGTACGAAGCGCGCCTGGCCGCGCAAAGAAAGTTTGGCAATATGACACAGAAATCCGAAGAATCCCGAGGCACCTGGATCGCCCGCTGGATCAGCGATCTCGGGCAAGATTTGCGCTACGCCTTTCGCGGTATGCGCCGCGATGCCGGTTTCACCGCATTCGTAGTGTTGATCGCCGGCCTGGGCATCGGCGCCAGTTCCACCATCTTCAGCGTCGTAAACGCACTGGTGCTTCGCCCCCTGCCTTTCCGCGACCCGGGACGGCTGGTCTGGATCATGAATCGGGGCCGGGGTAGCACCGAATATAGCATTCAGGTGGGCCATTTTCGGGAACTGCGAGAACACAACACCTCATTCGCCGACCTCGCCGGATGGTACAACTTCTACGGTGTTGGAGACAGCAAACTCACCGGCAGCGGCGAACCGGAACGTCTCACCAGTATTGCGGTCACGCAGAATTTCTTTCCGCTGCTGGGCGTGCAGCCGATGATCGGCAGATCGTTTACCCCCGAAGAGTGCCTGGGTGTATTCACAATGCCCCCCGTCGCCGTCCTCAGTTACGGATTTTGGCAGAGGCGCTTCGCTTCCGACCGCGATCTTCTCGGCAGCAAGATCATGATCAACGGTGCACCCGTCACCGTGATCGGCGTTCTGCCACCCTCCTTTGACTTTGCCAGCGTCTTCGCACCCGGATCGTCGGCCGACCTCTTCATTCCCTGGCCGCTCACCGAGGGTACGCACCGGCGGGGCAATACCATGGCGGTAGTCGGGCGCCTGAAGCCTGGGGTGACAGTCTCTGGCGCACAAGCCGAGTTCACCGCGCTGGCCAGCCAACAGGAAGCCGAGCACCCGAAGTGGAACAGCATCGGACCCGGTCTCACTCTGCTCGATCAACACGTCAGCGGGCGGGTGCGTCCATCCCTCCTGGTGCTCGCGAGCGCAGTCGGCGCCGTGATGCTCATCGTCTGCGCCAATCTCTCCAATCTGCAACTCTCGCGCATGGCGTCGCGCCAAAAGGAGATGGCGGTACGCGCCGCGCTCGGCGCAGGACGCCATCGGCTGCTCCGTCAGTTGCTAACTGAAAGCGTGACCCTTGCCATGTGCGGAGCCACGCTGGGTCTGATTCTGGCCTTCGGCGGCACGCGCGCCATGGCCCATCTCGACGCATTTCGGATTCCCCTGCTCGCGAGTGTGCGGATCGACAGGACCGCGTTGGGATTCACACTGCTCACCGCGATACTGACCGGCATCCTTTTCGGGATTCTGCCCGCGATACAAGTGCCCTCGTCGGCAGTCCAGGGGGCGCTGAAAGACAACTCCCGGGGGTCTAGCGGGAGCCGCCGACATGCGTGGATCCGCAATGCGCTCGTGGTCTCGGAGGTCGCCGTCGCGTGCCTGCTGCTGGTGGGCGCGGGACTCCTCATTCGCAGCTTTCTGCGCGTGCTCGACGTCAATCTCGGCTACCATCCGGAGCATGCCTCCGCACTCCGCATCGACCCAAGCACGCACTTCAACAGCTTCGCCCAGCAGAACGCCTACTTCCAGGATGCCCTCACCCGCGTCCGTTCGATTCCCGGAGTCTCGGCCGCGGGACTGACGGATGTGCTACCCCTCGGCGGCGACCGCAGTTGGGGGGTCTTAGGTAAAGGGCAGATTTACTCAAAAGACTATAGCCCCGAGGCCCACATTCGCATCGTGACCGACGGCTATCTGGAGGCTACGGGCGTTCCCGTGATTTCCGGCCGCGCCTTCACGGATCACGATACGGCCACCGGCGAAAAGGTGGCCATCATTAACGAATCGTTGGCGCGCACAATATGGCCGGGCCAGAATGCCGTGGGACAGATCCTGAGCCAGGATGGCGGCAGGCGCATAGTGGGTGTTGTCGGTGACGTGCGGTACGCCGCGTTGGAGGAGAAGGGAGGAGGCGAACTGTACATACCGATGCTCCAGACCGGCGATTATGCAGAAGTTGACCTGGTGGTGCGCTCCGCACTTCCGCCCGATGGACTGGCCACGGCGGTTCGCGCCGCTCTGCGGCCCATCGATCCGAACCTCGCCGGCACTCAGTTCCGCAAACTCCAGGAGTTGGTGGACAAAGCAGTATCGCCGCGGCGCTTTCTGGTATTC
Source organism: Bryobacteraceae bacterium (assembly GCA_035295745.1). Classification (GTDB taxonomy): domain Bacteria; phylum Acidobacteriota; class Terriglobia; order Bryobacterales; family Bryobacteraceae; genus JAIQFL01. The sequence continues at coordinate 276,339 of DATGIL010000022.1, read as the reverse complement.
CTGTTGGGTGGGTTCGCGGGTTTCGCGCTGATCCTGGCGTCGTTGGGGATCTACGCCGTAATCTCGTATTCGGTGAATCAGCGCGTGCAGGAGATCGGCATTCGCATGGCGCTGGGGGCTTCCGCGCGTGATTTGCAAGGCCGCATCGTGCTCCAGACGCTGAGTCTGGCGGGCTTGGGCATGGTGTTGGGTCTGATTGCTTCGCGCATTCTTGCCTCTGCCATCGGCAGCCTCCTGTTCGGAGTGAGCGCAAGCGATCCGCTGACGTTCCTGGCGATGGCGGCGCTATTGATCACGGTCGCGGTGCTGGCCGGATACATTCCCGCTCGCCGCGCCTCACGGATCGATCCCATGATTGCCTTGCGTGCCGACTAGAAGTGGCGCAAACAGAGTGTTTGCGCCACGCCTTGCTGGCGCAACTCAACCCCGCACCTGATCCAGTCGGCACGCATTTAAGCTAATTCAGATCTTCTTTGCTTGTACATTTCCGTCAACCTGCGGCAACATAGGACAAATGGGTATCAATATCGGCTTGGACATCGGGGCCATCAGTCTCAAACTGGCCGCACTCGGCAAGCCGCCGGACCGCGCCATGCTGGAAGGCCTTTGCACGGCCCATCCGGAGTTCCAACTGACCTCGTTCCGTGAGCAGCCTCTTCTGCTCTCCGACTACCGGCGCATAGCCGGCAGCCCCATCCAATCGACCTACGACCTGCTGCAGGACATCTACGAGATCGTCCCTGAAGACCGCGTCGAAGGAATCCGCCTGACCGGCTCCGGCAGCCGCACCATTGCCAAAGTGCTGGGCCTTTTCTTCGAAAACGAATTCAAGGCCATCGCCCGTATGATAGGCACCTTTTATCCGCAAACCAGCACCGTCTTCGAGATCGGCGGCGAGAGTTCCAAGTACATCCGGCTCGAGAAAGGCCGCATCGTCGACTACGATCGCTCGGGAGAGTGCGCCGCCGGCACTGGCTCGTTCCTCGACCAGCAGGCGCTGCGCATGCAGTACTCCGTCGAGGAGGTCGGCGGAGTGGTGTGCGAGGCCGGTTGCGGGGCGCGCATCGCGGGGCGCTGCTCCGTGTTCGCCAAAAGCGACATGATTCACGCCCAGCAGAAAGGCTATTCTCCCGCCGAGATTCTGCGCGGCCTGTGTGATGCCGTGGCGCGCAATTTCAAGAGCTCCATCGTAAAGGGCAGACCGGTCGCGACCCCGGTCGCGTTGATTGGCGCGGTCTCGCAGAATGCCGGGGTGACGGCTGCGCTGCGCGAAGCCTTCTCTCTTTCGGAAAGCGATCTGCTCGTACCGCAGGAATACGCGTGGGCGGGCGCCATTGGCACGGCGATGCTGGAGGCAGACGAGCCACGCAAGCGCTCCATCCTCGAGATCCACCGCCTGCGCCAGCACGATACCGAAGAGAAAGTCCAGGACACCCGCCCGCTTTCCAGCGAGCATGTCGTCCAGTTGCGCGATCGTGTTGGCACGTACGTGCCACCCCACGGTGGCGAGGTCATTCCGGCATATCTCGGGCTCGATATCGGTTCCGTTTCCACTAATGTAGTGGCAATTGACGAGTTCGGCACCGTCATCCACGATATCTACCTCCGCACGGCGGGACGGCCCATCGAAGCGGTGCAGCAGGGCCTCTCCGAACTGGAGCGAGTCTGGGGAAAACGCCTGCGAATCATGGGTGCGGGCACCACCGGCTCCGGCCGCGAGCTGATCGCCGAATTCGCCGGCGCCGACGTGGTGAACGACGAGATCACCGCGCACAAGACCGGCGCCATTCACATCAGCCGAACGCTGGGCGGTGAACCGGTCGACACCATTTTCGAGATCGGCGGCCAGGACTCCAAGTTCATCTCCATCGAAAACGGCATTGTCGTGGATTTCGCGATGAACGAGGCCTGCGCCGCCGGCACGGGCTCCTTCCTCGAGGAGCAGGCGGAGAAATTAGGCATCGGCATCAAGGGCGAATTTGCCAAACTCGCCCTAGGTGCCCCCAGTCCCACACGTTTAGGCGAGCGGTGTACGGTCTTCATGGAGCGGGATGTCAGTGGCTGGCTGCACAAAGGCGAGACGGTGCCAAACCTGGTGGCCGGCCTGGCATACTCCATCGCGCTGAACTATCTGAATCGCGTGGTGCGGCGCCGCAAGATCGGGAACGTCATCTACTTTCAGGGCGGCACTGCCTACAACGACGCCGTCACAGCGGCCTTCGCAAGCCTGCTAGGCAAGAAGATCACAGTGCCTCCGTATAACGGCGTAATGGGCGCGATCGGCATGGCGTTGATTGCCCGCCAGTGGCGCGAGGCCACCGGCGCCGCCACCCGCTTCCGCGGCTACCACCTCGACCAACTGCAACTCTCCACTCGCGACTTCGTGTGCAAGGCATGCTCCAACCTCTGCGACATGAAAGAATTCGTGATCGAAGGCCAAAAAAGCTACTGGGGGGACAAATGCTCCGACAAATTCCGCAAACCCTCCCCCACAGGCCGCAAGCCGGTAATCGAAGATCTCTTCGCGTATCGAGATCGATTGCTGGAGCAGTGCAGTCCGCCGAAGCCCCAACCCCTGCCTTTAGGCCCCCAACCCCTGCTCGTAGGTCTTCCCCGCGCCATGTCGATGCTTGAGCAGCTTCCCTTCTGGCGGCGCTATTTCGCGGAGTTGGGCATCGAGACCGTCCTCTCTCCCGTCACCGACCCGCACATTTCGGCTGCTGGAATCGAACTCGCCGTTGCCGAACCGTGTTACCCCATCCAGGTGGCCCATGGGCACGTGAAAGCCCTGCTCGATTCGGGCGTCGACTACATCCTGCTCCCCAATATCGCGGACGCCGAAACGGACGGTGGACCCTGCGCCTCGCACTACTGCCCGTGGAATCAGACCTTGCCGTGGGTGCTGCGCTCCGTGCCCGCATTGGAGCAGCACCAGCACAAGTTCCTCATCCCGACCCTGCACTTCCACCTCGGCCCGCCGCAAGTGAAGAAGGGCTTGGCCGAATGCGTGCGGCGCATCGGTGTGAAGCGACGTGCCAGCGATGCCGCTGTGGACGCTGCCTATGCCGCGCAGCGCGAGTTCCAGAATCAACTGCTTGCCAAGGGCCGTGAGGCTCTGGCTGTGCTCGACCAAACGGGCCAGCCTGGGCTGGTGCTGGTGGGCCGCGGCTACAACATCTACGACCGCGGCGTGAACTGCGACATCCCACGTAAACTCCGCCACCGTTACGGCGCCAACGTGATCCCGCTCGATTTCCTGGTGACCGGCCGCGAGTCCGTTGACGACCTGCACGCCAACATGTTCTGGATCTCCGGCCGCAAGATTCTGGAGGCGGCGCGGGTGGCCGCCGGGCGTTCGAATCTGCACCTGGTCTATATCACCAACTTCAAGTGCGGTCCAGATTCCTACATTAAGCACTTCGCCCGTGAAGCCGCCGGCGCACCGCTACTGATCCTGCAATTCGATGGTCACGGCAACGATGCCGGCTACATGACGCGCGCGGAAGCGTATCTCGACAGCAAAGGAATTCTGCGATGCTACCAATCGTCAGCGGAGACGGTACCGCTCCTGCAATAAAGGGCAAGCGCATCTACATTCCGCCGATGGCGTATGGCAGCGCGCGCGCCTTTGCCTCGGCCCTGCGCGCCATCGGTCTGGATGCCGAGCCCACGCCTCCTTCGGACGGCCGTACGCGGGAGCTCGGCGCGCACTATACCTCGGGCGACGAATGCTACCCGGCTAAGGTGACCGTGGGGGACTTCATGAAGGTGCTGGAGACGCCCGGCACCGACCCAGAGCGCGTCGCGTTCTTCATGCCGACAGCGCAAGGGCCCTGCCGCTTCGGCCAATATGCTCCCTATCTGCGCCAGGTGCTGAATGCCAATGGCTACAGTTCGGTGGAGATCCTCTCGCCCACCAGCCAGAACGCCTATGACGGCCTCGGAACCCTGGCCGGAGTCTTCGTGCGCACCGGCTGGCGTGCGCTCCTCTGCGCCGACTTGCTCGGGAAGCTGCTGCTCATGAATCGCCCTTACGAAGAGCGGCGCGGCGATACCGAGGCAGTGTACGAGGAGGGGCTGGCAGATCTTTGCAGCACGCTCGAAGCGATTCCGCCGGAACCTGGCCCGCAACTGCGCGCGCTGACCGCGTGCATGGTGCGATGCCGCGATCGCTTTCGCAAACTCCGCGCCGCGTGGAGCGTCCGCACGCGCACCTTGCCTCTCATCGGCATCGTCGGCGAGATCTTCTGCCGGCTGAACACCTTCTCGAATGAGAATCTGATTCGCTCGCTGGAAGGCTACGGCGCCGAGGCGTGGCTTTCCGACCTGGTGGAGTGGATCTGGTACACCAATTCCGAGCACTTCCGCAAGCTCAAGCTGGAGGGCCGGATCTGGACGGCTGAAGCTCTCGGCGCCTGGATCCGAAAGCGCGTCCAGAAGCACGACGAGCACGTGCTCCTGGAGCCTTTTGAGCAGGACTTCGCCGGCCGCGAGGAGCCCGATATCTACGAGGTCCTCGAATGCGCGCGCCCCTATCTGCCGCGCGAAGGCGCCTTCGGCGAGATGGTACTGAATGTCGGCAAGGTAGTCTATCTGGCGAAAAAGGGTGCGGCGGGGATCATTGATATCAGTCCGTTCACTTGTATGAATGGAATCGTGTGTGAGGCCATCTACCCGCGCATCAGTCGCGACTTAGGCGGCATTCCGATTCGTAACTTCTATTTCGACGGCACTCAGTCAGACCTCGATCGCGACTTAGGCGTCTACATGGAGCTGGCGCGAAGCTACCAGCGCTGACGTGGCGCAAACACTCCTGTTTGCCGCGTCGAGACTCATCTCGACGCTTTTCGCGGGCCCACGAAACTCGCCTCCAATAGCTTCGCCGCGCTCCGAAAAGTCTCGACAGTAGTGTCGAGACGGCAGAGAAGAGTCTCTGCGCCACGTCGCTTACTTCTTCTCCGCCGCCCGTCCGCCTCGACGTGCGGGAGTCACCGCGTCCCATGCCGCATCGCCCGTCTCCCGATATCCCGCGGGCAGCGTCGTCCACTCGGGACGCGTGATCCCATTCAAATCGTAGACCACCTTCCCGTTGTGGACCGTCAGCTCGCAGCTCAGCTTCTGCGTGCCTGACAGCCGTGCCCCGTACATGTCCGTAAATCCGAACTTGCCGTTTTCCACGCGCAACACCGTGACATCCGCAATCGATCCTACCGACAGATTCCCCAGTTCCTCATGATGAATCTCCTTCGCCGGATTCCACGTCGACCGCACGATCACGTCATCCAGCTTCATCCCCATCGCCAGGAACTTGTCCATGACATTCAGCATGTCTTTCATGCCGGAGTTCATGCTGCCGATGTGCAGGTCCGTCGAGATCGAATCGGGATAGAACTTCTGCTGCATCGCCGGCACCGCAATCCGCCACGCGAAGCTCCCTCCGCCGTGCCCCACATCGAAAATCACGCCGCGTTCGCGACCCGCGATCATCCCCGGATTGACATGCCCCGTATCGTCCAACTCATGCCGCAGGCCCGAGTAGCAGTGCGTGTAGATATCGCCGGGGCGCAGTTTCTTCGTCACCAGATCGGCCAGGGGACGCTCCGGATGGTCTGTGCCAAAATCCACCATCACCGGAATATTCGCCATCGTGCCCGCCTGCACTGCGTGCTCCACCGGCGTCCACTCCGGCCCTGTGTAGTGTGCCGTCTTGATTCCCACGATCAGGCCCTTGTACTTCTTGGCCATCTCCGCCGCGGGCGCCGCTTCCATGTCCGCGAGATCGTTCTCATACTTCCCGCCCCGCATGCCGTTGCCCACGATATTGAGGAACGCGAACACCCGCGTCTTGGCGCGATCGATCACGTGTTCCTTGAACGCTTCGAAGTTGCGCCAGCCCGCACAGCCGGCGTCCGCCACCGTCGTCACACCCACGCGGAACGTGTAACCGTCCGGGTACAAGCTGTTATCGCCCGCATAGGACGCGCGCTCGCCCGTGCCCGCGAATACGTGGACATGAATGTCCACAAGTCCCGGTGTCACGTAAAGCCCCGAGACGTCCACCGTCTTCAACGCGTCCGCCGCATTCAAGCGCTGCCCCACGGCGGCGATGGCTCCATCTTTGATCGCGACATCGCGGACCGCGCTGATTCCATTTTTGGGATCGATCACGTGCCCGCCCTGCAGCAACAGGTCATATTTCGGCTGGCCAAAGGCAAAAGGCGTCATAACCAGTAAAAGAGACGCGGCGATTCGGGTAGCTCTCATGGTCACCTCGAAAGATCGATTACCGCAAAGGTCTTCAATTCGGGCAGAGTGAACTCGGTCGCGTCCTTCTCCACCGTATAGTCCTGAAGTTCCGGTGAGGAGCCCGCCGCTGCGGCATGGTGCATCGGATAGCTCCCCAAAACCCGCACGCGCAGCCCATCCACCTTGCGTGTCGCTCCGGAGTAATTCAGCAACTGCACGCGCACATGGCCGTTCGAACCGGTGAGCCGCCCGATCACCACGGGACTGCCGTAAATTCGCAGCGAGCGCTTCTCGTCCGTGAGATTGCCGCGAATGATCTGCGCCATCGCACCGGGGTCCTGCGCGTCCGCGGCCGGATACTCTTTCGACCCGATGCGCACATTCAACTTCAAGTGGGAATCCGGCGCGGAGACCACCCGGAACAGCAGATTGTGCCGCAGCATCAGGTTCATCACCTCCGCGGTCACGTCCGTTCCATCATCGATTAGCCCGATGTCCGCGACCGGCGGCATCGGCTCGCCCTGCACTCCCCGCAAAAACTCCAGCATCTGAGCCAAGGGCTTGAGCCCGGCATTGTCCGTCGACACCCACGCCGTCACCCCATAACTGAAGGCTTCCGCTGCAGCAAGCGCCGCAGCGCCTCCCTTTACGTCGTAATAGAATCGCCCCTGCGGCTGCCGCAGAAACTGCCAGCCATTCGAATCGAGCCACGGCGCGCGCGATGCCGACGCCTGGTCCGCGCGATACTCCACACCCGGCGATTCCAGTTTCACCGCCTTCTGCGGATCCGCCGTCTCAACGGTCAGGCCCGCGACGCTCTTCCACGATTCGGCCCGCGAGGCCGGCACCGCAATGTGCGTGATTCCGGCATCCTTCAGCGCCGGGGCCGTGTCCGGAGCGGCGCTCCAGAACAGCACAGGTAAAGCCGCCGCCAGAAACAGCATTACAGTTCGATCCTCTTGACGTGGATCTTCGCGCTGTCGAAGATGCCCAGCCCCAATTTGGAGGCGTACTCGATGTGCCCGGGCTCCCGCAAAAACCGATTCTTGTTTGGGTCCCGATTGTCGCCCAGGTGTTCCTTCGAACGGTCGAAGAGCGAGTTGGCGCCTTCCTCCTTGCGCTTCTCCTCGATCAGATCCAATAGCTGGTGATCCATCGTCACCGGATCGGTGCCGAACCAGATCTGTTTGGGGTAGAAACGGAAGCGCGGATTCTCGCTGAACGGGCCGGCATGCCAGACTCCGTGCAAGCCGTCCATCACATTCAACACCACTCGCGAGCGCACCGGCTCGGTCGCTGCCAAGGTGCCTATGAATGTTTTGGTGTTGGTTTTTTCGAATCGGTGCGATCGGTCTACATTGGAAAAATTACCGTACGCAATGTTTTTCAGTGCGCCGGTGACGCCCGCGGCCTGGTGCTCCTTCGTCACCGGGACGTTAACGATCTTGGTGAAGGTATCGGCCACCATACGTACCAGATTCGAGCGCGTGTCTTCTTCACCGAAGAAGCTGGTCTCCACGTAAGTGTGCGGATCATAACCAAGCACAGAGCCGCGATTGGCCTCCGCCGCGGCGATATTCACTCCCGCCGGAAGAGACTTCCCATACCCAACGCTCCGCAACTGGTTGTCGAAGCGCTCGTACACCCAGATCTGTTTTGCTGGCACGCCGATGGCGACCAGATTCTCCGCGATGCCCGCCACAATCTCGGGAGACGAGCAGATGCGCGGCGCTCCCGAGCAATTTACCTTGATGCCCACCACATCTTTCGGCGAAATGAATCGCGCCCAAGCGTCTTCCACGCGCGAATCGCCGGTCAACCCCGTGATTCCGCGCGCCAGCATCTCCTTGACAATCGCTTTGTCAGCCTGCCCCGATTGAACGTCCACGGATCGCTCGGCGTGAACCCGAACCATCTGGCCCGGATACGCGCCGGGCATGCCTGGTACGGCAGCCGGTTGGAAATGCGTGACTACTTTGTATACTGGCTCGTCAGCGGGCATTGCGAGCATAGGTGCTGCCGCCGCGACGTGCAGGAAGAGTCGTCTATCCACGGGCCTGAGTGTATCCCAAAGGTTTTGCCCGCGTCAAACCGGGTTGCCGCAGCGCGATGCGAGCCTCTCCACGCTACCGAAAACCGTAGAAATTCTGTGAAAAACGGGAGCCGCTCACGTTGCCCAAGTCCTTTCACCTGTTACACTTAAATTCCCGCAGAGCATTGTCAAATTTCGGTTACATTTGACCTTTTATCCTGATATAATCCGCTCCAGTACGGAAAATAAATAGGGGGCTTTGATGATGAAGAAATTGCTTCTGTTGTCCGCATTGGCCGGCCTTGGGACCTTGCCACTGATGTCCCAGGAAGTCAGCGCAGGTATCACGGGCCGTGTCACCGACCCATCGGGCAGCTCGATCGTGGGCGCCACAGTTACCGCCAAGGATCTGGATCGCCAAACACCATGGGTGACCAAGACGAACGATGATGGGATATATGCGTTCCCCCGCATTCCGATCGGCCGTTACGAACTCAAGGTAGAAGCCACTGGCTTCAAGGCCTATCTGAATTCGGAATTCACACTCGAAGTCAACCAAAGAGCCCGCTTGGACGTCGCCATGCAAGTGGGCGCGGTGCAGGAGACGGTCACGGTTACCGGCGAAGCTCCAGTTCTCCAGACCGACACCACACAAGTCGGCGCGGTGATTGCTTCGCAAACCATCGAAAACACCCCACTCATCAGCCGCAACCCGGTTGCTCTCACGCTCCTGACTGCGGGCGTGACCACACCCGACCCAGCGAGCTTCAACAATGGCTTGCGCACCACTGGCGGCGGCCGACCGTATGTGAACGGCAACCGCGAGGAATCCAACAACTTCCTGCTCGATGGTGTCGACAACAACTTCACATCGGATAATCTGGTCTCGTATCAGCCGAATCCCGATGCGATCGAAGAGTTCAAGCTGATCACCAACAACGCCTCAGCCGAATTCGGCAATTTCCAAGGCGGAATCGTCAACGTCGTAATCAAGTCGGGGACCAACGCGTTCCACGGCGATGTCTTCGAGTATTTCCGCAACGATCAGCTCAATGCGGGGAACTGGGGCCGCAACTGGCAAAACCTGCCGCGCACACCGCTCCGCTGGAACCAGTTCGGCGGCACTGGCGGCGGACGCATCGTCAAAGACAAACTCTTCTTCTTTGCCGACTACCAGGGATTGCGCCAGGCCACTCCGACGACTCTGAGTTCGGCCACTTTGATGCCAACGGCATGGCGCAACGGCGATTTCTCGTCTTTGCTTAGCACTACCGGCCCGAACACCGTGGGCAAGGTGATTCAGCTTTACAATCCCTTTTCGGTGGACGCCAGCGGCAACCGCGCTCCTTTCGCGGGCAACATCATCCCGCAAAGCCTGCTGAGCCCCGCAGCCGTCAAGCTGCTGAACAACCCCGCTTACTATCCGCAGCCTACCGGTTCTACCATCACGACTCCCAACTACACGTATGGGAGCGCGAGCTACATCACCTCCGACCAGGGCGACTTCAAGCTGGACTGGAAGCCCCGCGATAACGATTACGCGAGCTTCCGCTACTCCCATGGCATGCAGAACAACCCGGGCGTGAATACCTTCCCGCTGTTCTACAACAGCTTCAATCTCTCGCCGTTCCAGAACGAGGTGATCAACTGGACTCACACCTTCAGCCCGCGAGTCGTCAACGAAGCACGGTTTGGCGTCAACAATACGCTGCTCGACAATGGCGGCGCCGATAAGGGCTTGGGCAATATTGCGACCACCGTCGGGATTCAGGGAGTCCCCACCGGCCTGCTCAGCCTCCAGGGCTTCAACTACATCAGCGGTCTCGGCAACGCGAACGTGGGCCCGCAGCAAGTGTTTGCCAACACCACCTTCCACTATGCCGACAACGTGACCCTGATTCGCGGACGGCACATGATGAAGATGGGCGGACAGGCCCTTCGCGAATGGATCAACGTGTTCTACGCGGGCAACAACGGCCGCACCGGTTTCATCGCGTTCAACGGCCGATTTACCGGACAGAACGCGCTGAATCCGACTCCCACCATCGGCGAAGCAGACTTCATGCTCGGGCTTCCCGATGACGAAGGCCGCGGATTGCAAGCCGGAACCTGGGGACAGCGCTCCACCATCTGGGGCCTGTATTTCCAGGATGACTGGCGCGTTTCCAATAGCCTCACGCTGAACCTCGGCCTGCGTTGGGAATACCACACGCCGTGGATTGAAGTGAAGGATCGCCAAACCAACTTCGGCATGTACACGGGAACCGAATATGACGCCGGCAAACCCTGCCCCTACGACAATTGCCGCGCGCTGTACAACACCTTCAAGAAGGATTTCCAGCCGCGCGTGGGCTTCGCCTATACGCCCGATATCCTTGCCAAGAAGATGGTCGTCCGCGGATCGTTCACCATGTCTTCCTACCTGGAAGGCACCGGCACGAACCTTCGCCTGCCGCTCAACCCGCCCCTGGAACAGGAATTTGAGAACAACTACAACATCGCTGGCGCGGCTTACCAACTGCCAGGCACCACGCTCGACCAAGGCTTGTCGACGGTCAGCGCCAAGAACCCCTTCGCCAGCGCGACCATTCGCTTGTGGGATCCGAACGTTCGTCCTGCGGTCGTCCAGCAGTGGAACGTCACTGCGGAGTATGAGATCAAGGGCGGCAACGTCCTCACGGTGGGTTATGTCGGACAGCACGGCACGCACCTGATGGTGGCCATGCCGTACTTCCAGAATCAAATCATCGACGGCAACGTAGTGCAGGGCCCCTACCTGTCGTCGCTGCGTTCGCAAATCGGCCAGATTTCGGGTACCTGCTCCTGCGCCAAGCAGAAGTACAATGCGCTGCAGACCACTCTGCGGAAGCGCTACAGCATGGGTCTGGAATACCAGGTGGCCTTCACCTACTCGCGCGGTATGTCCGATTCCATCGGCTACTACGGCCAGGGCGGCCAGGCGGGCAGCCAGTCGGCTTACTGGCAGAACCTGTTCAATCAACAGTCGGAATTCGGTCCCACCTACTTCGACGAGAAGTTCAACTTCGTTCCGTCGTTCGTATATGACCTGCCTTTCGGCCGCGGCCGCAAGATGGGCTCGAATTGGAGCAAGCCGGTGGATGCGCTCGTCGGCGGCTGGAAAGTGGGCGGCATCTATACCGCGCACACCGGCTTCCCGCTTACCATCAAACTGGCCACCGATCCTTCCGGTACGGGCGCGCGCAGCGACCGTCCCAACGTGATCGGCACTCCCAACAATCAGCACATCGTGGGCCCGGGCAATGCCTGGCTCGATGTTTCCGCTTATGCCTCCCCGGCGATCCACACCTTCGGCAACGCCGGTGTCGGCGTCGTTCGCGGACCCGGCCAGAGCCGCCTCGACCTCTCGCTCAGCAAGCAGTTCCACATTACCGAGCACAAGTACTTCGAGCTTCGCGGAGAGGCGTTTAATCTGTTCAACACGCCCATCTTCCTGAGCCCGGCATCGCAGACCATCACCTCCACGCTGTTCGGCCAGATCCGCAGCACGGAAGGCGAACGCAATATGCAGGTAGTCGCGAAGTTTTACTTCTAAATCGCGGCTGAGTCAGGCAACAATGAACGGGCCGGTCCTGCAGAGGGCCGGCCCGTTCTGCTTTGTGTGGACAGATGGATCGTCGAGATAGAGCCTGCAGAATCTCCGAGAACTCTGCCCTCTGCGCGCATTCGCGGACCGATCGCGTGCGCGAAATCCACGTTCACCCACCGATTCCGAAAACCCAGGACCACCCCTCTACCTCTCTCGCAATGTGTCGCGGCGTTTCGGCGATAAACCCTTCAGGACCCTCGACGCCTCGCCTACCGCCCGTCCAGCCCCAAGGCCCGCGCGGGATTGATCTTCGCCATCTGATCGATTTCCACCTGCGTGAATCCCTCCTTCTTCAACGCTGTGAAAAAGGCCAGCAGCCCGTCAGTGTGCAGCGGATTCGCCGGCTGGCCCAGATCGCTCGCCAGGATGCACCACTGGGTCCCGACCGCCCGAATCGCCTTCGCATATTCTCCGATCTCGAACTCGCGACCTGGCCCGATCAGACCGTTATAGACGAACTCCAGATACGCTCCATCGCGCGCGGCCTCTTGCATCTGCGCGATGCTCATGTGCACTGGCGCCAGCATCGCGTGCGTCACCACAACATGTTGCACGCTCTGCCGCCGCGCCTCGTGAACGATCATCAATCCCTCTTGCGCGGAAGAGTGCCCCGTCTCGAGCGTCAACTGGTGCCGTGCTACCAGTCCGATCACCTGTTTTACCGCCGGCAGCAACTGCCCGTCATGCGATACCGGCACGAATGGCCGATCCTCCTTTGAAAAGCGCACTTGATTCTCGGCATCGAAAGTCGGCATCCACACCACCCGGCCCCATCCTCCCTTCATCATCGTCATGCGTTCCACCGCTGCCGGATTGACGCCGCCCACTGTGAGATTCAGATCGATCCCGCCGAAAATTTCGATCCCGGGGACCTCCTTCCGCACCAGCCACGCCAATGACGCCGTCGCCTCGTAATGGTTCTTGAGCACCAGAGCCCGCATGCCCTGCTGCTTGGCCAGCCTTGCCAGATCGATCGCGTCAATCTTGCGCGGCAGGCTGTCGGGGTCGCTATGCGCATGGATGTCGATCACCCCGTTCAGCGGCAACTGTCCATAACAACTCAACTCCAGGAGTCCTAGTGCGATCACTCGTGCAGCCATCAGCAGCTTGTGCATACCGACAAAGCATACCGTAACCGGAAACGGCATCGTGGAGTCGAATTGGTGAGTTGGATGACTACGTTCGTGGCAGCCGCTTACAACCTCGTGGGCATCCGGACTGTGTCGACGGCAGTTGCTTCCACAAAAGCGATGACTAGGGGTCCCCGAACGCGAGTGCGCAAGAAATCGGCAGCCAATCCAAGCGTGATTTAGAGGAACCCGCGCAAAAGTGGGTCTATGCCTCTGATTGCAGGATATTCCGTATTGAGCTCCGAAATCGTCTGTTCCGGGGAGCCGGCGGTGTCAATAGAGGCCCGAAGGCAACAATGCGTGATCTCGGTCTGCGCGCGGGGCGCGGCCCAGCGGAGCCGAGGAGCCCACGCCGGCGGTTGCGACATGCAACTGTCGTTCTACCGTTATTGCCACGTCACCGGAGCTGAACCAGTTTGCCGTTTTCGAAGGTGAATATTGAGTCTGCGGCGGCGATCTGCTCCGGAGACAGCGGCGTCGCCTGATTCAGACGAACCGTCACGCTGCGATCTTTGAAAATCAGCTCAGCAATGAAGGCCATATCGAAGTTATGAAACGGATCGTCCAGGAACACGACCTGACTGCCCGGCCGTATCCTCGGATGGAGCGCTTGCAACTGCTGGATTGCGTCCCAACTCTCCGGACTCAGATTATCCATCTCCGGCCGGAGCAGCAACTCTTTCAATCGGTGATTCTCGCGGGCCCAGAGAAAACCGCACAGGAGAACCAGCATCGCCGTAACTCCCGTCCGCCCGATTCTGCGGAACAGCGGCTCGTTCGACAGAAACTCCGCCGCGGGTGCGATCAGGTCCACGAGCACAACGGATACGAATACCGCCCAACCAGCCAGCATCGTGTAGAGATACGGCCCGTGCCGCCCCAGGACGAATTCGATGGGAATCGGAGAAAGCACAAGGTAGAACCAGCAGAAACGCAGGATTGGCCGGCGCCGCCGAAACGCGAGATAGGTCAACACGGCCCAGATGCCCAGCACCCAAGGCAGATCGAACTGATTGTAGGTGAGGAAGAGGTCGCCGAGGGAGTTACGTTGAAAATCGAAAATTCGGTGTCGCGAGAAGACCAGGCGATAGGCCGGATTACGGCTCAGCGCACCGGGAGAAATCGCTCGGGAGTAAACGTAGAGCAGATTCAACAGGCCCGTAAACAGCACTACGCGTCCCGGACCGCGAATCCAACGTACGAGTTCACTCCAGGGCCACCGCGGCGCGCCGTGATAGATCCACTCATAGGCGAGCAGGACGACTGGCAGCGTCGCCGCCGTCTCTTTCGAGTTCAACGCACAGAGATACAAAACCAGCACGGCCGACGTCTGGAGTGTTGTGGGTATGCCTCCGGCAGCGCGAATGCCGGCGTAATAGATGAAGGCGCCGAGATAGAACAGACAGCAGAATGCGTCACCGATGAAGACCGTGTTGAAGTAGATATGGCTCAGTCCGGCGTGGTAACAGGCGATGAATGCAGTCGCCGCGGCCGCCAGTTCACATGCGCCGAGCACGCGCGCGAAGCGGTACATCTGGATCGCTCCGGCGAGCAGCAGAAAGAGCCAGGCCACATGATACGGCACGGGATCCAATCCGTATTTCAGGAAGATCGGCACATAGAAGATCCCGGCCATGGGTCGAAAATAGAACTCCCACAGCTTGAACTGCGCGGCGAGCAATTGCCAAGGCCCGTGCCAATATGTCCACATGGCAAAGAACTCGTCCGACGAGAAGTGGACCTTCAAGCTGTCCCAATTGCAATAAAGGAAATAGGCGAGCAGTATGAGCGCCACCGCCAGCTTGCGCCAACGCGGTAAGTTCATGGCTACGGTTTTGGCGCCATCCGATCGGCGAAGATCTTCGCAAAAGTGTAGATGCTCTGCATAGGGTTCGCGCCGATCGACGTGGGAAAGACACTCCCATCCACGACGTACAGTCCTTCGGTACCCCACACGCGGAACTCGCGCGACACGACGCTGTTGGCCGCATTCGACCCCATCTTGTTGCTCGCCTGCAGGTGCGCCGAGGTGACGATGGTCCGGTTCGGCACGAATTGCAGTCGGCGCTCCACGACGTCCGCCTGCGCCTTATCGGTGAGGATCGCGGCGTGGACTTCTCCGGCCGCGTTGTTATCCAGGATGTCCTCGGTGGTCGGCAGAAAGACCTGCTTCGCACCCGCCAGAAACATGATGCGCACTGCTTCCGCCACGCCATGGCGAAAACGCTCCTTGTCCGGTCCCGAGAGCGTGTATTGAATCAGAGGCTCGCCCTGCGCGTCGAGAGTGATGCGATTCTCGGGCGACGGCGTATCGATCAACATGACTCCGAATCCGGCGAGGTTCCGGTAGGATCGCACCATTTCGAAGGTATGCATGGGCGGGCCCGGCGACATCAGTCCCGCATAGATCGGCTGATCGGACATCGACTCCATTGCGTAGCCTTCGGGAATCAGTTTGTCGTCGACGAACACGGAGGCCTGCGTTCCCACCAGAGCGTCGATCGTGCGATCGAACTTGCCCATGATCGGCATGGACGCGTGGAGGACGATGCCGCGCCCGATCTGATCGTTGGGGACCTGCGACCGGAGTAGAATCGACGGGGACCCAAGCGCGCCGGCGGACAGGATCACATTGCGGGCGGGGATGGTCACCGTCTCGCCGGGAGGCAGGCCAAGACCATTGGGATCGGCGATGGTGCCCGGATCGTTGATGGGGGCGCGCATTCGCACTTCCACGCCGATGGCTTTGCGCGCGCCCTTTGCGTCTTCGAAGAGCACGCGACGCACGTCGGCATCTGGAATGAGGCTCAGAGGATTGCGCTCGTCCTGAAGGGCCTGGATCACTAACTGGCTTTCCGCCGATCGCTTGTCGGTCACAGGATAGGGCGAATGGCCCGGCGGGTAGGTGTTGAGGTCGTACAGCTTTGGATGCAGGCCGGCAAGCTTCGACCCGTCCCAGAGAGCTCGATTGTTGGAGTTGATCTCGGATTCAGCGAGCACGCGCGTGCCAATTGCGGATTTGACCCACTCGTACTCGGCCGCAAGCTGCTCCTTGGTGAAGTCGGACTCGCCGATGCGCCCCTCGCGGCGCCATCCCGCGATCTTGGCTTGAATGCTAGGCAACGTAGGCGCGAAACACAGGTCGACGTTAACTTGCGATCCGCCGCCGACGGCCATACCGTTGCGGATGCGGATCGCGCCATCGATGGAGGTGCGGGTATCGATGAGGTCATCTACCAGGCGCGTCTCCATCGAGCCGGGGACGATGAAGGCTCCGCGCTCTACCAGCACCACTCGCTTACCGCCGCGCCGTAGTTCGTGCGCGAGCACGGAGCCCGCGGGGCCGCTACCGACTACCAGGTAATCGATTGGACCCGAGGTCGAGACGATCTGTTTCTTCGCACGGTCATAGCGAAGTCGGGAAGGCGGCAATTCCGGGCGTTGCTGATCTACGAAATCCTTGCCCGCGTAGAGATTGATCTTGACGCCCGTGAGCGCTTCCTGCACGGCGCCGTATGCCTTCACCACATAGAAGTTCCGCACGTTGGCAGCGAGTCGGCGCGGCTCATTTTGGGAGCAGCTCTGCAACAGGAACAGTACGTGCTGCCGTTGTGCAGGGGGGAGGCCGGAGAAGGCGCTCGAACTCGCGCCCTTCAGATAGTCTGCGATGCCGCATGCCGCCCCGAAAGCCCGCAGGTCCGCGAAGGGCTTCAGGAGTTCCCGGAATGCCGGCGCTTGCCCCGCGGCAGACCACAACCCGTCATCGGCAGCGGCGAACATCCTCGACAACTGCGGATCCTGGCGGACTTCGTCCACTGGAAGAAATGAGGCATACAGCGCGTCGTGAATGGCTCGCAGAGGATCTGCTGGTGCCGCTACCTGCGGCAGGCCTGTCTGTTGGCAGGTGAATGCGCCGAGTGCGGCAAGAATCGGGGCCAAACGCATTCCACGATTGTACCGGCTCAATCAGGATTGCGATACCATGTTGCGATGGCCAGGGGATTTAGCACCATCCAGAAATGCGCTTTCGGCTACGCGGCCGTGTTCCTGGGAGTGTATCTGATGGATTACGTGCCGGGCGCGATGGATCCCGCGACGGGGAAAATGTTCGGTCTCTTCAGCATGACGCCGATCGTAGACATGGGCCACCTCGTGCTAGGAGCGCTGGCGCTGATCAGCGGATTCATTTCCGCCAAGGCCGCGCGCATTTACTTCTACTTTCTGGGTGTGGCTTATGGAATCGACGTGGTGACTTATGTGTTCTCGCATCTGCATACTATCAGCCCGTTGACGAATTTCCTGGTCAACCTGCCGCACACCGTCATCTTCATCTCCGCGTTCATCGTCGCGGCCAAGGTCGACCGTGGAGAAACTTCGAATCGCAATGCGACTTCCGTCAGCGCGTAAGTTTTTCCGGCGTCTTTTCGTCCTTCTGATCGCGGGATTCTGCCTATTCGTCATCGGCGCGGTGGTCTTCACGGCAAAGTGCAAGTCCGTGCCTGTCGCCTTCCAGCCCACGCCCGAGACCTCGCGCCACCGCCCCGAGACTGCCGGCATCGCGGGCTACCTACGCGGGGAGGACGAGACGTTTCTCACCTACCCCGAGTGGTTCATCGTGTGGAGCTATCAGGAGAAGGCCGACTTCCAGCAGAATCATCTACCTTCCGGCTTTCCCTTCTTCGGATCGATCGCTCAGTACTGGCGCGGATATTGCTGTGCGAACCGAATCGTACGGGGCAGGTACCCGTTCAACACAGGCGACCACCTGATGCTGGCCGTGATCGGCAGCAGCTTCTCGGTGGAGTACGGGCTCAAGGGCATTTACGAGGAGACGATCGGCAGATTCACCGAGTGGTTGAGTGGGCACGAGCCGGTAGAAGAGGATGTTTACGCGTATCAGGTCGCGAGAGAGTATGCCGACTTTGTCCATATCCGGCCGTTCTACGAGTTTCACTTCGGGCGCAGTTTTGCGGGGCTTTGGAAGGATACGCGTCTGTGGGGTCCTCACCCCGTCCGGAAGTGGGAGCGGAAACTGTGGCTCGCACTCGACTATGGAGTGGAGGCGCTCTACTGCGGCCTGATCGAGAAGGCCAGTCACAGCGTCTACGGCGTGGAAGACGATCAGACGTACGCCTGGATAGAGAACGCCACCGACAGTGTCTTGGCGGCGAATCCGCGAGTTCGCAAGGTCAAGGAGGTCGGACCTCAAGCCTACATCGTGATGATTCCGCGTTACCAGGAGTTCACAAATATCGTTGAGAGTCTCGCCCGGCAAGGAGTGCGATTCGTGCAAATCGCTGGGAACGAACAAGTGGCGTTGACGGTGGTGGTCCCGCGCGACCGGGGTTCTTCCGTGCCCGGAACGGAGATGCTGTTTTCGATTGGGCTGCTGACCCAGCCTGGTCTGCAGCGCGTGGAATTGCGGGCACCGGTTTCCTCGCTGCACACGGTGCTAAACGCCATGGTGGATCGGGGCGTTAAGGTTGAACACGTCTACGACTTTTGATTCATGTACAACTATGATGCGGCTCTGAAGCTCATCCTGACGGAATCGGCTGCCGTCACGATTCGAACCGTCTCGGGACTCACGGTCAAGCGCTGGCACAACGTCGAGCTGACGAGAGTCAAGAGATACCACGTCGACCTGCTCGGAGAAACCCGGAGCGGGCGGTCGCTGCACATCGAGCTGCAGAGTAGAAACGACAGGTCGATGCCGAGGAGAATGCTGCAGTACGGGACGGCGGTGCTTGAAAAGTACGGGCGCTATCCGAAACAGGTCCTGCTGTATTTCGGCACGGCACCTATGCGGATGAAGAGCGAGTACCAGGCAAACGAGGATTTCAGGTTCCGATACACAGCGGTGGACATCCGAAGTCTGGATGGCAAGAAACTGCCGGCGAGCGACGGGATCGGGGATAATGTATTAGCGATCCTGGCACGACAGCAGAATGAACGGAAGGCCGTTCGCGAGATTGTGGGAAGGATCGCCGGGTTGGACGAGTCGGGAAGGCAGTCGCGGTTGGAACAGCTAATGATTCTGGCGGGACTGCGGCATTTGGGACCATTGGTACAACAGGAGGCGAGTCGCATGCCGATCACGGAAAATATTCTGGATCACGAAGTTATCGGGCCCGTCTACAAGAGAGGGCTACGAGAGGGGCGGAAGGAAGGCCGGAAGGTGGGGCGTCAAGAAGGCGAACTGGCGATTGTCCGCCGATTGGTTACGAAGCGTTTCGGGGCCGTTCCAGACTGGCTGGACGCGCGGCTGGAGCGCTGCTCGCCAGAGGAACTGGGAGAGATCGGTATCCGGGTGCTCGACGCCAAGACTCCTGAAGATCTCATAAAGTAATTCAAGTGGTTGGAGAACGCTTCGCCAAGTCGTTTGCCCTGCCAATTGCCGCGATTCTAGCCTTCGCAAGCACCTCGTGCCGATCCACCATCAACTCCTCCGTCGATGCACTGGCATCGTGCCTCCCCTCTGATACCGTCGCGTTCGCGGGACTCGACCTCGACCAGATCCGAACTTCCGCTCTCTACCAGTCTTTGCTACCCCAGATCCTCGCCGGCATTGAATCACTGCGCGACTGTTCATACCTCTTGGTCGCGTACAACGGCCGCGATGTGCTATTCGTCGGCCGCGGAAAATACCCTGAAGCGCCGGCGGGAGCCACTCTGATCGTCCCCGGCCTGATCGTGTCGGGCTCGCCGGAGTCCGTCCACTCGGCCATCGCGCAGCATCAGACGGGCAGCAGCGGTGCACCTCGACTTCTGGAGTTGGCGAAGAGCGTGGCTGGGGGCAAGCAGGCGTGGATGATCGTGCAAGGAGGCGTCACCTTGCCGCTGACTGACAATCTTGCGAATCTCAATCGTATTCTGCAACTCAGCCAATATGTGACGTTGGCGGCCAAAATCGATTCGCGCTTGCAACTGGATGCCGCCGCGGCGGGCCGCAACGCCAGCGCCAGCCAGAAACTCGAGGAGAGTCTGCGCGCCATCCTGACCTTTGCGACCGCAGCCGGAGGTCATCACCCGGAATTGGAAGCGGCGCTCCAATCCATTCAGATCCGGCGGGATGATTTGACCGTTCACGCGTCGCTCTCGACCACTTCCGAAACCGCGGCAAAGCTCATCCGCGCGTGGCAATAGCTTAATCCAGCGTCTTGCGGAAGCGTAGCGCGCTCAACCCCAGAACTGCGACGCCGTATACCGCCAGGCAGACCATCTGCGGCCAGAGCACGGAGATGCCGACGCCCTTCAAAAACAGCCCACGCACGATCTCGATAAAGTATCGCAAAGGATTCAGGTACGTCACATACTGCACGACCATCGGCATGTTCCGAATCGGGAACGCGAACCCGCTCAGCATGAAGGCAGGCGTCGAGAAGAAGAACGACGCCATCATGGCTTGTTGCTGCGTCTGCGAAATCGTGGAGAGAAACAGGCCCGCACCTAGAGAAGTCATCAAGAAGAGTAGTGCGCACGCGAATAGCAGAAGAAAGCTACCACGAAACGGAACCCGGAACAGGAACAGCGCCACCGCCGAGACCGCTGCCACATCCAAAAGTCCGACAATCGCGAAGGGAAGCGTCTTCCCCAGCATCAGTTCGATCGGCCGCACGGGCGTCACCATCAACTGCTCCATGGTACCGATCTCCTTCTCGCGCACGATCGCGAGCGCCGTCAGCATCAGCGTCACCATCATGATGATGTTGGCGATCACGCCCGGCACGAAGTAGTTGCGGCTGTAGAGATCGGGATTGAACCAAACGCGGCTGCGCGCGTTGATCTGCGGAACACCGGCATTGGCCGGACTGCCCGGACTGCGCGTCAGGATGCGGCTGTTTTGTTGCGCACTCATCGCGTCCAGCGAAAAGTCCGCAATGATCTCGCCTGCGTAGTTTGAGACCAATGACGCGGTGTTGGAATTCGTGCCGTCAACCAGCACCTGCACTTCCGTAGGCCGGCCGCGCTTCAGATCGCGTTCGAACCCCGGCAACACTCGCACAACTGCCTGCGCCGTGCCCCTATCGAGTGTCCGTTGGACATCGTCTTCAGTGCGCGGGATCGTCACCACCTCGAAGCGGCCAGATCCTTCGAACCGTTCCCTCAGATCGCGGCTGGCGGGTGTCCGGTCCATGTCCATCCACGCGATCTGCGCGCGATCCACGTCCAGATTCACGGCGAATCCGAAAATAACTGACTGCAAGATCGGCGGCACAAAGAGCAGAACCCGCATGCGAGGCTCGCGAAGCGCCTGAATGAATTCCTTCCGCAGAATGACCCGAATCCGTTCCCACATAGTTCACGCCAGTTTCTGGTTCAACTTGCGAGTGGCCAGGGCGAACACCAGTAGCGCGTACAGCGCCAGAAAGCCCAACTCGCCCCACAGCACCTCAATGCCTACGCCTTTCAGAAAGATTCCTTTGAGAATCGTGACCACATACCGCGCCGGTACGATATGGGTGATCACCTGGATCACCGTGGGCATGGTCTCGATCGAGTACACAAAGCCGGAGAGGAGAAAGGCCGGCAGGAACGAGCTCAGAATGCCCATCTGATAGGCTTGCAACTGAGTTTTCGCCACGGCTGAAACAAAGATGCCCCAAAAAAGCGCGCCGAACAGGAATACGCACGTGGAGACCACCATGAGCGGAATGCTGCCCCGCAGCGGCACCGCGAACACGAAGACCCCCACCAGAACCGCGATGGTAGCGTCCAGCAAGCCCACTACGAAATAGGCCAGCATCTTGCCGAGCACCATTTCCGCCGGCCGTAACGGCGTCGAGAGGATCTGCTCCATCGTCCCCATCTCCCACTCGCGCGCGATCGTGAGCGAGGTCAGCAGGGCGGCGATGATCTGCAGGATCACCGCGATGAGCCCAGGCACCACGTAGTTCTTCGACTCGAGCGAACTGTTGTACCAGACCCGCAGGCGCGCATCCACCGGTGGCGTGACGCGCTCACCGCCCCGCCGGTTCATGGCACTGGACCGCAGCACTAGAGAATCATTCCGTACCACGCCCTCGGCATATCCCAGCGCGATGGCGGCGGTATTCGAATCGCTGCCATCGAGAATGATCTGCACCGACGCCGTGCGCCCGGAGCCAATATCGCGCGAGTAGTCGCGAGGGATCACCACGGCCATGAGGATGCGGCCACGATCGATGGCCCGTTCGATCTCGCTATAGTCGTTCACCAGTCCGCGGATGTCGAAGAAGCGCGAGCCTTCAAACTGCCGGATCACGTCGCGGCTAGCCGAAGTACCATCCTGGTCGTAGACCAGCGTAGGGATGCGATCCACGTCGAGACTCAGCGCGAACCCGAACAGCAGTAGAAACATCACCGGAACCGCCAGTGCCATACCCAGGCTGCGGGAGTCCCGCGTGATGTGATGCAACTCCTTGACGAAAACGGCCCGCAGTCTTCGATAGCTCATGCCGCTCTTCTCTCCTCGCCTTCCACCATGGCGACGAAGACGTCTTCCATGGAGGGCTCGATCTGCTCCAGTCGGTAGATCGCGATCTGTTTCGAAGCGAGGGCTTCGCGAATGCGCGCGGCGGTCGCTTGCGGATCGTCCACAGTCACGTGGAGACCGCCTCCGAAGACAGCGACGTCGCGCACGCCGGGTACACCTTCCAGGGCGCGCATGGTCTCGAGCGGGCCGGAGCTGTCAAGCTGCATGAGGCTATGCTGCGTCAGCCCCTTTTTCAGTTCCGAGGGCGTGCCGAGCGCGATCACCTTGCCGCGGTACATCAGTGCCAGGCGATGGCAGTATTCGGCTTCGTCCATGTAGTGCGTGCTCACGAAGGTGGTGTGGCCGCTCTCCGAAAGGTCATGGATCAGCCCCCAGAATGCTCCGCGCGCGATCGGATCGACGCCCGATGTAGGCTCGTCCAGGAACAGCACGGGCGGATCATGCAGAATCGCACATCCCAAGGCCAGGCGCTGCTTCCAACCTCCGGATAGCGTCCGGGTCAGCGCTTTTCGGCGCTCCGCCAGGTTCGCCATCTCGAGCACATAGGTCTTTCGGGCATCACGCAGACCGCGCGGCACGCCATAGATGCCTGTGAAGAAGTCGATGTTCTCTTCTACGGTCAGGTCGTCGTAAAGCGAGAACTTCTGCGACATGTACCCGATGCTGCGGCGAATCTCCTCCGGCTGTGTCGCCACATCAAATCCGTTTACCGACGCGCGCCCTGACGACGGGGTCAGCAGTCCGCACAGCATCCGGATGGTGGTCGATTTGCCGGCGCCGTTCGGACCCAGGAAACCGAAGATTTCTCCCTTCTGCACCTGCAAAGAGACGTGGTCGACCGCGACGAACGTGCCGAAGTTCTTCACCAGGTCATCGATCTCGACGGCGAGCTCAATGCTCATCCGCGTGCCACTCCTTCCACCGCCCGAATCGCCGCGATAAACGCGCCTTCCATGTTGGCAGCATTGGTCTCACGCTTCATCACTTCTGGAGGTGCGCAACGAATCAGCTTTCCTTTGTGCATCAGGCCCACGCGATTGCAGCGTTCGGCCTCGTCCAGGTAAGCCGTGGTCATGAAAATGGTGATGCCATCCTTTAATAATTGATAGAGAATGGCCCAGAAATCGCGGCGCGAGACGGGATCCACACCATTGGTAGGCTCGTCCAGAAACAGAATCTGCGGCCGATGCAGCAGCGTGCACATCAGCGCCAGCTTCTGCTTCATGCCGCCCGATAGCCGGCCCGCCTGGCGCCCGCGAAACGGCTCCATGCGCGTCATCCGCAGCAGTTCGCCAGTCATCTTCTCGCGCTCGTCGCCCACGATCCCGAACAGATCGCCATAGAACGCCATGTTCTCGTCGACGGTCAGATCCTGATACAGCCCGAAGCGTTGCGCCATGTACCCGATCTGGTCCTTCACCGCCTGCGATTCGCGAGCCACGTCGTGCCCGGCCACGCGCGCGCTGCCTTCGCTCGGATCCATCAGCCCGCAGAGCATCCGCAGTGTAGTCGTCTTACCGGCGCCGTCCGGCCCCACCAACCCGAAGATCTCGCCGCGCTCCACCGCGAGGTCCAGATGATCTACCGCGGTCAGGGTGCCGAATCGGCGCGTCAGGCCGTTGATTTCGATGATGGGTCCGGCCGGCGGCTGCATCTAGGGCTCCAGCACGATCTCCGCATCAGCCGGCATATTCGACTTCAGCTCGTGCTGCGGATTGTCTACCTGGATCTTGATGCGGTACACCAGTTTCACGCGCTCCTGTTGGGTCTGAATCTGTTTCGGGGTGAACTCCGCCTCCGAGGAGATAAACGTCACGTGCCCCTGGTAGATCCGTCCCGGGTATGAATCCGTAGTTACGTTGGCCTTTGACCCGATCTTCACCTTGCCTAAATCCGTCTCATTGATGTAGCCGCGAAGCCAGGGATGATCGATATCGCCCACGGTGACCACTGCCGTGCCCGGCGCCAGCACCTCGCCCACATCCGCCGACTTCACCAGCACCACGCCATCCACAGGCGAGACCGCGATGGTGTCGCTAAGCTGCGAATCGATCAGTGTGATGCTCGCCCGCGAGCGGCCCGTCTCGGCGCGCCGCGTGGTGAGCTCCTGCTCGCGGCGCTTCATTTCGAGCGCGTTCGCCTCTGCCATCTTTAGCGCGCCGCGAGCGCGTTCCAACTGCGCCTGCTGGGCGTTGATCTCCTCCACGCGCGGACCCGCCACTACCAGCGCCTCGCGTTCCTTCGACTGTTTCAACGCGGCCTCGGCGCTCTCGAAGCGATTGCGGTACTGATCGTATTGCGACGTCGAGATGTCGTCATTCTTGTATAGCGTCTGACCACGTTCCCAATCTTTCTTCGCGCGATCGAATTCCGATTGTGCCGCCGCCACCGCGGCCTGTGCCTCCTGCTTTTCCTGCGGGCGCGAGCCGTTCTTCAGCTCCTCCAATTTCGCTTGGTTCGCCGCTACGTCCGCCCGGCGTTGTTCGATATCGGCGGCCAGCGTCGCCTTCTGCCAGGCAAGCGCCGTCTCCGCCTGCGCCAATTGCGATTCGCTGGATGCGAGTCCGGCGGTTTCGCGAGTCTTTTGTGCCACCAGTTGGTCGCGGTCGAGCCGTGCGATCACCTCTCCTTTGGTCACGCGGTCGCCTTCGTCCACGTTGCGCTCAATCAGCCGGCCCGCGGTCTTGAACGCGATATTCACTTCGGTTAGCTCGATGTTCCCGGAGACCACGATCCGGTTATTGGGGGCATGCCCGGTGCCGCGGAATGCGTATACGGCCGCGGCAGCCGCCGCCACAACCAGCGCAATCACAATCAGTCGTTTCTTCATGGTCAGACTCCTACTGCAGCATGCTCTTGACCTTGCCCAATGACTGAGCCAGGTCGATTCTCGCAAGGTTGTAGTTGTACAACGCGGCGGTTTGGTTGTCGCGGGCGCGCTCCAGACGGGTCTGCGCATCGGTCACTTCCAGGCTGTTGGCGACACCGGCCTCGTAGCGCCGCCGCGCCTGTGTCAGCTCATTGCCGGCCAGTTCCAAACCATCTTTCGCGACTTGTACTTCGTCTTCTGCCGATTTCAGGGCGTCCAGCGCGAGCCGCACGTCCAATTCCACCTGCTCCTTCAGATCGTTGGTGCGAACGCGCTCCGACCGGTATTGCGACTCTGATTCCGCACGGCGCGCATCGCGCTTTCCGCCGTCGAAGACCGGCACGCGGAGCGAAACTCCGTAGGTCCGCGTGGGCAGCGCGTTGCCCGGTCCCGTTCCGATCGCGCCGTAATCGCCAAATGCTTGCAGGGAAGGCAGGCGTTCCATCTTGGTCGCGCTGGCGGAGAGCCGCGCGTTCGATTCGCGCTCCTGTTGCGCCTTGTAATCGGGCCGCGATTGCAACGCCTGCACTTTGGCCTGTTCGAGGGTGATCGTGTCCACGGGCGTGTACTGCAGGCGGTCCGTCAACTCGGCCTCCGTGTCGAGCCGCAGGCCCATCGCGCGCAGCAGCCGCAGATGAGCGGCCCGACGCGCATTCTGTGCCGCGAGCAGTTGCTGCTGGTCGTTGGCCAGTTGGACCTTGGCTCGTGTGATCTCGATGCCCGTTCCCGTGCCGGCCTTCTTCTGATTATCTGCCTGCGTCAACACCGCTTGCGACAACGTCACATTGGCCTGAGCGGTCTCCACATCCGTGTCTGTCTTCACTGCGGCCAGGTACGCACGGGCGACGTCTGCCGCCACCCGTTCCTCCGTCGTTGCGGCGTCAGAACGGGCCGCCGAAATGCCGACCTTGGATGCCTGAAAGCGGCGGATGGAACTGAAGTCGAAGATGCTCTGGGAGCCGGTGACGCGCGCATCCATGGTGGTGTATGGTCCAACGAATGTGGGGAAATGAAAGCCTGGGATTGGCACCACGACGTTAATCCCGAGCGCCCCGAGATTGGTCGTCGAGCTGCGGTCAGTTAATGAAGCTTCGAAATCGGGTAGCAGGGCGGCCCGAGACTCCGCCGAACGCTGCTGCGCCTGCTTCAGAGCTTCGCCTGAAAGCTGGATATTGGCGTTTCCTTCGGGAGAAGTCGCAATCTCCACCGCGCGCTTGAGGCTCAGCCGCAGTGGGCCGCGCTCCACTCCCTGATCCGCCGCCACTCCGGACCAGGCCAGCGGGAACACCAGTATCCATGCGGATTTCATCTCACTTCACCTCCAATTCAGCTCCCACAGAGCGAGCGGCCGGCGCGCGGAATCCGCCGCTCAGGAAGGCCACCAGGCGTTCAATCCGGTCGCGGAAATCGCTCGCGGCGACGGTCGAGCCCGG
The DNA here is from genome assembly GCA_035295745.1 of Bryobacteraceae bacterium. Lineage (GTDB taxonomy): Bacteria > Acidobacteriota > Terriglobia > Bryobacterales > Bryobacteraceae > JAIQFL01. The sequence goes on along the minus strand of DATGIL010000022.1, from coordinate 249,526 downwards.
AAATTCAGGCGAGTTACACATGGTGTGGGCCATCGCGCCTATCATGAAGTGCACCCGCCACAGGAACTCCTCCTGCGGCAGCTCCGGCAAGGCCCGCTTCATCGCCATGTGAAAGCGCGCAACCACCGGTTGAAAATGGCGCTGGATGACCGAAGGCAGCAGACCTTCCGCGTGCAGCCGCCCCATTACCCGCACAAACTGCGGATTTTGCGCGGCGGCCGCGCACATAGGCTGCATGAACGCCTCCAACACCTCCTCGACTTCCAACCTGCCTGGCCGCGCCATCAGCCGGTCCATACGCTCGATCCGTTCCTCATTTACCGGTTCTGCCTTGCGCAGGATCATCTGGTCGAGCAGTTCCTCTTTCGACCCGAAATGGTAATGGATGGCCGCCAGATTCACACCGGCGGCTGCAATGATCTGCCGCAGCGAAGTGGCGTCGTACCCGTTTTCGCCGAACAAACGCTCGGCGGTATCCAAAATCTTGGCACTGGTATCACTCATTCGTATGATTCAATCGAATGATTTAATTATACGCTTGAAGCATGCGGTGTCAAGAACATTCGGCGACTTGATCCCGGTTTACGAAAACAAGGGGCTACCAGCCGCCGCGGTCTGCCTCCTCAACCGTCGCGTAGCTTCTTGCCGAATCGCCGCAGTGGTACTTATCGGTTCTGTAGTCTACAGTTCTGACCAACCCGCTGCCTCGGGTTCTATCACCCCGCATGGAAAACGGAACCAGCCTGCATCAAGTTCGTCGCGGACAACATCGTGCCTTCTGTCGGTTCCGGGATGACGATTCATGTTCCCAATCCCAGTTCTGCGCAATCTCGCAGTTGCCAACGTGCTTTGTGATGAGGTGGGCCACCATCTGGATTACATGATCGGATCCCCATCGGCTGCGAGGCCTGGAGCAAGAAGTTGCTCGGGCTCCTCTTTTCCCTAACGCCACTGGCACCGCAAGTAGTGCTGCGCGTCGTTACGATGGTGGCCAAGCGGATGGGTGAATTGGGCAAGGATGGAGGTGCACGGGTCCGTTTAACGTAGTCATCGGGGGATTGGTAGTTGGGAAATGCAGAGCGTGCGACGTGGCGCAAACGCAAAGACTCCTCTTTCCCGCGTCGACACTGTGTCGACGTTTCTCGCGAGTTCCCCGAGTTCCGGCGCCACGCCGTGATCGCGACTCTGTCGCGTCGAGAACTTTGGTCGCGCATCTCGCAAGGGGTGAAAGGGGCAAAGCGTCCCGATGAGTCGGGACGCAGCAGAGAAGAGTCTCCGCGCCACGCTCTGGCCACGGACTTTCGTGCGCAGAATGAGAGAGGGACTTCGGTCTCAGGAGGTCAGAAACAGGCGATGAACCCAAAGCCGGCACTGCGCCGGAGCCAGCGAAGCCCGTAGCGGATATTCTGCAGGAGGGCGTTGAATACAGGCAGACCTATGCTAGTTTTCCGTAGGCGTCTTCTCGATGTGTTCGACGACGAGTTGGTCGAGCGCCATCTTCCGCTTCTCCAGTTTGGGGCCGAGCTTCCGGATAGAGGTGAAAATAGAGACGCCCGCGGGGTCGGAAGCTTCCTCCGCAGGGCGCGGCGAGCCGTCCGCTGCAGCCAGGGCCTCGGCGTGTCGCGGCCGGTTGGCCGCTGTTGGCGGCACCTCGAGTGCCAACTCATAGAATCCGGGGAGACCGGTCAAATCGACGACTGGGGTGACAAAGTCGGCTGGCGTTTCCTTCAGCTTTGGACCGTCCTCGCCGGCGACGAGAGCATAGGCCTGCTGCTCGCCCGATTCGTGGCGGATGGCCAGTTTGAAGCGCTCTGCGAGGAGCGCCTGGAGCATTTCCGGTACCTGCTCTTTGATTGCGCCCTCGGGCATCCGGGCGAGGATGTCGGAGCGCGTGGTAGCCATCCAGTGGGGGCCCGTGATTTGATAGCCCTCCACCTTATATGCGGTTACGAGCAGCGCCGTTAGTGAAAAAAACCCATATCCAAACGTGTTCCCTCTATGGTGGTTCCCACGTGGACCGCTTGCGGGGCCGCAGGCTTGATCGCTGCCACCTCGAACTTGAGCGTTTGCGCTGAGGAAGCTGCGGCGAACAAGAAAGCATCAGTGAATACCGTTCGAGTCGCTGCGCGGGTCATCTGTGGTTCTCTCTCATGAGGCCTAATTCTCGCCAGGTCTCTCTACGTGGTCGATCACGAAAACGTCTACCGGGCCCGTGGAGGCTTGGAGTTTCAGGCCAAGCTGTTCCTGCATGGCAGTACGTATGGATGGCCTGTCATTTATGTCCGCGGGTTGGCTGGAAGGACCCACGGGGTTCGGGATTCCGGCGAGAGCATCGTCTATTGCGAACTCCAGGTGAAGAGCGAATCTTCCAGTGAATCCGGTCTTATCGATTACTTCCTTGCCAAGGATCAGAGAGAGTTGCTTGACGAACGCCGGCATGGACACGCTGATTCCCTCCATAGTCAATCCCGTGCCGGACTTTACCAGACCGGGGCCACATGGAGGAGCCGGCCGCGGCTGTCCTGGACCCGGAGGAGGCCATGTCATAACCTCCGAGCAATTGCCCCCGACCGGCGCCGGCAGTTTGGGCCCGCCCCTGACAGTTTGCAAATCGTAGACAGGGAGATCTTGGGTCGCACGGTGCATTACAAGCTTGAACCGGTCGGCCAGGAGCGTTTGCAGCATCAGCCACATCCGCTTCTGGTCCGTGCTGACCTCCGGTTTGGCCTCAATATCGTAACCATCGGTGTTGACCCACGACGGGCCACCCACCACCTGAAAACCCTGGACCGAATACGCCCGCTGGATGAGCATAGTCACGGGGGCATTGCCCGCGACCAGGCGGCCGCCCGGGCGATAGCCGACTCCCATGGGGACCGCCATCGAAAGCGCTTCCGTGGACGGGTTCCGTTTGATCGTCGCGACCGCGAATCGGGGAGGATCGGCCGATTGAGCGAGCCCATAGACCGCGACCGCCAGCAGACCCGCGACGGTGACCACGCCCGGCCCCAGACCGGTGCGGACCACCTGGGGTGGCCGGCCCAGAAGCCTTGCAATGCGGTTGCGCAGAGATCCGCCGTTGGCGGCGAGCGCCGTGTTCAAGTACGCCGGACGGTACGACTCCAACTGCGCCAGCGCGCGTGCATACGTGACCGCGTCGCCGCTGATCGAAACGGCCACATCGTCGCAACACAGTTCGCGCTCGGTGCGAATGTGGCCCGATAACCACCAGACCGCGGGGTGGTAAAACAGCAGGGATTCCGTCACGCTCTGCAAGATGTTCATCAGATAATCGTGGCGCCGGATGTGCGCCAACTCGTGGAGGAGCAGCGCCTCCATATGCTCAGCGGGCAGACCGCCGAGCGCGCCCACTGGAACGAGCACCACGGGACGCAGCCAGCCGACCACCGTCGGCACCTGCACCAGCGCGGAGACGAGCAGTCGCACGGGACGAGACAGCCCAATCCGTGTGCCAAGTTCCTGCAGACTCTGCTGCCATTCCGGCGGCGCACGCCGCACCAGCATCGACCGCATACGGGCCGCAACCACCCAGCCTCCGGCCAGACGTACCCAGAGCACCATCGCACCGGCGAACCAAACCAGAACGACCCATAACAGGAGCGGTTCCGGCTGCACACCGGACACGGACGAGCGGACGGAATCGGATAGACTGCCGGTAGTGGTGATGTCGGTGCTGGATGCCGTGGCGGGAGTGCTTCGAATCCGATACATGGCTTCCGGGCTTGCGTCCGCCGGCCGTATCAGTTCCCATGTCACGAGCGGAGCGGCCATCATCGCTCCCAGTGCACCGCAGGCCAACAGGTATCGCCTCTGCGGGCTCGATGTGCGAGTCACAATCAACCGCGCGCCAGCGTAGAGAAGCGCAATGACCGAGCCCTGCCACAGGAAGTGGAGTAGCGTCATACCGAATCGTTCCACCCATGGCTGAGAGGCCAGGATTTCCATCGCATTCATGATTCCCTCTCCTTCTCTCTGGCAAAGGACTCCAGCATGCCGCGGATATCTTCCAGTTCTTCGCGTGTAGCATGCTGCGCCGTCAGAGCGCCCATCACCAGGCTTCGGGCGGAGCCGCCAAAAGCCCTTTTCAGCAGGTCACCCGCGATCTGCCGCTGCGTTTGCTCCTTCGGGACGCTCGCCTCGTAGACGTGCGATCCGAAGCGTTCGCTGCGGGTGAGAAGGCCCTTTTCGGTCATCAACTGGATCGTTTTCTGCGTCGTGGTGTAACGGTTGTCTTTGCCAAGTTCGTCATGGACTTCCCTGATGGTCGCCACACCCAACGTCCAGAGAACAGCAAGAATGTCGAGCTCGGCGGCGGTTGGAAGTGCCACTGGCTGTCGGTTGCGGCGGGGAGAAGTCATCTGAGCCCAAGATACTACGATAAAAACCGTAAGGCAACGAAAAATTCCGTAGTAATCGAGCCACTATGTGAAAAAAGACGCGAGTCCGGCACAACAATGGGCCGCGAATGATGCTCGCGGCGCCTCTATCCCAAGTTGATGCTTAGGCGTCTATATATTTTGGATGGCTTGGCATCTCTATGTCCTGGTGGACCCGCATCGACGTCTTCCACGGCGAACGCCTTAGCCGCGAAATTCATGAGGAACTGGCATCGCATCTCGCCGAGGCGATCTCGCACGGCCGCGACCCGGCACAGGCACGCAAGGCACTCGGCCCACCTTGCAGCGCAGGCGAGGAGATCCGCGATATCCGTCTGCCCTCCGGGCTCGATTCGCTTCGTGCCGACATCATCCTCGGCTGGCGGCAACTCCTGAAGAGGAAACTGACGTCAGGCGCAGCCATCCTCTCGCTCGCCTTGCCGATTGGCTCTTGCACTTCGGCTTTCCGTCTCATTGACGCCCTTCTGCTTCGGCCGCTACCCGTGAGTGAACCCAATCGCCTGTATGCCGTTTCCATCGACGGATTCAGTGCAACCGGCAAGCCCGACTCCTGGGAAAGTTGCTCCTACCCGATGTTCCGAACGTGGCGAATCGCCCTTAAGAATGACGCCGAATTGATCGCGATATCGTTTGCGGCCCGTACCGACCTGACCTGTGCGCGTGATGCAGCGCTGATCGCCAGGTATTGCCGAATGGGACTAAGATGACAGAACGGTGCGCGGTTTTTCTTCCGACATCCGCTACGCTCTTCGGACGCTGAGACGCGGAGGCATCTCGATAGTCGTCGCGATGCTGAGCCTCGCCGTCGGTGTCGGCCCGAACGCAGCGATCTTCAGTGTCGGCTATGCGATGCTGGTGCATCCGCTGCCCTACGCCGGCGCGGATCGCCTGGTCATGCTCCGCCCGATGAATCCTTCGCACGGCATGTTCTTTCCCACGGTTGCGCCGGCGAACCTGCTCGACTGGCAGGCTCAGGCGAAATCTTTCGAGGCTGTCGCCGGTTATCGATGGCGAACTGTCGATCTGACCGGAGGCGATCGAAGCGAGCGTCTGCGCGGGCTCAGCATCACGCCTGAGTTTTTCAAAGTCCTCGGTGTACCTTTGTTAGGCGAAACCTTCGCTCCGGGCGATCCACGGAAGCGTAAGACCGAGATCATTATCGGCCGCCGGCTCTGGCAGCGCCGCTTCGGATCGGACGTGAAACTCCTCGGCAAGTTCCTGGATGTCAACATCATCAATCTGAGCCACGTTGGGCCGACGCCCTCTTTCGTGGTCGGCATCGCCTTGGCCGACGCGCATTTTCCGCCGCTCAGTGCCGATTTCACTTCATCACCCGGGGTGGTCTCGGGTATCGGCGACCCAGTGGATTTCTGGGTTCCCGAGTCCATCGACCCGATGAAGCGTGATACCGGAGATCTTGATGCCATCGCCCGATTGCGTCCTGGAGTCTCGATCGAACAAGCCCAGACGGAGATGGACACGATTTCCCGCAATCTGGCCGCGGCGCATCCCGAAACCAACAAGGGCCTCAGCGTTCGCGTGGTACCTCTGCGGGACGAGGTTTTGGGCGGATCGCGCCGGGCATTGTTGTTGCTGTTCGCCTGCACGGGTTTTGTGCTCCTGGTGGCCTGCGGGAATGTCGCAAACCTGCTTCTGGCTCGCGCCACGGCGCGCCAGAAAGAAGTGGCAATACGCGCGGCGCTCGGCGCCGCAAAACTTCGAATCCTGCGACAGTTTCTCGCGGAGTCCGCATTGATCGCGCTGCCGGCGGGCGCGATTGGAATTGGCTTGGCGTATGGCAGCCTCGTTCTGCTGCGGCCCCTGATTCCCGTTGAGGTTCCGCTGGCGCGTGAGGCGAGAGTGGATGGTACGGTTCTGCTGTTCACGTTGATGGTCGCCTTACTCACCGCATTAATCACTGGCATCATCCCCGCATTTCGAGCTTTATCCGCGAATCCGGGCGATGCTATGAAACTCGAAGGGCGAAGCGTCACGGCCGGCCACGGCAGGCAACGCATTGCCGCCATTCTCGTCGCTTTGGAAGTGGCAATGACGCTCATGCTCCTGATTGCCACGGGCCTGATGGTCAAGAGTGCCGATCGGCTGGGGCGCATCGATCCCGGTTTCGATACGCGTGATCTCTTAACGATGACGATCTCGCTTCCGAATAACAAATTCGAGTGGAGGCACAACGTTGTCTTTTCCCGACAGGTGATCGGTTCGATCTCAGCGATGCCGGGAGTGCTTGATGCCGCGGTCATCGGGGGCGTGCCGATGCGCGCGGGAAGTTTTTTCAGTGGTTTTAGCATTGAAGGACGGCCGGACACGCCGGCAGACCGGCCTGCCACGCGGCTCCGCGTCGTCAGCCCCGGATACTTCCGAGTGATGAAAATCCCAATCCTGTCCGGACGCGTGTATGACGAGCACGATGAAGTGGGCGAAGTGGGAAGCCTTCCCTCTGTAATCGTGAACCGCGCGCTGGCGGAGCGCTTCTGGCCCCGGCAGGATGCCGTTGGCAAGAGAGTGCGCATGTCATGGAAGAGTACCCCATCGGTGGTCATCGGTGTGGTTGGCGACGTGCGATACACCGGACTCGATGCAGAACCCGGAAACGAGAGTTACCTTCCCGAAGGGTTATATCCACAGTCTGCGATTACGCTGCTGGTGCGAACGAATGGTGATCCCTTGCCCCTTTATCCCGCCATGCAAGGAAGAATTGCGGACATTGACAAGGACGCTTTCGTCTTTGATGTGAAACCGATGGTGCAGCTCATTACCGAGTCGCTGGCGCCACGGAGGTTCTCGACCCTTCTCTTGTCCACATTCGCGATGGTCGCTCTGATCCTTTCACTTGTTGGCATTTACGCCGTGATCGCCCACTCGGTCGCACAGCGCACTTTCGAGATCGGTATTCGCATCGCGATGGGCGCTTCACCGGCTCGCATTACCGGCTTGATGCTTCGATACGGACTATTCCCGGCAGTCTGTGGAATAGCGGCCGGGTGGTCGGGCGCACTTGCGATTTCACGATCTATTTCGGCAATCCTGTTCGGTGTCGGGCCGCTCGATCTTCCAACGTGGAGCGTCGTTTCCGGCTGCATGCTGGCCGTGGCGAGCATCGCCAGTTACCTGCCTGCGCGCCGCGCCTGCCGTGTCGATCCGGCCACCGCCCTTCGAGCAGAGTAGTGCCTGTGTCCATGTGCGAGATGGCAACGTCCTGGCGACACGGAGCTTATCTCACGGATGAAGCGGCGCAGCCGCGGTGTACTATGTTCTATCGACGCCAATGCTTCGTATCCTACTCCTGACTTTCAGCGCGATCGGCGCGATGGCGCAGCCACTGGTGGACTATCATCAGCATCTATTTCACCCTGCCGTCACCGCTATGGATCCCGATACGGGGACGGTCACCGGCAGCGAACTAATCGCATATCTGGATGCCGCGGGGATTCGCCGCGCGTTGGTGCTGTCCGTGGCGTACCAATTCGCCAATCCGAATCGTCCAGCCGTGCAGGACGAGTATGCAAAGGTGCGTGCCGAAAACGACTGGACCAGCGAACAAGTGGCGCGTTTTCCCGACCGGCTGCGCGGATTCTGCGGATTTAACCCGCTTCGCGATTATGCCCTCCAGGAACTGGCCCGCTGCGCCCAGGACCCACAGCTTCACTACGGCATCAAACTGCACTTCGGCAATTCTGATGTCGACCTGGACAATCCGGAGCACGTCGCCCGGTTGCGGCAAATCTTCCGGGAGGCCAACCGGCGCCGCATGGCGATTGCGGTTCATATGCGGTCCTCAATTACCCGGAAACGCCCATACGGTGCCAAGGAGGCGCACGTATTTCTGACGGAGTTGCTCCCCGTGGTATCGCGCGTTCCCGTTCAGATAGCCCACCTATGCGGGCCTGGTGGCTACGATGACCCTGCGATCGACGAGGCGCTCGGCGTCTTCGTAGATGCGATCGCCAGGCACGATCCGCGAATGGCGCACGTTTATTTTGACATCTCGGGGGTCGCGGGCACCGGCCACTGGGAGCAGAAGAGCGAGTTGATCGCGACGCGGGTTCGCCAGCTTGGTCTGGGCCGCGTCTTGTGCGGCTCGGACGGCGCAATTCCCGGGAACACCCCGCGCGAGCAGTGGACCCGATTTCGGCAACTGCCACTCTCGGATGCGGAATTCCGGACCATCGAAGGGAATATCGCCCCTTACATGAAGTAGTGTGAACGCGCCACGGCTGTCGTTCTCGTCCGTTTGCTTTCAGTGAGCTTCGCGGTGACTATTTCGACGGCGTGCTCGAAGGTAGCGACGCTTTGACGCCAGGCCTCACGCCAGCATCCAACGGCCAGCCGCGCGAAGCATGTAGTTCCAACGCAACGTCGTTGGGCACCGCTGCGCGGGATTGCCCGAATCATCTGCTGGCGCCATGCTTCCGCAGGATCTCGGCGACCTCTGCGTGTCCCCGCCTCTCGGCCCACGCCAGAGGCGTGGCCCACGGTGGGTCATCGGGGAGATTGGTGGGTGCGCCGCGGGCCAGCAGAAACTCCACCATCTCCGGAAGGTTCGCCCGGGCCGCCAATGCGAGCGGTGTCGAACGGTACTCCTCGTCTCTGGCGGAGATCGAGGCGCCCGCGTCGAGCAGGATCTGCGCACGTTCGATTGCCTCCGGTGTCTCGAACTTGCCACCGGAGCAGAGATCATGCAGAAAGGTCCGACGTTCCCAGTTTGGCAAGTCCGGATTCATCCCGCTTGCCAGGAGGATACGGAGCATTTCGGTATTTTCGATGAGGTAGCTGTGGCACCCGGTCACGACCGGCGGCACGCGGATGCCCGCGTCCAGCAGTCGTAACAGCAGATCCTGCTTCCCTTTCGTGCATACTGCCGTGAATACGCCGCCGCAGCCGAGCTCCGCTGAACTGGGGTCTTCGGTCACGCGGCGCATGACTTCGTCGTCCTCATCCATCCAGACGAGATCGTACGGATCGAGCGTGCCTCCTCGCGCTATGAGCAGCGCCCGCAGTTCCGGGGTTTTCGCTGCGTAGACGGCATTGCCCGCCGAATTCACATGGTTGTTGGGATCGGCGCCGTGTGCGAGCAGCAACTCCACCAACTCGCGGTCGCCGGCGCGCGCGGCGGTGTGGAGGGCAGCGCCGTGGGGAGCGTCGAATTCGGGCCAATTGGGATCGGCGCCGCCATCCAGCAGGAGGCGCGCGATCTCCCGGTGGCCGAATTTGACTGCGGAGGACAGTGGGCGTTGCCCATTCTGACGCGCTTCGCCGATCGAGGCGGGGTTCTGGTGGAGGAGTGCCGTGACCCGATCGAGGTCCCCAAGTGCGGCGGCAATCGTCAAATCATAGCTACTGCCGCGGGAGAGCAACAGCCGGGCAGTCTGGAAATCGCTCTCCCGCCGAAGTGTGTTGCGGCACCATACCGCAAGGTCAATGGCTTCGGCGCCAGTGCGGTCGGTTGCCTTCAGGTCGGCGCCACGATCCAGTAATAGAGCAATGGACTGGTGTGCCGCGCCTCGCACCGCCCGATGCAGCGGCGTCCTCCCGTCCGCGTCGCGACGGTTCAAAAGGGTTACCTCTCCATCAAGCAGGTCGCGAACGCGCTGGACATCATCGCGCTCCGCGGCCAGATGGATGGGATGATCCTCTGCCGGCTCAACCGGTGTGCGGAGCCGGCGGACCCCATCGAGAAGCAGCGCGATCTCTTCATGACCTCGGTCCCGGGCCATTTCGATGAGGCTTTCGAGGTTACGGCGGTTCCATTCCGAGTCTGCCGCGCCTGCGTCCAGCAGGATCCGCACAGCTTCAAGATGCCCTTCTCGTACTGCAAAGTCGATCGGCGGCGCGTAAAAGTATTCCGCACGGCTCAGATTGCGATCGCGGTCCAGCAGGCGTCGAAGTGTGACGGTGTCGCCGGCTGCGGCGGCGGTGATCGTGTCCCAGACATCACGCCCCAGCTCGGAATCCAGTTCCGGCGGTTTGATCATGCCCCCGCTCATGAAGGCTTTGAGTCTGGGCCAGCTCTGGAATCCGTACGCCCGGGCGAGGACCAGTTGAGCATCGTGCAAGGCGAATTTCTGTGGATCGGCGCCCGGATACCGCGCGGCAGCTTCGGATACGGCCTCTGGATCGCCGGCACGAACTGCGTTCAGCAACTCCTTCGCCTGACGTTTGAGTTGATCGAGATCCGGGTGCTTGGGGAGCACGCGGGTAGGGAGAAGTTTCTTCACAATGATCTCCTTTCCTGGCTAGTCCGTATGCGGATCAGCCGTGCGCCCGGTGTCCGCTCTCTCGGGCCGAAAAGAGTTCATCAAAACCGACTACGGAAACTCCAAACATTCAGGGGGACTCAGTCCTTTCCGCGGACACGGCGGCGCCCTGAACGCGCCGATTGACATCTTACCACCTCACCCTTCAGAATTTGTGATTGCTTCCCCGATCAGTTGCCGGACAGAGATCGCAGCCCGCGGCACAAATCGCCCCCATATACGAGGCGCGTGATTCCGCTACATTGTCTATAGAGGTGACGCCATTCTGCGGGCAGTGATTGTCGACGACGAGGAACTCGCGCGGGGATTTCTCCGCGAATTGCTGCAGCCGCATCCCGAAATCGAAATCGCTGCCGAATGCGCCAATGGTTTCGAAGCGGTCAAAGCGATCGGCGAGGTCAATCCCGACCTCCTGTTCCTCGACGTCCAGATGCCCAAACTGGATGGCTTCGAAGTCCTCGAACTGATCGAATCCGCCGCTCATCCTCCGGTAGTGGTCTTCGTTACCGCCTACGATCAGTACGCCATGCGTGCCTTCGACGCCCATGCCGTGGACTACCTGCTGAAGCCCTTCAGCGCCGAGCGCTTCGAGCGCGCGCTGGAGCGGGCGAAGGCGCGGCTCGGCGAGCGCAAACTGCCCACCGAAGTGGCCGCCGCGCGCACCCCCGCCGAGCGCCCGCAGCGCATCGTGGTTAAGGACGGAACGCGTGTCCACGTCATTCCGCTCGACAAGCTCGATTACGTGGAGGCGCAGGACGACTACGTCGCACTCCACAGCGGCGGCAAGAGCCACCTCAAACAACAGTCCATCACCAGCCTGGAAGCGGCACTCGACCCCGCGCGTTTCGTGCGAATCCACCGCTCCGCCATCGTGAACCTGGAACGCGTGGTCCGCATCGAACCGTACGGAAAAGAGAGCCGCCTCGCGATCCTGACCGATGGCACGCGGTTGCCGGTGAGCCGCTCGGGCTACGCGCGGCTGCTCGAAGCGATGGGCGATTCGCAGGGGGGCGATTCACAAGGGAATCGCAATGTGACGCGATAGATCTCGCCCTGCGCACCCGCATCGAATCGCGACTCCTCCCCGTACCGCACCTCCAGCCGTCGCCGCACGTGTGCCAGTCCCAGCCCCAGATTGCCGGCCGCGCGCGATTCCGGGTCGAAGCCATTCTCGAGCGTGATGGAGACGTTCCCATCGATCACGGCGGCGGCCAGACGAATCGATCCGCCCTCCACCAGCCCGGCGATCCCGTGCTTCACCGCATTCTCCACCAGCGGCTGCAACAGCAGCGGCGGTACCAGGCATTCCTCGCAGGCAGCCGCCACTTCGACATCCACGCGCAGTCGCGGGCCGAAGCGCACCGCTTCTACTTCCAGATAGCTTTTCGCCAAGGCCAGTTCTTCGCGCAATAGAATGCTCTGTTTCTGGCCCAATCCCAAGCTGGTCCGCAGAAAGTCCGCCAGCCGGATGCACATCTCGCGCGCACGCGCGCCATCCTGCACCGCCAGCGCACTGATGGAATGCAGGCTGTTGAAGAGGAAGTGCGGATTGAGCTGATAGCGCAGTGTCTGCAACTCCGCCTCGCGAGCCAGGGCTCGTGCCTCTTCGGTTCGCACCTCGGCATCCCGCGACGCCTCCATCGCGAGCGCCGCGTAATGCAGTCCCACCGAGAGCAGATATAGCAGCACGCCGAGTCCGAACAGCAGCGCCCACGGCGGCGGGGCCTTCTCCATCGCGGAAGCGATCAGCCGCGTGATACCCAGCAGCACCAGTCCCGCGACGCCGGCGGCAGCCGTGTAGCTGAGCCCCAGGCTGGACAGGTTCGAAAGGCGTAGCGGACGAACCCGAGCGATGTACCAGGGCGACAGGCAGACGAAGGCGTCCAGCAGGCAGGCCGGAGCGAGCACTACCAGCGCATCCAGCCACGGCATGCCCGCGCCCCACATCACCAGCGACAGGAACGCCAGCACAGGGGTCCACGCCGTCAGGTAGAGCAGCAGTCGCGCGCGCGATGCCAGCAGTGGATGCATTGCGAATTAATTCTTGACTTCTACTCCGCCGAAGATGGCAGCGCCTCGGACCACCAGTCTCTTCACCCCCAACATCTCGGGATTCTCGGGCTGAATCGTATTGTCCACATACCCTCCGAAGATGCCGACGCCTTCCACCACAGCGCTCCAGTTCCGCGGGATTTTCAGTTCGACTCCGCCAAAGATGGCGTTGATCTCCAATACGGCCGAGTCCGCGATCATACCAGCTTGCCGCAGGTCCAATTCTACGCCGCCAAAGACCGACACCACCTCGCCCCCATGGAAGTCCTGGTTGGTAACGACTCGTTTCGCGCCCCCAAACACGGTGTCGATCTTGACCCGGTCGGCCGTCGATACGCGTGCTCTGGCAGCATCGGGAAACTGCATGTGCCAGTCGGAAGTCCGCTGGCCGAGCATCAGGATGCCGATCCCGATCAGGAACAGCGGCCAGATGTCGCGGACTCCGAAGTCGATATAGCCGAGCGACCGTGCCAATAAGAGCGCGCCCACCCCTGTGAGGATGCCGCCGAGGAGTTTCCCGCCGGCGTACGTCGAGTCTACCAGCTTGACAATTCCGGCAGCGATCAGAATCGCGGGCCAGAACCGCACCCATTCGTGAATGTAGATGATGTGCAGATTGTTCAGGAAGAAGAGCGCGCCGGCCGCGACCAGAACCAGCCCCGGAATCAGGCCCGAATTCGACCGCAGGATAAAACGGCCCTGTAGATGTTGATGGTGGTGGCGATTTCCGCTGAAACTCACGATGGCCACCACTGCAATCGCGGCCAGAATCATTAGAGGATCCATGACCTCAGCGTAGAGCGGCGGCACGTGGAATTCCCGCGCAGATCGGCGAATACCCAGGCAGTTACCTGCGAATAGCGGAAACCGGAGGGCCGGTCCGACGCGAGGCAGGGACGCCTGTCTGGCGTAGGTAAGCGCACCGGGGTGCCGGCAGGCTCCTCACCGCGGAGGCGCAAAGTCGCGGAGCCAACGCGGAGAACGTCTCACATCGCGTAAGCGCCTGAGACAAGGGAGCGCCTACGGGAGTCCAACCAACCTTTCTCCGCTTCTTCTTCCAATTACGACCGCACCTGGGCTGCTCTGCGGCCGCGTCCATCTTTTGCGTTCGTCAGGCGGTTGCCCGTCTTCTCCGCGTGTTGCTCGGCGCCTTCGCGTCTCCGCGGTGAGGCGCCGCGTCCAGTGTCGAATTCTCCAATTTTCGCCAATAATTATCGATAACGTGGTATGCTAATCGCTCAGAGGGAACCATGACCCGCCGCGATTATCTGCAACTCTTGAGTGCTGGTGCCGCCGCCACGGCGATCACCACCGCCGCCACTGCCGCCGGTGACGAATCCGACCGCGAACGCCGCATGAAGTGGTGGCACGAAGCCCGTTTCGGGATGTTCATCCATTGGGGCCTCTACAGTGTGCTGGGCCGCCACGAATGGGTGATGGAGAATGAAGGCATCCCGGTCGCCGAGTACGAGCAGCTCGCCAAGCGCTTCCATCCCAAGCCGAACGCCGCGCGCGACTGGGCCAAACTGGCCAAACAGGCCGGGCAGAAGTACATGGTGATGACCACCAAGCACCACGAAGGATTCTGCCACTTCGATTCCAAGCTCACCGACTATTGCGCTCCGAAGCAGGGGCCGGGCCGCGATCTCGTCAAGGAATACGTGGAAGCCGCCCGCGCTGAGGGCATGCGCGTCGGCTTCTACTATTCACTCATGGATTGGCATCATCCCGATGGGGCGCGCTGCGCCACCGACGAGTCCGCCCGCCAGCGTTTCGTTGCCTATATTCACGGGCAGATCCGCGAGTTGCTGACCAATTACGGCAAGATCGACGTGCTCTGGTACGACGTCGCCTGGCCGCTGGATGCTAAAGGGTGGGAGTCGGAGAAGATGAATGCCATGGTCTTCCAGCTTCAGCCCGACATCATCGTGAACAATCGCAACAAGCTGGAGGGCGACTTCACGACGCCCGAACAGACCATCACCGCCGCCAGCCGCCCATGGGAGTCATGCATGACCATGAACGACAGTTGGGGTTTCAACAAGAGCGACGACAACTGGAAGACGCCCAAGACCGTGGTCCGCAACCTCATCACCTGTTCGCACGACACCGGCAACTATCTGCTGAATATCGGACCTAAAGCTGACGGCTCGATCCCCGAGGAGTCCGTTCGCATCATGACGACTGTGGGCAAATGGATGGACAAGAACGGGCAGGCCATCTATCAGACGGAAAAGTGCCAGCCGCGCCGTTCGAACTACGCCAGCTTCACGCGGAACGGCAACACGCTCTACATGCACAACTACTTCTGGCCGGGCGACACGGCGACCATCGGCGGCCTGATGAGCAAAGTAAAGTCCGCGCACATGCTGGCCTCCGGCAAGGAAGTGAAATTCGAGCAGGATCGCTTCCGCGTGCGCTTCGTCGGTCTGCCCGAGAAGGCTCCCGACGATCCCGTCAGCACCATCGCGATTGAGTGCGACGGCGAACCGAGGCAGGATACCGACTTCGTGCGCAAAGAGCGGCCACGAACTAGTTGAAGCGCTGCTTCCAGATCATCACTCCGCCCAGGCCGACAAAGAGAAGCATCGTGGGCACCGGTTCCGGAACGGGGGATGCGTTGCTAACGGCGTCCATACGGACGTTGTCGAAGTCGGCTTGCCCGCCCGTGGAGACCAGCTCGATTCGGATGGGGTCGCCGACGTCTCCGGGCAATGCGGCATAGGTTGCCGTAAAAGTGGCAAACAGGCCTTTCGCGGCCGTCGTGCCGGTGGCCGCGTACCTCACGCCGTTCACCAAAAGGTCGGCCGATGCAAAGTCGCCCGTATCGATGCGATTGCCGATGTCCACCATCAAGGTATAGGTTGTATTCGCAACCACGTTCGTCACGTCCTGAAAAATGGTCCCACTATTGGAGTAAGCCACGGTTGGCCCGTCATCCTGAACGGAGAAGGCGTTGGTGTTGGGTTGATACTGCCCCGTGGCGCCGGTGCCGGACTCGCCCCAGCTTGGGATCGGGCCGTCCGAGAAGGGGCCGTCCGGATTGGGATGGTTCAACCCGCTGCCCGGCAGAGTTTCAAAAGAGGCATTCAGAACGACGATGGGAGCTGCCTGCGCGACTACTCCGAGCGCGAGTAACAAAAGGCCGAGTCGAATTGGTGCATGATCTGTCCGCACTTGAGGATGCCCTCCGAGGCACTCCTCAAGGTATCTGGCGCCACGCCAACCGGCATTGACCGAACTCTAGAGAGTTCTTGATCCAGATTAAGACTACGGCACGTTGTCGCGATATTTCGCCCAATTCCGCGCCAGTTCTTCCACTACTACGTGGCCCACCCGATAGGCGGCTTCCAACGCCGGACGGTACGCGCTGTACTGTGCAATCTTGGTTTCCGCCAGGCTCTCCGCTGCTGTGATCCCCGGGCGCTGCTGATCGAAGTTACTGGCCGTACGCAGCACCAGCACGCGATGGAGATCCACTTTTCCCGCCTTGCTCAAAAACGTGAGAGCTTGCAAGGTGCCCGTGTCTTCCATCGCGGTAGTCACAAAATTGCCTTGTCCGTGCGTGTGGTACTTCACCCAATCGTTTGCCCATTCGTCCATGAGCTTCCCGTGCCAGAACGTCATCGACGAAAGTGTATCGCCCTTCATCACGAAGGGAGGGCGCCGCGCGTTGGTCTCGCGATACTGCTCGCGGCGGCTGCGCATCGCGACGCTGTCTTCCAGCACGACGTCTTTGGTGAGTTGGAACGCCCAGTCCACGAGCGAGGTCTTCAGATGATAGGCCTCCCCCTCGTCCGGCTCGCGCCGCGGCAGCTCGTAAGGCACTGACTTGCGCAGCGGAACGTAACCCGTCTTCCAATTCTTGGGAATCTCTCGCGCATCAATCTCGTGCGCAAGGTCGCCGTCCACCACCCACTCCGCCCAAGCGGCGGATCCCAAAGATCCGTCCACCGGATCAATCCCCGCGATGCCGGCGACCACCCAGTAGGTCTTGCGAAAATCGAAGCGCGGGTCGAGCCCCAGGGCCATTACACTTGCGGCAGCCCGCGCCGTGCCGATCCCCGTGACCATTCCCAGCACGCCATCGCGATTCATCCGCAAGTCGTGGTAGCCCTGCGGGAATGGAATCACGCGATCGAGCTTCTCGCGTTCAACCCAGAATTGAAATTCGCCTGGTTCGTCGCCTGTATCGGCGCCGCGTTCGAACATGGTCACTACTACGACTTTGACCGGGATCGGCGATTGCGCCAACGACGCCGTGAATGCGGCCAGCAGTAGGACGAAGGCTTTACAGCACATGCATCCAATAGTACAGCGGCCGCGAGCCGTGACCAGGAATGTTGCCGAGGCGATCGTGTGATTCGCACTTCCGACGACATTGTCGGCTTTCGTGACGCTCCCTTACGGTCGCGGCTCGTGCCGGTCGCGGCTCGCAACGCGCACGCATCGTCGCGCGCACGCATCGTCGCGCACGCATCGTCGCGCACGCATCGTCGCGCGCACGCATCGTCGCCCTCGCGCATCGTTCCTGTTACGAGCCACGACCGTAAGGGAGTGTTGCCGAGACCGATCCAACGATCCCGGTCGTTCACTGCACTCGCGACGCGTCCCGTCTTACGCCGTTGCCAACTGCCGCAGCACGTAAGGAAGAATGCCGCCGTTGCGGTAATACTCTACTTCCTGTGGAGTATCCACGCGCACGTCCACCGTGAACTTCTTCTCCGATCCGTCATCCGCCACCGCGCGTACCGAAGCCTTCCTGCCGCCGCCATTCAGTGAGGACTTCACGCCCTCAATATGGAAAGTCTCCTTGCCCGTCAGTTGCAGACTCGACGCCGTATCACCCGCCTGGAATTGCAGCGGCAGCACGCCCATGCCCACCAGATTGCTGCGATGAATGCGTTCGAAGCTCTCGGCGATCACTGCGCGCACACCTAGAAGCATCACGCCCTTCGCCGCCCAATCGCGCGACGACCCCGACCCATACTCCTTGCCTGCCAGAATCATCAGCGGCACTCCTTCGCTCTGGTACTGCATCGAAGTGTCGTAGATCGACATCTGCTTGCCATCGGGCAAATGGACACTCCAGCCGCCCTCAGTCCCCGGCGCCAGTTGATTGCGCAGCCGGATATTGGCCAGCGTTCCGCGCACCATCACCTCGTGATTGCCCCGGCGCGCGCCGTAGGAGTTGAAGTCGGACGGCGGCACTCCCTGCGCGATCAGATATTTTCCCGCCGGACTGTCCTTCGGAATCGATCCCGCCGGAGAGATGTGGTCGGTGGTCACAGAGTCGCCCAACATGGCGAGTACGCGCAGATTGTGCAGGTCGGTAACCGAGGTCTCCGGATCGGCCATCTGATCGAAGTATGGCGGCTTCTTGATATAGGTCGAGTGGTCGTCCCACTGGAAGGTGCCGCCCGTGGGGACCGGCATTCCCTGCCAGTTCTTGTCGCCATCGAAGGCGTGTCCGTACTCGTGCGCGAACATGCCGTTGTTCACCGAGTCGCGCACTGTCTTCGACACCTCGTCATTGGAGGGCCAGATATCCTTCAGATAAACGGGATTCCCCGACTGGTCGTCGCCCAACGAATCGTTCGCCAGATCGATGTCCATCGTGCCTGCGAGCGCATACGCCACCACCAGCGGGGGAGACGCCAGGTAATTCGCCTTCACCAGCGGATTGATGCGTCCCTCGAAGTTGCGATTGCCGCTGAGCACCGCGGCCACCACCAGGTTCTCTTTCTGCACCGCATCGGCAACCGGCTCGGGCAGCGGTCCGCTATTGCCGATACAGGTGGTGCAACCGAAGCCCACCAGGTGGAAGTTGAGCTGTTCGAGATATGGCATCAGACCAGCCTCGCGATAGTAGTCGATCACTACTTTCGACCCGGGTGCCAGGCTCGTCTTCACCCACGGCTTCACCTTCAATCCGCGTTCCACCGCCTTCTTCGCCAACAGGCCCGCCGCCAGCATTACCGAAGGATTCGAGGTGTTGGTGCAACTGGTGATCGCCGCGATTACCACCGCGCCGCTCTCCACGTTCGCAGTGGTGCCATTCAGTTGCGCCGGAGAGCTCTTCTTCGGCCCGGGGAAGGCATCGTGGAAGTTCTTGCGCACGTCCGGCAGTTCCACCCGATCCTGAGGCCGCTTCGGGCCAGCCATCGAGGGCCTCACCGTCGCCAGATCGAGCTCCAGCGTGGTGGAGTAGATCGGGTCGGCGGTCTCATCGGTGCGGAACAGTCCTTGTTCCTTCGTGTATGCTTCTACCAGTTCGACGAGACTGGAGTCGCGATTGGTGAATTTAAGGTATGCCAGAGTCTCCGCATCCACGGGGAAGAAGCCCATGGTCGCGCCGTATTCGGGCGCCATGTTGGCGACGGTCGCGCGGTCGGCAAGGCTCAACGCGCTCAAGCCGGTGCCATAAAACTCGACGAACTTACCCACCACGCCCTTCTTGCGCAGAATCTGCGTAATGGTCAGCACCAGGTCGGTCGCGGTGCAGCCCTCTTTCAATTTGCCGTGGAGCTTGAATCCGACCACCGGCGGCAGCAGCATCGAAACCGGCTGGCCGAGCATACAAGCCTCCGCCTCGATCCCGCCCACGCCCCAGCCCAGCACTCCGAGGCCATTTACCATGGTGGTGTGCGAATCCGTGCCGACGAGCGAATCCGGATACGCCTGACCGTTCGCTCGAAATACCACCGAGGCCAGGTACTCCAGATTCACCTGGTGCACGATGCCCGTGTCGGGAGGCACCACGCGGAAATTGGTGAACGCTGTCTGACCCCAGCGCAGCAGCATGTAGCGCTCACGATTGCGTTGGAACTCCAGTAGCGCGTTCATATCGAAGGCGCCGCTCGATCCGAAATTGTCCACCTGTACCGAATGGTCAATCACCAGGTCGGCGGGCATCAGGGGATTTGCCTTGGCGGGATCGGCGCCCATCGCCGCGAGCGCGTCGCGCATGGCGGCCAAGTCCACCACGCAGGGGACACCTGTAAAATCCTGCAGCAGCACGCGCGCCGGCATAAAACTGATCTCTTTGCCGCCGGCGGCATCGCCTCCGCCGGCTACGTATTCCACATCGGCGGCTGAAACCCGGCGTCCGTCCTCGCACCGCAGCAGGTTTTCGAGCAGGATTTTGATCGAAAAAGGCAGGCGCGCAACGTTGCCGACGCCTTTTTCTTCCAATCGGGCCAGACGGAAGTATTGGTATTCAGTGGCACCTACACGCAGCGTCGACGCCGCGCCAAAGCTGTTTTTGGACATTGATCTAATTATATTTCGCGGCGGGAGGATTCGGTGGTTCCCGTCCGTTGGCGCTCCGATTGCATCGCTCAACGGGAGGAAAACATGCCTGGAACAACACTGGTGAAAGAAGTCACACAGGAGAACCGTGAGGACCATCCGGTCGCGCAGTTTTTGCAGCGTGAAGTCGCAAACGCCTTCGTGCTTTATTCCAACTACAAACATTATCATTGGCAGACTTACGGCCCGCTCTTCCGAGAACTGCACCTGATGTTCGATGGGTTCGCCGAAAATGCCCTCGGCAGTATCGATCAGATGGCCGAACGGCTCCGTATGATCGGGCAAGACGTACAGAGCGTCCAGTTGAAGCAGTTCCAGCAGGCTGCCAGCGTGCAATCGTCCAAGTCGGGCCTGAGCATGAAGGAGATGCTGGAGGAGGCCGACGCCAACCTGCTGATCGTGATCAAGGATATGCGCGACGCCGCCAAGGCCGCCGACGAGGCCGATGATCCCGGCACGGTGGATCTCTTCTCCAAGCTGGTGCAACTCCACGAGCACGATGAATGGTTCGTGCGCGAAGTGTTGAAGAAGAAAGACGCCCTCGTGTCGTAGTCTGTGCCGACGTGGCGCAAACACCCCTTGTTTGCCGCGTCGAGACTCATCTCGACGCTGTTCGGGCGTCCCGACCCTGGTTCGCGGGTGGTCATTCACCCGCCGCCCCAGCTCAGTGGAAGCATCCAAAGCGTCCCGAGGAGTCGGGACGCGGCGGAGAAAAGTCTCGGCGCCATGTCGCGCTTGCGCGCCTCTCCGGTCAGAGATTATGATCTGACGATGCGAGGCGGGCGTTAAACTCCTTCTGCGATTAATCACATTGACGGCCCTCACAGCGGCCGTTGCGGTGGGTATTCTGGCGATTGCGACCACCCGTCAGATGCCCGTCGCCAGTGATCCTGAGCTGTTCATTCGCCTCGGCCACCACGGAGGAATTATTTCCCTTGCGTGGAGCGCCGACGGGCGGATGCTGGCTAGCGGCGGCGCCGATGGCTCCATCCGAATCTGGGACGCTGCTTCGGGGGAATTGCAGCGCATTATCCACGCACACTCATCTGGGGTCAATGCGCTCGCCTGGCAACCGGGCAAATCCACTCTCGCCTCAGCCGGCGGTGACGCCGCGATCCAATTCTGGGACCCCGAAAGCGGCGCTGCACGGCGATCCATCTCCACGACCGCAGTCCATTCGCTCCTCTGGAGTCCCGACGGTAAGAAACTCGCGGGCGTGAACTCCAAAATGGAGGAGATCACCAAGGTACAGGTGTGGGATGCTGCTACCGGCACGGTTCTCCAGACATTTCACGACGAGGGGAATTCTATGGAGTTCGCCCAATCGCTGGCGTGGAGCCCGGATAGCGAGAAGTTGCTGATCTTCGGAAACGATACAAAGATGTTCCGCATCGACTCCGGGGCGCCGGTGCGCGACTTCGGGAGCGTTGCGGTGCCTGGCAATCAGGCTCTCGCCTGGAATTCCGCAAGCGATTCCTTCATTCAGGCGTACGAACTGCATCCGCTCGATCGTGCCGGCACCGAACTGCGGCGGGTTCGTTCGGAGGATGGATCCGTTCTCTGGAGCGCGCCCAGCACTGACCACGCTGCCCTGCTGGCCTGGAGCCCCGACGGCCGCATTCTCGCTGACGCCGGCGTCGAAAAGCTCGAATTTCACGATGCCGCTTCCGGCGCTGTCCTCAAGACGATCGCCGCCTCCGTGCAGGCCATCGCCTGGAGTCCGGACAGCCACACGCTGGCGTCGGGGTGCCTCGATGGCACACTCCAGATCTGGCGTGCAGACGACGGCACTCCGATGCGGACCATCGCGCCGAATTTGAGTTCCGTTGCGGCGGTCGCGTGGAGTCCCGATGGTGCGACGCTAGCTTCCGGCGGTAGCGACCACGACGTTAAACTCTGGGAAGTTCGCTCCGGAACGCTGGTCCGGAGTCTTGCCGGGCACTCTCGCCGGGTGCTGGGGCTCGCCTGGAATCGCGGCGGTAAGATCCTGGCATCGGTGTCGTCCGACCAGACCATCCGGTTGTGGGATGGCGCGACCTTCTCTCTCTTGCACACCCTGCCCGTTTCCGCCAACCCAAACGGGGACCTGCCCTATGACGAACCGGACCGCCGTCCACCTCCGATGGCTTGGAGCCCGGATGGCAGGTTGCTCGCGGTGTCCGAGGGCGGCCTGGCCGATACGGAAGTCCGGCTCTGGAATGCGATTACGGGCAAATTAGAACGGGCGATTCACAACGGGAGCGGCATCTATTCGCTGGCCTGGAGTCCGGATGGAAAGACCGTCGCAGTGGGCCAGGATGGGGGCGTCAAACTATGGCGCGCCGATGGCACTGATTCCGCGGAGGCGGTCGCCAGTCTGTACACCGGAGTACCGGTCGGGATGGTCACCTACCGCCCCGACGGCAAAATCCTCGTCGCCGACACCATGGGGACGGATGTCGACCCGCAGTTGCTGGAAACCTGGCAGGTGGATCCCGTGCCTGTGCCCGATGCGCAGCCTCAATGCATAGGTCCCGATCCTTTGCTGGTGGACACTGCGCAATGGGGTCCCGACGGCCGCACCCTCGCACTGGCCACGGGCAGTTTGAGCACCTGGAATCCCGAGACCTGCACCCAGATACGCGTATTCAGCGGCGCCGACGGGGGAGTTCGTTCCGTCACTTGGAGTCCCGACGGGAACCTTCTGGCCACCGCGGGATTCGACGGCAGTTTCTCGACGTGGCAAGCCGCAAGCGGCGCCGTGCAGTGGACGATTCACATGCTGCCGAACGGCCAGTCCATCGCGGTGAGTCCGAAGAATCTTTTCTACTCGGCGTCACCAGGTGGCGAGTCTTACACCGCGATTCGCTACGGCGCACAATCCAGCTTGCTGATGCCGCTCGAGGCGTTTCGCCGCCTCTTGCGCCGGCCCAATCTGGCGGGAGTCGCGGCGGAGCCCAGGCCTGTGATCCGCCCCGATTGGCAGTACGTGGCGGCGGAAATTCTGCACCGGCACCCCGGCTGGCTCGCCGTGGCCGCGCTGGTATACCTCGCCGAGTTGGTGTTGACCATCGTATCCTCTCGGTGATCGGAGCACCCATGCGGTTTGCCATCGTACTTCTAGCAGCGGGATCCCTGTTGGCGCAGACAGCGCTTCGCATGGTTGTCACCGGCAAGCCGGGCGGGGATGGGTACCAGGCCACTCATGGAAAACGAGTGGAAGGTTTCGCCGCGCCTTACGTCTCGGATTACGCCGCCGCCAATCAGATCGATCTGGACCAACTCGATGCGGCGCTGTTTCCCAACGGTCATCCCCAGACTGGCCCAGAGGCGTTGGATGTGATTCTCGAGTCCGGAGCCCATACCAACGGAAATTGGACTTACTACAGCAGTGCGACGGTAAGCCTCCATCAACTGATGATGGTGCGAGCGGAAGCCTCGAGGGAGGCCTTCCTGCTAGCGCTCTACAATCGCGCGATCCCAAAGGAGATCATCATCGATCGCTTCATTTCCGAGTGGCGGCTGGCGCTCTTCAGTGCGAACGGCAAGCTTCTGGCTGATGTTCCATTCGTCACCAGAATTCCCCATCACGAAGAGGGCATGTGGGACGCCATCAGCACCGGTCTGGAGATTCAGGGCGGCTCTCCGATGGTGCGCATCGGCTACGCTCACACCGGAGGCGGCGGACCGCGCGATCAGGAATTCACGTTCCGTTTCGCAATTGAGCGCCAGGTGCCGCGGCTCCGCCTGGTGTCCGGCCGCCAGACGCGCGACGACTACCAATAGCGGCATAGTACCGGCTCGCGCGGACCCCGGCGTTTTTCGGCCAAGCTGGTGATATTATGTCTCGACAGCGAAGGAGGGTGATATGAAGACCAGGCCCATCGTAGTCGTACTTCTGGCGGTTTTGGCTTTCGCCGCGCTCAGCATCTGGCTCCACAAACCGGCTTCCGCCGCTGTCCAATATGGCGGTCCTTTTTCCAACCAACCGATCGCGCTGACCTGGGATGATTCCCAACTCGCCGTCTGCAACCCGGACGTCGGCACGGTCAGCATCTTCCAGGTGGCAGGAGACAAAAACACCAAGACCGCCGAATTGGCCGTTGGTAAGGAACCCTCGGGAGTCGCATGGTCGCCTGACGGCACGAGTCTCTACGTGGCCAACCAGGCCGATGGCACGGTCTCGGTGGTTACGCCGAGTGCCGGCGTCTACGCGGTCGCCAATACCATCCCGGTCGGCGTCGAGCCGCATGGCATGGTCTTGAGTGCCAGCGGCCACAAGCTGTACGTCACCAACACGCGTTCCAATAGCGTCTCGGTCATCGACATCACCACCAACAAAGTCACCGCCACCATTTCCAATGTCGGCCCGGAGCCGCGCGGAATCGCCATCACCCATGGGCCCAACAGCACCGACAGTAACCAGGTGGTCTACGTGACGAATTTTTTGGCGCTACCGTCGGGCAACGGCGAGCCGGACGGATTTGACGATGCCAAGACCGGTTTCGTCACCGCCATTTCCGTGGCCACCGATTCGGTGATCGGGACCATCCAACTATCCCCGATGGCGGACACCGGATTCAAGGCCGCTGGTGACGCGCTCAAGCACATCGCCGCGCCGGCCACTCCCGTCGCCACCGATTTCACCTTCACCACCGGCGCCTATCCCAACCAGTTGAACAACCTTGCGACGCACGGCAACTTCGCGTATCTGCCCAGCACTGGCGCCTCTCCTAATGGGCCGGTGCGCTTCAACGTGAACGTCCAGAGCCTGTTAAGCGTGATCAACGTCACGACCAATAAAGACGCGGGCCAGACCATCAACATGCAGTCGGCCGTCAACGCGCAGACCAATCCTTCCAAGCTGTTCATCACCCAGCCCTGGGCCATCGCCTTCAAGAACAATGCGGACACGGCGTACGTCGTGAGCGCGGCCAGCAACATCGTGGTGAAGCTGGCAGTGGATGCCAACGGAAAAGCCACGGTGCAGAGCGATCCGTCAGATACCACGCGCGTGCTGGAGATTCCCGTCGGCAAAAATCCGCGTGGAATCGTCATCAATAGCGGCGATAGCCGCGCCTACGTCTGGAACTACATCTCGCGCGACGTTTCAGTCATCGACCTGACGCAACCCGTCGAGAAGGTAGTGGCGGCGCTGGCCTCGACGGACCTGCCGCAAGGGGGAACCCTGGCTGACAAGGTGCAGATCGGCAAAGAGCTGTTCTTCACTTCCGTGGGTGTCTTCGACCCTCCCGCGGCGGGGCAGCCGGCCATCACCGGCAGGATGTCGAACAACGGCTGGGGATCGTGCGGGTCGTGCCACCCCAACGGATTGACGGACAACGTGGTGTGGATCTTCGCGTCCGGTCCGCGCCGGACGATCCCGTTGCACTCGACATTCCTTGCCGGCGATGCGACCCAGCAGCGTGCGCTCAACTGGTCGGCGATCTTCGATGAGGTGGGAGCCTTCGAAGGCAATATCCGGAATGTTTCGGGTGGGCTCGGCATCTTCGTGCAGCCGGACGGCACACAAACCCCGGCGGTCCCCTCGTTTACGCTTGCCGCGGCCAGCCAAAAGCAGCTCACCGTCCGCGGCGTAGGTGGGTGGGATGCCATCACGGCATACATTCAGAACGGCATCCGGCCGCCGCTCTCGCCGGCATCCAAGACTGACCCGGACATCGCCGCCGGACGCCAGCTCTTCAGCCAGGCGAATTGTCAGAGCTGCCATGGCACCGGGTTGTGGACCACCAGCCGCGTTCGCTTCACGCCGCCGCCCGATCCGAGTCTGGTCCAGAACACAGAGCTCATCGGCGAGTTGAGGCCGGTGGGCACCTTCGATTCGAAAGCCGTCAATGAGGTGCGTGCTACCGCGGCGGCTCCGCTCGGTGTGGACGGCTTTAACCCGCCCTCGCTGCTCTCGATCTTTGCGTTTGCCCAGACGTTCTTCCATGGCGGGTCGGCAGCCTCGCTCGACGATGTGCTCGCCAATGTGGCGCACCGCTCGGCCGGAACGGGCACCGATACTTTAACCTCTGCCACTGCGAGGGCACAGTTGGTGAAGTTCCTCAATTCGATCGACGGTACGACCGCGCCCATCAATCCTCCCGCATCGCAACTCAACACCGGCGGGATTGTGAATGGAGCCAGTGGCAACTTCGGGCTCAAGGCGGTCGCGCCCGGAAGCATTGCCGGAGTCTACGGGACGGGTTTGTCGTTGGTCCTCCAGTCCGCGGCACAAACGCCGCTGCCCAAGAGTCTGGGGGGCGCTACGTTCAACGTGGGGCCCGCCGCATCGGCGTTCTTCTTTGCTGCGCCCACACAGCTCAACGTTCAGATCCCGTGGGAGGCGCCGCTCGGCACCGTCAACGCGACCTCCACGGTGGGAAGCAGCACCTCGACGACGCAGGTGAGCGTCGTGCAGTTCTCGCCTGGAATCTTCACGACTACCCAGAGTGGCAGCGGGCAGGGAATCATCGTGGGGCCGACGAACATCCTGGCCGCTCCCGTTGGCGCCTTCCCCGGTTCACAGCCGGTGAGCCCGGGAGACGGCGTCACCATCTACTGCACGGGATTGGGGGCCGTCGTGAACCAGCCGGCCACGGGAGCGGTCGCGGGAGCCAGTCCCTTGCCGCAGACCACGGTGCAAGCCACCGCGTCGATCGGCGGCCTTCCCGCAACCGTCTCGTATTCCGGCCTGACGCCGGGAGGAGTGGGCCTTTACCAGGTGAACGCTACGGTCCCAGCCGGCGTGTCTCTTGGAAATGCCGTGCCGGTGACGATCAGCATCGGGGGAGCGACCTCCAATTCGGTCACCATCGCCGTGGCGGCTCCGGGTGGACACCTTCGCTAACAAATTAGGAGTTGTACCCGCGTCCGCTTGCCCGTAAGCGAGAAGCTTCCGGGTCCCGTTTTCGGAGTGAGTTCACCGATTTGCAGCTTCCAAGCCGCGGAGGAACGATCACAAGGTTCTTCCGTTGACGCCAGTTCCTCACGAAATCGCTGTCATGCGAGAAGGTGCGAGGAGTTCTCATTATTGTGTGAATAGAACCCTGTTTGATACCCTTATGAAGCTGTGACCGCTGAGCAATGGCAAAGCGTCGAGAGTCACTTCGCCACCATTGGCGAGTTACCGCCCGGAGCGCGGGACGCCGCGCTTTCCGCCATCGCTGACCAAACTGTGCGCAACGAGGTTGCATCCTTGCTGTTGCATGCCTCGGGTGAACAGACGGTGGCGGCAGCAGCGGCGGCAGTCGGCGCGGTGGCCTCAATCATGGTCACAGCGCCTGAACGGGAACGCGTCGGACCGTACAAACTCGTCCGGCGCCTCGGCACGGGTGGCCAGGGTGCGGTTTTCGAAGCGGTACGCGACGACGGCAAGTTCCAGCAGCGAGTCGCGATCAAGCTGGTCAAATGGGAGATCGACGACAACGCCGCACGGGAGCGGTTTCGCCAGGAGCGTCAGATTCTGGCCGGGTTGGAACATCCGCACATCGGCCGGCTTCTGGATGGTGGCGAGGCGGCGGACGGCGCGCCGTACCTGGCGATGGAGTTCGTCGACGGACTTCCTCTTACGGCGGCCACAGACGGCTGGACGCAGCGGCGCAAACTGGAGCTCTTCCTGCAGGTAGCGGCAGCGGTGACGTTCGCGCATCGCAACCTGATCGTGCATCGTGACTTGAAGCCCGCCAACATCCTGGTGACGAAGGACGGAACCCCGAAACTGCTGGATTTCGGCATTGCCAAGCTGTTGGACTCCAATGCCACGCGCACCATAACGGGTCTGCAGGCGCTCACCCCGCATTACGCCAGTCCGGAACAGGTGCGCGGAGGCGTTATCACCACGGCCAGCGACCTCTACTCACTGGGTGTGGTGCTGTATGAGTTGTTGGCGGGACGGCGGCCGTATGAGGTAGGCACAGCGACGCCGCTGGAGATGGACCGCATCGTCTGCCAGACGCCGCCAGAGCCGCCGGGTTTAGGAAATGAGCTCGATCACATCGTGCTGATGGCGCTGCGCAAGGAACCGGAACGGCGATATGGGAGCGTCCAGGAATTCGCCGAGGATATCCGGCGCTACCTGGACGGCCGTCCCGTAAGGGCGCGTCCGGATACGATCGGTTACCGGACAGGCAAGTACATCCGCCGCCACTGGATCGGATTGTTCGCGGCTTCGTTCGCACTGGCGAGCCTGTGCGTCGGCGCGGGGTTGGCGATCTACCAGGCGCATATCGCACAGCAGCGCTTTCAGCAAGTACGCAACCTCGCCAACACCTTCATTTTTCAGTTCGACGATTCCATCTCGGATATTCCGGGAACCACCAAGGCGCGGATGTTGTTGGTGAAGACCGGGCTCGATTACCTGAACAACCTTGCCAGGGCGGCGGGCAACGACCAGGCGTTGAATGCCGAACTCGCCCGGGCATACAAGCGGGTCGGCAAGCTCCAGGGATCGCCGCTCGCATCCAATCTGGGAGATACGGCAGGCGCTGCCGACAGCTATCAGAGGGCTCTTGCACTTTACACATCGCTCTCCGCCCGCACCTCCAAGTACGCAATGGAGCAGGTGGACTGTCTGATCGGACTTGCCGTGATGCGGGCCGCTCAAAATCGCTACAAAGAGGCCAGCTCACTCATCCAAGGAGCCTTTAGGGAGGTGGCCCCGTTTCAGGACCGGCAGGACCCGGCGACCCTTGAGTTGATGGCGACGTTGCATGAGGGGGCTGCCTACATTTGCCACTCTGGAGGTACGCCAGACGATGACCTCGCACACCAGCACCAGGCTCTCGAATACCGGGAGGCGTGGCTGAAAACCGTACCGGCGGAAGATGCAGCGAGGAGCGCGCATAAGGTCGCGATTGCCCACTTGTCGTATGGCCGCTCCCTAATGACCCTGGGACGCCTGAGCGAGGCGGCCGCCGAAATGGAGGTTGCCGAGCGAGGCTTTTCCACCGCACTCGAAAGAAATCCGGACAGTTTCATGTTTCTCCGAAGTCAGATGGCGGTCGAGGCAAGCTTGGGGGGAATCTATGGATCGCCCATCATTCCCAGCCTGCAGCAATACGGCAAAGCGGCCAGGTACGCGCGTCTGGCACTCGACAGCAACCGCCGCCTGCTGCAATCCGACCCGAACAATGCCAATCTGTCGATGAACTTCGCCGTAAACTCCATGGCCTATGCTGTCGCCCTGTCCCTGGCCCGCCCCGGCGATGGCGTGATCGAGGCGCGGAAAGCGATTGACGAATGGCACAAGGTGTTGGCGGTGGGAAAAGCGAACGCCGCCGAGCAGACGATGCTGCTGAACTACGGGAAGTGGCTGATCCCCATCCTGAGCTCCGCAAATCCTGACGAGGGTCTGTCTTTGGCGAAAGAAATTGTCACCCGCCTCCGGCAAATACTAGCCGGGCACTCAGCGGATGACGATCAATATTGGTATCTCGCTAGTGCGATGGCCCTCGCTTCTGAGGCCGCCCGCCATGCGGGCCAACTCTCCGAGGCGCGGGAATTGTTGGCCGATGCAATGGCGGTAACGAAGCCGTTTATCGCGGATGCCCCCGAGAACATGCAGACCGCGTTCATGGCGGCGATTCTCTACCGCGTCCTCCAGCACGACCGGATCGCGGCAGGGCGTTGTGAAGAGGCGCGGGAGTGGTGGACCAAGGAAGTGGCAGTGTGGCAGAAGCTGGCTGCAAAGGGCGAATATCCAGCCAGGAGGATGCAACAAGCGAAGGCAACTCCTCCGACCTGTGGCAGTCCTCCGCCAAGGTAACTGAGTGGGCCGCCGGAGCGGATCGCGCCAACGCGTGACGACTGCCAATAGCAGTACGGTACCCATCAAGTTGCCCGTCATGAGAGGCTTCGGGTACCATTTTCGAAGTGAGTTCGCCGATTTACAGCGTCAATCCCCGGATGAACAATCCCAACATTCGTCCGCACCCTCCGGGCCTCTGGCGCAAAGTCAACACTAGCCATACATTCCATCACGTGATTCCTTCGGCCCTCCTGGCCCAAGTCTGGAATCGCCTGGTGGATCAACACATAGGGACCGATCGGCCCGAGCCCCGCGCCGCGCTGCGCCAGTTCCTGAACCTTTGCGATCGCAACTTGCAGAATGTGGACGACAAGCTCGACCGAATGCGTCTCGCGAATCGTGAGTACCTCGAGGCAATCAATCGTAAGCGCGCTGCTCACTCGAAACTGGAGCCGCTGGATACCCCCGATGCCGATGCACTTACCAAGGCGGCGATTTGGCCTGCCTGGAACATCGTGGAAGGCCCCGGCAACCGCAGCGACGATCCCAAAGACAAAGGGAAAGACGAAGGCAAACGTTGCGATCCGCTTCGCGCGTTCGACAAGTTTACGGTGGGGCTGACGCCTGCCGAAGCTAATCGCCTCAAGGCGGCGGGAGAATTGTTTGAGCGGTTTCTGGTATTCGTCAGTGCAGGGTCCGAGGCGGACCCGGACAGTCTGCAGATGCTCGCCTCCGACATTGTGCTCATTCGCAGATTGTCCGGCAACGATCTGGTGGGATGCACCGAGCCAATCCCTTTCCGCGAAGGAATGTGGCTCAAAGACGAAAAGACGGGCGAGTGGCGAAAGCGGCTGGCGTCCGAGGAGCCAACGTGAACACTGCTGGCGAATCCGTCCGTAAAAAATTCACCGATGCCCTCGACCAACTCGTCGAGCAGATCAAGTTGGACCGTTCCATCCTCGCCGCCATTCTCTGCGGCAGCCTTTCGCACGACACAGTCTGGGACAAATCTGACATCGACCTGGCGCTCGTCACGATTGACGACAAGAAAGTCGAGCGATCCGGCCTCTCCCTCAACGCCGGCGGCGTCAACGTGCACGCATTTCTGGTCCCCCGCGCCGACTTCCGCAAAATCGTTGAGGGTGCCGTTCACAATTCCTTCATGCACTCCATGTTCGCGAAGGGCCGGCTGCTCTACACCCACGACGAAACCATCGCCGCCCTCTGCGCACGCCTGCAACAGATCGGCGATCGCGATACGCAACTGCAACTGCTCGCCGCTGCCACCCATGCGCTCTCCTCTATCTACAAAGCGCACAAATGGTTTCTCACCCGCGGCGATCTGGACTACACCGCTCTGTGGATTCTCTACGCCGCCACCCCTCTCGCACGCATCGAAATCATTAGCCGGCGCATGCTTGCCGACCGCGAAGTCATCCCCCAAGCCCTCAAACTCAATCCCGAATTCTTCACGTTGATCTACAGCAATCTGCTCAACGGCAAGAAGTCGAAGAAGAACGTACAGGAGGCGCTCGGCGCCATCGACGCCTACGTGGCCCAGCGCACCACGATGCTCTTCGGCCCGGTGCTCGATCACCTGCGGGAAGTCGGGGAAGCGCGCTCCGCGACCGAGATCGAGGCGCACTTCAAGCGCAACTTTAATCTCGATGGTGTCACTTCAGCGTGCGAGTACTTGTCCGATCAAGGGCTGATCGGCAAGGTCTCGATTCCCGTCCAACTCACCAAGAGGAGCAACGTTATGGTTCAGGAACTGGCTTTCGTACTGATGGAAGAGGCCCCGGATGAGTTCTAAGCCTGCCGCCAAGGTGGCCGCCCGTACCACTGTGGGCGTGCACGGCGCACGTGTCCACAACCTCAAGAACATCTCAGTCGAGATCCCACGCGACAAGCTGATCGTGGTCACGGGACTCTCCGGCTCGGGCAAATCCAGCCTGGCATTCGACACCATCTACGCCGAAGGACAGCGGCGCTACATGGAATCGCTCTCCAGCTACGCCAAGCGCTTTGTCGCCCAGGTCGCCAAGCCCGATGTCGATTTCGTATACGGACTGTCGCCCGTCATCTCCATCGAGCAGAAGACCATTGCCAACAATCCGCGATCCACCGTCGGCACCATGACCGACATCGCCAGTTACCTCAACCTGCTGTTTGCCACCATCGGCGAACCGCATTGCCCGCGCACCGGCGAGCCTACACCCAGCCGGTCGTCGAGCCAGATTCTGGAGGCAATTCTCGGCCTGCCGGCAGGCACCGAAATCGAGCTGCGCGCTCCCGTCTTCCAGCAGTACGGAGAGGAACTCGACTTCGTGTTGACGGAGATTCGCAAGAAAGGCTGCCGTGTCCTGATCGTGGATGGCAAACCCGTCGACATCTCACAGGAAGTGGAACTCGACGAGTCGCGGATTCAGAACATGGACGCGGTGGTGGACCGCTTCGTGGTGGGGCCCAAGCACGAGAAGGCGATCAAGGCCGGGATTGCGGCCACTCTGCTGGTGGGCGATGGACTGCTGAAGATCGAAATCATCAAAGGCGCCGGCAAGGCCGAGGAGAAGCGCTTCTACCGAGGACTGGTGAGCGACACGCATCACTTCGTCTACGGCGACATCCAGCCCGAGTTCTTCATGTTCAACAACCCCGAGAGCGCCTGCCGCACCTGTGGCGGGCTCGGGGTCCACAAGCTGACGCATCCCGAATTGCTCGTCCCCGATCCGCGGCGCAGTATCACCGGCGGCTGCTTCGTCAAGGAGGCGTTCAAGTACAACCCGGACACTTGGGACGGCCGCATCATGTACAGCCTTTCCAAGGCGCTCAACTTCTCTCTCGATACGCCCTGGGAGAAGCTCTCCGAAGCTGTGCGGCACGCGATCCTGGAAGGGGTGCCGAAGAAGATCGTGGTCCGCGTCCCGCCGGAGGCCAAAGTCAAGCGCGAGGAAGGTGCCGGGAAGGAGGTTGGCTTCGGCGGCATCGCGCGGCGGATCGAGCGGCACTACCGGCGCTACCGCCAGCGCGGCGAGGCCAGTTCCGGAATGGAGGCGTGGCTCGACAAGGTGATGGTGGAGCACACCTGCCCCGATTGCAAAGGCGCACGGGTTCGCGCTACGCGGCTCCTCTTCACGATCGATGGCAAGAGCATCTTTGACGTCGGCCAGATGCACTTTGACGAGTTGCACACGTTCCTGGGCAAGGTGAAACCGTCGGGGCGTGGCGCCGACGCCGGACGCCACGTCCTGGGAGAGATCCGCGGCCGGCTCGAGTTGCTGCTCGGCATCGGGCTCGATTATCTGAACTTCAACCGCCGCTCGGGAACCCTCTCCGGCGGAGAATCGCAGCGCATCCGGCTCTCCACGCAGATCGGTTCGGGGCTGATGGGCATGCTGTACGTCCTCGACGAGCCCAGCATCGGGCTGCATCCCAAGGACAACGTCAAAATGATCGCCACGCTCGAAAGCCTGCGCGACATCGGCAACACCGTGATCGTGGTGGAGCACGATGAAGATACCATCCGCGCTGCAGATCACATCGTGGAGATGGGGCCCGGGCCGGGGGTGCACGGCGGAGAGGTCGTAGTGCAGGGCACCATCAACCAAGTGCTGGCGTGCAAGGCTTCGCCGACGGGGCAATATCTCTCGGGCCGGCGCGGGATCGAGACGCCGCAGCGTCGCCGCAAGGGCAACGGGAAATCTCTCCAGGTGCGCGGTGCGCGTGAGAACAACCTCCGGAATATCGATGTCACCTTTCCTCTGGGCATGCTGCTCGCGGTCACGGGCGCTTCCGGATCCGGCAAGAGCACGCTCATCAACGAGATTCTCTATAAAGCACTGTGGAAGCGACTGGTGGATACGCGCACGCTGCCGGGCGAGCACGATGGCGTGGACGGCCTGGAGCATGTGCACAAGGTGGTGAACATCGACCAGTCGCCCATCGGGCGGAACAGCCGCTCCAATCCTGCAACCTACATCGGCTTCTACGACAACATCCGTGACCTGTTCACGGCAGCGCCGCTCTCGGTGGAGCGCGGCTACAAAGCCGGACGGTTCAGCTTCAACGTCAAAGGCGGACGCTGCGAGGAATGCCAGGGCGAGGGCGCCATCACTACGCAGCTTTACTTCATGCCCGATGTGGAAGTGACCTGCGGCGCCTGCAAAGGGGCGCGCTTCAACGCCGAGACGCTCGATGTGACGCTGCGCGGCAAGACCATCGACGATGTGCTCAATATGTCGGTGGAGGAGGGAGTCACCTTCTTCCGCGGCGAACCCGCCGTGGGTAAAAAGATTGAGGTGCTGAATGACCTCGGATTGGGCTATCTGACCCTGGGCCAGTCGGCCACGACGCTGTCCGGCGGCGAAGCGCAGCGCATCAAAATCGCCACCGAACTCAGCAAGCTGCAGCGCTCCAAGCACACCGTGTACATTCTCGACGAACCTACCACGGGGCTGCACCTGGCGGACGTAGAGCGCCTGCTGGAATCGCTGAACCGCCTGGTGGAAGCCGGCCACACCGTGATCCTGATCGAGCACCATCTGGACGTGATCAAGACTGCCGACCACGTGATCGATCTGGGGCCGGACGGCGGCCATGCCGGCGGCGAAGTGGTGGTCACCGGTACCCCGGAGGCGATCGCCCAATGCAAGGCTTCGCACACCGGGCGCTTTTTGAAGCCGCATTTGCGATAATCCTGCAATGCGCATTCCTCTGCTTCTGGCCGCTGTCTTGCCGCTCCTGGCGCAAAACGCCGAGTGGCCGCAGTTCCGCGGGCCCGGCGGCACTGGGATCGCGGCCTCCAGCGCGGCTCCGCCAGTCGAATTCTCGCCCTCACAGCGGCTCCTCTGGAAGCAGGCGTTACCGATCGGACATTCGTCGCCGGCGGTGTGGGGCGATCGCATCTTTCTGACGTCCTTCGACCCGCCGTCCAAAAAGCTAGAACTGATCTGCGTCTCCTCTGGCAATGGAGCGATTCTCTGGAGGCGAGTCGCTCCCGCTCCTGCCATCGAAGAGACGCACGTGGTCAGCAATCCCGCCACCGCGACTCCCACAGTGGATGAGGAGCGCGTCTACGCCTACTTCTCTTCCTACGGCGTGATGGCGTTCGACCATAGCGGCAAGTCGGCATGGACCGCACCTTTGCCCATGCCCAAGACACACCACGGAAGCGGTGCCTCACCCATTCTCGCGGGCGATCTGCTGATCATCAATCATGATGCCATGCAGGGGGAAGGATACCTACTGGCGCTGGACCGGCGAACGGGCAAGGAGACCTGGCGCCAGCCCTACCCTCTCCAGCGCGGCCGCGTGGAGAGCTACTCCACACCCATGCTCTGGCACGACCAACTGGTCCTCCATCGCGCCGGAATCATCGAGGCCTACCAGGTATCCACCGGCAAGCATCTCTGGTCGCTCGAAGAGAACACCTCGGGAGCCAGCACGGTCGCGGCGACGGACGATCTCATCTTTGCGGCTACCTGGAATGTTCTTGGCGAGGAGGATCAGCGCTCACCCCTGCCGGATTTCCCTGAACTGCTCAAGCGTTACGACAAGAACGGCGACGGTAAGATCAGCGCCGATGAGTTCCCGGAGGACCTTCGCTACACCTCGCGGCCGGAGCTCGAGAGCATTCCGCATTCGCAAAACTACGTGCCATTCCAGGGCCTGGACCGCAATCACGATGGCATTTTGCAGCAGAGCGAATGGGATGCTTTCCGCGCGCGCATCAACTCCATGGCGCAGGATCATGGGCTGCTGGCAATCCGTCCGAAGGGCGAGTCGGCTACCGTGGTGTGGCGTGAAAATAGCTCGATTCCCGAGGTGCCTTCACCCCTGCTTTATCACGGTCGCTTGTTTCTGGTGCGCAACGGCGGCATCGTCACCTGCCTCGATGCAGCCAGCGGCAAAGTGATCTGGCGCGCGCGGGCTGGAGCGCCCGGCGCCTATTACGCCTCCCCCATCGCGGCCAATGGCAGGGTCTACCTGGCATCTTCCGAGGGCGTAGTCACCGTACTCTCGGCCGATGGCGCCAGCCTGGAAGTCCTCGCGCGAAATGAGCTGGGCGACGATATTGTGGCGACTCCCGCCATAGTCCGGAACGTGATTTATGTCCGGACGCTGCATTCCCTGTACGCCTTCGCCGATCGATGACCTTCGATATCGGAGATTCACCTGATTTGTCATATTTACCCGGAAAAATCGGCCGTAACTGTGTAGGGATTTACATCCGACGCGTTCCTCTGTTCCAAATTGCATTGATAAATCAAGCTGCGGGGGCGGGTGGACGTGGCCACACAATTGCGAAAGAGCAAACGCAGGCTCTGGAGGAGGAAAAATGATGCCAAATGCTCGCGCTACTGTGACTGCTGCCGTCCCACCTGAACAAATTGAAGATGTGCTCGATGCACTTGTGGAGCGTACCCGCCTCTTAAAAGTCGTGAGGGCCATGAGTCACGAAATCGAAAGACTCAGCGAAGACAATGCCCAACTCTACGCGGCAGTGAAGATCTACCGCGAAGTTGCCCGGCAATGCCTCGAACGCATTCAGTAGTCCTGACGTGACGTGGCGCAAAGACTCGTGTTTGCCGCGTCGAGATTCCTCTCGACGCTTTCGGGGTGTATACGAATTGCGGCGCAGCGAGCAGGTCAGTAACCCTAGCGCCCTAACTTCTCGGTGAACATGGGATGATCCTCGGGATCGCTGTCCTGGTAATACGACACCATCGCGGATGGCCCGTCGAGATCCATCACCACGTAACCGTGCGAATAGAACGACGCGCCCTTGGCCAGCGTCACCGGCTCTAAAGGAACCTCGGGGAATTTTGGTTTGCCGGAGATCTCCGTGATGCCAACCGGATAGGCGCCGTGGCCGATGCAGCGTGCCAGCACGCCCTGGAACGGTTTGTAAATCACCTGGTTGTGCTCATGCCCCCAGAACCACGCGGTCACCTTGGGCAGGATCGGACCCACCTGCTGGTTCAGGGTGGTATTCATGAACTGGCCGCCGATGTCCTCGAAGGCCGTGTAGAGTTGGTGGTGACTCAGCAGTACCGTCTGCCGATTGCCGGCCGTGGCGATCTTGTCGTTGAGCCATTCCACCTCGGTCGCCTCGAGGAAGGTGGGCTTGCCGCCGACCGCGTCCACGTCATGCAGCCCGGTATCGAGTGCCACGAATTGCCAATCGTCATTGCGCAGACAGAAGTAGCTGGCGGGTTGTCCCAGATCGTTGAGCAGTTCGTAATACGGACCGCCTCCCGAATACATGTCGTGATTGCCGGCCAGCGTGAAGGTCTTGACCTTCGTCATGTCGATTTCGGCCTTCCAGATCGAGAGGAAGTAGTTGGTCATCTCGAACTCGGTGCCGGCATAGTAGATGTCGCCCAGGTGAAGGATGACATCGGGATTCTTGCGCGCAATCGCGGCGAGCAGAGCCTTCGCCTCAGGCTGGCCGGTACCCCAGTCACCGAGGATCACGACGCGCGACTTGGCGGGTAACTGCCAGTCGACGATGAAGTCGTCGAGCTTGGTCCAAACCTTGTAGGGCGCCTTATCGCCTTTGACCTTATAGAACGCCACATACTGCTCGACCGCGTCGGCATATCGCGGATCACAACTGGTGAAGGATCCGAGCCGGGCCTTCCACGCTTGTTCGAGCGCAGCGTCGCCCGCCACCCGCGCCTTGGCGATCTCCCACCAGATGGAAGCACAATATTTGGCGCCTTCTCCCACACCTTCGGTGGCCTTGGGACCGCCGGCGGACGCCGCTTCCTGCGCCAGTGAGACGCCCTGTTCCAGGTTTATGGCGGCGGTGGCAGCGGCGCCGACCATCGAATCGCTGGTATCGGGACGCTGGGCCGCGGCCTTATGAATGCCGAAGTCCTGGGTCTGGGCGGATTTGTGCTTGGCCACCACCTGGTCGATGGCTGACTGCCAAAGCGAAAAATCCGGATGATGAATCTGCGTAATTCTAGACAAAGGCATTCCCCCCGCGCGTCAAACCGAAGTCACCGCGCGCAATAAATCCACTAAGCCTGCGCCCTGGAAATACTCATGGCGCTTCAAATCCGTGGCAGCCTTCAGGAAGATGGACTTCACCATCTCCGGCTGCGTGCGAAACTCCTTGTGCACCGATAAGAAGGTGGCGATGGCCCCGGAGACGTGGGGCGCGGCCATGCTGGTGCCGCTCTTCTCCTCGTATTGATAAGGTCCCGTGAAGTCCACCGAACAGGAGATGATCTTCTCGCCGGGTGCAACCAGGTCGGGCTTGAGCCGGCCATCGCCGGTGGGCCCCTTCGACGAGAAGTACGAGACGCCGTACAGATGAGGCGAGGTCTTGTGCACACTTCCCACTGCGATCGCTTCGTCGGTATTGGCCGGGTCCGTGATCGACAGGTCCAGTGACACCGGCACCTGTTCGCCGGTGCTCAACGTCGCGGTCCCATAGCCGGAATTGCCGCACGAAATCACCACGGTGATTCCGGAACGTATGGCGCGCGAGACCTCCTCGCATAACGGGCTGTGGCCGCAGCCATACCACTTGGGGTCGAACGGATAGCCCAAGCTCATGTTAGCGCCGTCGACTTTAATTTCGCGGCTGCCGTCGTTTAGCTTGCGCAAGTACTCAAGCCCGAGAATGCAATTGGAAGAGCTGCCGGTGCCATCGTCATCCAGCACCTTCACGTTGATGATCTTGGCGAGCGGCGCGACGCCCGAGGGTGCGGCCGCCAGGTCGATCGTCACCGGATCGTCATGATCTTCGACCATGGTCGCCGCTTTGTATTTGCCCGTGTCGGGAGCGGCACCGGCAATGATTCCGGCGACATGGGTTCCATGACCGTCGACATCTTCGAGCGTGCTCGAGTTCGAGAAGTTCTTGCTCAGGTCCTTGTTGATGGTGTTGTAGGTGAGGAAGTGCGGATGATCGGACTTGACTCCCGTGTCGAGCACCGCCCAGGTGATTCCACTGCCGCGACAGCCGAAGGTTCGCCAACAGGCCGTCGCCTTGACGGTCTCGGCCGAATCGAGCAGGTGCGCGTGGCAGACGTGGTCGGGCCAGATCTTGTCCACCTCGTCGGTCATTTTCGCAAGGGCCTCGATGTCGTCCGGCTGCAGCGAGGCGAAGATGTAGAAGTCGCTCTCGCGGACCGCGATGCCGCGGCCTTTGAGGAAGTCCTTCACCTTCTCTTTTGATGGCGCAACGCCTTTCTGTGGATCCTGCAGCGATTCACGCAGGCTCACGATCACCGGGATCGCGGCCGTCTTCCCGGCCTGGTGTTCCGCCATATCGGCGCGAATCGCGGGCGAGATGCGGAACGACCGCATTTCAGGCCGGTGCAATTTGGACATGTGGGGACTATCTTATGCGAAGGGTGTCCGTATCCGCAACGGCAGTTACCACAATCGAACATCATTGTGGCGCAAACAGGAGTCTTTGCGCCACGCTGGCCCCTGGCGTGCACCGCTTCCCCGAAGCCGATGGCCAGTCTGGGAGCCGATCTCCGCTACGCCTGTCGCACCTTGCGGCGCAGTCCGGGCTTCAGTGCGACCGCGATCGCTGCCTTGGCGTTGGGCATCGGCGCGACTAGCGCGATCTTCTCCGTAGTCGACAAGGTATTGCTGGAGCCATTGCCGTACCCTGATCCCGACCGCCTGGTGCAGCTCATGACTACATCCCCCCTGGGCGACGAGCTGGTGGTTTCGATTCCGAAGTACGTCTCGTGGCGCGACCACACCACCGTGTTCGACCGCATGGCGGCATACGAAATCGGGGGTACCGGAGTCAGTCTGACGGAAGGCGATTTCCCGGAAGCGTTGCAGTCGGCACGCGTTTCGGCGGATTACTTCGCTCTGTTCGGCGGCCAGATCGCGATTGGGCGAAGCTTCTCGGCGAAAGAGGACTCCCCGGGTGGCCCGCGCGTGGCGGTCATCAGTAGCCGGCTGTGGCGCGGGCGTTTTCGCGGCGACGCGAAACTCGTGGGGCGCACCATTATGCTTTCGTACGAGCCCTACAAGATGATCGGCGTACTTGCGCCAGGGTTTGCATCGCCCACCGCGGATGTGTGGCTGCCTTTGCAGGCGGATCGGGCGAATGCGACGCACTTGAGCCGTGTGCATGTGGCCGCGCGGCTGAAAGGCGGCCTTACCCTTCGCGACGCACAGGAAAATGTCGGCGATACCATCCAGGCTTTCATGTGCCGGTATCCCTACCCGAGAGCGCCCATGCTGTACCGCGAGACCTTTACCGCGATTCCGTTGCGCGATGCGGTGGTGGGCGATGTCCGCCCCGCCCTCTTTCTGCTTCTGGGTGCGGTCGGCTTCGTGCTTCTGATTTCGTGCGCCAATGTGGCCAGCCTGCAACTGGCGCGCGCGGCACGACGTGTCCGTGAGATCGCGATCCGCGCCGCACTGGGCGCCGAGCGGTCGCAGCTGATTCGGCAACTGTTGACCGAAAGCGTCGTGCTCTCGCTCGCGGGAGGGGTTTTGGGACTGGGACTCGGTTACTTCGGCGTGCGTGGACTATTGGCCGTCAGTCCCAGCGACATTCCGCGCATCGGGGCCAACGGTTCGGCGATCGCACTGAACTGGCGTGTTTTCCTGTTCGTGTTTGTGGTCTCGGTGGGCACTGGCATTCTCTTCGGTCTCATACCGGCCCTGAACTTATCGCGCACCGATGTCAGCACGGTGGTGAAGGACAGCGTGTCGCAATCGGGCATGGGCTTCCGGCGCAATCGCGGGCGGCCTGCCCTGGTGATCGTGGAGTTAGCGCTGGCGATGGTGTTACTGGCGGGCGCTGGCCTGCTGATTCGCACCTTCGTGGCGATGCGCACGGCGGACCGTGGCTTCGAAGAGCAGAACGTGCTCACGCTCGAGATGCCTCTGAACGGCTCTCCGTTCGAAAAGACGTCCCAGGTGGCGCAACTGGTGCGTTCCGGAGAGCGCCGCTTGCAGATGCTTCCGGGCATTTCCGAGGTGGCAGCCACCTGCGCGCTGCCGCTCGAGCCGAGTCTGACCATGCCATTCACGATCAATGGCCGCGACCAGAGTCAGGTAGGCCGGTATCACGGCGCGGGTACCTGGCGCAGCGTGTCTCCGGGCTTCTTTGATGCCTTTCGCATTCGCCTGCTGCGCGGGCGCCTGTTCACGGATGCGGACGATGAGAACAGCGCTGGTGTGGTGATCATCAATTACGCCATGCTGCACAAATTCTGGCAGGACGTCGACGCCAATCCGATCGGCGACTTCATTACCATCGGCAAGGGAATGGGCTCGGGAATTGAGGAGTTGCCTCGGCAGATTATCGGTGTGGTGGCGGACGTGCGCGATGCCGGCCTGAAAATGGAGCCGATGATGTTTGTGCCGGTCGCGCAGGTGCCGGACGGCATGAACGTGCCCGAGAATCGGCTGTTGCCGCTCACCTGGGTCGTTAGCGCCAAAGATCCCGCGGCCTTGGCTACCGGCGCCATCCAGCAGGAACTGCACGATCTGAGTGGCGGGCTGCCATTGGGCCGGGTGCGAGGCATGCACGAGGTAGTCGCGGTATCGTCGGCACGCACCCAGTTCTACATGATGCTGCTTACGGTGTTCGCGGCGATGGCACTGGTGCTCTCGGCGGTCGGGCTGTATGGGTTGATGGCCTATTCCGTAGAACAGCGCACGCAGGAGATCGGTATTCGGATGGCGTTGGGCGCGGAGCCTGCAGACGTGCGCAATCTGGTGGTGTTGCAAGGAATGCGCCTCGCGCTTCTTGGAATTTCGATCGGGATTCCCACGGCGCTGGCATTGACGCGCGTCATGGTGAGCATGATTTTCGGAATTCGCACCTGGGATCCCACGGTCTTCGGGTCGGTGGCACTCGTGCTGAGCGGCGTGGCGCTGTTCGCTACCTACGTGCCCTCACTGCGGGCGACGCGTGTCGATCCGCAGAACGCGCTGCGGTTCTGACTCTCTTCAATCGGCGCGCAAGGACTTCACCGGATCGATGCGGGTTGCCCTCCATGCGGGGAAGGCGGTGGCGATCGCTGCCACGGCTGTCACGAGAGCAACCACCACGGCGAAGGTCAACAGGTCCGTGGCCTCGACTTGGTATAGGAATGCGGCGAGGAAGCGCGTCAACACCACGGCCACCAAAATTCCGCCGATCACACCGTAGGCCGTGATCTTCATTCCCTGGCCGAGGATGAGGGCGAGAATGCGCGTGCGGGTGGCGCCGATGGCCACACGCAAACCGATCTCGTAGGCGCGCTGGCTGACCCAATACGACATCAGGCCGTAGATTCCCACCGAGGCAAGCACGATCCCGGCGAGCGCGAAGCCGAGGAAGACGCGCATGGTGGATCGGAAGTCGGCGATGGAACCGGAGACGATCTCCTCGGCCGGCCGCACGCGACCCACCGGCAGATTCGGATCCTGTGCTTCCGCGAGGCGCTGCAGTGCATTGCGTGTGCGGGCGTCGTCCGAGTGTACGCTCGCGAGCAGTGTCATCGCGGTGGGCATCTGACCATTCTCACCGGCCGATTGTGCATACGGCATGTAGATGGCGCCTGGAACGAAGCCCGGCAATCCCTGGCTGAGAGTGTAGTGGCGCACATCTGCCACGACGCCGACGATGGTGCTCCATGCCTGCCTGCTACTGGGCCGGATATGTTTGCCGATGGCGCTCTGATTCGGCCAGAAGTGCCTGGCGGCAGAGGCAGAGATCAGAGCGACGGGCGCGGATTGAAGACTGTCCGCGCGCGTCAGGTAACGTCCGCCGAGGAGCGATACATTCAGGACGCGAAAATACTCGGGGCTCACCGCGCCGAACCAGAGCATTGGCGACGGATGATCGACGGTCCTGGGATGGTCCTCGACGTCCACCGGAACGGTCGGAACCTGGCCGTCCAGCGGGACCGAGTTGGCAGCCGCGGCATCGCGAACGCCAGGAATGGCGGCGGCGCGCTCCAGGAGTCGATCGTACAAGGCGAGGCAACCCGTCTTGCCCGCGCAGAAGACGGGATTCGGACTGATCTGCACGGCGAGCACCCGCGCGGGATCGAAACCCAAATCGACCGAGGAGAGTTTCGCCA
This sequence comes from Bryobacteraceae bacterium, assembly GCA_035295745.1. Lineage (GTDB taxonomy): Bacteria > Acidobacteriota > Terriglobia > Bryobacterales > Bryobacteraceae > JAIQFL01. Next base: position 206,673 of record DATGIL010000022.1, on the reverse strand, counting down.
GACTGCGCAATAGAAGCCCGGCGCTCACCAGAAGCACCAGGGTGAGAGCGACCTCGCCGGCCACGATGAGTCCTCGGACTCTGCTCCAGAAGCCGGAGGAAGCCCGCTGGCCGCCAGTCCGGATGGTCTCTGCCAGGTCGACTTGCGAGGCGCTCAGTGCGGGCGCGAGGCCGGATGCCAGACCGGTCGCGACGGCGAGGACACTGACTGCCAATACTACCTGCCAATCGATTGCGGCTTGCGCCATTCCCGGCATCGAAGCCGGCAACAGAGACTTGAAGATGGAGAGTGCGCCGCTTCCGACGAGGACGCCCAACCCCGCTCCCGCCAACGCCAGCCCGACGCTTTCCGTGAGGAGTTGCCGCACGATGCGCGCCTTCCCCGCGCCCAGTGCGGCTCGCAACGCCAGTTCTCTGCGGCGCGTGGTGGCACGCGAGAGCAGCAGGCTCGCGACATTGGCACAAGCGATCAGCAACACCAGCGCTACAGAGGACAGCAGGATGATCAGCTTGCCGCGGACTTCTCCGACGATATCGCGTTGTAGAGGGATGACGGTGGAATCGGCATTCCAGTCGCGCGCCATGGGGTACGGAAATGTTCCGCGAAACTGCGTCACCAGGCTGCGCGATTCCGCTTGCGCCTCCGCCAGACTGGCGCCCGGCTGGAGTCTGCCGAGGAGCGGAACGAACTCGGTGCCCCAGTATTCGGCGAAGCGCGCCGGATCGAGACGCATGGGCACCCAGAGTTGCACTTGGCTGGATGGGTACGCGAAGCCGTCCGGCATGATGCCGACCACCTGGCGTCCGGCGCCGTCCAACTGGATGACGCGCCCCAGAATGCCGGGGTCGGCGGCGAAACGCTCGCGCCACAGTCCGTGGCTGAGGATCACGACGCTGTCGCTCCCGGGCAATTCTTCTCCCGGACGAAAGCTCCTGCCAATCTCGGCATAGGCGCCGAGCACCGACAGGAAGTTCGGCGAAACAAAGCTGCCGGTCACTCGCAGGGCTGAGCCTTCGCCGGTGAGATTGAAGCTCGATCCGACGCTGACGGCGGCAATCTCCATGCTGTGCGAACGCGTTTGGAAGAACGGCAGCGCCGCGCGCGGGAAGATTCCGGTGATGCGCAGCAGGCGCTCGGGTTGCGAATAGGGCAGGGGACGAACGAGCAGAGTGTTGATGAGGCTCAGCATGGCGGCATTCCCGCCGATTCCGAGGGCCAGTGATAAGATCGAGACGCCTGTGAAGACGGGCGTCCGCGCGTACATGCGCATCGCGTAGCGCAAATCCTGCCAGAATCGTTCGAGACTCATAAAGCTCCACAGGTCGCGGCACTGTTCATGCGCGAGGGTCGAGCTGCCGAAGCGCGCGAGGCCGGCGCCGTTGTCTTCGGCCTGGATCTGTGCGAGATGGAACGCGAGTTCTTCGCGGAGTTCCCGATCGAGCCGGTCGCGCTGCCAGCGAAATCGCACACGCCTGCCGGCCCGAGCCAGCCAACTGGAAATGGGCGCGCTCATGCCATACTCAAGACCTTCTGTATCGCCTCTACCATACGCGCGAACTCTTCGCGCTCGAGAACCAGTTGTTTCTTGCCCGTGGCGGTCAGGGAATAGAAGCGGGCTCTCCGGTTGTTTTCCGAAGCGCCCCATTCGGCCTTAACCCAGCCATTCAACAGCAGACGCTGGAGCGCCGGATAGAGAGAGCTTTCGCCCACCTGCAGGACGTCGTCAGAAACCTGGCGGAGACGCGAGGCGATGCCGTAGCCGTGCATCGGTCCGCCGATCAATGCTCGCAAGATCAGCATGTCGAGCGTTCCCGGCAGAAGTTCCGACGCTCTTTTTGATTCCCCCATCGTCTATCGATGGGATGATAGCGAGAACGGGACCGCGGTGTCAAAATAGCGTGAGCCTGCCAGTGTCACAGTGCGCGCAAATCGTCGGGCTTGGTGGGTCTGCGAAAAGGGCCGAGATGAGTCTCGGCGCGCAAGCAGGAGTGGTCTTGGGCTGCTTCGCCGCCATGGACTCCGATGAAAGCGGCGCGTTCGCCGGGCAGATCTGCTCGGCCATGGCGACACGCCGCGAACCCCCAACCCCTAACCCCCAACCCCTAACCCCCAACCCCTAACCCCTGCTTTCAAGGGTGTTTGCGCAACGTCATACGTGCAGGGAGGGGTGGGTCTCCGGGACGTAGCCGTTCTGAAAGCAACGGATGATGGGTTCCGGCGTGAGCACGGTAGCAATCTGGTGCGGAGGGCGCGGGTCTTTGCGAACGTATCCCGCGGGGGACCAGAGCGCGAGTGCGTCGTCCCAAACGAGCCACGCGCTGCCGTCGATGTTCACGAAAGAACCGTTGGGCAGGGACTCGAGTGGAGCCTGGTAGGTGAGCTTGCGCTTGCGGCTGTCGAGGCGCGCACCGTGCAACTCGACATCGATCTCGGGTGCTCGCGCGGGACGTCCCCAGGCCCGTTTGAAGGCGTTGAAGCGTTCGCGGCGGCATTCGCAGCAGGGTCTGTGACCGGCGGAGAAGGCCACGGCTTCGTCGAGAAAGAACAGCTCGGTGTAACGGCGCGGCGTCATCACGACGCGCCGGCGCCCCTTGAATTCCAGAACGCAGCTGATCCACTGGCGGCTCTTGTAAGGTCGGACGATCTCGCGATGCTCATTGTGGATCGCGCCCCCACGGTTGCCGAGGAACGTGCCGCGGGCGGTGGTGCGAAAGAGTTCGCCGAACGGATCCACACGATTCTGTAAAGGCATAGCTCACTTAACGAAGCCGGGGATGGGCTGCTTCACATCCACGCGAAGCTCCTTCATGCGGCGTCCGTGCATGTCGCCCAGCCAGGAATCCAGATAGCGGCGATTCAGATCGATGGTGGCGATCGCAGCGGTGCCGCGCTTGGGCGCCTGCGAGATGCGCTCGCCATCGGGGTCCATGATGTAGGTCGGATGATCGTAGCCGGAAGCGATCAGGAAAACTTTGTTCTCGATGGCGCGTGCCTTGGCCAGGTTCTCGTCGCCGCCCCAAATGGGCATGAGAATGAGTTCGGCGCCTTGCGACGCCAGGGCGCGCGCGGGATCGGAGTAGAAGACGTCGTAGCAGATCATCATGCCGACGGTTCCGAAGTCGGTGTGGAAGACCGGATAGCTGGAGCCCGGGGTCAGGCCGCCTTCGACCTCCTCGCGCGGCAGATAGACTTTGCGGTATTTGCCCGCCACTTTGCCGGCCCGGTCGATCAGCACCGCAGTGTTGTAGACGGCGGGTCCTTCGCGCTCGACGATTCCGGCGGCGATGTAGGAGTTGCGGCGCCGCGCCAGTTCGCCGAGACGCGCAGTGGTCGGTCCGGGAATCGCTTCGGCAACGTCGGCATACGATTTGCCGGTGCCGACAACCGTGATGCCTTCGGGCAGGAGGATGACGTCTGTCTTACCGGGTACGGTGGATTCCACGGCTTCGACGAAGCGGCCAACGCTGTCCTGCGCGGAGCGCGTATGTTCCGGGCGGAGATTGATGGAGGCGATGGTGACCTTGCGCGGGGCGGGTTCAGCGATCCGATCGAGCGAAATGTCGTCCCACCAGACTGTGCCGCCGGGTGCGTTGGAGAGGTAGAACTGGAGGACCACCCCATCGGCTTTTTCGGGAGCCTGTGCGTAGAGGGAAACCTTGGTCCAGTCGCCTTCGCGGGTGGCTTGATACGCGTAGTCCGGCTGGCCCGCGCGTTTGTTGCCGGTGCGCCAATCGAGGCGTGCTACGACTTGCCACGACTCGGCAGTAACGGAATCGGCCTGATACCAGGCGGTGAAGCGATACCATGAGCGGGGCTCCACGCCTGTGATCGAACGCTCCCATCCGCCATGCTCGGCGACGTTGCCATTGCCCGAGATCGCGAGCGAGCCGGGATGCATGCGGTAATGCTGCGGATCGACAAAGGTGCGCGGCGCGGTTTCGGGCCGGGCGCTCCAAGTGGTCCATCCCGCCGGTTTCCCGTCCAGCGCCGGCACGAATGCCGATTCGTGCACGTGCAGCGACGCGGCGGCGGCAGGATGGCAGAGTAGCAATATGACGGCCCAGAAACGCATCGTCATCTCACCAGGGTATTGAATAACAGCTTGTAGGTGCCGTGCGTTTGGGCACGGTGCTGGGCAGGGAAGCCGATCAGGACGACTTTACCCTGTCCGAGTTTCGCGGAGACCACAGCGGCACGGCGCGCAAGATTCTCTTCGCCGACGAGCCATCCGCTTTCGAGCAGTTCGCGATCGGCGTAGCGGACCACCACCTCGTAATCCTGCGAATTCTGCGCGGTGATCTCGAACGCCGGGCTGTTGAGATAGAGCGCTAGCGCCTGCGTCGGCATGCCGTAAGCAATCGGATTGGTGGTCTCGATATTGACCTTGAGCGTGGACCCGGGGCACCAGAATTCTTTGGTGGTTTTGCCGGTCAGGACGTTGCGGACGCCGATGCCGAGACGGTCCATGGGGAAGGCGGAGGCGCCATTCAGCGCGACGAGGGTGCCGCCCTTCTGGACGAAGTCGCGGATCGCGTTGACACCCTCGGTTCCGAGCCCGGTGCGGTATTCGGGAGGTGTATTGCCGCCTCGTCCGCCGCCCTCGCCACCTTCGCCGCCCCCGCCGGGTCCACCGCCGGCACCGGCACGTCCGCCGCGGCCCGCAGCCGTTCCACCGGCGGGCGGCGTCTCTCCGGTGATGGTGGCGGTGGAATCGTTGGGAATGATGAGGACGTCGTACTTGTCGTTGAGGCTGCCCTTCTTGATCTCCGGATCGAAGATGGAGGTGTAGGGAAAGTTGAACTGCTCGAGCATCAGGCGGGTCCAGCCTTCATCGATGTTGCCGCCGCCGTATCGCTGGTACATGGCGACGCGGAGGCGTTTGGTGTCGTGCACGCCGGTGGAAACGGCGCCGCTCAGCGCGGTGAAATCGACGCCGGTCTGGCGCGCGACGGCTTCGAGTGTGGCCTCGGAACCCGCGGGAACGAGGAAGTCGCCCGGACGCAGGTTGGCGGACGGCTTGTCTACGCGGCGCACCGTAATGTTTTTGTCGAAGAGCAGATTGACGGCGCGGAAGCTGTCGTTGAGGCGGCCATCGAGAGAGTATCCATTAGGTCCGCGCGTGAGTTTGCCGGCGGACGCGAGAGGAGCGGAGACCTTCTCCATGGCGACGTCGCGAATTTCCGAAGCGTCGTCGAGCGGATCCACGCGAACGCCCATGTACTCGAACATAGTGTCGGTAGCCATATCGTAGGGGCGGATGGGGGAGCCGTCGCGCTCGCGGGTCCATTCGTTATCGGGATAGAAGGTGCGCCCCAGCAGATACTTGATGAGACCCATCTTTGGCTGGGCCATGGAGACAATGATGGATCCTTCGGGGTACTGCATACCGCTGGCGACCGTGAAGGTCTTGGAAGCGCGCTGCACTTCAATTCCCTGGACGAGGAGCTTGTTCACCATCTTCATGGCGGTGAGCGGGTCGTGCTGGCGGAGGGAGATCAGGTAGGCTCCGGGCTTCCCGGCGGCGCCACGTTCGGTCTGCCGTTTGGCTTTCAGGTAGGCATTCCAGAGCACGGTTTCGCGATTGCGCGCCGCGAGATCGAGAGTCGCCCACGCGGAGACCTTCTGGCGATCGACGATATCGCGCAGGCGCCACCATCCGCCGGGCCAGGGGTTGGGGAAGATGGTCTCGGCTTCGTAAACGGGAAGGTTGCGCGTATTGCCGCGCAACTGATCGGGATGCAGAAACTGAGGCGTGGCGAGGCGCGCGCTGGCAGACTCGGTGAGCATGCCTGCGATGTTGTGGAAGGGCGTGATCCAATGGAAGCCGAAGTGGCCCCAGCCGGAGTAGATTGCGCCATTGATCGCTCCCGAGAGCCCAGCCTCCTCCTCTTTATAGGCCATGTGGGCGCCGTACCAGCTCAGTTCGCGCCACAGAATCGGGTCGGCGCCGGGACGGATCGGCTCGGCATAGGGCGGGAGGTAGATGCGCGCTCCGTTGCCGCCCATGTGGTGATGGTCCACGTAGGCTTCGGGCTTCCACTCGGTGAATAGGATGCGGGCCATGTACTGCGAGTCGGGGATGTTGGTCATGAAGGCATCGCGGTTGTTGTCGTGGCCGGCGTACTTCTGGTAGAGCCACGGCGGATTGGTGCCTTCAAATGGAGTTCCGAGCTGCTTGTTGTACCAGTCCGTGACCATGATCTGGCCGTCGGGATTGAAGCTGGGGACTTCAATGAAGATGACGTTGTCCAAGATGCGGCGGGTCTCTTCGTCTTTGCGGGCGAGCAGATCGTAGGCAAGCTCGGGAGCCATCTGGCTGCCGCCGATCTCGGTGGCGTGCATGCTCATAGACTGTACGACGACAGCTTTGCCCTCGTCGGTGAGCGCGCGAGCCTGGGCTTCGGTGAGGCCGCGCGGGTCCGTGATGCGGAGGTTGATGTCGCGGTAGTGCTCGAGTTTGGCGAGGTTCGCGGGCGAGGTGATGAACACTTCAAGGAAAGGATTGCCCTCGGAGGTGGGGCCCATGTTGACGACTTTCATGCGGCCGCCGCTCTGCTTTTCGAGGACCGAGAAGTACTCGACGATCTTGTCCCAGCGGGCCATCTTCTTGTCGGCGCCGAGTTGGAATCCGAAGAACTTCTCGGGCGAGGTAATCTCCTGGGCAGGTGCGGCGCAAGCGGCGAAGAGGACGAAGACGAGGAGACGGTGCATATGGTTGACCATTCTACTGGGAAAGCGGTGGGCGGGGGGAGTTCGTTTCGTCATTTTCGAGTAGAATTCGTTAGGGCGCCCGAAGAGCGCGAGGAGGAACGATGAGACTTCAGCAGTGGGGGACCTTCTCGGTTAAGGATCATCTCAGAGCGCGGCCGTTTGTGGCAGAAGTGCTTCTGTACGACAAACTCGTGATTCCCAGACCCGCGACGGAGAAGGAATTGTCGGCGGGAGGTCCGCCGGAGGCACAGCAAGAGGACGAGGTGTCGCGCTGGCGCCGAAATCATTGGGACCCGAAAGCGCAGCGCGACCTACTTGACATATTGGGTGAGTTCGAACTCGCGGTCGAACTGCCGTGGGACGGCCGGGCACAGGAGCATGGGGCGAAACTTTACGGGAAACAGGAGTTGGAATGTGGCCGATCCGAACTGACGGAATCGATCCAAGATCAGGTGGAATACGCCAGGACGAACCAACCGGAAGAGGCCGCATACCTGGCGACTACCGGCGTGCTTGCATTGTATGTGGCGAATCAACTGAACAACGAGGTGGTACGCAAGCTCGTCAACCGAGTCAGGACTCCGGGCGTGGACGTGGAGCCGGTGATCGCTTATGGCTCATATGGGGAACTCAAGGCGGATCTGGGTGTTCGGGAAGATAAGGATGGGACTGGAATGGCGGGGCCGTCTCCCTACGCTCTCTTTGGATGGGACTTTTTCGTGCCGGACTCGGAGAAGAGTGACGCCGAGTTGCTTCGGGATGCGGCGCGGCTGGCCTCACGCCAAGACTTGTGCGAGACCCGCCAGTATTTTCATGGCTGGCTGAAGCAGATGTACTCAGGTGGGATGGATCCACACGATGCTCGAGAGAAGATGCTCAAGATGCTTGGGGAGTACACAGCGATCGTGCGTGGATCGGGACTGGCAAACGCCGCGCGGTATGCAGCCAAGGTAGTTCAGATCGCCGCGCCGCTCGCAGGCCTTGTCGGCCGCACCGAGGGGGTAGTCACTGGAGTAGTGGCGGGGGCAGCTTCCTTTGCGATTGAAAGGTTGATTCCGATTCCGCAGGCGCCGGAAAGACTACGTCCCGCTGCACTGCTTCATGACTCCTTGAAATTTTTCGGCACCCGGGTTCCGGGCAATTGAGTGAGATGGCAAGAGACAATACCGGTTGGAGGAAGGTGTCGAAGTGAGGAAGTTGCGGCTTCCGCAGTGAAGCGAAAGCCTTCTGCGCGTATCCCCAGGGATCAGAGCTCAGGTGACGAAACGTCCTTTGGAGCACCGGGTGCAACTTATCTGTGCAGGAGGCGATATGTTGCGAAAACTTTTATCAGTTGGAGCACTGCTCGCCGCTTCAACCTTGACTCTGGTGCAGCCAACACCTGCGAAGGCCGAGCATAGGGTAGTCATTGTGGTGCGACATCACCCGCATCACTATTACCGCTACCACCATTATCGGTACGGGTACTACCGCTAGTCTCAAGGATGACCGAATGTATGCCCGGGACCGCTCCGTATTGGTCCCGGGCATGCCGGTTTCTCAGAGCGCCGCCAGCACTTCCTTATATAAATACTTCGACCCTTCAATGCCGTCCCATGGTCCCTCTTCGTACTCCAGTGCGAAGGTGCCTTCGAAGCCCGCGTCCATCATGATCTTGACGGAACGGCCCACGTTATTGTTCTCTTTCCACCGGCTCCAGTATTTGGCGTGCACATTGGTGTGGGCGTACGGCGCCAGGGCCTTCAGGCCGTTGTACATCAGGTATTCATGTTCCCAGTTACAGAAATCCGGGGACGCCTCGCAAAAGGGCGAGTGTACCTCGTCCACGATGATGCGGATGTTGATCGGATTCGCCGTCAGCCCCCAATGGTTCTCGAGGGTAACTTTGACGCCCTTCTTGCCCCCGTAGTCGGCCATCTCTTTGAACGACTCGATACAGTTCGACAGCAGGCCCGCCAGTTCATCGGCCTTGGGATAGTCGGCCGTGGCCACCGCGCTCGGCGCAATGCGAGGACCGCCGCTATTGACGCGCATCGATTTGGCGCCGAGCACGGCCGCGCCGTCGAGCCACTTCTTCGCCACCGCGATGCCGGCTTTGCGTTTCTCGACGTCAGGATCGCAGATGTCGCGCGGAGCGTTGTTGGAGATGTGCTGGCATTTGGTTCCGGTTGACGCCATGGTGTTGGCTAATTTATCCAGCCAACGCCTACCGGCTTCGCTCGAGGGATCGAATTCCTGTGTGACCCGCGTGGCGGCACCGACCAGCAGCGGCACATCGACATACATCTTGTCGTCGGTGACGTCGCCGAAGAGGCCGGAAAACAGGTCCATGTGCGTCACGCCGGGGAAGGTGTCTTTGGTGAACTTGGGAAAATCGAGCATGGTGATTTCCCCATATTTCTGCTTGAGCTCGCTGGTCCGCGTGTTCGCCCCAAAACGCGTACGGCTTTTGAAGATATAACGGATAGGCCAGGTGTTGGACGCGATGCGATCCAGCTTCTGCTTTTCCGTGAGGGGCCGGGCCGCGGCGGGAGTGGGGTTTACGGCCTGGCTGAGCGCTAAGCCGGCGGCTCCGGTTTTTAGAAAACCGCGCCGTCCAAGGCCGTTGTCGCTGGTACGGGTGGGGTCATGCATGCCTGGGTCTCCTTACCGCGAGCTCGCGGGTTGCTTTTGATTGTAGTGCAATCGGAAACGGGCTTTTAGTCGCCCAGGAATTTGCCGATCGGGCGCAGCTCTTTGACGTTGTCGCATACCGCCTTGATTCCTGCGGTGAGCGGAATCGCCAGCAGCAAGCCCGGGGCGTCCCACAGAAAACCCCACAGCATCAGCGAAAAGGTCACTACCAGCGGATTGAGATGCACGCGCGATCCAACGATTTTCGGGTAGAGCAAATTCAAGGCGAACAGGTGCAGCAGGGCCACGAACACCACCACCAGCACATAAGTCGAAACTTGGTTCACCCCCAACGCCGAGAACAGCGGCGGCACCATCGCGAGCGGCAATCCGACATAGGGAACCAGGCTGAGGAATCCGCTCAACGGGCCGACCAAGAGCGGAAACGGCAGATGGATCGCCCAGAATATGGTGGAACTGATGGCGGCCAGCAGCAGTCCGAGAAGGAAATTGCCCACCACGAAGGCGCGCACCATGTCGGCGATGCCTTGTAGACTGCGGGCGGCAATCAGCCGGTCCTCGCCGTGGAAGAACTGCAGGAAGCTGCGATTGATATGGTCGCGCCAGCTCAGCATGAAGTACACGAGAAACGGCACGAACGAGGCCATGAGCAGAATCTGATAGAAAGAGCTGAGGCGCGCGTAGATGTAGTCACCGATGGGGGTGTTCTCCTCGTGAATGCGCACTTCCGGGATGGACCCGGGAAGGGCAGAGGCGGGCGGCGGTGGTGGGGGCGGCTGCGGATTTCGGGTGTTTCTCTTCCGGGCCGTGTCGGCCTGCTGTAGCCGGAGCCGCTCCTGCTCCTGCTGGCGCTGCCTTGCTGGGACCAGCAGTTGGTAGGTACGGTCCTCCATTCCAGTGACCTTCTGCCGTATATCGTCGACTATGTCTCCGATCCGCTGGCCGTACTTGGGAAGGTCCTCATACATCGCGGAGAACTGCGAATAGGCGCCCATGCCGATGACGTATAGGAACAGCAGTGCGATGGTGCATACCACGAAGCTGGCGAGGCTCCGCGGAAAGCGCGCGCGCATCAGCAGGGCCACAAAGGGCTCCAGAATGAACGCAATTGTCATGGCAGTAATGGATGTGATGAAGAAGACGCGTCCGAAATAAAGGACCGCGATGATCACACCCATGGCTACCACCGGCAGTGCGAACTGCCGTGCTTCCTGTACCGCCGTCGAGGTTTTGGTGAGAGGCTTGGTGATGAGCGCCACGGCGCAATGACAACCTTGTCTCGACTGTAACATGGCCATGTCTATAATGAAATTGAGTTGACACCCACAAATTCGCGTATCCTCGCCCTGGATCTCGGCAAAAAGCGAATTGGCCTCGCCATCAGCGATCCTTTGGGAATCACCGCCCAGGGCTTGCCGAACCTGGTACGAACCAACAAACGCGCGGACTTGGCGGCGCTGGAACAACTTGCCCGGGAGCGTGAGGTGGGGTTCGTGCTGATGGGGAATCCGATCGGCATGCGGGGCCAGGAGGGGCGGCAATCCGCCTGGGTGCGCGAATTCGGATCCGCCATCGAGAGCCGGCTCGGCTTACCGGTCACGTTCTGGGATGAGAGGCTTACCAGTGTAGAAGCGGGGCGCGTCTTACGCTCCAGCGGGATCAGCATTGAAAAGCGCGCCGCCGCGGTAGATCGGCTTTCCGCGGTGATCTTACTGCAAAGCTATCTGGATTCGCGATGAAAAAACTCATTGGTGTGTTGGTTGTGCTCCTGATTCTGGCGGCACTGCTGGTAGTGCGTCTGTCGCTCCCGTATCGCGGATTTTCCGGGGAGATTTTTGTCGAGATCCCGCGCGGCACCTCGACGAAAGGGATTGCGGCGCTGCTCGCCAACGCGGGTGTGGTGCGGAGCCGCTGGGATTTCATGGCGGCCCGGGCTCTGCGAGGATCGAAGGTTCTGCAGGCAGGGGAGTATCGGTTCAATCGTCCCGCCAGCTCTGGCGAGGTCTATAACCGGATTGCGCGCGGGGACACTTTTTATTTCGAGCTGGTGGTGCCTGAGGGAAAGAACATGTTCGACATCGGTCAGGCGGTGGAGCAACTCGGGCTCTTTACCGCCAGCCAGTTTTTGACCGCGGCACGCAATCCCGCGATCATCCACGACCTCGATCCGCACGCGCCAACGCTCGAAGGCTACCTGTTCCCCAGCACGTATCGCCTGGGTCGCCACACCACTCCGGAACATCTTTGCCAGTTGATGACTGCGCGGTTCCGTGAGGTTTGGCGTGGTCTTTCCACTTCGGCCGACGTGCATGAGACGGTCACGATGGCCTCGCTGGTGGAGAAAGAAGGCAAGCTGGCGGATGAGCGCCCGCGCATCGCGGCGGTTTTCGAGAATCGCCTGAAGATCGGAATGAAGCTGGATTGCGACCCGACCACGATCTACGCGGCGTTGCTGGCCGACCGGTATCGCGGAACGATTCATCGCTCGGATCTGGATAGCGACGATCCCTACAACACATATCGCCACGCCGGATTGCCCCCAGGGCCGATTGCCAATCCGGGTGTCCAGTCGATCCACGCCGTTCTGGCGCCGATGCGGTCGGACGAACTTTATTTTGTCGCGCGGGCGGACGGATCGGGTGGGCACCAGTTCTCGAGCAATCTGGCCGATCATCAGGCAGCGACGGAGCGGTATCGGCATGGCCAACGCCGCTAAATCGGTGCGGCAGCGCCTGCGCGACTATCTGGCGGTGGAACAGCCCGCCGCCGTGACGGAAGCGGTGTGGCGCGATTTGGTGGAGCGCCTCGGGCCGGTGTCGGAGAGTTATTTGCGCGAATTGATCGGCGCCGCGGGTGTTCCCATCGAGCAGCCCTATGCCGGGGTAGATCAGCACACGCTCGAAGGGCTGGAGGGCTCGCTCCGCGCGCTTCTGCAGGTCTATTTGGAGGCGATGGCGGCAGGGAATCGCGAGCGGGCGCGGTACTGCCGCCGCCAGGTGATCGGTGCGAAAGATCGCGCGAAATTCCTGGTGCAGAATCCGCGAACGGCGCCCGAGAGGAAAGTTCTCAAGGAAGAGATGGTGCAGTGGATGCTCGTATGGCTCGAGAATCCCGAGGTCTTTCCTGCCTGGGTCGAAACTCGCAAGAGCGTGCTCGACATCGGAAAGCAGGCGGCGAGCTAGAGGCGCCGGGTTGCCCGTAGCCTCGAAGACCGCATCAGATCGGCACCCCCGAAAAGCGTCGACATGAGTGTCGACGCGGCAAACAGAGTGTTTGCGCCACGGGGCGGCGGGCCTCAATTGTTGTGGCCGTTAAATCGGTATCCCAGGATCGCCTTGATCAGCAGGTGGTCGGTGGCCTGCGTAACGCCGACGCCCACTCCGAAATTGAATTCCCAGTTCTTGCCGAAGTCCACATCGACGGCGGGCACGATCTGCTGTTGCTGATCGCGCAGCGGGTCGAAGCCGGTTACCGGGCCGTACGCCCCATAGTATTCCACGCCCATGGCCACCTTCTTTGTGACGTCATAGCTGAACTTGATATTGGGCGAGAATTCGTAGCCGTTCGCCTTCGATGGGCCGTGGAACGACTTGTCAAATGTCGGATTGAAGGCGAAATACCACTTATCGATCTTCTTGTCGACGATGGGGCGGATTTCCCACGTCCACGTGTCCAGCGAGAAATTGGGGCGCTGCCAGCCGATTTCGTTCGAGATGCTCAGTCCGACGGGCAAATGATACTTCTCCGGCACGGCAAATCGGGGACGGATGTGGGAACCCACGTAATACCAACTGCCGTCGGGTTGAATGCTGGTGAAGATGTAGAAGCCGGTCTCGAACCACTCGTTGAAGCCGTGTGTGATCTCGACGGTCTCGTGCTCCGCGTGATTGGTGGGGAGGACTCCATCCACGACCCCTTTGGTTCCGCTCGCGGTGAAATTGCTGTGGAGTTCAACCATGGTCGCCTTGGGAGCCACCAGTTCGGAAGCATAGACCTGAACTTCGTAGTTGCCCTGGGCACGCAGACCTGCCGCGCTGCAACTCAACAAAATCGCCGCCGTGATGAAATGACGCAAACCGTGTACCCTCGTTGGAGTGTTTTCTGTTCCTTATCACCCTAACACGGGCTGTACGGCTGCGTGAGGCTCAGAGCCCCTCTGATCCAAATCGCAAATGTCGATTACCTGCGGTGGGATACCGTGGCCTTACTTCGCCTTCTTGATCGCTTCGATCAGTTCCGGCACCACCTGGAACAAATCTCCCACAATGCCATAGTCTGCGACTTCGAAGATCGGGGCGTTGGGGTCCTTATTGATCGCTACGATCGTTCGCGAGCCCTTCATGCCCACCAGGTGCTGAATCGCGCCGGAGATGCCGACCGCCATGTACATCTTCGGCGCCACCGTCTGGCCGGAACTGCCCACCTGGCGCTCCATCGGGAGCCAGCCGGCGTCGCAGATCGGCCGCGATGCCGCCAGTTCGGCGCCCAGCACATCGGCCAGCTTCTGCACCAGCGGAAGGTTGTCCGATTCCTTAATCCCGCGTCCCACCGAGACAATGATCTCCGCCGCCGTAAGATCGACCGCTCGCTGCGATTCGCGGAACGTGTCGAGCGGCCGCGTGCGCAGATCGGCGGCAGCGAGCTGAGGCTGAATGACCTCAACCGCGGCCTGACCGTCCGCAACCTGATCGCCCCGATACGATCCCGCCTGCAAGGATGCCAGATTCGGCGAGTCGCCGACGAACCGCACATCCACATTGACCTTGCCCTGAAAAAGCTGGCGCACCAGCACCACTTGCCCGTTATCGATGCGATGAGCGACCACATCCGTCACCGCAACCCTGCCGAGCGAAGTAGCCAGCTTAGGAAGATAATCGCGGACCTGGTATGTGTGCGCGAACAGCACCAGGGCAGGTTTGACCTGCTGAATCAACTGCCGCAAGGCGATGGTGTAGCCATCCGGGGTATAGTCCTTCAGCAATTCGTGGTCGATGAGGTAGACCTTCTCGAGCTGTTTTCGCGCCAGTTCTTCGGCGAATGCCTTGCCGCCGGTCCGCACTAAAGCTGCGGATACCGTGGTATTCAGTTCCCGTGCGAGTTGCTGCGCGGCCGCGAGCGTTTCCCAGGCCGTACGGCCCCAGGTCTGCCCATTGTGATCCAAAACTGCCAGGATGCTCATATCACCCGCACCTCAAATTTCAACTTTTCCACCAGTTTGGCGGCGGCTTCCTTGGGACTTCCTTCAAACAGTTGCGTCTGCTTGCTACGCTCGGGAAGATAAACCCGGCTCAACTGAATACTCGGGTTGGCCGAGCTGACACCCAGAGCGGACGCAGTCAACCGCTTGATCTCCTTGGACTTTGCCTTCTTGATTCCCATCAGCGTGGCGTACCGCAATTTGCTGATGCCGGATTGGATGGTCAATAGTGCCGGCAAAGGCATCTCGACGTGCTGAAACCAGCCATCCTCCAGCTCGCGCTTTACCTTGATGCCAGCACCCTCCTTTTCCACCTGCATGATGATGGTGGCGTGCGGCAGACCCAACAGCTCAGCGAGGATGACTCCGGTCTGCCCATAGCCGTAGTCGTCCGACTGGAGACCAGTCAGGATCAGGTCTGGAGACTCGGGCTTGAGCGCTGCCGCCAGCAATTTCGCGGCAGCAAGCGGGTCAAACGCGCCGAGGTTCTCCTCCTCGATGTGAATCGCGCGGTCCGCGCCTTTTGCCAACGCCTCACGGATCGTCTGGGCCGCCCGTGCCGGTCCGGCGCACAGGGCGATCACCTCGCCACCGTGCCTTTCCTTCAACTGAAGGCCTTCCTCGAGGGCGTAAGCATCCGGTTCGTTGATTTCGTAGCCGAGGTCTTCCTCCTCAATCCATTTGGCGGAGGAAGCAATTCGCAGTTGCGAATCGCGAGCGGGTACTTGCTTGATAGCAACAACGATTTTCATGATTGTATTCCACGCGTCCCCGAGGGGGCGCGCCTCTACTCTTGGTATTTCTTGAAGATCAAAGAGCCATTCGTGCCACCGAACCCGAAACTGTTCGACAAGGCGTAGTCGATATTCATCGGCCGCGCCTGATTCGGCACGTAGTCAAGATCGCAAACCGGGTCGGGATTCTCCAGATTGATGGTGGGAGGCGCAATCTGGTCTCGGATCGCCAGCACGGTGATCCCGGCCTCGAGTCCCCCGGCGCCACCCAGCAGATGTCCCGTCATCGATTTGGTGGAACTGACCGCCAACCGATACGCATGGTCGCCGAAAGCTCGTTTGATGGCCATGGTCTCGGCCTTATCGCCCGCTTCGGTGGAGGTGCCGTGCGCATTAATGTAGTCCACCTCCTCGGGCTCAATCTTGGCGTCGCGCATGGAATTGCGCATTACACGAAAAGCGCCTTCTCCATCCGGTGGCGGCGCGGTCACATGGAAAGCGTCAGCGCTCATGCCGTATCCCACCAGTTCCGCCAGGATTTTGGCACCCCGCGCACGAGCGCACTCCAACTCCTCCAACACCAGCATTCCCGAGCCTTCGCCGACCACGAAGCCGTCGCGATCGCGATCCCAAGGTCGGGATGCGCGTTCGGGCTCCTCGTTGCGAGTGGACAAAGCGCGCATCGCGGCAAATCCCCCGATTCCCATGGGGGTGATGCAAGCCTCGGTCCCGCCACAGATCATGGCGTCGGCGTCGCCCCGCTGGATCAAGCGGAACGAATCGCCGATCGAATGGGCACTGGTAGTGCAGGCCGTAGCGGTTGCGGAATTGGGCCCCTTGGCGCCGCTGCGGATGGAAACGTATCCGGACGCCAGATTCACAATGGTCGCGGGAATAAAAAACGGGGAAATGCGGCGGGGGCCGCATTCCAGGAGCGTCTGATGTTCGCGCTCGATCACCTCGAAGCCGCCGATGCCGCTCCCGATATAAACACCAACCTGTTCCGCATTCTCCGGATAAACCTTCAAACCGGAGTCCTTTAGGGCGAATTCCGCCGCCGCGATGGCGAACTGGATGAATCGCCCCATCTTCTTGATTTCTTTCTTCTCGATGTAATTGGATGGATCGAAGCCCTTCACCTCGCCGGCGATCCGGCACGAAAAAGCGGACGCATCGAACTGCGTGATGGGTCCGATCCCGCACTTCCCGGTACGGATGGCTTGCCAGGACGTTTCAGTCCCGATCCCAAGCGGCGTCAGCAGGCCGACACCGGTAACTACCACTCTTCGCGACAAAACGATCTCCCTGGTGAGAAAAGCGGTTACTTCTTGGAAGTCTTGTTCTCGATGTATTCGACGGCGTCCTTGACGGTGGTGATCTTCTCGGCATCCTCATCTGGGATCTCGAGTTCAAAGGCTTCTTCGAAAGCCATGACCAGTTCCACGATATCCAGCGAGTCGGCGCCCAAATCGTCTACGAATGACGCATTGCTGTCGACCTGGCTTTCATCGACGCCGAGTTGCTCGACAATGATCTGCTTTACCTTCTGCTCCACTCCTGCCATGCTTCCTCCTGGGGTATTGTGCGAACGCGATGATTTTAGCGACCTTCGGGGACTGTACGCAACTAATGGTGATAATTCCCACGGCCACACCGCTGGCTCCACGGTTTTTTCTGACCCCGAATACGCCATTGTGCCACGGATTTGCTCGAAATGTGAGGATTAGGGAGGCGTGAAGGGCATTCGGCTGAAATCTCGCGGCGATTTCAGCGAGTGCGGATGGGCGAACAGGCATACGAGCCGTGCACGAGCCACGACCGTAAGGGAGTGTTCTTCCGTGAAGCCCCGGCCGGGCACAATACGATTAATAAGGTAAACGGAGAGCTCTTTAAAAGAGGATACACCCTCAGCGTTGGTCTTGCCTCACGACCTTCGACCATATCCGGGGCTCGCCGGGTTCAGCCGGGTTTGAGGAAGTCCGGCACGCAGCCCCCAAAATCCAGGAGCGGGACGTTGAGACCGTAATTCTGTGCGGCCAAAAGTCCGCCAGTTCTTGCCGGCGTCCCGACAATGGCCCGCAGCATCCAAACGGCAAATGACGAAACTGCCACGAGACTGGCGGCCCAGGCACACTCCCGAGCGCACAAAAAATATCTCCGAAGCGCTGTAAGGAAAACCGCCATGTCAGTCGTCATAACCTATTACGGCAATTCTCACTGAGACTACCTGAAATGGTCAACGTTACTTTTGGGTAATAATTCCCCCGCCCAATAATAACTCAGGTTGAGGGGATTCTGCAGTCGGGAGGGTAATGGAACTATACCCTAAGGTTAACAGGACGGTTATCAGGTAACGAGGGTCTCGGAACTATTCGAATTACGACACGTCTCCTGTAACATGGGGACATGAATATCGCTCTGAGCCCCGACGTGCCTGATACGGCGGAACGAGCGACCCAGTCAGTCGCCTCCGTTGCTTGTCCATTAGCCGAACGCGAGACTCAACCGGTGCCAGGGGGACCGGCACGGTACATGCGGCGGCACGGTTTGCGGTCGAACCCCAAGCCGAGTCGCAGGCGCCGCCGTTCGCAGGGCGCGCAGTTGGTGGAGTTTACACTCAACTTCCTGCCGTTCATGATCATGATCGTCGTTCTGGTAGACACTTCGTGGGCGATTTACGCCGAATCCACGTTGCAGCAGGCCGTCCGTATGGCGGTCCGGACCGGAGTGACTTTGACGAGTACCCAGGTAACCACTACCTTGACCGACACGGTCAAGTCGATGGTTCAACAGCATGCGGTGGGTTTGTTAAACGGATCTACCGGCTTGGGCTACATCAAAGTCCATTACTTCGATGCGAACAATCCATCCTCCGACGTTTCCAACCAAACCTGGGGTAACAACCCCGGTAATATCATGCGGGTTTCCGTGGAAAACTATCCACTCGTGCCCCTGATGCCCCGCTTCTTCAACTGGAAAGGCGGAGTGGACAATAACCCCATGAACATGACCGTTTACGCAGCGGATGTCATTGAACCCATGGCGACGTATCTCACGCCGCCAATAGGCTCTGCGCCGTAGGAGTATTATGAAACGCCGAAACTTACGCGGAGTATCGACAATTGAATTTGCCCTGAGTCTGGTGGTGCTGGTGCCGCTGATCCTCGGCACGGGGGCCCTTGGGATCAACCTGATCAAGAACATGCAGACCATCCAGCTCGCGCGGGATGCGGGGCACATGTTCGCCCGGGGCGTGGACTTCTCGCAGACCGGCAATCAGAACATGCTGGCCACGCTCGGCACTAGTCTGGGTCTGCAAACGTCAGGTAGCGGAAACGCGGTAGTGATTCTTTCCGCTCTTACCTACGTGGATGCCAACACCTGTGTCGCCGGAGGTGCTGCCACCAACGGGGTCCCGAATTCCTCCTGCACCAACCTGAACAAATGGGTCTTCGTTCAGCGGCTGGAGATCGGCAATACCAGTCTGCGTACCAGTAATTACGGGGCACCGATCACCAACGGAAGCGACATCAGCAACAACGTGACGTTGGATAGCCAAGGCAAGATCTCGGTCGCGCAATATGCCACCAGGACCGGCGCCGTCGCCCAGTTCTCCAGTGCGAACGGTATCAACCCCTACTCGGTGGTAAACAACGTGGCCCAAGGTCTTCCATCCGGACAGCGGCTGTACCTGGCCGAAGCGGCATCAACCGGATTCAGGATGCCTCCGTACGTCGCGGGGGTTCCCAATTATTCGTTCGCGTTCTTTTAAACGTTGGGAGGAATTAGAAACAATATGCGTCTAACTACTCGAAGCAATCGTCCCCGGCGCGGAGCCACAATCATTCTCCTGCTGTCGATGGTCCCACTCCTCCTGATTCCGTTGATCGGACTGGCGATCGACGGCACCCGCCTGTACATCGTGCAGTCGAAACTGTCCGCCGCCGTGGATGGCGCCGCCCTGGGCTCGGGACGGTTGCTGGGCACGAGCGCAAACACCACTGAAATCGCGGGTGAGTTCTTAAATGTTAACTTTCCGTCCGGCTTCTGGAGCACCAACAATCTCCAGAAGAACATCTCGTACACCAACAACCTCGGTGTGCAGACCATCAGCATCTACGCGACGGTGAATCTTCCTCTGACATTCGCGCGCATGCTGGGTCAAACCGGATCGCTGGTGAGCGCCAGCGCCGTGGCTACCCGCCGTGTCACCCGCGTGGAGCTGGTGCTGGACCGTTCTGGATCGATGAACAACACCGACCCGGTCACCCACGCCAATGTGTTCACCACCATGCAGGCTGGCGCGGAGTGGTTCGCGTCGCAGTTCACTCCCGGATACGACGAAATGGGATTGATTGTCTTCTCGGGCGGCGCTCTCGTGGCGTATCCGGAGACTCGCCCCTACAACAACGATCCTACGAGCGCCGGCGGTCCGGATAAAAACTTCGCCACCAATGCGCAGACCATGACCGGGCCGGTTTTCGATCAGCTCACGGCAATGAGCGTAGGCGGCGGCACGGGAACTCCGGAAGCCCTGGCGTTGGCATACATCGAATTGCAGAAGGCGCATGCTCGCGACCTGGCGGCTAATGGCACCGACAACACCCTAAACACGATTGTGCTGTTCACGGACGGCGTGCCCGACTCGATCGCGGTCTACGCCAACGATCCCAACCACAACTCGCTCAAACCGGTGGGCAACGCGGCCAACCAATCCAAATGTACGAACAACCCGGCAACCAGCACGGCCAGCACCCAAATGAAGGGGTACCTGGTGTCGCCAGGCGGACCTCCCGGTAACGGAACCAGCTTCCCTGGATGGGGCGGAAGCGGAAATTTGACTGCCGCATTGATTCGCCTGCCCGCATACGATACCAGTCAGAATCTGACCTGGTGGCTGGGAACCAACGGAGCCAATGATTTGACTCCAGGTCCGCAGACCTCCGTAAGTGGATGTATGTTCATGGGAAATACCACTACCGACCCCACGAACAACGGAACGAAATATGGTTGCCTGTCCACTTATAGCAGCAACCCCATCCTTCGGCACGACAACTGCACAACCGATGATCTGGCCAAGGTTCCGGATTTTGACCTCTACGGGTATTCCACCTCTGGTACGAACTTCACCAACTCGGTGATGTTCGACGGGACCAATACCTGGCAGCCCAATACCGGATCGTACGATGCCTCAACTCCAGACTTGGGCTACAACATAGCGGCTGCATCGTGGAACCTCACCGATAAGATCGGTAAGGCGATTCGCACTCAGAACACGATGAATCAGATCCAGATCTTCACCATCGGCTACTCCGGCAACTCGGGCACCGACACCGGCCTGTTGAACCGTCTGGCCAACACGCCGCAGTCCACGTCATACGTCTCCTCGGAGCCCAACGGGAAGTTCTACCTGGTCAACAGCACCAGCCAGCTCATCTCGGCCTTCGACTCGGTGGCGTCCTCGCTGCTTCGTCTGGCTCAGTAATCTCCTGCAAATTGCAAACTTCTGCCGGGCGGTCCCAAACGGGGCCGCCCGGCTTGCTTTTGGAGCCCATTCTCAATAAACTCCATTGCACGGAGGGTCCGAGTATGCGGTTTTTGCGGTTGGCGGTCCTGCTTGCGCTGCCCATGGCGGCGAGCACGATTCGCATCATTCAAACCAACAGCGCCGGCGATAGCGTTCACATCATCGACCCTGTCACCGATAAGGTAGTCGGCGAGATTGCCGGCATCGAAGTCAACCACGGAGCCGCAGCCGCGCCTGACGGCAGCCGCTACTACATCAGCAACGAAGCCGAAAGCACCCTCGACGTGGTGGACGCCAAGTCCCTCAAAGTCACCCGCAACATCCGCCTGAGCGGCCGTCCCAATAACATCGCCGCGAGCCCCGATGGCCGCCGCGTCTACGTCTCCATTATCCAGGCGCCCGGAGGTGTCGATGTGATCGATACCGCCTCTTTGGAACGCGTCAAGACGATTCCGATGAAATATGGCGTTCACAACACCTACGTGACGCCGGACGGACGCTTCGTCGTTGCGGGCTCGGTAGTCGGTAAACTTTTGACGGTCATCGATCCGGCCACCAACCAGGTTGCCTGGGAATTGCCCTTCGACCAGGGCGTGCGCCCCATCGCGTTCGAGAAAAATGCAGACGGCTCGACGCACCGGCTGTTCATCCAGCTTTCCAACGTGCATGGGTTCGCCGTAGTCGATTTCGCCACGCACAAAGAAATAACCCGCGTGAATCTGCCCGCCGGCCCCACCGGCAAGAAGCCGGATATCGATGCCACTCCGTCGCATGGAATCGGCGTCAGCCCCGACGGAAAGACCCTGTGGGTGGACAGCAGCCTGAACAATGCAGTCTACATTTACTCGCTGCCCGATCTGAAGCTCCTGGGCAACGTTCCTGTCGGCCGCACGCCGGATTGGCTGACCTTCACGCCCGACAGCCGCAAAGTCTACGTCTCGAATGCGGGCGCCAACTCGGTATCCGCCATCGACGTGAAGAGCATGAGGGAATTGGCGCGCATCCCGGTGGGACAGGTGCCCAAGCGAAATATCACCGCTGTCCTACCGTGACGCTTTCTGGCCGTTCACCCAATCGGCCAGGACCTGCCACTCGGGATTGCTGCGGGAGTCCCAGTGCTTTCCTCCCGAATGGAATGGATCGCCTCCGGCGTCCGGAGCGAGCGGATGCGTCAAGAGCCGGCTGGCCTGCCAGTCGCCCGGCACCACGAGACGCCTGGCGGCTTCGAAATTGCGGCGTGACTGCTCATCGTCCCACGTAGTCGCCCCCGGCGAGAGGCGCTCGAGACGAAACGTCGTCGCCGTGGAATGGCAAACATAGCAGCGCGCGTGTCCCGGGCGCTTGGCGAGGAATAAGGGCTGCACTCGCGTCTTGAAGAACTCGTAGTCCAAACCCGGCGCCGC
The DNA here is from genome assembly GCA_035295745.1 of Bryobacteraceae bacterium. Taxonomy (GTDB): domain Bacteria; phylum Acidobacteriota; class Terriglobia; order Bryobacterales; family Bryobacteraceae; genus JAIQFL01. The sequence goes on along the minus strand of DATGIL010000022.1, from coordinate 184,467 downwards.
CTTGGACTGCGCGGCGACAGCGGGCAGAAACGCCACCGCCATTCCGAGCGTGGCGATCTGGGGAATCAAGGCGATCTTCACGGCGCCTCCTTTTGCTCAGGAGTATTCTATCCGGAACCCGTGCTGTCCGCCAGAGCGATCCGGATCGCCTGCTCGACTGGCGAGTACGCGCCGTCCGCGCGATGGATGCGAAACGGCTCCGCAGGCATCAGGGGAGGCTGTGCCAGAAACCGCGGGCGCGTGCCTCGATGCGGCTGGGCGGCGTGCAGCAGGAAGGGGTGGCAGAGATAGACCGTGCCCGCCTCGCCGGTCGCCTGCACTTCTGGGAGGCCTTCGGTCTCATGAAAGCCAAGTGCCGCCAGCTCACGCAGTGAAAGCCCGTTCTCTCCAGCCGTAGCGAGCTTCCGCGCCACATCCAGATGCGAGCCCACCCGGATCCGGGTCGGCGCATCCAGTTCCCCCACATCCGAGAAGAGAAACAGCATGAGAAGGGCGCGTCCCTTCGACGTGATGTTGGCTCGCCAGTCCAGATAATCGCTGGCATTTCCGTTCTCCGCAGGGTAGCTGGCGTCGATGTGCCAACCCGCGTCGCCCGGATCGCGGGGCGAGGGAAACCGAATCGGAAAGGTCCCGAGATTCACCCGCGGCTGCCATCTCCCGCGGCCCACCAACTGGTCAAACGCGTGATGCAGGACGGGGGTATTCGCGGCCTGAACGAAAGGCTCCTGCCCATAAGCGCCAAGACGGATCACCGGCCGGGTCCACGTTGCGGGATCGTTCTCGTCGCAGCCAAGGTCCCGCCACAGGATGGAACGGCATTGGGCCGCCAGCTCGCGAGAGAATGCCGACTCTATCTTCACGTATCCGTCTCGGATGAATAGTTCGGTCATCCCTGCGGTTTGTGTGCCTCGGTTTCTTCTTGTGTGGGAGAAGCTTCCACCGGAGACGCTTCAGCCGGTTCCCCTCCGATTCCGGCCGCAGCCTCCATGGCTTGGGAAGCAGGCTTCTGGGGCAGGTACACCGGATACCGGCCCAAAACCGCTCCGTAGATGAGGTGCCCCACGGACGTGGTTTGCACGGAGTGCAGCAGTGCCACCAGGGGCAGAACACTCTTCCAGAGCAGCCGGAACGAAAAATAATACCAGGTGAGGGCGAATAACAGGCTTACCAGGAAGACACGCAGACGCGATACCCGATCGCTGAGGGCAAAACCCAGCAGAGCCCCCAGAAGGCTGTAAATCAGGAAGTAGAGCGCCAGCCCCGAGAGCGTTCGGCCCGCGAAGCCGCTGCGAATCGCGGCGTCGCCATAGAAGGCGCTGGCCATCAGATTCTCCGCCGTCCAGAAGCTGCGCCGCTGCCAGACATCGCTGACTCCGAGCCACAACAGCATCCAGCACACGCCCAGCAGACCAGCCTGTAGACCGGCCGATGCCGCCCAAAGCCGGATTGTGCCCCGACTTTCCGTGGCAGCTTCCATATGATTCAGCCTATACTGACGATTGGACTAAAGGCAAAACCTAAATCAATGCGTCGCGTGGTGATAACTGGAATCGGTGCGGTCAGCCCGAACGGAATCGGCAGGGAACGCTTTTGGCAGGCGACCAAAAACGGCGAGAGCGGCGTGAGAAGAATCACGCGCTTCGATCCTTCAAACTTCGTCGTGCAAGTGGCAGGCGAAGTCTCGGAGGAGTTTGACGAGAAGCTGTACGTGGAGGTCAAGGATCGCCCGCACGTCTCGCGCGCGGTCCCTCTGGCCGCTGCCAGCGTAGCCGAGGCCTTTGAAGATGCCGGACTGCATCCCAAGGAAATGTCCCGCGATGAATTGCGAGGCATCGGCGTAATCGTCGGATCGGGCGGCGGCAGCCAGGATTTTACCGAAGAGCAGTATCGGCTCTACTATGGCGGCCATATGAAGCAGTGCAGCGTCTACACCGTCCCTACCAGCACCATCGGCACACTGGCCAGCGAAGTCTCGATGCGGTTCGGATTGCGCGGCTTCAGCCACATCATCTCCACCGGATGCACCTCGTCCACCGATGCGCTCGGCTATGCCTTCCGGCAGATTCAGGCAGGCGTAGTGAAGACGATTGTGGCGGGTGGCGTAGACTCGCCGATCGCTCCCCTGATTCTGCGCGGCTTTCAACTCATGCGCATCATGAGCACGCGCTGGAATCACGATCCGCAACGCGCGTCACGGCCCTTCTCGCGCGACCGCGACGGGTTCGTGATCGCCGAAGGCTCGTGGTTCTTCATTCTGGAGGAATTAGAGAGCGCACGTGAGCGGGGCGCCCGTGTCTACGGCGAAATCGTGGGCTACGGCTCCACCTGCGAGGCTTATCACCGTGTCCGCCTCGAAGAATGCGGCGAAGAGCCGGCGCGCGCGATTGGGTTGGCGCTGGACGAGGCCGGAATCCCGCCTTCGGAAGTGCAATATATTCATTACCACGGCACCTCGACCGAATTGAACGACCGGATCGAGACGCGTGCCGTCAAGCTGGCCTTCAATGGCAGCGCCTACAAGCTGGCAGGCTCGTCGCTGAAGAGCATGATCGGCCACCCGCAAGGCGCCTGTGGTGCGGCGGGGGTGGCGGCGACGCTTCTGGCCATGCGCGACGGCGTCGTTCCCCCCACTATCAACGTCGACGAGCCCGACCCCGAGTGCGATCTCGATTACGTCCCGTGTGCCGGGCGAAAACTCCAGATCGAGCATGCCGTGGCGAACTGTATCGCCTTCGGCAGCAAAAACTCCGCGCTGGTGTTACGGCGAGCGTAGTACTGGGGATCACAATAGTACTTACCGGAATTGTGGAAAAGTAGGTTTCCGGCGGTGTTGCCGTTCGTTTGTGCCCAAACGCACAACGGAGAACTCCGAACAGACACTTAACTATTTCAGAATCATAGGATTAGGGCACTTTGCTGCGGAATGGGTCAAATCGAGCTAAGTGCCCTTTATAACAATAGTTAATACTGCTGTAACAGGCCTTTCTCACAGCTTTTTCCACAGATCTGTGGAAGACCGGTTCAGAACGACAAGCCAAGCCGCACCATCACGGTGCGTGGTTGCAGGAAGTGGGTGCCGCTAAATGTCGATAGAAAGTTGTAAAGAGCCACTTTATTCGTCAGGTTGGCGACTTCCACGGCAGCCGTTATGTGGGTGTTCTTTTCAGTGTGGAAAAGGTTGTCCGTCCCGACTCCCACGTTGAAGACATTCCGCGACTTCACTCGGTCCGGGTTATGATCGTCGTTTTCCTGGCCACCTTGCGGCAGGGTAAGTAGCTTGGAAAGCACTGGAGAGCTGCCGCAGATTTCCGGACTGAGACCACCATTGCTGTAGGTCGCAACATTGCTTCCGCACGACAGTCCGAGCGTGGCCTGCTGATTGGGAGTCAGCGCCAAAGCCGCATCCGCATCGGGAATGCCGCTCACCACCAGGCCGCTGTCGAAGCGCCAGGTGAAAGCGATCCATTCGAACTTCTTGTACTGATACCGAAAAACCGAGGTGGACTGGAATGCCTGATCGTGATCGATGCGGAACACACTGCCATCCAGCGGTGTCCCTTGCGCGATCAGGCCGCCGGTCTCCGGGAAGAAGTAGCGGGCGCGGGTGTGGCCGAAGGTCCAGTAGGCCTGGAATCCGTGCAGATTGGTGGTGCTCAGGCGTCCGGTCACGCCGTCGAGTTTGGAATTGTGCCAGGAAATCGGAAAGGTGATGGTGGTGTTGAGCAGGGTGCTGAAATCGAAGGCGCCATGCGTGTATTTCCAGAAATAGTCGGCGTCGATCAGCAGATACTTGCCTAAGGCTTGCTGGAAGCCGGCATTGAACTGATTGCGCCGCCCCGGCTGAATCGGTGTGGCGCTCGATCCGAAGACGTTCTGATCGAGCCCGCCCGCGCCGGTGGCGCTCGAAAGCAAGAGGTTCTCGTTAAACGGCGTCTCCATCGTTCGCGCATAAGCCGCGCGGATCACAGTTCCGGTCTTCTTGATGTTGTAGGCGATGCCGAGACGCGGCTCCACCATGTTGTTCGTCGTGCCGATGCCGTCATAGTGGTCCACGCGGAATCCCGGCGTGAAGACGAAATTGCCGGCCGAGATCTGGTCCTGCGCGTAGAACGCAACCTGCGTGACGTTTCCCGTCGCGTGGAAGGCCAGCAGGGAGCCTCCGCGAGTCAGATCGAAGGGGAGCAGCCCGGGATTGAAGGCGGGGTTCGGCGTCAGCGCAAGCACGCCACAACCTGCCGGATTCAACAGCGTGTCCGGACCGGCGGCATTCCCGCCGGCATCCACGCAAACGGGATTGAAGCTGTCATCGGTAATACCGAATCCGAAATTCTCCGCAAGCCGCGTCTGTTTCAGGTCGATTCCGAACTTCAGGCTGTGTTTGCCTTCGGTGACGGACAGGTCGCTTTTCACTCCCCAGTTCATCAGTTGGCGGGCCTGGTTTTGAGTGGCTGGCGTATCGGCGAAGGGATCCCGGCTGCCGTAATAGAAGAACTCGTCCTTGCGGACATACGGGTTGACGGAGAACAGCGTGTGGGCGTTGATGGTGCGCTGATAGCCGGGAGCGAAACTCCAGGTCAGCACTCGCTGGCGCTGATCTTGCGAGAGCTGATCGTAAGAGTTGGGAATCTGAATCCAGTTGCGGGCGACGAACAGATTCAGGTGGAAGGCATCCTTAGCGTCGGGCTGGAAGTCGAGACGATCGAAGACCGTCTGGTTGTTGCCGATATCGTGAAAAGCTGTGAATTCAGGCGTATCCAGAAAGCGGCCGCTGCGTGTTCCATCCACTGCCAGGAAGTTCCCGGCACGGGCATTCCCGAAGCCCAAACCCGCGGACCCTCCAGTAGTGCCGAACGAACCATAAGTCGCGTCCACATTCCCAAATGTCCGAGGCGCCCCAAGGCCGCTTCGCGTAGTGATGTTCGCCACCAGGCTGGTCTTGTCGCCGAACTCCGCTTGCGGAGTGCCGGTGACGAGTTCCATGCTCTGCACGGCGCTGGAGGGAAGTTGCGTCGAGAAGACCTTGCTCTGCTGATCGCTGATCGGCTGCCCATCGATCACAAAGCTCACCTGCGCGTGATCGCCCAGCGGGTGGAAGAAGCCGTTACCGTCGGCAGCCACGCCGCCGGTGCTATACACAATCGCCTGGCTCAAGCCCGCACCAGGGTCCACGGTGGGCAGCTTCATGATGAGATTTCGATCGGCGTCCACGTGAGCCGAGGGATCCACTTCGATCATGTCGGCGCCTGCCGCTTCAACCGTCAGGGTCGTCTTCGAACCCGCCAGATCCAGCGACGCCCTGATCTCCACCGGTATGGCGTTGCGGATCGACACGTCAGAGGAAAAGGCGTTGAATCCGGGCGCCTTGACTTCCAGGTGGTAGGGGTTCGGCGGAATGTTCGTCAAACGAAAGCTCCCGTTCGACGCAGTTGTGGTGGATTGCGAATAACCGCTGACCTGGTTGCGAAGCGTGACGGAGGCGCTTACGACGGCGGCGCCTGACGGATCGACCACTGTCCCCTCGATCGTGCCGGCATTTCCTAAAGACTGGCCGCTTGCCGGATGCAGGCATCCGAGCCAGAACAAACCGAGAGTGTACCGTGCGAGAACTCTCTTCATACGCATCAGTATCGGAGCGCGGCAGCGGGATCCCTAGATGATTCTGACCGGCGGGTTTCGAAAGGCCAGGAGCGGGCTGGAAACGGCCACAGGCGGGCAGCCGTGGAGCCGTGGCGCAAACACTCTGTTTGCCGCGTCGACACTCTTGTCGACGCTTTTCGCGCCGTAGACATGTCCGATGGCGTCCTGCTTATCCCCGCACTACTGATCCGTCGGCCTCGGCCTGAAACGTTGCGTCGTGGCGCAAACACCCTTGAAAACAGGGGTTAGGGGTTGGGGGTTCGCGGCGTGTCGCCGTGGCCGAGCCTATATGCCTGGCGAAGCCGCCGCTTTCATCGGAATCCATGGCGGCGAAGCAGCCCAAGACCACTCCTGTTTGCCGCGTCGACACTCCTGTCGACGCTTTTCGCGCATCCACCAAGTCTCAGTGAGGGCGATTTACTTACCAGTGCAGAATGCTACGAATATTGTGTGCCTGGCGCTTGCTCACCACCAACTGCAGAGAGTTGCTGAGCGTGATCAGCCACCGCTGGCTGCTGAGGGCGCTCATCTTGCGGATGTGGTTCACATTCACAATCGAATTCCGATGGACTCGCTGGAAGTGCGGTTCATTCAACCGCTCTTCGATCATCCGCAGACTCTGCGTGGCCAGCATCCGTTGCTTCGACGTGACGATCCAGACCAATTCCCGTTCGGCCTGAAACGCCAGCACCTCATCGGGATCCAGCAAATAATAATCCTCGCCTATGCGACCCACCACTTTGCGCCCTTTCGGAGAGCGCGAACTCGCCGCGGCGGCGGCAATTTTGTCCAACTGGCTGGCCACCTCGATCGGTTTGCCCTGCAATGCCCTGGCCCGTTCCACGGACATGCGCAGCCGGGCCTCGCTGACAGGCTTGAGCAGATAATCGATCGCTCCCGCTTCGAATGCCTCGATGGCGTGCTGGTCGAATGCCGTGACGATCACAATCACGGGCAGGGGAGGCGCGCCGAGGTTGCGGACCACCTCAAATCCGCTCATCGCCGGCATCTGCAGGTCGAGAAAGACCACGTCCGGGCGCAGTTTCGCAATGCACTGCAGGGCCTCGCGCCCATCGCAAGCTTCGCCTACGATCAAGACTTCGGGGAGGAGTTCCAGTTCGTCGCGCAGGATGCGGCGGGCAACCGGTTCGTCATCGACAATCAGAGCCTTCAGGACACCTGAGCCCATCTTGTAGGAATACTCTAAGCTTAGCCCGCTGGCACCCGGAAAATTGCAGACGGGCGGGATGCCCGCCGTGAGCGGGCGCAATTCCACCGCCAGCGGAATGCCATCATGGATGTGCGGCGACGGTTGCTTCCGGCAGAGGCACGAGCAGATGCACCTTCGTACCAAACGCGCCGTGCTGAATCTCCACCCCCGCTTCCGGACCGAAGCATAATTGCAGGCGACGGGTCACGTTCGCCAGTCCGACTCCCGCACCACGCGATGGCAGCGCTTCGCCGCCGCTTCCCGGACCCGAGTCTTCCACCAGCACCACGAGCTGACGGCCGTCCAGTTTGGCGCTGATTCTGAGCCAACCTTCGTCTGGGCTGATGGACACGCCATGCTTGATGGCATTCTCGACCAGAGGCTGGATCGAGAGGATCGGAATCAACGTGCGCTCGGCCTCCGGATCCACCTCAATCGAAATTCGCAGGCGTGGCCCCAATCGCAGGCGCTCGATGTCGAGGTATGAGCGGATGATCTTCAGCTCTTCCGAGAGTGGAATCAGAATCTTATCGGTCTGCAGACAATATCGGAAGATATCAGCCAGATTCAATACAGTTCGGCGGGCGCCCGCAGCCTCTCGGGGAATGATTCCGTAAATCGTGTTGAGCGCATTGAAAAGGAAGTGCGGGTTAATCTGTGCGCGCAGCGCCCGCAATTCGGCTTCTGAGACCAGCCGCTGCATTTCCGCGATCCGGAATCGATCGACCTCCTCTCCAACCGTCGCAGCCAGAAGATGGAGCGCCCGAATGTCTTCGCTCAGATACCGGCGTCCGCCGCGCCTCCGCCCCAGCAGAAGCTGCCGCGCGTCGCCTTGCGAGAAGCGGATGGGAATGACGGTCTCGGCCCAATTCCATCGCGGATCACGAGTGATTGAAGCGGGCTCCGCAGTCATCGGCACCTTCTCCGGGAGTTCGATCAGATCGAACCGGTCGGCGCCTGCAAATGCCGCGAGCCTCTCCGCCGCCCAGGGAAGATACGCAGCTTCGCTCCGAAGCTGCATCGTCTGCGAACGAAGCTGCCGCACCGTTTCGCCGATGTCGCCCTGCCGGAAGACCACCATCGTGAGCCACTTCTGCACCAGTCCTCGCAGATGTGCGAAGAGGATCAGCAACGCGCAAACCCCGACCACCGGAAGCGTCTCCCGCAGAGGATGGGCCCAGCCGCTCCCCGGAGTCAGGCGCGCAGCCAGACGCAAGCCCGCAAACCCCAACAACGCCGCGAGCATCACATTCGCCAGAAAACGGGCGAACGCGTCCACGAATAGAAACCGGTAGTCCTGCAGCAGGATCCAAAGCGCGATCGGAATGCCGGCATGGTGAACTACCAGTTCGATCGACCATGGTTTAGGAGGATGCCCGGCTCCGAAATGCGAGAAGGTCACGGCGAAAAGCAGCAGGCACATCGAAGCCAGCACCTGCGATGTTCTTGAACGCGTCGACTCCCGGCCAGAGAACAGGATTGCCGCTGCGGTTATCACCGTCAGGATCCCGAATCCAATGGTAATGATGCCCAGCGCCCACTTATGCAGAGGTATCCCTGAAAAATGCGCTTCGTAAAGGTGCATCGCCGTGGCAATCGCACTCAACAGATAGGCGAGCGCGGCGATCGGCCGAAACCGGCCATTGAGAGATTTATGCAGAAGCACAGCGGGCAGGAGGCTCAAGCTGGAGAAACTGACCGCTCCGACTGCCCACAATGCAGAACCAGGCGGAAGCGTCAGCATCGCGAACGATCCCGCATTCCACAACCAGGCCAGCCCCGCCGCAACCACCGACAGCCAGTTTTCTACCAGCCGCCGCCCGGCGCCGCGCCGGAGCGCAAGCGCCAGAAAAATCCCGAACACGATCGCGCCCGCGAGGTGACCGACGGCGTTGACGATGAGCGGTTCGTGATCGGTGGGCATGAGGGGCCTCAACTCCGTCCGTTCGATACTTCCGGCGAGCCAGGAAGACGATCGCGCAGGAATTCTTCAATGTCCGCGATCTTGTCGTTCACTACATTCAGCTTTCGCGCCAGGCTCTGAATCTCGGATTCGGCTCGTCGATTGACATCATAGTCCAGTTCACCGCGCAGGCGGTCCTTTTCGTCCTGCCGATTCTGGCTCATCATGATGACCGGCGCCTGCAGCGCAGCCAGCATCGATAGGAAGAGATTCAACAGAATGAAGGGATACGGATCCCATGCCTGCTTCCCCAAAATGATGTTGATCGACGAGTACACGACCAGAACGATCAGGAAGGAGATGATGAACGACCACGATCCGCCGAAACGTGCGACGGCATCGGCGATTCGCTCACCTCGCGTGGACTCCTGCTCGATGATCTCGTTGGCATTCCGCATCGCCCGCCGCCGGACCAGATCCTGGGCGGCATGGATCTGGTGCCCGAGGGTCGCCAGCAAGTCCATCCCTGCGTGCGGCTTGTGCTGGAGCAGTGCGAAGATGTCGTTGCGGTCGATCTCTATGCAAACCGCCTCCTCTGCGCAGACCGCATCCGTGCGGTGTGGACTCTGGCCGAGCATCGACGCGAACCCGAAAAATTCACCGGGGCCCGGCTGGTCAACAATCACGTCCTGGTTGTCCTCATCGATCGTGCTGACCACTACCGATCCCGAAATGATCACGTATCCTTGATTGCCGGGCTCACCGGTTTTGTATATACGCTGGCGTGCGGCAAATGTTTTCACTTCTACTTGCGCGGCCAGCACTGCGATCTCCTCATCGTCCAGCAGAGCAAACAGTGGAACTTGTTTCAGCATTTCGGGACTGCCTGTCATTTTTGTAATCCTTCGCGATCATTGCAAGGGTGTCATCGCCAGGATTCCACAACGCGATTGCCAGGGGCAAGCTCCAAAAACTGCCGTCTTTGATCGCGGCGTTTACGGGTCGAAAGCGAGCCGAAATGGATAGAATGGATTGAACCAGAATCCAACCAGATTTCGGAGATCGGGATGCTCTGATGGAACGTAACGCCAATAGTCTCCGAGTCGCGCGCGCCCGGAGAATTCCGAAAGGAAATGCAAGGGCGTTGGCTGTTTTTCTGCTGGCGATCGCGCTGGGCTGCAGCCAGGCTCCGCGAGAACCGGTGACCCTGCGTTATACCTACTCCTTCAACGAAGACCGGCCCGAAGAAACGGCACTCCTGCAGCGATTCACGCAAGAATCCGGAGTTCGCGTCCGCAATATCCCGATTCCGGAGTACACCCGTAACTACGTGGATCTCGCTCGCAAGCTCCTGGCGGACAGCTCCGGCGCCGATCTCTTGAATATCGATTTGATCTGGTCTCCGATCCTCGAACCTGATTTGATCGATCTGAAGCCTTATCTGGGGTCCGAAATCCAGATGCTCGAGCCGCAATTGCTGCCCAGTTACACCGTGAACGGCAAACTCGTAGCGATTCCTTTCAACGTCCCCATCGGAGCTTTGGAGTATCGGACGGACCTGCTGCGCGAATATGGCTATGATCATCCGCCCCTGACGTGGGGCGAATTGGAGAGCATGGCGGCACGGATCCAGGCGGGCGAGCGCGCCAAAGGCATGAAGGATTTCTGGGGTTATGTCTGGCAGGGAGCAGCCGGGGAAGCGCTGACTTGCAATGCATTGGAATGGCAGGCCGCCGAGGGAGGTGGGCGCATCATCGAGCAGGACCGAACCATCAGCGTGAACAATCCGGCGGCGATTCGCGCCTGGCAGCGCGCCAAGGGTTGGATTGGGCGAATCTCTCCACCGAGCGTGGTGGGATACCGTGAGCTCGATTCCATGCTCTTATTTGACTCGGGCAAGGCCGCCTTCAATCGCCTGTGGTTCCTTGCCCCGATGACCAAAACCGGGCAAACGCGGCGGATGGGCTGGCGAAACAAGCCGTCGGTAGTGCCCAGTGGTTTTGCGAGGCTGCCAGGGGGAGCCAGGGGATCGGTAGGAGCTTTAGGAGGCACCGGCACGGCCATCTCAGCGCATACGGCGCATCGACAGGAAGCCATCGCGTTGCTTCGTTTCCAGCTTCACGCGCTGATGCAGGCGAGTGAAAGGGATGGCGATTTCGGAGGCGCCAGGCGAGTGGAATTCTCGGGTCCGCCATTGGTTTCGGAACCCTCCGCTGCTCCGTCGGGTTCGGCTCAGCAGGCACGGATTCTCTCGCGGCCTTCCGTGGAGGCGGCCAGCGCTTACAAGCCAGTTTCGGCGGCGTACATCGACGCTGTGCACTCAGTTCTCACTGGACAGAAGGCCGCGCCGCAGGCAGCGGCGGAGTTGGAAAAGCAATTGATCGAACTGACCGGTTTCCGCGCCGGCCCCCCGGAATGAAGTCACTGGACGGCAACTACCTCGCAAGTGACCGGCGTCTGGCGCTGACATTGGCCGTGTTGATCGCCCTGATTCTGGGCGGAAACGGACTCCTGATTCTGCAGTTTGAGCGCGCTCGGACCCAAACCGATCGCGTTACCGGCGTCAGTCACCAGTTGATCGCGGTTCTGCGGCTTCAGGAGAGTCTCTTGTCCTTTCATCAGCGGCTGAACGAACTCACCCAGGCCAAGGATCTGCACCGCCTGTTAATAGAGGCCCAGCCTCTACGCGCCGCCCTCCTGGAACAGACACGGCAAACCAGGAATACGCTCGCCTACCTGCCGCCCGACGTCAGAGTAGATCCGGCATTTACAACAGCTCTGGACGCGATTGAGACCAGCATGCCGGCACAACTCCTGGACCTCCTCGATTTGGCTGGATCGGGAGACTGGGATGCGGTGCGTCTTCGCGTCGACAACGAAATGAAGATCATCGAAGGCGGCACTTCCACCCTGGTTACGAGCATCGATCGCGACCTGGATGAAGAGTTGCCGCGCACTATCGCACACATGCAGGAAGTGCAGCGACGGGTTCTTCTGATCGTACCGGCCACCGCAATCTCCACGGTCTTCGTCGCCGCATTCTTTGGGTGGGCTATTGCGCGACGCCTCTGGGAACTTCGACTGGAAGAGAGGGTCAGCGAACGCACCCGAATCGGGCGGGAATTGCACGACACACTACTGCAGAGTTTCCAGGGGGTGTTGCTGAAGTTTCACGCGGTGACGTTCATGCTGCCGGACCGCCCGTCAGACGCGCGCAGGCTGCTGGAGTCGGCGATTGAAGAGGCACGGCAGGCGATCGCGGAGGGCCGCGATGCGGTGCAGGGATTGCGCTCCTCCGCGGTGGCTACCGAAGACCTTGCCCGCGCGATCAGCACGCTCGGCGAGGGACTTTCCGCGGCTGATGGCGAGCGGCCATCTCCCGATTTTCGCGTACACGAAGAAGGCACACCCCGGAGGCTCGCTCCGATCCTCCGGGACGAAGTCTATCGGATCGCCGGGGAGGCATTGCGTAATGCCTTTCGGCACGCCGCGGCCAAACGAATCGAAGTGGACATTCACTACGACAAGCGGCAGTTTCGGTTGCGAGTGCGGGACGATGGAAAGGGGATCGATCGACAGGTCCTGGAAAAGGGCGGACGCGCCGGACATCACGGCCTGCCAGGGATGTACGAACGTGCCAAGCTGGTGGGGAGTAAACTGGCTGTCTGGAGCCAACTGGACGCCGGAACCGAGATAGAGCTGACCATTCCCGCAGGAATCGCCTACGCGAGGACGTCCGGCCAGCATATCCCTTCGGGAAAGGAAATTTGATGAAACGATGAGCGAGGGTCGCGATTCAATACGGATTCTAACGGTGGATGACCACCCCCTGTTCCGCAATGGGATTGCCGCTCTGCTGGCAACCCAGCCGGACATGTGCTTAGTGGCAGAAGCCTCGAACGGACAAGAAGCGATCCAGCAATTCCGGGCGCACCGCCCCGACATCACCCTGATGGACTTGCAGATGCCCGAGATGAACGGCCTGGATGCGCTGATTGCGATTCGGGGCGAATTTCCGGAAGCGAGGATCATCATGCTGACCACCTACACCGGCGACGTACAGATCCTGCGCGCCATGAAGATCGGAGCCCGGGCATACCTTCTGAAGAACTTGCTGGATAAGGAACTTCTCGACACCATCCGCGCCGTCCACGCGGGGAAGAAGACGCTTTCCGCCGAGGCCTCCTACGAGCTTGCCGAGCACGCCACGGATGAGACGCTCACGCCGGCCGAAGTCGAGGTATTGCGGCTGATCGCGACGGGGAACGCCAACAAGCAGATTGCCGCGCAGCTCTCGATCACGGAAGAAACTGTCAAAGGGCGCGTGAAGAATATCCTTGCGAAATTAGGCGCGAACGACCGGACCCACGCCGCGATGATCGGTTTAAAACGCGGGATCATCGAAACTTAGACTCCCTCAGTCTCACGGTTGTGGCTCGTAACCCACCCAAATACGTTAGCGCAATAGGTGTGCTTACGAGCCGCGCGCGTGAGCAAGCGATCTTGACTGCTTTAGCGGCGTGGTGGCAACGCTCCCTTACGGTCGCGGCTCGTAAGCACGCGAATACTTGCGCTTGCGAGCCGCGCGCGTCAGCAAGCGATGTGACGATAGCGACTGAAAAGAGTAAACTACCGCACTCGTTTGAGGCTTGGTGGGTTTCCCTGAATCCGGGATTCTGGAGAAGGGATATTCTTGCGACGCCTCTTTTCTACATTTGCGCCCGGGGCGCCCGGTGTCGGCCTGCTGCTGCTGCGCGTAGTTGCGGGTGTTGCGCTCATTGCCCCCGCAATTGCGAGGCTGCGAGCCGAGGCGCCGGCCCCGCCACTGATTCCAGTGATTCTCGGCACTGGCAGCGGCACCCTCCTGATAGCGGGTCTGTGGACCCCTGTTTCGGGGGCGATGGTGGCGCTGATCGAGATTTGGAGCGCCCTTTCACAGCCCGGAGACCCCTGGACGAATGTCCTCTTGGGAGCCATCGGTGGAGCCCTGGCTCTGCTTGGTCCCGGCGCATGGTCGGTGGACGCCAAGCTTTTTGGCTGGAAACGTGTGAACTTTCACAGCTGACACGCCCGATAACACTTTCGAGGAACTCTTCCCCCTCCAAAAGAGTCACTGGCAGTGTCGAATTAGTCCACACTTCGCTCCCTTTGGGGTTTCTCTCGGACCCGAATTCGTTCCACAATCGGCCTGAGCTAAAGGAGTCACGAGCATGATCGCAAACGGCGCGATTGAGCAGCGAGGTTCCACTGCCGATCCAATTCGAGTCTTGAGCGTCGACGACCACCCGTTATTTCAAGCGGGCATCGGTGCAATCCTCAATTGCCAAACCGACATGTTGATGGCTGGAGTGGCGTCAAACGGCAGAGAAGCAATCGAAATCTATCGGTCGCTGAGACCGGACGTCACCCTGATGGATCTTCGTCTCCCGGACTTGGGGGGTCTCGACGTCCTGATCGCGATCCGGTCCGAATTTGCCGACGCGCGGATCATTGTTTTAACGACCTTTGAGCGGGATGTCGAGGTGCAGCGTGCCCTGAAGGCTGGAGCTCGCGGGTACCTGCTGAAGAGCATGCCCGCCACGCAAATGCTGGAGACGATTCGCCAGGTTCATGCCGGCAAGAAGAGTGTGCCTCCCGAGATCGCTGCCGGACTGGCGGAGCATCTGGGCGAGGAGAATCTCAGCGCACGGGAGGTGGAAGTTCTGCGCCACGTCGCTACAGGCAGCCGGAATCGCGACATTGCCCAAACGCTGTTCATCGCCGAGGAGACCGTCAAGGTCCACATCAAAAACATCATGGGAAAACTGCGCGCTAACGATCGCACGCAGTCCGTGGCGATCGCCGCTCGTCGCGGCATCATCCAACTGTAGGCGTGTGTCCCTTCGGAGCAAGACTGTGGGGGAGGATGCCCCTCACAGCCTTGCGGTCTCTGCGGCCCCTTCCGTCTATGCGAATTCGATTTCGTGCTCGTGGATTCCACGGAGTGTCCGCGGTATGAAGTCCCGCTGTTCTTCGCCGGTGTAGATCTGGCGCGGGCGGGCGATCTTCCGCTCCGGGTCCAGCAGCATCTCCTGCCATTGAGCAAGCCAGCCGACGGTGCGTGGGATGCCGAAAAGCACCGTGAATTGTTCCGGCTTGAACCCCATGGCCTGATAGATGATGCCCGAATAGAAGTCCACGTTGGGGTAGAGCTTGCGCTTAATGAAGTACTCGTCCGAGAGCGCGATCCGCTCCAGTTCGAGCGCGATGTCGATCTTCGGATTGCGGCCGGTCACCTCGAACACCTCTTCCGCAACCTGCTTGATGATGCGGGCGCGCGGATCGTAGTTTTTATAGACGCGGTGGCCGAATCCCATCAACTTGCGCTTGCCATCCTTCACTTGTTCGACGAAGCCGGGGACGTGGTCCTTCGATCCAATCTCGTCCAACATGCGCAGTACCTCTTCGTTGGCGCCCCCATGGAGCGGGCCGGAGAGGGCGGCCAGGGCTGCCGCCGCAGTCGCAAAAGGATCCGCGGTGGAACTGCCTACCGCGCGCATCGCGCTGGTGCTGCAATTCTGCTCGTGGTCGGCGTGCAGGATGAAGAGAACCTCCAGCGCGCGTGCCAGCACCGGGTTGGCCGCATACTTAGGCTCCGTGCGCCTCCACAGCATGTTCATGTAGTTCTTTGTGTATCCAAGCTCAGGATCGGGGTAGACGTAGGGAAGACCCAGGCGATGCCGATAGGCGTATGCGGCGAGAGTGGGGACCTTGCTGATCAGGCGGACAATCTGTTTGCGGCGGCATTTGGCGTTACCGATATTGCGCGCATCGGGATAGAAGGTCGAAAGGGCCGCCACCGTGCTGATCAGAACACCCATGGGGTGCGCATCGTGATGGAAGCCATCGATGAACTTCTTCAGGTTCTCGTGGATCATGCTGTGGCGCATGATCTCCTCGTTCCAGGAGTCCAGTTGATCCGGCGTCGGCAGTTCCCCTTCCAGCAGTAAGTACGCCACCTCCAGGAAGGTGCAATGCTCGGCCAGTTGCTCGATGGGATACCCGCGATACCGTAGAATGCCCTTGTCGCCATCCAGGTAGGTGATGGCGCTCGTGCAGGAAGCCGTATTCATGAATGCGGGGTCGTATGTCATGAGGCCGAAGTCTTCGGCGCCGGATTTGATCTGCCGCAGGTCCATGGCCCGAACCGTACCGCGGTAAATCGGGATTGTATAGGTTTTGTTGGTCCTATTGTCGGTAATCGTCAGCGTCTCGTTGTCCATAACGTGCATCCTCCTGGGATCGCACTGGGTTCGTCGGCTTCATTGCACTCCAAATTCCATACTTCCATGTCTGAAAACTCCACAAATTGTGGATAACGAATGCAGATTTGGACCACGAAACGTTGGGTGCGCGGGGGTTTTGACGCAATCCTGGGTGTGGAAACGCAGAAGCGAAATCCGTACTGTTGCCGTGGCCGAACATACAATCAAGCTGCCCGTAGGAGAGCTGAGCTATTGCCATCCAATATGAGCGCGGTCATAATGTATAGGGAACCAATAGGAGCGTACCGTGAGCGCTAAGAAGGACAATAATATACTTGCCAAAATAGAGGATGTTCGGTACTATCAGTCCCATGCAAATCATCCCAGGTGGCCGAGAACATGACGCTGGCAATCCCCGGTGTCCGGCATGCGACCGAGATCCCAGGAACCCGGGCCTTGATACCTGCACGACGTGCGGACAGCTTTTTCACCGAGAAATGGATTCACAGAATCCGCATGGACAAACGTATATAGTGAAATGCGGGTGTCCGCCGAGATAGCCCTCTCAATGCGGCTTCTTCGACGCCCGCTTCTTTCGCTTCGCGGCCTTTGCCAGTGCTTCCTCGCGTAGTACATCTTCTTTCGAGACATTGAACATGCGGCGTATGGCGTTATCGAAGCGCTCTGCCTCTGTGTCACCCGGAACTCGGGGCGGCGGAAGTATTTTCACGATTTCAATGCTCCATCGCTTCTCGTCAAAATCTTGACCACCTTGCCATATAGAGAGCCTTCTAGGCTATCCAGGGCGTGATGAACGATGTCGTGCCCATCGCCCAACTTACTGGCCCACTGCCCGTTTGAGAATTTGGCAAAGTGTGTCCATTCATCGCCTATAGCATATATGGCTATGGCCTCACCAACCGGAACTTGGCTCGAAGGGAGTTCGAACTTGAAGCCATGAAGACCAAGAATGGAAATGACCGTTGTAATGCTGAGGTCTTGCGAAAATCCATCCGGCCAGTACCCGCCGAATCCCCGGGGTGGCTCCCACCACTGCGAACTGTCACCCAAGGCGAACGCCAAGCAATTGTAGTTAAAATCTTGAGCGCTATTGATTTGGTAATCACCCTGACCCAAAGCAGGGAAATCGCGCTCAATTTCAGATTGAGACATCGCTAATTCAATAATCCTCTACCCCTGCCCCAATCCAGCCAGGCTTGACGAGCTTCTGACGAGCTTGACCCTTGAGGGGCAGGGTCTACGTTAGTAGTAGCCTTGAGCGCCGTGAACCAGTGGGCCGGTCTGTCTCGTAGTTCTTCGAGCAATAGTGGAACAACCGCAGGCCCCATCCCCATAATCCTGAAATAGGCTTGGTGCATGACTTTTTTGGAAATCAGAGAGAGATGGCGCGTGTCATTCCTCCATTGATTCGCGAGCATATTGAACTCCTCGCGCATTTCTCCAGAGTCGCGCGCTTCCCTCGCAGCTGTGCCTGTCGGAATCGGAAGAGATTCGCTTGAAACAGTAAATGCTATCCTCATCGGATACGTCCCTACCTTATCAGCGAAGTCGTTCGGAACTATCCGCGATAGTAGATGTTGACGCCCCTTACCGGCACGATTCGCCGAGCGCTTGGCCCTATGAGATGATCGGTGCAACATCGATGTGCTCTCCGCTGTTCGAATTTAGTATACCCACGATCAAGTCACGGAGTTGAGTTAGGGTGTACTGGCTCATAACCACACGGCTCAGAACCATAAATGTTGCTTGGTCGGAGGGTTTCAAAATATCATCGAGTGCAACTACGCCCAAGTCAATATAGTAGATTCCGGCAGCCTGAGCGACTTGAACGTAATTCGCGAATAACGGTTCAGTCTCTGGCGAGCTCTCCTCGTACGGAACAATCTTCTTTACCAGCTTTATTTGACGATTTTTTGGGGCCTCTTGCCCCTCCCTTGGCGCTTCACTCATTGTGCGGTCTCCTTCCCGTTAGTTGGTGAAATGTAATGCGTTTGCCGACCGTCTGTCGGATGGCAATACCCAACCGGTCCGCGTCGGTCATCTTGCGATTGTTGTACCGAAATCCCTGCTCATCCAGGTATCGGAACAGGTGGAAAAGCTCGACGGCGACATACGTGTCTCTCAGACCACGCTTGAGCAGGCTCCAGAAATTCTCCATCCCATTCGTGTGGACTTCACCGCAAACGTATTCCACGGCGTGATCGACCACTTCGTGTTGGAACTCATAAAGACCTTCGTACGATTTCAGCGCGTCGGTGAAGATCGCGGACTCCGCGGGTACATGCTGGCGAATTTCAGACTGTAGAGACTTTTTTTTGACGTTGTGGACAACCTTGGTGTAAACTTTGCCGCCACGCTCCAAAATACCGATCACTGCAGTTTCGCCCTTGCCTCCGGTTCCAGTGATTTTGACGGCTTTTTTCGAGGCATGTATGTTGCACGCCTTACCTCCGATGTACGTCTCGTCCGCGTCGATCTGTCCGGAGAATTTATTGAACGTGCCCATCGTGAGCGCGAGACGAATACGATGGTCCAGAAACCAAGCCGTCTTCTGCGTGATGCCCAATGCGCGGTGGACTTCGTAAGAACTGATGCCGTTCTTGCAGTTGACAATCTGCCACATGGCGGTGAGCCACTTGTCCAGTCCGAGCGGCGAATCCTCCATGATGGTGCCGGTCTTAAGTGTGAACTGCGGAGCTGGATGCTTCGCGCGGCAATTCCAGCGGTTGTACTTCTCCAGAAACAGCACATCCTTTGATCCACACTTCGGGCAGGCGACGCCATTCGGCCAGCGGCGAGGAACGAGGTAGTTGCGGCAGTTCGCCGGATCGGCAAAGAACAGTATGGCTTCTTGCAGGGTTTGCGGATCAGAAGTACCGGCCATCTGTCAATAGTACGGTGCCGTCTCTATTTTGTCAAGTATATTATTGCCTTAAGAAGGATGCACGGCAAGGAACGTTGGCGCTGATGAATTTGAAGACGCTGGAGAGCATGGGGTCGCTTCCTGCTTATGGCATCGCACACCGCATCGGAGCTTCGCCCTTGGAGTGAGGAGCGAGAAGTCAGAATGGCTGCGGCGTAGGCGCTCTCCCACCATCCGGAGCGCACCTCGAAGCGTTGGCGGGCCTTTACCCATCCCACCGGAAACGCCAGACTGCCAGACCGGTGAAGAGCACGGCAAAGCCGATTAGAGCAGCGATCGGAGCGATTGCCGCATCGAATCCCAAACCGCGCCACGTCATGCCATCGAGCCCGTCGACCGCCCAGCGGGTCGGGACCGCGAACGTCACCTTCTGCAGCCATTGAGGAAAGAGAAATGCGGGCACCCATGCGCCTCCCAGCATTACCATCATCAGAGTTGCCAGAATGGCCAGGCCGCGCGTCGCCTCCACAGTCTTCCCGAGCCCTGCGACCAACATGCCGAATCCACCCGTCATCAGCCCGATGGCCACCGCCAGCAGGAAAAACCCCAACATGCTGCCTTCCACCCGCACGCCAAACACCACGCGGGCGAATCCGAAGATCACGAACTGGATCACCACCGCGTCGATCATGGCGCTGGTGACTCGCGCGGCCACAATCGTCGCCCGCGAGATCGGAGCCGCGCGCAGGCGCTTCCAGATACCTCCCTGGCGCTGCAGCAATAACACGAGCCCCGCATCCATCCCCATCATCAGGATGAACTGCACACCCATACCCCCGAACGCGTGCCCGTAGGCGTTGTACTGCGCCCCTTTGTGAGCCAGGATCGCTTCTTCCCGCACGGTGTAAGGCATGCTGAGCCCGGGCCGCGGCTCGCCGGAAGCCTGCGGATTCGCGTTGAGGCGCGCGTTCCATTGCTGCACGCTGCCGAGCAACTGGACCAGCGACTTCTGGTCGGCTGGATTCATGCCGTTTGCGCCCTGCACCTCTTTCATGGTCTCATCCAACAGCTTGGAGTTGCCGCCCATGGCCTCGCTGCTCACTGCCTCCATGGCATGTTGCGTGAACATTCCGCGCACCATGGCCAGTTCGGCGCCGTGCGAGGGGTCGTACATAAAAGTGATTTCAGGCTTATCGGTGGCACGGAATAAGGCCTTGGCCGCATGGTCGCCGAAGTCCTTCGGGATGACTGCGGCAACGGTGAGTTTGCCGGCGCGGATCTCGCTGTTGGCCTGGTCCAGAGTCACCTGCCGCAGTTCCAGTGCCTTGTCACTCGCGATGCCTGCGACCAGATGGCGGCTAATGCTGCTGCCATCCTGATCGATCACGGCCACCGGGATTTTCGCCGTGTCGCCGCTGCCGGTGACGCCGCCGAACAGATATCCGAAAAACGACCCGATCAGGATGGGCGCGGCAAAGCTCATCAGCACCGCTCGCCGATCGCGAAAAAAGAGCTTCAAATCGCGCCGCACCAGCGCCTCGTATGCTGTCCAGCTCATGCGTTTCGAACGCTCCTTCCCGTCAGCGTCAGAAATACCGTCTCCAGGTCGGCCCGCTGGGTCGACAGATGCGTGTAGGTGTGGCCGTTGGCCTTAAGCCAATCCAGCACCGCTGGAGCTGTTTCCGTCAGATTGCCCATTCCCACGCGCAGTTGGTTTCCGTTGGATTCGACAGTCTCGACGCCCTCAACGCTGCGCAGTCCCATGTACCACCCATCCAAACCCGGATTCACGATCTCTACCTCCATCAGGTTGACGGCAGGTACCAGGCGGCGAACGGCTTCCAGGCTGTCATTGGCGATCACTTTTCCGTGATCGATAATGATGATCCGGTCACACAGCCGCTCGGCCTCCTCCATGTAGTGCGTGGTGTAGACCAGCGTCTTACCGCGGCGCTTGAGCTCTTCCAGGTTGGTGAAGATCGCATTGCGGCTTTGCGGGTCGACCCCCACGGTGGGCTCGTCGAGCAGCAGAATCTGCGGATCGTGCATCAGCGCGGACGCCAGATTGAGACGGCGCATCATGCCGCCGCTGAAATTGGACACGCGGTCCTTGGCGCGATCCGCGAGGCCTACCAGTTCCAGAACAGCATCCATTTCGCGCCTTAAATGCGCGCCGCGGAGGTTGTACAACGAGCCGAACAGCATCAGGTTATCGATCGCCGAGAGTTCCGGATGCAACGCCAGGTCCTGCGGAACGAGTCCCATCTTCCGTTTGATGGGATCGGTGTCGCTACATACCGGATTGCCTTGGATCCGCACTTCTCCCCGGTCAGGCTTGAGCAGCCCGGCGATCATGGCGACGGTGGTCGTCTTGCCCGCACCGTTCGGCCCAAGCAGTCCTACTGTCTCTCCAGGATGGGCTACGAAGGAGACTTCTTGTACTGCCACCAGGTCTCCGTATTTCTTATGCAGGCCGGTTACTTCCAACATAGGGCTCGTTACGCGTGCTCTGTATCATACGCCATCGGACGCGCGGTTGTTCCCGAGCGCTCCGAATGGCCAGATTCGGGAGGTCCGCCACATGCATGAGAGGCCACTCTCGGGTACTCCGGCTTGGGATTGGCATCGCTTGCGAATCGCAGAACCCGTCGGAGTCCGACGGGTCCGCCCTTGCACTTTCAATGACTTACAAAGAATTTCCGTCGGACTCCGACGGTTTGCCTCGAAAGCAGCAACCTGTCAACAACCGAACTGCCCGGAAAGACGGACTCCGGCGGCGACGCGATGATTGCCGCTAGCGACCCTCGACCTCATCTAACCAGCCGCGACGCAACTGCTCGCGCGGAACTTCTGAGAGATACGGTTTGATATCCAGAATCGGCGTTCCGTCCAGCATGTCCACGCCGCGCACGCGGATTAGTCCGCCCTCGCGCGATAGCAACTGCACCACGGTCAAACCGATCGGGTTGG
This sequence comes from Bryobacteraceae bacterium, assembly GCA_035295745.1. Lineage (GTDB taxonomy): Bacteria > Acidobacteriota > Terriglobia > Bryobacterales > Bryobacteraceae > JAIQFL01. The sequence continues at coordinate 162,619 of DATGIL010000022.1, read as the reverse complement.
GACGCTGAGGAGAACGGGTCGCGAATACCCCATGCGGGCGCCCGGGGTCAGTGGGAGGGGTCGCCTCGAGGCTGAAGCCTTCGACACGATCGAAAACCCAGAGGACGAACAGATGCGAGAAGCCTTCGACGTCCTTCAAGCCCGGCTCAAATTCCGGGCGAATTTCGAGCACGCCTTCCGCGTCATGTTTAGCGCCGGGTCCTTTGGGAATTTCGCGTGTCTCGAGGTAAGGGCTGCGGATATAGCCGATAGGCTTCATGGACCACATATCTGCCACATTAGCACTCGCAGGAGCGTGCGTTTCCGTTCCCCGCGCCCCAATCGTTGGATGCTAAGCTAATCCATTGATGACAATCGATGAGATCCGTGCGTTGATCCACTTGGCGAGTGAAACAGGGGTTGCCGAGTTGGAGGTGCAGCGCGGCGAGAATCGCGTTCGCATACGGCGCGCCGCGTTCGCCACGCAGCAAGAGATCGTGATGGCCCCGCCGCCATATGCAGTATCCATGCCCTCGCCGCCTCCTAACGCTTCTGCCCCGCCAGCACCCACCGCACCTGTGACTTCCTCACATGAGGCGCCCAAGGAAAAGCCCTCTGATCCCACTCAAGTGCTGGTGAAGTCTCCCATCGTCGGCACCTTTTACGAAGGACCGGCACCCGGCGCAGCGCCGTTTGTACAGATCGGCTCCCGCGTGCAGGCAGGCCAAGTCCTCTGCATCATCGAATCGATGAAACTGATGAACGAGATCGAGTCGGAGGCTTCAGGCATCGTGGAGAGCAAGCTGGTGAGGAACGGACAGCCGGTGGAGTATGGGGAGGCTCTGTTTGCCATCCGTACGATTTAATAAGATCCTCATTGCCAATCGGGGTGAAATTGCCGTCCGCGTGATCTGTGCCTGCAAGGAGTTGGGCATTCAGACCGTCGCGGTCTATTCCGAGGCCGACCGCTACAGTTCGCATGTGCGTTTCGCCGATCAGGCCATCTGCATCGGTCCCGCGAAGAGTGCGCGCAGTTATCTCGATGTGGCTTCGATCATCAGCGCCGCCGAGATCACCAATGTCGACGCGATTCACCCGGGCTACGGATTCCTGAGCGAGAATGCCGGATTCGCCGAGGTGTGCGAGACTTCGGGCCTGAAGTTCATCGGTCCGCGGCCCGACGTGATCCGCCTGATGGGCATCAAGGAACGCGCGCGAGCCTTCATGCGCGAGATGGGAGTGCCCGTGCTGCCGGGTTCGCCGGGGGTACTCAAAAGCCCCGAGGAGGCGTTGGAGTTAGCCGCCGAGATCGGCTACCCGGTGATCCTCAAGGCTTCGGCGGGCGGCGGCGGGCGAGGCATGCGGGTCGTCAATCAGCCTTCGGAGCTGCCATCGCTGTTTACGCAGGCCCAGCAGGAGGCCGGCGCGGCTTTCAGTTCGGCGGACGTCTATCTCGAGAAGTTCATCGGCGCGCCGCGGCACATCGAGTTTCAGCTCCTGGCGGATGAACATGGCAACGTGGAGATCCTGGGCGAGCGCGAATGCAGCATTCAACGGCGTCACCAGAAGCTGCTCGAAGAGTCGCCTTCCCCGGCGGTGAACGATAGCCAGCGCGCCGAGATCTCTGCCGCGTTGCGCAAGGCCATCGCTTCTTCGGGTTACACCAATGCCGGCACGGTAGAGTTTCTGATGGACGAGACCGGGAAGCTCTACTTCATCGAAGTGAATGCGCGCGTGCAGGTGGAGCATCCGGTGACCGAGTTCGTTACCGGCATCGACATCGTGAAGAGCCAGATTCGAATCGCGCAGGGGGAAACTCTCGGAGAGATTCTGCCCGGACCGGTGTGCCTGCGGGGGCATTCCATTGAATGCCGGATTAATGCGGAAAACCCGGACACGTTCGTTCCGTCACCTGGACGGGTCACGGGGTTCCATCTGCCTGGAGGGATCGGAGTCCGCGTGGACACGTGGGCATACACCGATTGCGTGATTCCGCCATATTACGATTCACTTGTGGCCAAGTTGGTGTCTTACGGCAGCGACCGGGCGGAAGCGATCCAACGCATGCGGCGGGCGCTCAGCATGTTCATCGTCGAGGGGATTCACACCTCCATTCCGATGCACCAGCGCATCATGGCGGACGAGGATTTTCAGGCGGGGCGGTTGGATACCAACTTCATCAAGCGCTTCAGCAAGTAGTCGAGGCGGCTACCACGGATATCGGCGGGGCGCCGGCAGCGCACCCTTGCTGCCTGGAGGCGGGGTGACAGGCGCGGTAGAGGGCTGCGCATGCGGAGGCTGATAGCCCGCGAAGTTGAGCTCGTTCTCGGTGAAGCTGATGTTCCGGTCGAGCACCATTTCCACTGTGCTGCCCTTGGCGAGGACGGCATCCGGCCCACGAGTGGCCAGAACGCCGATCAATCCCACCGCCGCACCCGCGGCAGCGCCGATCCCCGCGCCCATGCCCGCATGACTGGCGGCGCTACCTGCAATCGCGCCGACCGAAGCGCCCGCGGCGGCCGTCTCTCCGACGGTGCGCGCATCGCCCGCCTTGTTGCCTTCGCTGGTTACTTTGCCCTCGGCCTTATCGAGAGATCCTTCGGTCTGTCCGTCCACGCCGCCGATGCGGGCGCGGAAATCGCGAGTCACCCCATTGGGCAATGTCAGCGAATCGAACCGTACGTACAATTCGCCGCGGCCTTTTACGCGTCCCGGCTTCTTGATGAGCGTTACCGTGCCTGCCACATAGCTTCCCACGGGGATCACGATGCGTCCGCCGGAAAGAATCGGGAAGTTGGTCTCCAGATATACGCGATCACCGGCCGCGGAATGCTTGGTGCTAATCGTGTTGATCAGGCTCAACGGGACTTTTGTACCCGATTCCACCACGTAGTCTCCGGCCTTAGCCGGGTCAATCTTGGTCAACCCATCGCCGGGCGCCGCCGGCACGGCTTCCTGGGCAACCAACAGGCCCGTCCAGAACGCCGCCGCAATCAGGGGCCGCAGAAACATCGAAACACTCCTTACCCGATTCTAGCTGAGCCCGGCCTCGCGGTGGACACGTAGACCTCCTGTTTTCGCGCGCGGACCTGTATATATAACGTACTAGACCAGGAGAAAGTTGCGCACCCGGTCAATGAATTGGGAGTTTCAAGCCGGCAGAGCTGGTTTGGCCCGCCACCGTTACTCGCAACTCCGGATCGGTGCCGGGATTTCCGGGTATTGCGAGATTGATCTGGTAAAGCCCGGCCGATTGCGGTGTCAGGCCGGCGTACTTGACCAGACCGGGGTCGACGACCGCCCCGCCCAGAGAGACCTGCAATGAACTGAGTGCCGAGATTTGTGCCGGGTACCAGGGAATCTCACCTGTCGCCGTGTTGGGTGCTGTTTTCCCAAGCCCCGTTGCGTAGATGACGATGATCTCTCCCGCACGCGCCGGTGAGTCGGCGGTGACGAGGGTGTTGTCTGCGTGAGTGGCGATCGCATACCCGCCTGACATGGCAAACAGAGCAGGTGCTGCGTCAACCACGGTAATCGTGACTTCCGCCCCGGTGTTCCCCTCGCTGACCACTCGGATCTTCGCCGGGCCCACCGATTGATTGGCCGGGACCAGGAAGTTGATCTGACTATTAGAGACATAGAACAACGGTGCCGGGTAATTATCGACGAACACCTGCGTGTAGTTGAGTGTGGTGGGAAGTTGTCCCGACTGAATGTCGTCAGCGGTGAGTTGACGGGTGGAGCGGGACAGGTTCGCTCCGAAAATCGTTACGATCGAGTTGGGAGCGAAGGGGCCGGGCGCGTAGTTTCCCGGATTACAGATGCCCGCCAACGTGTACGAGGGCGCAGCGGCCTGCAGCGTCGCGCAGAGAAACGTGGCCAACGCCAGACACTTCATACATGGAGTAGTGGCGCGAGCGCCGCGGGATTCTCAGAATATCTGGCGGTGGCGCAAACACTCCTGTTTGCCGCGTCGACTCGTCTCGACGCTTTTCGAGAGCGCACAAGGTCCGCTCTACAAAGAACTTTCGACGCTCACTCAGCATTCCCGGAAGCACGCGCGAACATCAAAATGCACTTGTACGGCGGAGTTGGTGGACACACGAAAAGCGTCGAGAGGAGTCTCGACGCTGCAAAGAAGAGTCTTTGCGCCACTACTTATTCGCTGCTTGCATTTCCGCTTGCAGGGCCTGCAAGCGCTCTTCCGAGCCCACAAAGAGCGTCCTCGGGAAGGTGTGATACGCGAGGATCTGATTGTAGATCACGCCCTCCATGCTCGTATTCAGCCCCAATCCAGCCAGGTACTGCAAGCGAAGATTGCCATCGCGATTGATTTCCGCACCAGCGAGCCACGGGCGCAGATCGGGCTCACGTGTGGCATATGTCGACAGCAATCCCAGCGACAAGTTGAATCCCACCTCGCGAAGGGAAGAGGACACCGCCGCGTATTCCGGCTGGGCGAGCCGGCGATCAAGTGCGTCGATATCGATGCGGGCCGGTTCCACTTGCCCGAGCGCCACTGTATCGTATCCGCCATTGTTGGAGTTGCCCCAGATCGTGCCGTTCGGAAAGGCCTCGAAGAATGTGGCAAACTCACTCTTTACTGTCTCCAGATTGCTCTCATAGAGCGGGACCCATTGAGTCACGATTCCGCCTGGATTCAGGTGCTCTTTGACCAGGTCGAAGTACTCCTTCGAGTACAGGGTGGCGCTCCCTTTCACCCAAGGATGGATGGGGTCGGAAGTGATGATATCGAACTTCTCGCGCGTCGTGAGGACGAAATGGCGGGCATCGTCATAGACGATCTGCACGCGCGGATCGTTCATCACGTTGTAGTTCTGCTTGCCGAAGTACTCAGTCGCCGTCGGCGGGATCAGCGGCTCCATCTCGCAGATGACGATGCGCTTGATTCCCGGATACAGCACAAACGTGCCGGCAGTGACTCCCGCTCCGAAGCCCACGATCAGAACCGAGTGTGGGTCGGGATGGAACAGCGCGGGCATATGCCCCAGCATGCGCTGCAGGCGCATATCGTAAGGCTCCGTGGAAGCCTCCACTTTGCCGCTGACGTGGAACTGCACCGCGCCGTCATCCCACTCCGAGATGGCGATGGAGGAGTTCATGCCCTCTCCCACGAAAAGGATCTTGGAGCGATTCATCGAGGTCATGATTCGTCGCCCATAAGCGATCAGCATGCCGGGCGCTCCCGGTAGATCGGACGCCAGAATGCCGGCAACTACGAGGGCCGCAGTGAGTCCCAGTGAACCCAAGGCACTGCGCGCCGCCATCGCTACGGGAACTAACACGAATAGGGCGCTCACCGCCGCCAATACCACCAGCAGCCGCTCGCATCCCTGAGTGCCGATCCAAGGCACCAGCACCATGCTGAACGACAATGCGCCGAGGATCGCCCCACCGGTGTTGGCGGCATAAATGCCCCCCACCAGCCGTGCGGAATCCTCGCCTCGTGAGGCTGCAGCGAGCGCCAGTGGAAAGCTGGCGCCCCAAAAAAGCGTAGCCGGCAGGATCGCCCAGAGGCACCGCACCAAATCTACCTGAAACGTAAACCAGGGACTATTGGAAAGCAGGGGATTGATCGGCCAATACGGTAGGGAGCTGCCCAGCATCACGGCCGTCCAGGCAATTCCCAGGACGAGTAAGAGTTGGCAGCATCCGATGGCAAGGCGCGGTTTGACCGTTCTCGCCAGGTAGGACCCGACGCCACTCCCCAACCCCAAGCCAATCAGGAACACCGCGAGAATGATCGAAAACGTGTAGACCGTCGCCCCCAGCAACAGACTCAGGAGGCGAGTCCAGATGACCTCAGCGCCGAGCGCGGTCGCGCCCGAAAGAGCGATGGTCACGTAGACGGGCCAATAGCCCTTAGTCGTAGAAGTCGAAGGTGTCGGAGCCGGCGTGGCACCGCCGCCCACGCCCACGCGATTCGGCGTTCGCTTGGCCAGCAGCAAACTCGCCGCGCCCACCAGGCCATTGATAGCGGCCGCTGCCAGAGTAGCGCGAGTCATGTCGAACTCGCGCAGCAGGTAGAAACCCGCCAGCAGACATCCGAGCACCGCGCCCGCGGTGTTGGCGCCGTAAAGAAAGCCCATCCAGGAGACGCCCTCGCGGCTATCCTCCAGCCACCGCGCCGCTGCCGGTAGGGAGGCCCCCATTAGAAATGTGGGCGGCAGCAGCCCGATCGCGCAGATGAGAGCGCGAAAGAGGATCGCGGGCAATCCATGTCCCACGGCTGCCGTGTACACGCCATCGAGCAGCGGCATCACAAACAGCACCAGAATTCCGCACAGCCCGATGCCCAATTCCACCTTGCCGTAAAGGCGCAGAGGATGTTCCTTCTGCACGCGCTGAATGCGCGAGAGCGCCAGGCTGCCCAGACAGAGGCCGCCCATAAAGGTAGCAAGCAGAACGCCGAGCGAAATCGCCGTGGAGCCGATCACCAGCTGCAGAAGCTGGTACCAGACGATTTCGTAGATAAGCGCGGAGCAGCCGCTGCCCGCGAAGAGCAACAGCAGCACGGGGAGGTGAGGACTGGCAGGCGTACGCACAGGCTGTACAGGCTGTACGGCTTGGGATTTCAAATCTGCTTTGGGCATTCGATGAGGCCGGTAATGAACAGGCGTCCTATGGGCATAATACGTTACGGGTCTACTTCGGGTCGGGCACGCGAGGCACGATGTACACCTTCTTCAGAGCCTCCTGGTATTCCCCAAACAGCGCCCGGATGCCCTCGAATTCGCGCTTCACCGCCGCACGATAATCCGCATGAGTGGCGAAGTCGAACAGCAGTGCCGCCATCGCCTCGGAGCTCACGACAAAGCCCTGATGCCCCACGTCCGTGAGTGCATCCGCTTCCATTTCATATGTATGATTGGGCGCGTTGGAGCTGAACACCGCGAAACCCATTCCCGGGATGGCACTCGAGACACTGCCGGTCTCTTCATATCCCTGCGGCTTCCCCGGCTCCTCAGACACGTGGGTGGCCCCTAGTTGCTTCATGTGGGCGAATCCTACCTCAGCGAGCGTCGCGATCGAGATGCCATCGCGCATGTTCCCGTAATTGTCGATCTTGACCTTGGTCCCGGTCGACAGCGCCGCGGCGCGGGCCGCGTTGTCGACAAACTCGCGGACTTGTTGCAGGTACACGGAGTCGGGATAGCGAATGTAGAAGTCGGCGACTGTGCGATCGGGCACCACGTTGGGCGCGGCGCCCCCTTCCGTGATCACGCCCTGCACCCGCGCCTCCGGGCGAATGCTGCTGCGGACACTGTCGATGTTATTGAACAGATGGATGACCGCTTCGAGCGCGTTGCGGCCCGCCCAAGGCGTCATCTGGTGCGAGGGCGCTCCCGAGAAGGTGTACTTCACCCCATCGATGTTGAGGCAGCATGTGCCGAAGCCGGGCGCGGGCCGGTACGAACTACTGACTGCATGGCTGCGGACGATGACGTCCGCGCCTTCGAAGACGCCAGCCTTGAACATATCGGTTTTTGCTACCGGCGGCATCATTTCTTCGCCGGGGGTCCCGAAGACCACGACGCTGCCCGGGGTATGCGTCCGCTCGAGGTACTCGGCCATGGCGATCGCCGCCGCCATTCCCACCGGGCCTTGGGCACTGTGCTGGTCGCCATGGAACGGCCCCTTGGTACCGCGCAACGCATCGTACTCCAGAATCACGCCGAGTTGCGGAGCGCTGTGACTTCCCTTGTAACGGGCCACGAAAGCGGTGGGCAGATTGGCCACTCCCATCGTGACCTCGAAGCCGTGGCGTTTCAGGTAGTCGACCAGAAGTTGGATCGAGCGCTTCTCCTCGAATCCGATCTCAGGGTGCCTGGTGATGTCGTCGCTCATCGCCAGTAACTCGGTGTCCATGAGTTCTTTGGCCCGCGTGGTCACCCGATCGCGCTCGGCGTTGGGTACGCTCAGGCGGGCGACCCACCCTGGTACGTCCAGTGACTTCTCGAGTTCGTTCATCTTCTTGAGGACGTCGCGCGCCGCCTCGCGCTCCGTGGGTGTCTCCTGCGCGAGCGCAACGGTCGCGATCAGAGCTGCCGCCAGTATCGAAAGTTTCATGAGGCTCCGAATAAGGTTTCCATTATAGTGGGTTCCGGCAGAGGGCATGCCGCCCTAAGTGCCGCATGTTATTGTTCGGTTTCGGACAATGAGATGTCAAAAGCGCTCAACGGTATAGCAGGAGCACCTCTACTGTCAATACTTTACAGTTGCCAGAGGATTGCACAACCCTATAGCGCCATGCGCAACGTCCTGCAAGATATCAAATTCGGACTCAGGATCCTCTCGGGGAGCCCCGGCTTCGCCCTGGTGGCTATGCTGACCCTGGGATTGGGAATCGCCTGCACCACTACTGTTTTCTCCTGGATCGACGGCGTGATGCTGCATCCTTTCCCGGGCACCAGTCACAGCGACGAACTGGCGGTTCTGGAGATGATCACTGCCAATGCACCCAATGGCGGCACCAACATTTCCTGGCTCGACTACCGGGATTATCGCGAGCGGTTACAAGGAGTCTCAGGTGTGGCGGTCCGCAGGCAGTGCGCTTTCACATTCGGCGAAGAAGCGCGAGCGCGCGTCGCGTGGGGCGAACTGGTCTCCGGCAACTATTTCGATGTCATGGGCGTTCGCATGCGGCTCGGCCGCGGGTTTACTCGCGAAGAGACCGGCGACGACCTGGGAGCGCATGCCGTCGCGATCATCAGCGAGCGCCTCTGGCGCGACTATTTCCACGCGGACCCGGCGATCTCCGGAAAGACCGTCCGGATCAATCGCCATCCCTTGACCATCGTCGGCGTCACCCCGGACGAGTTTCACGGCAGTTGGCCGGTGATGCAGTACGATCTGTGGGTGCCCGTGACGATGGCGCCGGCTCTGGGTGCGCTGCCCGAAGGGGCATTTACCGAACGCGATTTTCGCGGCTGGCTGGATGGCATCTGCCGTCTGCGAGCCGGACTGCGGGTGGAGAGTGCCCGCGCCGAAGCCGGCACGATCGCCGCAAACCTGGCGCAGGCCAACCCCAAGACTAATAGCGGTATTAGCGCTACGATCCTGGCGCCCTGGGACGCCCACAACGGAATCAACGAATTGCTGCACGCTCCGCTGCGGATTCTACTGGCCGTGTCAGTGCTGGTGCTCCTGATCGTCTGCGCAAATGTGGCGAACCTTCTGCTGGCGCGGTCGGTGGGCCGCCAGAGAGAGTTCGGCATACGCTGTGCCGTAGGCGCATCGCGTTCGCGGCTGGCGATGCAGGTGCTGACGGAGACGCTCATCCTGGCGATCGGCGCCGCCGGTGTTGGAATTCTGATGCTCATGTGGATGCGAGGGTCACTCGCCGGGATGCTGCCGAACGTCGGATTTCCGATTGTGACGGCGTACGCCTTGAACCCGCGAATTCTCCTGTTCACCGCGGCCGCCTGCATGGCCACCGCCTTAATTTCGGGAGTTTCTCCTGCGCTGTTCGTCTTCCGCTCCAACCTGAACGAAGTGCTGAAAGAGGGCAGCCGCAGCGACACCGCCGGAGCAGCCTCGCGGCGAACCCGCAGCCTCCTCGTGGTTGGTGAGGTGGCCTTGGCGACCGTCGCCTTGTTAGGTGCCGGGCTCTTCCTGCAGAGTTTTCACAACGCTCGCGCAATTGAACCGGGCTTCGAAGCGGGCCACGTGTTGTTCGGGCGCTTCTTCCTCGATGCCACAGGCTTTTCGCGCGGCGAGGTACCGCAGTTCGCCTCCAGGCTGAAACAGCGCCTCTTGGCCTCTCCTGGTGTCGACGTCGTCAGTTACTCCAACGTCGTGCCCCTCAGCACGACCGCGGGCCCTTATTACGACGTGACCGTGCCCGGCTATACGCCGGCGCCAGGCGAATCTCCCAACGCCAGCAGCGCGATGGTTGGACCTGACTATTTCGCGACGATGCGGATTCCGCTGTTGGAAGGCAGGGATTTCACGGATCGCGACGATCCGTCGAGTGGGCCGGTGTCGATCGTCAACCAGGCGTTTGCACAGCGGTACTTCCACGGCGAGAGTCCTGTCGGAAGGAAGATCGACGCGGCCGGCAAATCGTGGAGAATCGTAGGCATGGCGAAGGACAGCAAGTATTTCAGCCCCACGGAAGCGGCGCGGCCTTATCTCTATCTTCCCTTTCGCCAGTCGGATCGGAGCGCGGCGGAACTGGACGTCCTGGTGCGCACTGCCGGCAACCCCGCGGACGCGATTCCTCTCTTTCGGAAGGCAGTTGCCGATACCGACGGGAGCGTCACTGCATTTCACACGATTCCCTTGAATGAATACACCGTCCTGGCGACTTACTCACAGAAGGTGACCGCCAGTCTGATGGGTACTCTCGCCCTGATGTGCCTGTTGCTGGCGGCCCTCGGACTCTACAGCGTGATGTCATACACTGTCAGCCAACGCACCGCGGAGATTGCCATCCGCACCGCGATGGGTGCGCGGCCTCGCAACGTAATCACAATGGTCATTGGGCAAGGAATGGTGTTGGCCCTGGCCGGCGTTGTGATAGGTGCAGCGGCGGCGCTGGCCGCGACTCACGCCGTGGCTGGGATGCTCATCGGAGTGAGCGCCGCGGATCCCGCGACATTTGCGGTAGTGACGCTGTTTCTGTTGGTGTTGGCCGCGATCGCGACGTGGCTGCCGGCCTTCCGGGCCACTCGCATCGATCCGCTTCCCGCATTACGGAAATGAACGGCGACTCGGCACGTTAACTGAGCGCTGCGAGAAGCTTATCGACATCCGCCTGATCGTTGTATACCGAGGGCGAAATGCGGATGCGGTGCGGGTAAACGGCGATATCGATCCGCTGGCGCTTCAGCTTTGCCGCGAGTTCCCGGGTGTCCTCTTTCGCGAAGGCAACGATTGGCGATTTACTGTCGGAGGGCGTCAGGGGTTCGAAACCCAAGCGCGGCAACTCGCTCTGCAGGCGTCGCAGCAGCGGTTGGCGATGCGCCTGAATATTCTCTACTCCCAGTTGCCGGATGTAATCCAACGAATGAGCCAGGCAGGCAGCGGTCGTGTTGGAGACCGTACCCACTTCGAAGTGTCCGCCCGCGGTTCCCGATGGAGTCCACTCCATCACTGCGTCGCCGGGCGGATCGTAAGGAAAAGCATGATACTGCACGTGGTCGAGTTGCCGGAATCCATACTGCACTCTCGGCAGGCTGCCGAGCAGATCTTCGCGCACGTAAAGGAATCCGAGCCCCATGTCTCCCATCAGCCATTTGTAGCTGGAACAGGCCAGGAAGTCGACACCGCTGGCCCGCACGTCCACGGGAACCGCGCCCACGGCTTGAACGGCGTCAGCATAGACGCGGGCTCCGCGTGAATGTGCCAGATCGCAGATGGCTTTGAGATCGTGCTGAAATCCGTTGATCATGGAAACCAGCGAGACGGCCACCAGCTTCGTCTTGCGGTCAATCAACCTGTCCAGATCCGGGAGGTCGATTCGCCACTGCTTGGGCCGGGCAATTCGCACCTCGAGGCCCTGTTTTGCCAACTCGCCGTACTGGTAAAGGGAGCCTTCGAAATGCAGTGCGTCGGTTACGATATTGCCGCCGGCTCTCGGAAGATCCAGGGCTGCTGCCACGAGGTTCTCCCCGACCGTCGTGCTGGGCACGAAGCTCACCTCGGCGGGCTTGGCATGGATCAGGTTCGCGAACTGCTCCTTGGCGCGGGCCTGGAGCCCGGTGCCGTAGTCGGGATCGTTACCGCCACCGGTCGCCTTGTAGTCGAGATACTGCTGTACCGCGCGGGTGGCGCCCAGGCTGATGGGATGCCAGCGCGCATTGTTGAGGCACACCTCGGCTTTGACGACGGGAAACTCGGTTTTGTCCGGCAGGCTCCTCACGGCGCTGCGCACCCCGGAGGCGGCGGCCGTCGCCAGCCCCGCAGCCGCGATCAGATTTCGACGAGAGATTTCCATGGCAACCTCGATTCACGCAAGCCTCGGGTGAAGTGCGCCTCTATAGTGTCATACAACGGCGCCCCGGCCGGTGTGTCATCTTACAGTTGCATCGGGTGAGTCATCTCTTCGGGCCGGACCCACTCGTCAAACTGTTCTGCGGTCAGGTAGCCGAGCTGAAGCGCGGCATCACGCAAGGTGAGTTCTTCGCGGTAAGCTTTAAGCGAAATCTGCGCCGATTTTTCATACCCGATGTGCGGATTGAGCGCCGTTACCAGCATCAGCGAGTGGTCCAGGTGCTGGCGAATCCGTTTTTCATCGGGCTCGATGCCACGGGCGCAATGCTCCTCGAAAGAACGGGCGCCTTCGGCCAGCAGTTGAATCGACCGCAAAACGTTGTGCAGAATTACCGGCTTGTAGACATTGAGCTGGAAGTTGCCTTGCGACCCCGCGAAGGCCACGGCGTGGTCGTTGCCAAAGACCTCTACCGCCACCATGGTGAGCGCTTCGCATTGCGTGGGATTGACTTTGCCCGGCATGATCGACGAGCCCGGCTCGTTCTCCGGGATTCTCAACTCGGCGATTCCGGCGCGGGGACCAGCGGCGTACCACCGCACATCATTGGCGATTTTCATGAGGGCCCCCGCCAGAGTCCGCAGGGAGGCGCTGACGTTCACCATGGCATCGTGCGCCGAGAGAGCTGCGAACTTATTGGACGCCGAGACGAAGGCCTTGCCGGTCTCATCCGCAATCTTGGCCGCCACCAAGCCAGCAAACCGAGGGTCGGCATTCAGCCCCGTCCCCACCGCTGTTCCCCCAATCGCGAGCGCAAGCACGCCGGGCAGGGACAGACGGATCGTGTCTGCGGCCTGATCGAGTTGCGCCACCCAGCCGGAGATCACCTGGCCGAGTGTCACCGGCGTCGCATCCTGGAGATGGGTCCGGCCAACCATGACTACATCGGCGAACTGCTCCGACTTTGCCGACAGAGTATCCCGCAATCCCCGGATCGCTGGCACCAGCGTGCCCTCCAACTCCTCGACGGTCGCAATATGCATGGCCGTCGGAAATGTGTCATTGGAGGACTGGCTGTGGTTCACGTCGTCATTGGGGTGGATCGGCGTTTTGGAACCGGCCACGCCGCCGGCAAGCTGAACCGCGCGGTTGGCAATCACCTCATTGGCGTTCATATTGGTCTGCGTCCCCGAGCCGGTTTGAAAGACGCCGAGCGGAAACTCGCCATCCAGCTTTCCATCGATGACTTCCTGTGCGGCGCGGACGATCGGGTCGGATTTCGCCGCCGGCAGCTGGCCCAGTTCACGATTCGCGAGAGCCGCGCACTTCTTCAGGATGCCGAGAGCGCGGATCACCGGACGGCCCCATCGGTAGTGCTCGACGCCGATTGGGAAGTTGTGGCGAGCCCTCTCGGTCTGTGCGCCCCACAGGTGCTCCTTGGGCACCGCGACTTCGCCCATGGCGTCGTGTTCCAAGCGAAACCTGCTGGCGTCGGCGGAGTTGATCATCGTGCTCTCCCTTCTGATAGTGATAACGCGATTCGGATGGCCAACTGTTGGTCGTGGGAGCGGCAATTGTGGCCCTGATCACGCATGGATTCCACACACCACAACGCTGGAAGGGGCTTGACAAAGCGGGAGCCGGGATGGTTTGATCAGATTGCTACCCTAGCAATCGGAGTATATGGCCAATTCCAATTCGTCGCATTCCGCCCTGGACATGCTGATCCTCACCGTCCTGAACCGCCGCGGCCCAACACACGGGTATGGGATTGCCAACGCCATTCAGGAAGTCTCTGAAGAGGCGCTTCGCGTGGAAGAAGGGTCGCTCTATCCGGCCCTCCACCGGATGGAAGAAGCAGGATGGATCACGGCGGAATGGATGATCACTGAAAACAAGCGCCGGGCGCGGATCTACCGCATCAGCCGTACCGGTTTGAAGCAGCTCGCGGCGGAAACGGAAAACTGGAACACCTTTTCAGCCGGCGTAACTCGCGTTCTCCGCCACGCGTAGCGCCGTTACAGAAGGACTGGGAGGCTATCGTGCCGTGGCTCACAAGACTCAAGAACGCATTGAACCCGCACCGTCTGGACGACGACCTGACGGATGAAATCCGCGACCATCTCGATCGCCGCGCCGCGGACCTTCAAAGCCGCGGCCTCAGCCTCCGGGAGGCCCAACAGCAGGCAGCGCGTTCTTTTGGCAACGTCACCGGCCTCCGCGAGCAAAGCCGCGAACTCAGGCTTTCGACGGCCCTCGAAGCCACTTGCCAGGACGCCCGCTACGCGTGGCGCGGCCTGCTGCGAAATCCGGTTTTCGCCGCGACCGCCGTCCTGTCCCTCGCCGTTGCGATCGGAGCGAACACCGCGATTTACTCAATTGTCGATGCCGCGCTATTGCGCCCGCTATCCGTACCGCAACCGGACCGGCTATTCACTTTGACGACTGCCGAGAGTGCCGCTCCGGGGATTCCAGCAGCCGGAGAAAGTGATGTGTTCAGCTATCCGCTGTTCGAACAGTTTCGCGACGCCGCGAGCGATTCCGCGAGCTTCGCACTGCTCGACTCGCCGAACCGCGTGGACGCGCAGCCATCCGGCGACGCCGGTCCATACGAGGGAGTCGTCCAGCAATACGTCTCGCCCGATGCCTTTACGGTGCTGGGGATACCGCCGGCACTGGGCCGGCTGTTCTCTTCCCACGAGGACCATTACCCCGCTCCGCGCGCCGTGGTGGTGCTGAGTTACGAGTACTGGCGTCGTCGATTCGGGTCGGATCCGTCTGTCCTGGGGCAGAGGTTCATTCTGAACGGCAGAACCTATTCCATTCTCGGCGTTGCTCGCGAGGGTTTCTCGGGCGTCGAGCCTGGTAAGTTCGTCGATGTATGGCTGCCGGTCACTCTGACCGACCCCGACATCTTCACGAACCCCGATATTCGGCTGTTCCATCTGATAGGACGTCTGGCGCCCGGCTTTACCAGGGAGCAAACGCTGGCCCGCCTGCAGCCCGCGTTCCACCGGCATCAGGAGAACCGGATCGGCAGCGGGGTCGCGATGAGTCCAGCGATGCGGCAGCAGCTTCTCGAGATGCCGCTGCTGGCTCACTCCGGAGCCAATGGGATCTCCGCGTTCCGGCGGATGTTCGCGCAGCCGTTATGGATTCTGATGGGCGTATCGGCTTGCGTTCTGTTGATTGCCTGCGCCAATGTCGCAAGCCTGCTGCTCGCCCGGTCGACTGCGCGCTCGGCAGAAACGGCGCTGCGCGTTTCCCTGGGTGCGCGGCGGGCGCGCCTGATGCGGCAATTTCTCACCGAGAGCCTGCTGATTTCACTCCTCGCAGGCCTGTGCGGATGGATACTGGCAAGCATCACCGGTCCGGCGCTCGTGCGGATGGTTTCCACCAAGAACAATCCCGTGAGGCTGGATCTTACGCTCGACACGCGTGTGTTGTTGTTCTGCGTGGCGATCTGTGCCCTTTCGGCGCTGTTCTTCGGCCTGCTGCCCGCCTGGCAGGCGACGAGCGTGGGCCCGATGTTCGCGCTTCGCCATGCGGGCGGACAGGCGGGACGTCTCCGGATCGGGCGCCTCTTCGTGGGCGTACAGGTGGCCTTCGCGTTCTGCCTGGTGATTGGCGGCGCGGGCTTTCTGTTTAGCCTGCGCAACCTGGCGGCCGTAGACACCGGGTTCGATCCGGCGGGCGTCACCGTACTGACCATGAGCAATACCCCGCAACGGGACAGCCAGCTCGCGCTGATGCAGCAGATCCAGATGCACGCCGCCGCGCTGCCCAACGTACAGGGGGCGGCCACCGGTTGGATGGCGATCTTCTCCGGAGCCCGCCGCGCGCAGCGGGTGGTCCTGCCCGGAAAGGCGCCATCGAATTCGGAGGAGACCTTCTATCGGGTCTCGCCCGGCTATTTCGCGGCTCTTCGTACTCCTCTGCTCAGCGGCCGCGATTTTTCCTTTCGTGATAACGACGACGAGCCGGTCCCGACTGTCGTCAATGTCGCATTCGCGAGGCGATATTTCGGAAGCGAATTGGTGCTCGGCAGGGAATTCCGCCGGGATGACGGGGTGCGCCACCAGATCGTCGGCCTGGCTGCGAATTCGCACTTCGGCAGTTTGCGAAACGGACCGGAGCCCATCGCCTACATGCCCATGAAGCCGCCGAGGGCCTTCACCTTATACGTGCGCTCCACGCTCGACACGGGTTCGGTGGCGAAGATGGTGGAGCGCGAGGCCGAAGCGTTGGGATCGCGGCTACGGGTCAGAGACGTCACGACATTGAGCGCGCTGGTAGGCAGCACGATCCGCATAGAGAGGCTCCTGGCCTGGATGGGTGGCGCCTTCGCGTTTCTTGGCCTTGTGCTGGCGACGGTCGGCCTTTTCGGCCTTCTGAATTACTCAGTGACGAGGCGGACGAAGGAAATCGGAATCCGGACTGCGCTCGGTGCGCAGCGATTGCCGATCTACGGCCTGGTCCTGAAAGATCTTGCGGGTACGGTGGGTGGAGGGCTGCTGGTTGGACTGGCCGGCGCGATCGCGCTGATGCGTCTGACGCGCTCCTTGTTATTTGGAATTCAGGCTATCGACCCCCTCGTCATCGGTACAGCCCTGGCGATCTTTGCAGGGGCGGCGATTGTCGCTGCTGGGGTGCCGGCCCGCCGTGCGGCGGCGATCGATCCCATGGTGGCACTGAGGCAGGAGTAGAGCTTCCGCTATTCGCGCCTTACAGAAGGTGGACACTGCACCACCGATCCCGCAAGCGAAGAATTTGGAAAGAACCCACGCAGGGCTTGCCGCACGCCTCGACGCGATCCAAGGGCATGCGTATCGTCGATGCCGCAAAGGGCAGGTACTACGATGCCGCCGTCTCGAACTTCGATCGCGCCAAGCGATGCTTCGTGCGGGTGGGACTCGCGACTGACTGGGAAGCGGTGCGATCTTCCCACCACCGCAAAAGCGGCTTCCTGCAAGCATTCGCCGCGATCGTCGCCGTCGCCAGGGACAAGAAAGTGCCCTCGTTTCTGGAGCGCGCGAAGGCCCGCTGGGGCGGCAAGCGCGCGGGAGGGCCGGCATGCAAGAAAGAGCAATGCGACGTTGAAGCGTCAGATCGGGATGATTTTATGGTGGGCGCGACAGGACTCGAACCTGTGACCTCCTGCGTGTGAAGCTTCCGACCTTCCCTATCTCCTTGAGTACAAAGCAAATATTTTTGTAAGAAAGTTCATTCTAAATACCAAAAGTACACTCCTGGGTGGGCAGTTGGGTGGGGCGTTAGCGCATCGCACCAAGAACGTGGCCCGAACCCTTGCGGTGGAGACCGGTCAGCGCCGCGCCGATTGCCCGCCATCCGCTGGGGTACCATTATTTGGACCTGTCGGAGAAACGCATCGATCATAGGTGCCCGAAGAAGATCGACTTCTCAAAAGTGGCCGTGATTGTGCCGCGCGCTATGGCGCGCTGATCAGCTTATCGGGGGCACGTTCGGCAGCTCGGCGCCTCAGACTCTGTCTTCACGTCCTCAGTCTGCAACTTGGGACATAGCCTGGGTCCTGGTATTCGAATAACTGGATTTCACCCGCCGAACTTAACTGTTGCCCTAGGAAGACAGCGAGAGCAAAGGGCCCGTAAAAGAAAAGGCGGGTGGTCTTGATGCCATGCGATTTCGTCAAATGACCGAGCTGTTCCCTCACAGCGTGGGCGAACGCGCAAGCCTCGGACGCTCCGGTGATCGACTGGCTCCCGGGCGCGGACGGCGCCATGAAGGCGAACAATTTCGGCGGCACCGCTGTGCTCTCAATGTAGCGGCGCACATCTTCGCGGCCATCGCCCCGAATATTGAGCCCAAGGACAAGGTCGGTTCCGTCGCCGTCGATGAGTTGCACAGGCAGGTCGTATGGTCGTATCGGTTCGGCATCGGAACGCCAGGCGTCTTTCGCCGGGGGCTGCGGTATCTCGAAGCTCCAGCCGCCGACGGCCGGGAAATTTACACCAAGCGCAATGCCCGTGGAGAGGGCGCACTTGCCGCGAAACCGGATTAACCGCTCAGTGCGCTCAGCAGCTAGCCTCTCCTTGAGCGCACGAATCTGCGGAATCAACTGCTCGTTCCAGACGTTCTCGGTAGGGACCTTCCTCGTAGCGCGGTCGAAGTTCGTGGACCAGTCCAATTCGTAATCCGCGGGAATATCGAACGCTTCGTGCGTCCAATTCTGAATCCAGATTGTGACGCTCTTTTCTTCGTTTGCGACGGAGGCGACAGCAGCCCGCAGGATTTTCTCGACATCGGTGCGCGCGAGAACCGCGCCCCGGTTTCCTTGGATCGCGCGGAGCAACTCCGCGAAGGCCGGGAACACCGCGGCGCGGACTTTTTCGGCGTATTCCGGATGCTTCAACAGCCGGCCGATGAACAAATCTACGGCGCGGTCGTCATGGTGGAGGTCGCCGTGACCGACTTCGAAGAAAACCTTAAAGGCGATGAAAGCGGCGTCATCATCATTGAAACCGAGCGCGTGGATACGCCCATTGAGTTCCTCCTCGGTCGGCGCGAGCGCGCTCGGTGCATCGTCGTAAAAGGGCTTCGCCTTCCGGTAACGGGCCAATCCCGTCTCGATCGGCCGCAGCTTCGCCGCGAGAGAAGGGCACACCAGCCTGAAGCATTTGTAGACGCCGGGGAGGCCACCATCAAGGCTCCGGAAATGGGCGATCACCTCCTTGAATTCAGCCTGGGTGACCTCATGGTCCTTTATCTGAAGATGGATGCGCGACGATTCGCCGAGTTCCTCGTAGCGAATGTCAATGTCACCCGTGCCTTCATAGAAGAGCTGGTGGAACGGCGGTTCCAGGAGCCATAACGGCAACTGGCAGGCCGCATACCGCGTTTGAAAATCGAAGCCTTTGTTCGCGGTGATACCGCCCATCGAGTCGGGACCGAGGAGGGATCCCGCCGGGGGCTTGGCTCTGGGTTTTCGGGGCTTAGGCATAGGGTTTTCACTGTCCGAATTTCGAACCGAAGATCTGGCGCCACAGCTTTCGGCTCTCCGTTTCGTCGGTGTTATCCAGTGCCTTGCGGGCGGTGGCGGCGGCTGATCTCACCTGCAACATAAAATCTTTGAACTCCTTGAACTCCCAATGCTTTGCCACATTCACCGACGCGTAAGCCGGATCAGAAATCACCGGCACGGTGTTGAGGTCGCGATATATGCCGTATGAACTCTCGACGCCCTCAAAAACGTTGGCGACGGCGCGGGCAGGGCACGAAGGAGAGCCGATGCTTCCATGAATCAGGCTTTCGAGGATGTAGGATTTCAGCTTGCAGGATTCGGTCGGCAGCTTGTCGCGCCAGTATTTCAGCAGTTTGACAACCTGCACGTAATACCCGCTGATCGCCTTGTTCTTATCGGTGGCGGTCTTGATCTGCCCTTTCGGGTGCGTAGGAACCCATGCCTGCGCTTTGCGATCCGGTATCCACAGCGGACCGTCGTCGCCGTTCATCAGCGTGGCCGGCACGATATCGAGCCACACGCCCTTCGCAGCCTGCGCGCCCACAGACCGGCCCTGGCGCTTGGTTTCCTCGTAGTACTTGCCAAGAATGGATTCGGTCCAGGCGAGTACGACTTCCGGCTGGGTGATGGTGTGGTCGATGTCGACTATGCAAATGACGTCGACGTCGTTGATGTCATTGATGGCCGTATGACGCGCGTAGGAGCCGGAGAGGAAGGTATCCTTGTGCGCGTCCTTGAACTCATCGTCCGAGCGCAGCCGCTCGCGCACCTTTTCGTGAGCCGCTTTGGCGTCGGCCACATCCGTGTCGCCGGGCTGGATAGATGACAGAAGGGCCTTGAAGTCTGCGGCAAGTTCCACGGCTAGCCTTCCTTTCCGGGCAGGGCCGGCACTTCTTCCAGCGATCCCAGATCGAGGCCGTAGTGTGCCGCCAGCGAACCCAGGAAGTTGCCGCACGCAGGGCAGTCGGGGTCTCGCTCAAAGTAGATTCCGTACCATCTGTGAATGGTCATTTCATCGCTGCTTTCGCTGAGCGGAGGCCAGCTTGCGTATTGCGTGCCCGGTTCGGGGCGATTGAGCCATAAATACCAGGGCGCGTCGAAATCCCGCTCGAGCATCGACAGCGAGCTTTCCTTGCCGGCCAGAAGATCGAGAAGAGCGAGCTTCGTGAGCATATTCGCGATCGGCAGCACGTCCAGGGACAGTCCAGGTTCAACCGCGACGGGACGGTCGGAGTAGGCGATCTCGTCGGCGTCGGCGCTCGTCGAAACCTCCTCGTCCGCAGCCGCCTCTGGCATGGCGGAGACGAAGCATTGCTGGCAAGGCGATTCGCCCGGGCGGACGCGAAGAACCTGGCCGCCATATGCACGGCGAAACGCGCCGCCGTAAATGGCGGGCTTTTTCTGTTCGATGCACATCTGGTTGATCAGGAGTTTGCTGGGGCGGTTATCGGTCCCGCAAATCACGACATCGGCTTGCGCGATCAATACGCGGATCTGCTCGCAACTCTCGTGGCTGACGGTGAGAGCATGAGCCGCGACCTGAGCGGCGGGATTCTTTTCATGGATCAGATCTTGGACCACGTTCACCTTGTAGCGGCCGACTTGCGAGATGCTGCCGGGATGGCGGACAACGTTGCCGACGCCGAGGCGGTCCCTGTCGACAAGGATGAAGCGGCCGACGCCGCACTTCGCCAGCTCGACGGCCGCATGCGCCCCGCCGGTGCCCACCCCGATCACGAGTACGCATTTATCCTGAAGAATGGCGGACTCGAGGATTCCTGAGCGCCGGGTGGCCAGTTCCGGCTGAATGTCTGCGAAATAAACCTCAGGCTTTTCTTCCGCGTTGTTCGTACCGCGCACGCAGACGGCCCTGTAGGTTTGGCCGTCGGGCGCGGCAAACGTGCCGGGCCGATCGGGAGAATCTGCTGTGGGCGTCAGAATGATGCGCAGATCCTGGCCTGCTGGCGGAGTCGTTTCGGTGAAAAGGATAAGGCTGCTCTCAATGTGCGGCGATGGCTGCACGCCCAGAACGCTATGCGTCATGGCATCACCGTCGTCCCAGGAGCTCAACGACGCAGGAATGCGTCCGTCCTGCTTAAGCAGCGCCCAGTTGTCCCGGAGCCATGCGCTTGACAACGTCACCACGGCGAACATGTCGGCATCGTCGGCTGTAATGTTGAGGGCGCGCGGCGCCTGAACGCCTTCGGCCACGGCGACGATTGTGCGCTTCGTTTTGTCGTAGACCAGCTTGGTGCGGCCGGGCTTGCGTTCGGCGATCGACTTCATCGCTTCTCTGATCATTTGCTGTTGTTGTGGATCGCTCATGCTCTCTCCGCCATGGTGGAAACAAAATCGGCGATGGAACGCCCCGTCGTCAGGTGCTGCTCATAGGCTTCAATCCAGAGAAGCCCCTTCAAAAACACCTTTTGCAGCAATATGCCTGAATGCCAGCGCGTGTCCCGCCAGTGGCAAATCTGCGGCCAGCCGGCGAGGGGTATGAGGGTATGCATCTGGTGTGACACGCCGAGCGACGACACAGGTTTCATGTCGAACATCAGAAGTGGGTCGGGCGACGTTATATACATCGGGGGGCGCTGGTGTGGATATCCCGACGGGATCGGAATCCACAGCCTGTATTGATATCCAGAGTTCGCCGTCGCCAGGCCGCCGGCTGAATAAGAATCGTCGGCGGCATAGTGGTAAACGCCGAACTGGTCGAAACCCTCCCGCTGCAGGACTTGATGTTCCAGGGCGAGCCTCTGCCGCTGTTCAAGCGTCCATCCCATGACGAGATCCTTTCGTTTTTCGCGCCTTGCGGAATACATCGAGAATTCCGGGCACATCGGCTGCGATTAGGCCGGACGGGTGCTTTATCGGTTCGCTGGAACCGTCGCCTCGGTTCATATGGTGAATTTCGAGCACCGGCATGGGCCAGGCAGATCCAAGCGCAAAAGCCAGATATTCGGGTTCTGCGAGCTGCGCCACGATGATGCAGCCAAAACCGGTCGCATGCTTCTCGACAGGGCTCGCACTTTCCTTTTCGAGCGCTTCGGCAAGGTGCGCCAGCGTTCGTTCCCGGGTTGCGGAGTCAACGTCGGTCACCGGCTCAACAACCGGCACAGTCGCGTCAGACCCGATTCGAATCCTTTGCAGGGAGAGCTTTTCCCATGCTTGCAGGTCCTGTTCGGGAAGCGCCCGGCGCGCGATCAACGCCTGCCGGACGGGACTTATCCCGGGTAGGACCCTGATCCGCATGGGAAGGGGCTCGGGATTGTCGGCTGACAGATCGTAAAGCCATGGATGGATTCGAACGAGCGGCTCATCGCGCTTGTCGTCGATCGTGACGATGATTTCCGCCATGTTCGTAAATTGATTGCGGCCAGCAAGGGTGACGATCCTGCGCCGGTCGCCCCCGCTGGGCGCCGACAAGCCGAGGCGATGATGGGAATGCCAGTCGCCGAAGTAGCGAAGCGCCCAATCGTTGGCCATGGTTTCGCTCAGTTCGCGCAGGTAATCGACGTCGAGCCGGAAATGGGCGTGATCGCGTATTGCGTTCGGCCCCGCTTTGGACGCGAACAGAACGGTCGGCACGTCTTGCCATCGCCCGAAGAGGTCTCCGCCTGTCTCGATCGACCAGGCAAAAGTCTCCGCGGCGATGGCGCGCAACTCGGACTCCCACGTCACCAGGAAACCGAGTGGCAATTGAGGCTTGGAACGGCGGCTGATTAGCCGGCTTAAGCGCTGAATGATCATTTCGGACTCCGGGGATGCGCGCAGGGAACGAAGGAGACTGGTGAGTTGTGGGCGCTGCTCGATCCACTCTCGCAAGTCGGGCGTGAGCCGGGCATCTGCGGCTGCAAGTTCTTCCGATGGTATTTCGAGGACTGAGGAGATCCGGTCTTTGAGCTCGGCGCTCGGTAGGCGGCGGCCCGCCTCAAGGTCAGCAACGTACGCAGGAGTCACGCCAATCTGGTCGCCGAGATGCCGGAGCGACCATTTTCGGGCGAGCCGACGCCCTTTGATCAGATCTGCGAGTTCTGGCACACTTTTAGTCTCGTCTTCATATGCATATGATGTCAAGGCACCTAAAGACATTTCTCATTGATCAACATAAGTTGAGCGATTTCAGCGGGTACGTGCGTCTCAATATCGACGAAACCCCGGGGGCTCCGGGGTTTTGATGAATCGTTTGACGGGAATATGAGCACCTGCTATAATGTTCAACAAAACCCCCTTTTTTGAGGGGTTTTGTAATTGGTTCTCAAATGGACTTTGGGATCAGATCGTTATCTTCGCAGGAAAGCCGGGTGGTCCTGTCCCTCACGGAACAGGGGCGCCGAGAGTTCGATCGTGCCGAGGTGATATCGATCCTCGGCGTGACTGCAAAAGCGGCGGACCATGTTATTCATTCCCTGCGGCAGAAAGGGTGGTTGGCACGGGCAAGCTGGGGCAAGTATCTGCTCATTCCGCCAGATCAGGGGCCCGAGGCGGTGGGCGACAGCAACCTTTTGGCGCTCGCAAGCCGCATCGCTGATCCTTATTACATCGGCTTTGGATCGGCGGCAAGCCACTACGGGTTGACGACACAGCATCGCAACGTCATCTGGCTCGTGACTCCGCAGCGCCTGCGCGACCGGCGTGTTGGCGAGGCGGAGGTACGGATTGTCAATCCGGCACCCCGGAAATTCTTCGGATTTACGCCAGTCGACGCGCTCGGGTATCGGGTCATGATGTCAGACCGCGAGAAGACCGCGATTGACTGCATCGACCGTCCGGAGCTTTGTGGCGGGGAGGGAGAGGCGGCGTATATTTTCGCCTCGGCATGCCGTCGGTTGGATTGGGCGAAAGCGCTTGCTTACCTTGAGCAGATCGGCGCCAAAAGCCTGATGCAGCGCTTCGGCTGGCTGTCCGATCACGCAGACGCCGAGGTCCCCCCCAACGAACGGGAGCGCCTGCTGCGGATGACGCGACATGCGCGGCGTACGGATTTCGGTCCCGCGTCGGCGGTCAGCAATCCGCTCGGCACTGACCACACTTGGCGAATCCACGTCAATGTTTCACGCGAGGACCTTCAGGCCAGCGCCGGTCTAGCCCGACGGCGGAGCATCAAGGGGGGCGCCTGATGCTGGCCCAGCCGAAGGTACAGCGTTACGCGGTCGAATCCGGGCTGCGCGACATCATAGGAGTGAAGAAATCCGGTAGCAACTCGGGAACTGGGTGGGCAGTTGGGTGGGCTGTTTGCCGCCCAACTACATCTAAGTTATTGAAAATTATGGTGGGCGCGACAGGACTCGAACCTGTGACCTCCTGCGTGTGAAGCATATTACGCGCTTCTCACGGTTCCCTCAGTTCTATCCTTTCTTCTGGCTTTTCAACAACTTGGGGAGTCTGCTTTCGCTCAGCGAACTACCTCAACGGAATTATTGGGATAGGTTTTGATACGGTTCTGATACGGTAAGGCCGCTCCAAAAGCTGCGTGAAAAATCAGAACATCGGTTGCACTTCGTCATTCCTAAGATACGGCGCTCACTATGTCCCACGCTCGTTTTTCAAAATTCACACGGCCAGCGATTCCTCGACGGAGCATGGTCACTGATCGGGATCTGGAAATTCTCCAGGCGGTGCTCCGCTATCGGTTCATCGCGACCTCGGAATTGGTGCGCGTGGTCGGCGGCAACGAAGACGTCACCCAGCGGCGGCTTCGGTATCTGTGGGAACAGGGATTGGTCAGCCGATTTGCGTTTCCGGGGATTCGCACGCATAGTGAATTCCACTACTACTTCGATAACCGCCGCGCGCTTGATCTGCTGGCCACCCGACGGCTTCTGGATATTCACCCCCTGATGATTCAGGAGATCAAACACAATCGCGAAAAGGACTATGCGGGCGCCACCCTCAGCGGGCAGCATATGCAGCTGGGGTTTCTCCAACATAGCCTTATGATCTCGCGGTTCCACTTCATGCTGGAGCAGGCGTGCAAACGTCCGAATAGCGGCGCGGAATTGGTGACATTCCGGCAAGGCAGCAGCGTCGGTGGACACAAAGTAGATGTGCCGCGTGTCATCAGCAGCCGCCGAGGGAACGACTACTTATGGCAGGAGACTGGCGAGGTGGTGCGGTTGCCGGTCGAACCGGACGCATTGTTTACGCTGCGATTTGGAAACCGTCTCGCCGGCGAGCAGTGCGCGCATTTCGTCTATGAGGCTGATCGCGGCACCATGGTAGCCACCGATATGCTCCGGAAGTTTCGGGCCTACTACCATTTCATCAAACGGCAGCAGCGGCACAAGACAGCATTCGGCGTCCATCCCGTTCGGGCCGTCCTCATTGAGACCACTGACGAGGCACGCGCCAAGAGGTTGATGGAACTGGTACACCATCCGCTGGTAGCTGGTCCGAACAATCGTGCGGGGTTATTTTGGTTGACCATCTCTCCCCTCTTTACCGATTTTCCCGAGCACGCCAATGGCTCCAGCCCGGGCAGCAAGCGGTACCTCAGTGAGCCCGAGGCTGTGTTTGAGCGTATTTGGGCGCTGCCGGATCGGACGATGTTGGCGTTGGCCGACATGGAGAACTCCCCGCCGAGCAGCACGGTGACCGTCCCGGGGCCGCTCGGGCGCAGGTAGCGCCCGCATTCTCCAGCGTCCCTCAATGTGCTGACTGAGATCTTTTGACATGTCTAGTCTAGCAGGCTGCGGAAAAACGCCGATTTCGAGCGAAATCTGCAACCCGCATTATGCCGCATCAGTTGGAGCGGCGCGCTGACGTGCGGGTAAAGAGAGTAACTGCTTGTAACTGCGGCTCGTTGTGCCTGCTTTCGCCGCGCGCGGGCACACGTCTCCCTAGGCTCATACTGCACCGACCGCCGGCGCCAGCAGATTCCGCATCCGCACCACCTCGGCCAAGAACTCGCGCGCCACATCGCCTTCCAATAGCCGGTCAGGATTCTTGGTAAAGACGGTCACATCCCACACCGGCTCGTCCAGGTTCATGCCGACGAACCACCGGAACAAGATGCTGTAGTCAATCTCTTCCATCAGCAGACGCTCGCTGCGCACCGAGTACGCATCTGAATCAGTTGCGCCCGCAGCAGTTTCTCTGGCGGGATCGACGGCCGACCCGTCTTGGCGTACATGCCATCGAACCGCTCCGACAGGTTCTGCAATGCCTGGTCGGCCATCGCGCGAATCTTGCGGAGCGGATGGTCCTCCCGAACCCGCTGTTCCGGCGATAAGTAGCTATACATGTCCGCCTGCTGATGATCGTGGCCGCGCATGCAGAATAGACGAATAAAACGTGGGGACAGTAACCTGGTTTCTACCCGCCCAATCGTAATATGAATCTGAACCAGGCGAAACGTGGAAATCGAAACCAGACAAGCTGCCTTGTGCCTCATCCAGCACGGCAATGCGTTCCTAGTCGCGGAAATCCAAGATCCGCAAACCAACCTTGTCCTGCACCGGCCCCCCGGAGGTGGTATTGAAGAAGGTGAAACACCCGAGCAGGCTCTCCGCCGCGAACTGCGCGAAGAACTTGGCATCACACTGACGGCCATTCTGGAACTCGGAACGGTCGATCACGTGTGGTTCTGGAATGGTCGTGAGGTTCGGGAGCGCGCTTGGCTGTTTCTGGCAAGCTCATTCGACGATGCAGGTCTGAGTCGTGGAGAATGCCCCGAGCTAGTCGAAGCCGACGGTCAGCGTATTAAGACAGTCTGGCGCCCGATCGAAGAGAATATCTTATCCCTCCCACCTCTTTGCCCCTCCTGCATCGCGGAATTCCTGAAATGACTGCCGCTGTGGCCGTTTTTTCCGCAACCTGCTAGGTACTTGACGGCTCGAGCGGTTGTGGCTAGAATTCCAGCACACCAATCCTTAACCAAACTCGTATGTCTGAAATTACTTTGCAGCAGATCGAGCAGCTGCTCGATCAAAAAATTGCCTTGGTGGCCAGCAAGGCCGACGTCGATCTTGTCCGGAGCGAGTTCGCGGATGAGATTGCTCCCCTTAAGCGCCAACTCTCCAGCATCGAAACCAAGATTGATCGTTTAGCGACGCGGACCAGCGAGGACGATGTCGCGACGATGAAAGATGTGCAGCAGCTCGCGGAGCGGATGAAGAATCTCGAAAAGGAGATTGCCAAACTCAAGCTCACGCACGCCTGAAGCGACCGGAGCCAGCAGGCGCGAATTGATCAGCCACCACCCGGAGCAGCCGCCCGAAAATGGTGGCTGTTTTTATTTCGGGCAGCAGAGTCCTTGCTCACGGCCTTCCCATTGTAGCGGCCACCCGGGACCTATCAAGGCCCCGCGAGGGATGCGCCGCGGCACGCCGAGGAACCGCTGCGGCGCGTAAGCGGGAAGCGAAGTCTTGACAGATCCGGGTGCCTGGCCGCTCCCCTGCTCAGCGCAGCGAGCAAGGCAAGCTGCCCACTGCCAAAGCATTAGGCTTGCCGAAAGGGACAAGTATATGTCAGAACAGAAACAATCATACATGGCCGAGCTCGACGCCTGGACAAACCAGGTCATCATCGAGGTGCTGGCCGAGGACGGTTTCGTCGCAGGCAACGACCTGAGCCAGCGGATCCGGAAAGCTATCCGGGAGAAGGTTCTGGAAAGCTATCACAACGGCTGCAAAGCCGGTGCGGGGTGGGTGCGCCGCGAGGCGCGAGAGGCGCAGATGCATCACGCGCCCGCGCGCCACAGCCGCTGACGGCTGCTGAGGGCAAGATCAACCTTGCCCTCTTTTCTTTTTGTTCGCACAAAAAAGGCGGTCGCACCACGAGTATGCGATCGCCTCTGGTTATGGCAGTGAAGTCAACGGGTCACTTGAGCAGGGTCTGGAGTTCGTGGTTGGACAGCTCATCGGGCTGGCGACCCTTGGGCACTTCGGCGATGCGCACCCACAGGTGGCGCGCCAATCGCGCGGCAATGCCGCCCGCGGCATTGCGCCCCGCCTCGTCCCCATCGAGCATGACGATGACGTGCGGGAAATAGCGAATCAGTTGGGCCTGCTGTGGTTCGGACAACGAGCAACCCATGAGCGCGACGCAAGGCTGTTCAGCCTGGGTGACCTTCATGCAGTCAAAGAAGCCCTCGACCAGGACGACGCGTCCCCCGCCGGCTTCCTCGCGTGCGCGCGGCAAATTGAACAGCACCTGGTTTTTATAAAAGCCCGTGGGAAGTTTGTACTTGGGTTCGGACCCATCAATGGCTCTGCCGGCGTAGGCTACCAGTTGGCCGGCTTCGTTCTCGATCGGTATGACGATTCGGCCCTGCATACTCCCCCGTCCAGAAAACAGGCCGACGCCGAAGTATTCTGCCGTCTCAAACTCGATGCCGCGCTCCCGCAGGTATGGGTGACGATGGTCGATTCCTTTTAGCGAAAACGGCAGTGGTTTGTTCTCCGCGTCTCTCTCGCCCGGTCCGGTCTCGGGCTCTGCCGAAGATTTGGCTTCCACCCCTGATCGGTTCGATGGCTGTCGGTTGGTAGTGGAACTGTGGGCCGAAAACCAGTCCTGGAGTTTGAGGGCGGCCTCGCGCAGGCTGCACTGCTCCAGCGCAGCAGTCAGTTCCAGGATGTTACCTTTCGCGCCGCACGAAAAACAGTGAAACGCGTTCTTGTCGATATTGGCGTGGAATGAGTTACCGCCCTCGCCGTGGTGAAGCGGGCAGCTGCCCCGCAGCTCCCTGCCACTGCGTCTGAGCTTGATCTGGTAGTGGTCCAAAACTTGTGTGATGCTGATGGTCTGTTTGATGGCAGCAAAATCCACCCACGACCGTTCCATAACTGAAGCCTCCTTTTTTTGTGGAGGTAGTATAGGTCAATTTGAGAATACCAACAAGTCAGTACCCGAGCGCGTGATACAATATACTTACCTGGCCCCAGCAAATCTTCCCCATCGCTAACTGACGCTCTTCGGCAGAAAGGAGGACGTCAGGTAAAACCGTAGAGCATCCGGCTATTGCGATGGGAGCTGGGTGCAGCTTCCTTTCTGCCACGCAGTCAGCCACGGAGATTTCTGCGGGGCCAGCTTTTTACTCCTTCTTCAATTGTTGCCCTGGGGACAAAGTCCCTACTCAGAAAACGCGCCATCTGGTATGCTACCAGTGCCAAGTCACTTCAGTTCTGCCTGAAATACAAATCATCAAATGAGGTTTTCGTTTACACCATTGTCACCTGAAAGATTGTCTCCGGCCTTATGCATCTCTCGCCCTCCGGGGCCTGGTCGGTTTGAAGCGCAGCGGATTCCTTACAGTTCGTCGCTCAGGATCTCGCAGCGGGGTGAATTGTCAGGTGCGCGCCTGCTGTGGAACCGTGGTGCTGATGATACGTCAAGCCGCCGTAACCCCTCACATCAACCTTGTTGCTGCCGGTGCTAGAGATACGCTCTGCTGGTGCTGATGATACGCTGGCACTGGTGCTAGAGATACGCTCCGAAAATCAAGAACCCGCATGCCTATTGATGATTTGTACTATCGCGTGCAGAAAATAAAAGCCGGAAAACTGTTTTAAATACATATATACACACGGTGCAAGACAGCAGGGAACCAAGGGATCGAAACGTGTGTTTGAGAAAGTAAGAGAACAAGCGTAACCATTGGAGGGTTTTACCAGTTAATCGTTTCACATCATGAGTAACGTCAGCGAACAGCCGACAACCAAACAAAGTGACAACCGGCAGGAAATCACGAAGCCGGTACGGGTCGATAGAGCGAATATTGCCATGGCTGGAAAAATTCGAGCCGACTTGAATCTAGAAAAATGGCCGGGCATTTGGCAGCCCTCGCGCTCCAAGAACGAGAAGACGCTGCGAATCCTCGAGCGGGAAATTACCGAGGCCGACGCCAGCCGAGTGGTCTCGCGGGTGGAAATCGGCTACACGCACCTGGGTACGCTGACCACCGAGGAACGGAAGATGTACGGCGCCCTGATCGAAGTCTGGGAAGAGAGTGGTAAGCCATCCGATCGGCCGGTGTTTTTTTCGGACCGCCTGCTCGCGCGCATCCTCAAAAAAAGTTGGGGCAGCAATGTACGTGACGCAATCGTGAAGTCGCTGCGGAAGCTGCGGACGGTGCCGATCGAGTGGATTAATTCGTATTACCAGAAAACGGATGAGGGTAAAACGGTACTGCGCGAGCGCACGCCGTTTACCATTCTCTCGGATCTGAAGATCGTGGAGCGGGAAGTCGACGGCTCCGTCAATCGAGCAGTGGGATACTTCCAGCCCGATGACCGCATCGTGCGAAACTTGCTCGCCAATTTTACCAAGCCGCTGCTCTTGTCCGTCATGGTGGACCTGAAGAGCGACATCGCGGTCTTGCTTTATCCACATATCGACCTCATGCTGGCGCGCAAGGACAGTTACGAGCGTCGCAGCAAAGAGTTGTTCGCTGACCTGGGGCTGACCAACGCGGAATATAACCGGCAGTACGAGCGGTATCGCGCACTCAAGAAAGCGCTCGCCGAACTTGAGGGTGTGCGCTTGTCCACCGGTGTACTCAAGGTGGCCAAGATTGCGAAGACCGTGGACGGACGAGATTACAAAACCGTATTTCGGAAAGTACCCGCACCGGCCGCAGAGCAACTGCTTGATGATGGAGGTGTGGTGACGGCTTCCTCGGTCGTAGTCAACCATTACGCCAAAAGCAAAGATCCCGCGACGTCGCAGGCTGAGGAAGTCGTGGGACTCTTCCATCGGTTGGTGCATGGCCTCGCGGAGCATGAGGTGCTGTCCAAGGAACTGGGGCAAGCGCTGGCTCTAATCAGCCAGCACGGCTTGGAGAAGACTAAACACATCGTTGAGTACGCAGCCGGCAAGGCCACTGAAACCAATTTCAAAATCCAGCACTTCGGTGCCATCTTGTCATATGCATCTCGGGGAGCGGCTGACTTTGAGACCAAGAGTCGCTCGGACACGGAGGCCAGGGCAACGCCAGCACCACCCGCCAGGAAGCCCGCCGAAGTGGCAAGAGTGCCCAGCCGGGGGGAGGCTCGCCTGTCGATCCTGACCGAAGATCAATACGCCGCTCGATTTGCCGCTTGCAGGGAGGAGTTGTTCCGTGAAATCCCGTTCCTTGCCACCCAGTCGCAAGCGGGATCGAAGATCGAGGCAGACTTGGTACGAAGTCGGGTGGTCCGCCAGCTCGAAACCGAGGCCATGGAGCTCTTGCCGCTGCTGGCCTTAGAGCTGCCTGTGCCGGTCGTCCAAATTTTGCGTTTTGCAGCGCCTTAAAATTTGCTGACGCTGTCTTGGTCGAACTGGCTCAGGACTCTCCACTACGCCACAATTTTTGAAGCCTGGCAGGCCGCTGCAACTGGATCGCAAGAGTCGTTTTCGTCGATTTGAACGAGAACGACTTTTTAAATTCCGCGACCGGTATAAACAAAGAGGGAACTACAACCTGAGACCTATCGGTCAACGCCGCCATAATGTGAAACATCAAGACTACTGTTTCACAAACCGATTTCTTACTGGCTGTGTCCTGCTAACGCAGTAGACTGACTGGTAGATTTAGCAATCTACCGGAAGAGGCGGCTATCGCCTTAAAAATAAACTTGTTCCCGCCGCCTGCTAGCGCAGGCTCCCCTGCCGCCACCGTCTTCGCTCACCGCTACCGGGCGGCTCCGCTCGGATATCGGACTATCGCCGAATCCGCCGCCGTTATCACGTCGGTCGCTGCGGGGTCTGCGGGCCGATTGGCCCTTCGACCCTGTCGGCAGGGGAGCCTGCGCTACTTCCGCTATCGCGGGCAGGCGGCGGGAACTCGCACACGAACAAACCGCGCGGGCCAATGGCGCCCGCGCAAAATGGTGCCGCCGAAGGCGGCTTCAAAAATGCTCGCGGCTATCGCCTAGCGGGCGGACTGAGCCGCCCTTGCTAACGCTGGCGCGCATGACTCGGTCCAAGGATCTGAAAATGAATGGAACTTCTCCAGAGGACGCGCATGCGCTATCAGGCTGGCGAATTGCAACGAGAGCCACCATTGCAGAATTGCAGATGACCGCAACAAAAAACTTTCCGGTTGGGTCCAAGAGGCGGAGCTTAGATATAATGAAAAACTGAGTGGATTTGAAATTCCCGGGAAAAATGTTTAAGAAGTGGATGAACCTTCGGCCGTTGTTGGATGCATCGAGAAGCCGATGGTAAGCGGAAAACGAAAAAAGGTGACTGTTTGAAAGAGAAAGGCGGATTCAATCTGAATGAACAAATGGAAATACCCGGAGGCAGACGATCAACTTCCGTAGGGTCGACAATGCAGTAGGGACCCGGAACCGCGCTCTTGGTTGTGGACCACCGGGGACGGAACATTGGCGCTACTTCACTGGCGGAGGGCCGGTGCTTAAGATCTATTACCAATTGCAATCGTAAAACATTCTATGCGACGTTCCGTCGTCGATGTTGTCGTGCAGGCGAATGGCCCATAGCGCCGCGTTGATTGACGGATCTCCCGAGATCATCGATCAAGCGGAGTAATGCGAAAATCGCTACGGCCACTACGGATAGCCGGACGGATGAGCTCCTGACTGTAGTGAAGACTACAGCACTGATCAGGCATAGCAAAACCCACCGAACGAGACGCATCGGCGTTAAAACTTTGGCTGATGAAACGCTAGGAGTTGAAGTTTGCGCATCTCGCAGATGTTTAAAGGCTTGCTGCTTTGTCGGCATCGCACTTTACTCCACTTGAGGCGGCTGAGTGAAGCCGCTCAAGAATCTGTCTTGCCAGCGGGCTTGGGTCCGCTGCAAGGTCTGTGAATACCTGCTGCATAAGAGCTTCGCCCAATGCGCGATAGCTTTCGAATTGGGACTCCGTAAACCACTGGTTGTCGGTCGGTTGATGCGGAAAGCTGTCATGTCGATCTGCATAGGCGACCACATCTAGCGGCATTTTCTTGGGTTTGCACGCTTTGATGTACAGTAACACACCATCTGGTCCTTGGCCAGCCTCAAAATAACGGACGCGCGCCAGCGCATAAATGTTCCTGGGCGCACAGATCACTCCGGGGGTGAATACCTTTTCGAAGTCGACTTCCACCCGAAAGTCTATTCGGCACTTAAGCACGGCATTCGCCAGATCGTGGCATGTCAGACGGGGATCTTCGCCAGCATCAATCGCAATGATGGTTCGGCATCGGCGTTGAACAAGTTCGTAAATTGCCGTGTTCTCGAAGTGCCCCCCGTCGGACACGTAAATTTCATCGCTGAGCTCGTTCGTTAGGCCGAACAATTCCTTGGCGAGCATGACCACGTGGTTTCGTGTAACGGCCCAAATTCCCGTATGGCGAGCTGGGTTTGGGAGCCACCAGCCGAGCCTCAGATTAAGAACGGTGAAGAGGAACGATGAAGTCCGCGATGAGTGAAAGCCCATATTTGAGCTTATTGCGGCACCGGAGATGGCGATTGCTCGGCCAAGTCCAATACCTCCGTCGAATGCAAACTGCTTCGTCTCGGCATACGCCGGGAGTCCGTTTAAGGCAGTGAATCCGCAGGCCAGCGGGGTAAAGACAAAAGAACAGGCCTTCCGCTGCTGCCACGCAAGATGGGTTGCGGACATTATGTTCAATGATGCGCAGTACACCGGAAAGGCGTGGGGGCCGGGCGATTCGAATGAGGCCAAACCCATATCTCGCTCCTCGCCGCCCTTTTGTTTGAGACTCTCAGGATCTGGGTCACTTGCATTGATATAACAGCGGATCAGTTGTTTCCGATAAAAGGAATTGAGAGAGAAACGATTACTACCGATCACCGCTGAGCCCAGAAATGTGAGAACCACTATCGTCGCCCAGTAGGGCCCCATACGGTCGTCAATATTAGCCTCTAGCCGTATGAGGTAAGATTCAGAACTCTTCAGAGATTCATTAGCAAAGAATTGGATGTTCAAGTACGAAATGCAGGTGACCAGCAAAGCTCCGAGTATAATACCTGCACCCTTGATGAGGTGTCGAAACGGACGACGGGCCTCACCAGAGCGTGACCTTCTTGCGCCCACGCCGCCGACTATCAGTGCCAATACGGCTAAAACGAGCACGAACAGCAGTTGAGAACCGTATATGGGAATAAGCATCGGCGAAAGCATCGCGAATAGGGAAAGAGTGCAAACCACAATACCCGTCAGAAGCCAACGCCCCAGAAGCCACGTCACGAATTCGTGGGCGCGATCTGCCCAATTGCGAGAGATTGAGACCGCCAATAGGCCCGCCAGGACCACTGCCCACCATAGCAGAGCTGCAAGTGGGGCAAAAATATAGAGTACAAGCTGGGACGGAGGATCGACGGTCGTACCCAGGCCCACGCCAGCTATATTTCGTAGGGTGGCAGGCACGACGAGCAATAAGGCCGCACCTATCGAGATGGTGCTGCCGAGAAAAACGAGGAGCCATCTGAACGGCCAGAATCTCCTGTCGATGCGTCGTAGCAGTTGCATCAGCCCGCGTGAGTAGTAGAGCACTCCAATGACCAGGAGGGTAGTCGAGATCACAATCGGTACAAAGTAATCCTTTAACTCGTGAGCGGCATGGCTGAGACCAGCTCGGGATACGGTCACCAACAAAAACCGGCGGACTTCATCGGGGCCATCGTGCGCGATCCACGTTTTGAGAAAAAAAACGACGAGTATGCCGCTGAAACAATGAGCAGCGAGCCCGAGGTAGTGAGACTCCCGCTGACTGATTATTTTTTCATGCGTTTTGGGATGTGCTGGGTTGGCACTCAAATGTAGCCATTCGAAGAACAGGGCCACGATCATCATCCCAAGGCACACAATCAGGGTCCATCCAATCAAGTCCCTATCACTAATCTTTTTGACAAGAGCATAGCCGACTAGCGGAATGTACAAGAAGGAGAGTATCAAACCGCCGACAGACATCGAGTTAACGCTCAGATTCAACAGCAAAGTTGCGACGAATGTCCAGCGGTCCGCCGCTAGAAGATCAAGATTTGGGGTCAGATAGTTGGACATTTTGCGCAGATGTTCGAGCTCTGGGACAGGTTTGGCCTTTTGGCTCAAGCACTCTTGGACGGTTAAGATGCCGGTCGACGGACGACGTGCCCAGGCTAAGAGCCATGCTGAAGCGTAGCCACCACCTGAGACTGAAGAGATGTAGTCAAAGATATGAAGGACGCGAAGTTTGGCCAGTTCTTGAAGTGCCCCCACGGATACCGTCGCGCTGCGAATTCCGCCGCCGGAGAGTGCCAAACCGACCGAATCGTCGTAGGCTTTCTGGCCGGTGACGGCATTCCGATGCATCCGCGACTGAGCGATCCAGGTAAGCTCGCGGTCACGTTCGTGTTCAAAATCTGTGGGTTCAGATTCCGGCTCTAAGAACGGCAGCATGTATTGCAATCCGCAAACTCGCGAAAATCTGCGAGTTCTCTCGTACGATATAAAGGCGTATTTTGTAGCCATGAGGGGCCAAAAATTTTAAAATGTCCTTCATCGACTGCGTTTTTTTGGCGTGGTAAGGGTGACTGCGGCCCTAGCGAGCCCGCAGATGGTCGAGCGGTTCTGAGCAGCTGAGCAGCAATCGTCGCGTCGGCCGTCCAGCGGTTTGACTGGGGAGAAATCCTGGCCGACAGGGATCATTGTCTCTGGTTGAGAAAATGAGACGGCTGGGTCAAACATTCGTGGACGTTGGCGGATTTTGGACATCGCGCTCAAGCGGATGGACCTGTGGCGGTCGCGGGTTCGTGGAGAAGAAAAGTAGAAGACGGCTTGTCGAACGATCAGCGTTAGTGGCGCCTGTGTTATATATCGTGCCAATCGGTCTAGGCTAGACACAACAGTGTGCGCGATCCGGAGATGCGACAAGGAAGCGAGGCAGGTAAACTTTGGAATCTGGCTGCCATATAGAATGGGCTTTCGACTTTTCGACTTGGATTATGAACTTCAAGGTCATTCCCGCTGAATCTATCGCGGCGTTCAAGGACGGAATACTATCTTCAATTCTTCAATTCTTCAATTGCTGGCCCCATGCGAAAGAGTTTGTCAATAATCTGGCCTGGCGCATGGATCTGCACGTTTCAGCGCTCCCATTCCTGCGCCTCATACCTAAATTGAACTCGGAAACCAAATCTTCTGAGGCACGACGATCGGAGCAAGTGATTGCTCCAAGGCTCCAAGCGATTGACTCTGCGGCACGATGCAGATTTCAGTACCGGACATAACGATAGCACCCACGGCCACGTGGGGTTTCCAAGAGCCGAGCTCTGGAGGGAGTTCGCAGCCCTGCTGGCGAGTGCTGGCGGCTTGCACCTGTTGGAGTTCCACCGGAGTCGGACGCGGGGCACGCAGTTAGAGGTTAGAGGGTAAGGCGAACATCTGAGCGACGGCTGGCTGGGTCCGTTGAATTCTGCAGCTTCCTCGCGCCCGCGCCATATTCGGATGCCTGTCTGTCACCCAAATCCAGTACTTTAGTGCGCTTGCGCCATCAGCTGAAACACCTATTAGTTTATTCTGGTCATGCGAGCGACTCGGACGCGTCGTGTCGAGAAGGCGCGAAAGATGTTCCGCGAGGGGGTTATGTGATTGCTCTTTCGATGCGTGTCTTAAGGTCGGTTGTGAGGCCGGGGAGTGCCATGGCCCACTTTTTGAGTTCTTCTCCTTGGGCTTTGCGAATGAGCTTTGCTCTGTTTAATGCCTCGATGGTTTCCACGACCTTGAATTGCGTGAAGACGGGCGGAAGGGCTTTGGACTCGATCTGTTTGAGGATGTCGTCGTCGCCATCTTCGGGACGCTCGATGATTGCTGCCAAGAGCACGTAGGCGTACCCGTGCCGTTGCATTCCGAGCAGACGGTGTTTGTTGACGACATGATCGTGGCAGTAGGTGGTAATCTCCTTGCCCACTTCCCTTTTCTTGGCAATGCGTTCTTTGGAAGGGTCGGTGGGGTCGGCGCCGTCGGGGATGAAGTCGCAGCACTCGAATTGCAGGGCGAGTTCTCGGAGGCGAGGCTCGAAGTGACCGTCAAAGAGGCCTTGCCGTTTGATCTGATCTTCCACGTCGGAACAGAAGCTAGCGACGGCGCTCTTGAATTTCCTGTCCCGCCGTTGGTCTTCGTAGAAGCCGACCGTCATGCCGAGAAGGTCGGTGGGCAGGTGCACTTTTCTTTCCAGCGGAATGACAACGAAGCATCGTTGCGGCGTTAGGTACCCACTGAATAGACCGGCCTCATAGACGACATTGTCTCGGGGGACAGTAAGAAACTCGCCCTTAATCTCCGCGGTGTCATCCGGGGCGAATACAAAAACTCCAAAGTCAGAATCGTGGAGGTGGTGCATCAGCTCTTGAAGGATGGACTCGGACAGACCGAACACTCCCTCCGTCCACACGGTGCACTCAGCCATCCGCATGAGCAAGGAATGAATCGCGGCAGCATAATTCCTCGCGTCGCCGGATGACCCGATAAAAATCCGCGGCTTCACCATTTGAGCTTCGATTATAACCTGACGGCCAGAAGACGAACAATACGACCTCGCCCGTAGAGTACCTGATGAAGGAAGACGAGGAGAACGAAACCATA
Source organism: Bryobacteraceae bacterium (assembly GCA_035295745.1). GTDB lineage: Bacteria > Acidobacteriota > Terriglobia > Bryobacterales > Bryobacteraceae > JAIQFL01. Next base: position 125,164 of record DATGIL010000022.1, on the reverse strand, counting down.
TTTCACCGTGCGATAATTTCGCACTAATCCGTCGCAGCAAATGGAGTTCCACTGTCTTCGGTAGGCGTTGGACGTGGTCGCGCCTCAAGAATGGCGAGTCAGCCAACTCAACGCAAGACCCGCGGCAAATAATGCGCCGGCCCCGACTCAGAATGCTCCAATCTGATTTGCCGGATCATCCCGGTTCTCCGTCCATTATAAAGCGCCATTCGGAAACTGAAACACGGCGGACGCAGCCTGGGACCCGCGTAGCGTTCACTGTCTTTTCGTATCAGTTGGTTTGGCCTGTGGTGTGCGCCCTGTGACTGGAGTCGCGGCAAAGTAACTTTATTTTCTTGAAACAGTTGCGGTTCGTCTGGTTCCGCTGAATCATCTTGGGCCGTGTAAACTGCTCCTCATGTCTTTGGCTGGGGTCCCCACGATTTTCTCTAAGTTGGAAGTGCCTTCCGTTACTTGTCACCGTGCGGTGGAATGAAGTGCTACCGCGCAAGATTGGGTGGCAAATTGAAATATGAATTGACAGCTTCCCGGGGTCCATTCCGCGACTGCGAAATCGCATGCCATTTTCGCTAAGTCAGAAACTTTCTGACACCAGTCCACTAGTCCACTCTTCCCGGAAAGCAGGCCGCGGCTTGCCAGCAATCTCCATCGCAATCCAGGCAATTCCCGCCTCGGGCGAAATATTTGGCACTCCCAGGCAGCGCCGCCACCCGCGTCTTGAGAACTGGGAAAGTGCCACGCCCCTAACAAAATGGGTTTTTACTCACCGTTGATCCACTGTCAGCGATCATCGGAAAACGTAGTTTTCTGAACTTCAGACGCGACCAAGCGACATCATCGGCGCCGAAGGCGCCCGTCATCCGTCCGATCATCAGGACTGCCCGTTGGGCCATAATGTGGGGGTGATAGTCGCGACCCAAGCGGACCCCGTGTTTCGGCTGAGGATCTGCAGGTCCCCAGAGTGTCGTTCCTCATTCACCGTCTGTGTAAGCTGCGACCGTGGGCAGCGCTACTGTAGCCCGACCTGCCGGAAGACCGCCCGCCGGGCGCAAGGCCGTGAGGCCAGCCGACGCTACCAACAGACCGAGCGGGGCCGACAGTGTCACCGGGACCGTCAGCAACGGCACCGGCAGTGCCAGACCCGGAGGCGCGTGACTCATCAGGGTGCCCGAATGATCGCTATGTCGCCGGCCCCGCGCCGGTCGGTCGTCAGCCACTGCACGATCTGTGGCAGGGTTAGCCCCTGGATTGACCCTTATCCACCGGTCCCGAGACGGAGGTGATCCCTGACTGGGTCGACTCGTGTTCAAGAAACGACGTTTTTGCGTGATCGCCAACAATCCACTCCCGACCGGTATCTCGGCGAGGTAAATCATCGCGGCCGTCCGCTGGTTTGCCTGAATTCGCCCACAAAGTGGTTGAAAAGCCCAAATTGGCCCACAGCTTGGCGCGCCAGTAGCAAATCTGATTGAGACCAGCGACGTCGCGAAACCGGACCGTGGATAAAATGTGTCAATATCAACTGTTGCTTTAATTTCAGTGGCCTGGCCAGTCTCGAGCGAAAGACGGTATTATATTCTAAGGGCCGATTCGCACAGTCCACGCTCTTTTTTAAGTTCACCAAAGGCTACTGGTTATAAAAGTGCCAGTGTCTTTTAATGGAGAGCTGTACCGCGCAGCTTTTCGTTTGTTTTTTGGACCGCAAGGGCCCGTTGGACCCCCCGCGGCGGCTGTCAATTGATCTGGGCATAGGCCACGCGCTCGGAAGGTTTTAAGGGCTTTCGATTGAGACGTGGAAACAAGTAGTGTCAACGATGGAGACCATAAAAAAATTAACGGTTTTGGGTAAGGACATAGATGTCGTCGAGGTATCGTTCGAACCTAAGGCGGAGTTTTTCAATGAATACCAATTAGGCGATGGTTCGGTTATTAAGGTGAAGTCTGTGGTTACATCGGTGATGCGAGTGCACGACCAATTCACTCCAGATGGTAGTCCAATCTACTTCGTGTTTACGAGTCCCGCTACTAGGGTTGTAAGCAGCCCACTTGGGCGACCGCCGAGTGCGGCCGTCACGGGGGACGGCACCTTACAATAGGAGTTTTGCTTTATGGCGAGTCCGTGTCTCGATTCAGGAAGTCTGTTTCAAAGTGTCGACGCCGATGCCGCGGCGATTAAGGCTCAACAGGTCCAGATGGGAGCGTCCACCCTCCCCCAATATGTTGCCAATCGTCTACTAGCACTCTCCGTTGTTGAATATGTTTTCGTCAGTCGCCAGGACGAAGCTTACCAGATTTGGACCGTTGTTAATGTGGCGAGCGAAGAGGAATATGATGCAATCTATTCCGAGGAAGCCAGGATCATCGCTGATCTGCAGTCCGTATATTTCGATTTCCATGTCATCACCAGGTCGAACCGCGCCTTGCGGGATATAGTTACCTTTTCGTGTCAAGGGTGGCGGAAATCCCGATAGAACATAGTGCCCGACAGAAATGCGCATCTCAAGCGCGCCCACGACAATGAAGAGTTCGCGCGATCACTGGAGCTCGATCAAGGATTCTATGTGGATTGGGCGATCACATTTCTGTTTTATGCGGCGGTCCACTACATAGACGCATATCTCGCACTTAAGCCATATCATCCTCCCAGCCACCATCATCGAGATACGGAAATACAACGGAATGGTAGCTTAAATCAAATCTGGAACGATTACCGCAGATTAAAGGACCTGAGTGAAAGTGCACGGTACGAAATTGCCAATTATCACCGCAGCGATTTTCGGGCCGTCGAAGCACGGTTTGGTAGAATCAAAAACTACGTCAGTTCAAGACTGTGACCTTCAACACTCACGCTAAAACCTGGCATAGTTCGAGCATACTGTTGTCACTTTGCTAAGACGCCTAAGCTGCCCTGCGTGAGAGGGAAAGTGGTAAGGTCGAGGTCTTCGAAACCTCGATTCGTCGGCTTCGTAGTGCTCAGCCCCCCAAATCCCACTCTAAATTGCCGGAATCGTAGCGCCGCCCAGCGCTACGAGCCCGCCTTGCACAGTTACTTGACGACCTCAGTGTCCGTAGTGGGCTTTCGGGTTATGCTCCAGTTCATCTCTGGCATCGACGGTTGCTGCTCGGACTGCTCACACTGTTCGGTGAAGAACTCCGCGATATGCTGCCGCTTAAGCTGAGTGGAGATTGAGAGAGGGCCTAATGCTATTGAGTCATAAAGATAAACATTCTGGTTTCTTGAGGGAACACGCCTGTTGTCCGCGCCAGACCCGCAAGAGAGACGTTTCGCTGCAGATATGGGGTTCGGAAGGGTCGAACTGCATCCAGCCTTATCGCTATGGCGAATAATGGGGGCGCGCTCGAAGTGGCGGAAATAGGCGCAGAACTTCGAGAGGATGTTCGCCACTTGACACACTTAACAGAAGTGATAGTCTTACCCTACAAGGTATGTCACTCCTCATCCTAAAAACCGAGGGCCTGTACGCAGCCTACTTACCCGAGTTTGGCCTCGTTTCGTATGGCACTTGCCGAGAAGAAGCAATTAACAATCTGGCGGACGAGGTTCTCATGCAGGCGGCAGCAGAACCGACGATGAGCCCTGAGGAAGGGCCGTTGGCATGACCACAGCCGACCGAAACGTATTGATAACTGTCCACGTGCTCAAGACCGACCACGGGTTTGTAGCCAGAGCCGTTGAGTTGCCCGTAGTATCGCGTCCTGCCGAAACCGCCCGAATCGCCATAAGAGTCTTTAAAGGAGAGGTGGCAGCCTATTTGGAAGCGGCGGAAAATGAGGGCAACCTCGAAACGACCCTGGATGAACATGGGTTCCGGGGCGCGGTTGATTCCGGGGCGCTACAGGTTGATGTCCACCAAATTGAGACCGTGCGTGTGCCGCTTCAAGATAGGCTGGTTCGTTCCGCGCGCGCGGTTTAATAGCCATCTAAAGCTCATCTTAAAGAAGAACACTATGATCGACCGCAAGGCAAAGAAGCCGTACCAGTGTGGCGTCTGCCGCCGAGGTTTTCGGACTCATGCGAGCCTGGATCGACATCTGACGGAGCACACTCGCCCTATGCAATGCCCGAATTGCGGTGAATCTCTTGGTCAGAACGAGTACCACCGGTGCTAACTTTAGACCGCTAGTTAACCTTTCGATGGCTTTTGCAAGGCAATGTCAAGTAAAGTCGCCAGATGACTGCGGCAAGAACTTGGCTCTGCTATCTCCTGGTTACTGCCGCGAGAACGTTGACAAGTCGGGATGGCATTATATCGCCCTCGCGTTAGAAACAACGTAACATAACATACATGTGGCAATCTCTAAAGATCTTTGTGCGTCTTTTCGTGCTTGCGACTTTTATCGTAAGCCTAGGCATTTTTCTGTGGCTGCTCGCAGACTTCATGGGTCTGAGAGGACAGCAGTATCCAGGAGAGGAGGCGATCGGCCCAGGGATCGAGTTTATCCTTTCCTTCGCGGTAACTGGGCTGCTCGGAATGGTCGCGCTAGTCTTAAACAAGAACTCTGACAGACCGAGGTAGAACCCCACAATCCGACCAGTCGGGCGCTCAACGATCTCTCGTGGAAGAACGTCTTTGAATCCTCCTGGATAGAGTGTACATCCCCTTGTTACACCTAAGAGAAGGAGACACAAGATGGGTACCAACACCGACGACGGCTCTGGGACGTTAGAAACCGTAACCTGAAAGCTCTGATCGGCCAAGTCATCAAACGTACTTGAGTCAGCACCACCTTGAATTGAGAATGATCCGAAGTAGTCTCCGGGCAGTGCAGCGCTACTGACAGATACCGTAAAGAGATCTCCAACGTAGGAATCTCCGGCTGACAAGCTCGGAGGTGACTGATTGAAAAACGGAGTTAGATCATAGTTCAATTCAAAATACGGGAGCGACACGGAAAAGCCATTAAGGAAGACATCGTCGCTGCCGATGTCGGTTATGGTGCCAGTGAATGTCACAAACGTACCCGGTGCCGTAGTCTGGATCGGTAAATCAGGGCTCAATGAAATTGACGCGGCAAACCCAACACAACAGCTCAATAATCCAAACGGTATAATCCTCATAATATCCCCTTTAAGGTAATGTCACCCGCAAAGAAGGACACGTCACTGCCTGACCAAGTGCGTTTTGGGCTGTGACAACTAATGTGCCGTTCGAGCCGGCCGCCCCAACAGTCGAGGGAAATTGCAGTGTGATCGTCCTCATATTTCCAACAGCGACATCGCCAATATTACTAACGAGTGACAAATTGTTGGCCGTAACGCCATTTAACGTGGCCGAGGTTATGGTCATTCCGCTGACACTCAACATGGGCTGGAGCGTCATGGTCCAAGAAAGAGAAACCGTGGCACCAGCTCGCGCAAGACCATTCACAGACACAGCAAGGCGCGCGCCATTAACCGCAGTCAAAAGCATTTGACTGATTGATGATTGAACTGTGACGTCGTCATCAATGTCAAGATGATCATCCGGTATCTGCTTAGAGTACAGTGAGTTCAAAGGGATGTACCCGTAAAGCGCAAGAAACGTGTGAACCAGGTTTGGTACGGGTACGCCAATTGTTTGATAATAGGCCCAGACCTGCCGCGCAGTCGACACTGGGGTCGGCAGAAATGTCTGATTACATGGCTGGACGCCGTCTGCGCCGAACAGGACACCCTGGATGTGGCATTTAGTCCATCTGATCGGATCAATTGTGACAAGGAGGTCAACGGGGCGGCTCAGCTCCATCTGAACTTGGTTACTGAACAATTGCGCCCTATTTCCGCCATAACTGTGTCCAATCACGACGATCCAGTCATCGGGCAACGGGGCCATCTGTTGAATCCAATTACCCGCAATTTTGTGATCAGAATCATCAGTAGGGGCCGTGCATGCGTCACCGTTGCCGATCTCATAAAACGTAAAAGCAGTTCCCCGGATAGCTTGCTTGAGTTGCACATTATTTAATGCACTTAGGACTGCCGTACCAATTCCCATGCCGGGCTGATTCAACTGCGCTATCCCGTACTGATCGCCTGATCCGCGGAAAGCCTGATTGGTTAAAAAGTGAAAGCAGTCCGAAGGCGACGGCGCATTGTTGTACCCAGTAAAGCCAATTAAAAAGAGCTTCCGATAGTAGCCGGCCGTGTTGAACTGTTGGCCACTTATAAGAGATACGCGTTGTGCTAGTGGCGTGAACGTTCCCGTGACGTCTTTGAATTGGATAGTATACGTACCCACCGGCACCGAAAGCGAAAACAAAGTATTAGAGATACATGCTGGTGAAGAACCAGGGCAGGTGAGCGGACCAGGAAACGCGGGGTTGGTTGAGGTTATTGTAAATCCACCAGCTAGGTTGTTTACCGAGATGGTCATGGTTGCTGCAGTGCCGGGCCCAGTCTTCGGAGTGTAAACACCTTGAATGGTGGTGTTTGTGCAGGCACTGGTGTCAAAACCTTGAGGGGCTGGCGTATTCCAACCAGGCACATCATTGAATGTGATGAGATAATGACCGGGCGGAACGCCAGTCCGGGAGACCGAAGACGGTGCGCTCGGGGGAAAGCCTGCTATAGGTGGGCTAATTGAGAAAGTTGCACTAGTTGCGGCCGTAGGTGTGACGGTGACCGTTAGAGAACCACCATAGTTGCCGGTAAAGGCCAAGCCCGCCGCCGTGAGAGCTTCGGTGTCAGGGTTTGGGCTTGGTAAGGTAACGCACGAGGATGGGCCGTAGGTGATTGAGTACGTGCCCAAAGGTGCATTTGGTTGGACAAACGTCTTCCCCACGCCGTTGTATGTGGCTGCTCCGGTGATTTCCTTGATAGTAAATGTCGCCCCAGGGTAATTGGTCGTCACCTGGATTTGTGCAGCTGTCGGCATCGACCCTGTCCAGATTTCAGCCTCGGGAAGGATATTGGTGCTCCCAATATAGAACGATGTCGGTGGGCAATCGTGCTCGACACCTCCCGACAGTAAAATTTGGCCGGAGGGTAGCAGCGCAGCAGTATAGGCATACCGTCCTATGAGCATCGAACTCAGGTCAGTCCACGTGTTGGTTTGAGAATCATAAAGTTGTGCCGCTGTCCTCCCATAAGCGCAGATTGAACTGCCATTCCACCGAGGCATGTTGCCACCCGCGAGCCAGACCTGCCCATTCGGGAGAGAGAGAGCCGCAGCACTGCCAGTCCCTACCGCAACCGAGCCGGCCGGGGTGGTAGTGCCGTTTGGTTGTGCCGCGGGATCATATAGCTCACTACTGGCCAGGGGCGATTCCCCATCATTTCCACCGGCGATGAGCACTTTTCCGTTCGGCAATGCCAGGGCGGCATGTTGCTGCCGACCCACCAAAGGCGGGGCGAGGGTCACCCAGGTATTGTTGCTGGGCGAATAGACCGCGACTTGGTTTAGGGCACCAGAGCCGCCGGAAATAAAAATTCGGCCATCGGACAGGCGGGTCATCCCATAGTTCCAGGTACTGATGGGTAAGGGCGCGGCGAAGCTCCAAGCTCCTGCTACCGGGTCGAAGGTTTCCACGGTTGCCGTGCCAAACCCACTGACGACAATAATCCGCCCATCTGTGAGGGCCAGTGCTTGGTGGAGATAGCGGCCGACATGCAGAGGTGGGCCGGCTGTGAACGTGCCACTGGTCGGTTCATAAATGTCCGTCGTCGGCAAGGCATTTGGATTAGTCCCGTCCTGGCCGCCGCAAACGAGCACGCGCCCATCAGGCAGCAGGGCCATAGCGTGGCTGACGCGGGGCGTCGTCATGACTGAGGCCACTAGCGTGAAGCTGCCACTGGCAGGGTCATAGAGTTCGGCAGTATTAGTTGCCAAGCCGGAAGCTAAGACACCACCGGTGATGAGGATCTTGCCACTGTTAAGCGTAATGGACTGGGCGTTTGAGCGTGCCATGGCCATCGAACCCGTTTGCGCAAATGTTGTTGGCTGAACTGGAAATCCGCCGGTCCCGAAAAGCTCGGTAACCGGTGTTAATGCGCCAAATTGGTCTACAACACCTCCGGCCAAGAGGACAAGGCCGCTGTTGAGGACGGTTGCGGTGTGGTCATGCCTGCTGACGTTCATCTCCCCTACGGAGGCTATGGTTCCGCTGGAGGAATCAAAAGTCGCCGCATCTGATAACGGCGAGAGAAGGGCGCCAAAGCTGGGGGTATACCCACCGCCGGAGATCAGGATTTTACCATTAGGTAACAGAACGCTGGCAAAACTAAGGCCTCCAGGACCCGGCCCATTGATGTTGGGCCCAAGGGTGCTGGCTCCATTTGGGGAAACTGTCGGATCGTAGATTTCCACTGAGGGAATCGGAAAGTTCTGTCCGAAGCCGGCGACAAGACCAGAGGCGATGAGGACGCGTCCGTCTGGAAGCGTGGTGGCAGTGTGATTCGATCGGCCTTGCGCCATCGGAGCCATGACTTGCCAGGTGTTGGAGACGGGAGAGTAGATTTCTACATCATTGTTTCCGCCTCCTCCGCAGACGAGAACCCGACCGTCGTTGAGTACCGTCATGGCGGGGCCACTACCACCTGCCGGGACCGGCGCTACCAGGGTCCAGGCATTGGTTGCGGCGTTGAAGACTTCCGCATCGGAATCCTGGAGGCGCTGTAGGAACAAGGCTCTGCCATTGCCGAGGCTGAAGACTGCACCTGAGCCAACCGCGTTACTGAGGGGAGGGGCCAGCGTAAAGGACTCAGTTTGGGGATCAAAGAGTTCCGCGCTGCCGATTTGTACATTGCCTTGCGTCACGCCCCCGACCAGCAAGACCCTCCCATCGCTCAATCGCACCGAGGCGTGCCCGGCGCGCGCCACATTCAGTTGGTGAGCGGCCATGTGCCAGCTGCCCGTTGTGGGGTCGAAAAGTTCGGCGGTGCCGCTGGGTCCGGAGGGAGTGTAGCCACCGGCCACGAGTACGAGACCGTTGGCGAGCAGCGTGGCCGTATGATCCGCCCGTGGTTGATTCAACGTGCCAGTTGTCTTGAACGTTTGACCGATCAGCGGAAGGACCGATGCAAATATGCCGACCGTGATGAGAACGAGAAATCTCTGTTTCGAGGAACCACAGTACCGTGTCAAGCCTATCTTCTCCGAACAGACTATAGAGTCCCGGCGACCGATGTGCCAAGCGCGGCGATGCGCAGAAATCCGCAAATAAGCGAACCTGTTGAACTTGCGAGGCACGGGAGCACCTGTGATATTATGCACAAACCGGGGCGGGCGCTGTATGAGTAAATCGCAACAGGATGGAAAGCTGATGGGCTGGAAGGAGATCGCCGCCCACCTCAAGATCAGTGCGAGGACCGCGCAAGAGTACGAACGCGAGCGCGGTCTGCCGATCCGCCGGCAGGGCGACCAGAAGAAATCACGGATCTTCGCATATGAGGTAGAGCTTGACGCTTGGATGGCCAGCAAGCTGGCGACCCGTGATTCCACCGATTCAGCCAGCGAAGCCGTGGAGGAGCAATCTTCGAGCGCTTACGAACTCGGCCTCGAAGCACTGCCACCAGATCAACCAGACAATATAAATTCGCCCACCCGCCGGCAGTGGCTCAAAAGGACGGCCTTCGGGGTTGGCGCCGGTTTGGGACTATCTGGTTTATTGATTGCCCTGGACCCGATCATCTGGAAAAGTCACACGTCCCCGACTCACGTGCGAATCGATGGCGTGAACGTGGTCGCCTCTGGTCCCAACGGCAAGGAAATCTGGCAACACGCGTTTCCAGCGAGGTTGGACGAAAACTTTTATAACAGTCGGCCTGATGCCTGCGTACTTGCTGATGTTGATGCTGACGGTTGCGTCGAGGCCATTCTCATTCATTCACCCGCCGACCGAAGTATTGGTCCGACGCTGGTATGCCTTGAAGCGGGTGGTCGCCTCCGCTGGGAGTTCCGACCGGGCCGGACTGTCACCGATGACCGCGGTCGGCTATTCTCGCCGCCCTTTTGGATGAGTGCATTTGCGTTGCTTCCCGCCCGCCATTCCTCCCACATGCGGGTGGTGGCGATCAGCAACCACAATTGGACCTTTCCCGAGCAGGTTACTGTTCTAGACGCAGCGAGCGGCGGGCTACTGTCAGAGTATTGGCACCGGGGCCACCTCAATCATTTGGCGGTGGCGAATTTGGGTAGCAACGAGCCGACCGTGTTGCTCGGGGGCGTTAATGATTCCCCCGATTATAAACGGGCAACGCTGGTTGCATTCGACCACCGCCAAATTGCCGGATCGTCCTACAGCCGGCGTGGAATAGCTAATTTCTATGGTTTTCCGCGTGGCAGCGAACTATGTCGGGTCTTTTTCCCCAAAACCCCCATCAGTGAGCGTGAGGAATTCAACCGCGTCACGCGCATACAGGTTGCCGCCGGCCGCATTGTGGTGATGGTTGCTGAAGGTATTGCTGAGGTGGACACGCCATATATGGTTTACGAATTGGATTTTCAGTTTCGCCCCCTGGCAGCCACCCCCTGTGACACGCTCTACGCTCGATTGCGGGCGGAGGGTTACGAAGACGTAGACCAGTTCTGTGCGAATCTCTTGAACGGAATAGAGGTTCTGTAGCGAGAATTCGGGGACTCAGCCTTAACGTTTCCCATGCCGTTCCTGCCCGGCGGCGCCGCAGTAACGATTTGCTTGGGAATATTGCTCCGGATTTAACCATACCGGGGGAGAATTGGTCGGCCGTGAGGAGGAGAAGTTGGGGCCGCGCCGCGCAGGGTTCTTGAGCAAGGAAGTTGTTGCTTAATAACCTGTGACTTATACTTGACCGTATTGATCAATCTCGGCTCGATACTCGAACTCGGACTGATTAATAGTTTATGAGTGCACTCTACGGGGTACTTTGATGAAAGTGATCAATTCCACCAGCGCGAGCTCGTAGTATTCTCAGGGTTCCTCAGCGAACGGTCTCGTTGGGAAAACATGGAGAGGGAATTGCGGCAACTCTTGTGCCAGCTTAATTCCCCTCACTACACATTACCGAACATAAGAGACGGATTTCTGTAGTCAGCAAGTTCATTGAGATCATTCGAACCGAAGTTGAGTTTGGACTTTCTGTCGCGGTAAAGGTTGCTGCATTCAATGGACTTGCTCAGCACATTAAGAATATATTGGGAGGAGATGCTCACTATCTTGCATTTAAGCTCGTGGTCCAGGCGGTGATGAGCCGGTTTTCAGTGGATACTGACACGACTCTCCATTTTACCTGTGACGAGGACGAGAACACCTCTCCCCACTGTTTCAAATGGTATAAACAGATCAAGCTAGAAAGAGAGTTAGCACGCCTCAGGTTGGTCAGCTTCGGCATCGCAAATGATATGGGTGTGGCTATTTTGCGAGGAGAAAGCACTAAAGGTGCTTGCCCGAGAATTGGGAATCTGCCTTGAGAAATCTCTCTCACCCTCCGCACTTGTGACCTGGAAGCATCTCGATGGTTGCAGAGCCCGCGTTAATTTTTCCGTGAAAGTTCGCCGTTACATTGTCGGTATCAATTGAGGTGATACTGCCGTCTCGCATTTACGCTTTTTGAAGATTGGGAGTGACGGAAGACCGACGGATCTTGTGCTACATCAAGGCTCGATGGAACTCCAACCAAGGTCACCGCTCAGCGGATGATTCATTTTCCATTCATCAAGCATTGGAAAACCTGATGGGTCGACAGCATAGGGCGAATGCACGAAGCTCTGTAGCGCAAAGCCTATGATATGGGCAGGTACCGCGATACTGATGTTGGTTGGGATTTGCGCTAGCAGCGTTTTGGGGCCAAGTTGAATTGGCCACCATTGCTTCATCACCGCCTTCATCATCCCAACCACCGTTGGCTCGTCATCATAGAAAATTGGCGAACCACTGGACCCGCCCTGCTGCATAATGTCAATCGTAAATCCATGTGGACGCGGTATAGAAAACGGAAATACACTACTCACAACCCCGCGCCGAATGAATGGCGTGACCTGATTTACTTTCTGCATCATGGTGAGGGGGATTTCCCCCATGGGGAAACCGGCGGTGGCTATTCCTGTTCCGGGGCGAATGTAGAAATCACGGCTGGCAAGCCTCAAATGAGGCGTTCCCCGCACGCTTACTTGGATAAAGGCAATGTCCGGCTTAGCTTCGCCATACCACCTGGAATCCGAAGAAAAGCTATCTACCATGCCAGCAGATGCAATTTCCGGCATTATCCAATTCATATAGGGCTTGCCATTTTCGACCCCTGTATCGAACATTATGGCACCATAGCCGTTCGCACCAGTCTTGGGATGCGGTGGAATACTTTGAAGAGCTTCAACTACGTGCCGATTCGTGGCTACGATGCCATTCTCGCTGACAAGAAACCCCGTACCAAGAATGTTGGGAATGAGAGGCCTGTTACCCGATATGTCTTTAACGGAGTCCGAAATTCTGGAAATAATGGCGACAATTGAGGGAACAACGGATTCGTATGTCTCAGTGAGATTCAATGGATACTCTCCACCCTAGAAATTATAGAATCCCATTGTTTTTGCAGAGAGGCAAGAACGCATGAATGATCTGTTACTAATCGGCCACCCCTTCCAACCGCTACGGAGTTTTGTTGTGGACAAACAACCTCGACACAACTCCAAACCTTTCATATACTTAGAGATAGATAAAGGAGGTTATTTATCATTAAACTCCATACGCAATGACACCCACTTCTACCCCCTCGACCGACCTCATTCCGGCCGGTAATTCATCTTCTTTCCCTGGCCAGTTGCCAGTCATCCTCTCCCAGGCCGGACCTGCGGCAATCTTTGCCACGGAGGAGTTCTTCTTTGGCAAGATACGCAATCAGCATACCCGCGCCGCCTACCTCATCGCGGTGCGGCGGTTTTTCAAGTGGGCAGAGAGCCGAGATCTCAAGCTTTCGTCGATCACGCCCAGCCATGTCGGTCAGTATATCGACGGGCTAGGAAAGGAAAACACCTCGGTTGCCACCCGCAAACAGCACCTGGCCGCCCTGCGTCACTATTTCGACGGCCTGGTGACCCGTCACGCCATGGTACTGAACCCGGCACTGTCCGTGCGCGGCGAGCGCTATACCGTGGTCGAAGGCAAGACACCCGAGATTACGGTGGACGGCGCGCGACGTCTCCTGAAGTCGATGAGGACCGGCAGTGTGGTTGAGCTCCGCGACCGGGCGATCATCGCCATCCTGATCTACACGGCCGCCCGGGCTGGCGCCGTGGCAACACTGAAGCGCGGCAGCTTCTATCACGCCGGCGACCAGCGCATGCTCCACTTCGATGAGAAGAACGGCAAAAGCCGGGAGATTCCGGTCAGGCAGGATCTCGAACGGATAGTCTTGGAGTACCTGGACGCAACCGGGCTCCGGACGGCTCGCAAGGACACTCCCCTATTCCGGACGGCCTACAAGAAAACCGGCCAGCTCACCCGGAATAGCATGACTGCGATCGACATCTGCCGCATGGTCAAACGCCGGTTTCAGGATGCAGGCCTATCCGCGCGGCTGTCGCCCCACTCGTTCCGGGTCACCACCATCACGGACTTGCTTGAGCAGGGTGTGCCGCTTGAAGACGTGCAGCGCCTGGCCGGCCACTCTGACCCGCGTACCACGCGGCTCTACGACCGCCGAGACCGCAAGATCACCCGCAACATCGTCGAGCGGATTTCGATCTAGCCTGGCTCCGTATGCATGGTCACGCCATGTCGGAGGTGCACCTTCTGGTTAGCGCGTCACTGTTTCTTAGTTCGACGGCTGGGGCCTGTGTGCTGGTTCAGCGTGAAATGGAGAACTGGCGTTCCCCCGTCAGCGAGTATAACGCCTTCTTCGGTGGGCCAACTGGGAGAACATCGCGCGACGCAAGTGGCGACTGGTGAGCAACTGGTTTCAAGAAAGGAGAAACACGTTGTGTGGTCCGCTGTCACACAGCCCCGGCGGGTGGAAGAACAAACTGGCCAGGAAAGACAATAGTGACGGCCTTAACGCCAGTCGTCGATCACGTACGCATCGGCCCGATTGAACCCGTCCGCATGCGGACGTTGCATGGCGACACCCTGCATGGTCACTCGATATCCGTGGGAGCGCAAGCGCCGGTAGGCATCTTCGCGAGCCAGGTTCACGCCAGCCTCTACAGTCGCGCCGCGCGAGGATGCAAACGCTTCGCAGGCATCCAGCAACTTGTCGAAACGTTCACCGGCTCCGGCACCACCACGGGCCGCGCCAAACTTGACGTAACAAGTTGTCTCGCCGCCCTCCGATCCGGGCCCGTTCAGGCACACTGCGAAAGCATCGAGAACACCGCCCGTGTATGTCAACGCGACGTCGCCGGTGCCCTGCGCAAGTACGGCTCGGATCTCACCAGCCAAATCGAGTCCCTTATCGATCTTGTGGGTGAGTTTCCCGCAGGCCTGGATGACCTGTTCGCGCTGGCTTTTGGTGAGGGTGGATAGCAACGCGGGCGCATGCGCAAGTTTAGCCTGTGATGCCGGCTTAGCCTCCGGAGTGCGCGTCATGATCGCGGTAAGATAGCGCGGCCAGTAGCCGAACTTCTGGTACAAACCGACGTGCTTGGCGCTTTGCGGGAACGTGAACAGCCCGGAGTGCCGCACGCCCCATCGGTCGAAAATCGTCATAGTGGCTTCGAGCAGCCGCTTCGCCACGCCTTGATCCCAGTATTCCGGCAGCACAGTCAGGGGTCCGAAGAACCCGAACGATCCCCAGCGCGTCGCTACGTTCGATCCGATCAGGCGGCCACCTTCGCGCGCCGCGATCACCTTGACGTGGGTCGAGCGCCAGCGCGTCGCCATCAAATTGCGGTCGCCCATGAAGTCGAGGGGATTAGGCAATCCCAGAAACGTTCCGAACGCCACCCGGACAATACGGCCCGCCTCCTCGAGTTCATGCTGTTTGAGCAGACCAACTTTGATGGGCCGATTCATCGACATTGCTTTTACGTCTCCTGTGTTATTCCCCCACGATCGCATTGAGTTTCGAGATCTCCAAATCAGATCAGTTTAGCTGATCAAGGGCGGCTGGTACCAGCTGGGTGCATCTCGGCGGTGCGGGCGTCTTGAGCCCGGCGCGCCCGCGCGGATAGGCGGTATTCAGCTCTGCCAGGCACTCGCCCGGTCGACATTCCACTACTTCAAAGAGGCCGTTGCCCTCTTTGAATGACGGGTCCCGGATTCGTCTGGCGGGATGAGCGGTTTCGGGGCACTGAGCGAATCCACTCCACCTATGGCCGTGGTGGTTTGGGCCGCCATGTACCGGCCACCACTCTTTGTGCCGGAATTGGCGAACACCTCAATCGGCATTCTCCCGATGCAGCGGCTTTGTAGATATCGCAAATTGCAATCAACGCGTTTTTCCTTTCGTTAACCAAGGAGTAGCTCTTGGGAAGAGACATCACTGCGCGCTACCATATACCTTTGCTTGTGAAGTCGCAACCTTTGGACGACGAGAAGGAACTCGATCGCTTGCGGCGGGTGTACGCTCTTGCACTCCAGCACCTGATTTCCGAATCTCGAAAAACCGAAGTGCAGGTCAAGCAGCTCAGCCTGCCCGTCAGCCTGGAGGCATGCCGGCGGCTTTCGGCCCAACGGCGTGCGGAAGCCCAGGCCCGCGATGCTTATGTGGTCGCCGCCAATGATCTCGTCGCCTTTGTGCAGCAACACTCGTACGTTGTCAACTGAAGGATTTTGCCATGGCCTTCCCGGAGCCCGAGAGTCAAGCCCAGATGTGCACCACGGCTTCGGTGCTCCGGCAATGCCTGGAACGCGAGCTGGTGCACTTCGAGGACGGACTCCCTGCGGAACGGATCAAGGATATCTTTGACGCGATCTACCTGCCCCGGCTGATTGCGCTCAGCCACCAGGCCAATCGTTTTGTGGAGTACCAAGACTGGCAGCTGCTCTGCCAGCCGCTCCAGAAGGATCTCGTCGCCACGCAACTGCTCGTCGTAACCGAGGTCCTGGATCTGATTGTGTCAATAATCAACCCGCTGGGTTTCCGTTGAAGCTTCGACCCCAGCCGCCTCCCTGGCTTTCTGCGCATGAGGCTGGGCACACGTCAGATGCCACGGTCCCGTGGCCGATCAGATTCTAAAATTCTAAAATGACACTGATGCGCCAGGATAGATACCAAAACTAGCTGCTCGTCTCGGGTCTTTTCCTGAGGCAGCTCTTCGAAAAAAGGTCTTGGAAAGGAACATTATCGTGTTACCTGGACGGATCATTTCAAGAGTTTTGAAAGTGCTTCCTCGCCGTCCTTCAATGGAAAGCACATTGTCCCCAACCTCCTCGATCAGCTTGCTTCCCCAACTAGGACGTGCGACGTCGAACCCGACTGGCGCGGCCTGTTGGCGTCGGGGGCTTCGAGCATCGCGGCCGTTTTGGTCCGCGGTATCTTTTAAAATCTTCTTAATTTGAAGACATGGTTCCCATAGCCCTTTACAAGGGGTCTGATGCCTGCTATAGCTATCAGCGATGCGCATCATCCTGAAGGCGATATTTATTCCACTCTTTCTTGTCACATTACCGGCCAGCGCTAACGTCGCGTATTGCACCGGCACAGCGACGGACGCTTTAGGTAATGTGCAGCCATGGGACTGTGGTTCCGCCTGGCTGCGCAACAACTATTCTTTTGTCTCTCCGCTTGATTCATCTCTGGGGAACTACGTTTCGTTTTCATTTGTGGTCCCCGCCGGATTGGATGTCAAGATCCATGGAGAAGTGGAGACTTCAAGCAGTGGCGAATTTGTGATCTCGGGTGGATCGGGAACTGGAAGCCTCGCTGGAATTGCTACCGGCGATTACACCGCGAGCTGTGGATTCCGTACGGTTTGTCAAGCCGAGGAAACGTACTACTCGAATTTCGTTCAGCCCCCATTTCCAACAGTGGTGGCTCCGTTCTCATTCACGTTCGACGTTCCGTTCGTCTTAACAATTTCGGACGATATAGTCTTCTCGGCTGAGTATGGTTTTTCTCAAGGCGATTTATTTTTTGAAGACGCCACAGACGTTTTTGTCAATTTTAGGGTTTTGGATGCCAACGGCGATCCGGTACCAGGCGCCCAAATATTACAGATCCCAGAACCTTACAGCGTGGTACCCTCGGCAACCGGAGTCGGGCTCATCATCCTGTTGCTTTTGTGCCGAAGGCATACCGAATCACCGTGTGCGGTACCTGCGAGCGGAACTGCGGCAAGTCGGAGAGAGTTTTGAGAGTTCCCAGCCGCCCTCCACTCCACTTCATAACCATTATTGACGCCCTCGACTTAAGAGTGCTGCCACTTCGGTGTGAGGGGGACTGAGGCACTATACATCACACTTAACCATTAATGGACGGTGTCTGTAATTCCCACGTGCCGCCGCGGGATCGATGTGGTCCTGGTCTGGATTTTCGATCGCTCGGCCGATCGGTGACTGCTCGTCAAGCTGAGGAGATGGAACGCCTCAGTGTTGACTTTTGTTTTCGTTGAAGGAGGCGCTGGACCGCACCACGTCCACCGGTCGTACATGGCGCCGGTACAGTTCCCAATTCACTAGATCGCCAGTAACCCACTGCTCAGCGCCGTGAGCTCTTTCTCGGGCCGTTCGTCGTATTGTTCCCAGCCGGGAAACCCGCCCCAACGAAAGGCCAGCCGCAGGTAGCTTACGAAATTTATTTTGTGCCGTTCCCCTCGCAACTTCGTGTCCGCATGCAGATCGGGAAGGCGCACAAAATAAAAGTCCGGTTTATAGTAGCCAGGGTGCAGAGTGGCGCCGCCCGCCTTGCCCTCGTCATCCAGTGCGATCACATAATCGATTCCGTCCGATGCGTCCTCTCCCGCGATGTGCTCCAGCGACACATCCACCATCAAGGGGTCGGCGAACAGATACGGAAAATCCTCCTCATCCCCGAGGAAGCACAGCTTCGGATGCGCTCCCATCAGGTTTACCGAACCGACCTGCTCCACCCAAGCCTCCAGCGACAACGGCAGCACCATCCCGTCTCGCTCGAGCTTCCTTAACTGCTCCGCTGCATCGGCCGCCGCCGGGACGAACGGCCGGTCGCCTCGCTGCGCTGCCTTCGGTTCCCAAACCGAGAAGCGGTAGTTCATCTCATGTAAGCGCCTGACAATCGTCTCGACATTCCGGCGCGCACGCTGCATCGTCTCGCGCGCCACTGCGCGCGCAGGCTCCAGGTAGCGAGGCTCACGCACGCGCCCACCGAGGCAGTCCAGGTCGCTCCATACTCCCTCGTGGTCGCCGTTCCGATAGCGGGTCACCAATCGGCCGGGGTCGATCTCCACAACGGCCTGTGCACTCGTCTTCGGCTTCCTGCCGGCCGCCGACTCAGCCGGGGTTTTGTGTGGTCCGCGCTTCCAGGTGTCCGGCCAGTCGTGAAAATCGCCCGCTTCCGTCTCGTCCACCAACAGGCCGTACATCCACTCATCCGGGAAGTTGTTGAGCCGGACGCGATACGTGTGCTGCCGATCCTCCGCGATCCACGGAATGTCGAAGTTGCCGGTCGGCCGCCATTCGATGCGCTTGGCAAGAACTCGCGATACCTGTTTGTTCTCCTTGGGAGACAGTTCCTCCCGAAGTGCCTTGTGCGGGCCTTTCTTCCATCGTTCAAAAAACTCGTCAGGATCGTAGTCCTGGAAGGATTTCGGCATGTGAAGGGCCCAGCCGCCAATGATCCCCCATGGATCGTGACCGTGGTTGCGAGCCTCGACCCACAGCCGCCGAAGGGACGGACCATAACCGTGCGGCTCGGTCAGGTTCTTGATGTCGAGGTGTTTGCCATGGTACGCGTTGCCTATCCACCGCCGCGCCAGATCGTGCACCGCGGAGTCCCAATCGGGCAAAGTCGTCACGACCAGGTCTTCTGCGCGATTCCGGGCAAAGAGCAGGTCCCGTGCCACTTTGTCCGTGAGGGCGCCACCCTCTCCCAAGCTTCCGACGAACGCCTCCCGGCGGCGCAGGTAACGAAACAACCACAGCGCCAATACAAACGCTTGATCGTCGGGAACCGCGCCAGCCTTATAGTTCAGGAATACGCTGCACGCCGCGCCGATATAGTTGATCATCATTTCGTTCCGAGGGCAGGTTCGATATTGCCTGGCACATTTTATGACCAGTTCGCGGCTGCCCCAGTACGCGCTTTGATTGCTGCTCGACATGTTCCGCAATTTATCATTATGGGTTGTTTTCGGAGCCCAGGTGTGCAACGAAACTGCTCGGACTCCCTCCATTGTTGCCGTGCGATATTAACGGCCAAGGGATCGCCGGAGCGACGATGTGCCGCTTCGAATGGGACCTATGGAGTGGTGGTCCTAATTCACGACGCGTCCTCGATAGGCAGTGCCGGTACGCTCAATGACGAGCTGGGAGGGTAATAACCCGCTCCCAAACCCCCCGCCGACGCCGCGTCGAAGGGTACTCTTTAAAGCTTTTGAAACGTGCTTTGAGACTACTGACTTGCGATGCTCCTCACGGTTCCACCGAATCATGATTAGCAAGGCAATAGTGCCTATTGGCAGTGTGCCAGCGAGAATTGGCAAAACGGGATTCATATGAACTCCAAAACTGAAACCGACAACGCGGTTTCTGGTCTTACATTCTCCATTCCGCGGGGTAGGCGCCGACTAGCGAAGCGCCAATATGAGTAACCTTGCTTTTCGCTCGCAACGCAGTATTCGCCGACGTCGGACGTGTCGGGACAGTAAGATGGCAACAGTCACAGTGAGACCAGGGATCGCCGCGATTAAGAATTCCATTGGGTAGGGCTCCTATTTCAAATCCATTCTAACTTTGGTACCGCTGATTATTCTAGGAGTACTGAGGGTACTTTTGGGTCTGGGTTAGTACTGGATATGGGAGGCGCCCGGCAAGATTTGCGAGCCGGTGCTGATTGGGAGTTGGTCCTGTGGCTTACCGTTCAAAAGCCTATTGGTTTCTGTATCCTACGGAAATCATGCCGACAGTGTTCGGGCCTGTTTTGGGGCAAAGTCGGCCCTGTCGCAAGAGCTACGTCACGCCAAAGATTCATCCTGCGGTTCGCGCGGATAGTACTCAGCTCAGATAGAACCTTAGAATTCAGTCGCAAACTGCACTGGGCGGGGTAGTGCGAGCAGTACCTCGACCAATCCCACTGGATGAAAACTGTTTTAGTGGAGAACGAGGCGCGGTATTCTATCGCTAGCAAGCTGAATCAGTTTAAGTTTTGGGAGAACCATGCTGAGAGCGACACTGTTACTCATGGTCTTTTACCTGCCGGGAATCGCTTCCGTGCTCACATTTTCCGCTGCCACCAGCCAATACACGGATGGAGACAGTCCGGTGTTTCCACCAGGATTTATCGTGCTACCCGGTTTCGACACGTCCTTTGGAACTCTCGACGCAGTGAATCTTGTTAGTACTTTTAGCCTTGATGACTTCATCATCGAGGTGGGTACGGATTTAGAAGGCGCTGATTTTTCAGTAACCTACGCTCCAACCGTGGAGTATTGGGGCCCTGTCCCCGACACACCGCCTGATAATCCTCCCCTTTTTGCTCCGGGTGAATTCGGCGCATCCTTTACCTTAACCGCAACGGGTGTTGGTACGTCATTTCCAGGTGCCCTCTGTTGCGATCAGACAATCGGAACGGACACCGCAGTCATCCAGGTCTCCGGACCAGCGGTAACCGGATCTCACGACTTTGGCGAGCTTGATTCGTTCACGTCGAATCCACAGGTTGCATTCCTGACGTCCGGCTTTTTCGGCGTTGCGATGGCCAGGCTGACTGGCCCCACGTCGGGCCTGGGGTCGGTCGAGTATTTTGCCGGCAGTTATACCTACACGGCAACGATTACTTACACCTATAACACGCCCGAGCCGTCATCGGCCATCTTTCTGGGAACCGTGCTCACAGTCCTTGCAGTCGCACGCATCAACCTCCGCGTCAGCCGGAGATCGATGGTGCTCCCGAGCCCCTCCCAGACGGGATGAATGGCGCGAATCGAAGATCATTAAGTCAGACGGGGATCCGCCCGATGATCCTCGAAGCGGCATTTCACGAGCTACTTCCGGCGCGTTTCTACTGCTATATCAAAATCTCCCACAATGAGGGAGGCCCGGATCAGATCCACATACCCCGCAACTTCTTCGGCCGCAATGGCGCATTGCGGACAACCCAACAGATGCTCCTCGAAAGCAGACAGTTCGGATTCGTCAACCACCATGCCCAAGTGGTAACGTTCAAGATCATGATCAGAGATGTGCCGCATTTCAATCCTTAGAGCGCGGATTCGGGAATATTCTCATGTTTTTTCAGACGCTGAATCCGAGGCAACTATGGCGCGGCAGGCATGCTCCCTCACGTGTTGCCAATACGCCCTCCGCGAATTCAACAGAACCTGGAACGCTGCCTCTTTGTTCTCACGTGCTTCGAGGAACGCAATGTCATCCTGAAAGCTCCGGCGCAACAACGGAATTTGGGCTCGATGAAATGCGGCCATCGCCGCCGTGTAGGCATCCAGCAAACGCTTGGATTCTCCACAGTTGATGGTGGACAGATTAACGCCTATTCTCCAGCCGCGGTGTTCGGAACGTAAGAGCCATAGCATGGCGATAGCCGGCGATCGCCAGCATGTACTCGAATCCCAATTTTTCCGCGGATCGCCGTGCGGCACGGCGTTGTTGCGGCGTCGACGATGGGGACTCGGCGCACTGATTGGCCCGGGCAAGCTCCCTGATGAGCTCATCTCCCTTCATTAACATGCGCTGGCGAAGTGTAGTGAGGCGGTTCACTATATGAGAACTCTGTTGTGTGTGACGCGGTCCGTAAATTCCCGAAGCCACAGGAGATATTCGGCCTTCGCCGGTTCCCAATCGGCGCCGGTCGCCTTCCGAAGTGTCTGCAATAATTCATCCAATCGTTGGCGCAACTGATCAAGCTCATGATCATTGATTTGGGCCGGACTCATATCTGCACTGTAGCAATGGTACGTTCCGCTCCGGGGTTCTCCAATGAGGGTAGCGGAGAACTAAATTGCGGGGATCACATGGGATAAAGTTGGGAGTCACAGAATCATGACCAGCGCACCTTTCCCCGGCATCACTCGAGCGCCGCGTTAGTTCCGGGGGACTCGTCGGCGATTGAGATGATTTCAGCGGAAGACGGAACCGCGCGCGTGGGGTCCAAATATCGGACAGTGAATTGCATCAGAATGGTCATCGCGACGTACTCTATTGCGGGGAAAGGGCCGTGCGGCGCTCAGAGCCCGGCAGTTGCAGAGTCCTCATCGTACTCGACCCACACACCCCGTGACCGCTTCCGGAATCATCTCTCAATACTCTGCTGGCCTTCGTGAAGGCGAAGTTCTTGCTCGGCCAAGATTTCGCGGAGTTCTCGGCCCGGAGTGCACAACCACCTTCGCCGGCACGCCCTCCCGCGCCGCGGTCCTTGGATTCTGTGTGCGGCGTGGCCGGCGCGCGTCTCGGCGGGCGCTGCCAATAAACCGGATATCCACCTTGACCGCCCCACTGGAACTCCCGGACCATCGACGCGAAGACCGAATCAATCACCTGCGTCGCCGAGGGCAGGGTCAAGCGCGACGCCACCGATAGAATCCTGACAAGTTTTCTTCAGCTCCGCACCGCACGTGGCTTCGCCTCCGCCGCTCCGAGATCCGCAGGCCGTGAGGTTTTCGTGCGTGCTACCGTGCAGCGGCCTTTTGCGCCCGGAATTCCGCCCAGCGTTTGCGCGTCGCCTCGGCGATCCGTGCCTTACCTTCCGCAGTCATAGTCCGTTTGGTAGCCGCCGATGTTCCGGACTTCTTTATTGCCGCCCAGCGTTTTTGTTGGGCCGCTGAGATACGCCGCCGGGCGCTCTCGCTCATCTTCCGTTTCGGCTTTGTCATCCCCGCCACGGATGGCACCTTTCCCAGCCGCCGCCGCAGTTCAGCGATCCGCTCCCCCAGCACTTCGGCCTGATGCTTATAGCCCGCCAGAGCGGCGGCGAGTAATTCGTGATTGGGTTTTCTGTCGGCCATTTCAGTCATTATATACTCGCTGCCGTGCGCTTTTGGCAGCAGCTTGACTCCGTCAGCCTATTTGGTATGATTCCAGTGCTATGAGATAACCCCGCCCCGGGTGCTTAACCACGAACAGGGAAAACTGGCGAGGTGACAAGATGGGGACTTGGTCAGCATTGTCGCCGATTCGCTGCGTTGGGCCTGTTCGTCAGCTCAACCTTCCACACCGGATTCGCCATGCTCACCATGTGCGGGGATTGTTCTCCGGCGACTACCTCGCAAACTATTTCTTAACAAAACTTCTACGAGCTCCATCTATATCGCGTTATTCGCCATCCTGGCCGTCTGATCTTGTCTGCCCCGCCCACGATCGTCCGAGATATCAGGGCCAGACATAATAAATAAATACACCACCAGTCGTCGATCCGTCTAGAGAGGTTTCCCTACATCATTTAAGGAGGCAGTCCCTTGAGTAGTTCACCGTCTGTCCTTATTTCCGCCGGTGGCAAGTTGAGCCGCGAGCAACTGATGCTCGTTCACACGCCGCCGGGAACCGCAACCCACCGCCCGATCCCCCACCACGAAGTAGTTGAAGTCTTGGTGGAGACTCTCGGTTTTCGGCACATCGGCATCGTCAAAGACGAGTATGCCGTCTCCAAAGACGGCATGAAGATGTTCGGTGTCCTCGATCTTGATACCGGCATGCATGGGTGCCGGTTTTCCATCGGCATTAGAAACGCTCACGACAAATCCATGCGGCTGGCCATGACCGTCGGGTATCGCGTCTTCGTGTGCGAGAACATGGCTTTTTCCGGCGATTTCCAACCGGTGCTGGCCAAGCACTCCAAAAACTTTTCGCTGACGTCGTCGATCTCCATCGGAGTTGACGAGATGCAGCGGAATTTCGAGGGAATGCGGGTGCAGGTGGACGCGTGGCGCGAGGAACAGTTGGCTGACGTGGAGGCGCGGCTCATCATTTACCGGGCTTTCATTGAAGGCCAATTGGATGCGCCAAAAGCGCTGGCCCGACCCGTCCATGATTTGTATTTTAACCCGCAGCATCCCGAGTTCCAGGCCCGCACTCTGTGGAGCCTCTCGAACGCTTTCACTTCAGCGTTTAAGGAACTTGACCCAATCCCCCAGTTCCGGGCCACCGCCAAGTTGGCCGGATTTCTCGAATCGACCCAATAGTGGACACTCGCCTAAAGGCGAGGATAATCCAAACCGCTTCCTTGTTTTCTTGGAAGCGGTTCTTTTTCTTGCCGGCCGGCCCGTACCTTCTGACCGCTGCCGTCATGCAGATGAGATAGGTATGGAAGCAACTGTCGAATCGATCCGGGCGCGCGGCTTACGTTGTGCCAGCTTGACTGACTAGTCCCGTCTGATATGATAGTCGTAGTTAGCATTAACTATACCTAATCCCAATGTCCAATGAAGTAACAATGAAGGCGATCGAGGAACTCCTCGATACCACGCTCGACAAAAAGCTGGAGCCAATTCTCAAGACGCTAACTCAGCACACAGCAGCCCTGGCTGCTTTGATGGCCGAATACAAAGATCGTGACGACGCAACGGCCATTGCTGCTTTTCGCTTCGACCGCTTAGAGAAATGGGCCCAGCAAGTTGGCAGTAAAATTGGAGTCAATCTCGATCTTTAAGTATCAATTTTCTCAAGGGACCCAGTCACGGTGTCCTTAAAAACGCCACAGCAAGGAAATGCGGTGGCGAAGTATATGAATTCGCACTCTCCAGTGGTGCTCCCCTCCTGCAAATTGTGGCGAATCGCCCTGAACCGGACAGGTTCCCGCGTCGTATTTCGGCGCATCCATTGCTGATTCAATAACTTGCAGATTCCTTGTGAGGCTATTGCGCTCTGGGTGCGGATCTGGGCGAGTATGAAACTAGGAATTTCCCCTCTTCCATCTGTTTTGGGGGAAGCCCCTTTTGGTCACCAACGAGGTCGAGTCGTCAGTGACGCAACCCCAAAGGTTACCGCCTTTGGAGTCCAGAACGTCCCCCACCGCGAACCAGCGCCATTTGGAGCTGGGCCGGAGCGGAGGGCGCTCGCGTCTGCGCGAGTCCAGGACAGCGAGACTGCGGCGATCATCGTGATTGACACGGGGAAGAAGTATATGGAACGCCTCAGTCTTTTTCCGCTATTGCAGAATCTCGCTGACGTGCCGGCTGAGATTCCGGAGCGTGATTTCGGATCGGTTCTTCGGCGCCTCCTTCACCATGTACGCACAGGCGACAACCGAGAACGCCGATTCGAACACTTTAATGTCGCGAAGCTCAATAACCGCAGCCGCTCTCAATGGTCTGATCTCGGTCTCGTGCATTCGAGTTTCACCTGCAAATCCGGTGTCTATTGCCATGCCCAACGCCGGCGACCCGAATTGCCGACCGGGCGACTGCCGCGGCAGGAGTTTGTGGCGGGACTCGTCAAAAAAGCTTTGGTTCTGAATGTGAGTGGCGAGCTCGCCGAGGCGGCTGCTCTTGCGCAGGATATCAAAAACAATTACTTGTTGGGTGAGGATTTGCTTTTCGATGCCTGCGCGAGGCTGCGGTGCGACGAGTTGATCGCGGATTTCGGCGTGTTGGAGGGCCAAGGTACGCCCGGTTCGGTTCTCGATCAACAAGCGGCTATCACCGCACAGTATGCCGCACAGCAGCGCAATCGCGTCGGCAAGGCGAAAGCAATGTGCTGCGAGGCATTCATGGAGCGCACAAGAGCGTTCATTGAGGGTGATGACGAACCGGACACGGGAGTCATGGGGGTCGCGCTTCGGAAAACGGATCTCGCGTACGGAACAGTACGTCCTTACCATTCCCGGGGTGACCATCTCGTGAGGTTCAGTTGCCTGTACCTGAGGACGCGGATTCTGGTGGATCAGAGAGGAAGTAGCCTCGCCGGAATCCAATACGATTTTGCCGACATGATCGATCTTGCCGAGGAATTTGACCAGCCAAGGCTGTGGGCTGACGTCTTTCGCACCATGGCAAGCTATTTCAATCGGTTCGGCCAAAAGACGGAAGCTCTGGAGTGCCTGACTTACTTGACACTTTTAGTCGATCATCTTGCGCCCGTCTCTATCTTTACCCAAACGAGCGTCGTAGAGCGGCTGATTGAATTGGCGCGGCCCTCGTTTTCCAACATGGAACCGCTGATACAGATATTTGCGGAGCTACTCGCCAAGCACCGCATCCGCTACTTCGGCAAGCGCTTTGAGTTTGCATTCGGTCCCCTTGAAAACTACGTGGACCCACAGGTTTTCCAGCTAGACCAACCCATGCGGTTGGCATCGCGCAGCGCAAACGTCCGCTTCTTTCAGGACTGGCTCCAGTAACTGACCCTTGTATTGGCGAAGACGGGCGGACGGGTCGGACATTACACGCTTTCGGTAAACGGTGTTGAGCACCCCAAAATATCCCGGATCGCGGAGCGAGTCCGCGCAAAACAATTGAGGTTCGAAATGTTTGTTGGTATGTGTATTTCTTTGTTTATAGCTTGCGTTATCGCGGGTTTTATTGTCGCTTATCGAGCGGACCTCAAGGCATCGCACGTTCGGGACCCGTGGGTGGAACATCACACCATGTACGTGCCCGTTCGCCGTGACGGCCACGAGGTCTTCACTCCCGAGCCATTGCAGTCCGGCCTTGTCTACGAGGTCTCCGTCATCGGCTTTTTTCACGGCGAGGGCTATAGTGCTGATGGCGTCTATCGCACCGACTCCAGCGGCAACTTCACCGAACGCCACAAGAGTTTGCTGATCGGCGGCTATGCCGTGTCCTGCACAAAGCCTGAGGGCTGGCGAGAAGACCGCTCCAGTCACCGCTATTCGTTCTTGATGGATGGTAAAGGTGAGCGAGTCGCTGTGCAGATTCTTCGGCAAGGCGTCGGTGAAGCGCTCCTCGTGACCTTTACTCCGATGCCTGCGGGCACTCTATTGGTGGCAAAGCGGCGGAAGGTTTGGGGGACGACCTTAGAGGTGCCGGCCTGTGCTGCGGAGATCAGAAGCGAGGTACTCACCCGCGGCGCTGTATATCGCTTGCATTTCCACGGGACCTATGGCAATGAATACCGGCACCTTGCAGATGCCGCCTACTATGCAGAGCAGCCGCCGCACTTCACGCGGGCGTACGCCGGTTTTACGGTCAATGGCAAGAGCGTGCGCCAATTGGATTCCTGGCGAGAGAACCGCACGGACCACGAATATTCGTGCTTGGTCCTTGGCGAAGGCCGGCTGGCAGCAAGGCCGCAGCCGCACCGAAGGGCAGAACCAAAACCAAACCTGGCAAAACGCCACGGGTAGGAGCCGGACGGAAACATCCGGTGAGTCGTTCAGTCGAGGATCGTCGGAAACGGTCGGCCAAGCCGAGACCACCAGCGCCTCGTCCACCATCAACCGCGGCAGCAGTCGTGCGCGGACCGAGAGCCAGGGCGTCACGATCACCATCACCACCAGCACGGACGGCGAGATTCAGGCGATCGTAGAAGGTCAATACGAAGGCCATGCCAAAACAGTTGGCGAAAGCCAGAGTCGGTCGGAAGCTCGCGGCACCGCCCGTACCAATAGCCGTTCGCGGGGAGAGAGCACGATCGAGACCACCGCCCAGAGCCTCGCCACCACCAATTCCAGCTCCCAAAGCCGGGGCGGCAGCACCGGCAGAACGACGAGCAGCAGTGAATCGAAAGCGCAGAGCCAGAGCCGCACCCATGGGGATTCCCGGCAGCAGAGCCAGAGCCGCAGTCAATCCTCGAGCCAGAGCCGAGGGAATTCAGAGGAGCAGGGCCAGAGCTTCAGCCGATTGGTCACCGACCAACCAGGAGTCCGGCATACACCGTTTTGGGAGGAGCGGCCCGAGTTCTGGAGTTTGGAAGAACAGCGTTGGCGCGCCGCCGAAATTCTGATGAACCAGCCGGTCGGGCATTGCCTGATCAAGACCGCGAGCGGCGAGTTGGGTATGGCACGCATTCCGGAGCCCAAGAAGTTTTACATACTGCCGCAGGTTCTGGTACGATTCACTCGCGAGCTCTACGAGCGTCACTGCCTGACCAAAGACCAGGCTGAACGTCTCCTTGCCGCCCGCCAGGCTGAGTTGTCGCGCCGGATCAACCGAGCACCGATCGTACCGGACAACCCTCAGGCAGCATCGGAGCCGGCAGACGGTGTATCTTTGGGTAGAGCGAAGGCAGATTCCCCACCTCCGCGTGATGGGTCGGAACGTCCGGTTTCTCCGGTCGGATCTCGAACCGTTCCGCGCGCAATTTAAATGCGAGGTGGAGAATGGCACGGCCAATAAGTAAACACGACGGTACAGTGTACAAACGCAACGACAGCAACATTTGGTGGATGCGCTACCGGGACAAAACCGGTCGTCGCCGCCTGGAATCGACCAATACGACGGACTGGACCGAGGCGCAGCGGCAAATGCG
The DNA here is from genome assembly GCA_035295745.1 of Bryobacteraceae bacterium. Taxonomy (GTDB): domain Bacteria; phylum Acidobacteriota; class Terriglobia; order Bryobacterales; family Bryobacteraceae; genus JAIQFL01. The sequence continues at coordinate 96,742 of DATGIL010000022.1, read as the reverse complement.
CGAACGCCTGGACTCCAGAGACAACAATACCCTTGATGCTTCTTGCAAGGGTAACCAGATGACATTCGGTGAATGGGCGGACTTTTTCTTGGAGAACTACTCCAAACCGCCGATTCGGGCGCAGAAAACGCACGCGGCCAACGAGAACGCGTTGAAAAGTTTGAGACCAACGTTCGGAACCGCTAAACTGCCGGATATTGACGCCACGCAGATTGAAATGCATTTGCGTCGGCGGCTCAAAGCCAAAAAGCGAGTGCTGCGCAAGACCGGGGTTGTTGAACTCGGGACCGTGAAACCAACCACGGTGCACCAGGAGTTCCGGGTCTTGCGGCGTATGTTCAGCGTTGCCGTGAAGAAAAAACTTTGTCCGGTCAATCCCTGCGTTAGCGTGGAATTTCCGGTAATCCTCAAGGGACTGTTTCGGCCGCACTACATGACTTGGACGGAGCAGACCCGGATAGAAAGCGAGGCACCCCCGTACTTAAAGAACGTCGTCAGGATTATCACCGAAACGGGACTGCGGCCGTACAAGGAACTGGCGCCCATGCGCAAGGACCAGGTAGACCTCCCGAACAAGGTGGTGTTTATCGCGGACTCCAAGACGCCCACGGGGGTGGCCGAGGTGCCGCTGACAGACATCGCGACCGAGGCATTCAAAAGCCAATTAGAACTCGCCGGTCCTGGGCCGTGGTTGTTCCCGAGCGCCAAAAGGCCGGGCGAGCCCCAGGCCAATTTCAAAAAAACTTGGGAGAGGACTCTGAGGAAAGCCGGTGTTTCCTACTTTCGGCTCTACGACCTGCGCTCGACATACGCCACCAGGCTTAGCGCGGGTGGTGTGGCTGACGAGTGGGTTACCCAGCTCCTGCGGCAGACCGACGCCAAGGTGTTCAAAAAATATTCGCAGATGAAGCTCCAGATGAAACGCGAGGCGCTGGCTCGGCTCAACCGGCAGGCCAGCGAATCGGGCGTTCGGAGTTTTGATACGGCAACTGAAGCCTGAAGGGGTTTTGATACGGTTCTGATACGGTTTGACGTTTTTGAGAGAGGTAGAATGATGGGGACTCGCGCCAAACTTTTGATTTTAAGGAATTTCGTGGTGGGCGCGACAGGACTCGAACCTGTGACCTCCTGCGTGTGAAGCAGGCGCTCTAACCAACTGAGCTACGCGCCCCGATTGTGTGGGAGAACTTCCTCAAACAAGTCTACCTAAAAACCGTCGAAGCCGCTACTGCCGTGCGCCCATCCGATACTCCCCTGAAGCCAATGCGAACTCCCAGTGCCGACCGCCCTCGACAGCGATCTGCACCGTGGGGTGCGTACTCATCGGATTCCCACCGTCGACAATCACAATCACCCCCTGTTCCTCGCCCTCCTGTGGTCCGCGGACCGTTGCCGTGAAACTCGCCCACTGCCCGGACACCTGCAACAACCCCATCTCCTTTACGCGAAATTCGTTGCCGGTGCCCTCGTCCACCCATCGAAACGTGCCCTCGGCCCGCCCGCTTACGCCCTGCTTTATCTCCATTTCCACGCCCTTCGCCTTCACCGAAAGCGATCGGTCGCGCATCGAGTTCATCGATCGACTCGGCATGTTCTCCGGCCGCCTCAAGACCCGCCCGCCTTTTTCTCCGGTCGCCTTGCCATCGCGGAGAGCGATCCGCCCGTTGACCAGCACGAAGCGCACGCCATCCGAGGGCCGCGTCGGCTGCTCGTAGGTGGCATGATCGATGATCGTGGCGGGGTCGAAAACCGTGAGGTCCGCAGCCATGCCGGCAGCCACGAATCCGCGATCGGCCATGCCGATGATGCTTGCCGGTAGTCCCGTCATCTTGCGGACCGCGTCTTCCATCGTGAGCGCCTTGGTCTCTCGCACATAATGCCCCAGCACCCGCGGAAAGGTTCCATAGAACCGGGGATGCAGGCCTGGATTGTCGTCGTACGCGCCACAATCACACGCGATCGCGCTGCCCGGAAATTTCAGCAGTTCCACCAGATCGCTCTCCGAGCCGAAGGTCAGAATCGCCGACGGGCTCTCCTGCTCCAGAATGCGGATGATCGTCTCTCCCGCCCCAGTTCCCCAGTCCCGCATATACTCAGTGAGCTTGCGCTGCTTTGCCGGCAGGAAGACGTTCTCCGCCGAGAGAAACCGTGCCGCAAGCGCCTCCTCGATCTCGCGCGCGATTCGCGTACGCTGCTCCGCATCGCGGAACCGTTTCCGCATCTCCTCGGGACCGCCCTCTTGTGCCCATGCCGGAACCAGCAGCGCACCCAACCCAGTCTGTCCGGCAAGATACGGGTAAACGTCCGCGATCGGCTCCTGGCCCCGCGCCGCAGCCGCATTCATCATCGCCAGCACCTTGGCGGCGCTTCCCTGCTCAACCCCCTGCACCTTCATGTGCGTGATCACGGGCAGTAACCCAGTCTTCCCGCCGATCTCGACCGTCTCCGACATTCCTACGAAACTGCTGTATTTCGATTCCGGCGTCAGCCGATCGTGATTTGGAAAGTTGGTGCGCCACGGTGCCGCGGCCTTGACCACCGAGATCACTTCTTCCGTGCGCGCGTAGTACGCCGGCTTGTAATCCAGTCCCGCTGACACACCCCAAGCGCCCTGCTTCAAATTCGCGACCAGCAGATCACGCATCTTTTGCAGTTCGTCCACAGACGGGCGCCGGTCCGCGCGACCCATCACCGAAGCCCAAATCGAATTGAACCCGATGTATGCGCCGATATTCACCGCCAAGCCCTCGGAGCTGAGATCCGCGAGTTGCCGTGCGATGTCCGTATTGCCGCCACCGTCAGGATTGAGGATCTCGGTGGTCACACCCTGGGTCAACATGTTGACCGCAGTTCGCAGACCTCGCTGCGAGGGATGGCTGTGAATATTGAGGAAGCCCGGCGCCACCACCAGGCCGCTCACATCCAGATCGACACCCGCCTTCTCGCCCCGCAAATCGCCGATCCGGTAGATGAAGCCGTTGCGCACCGCGACGTCCGCCCGGTACCCCCTCGCGCCGGTTCCATCCACCACCGTGCCATTGCGCAAGATCACATCGTAGGTCGCGGGCTGGGCCGCGGCGATCCCGGCAAAGGCAAGAGCGAATCTACAGAGAGTTAAGGTGCGCACCATGTCGCATGATTTTATCCCGGCGGGACTGGTGAGCACCACGCCGAATGTGACAGTATGTGTCTTACGCAGGAGCATCCGTGATCAAGCGGCTGACCCAAAGCAAGCAGTGGAAGTTTCTCGGCGTCCTGCCGCGAGCCGCCCCGGGCCTGGCCTACGCATGGTGGATCGTTCTTTTTCTGCGCGGCGTTCTGCCTGCGCTCTTCTCCATCGCGATGGGCGTCCTGGTGGGCGCGGTACAGCGCGGAAACTCGCTGACCATGCCGCTGGCGGTCTCCGGTGCGGTCTTCGTCCTGCTGCAGGTACTTTCGCCTCTCCATCGCGCCATTGGCGTGAACCTGGGCAGCCGCGTCGCTGCGTGGCTCTACGATCAATTGACAGGAGCCTGCGTCGGACCGCCGGGCATGGGCCATCTCGAGGACCCGCGACTGACCACCGATCTCACGATGGCTCGCGATTTCGACCTCGGCATCACCGGTCCACCGCTCTCCATCTCGATGGACTTCATCGCGGCGGGGCTGGTGGAACTGGCGGGCGGACTGGTGGCGGCCATCGTTGTTGCAGCATACGCATGGTGGGCAGCATTGATTCTCGCGGGCGTCTGGCTCGCCACGCATTGGCTCTTGCGCGAGAGCGCGATCTGGAGAGACCGCAACACGGACGAAGTCCGCCAGGCACAACGGCATGCCGATTACGCGTATCGCTTGGCCGTCGATCCGCCCTCGGCCAAAGAGTTGCGGCTCTTCGGCCTTTCGGACTGGACGGTCGAACGCTTTGCTTCGCGGCGTAAGCATCTGCTCGATTTGCAATGGCACGCAACCCGGCTTCGCGAACGTCCTGTGCTATGGTGTCTGCTGCTGGTATTGTGCGGCAACATCGCGGTGTTCTGGGTCATGGCCGGCGATGCCGTTTCGGGACACCTGCCTCTCGGGCAAGCGGTCACTTTTCTCTCCGCGGCGGCCAGCACCAGCATGATCGCGTTCGGTGGATTGTCCTGGGCGCTCGATGGCGCCGCGGCGCCCGCGGCTGCCGTCGTTCGTCTACAGCAAGCCATGGCGCCCGCCGGTGCGCTCGCTTCCGGCACGCGTTCCGCGCAACAGCAGCCGGCGCGCGAGATTCGCTTTCGCAATGTCAGCTTCGCGTATCCGTCCGCCAACGGCGATGCCGCTGCGCCCGTGCTCCAGAATTTCGACTTGACGATTCCGGCCGGATCCTCGCTCGCCATCGTCGGCAAGAACGGCGCCGGCAAGACCACCCTGGCCAAACTCCTCTGCCGGCTCTACGACCCGCAGGAGGGCGCCATCGAGATCGACGGCGTCGATTTGCGCGATTTCGATCTGGACGGGTGGCGCGCGCGACTGACGCCGGTCTTCCAGGATTTCATTCGCTTCGAATTGCCCTTGCGCGATAACGTCGCACCCGAAGGCGCGCCCGATAGTGCGATTCAATCTGCGCTCATGGAAGCAGGCGCGGCCGATCTGGCCGGCCTCGATACCATCCTCTCTCGCGCCTACGAAGGCGGGACCGATCTTTCCGGCGGACAGTGGCAGCGCATCGCCCTGGCGCGCGCGCTTTGCGCAGTGAAGATGGGCGCCGGTGTCGTGCTGCTCGATGAACCAACGGCACAACTCGATGTGCGCGGCGAGGCCGAGATCTTCGAACGTCTGCTCGCAGCTACGCGCCACGCTACGACGATTCTCATCTCGCACCGGTTTTCGACAGTGCGGCAGGCAGACCGCATCTGCGTGCTCGAACACGGCAGAGTCGTCGAACTCGGCTCTCACGAGGAGTTGATGGCGCGCGGCGGACGGTATCGCACCATGTTCGAGCTGCAAGCTTCTCGCTTCGGCGAGGGCGATGAGGAAGGAGCCGACGTCGATGGCCACGGCTGACGCGCACAAGATCGCCGATCTCCCGCCAGCCCTGCCGTCCATGTGGCGCGCACTGCGGCGGGCCCATGAGGCCGAGCCCCGTCTGCTTTCGGTGTCGTTCGGCCTGTCGCTGCTCGCCGCGCTCCCGGACGCCCTGCTCGCCTTATGGATGAAGTTGCTCGCCGATGGCGTACTGCATCAGGACCGCAACCTCGCTCTGTCGGCCGGGGTTGGCCTGGGGGCATCGGCCGCGGCCACGTGGTTCCTCCGCGTCATCAGCGATCGCACGCAGCGCCGGTTTCGCGATCGCGTGGCCGTCGCACTCGAAGCGCATGTCGCGCACTTGCAAGCCTCCGTGGCGACCATTTCGCACCACGAGCGGCCCGAATATCTCGACCGCCTTGCGATGCTCCGCGACCAGGTCTTCGTGCTCGACCACATGTACATGTCGCTCTTCACCACGTGCGGCTGGATTTTGCGTCTCGGCGTCACCGTGGCCCTGCTGATGTCGATTCATCCCCTGCTCGGTCTGCTGGCGGCATTCGCGATCCCCACCGTTCTGACCTCCACGTGGAGGCCGGGCGTGGAGCGCGCGGCAGCCGAGAAGGGTGCTCCAGCCAATCGTCTGGCCCGGCATCTCTTCGACCTCGCGACCACCGCGCCTCCCGGCAAGGAAGTGCGCGTAGCGCGCATCGGCGGCAGGCTCATCCGAGAACGCCGCGAGGCATGGGAGCGCTGGTACCGCCCGGTCTCGGCCGCACGTTGGAGCAGCGCCTTGTGGCACTCGCTGGGATGGGCGATCTTTGGACTGGCCTACGTAGGCGCGGTGGTGTTCGTTTCGTCACGGCCGGGCGCCACAGCGGGCGCCGTGCTGCTGGTCTTGGCCGCCGGGTCGCGACTCTCGGCGTACATAGGCGCCACTGTCGGCGAGATCGGATTCCTGCGAGGTTTCTGGCTGGATGGATCGAAGCGCATGGCGTGGCTCGAAGATTATGCGCGGTCGATGAGCGAGCACGCCGACACCGCGCCGCCCGCGCGCATGGTGGAAGGCATCCGCTTCGAGCACGTTTCGTTCACGTATCCGGGCACCAGCCGCCGCGTGCTCGACGACGTCAACCTCGAATTGCGGCCCGGCTCGGTGGTGGCTGTAGTCGGCGAAAATGGCGCTGGTAAGAGCACGTTAGTCAAGCTGCTGTGCCGGATGTATCAGCCCAGCGAAGGTCGAATTCTGGTGGATGGCTTGGACCTGGCGCGCATTCGTGCAGAGGAGTGGCGCGCCCGGCTGGCAGGCGCCTTCCAGGACTTTTTCAAGTTCGAATTTCGCGTGCAGAATACCGTGGGTCTCGGCGACGTTTCGAGGTTGGAAGATCCCTGTGCGGTGTCGAATGCGGTGGGCCGCGCCGGCGCGGAGGACGTCATCGATCGCATGGCCGCCGGCCTGGAAACGCAGCTCGGACCGACTTGGCCGGGCGGAGTGGAAGTAAGCTTTGGCCAGTGGCAGAAGCTGGCCCTCGCCCGCGGATTCATGCGCGACCACCCACTGCTCCTCGTGCTCGACGAACCCACTGCCGCATTGGATGCCGAGACCGAGCACGCGCTCTTCGAACGTTATTCGCAAGCCGCTCGGGGCTCGGCGTCCGATGGCCGCATCACCATTCTGGTGTCACATCGCTTCAGCACGGTGCGCATGGCGGACCTGATCGTGGTGCTCGATGGCTCCCGGGTCGTCGAGGTGGGCACGCACGAAGCCTTGATGGCGCGCGGTGGGCAGTACTCCGAACTCTACGGCATTCAGGCAGCGGCGTATCGTTGAACGCCGCACGATCAGTCGGGCAGGGCGAGAATCCGAAAATCCCGAAACACCGCTTCGACGCCGGCGAATGCCACGCCGGCCTGGTCCGCCGCACGCAAAATGGCGGGACGCAGACCCGCCAGATGCGAATGGCCGAATTCCACCATGTAATCGTTGACAAAGACCATGAAGTAAATCTCCTGGCCCATGCGCCGAATGTCCACGGTGAGCCGGTTCTCGCCGCGCTTATTGATCCGCTCCAGATTCCACGGCATGCCATTCACGCGAAGGCCGCCGATGCTCTCCGAAATAGTATTCTCGTTCCTTACCTCTACGCCGCCCACCGAATTGGTCACGATCCGATAACGCGTCAAGCCGCCCGTGGAGCGTCCATCGGCGAAATAGATGCCACCATCGAAATCGTTCGAAAGAGAAGCTACGGTCAACTCGATTCGGAGATTGACGGGTAGCGTCTGGTTGACGTTCAACAGATTGCCCAGGCAAGTCTCACGCGGGGACAAGTTGCGAAGCTGTAACCCGCGTATTCCGCCAGTCCACACGCAACTGCGAGCCGCCCCGGAGGGCGTCGGTGAGAGTGGACCGAGCGGCATCGAGACAATCGCATTGCCAGCGGGAAGCGGCTTGGGTGGGCCGAACTTGGTCGTACACAAATTCGCTCCGCCGTAATATCCCTGCAAGAATGCGCCCTGGCGCTGCTCCACAAAGCCATGCGAGAGACCGCCCATCCTGACGATGAAGTGCAAGCGCTCGGCCAGATCGTTTCCCACCTTGTGCCCGACTTCGTCTCCGGCATTGGCCAGCGAGTACATGCCCTCCTCCAGGTCGCCTGCCTCGAGCAGTCCGTCCGTCTTGGAGCGCCGGGTGATCACTCCCGCGAAGCAATCGGCCACCTGCTCGGACTCGAATTCCTTGCCCGCAGATACGGCATTCAACTGCGCCGCTACCACATGGCCGAACTCGTGCGCAGCGATCACAATTGCAGCGTAGTCGCCGTCGGTCTTCAGCGCGTTGGCTGCGTTCATCATGTTCTGCGCCAGGAACTCGGCGTCCAGGTAAATGGAGTTGTCTCGCGAGCAGAAAGCTCCGTTGCCAGGCTCTAAGACTCCGCAGGCCGTGGTGATTCTGCCTTGGAATGGGATTACTCGCGGAGGATTCAATTGGCGGCCCGTGGAACGGAACATGTCGCTCCACGCCCTTTGAAAGTACTGCTGCGCATCGTTTACCTTGTCTTGTGCGATGCGGACGTTGCGATTGACCGAAGGTTGCGCGGTCACAGACGATGGCATGTTGGCCAGGCATAGGAGGAGCGCGGCCACGAGGACGACTGATGATTTCGGACGCATGCGGATCCCTGTCCGATCCAACGTAACACGTCAGGAACGGCTGAGGCGCCGCGAGTTGCCGATCACCGAGAGGCTCGACAGAATCATCGCGCCTGCCGCCATGATCGGATTCAGCACACCCACAATCGCGAGCGTGATGCCCGCGACATTGTAGGCGAATGCCCAGAAGAGATTCTGCCTCACAATGCGAAAAGTCCGTCGCGAGAGGTCGAGCACCTCGATCACGCCTGACAGCGATTGACTCATCAGCACCAGGGGCGCCGCCTGCATGGCGATGTCGGCTCCGGAGCCAAGTGCGATGCCGAGATTCGCCTGTGCCAGGCTGGGCGCGTCGTTCACGCCATCGCCCACCATGGCCACTACCTCGCCCGTTGCCTGCAGTTTGCGAATGACTTCGATCTTCGTATCGGGTGTGGCCTCTGCCACCCAGTCGTCGGCGCCGATGCTTTGTGCGGTGGCGCGCGTAACGGCCTCGCAATCGCCGGAGAGCAGCAGCGTTCGAATGCCGCGGCTTCGCAGAGATCCGCACAACTCCGCGGCCTCCTGCCGGATCCGGTCTCCGAAGATCAGCACGCCGCGCGCACGTCCCTCCCAGCCGAAGTAGACCCGGGTGCCGGACGTGGCGTGGATACTTCTGTCTGCCGCGTCGAGACTCGACTCGACGCTTTTGTCTTCGCCCGTCATGCCGGCCAGGAAGGCACGATTGCCGAGGAAGTAGCGCGTTCCATTCACCACCCCGCTGATGCCCAGACCTTTATGCACACAGACATCCGATGCCTGCAACGCCGATGGACCGAGTGCCCGTCCAATGGGATGTTCGGAGCACGCCTCGATGGCCGCGAGTTCGGGCATCCGGCTGGTGTCGCCGGCTGATTCCAGCAGCGTGAACTCGCCGGTCGTCACGGTGCCTGTTTTGTCGAGAACCAGCACATCCAGTTCGCGAATGGTTTCCATCACCCGCGTATCGGCGACGAGAATTCCACGCTTTCCCGCGGCGGACACGGCCGCCGTCAGCGCCAGGGGAGTCGCGATACCGAGCGCGCACGGGCACGCGATGACCAGCACCGCGATGGCGTGCATCAGGGCCGCCTCACTCTGCCCCGTAAACCACAGCCATCCGGCAAAGGTCGCAATGGCGAGCGCCAGGATCGCCGGAATGAAGATGCGTGAGATACGGTCCACCGCCCGCTCGGCGCGGGTGCGGTGAGCCGCTGCCTGTTCCACCGTGCGCACGATGTGAGCAAGGGTGCTATCGGCGCCCGCGCGTGTCGTGCGGATTTCTAGGACGCTGCCGGTATTGATGCTCCCGCACACCACGGCGTCGCCCGGTTGCTTGGAACGCGGCGCCGACTCGCCCGTGATCACAGACTCATCGGCGTGGGAATTGCCTTCCGTCACGACCCCATCGGCGGGCACCCGCTCGCCGGACTTGACGCGGAACACGGTACCGGGTTTCAGCGCATCCACCGAGACAAATCGCTCCCGCCCTTCCACCACCACTCGAGCCTTGTTAGGCATCAGCCGGTACAATAGCGCGATCGCTTGAGCAGTCTTTTCCTTAGCACCGCGCTCAATCAGCTTCCCAGTGAGGACCAGGGTGACGATCGCGCACGCCGTGTCGAAGTAGACGTGAAGGCTGCCGCTTATTGCTTGTACGACACTGTAGCCGTACGCCGAGAGAATGCCCATTGCCAGCAGCGACTCCATGCGTAGCGTTCGTTCGCGAACGCCCGTCCAGCCGAGCCGCAGAATCGGCGCGCCGCAATAAAATACCGACGGCGTGGCGAGCGCCATCAGCACGAAAGGAATGTAGTGGCCGCTGCCGGTGATCTTCTCGAAATAGCTGGCGTAGACCACCAGGCTGAACATCATGGCGTTCATGGAAAGGAACGCTGCGAGCCCGGTGCGGATGAGCAGATCTTTTCGCTCCGCGTCCGAGCGTCCACCGGGACCCGTGTACGGACCCGCCTTGTACCCTAGCGACGTGACGCGGTCGATAATCCGCTCCGGCGGCAAATACTGGGGCGCGTAACGCACCTTCAGCAGATCGCTCGCGAAGAGCACCTCGGCCGACACAATGCCTCTTATGCGAGACAGTGCGTGCTCGATCAGCCATCCGCAGGAAGTACACCAGAGCCCTGAGAGTTGGAATACGGCCTCGCGAGTCTCCACACCTTCCGGCACGGCACGAACCGGCTCGGCGGGCTTCGAAATCAGACCCAGCTTTACACTCTGCTGATACAGCCCTGTCTCGCGGAAATTCTGACCCGACGCGATCACTCCGCCTTCTTCAAGAATGGCGTAAACGTGCTCGCATCCCGCGCAGCAGAATGTCTCCTGGCCCGAATCGAGCCCGCAAAGCCGGCAGTTCATGTCGTCGAGACCACGTGCCCCTGCTCATCGAGCATCTGCGGGTTGGCGTGTTTGGTTTCAATGTAGGCGAAGACCAGGATTCCGATAAAAATCGCGGAAACCAGGACCAGAAAGGGAATCAGTGGCGGAACACGTTTCATGGCGCCTCCGTGGGGCTGATAAAGGTCATCGGAAATGTCTCGGTCACCGCATCGGGAATCGTGCTGGCGACCAGGTTGAAATGGGTCACGAGGTCGGAACTGCTGCCGCGCGGCGCCGCGATGTCGAACTCGCCTTGCAGCGTCTCGCCGGGCTTTACCGCCACGGGGTTGGACGTCAAGACCAGAGTAGCGCTGGGAAGTTGCCGCAGCGAGAACACCACTGCCGAGGATTTGTGCGACCGGTTGGCGAGGGTATAGCGGAAGTGGTTGTAAATTCGGCCGTCGGCGCCGGTCCGATAGAGCGTGCCACGGTCGGCCGACACTCGCACCAATACCGAGTGACGCATCGAAAGCGCTACCGCGAGGCCGCAGGCGTAAGAGCCAACTATCAGCAGCAGCAGGACGCGCTTGGCGTCGAAGGGGAAGCGCGATTTGCCTTCTGTACCCCAGGAGTAGTGAATCAAGCCGGGCTTTTTCAGGCGGGCCAAGATGGTGTCGCAGGAGTCGATACACTCGCCGCAATGCACGCATTCGATCTGAAACGGCGAGGTGCGGATGTCGATGCCCATGGGACAGTCGCGCACGCATTTCTTGCACTCGATACAGGAGTGATTCTCGTCGCGATACTGCACCAGCAGCGTGTTGCCGTCGCTCAGCATACCTTGCAGATAGCCGTAAGGGCAGGCCGTGGTGCAGAATCGCAGCCGCAGAAAGGCGAAGTCCAGGAACGTGAGGAGAGTGACCGCGGCGCCCGAAATTCCAGCCGCGGTATGCATGTCGACCTTCGCCAGGCTCTTGGCCAGGTCGATCGGTTCCACAAAATAGGAGATAAAGACGAACGCCAGAACCACCGAGGCGGCTCCGACTACTGCGTAGAATGCTACCCGCCCCATCCACGGCGTGTTCTTGAACAGGCGGCGCAGACGAAGCTGCAACGCCACCCACGCCTCACTGAAGATCATCTGCGGGCAAAGGTACCCGCAATACACGCGTCCCAATACCACCGAAGCCACTACCACCACGAACATCAGGAACATCATCGCGAAGAAGATGATGCCGAACTCGTTGATCCACAATTCCTGCCCGAAGAAGTAGAAGCGCTGGCGCGGTATGTCGAAGCGTACGATATTGCAGAACGGGAGCGCCAGGAATGCCACGAAGCAGATCAGGTGAATGCGCTTCCGTAAGGCATGCCAGTTAGCCATGGCAGACGGCCTTACCGAGGAGTCCCCGCCACAATACAATCGCACCGAAGAGCATGATGGATGCCGCGGCGACCCGATTGTTCCACCGCCCCAGAAGTGGGCCGACCATCGACGAGGCCATCCCCGTGCTGAACAGGGCAATCGCGGTACCGAGGCCGAACGCCAGCATGGTCAGCGCGCCCGAAATCGCGCCGCCCGACTCCAACGCCTTCAGCAGCGCTGCGTAGATCATGCCGCACGGCAGGAATCCCAGGAGCAACCCCAGCGTGAACTTATTCGCGGCTCGTGGTCCGAGGATGAGCTTGCCGGCGGCCTGCGATAAACGGCGAGGCGTGCCGATGCGGACCAGCGATGTAGGACGGGTGAATCCCACCATCAGAATGCCGGCCAGAATCATGGCGGCGCCGGCGAAGATTCGCGCCCCCGCTGCGAGTCCGGCGAGTTGGCCCAGGAGGCCGATAGCGCGTCCGACGGTTCCGGCCACTGCCCCGAGCGACATGTAAGTAAGGATGCGCCCCGCGTTGTAGGCGGCATGCGCGGCGGGACGCGGCCCCTGCAATCCGGCACTGTAGGCGAGGACCATCGGTCCGCACATTCCCAGGCAGTGCAAACTCCCGGCGATCCCCATGGCAAACATGATGCTGAATTCCAGGGGAGTCATGTGCCTGCTCCCCGATGTGTATGAGAATGCTCGTCCGCAGACACCACATCACGCATAGGCCACCTTGGGATTCTTCGCCTCCACGGTGACGCACTCCGTGAAGAAATCGAAGTGCTTCATCTCGATGGCGTGCGTGGGGCAGCGCGACGCGCAGAAGGAGCAGCGAATGCAGGACGTCTCGTCCTTCATCATCACGCCACCCAACTGATCCATCTCCTCCGCCGAATACTGACTCAGATCGCCGAACGCCTCCACCGCCTTCTGCATCCAGCCCTCATCTTGAATAAGCCGGCTCAGTCCCACCAAGCGGATCAGGTTCTGCGGGCAAACATCCACGCAGCCATTGCAAGCCACACACTTCGACGTATCGAAGACCGTATTGACGTTGCAGCGCAGGCAGCGCGCACCCTGACGCCGCGCTTCCGCCTCCGCATAACACTCCTCGACGATGTCGTTGCCCGCCGCGCGCCGCTCGCATTCCAGTGCCGCGGGATTCTGCCGCTCGATCGTGGTCCAGCCATCCTGAAAGCTGTAGGCCGCCGGGCTCCACTGCTTGCGGACCACTACGTCCGTGCGTGTGCCTCGCAAAAAGTCGTGCATCGACCGCGCCGCGATCTGTGCCGAGGCAATCGCGTCGATGAACAGCCGTGGACCATGCGCAATATCGCCGCACGCGAACACATCCGGGGCCGTGGTCTGATAGGTCTCGCGATTCACCTGGATCAGCCCGCGATTGCTCTCGACGCCGTCGGCAGGATCCAGAAACGCCAGGTCGGAAGTCTGGCCGATGGCAAAGATCACGCTATCGGCGGCGATATCTTCCACTTGCGTCTCATCGTAGGAGGGGTTGAATTTTCCCTGCGCATCGAACACTGCCGTGCAGCGCACTGTGCGCAGCCCGGTCAAGGTTCCGTTGTCGTGCAGAATCGCGCGCGGACCACGCTGGTTGTGGAGGTGGATTCCCTCTTCCGCGCCTTCCATCACCTCAACGTCGTCGGCCGGCATCTCTTCGCGGCTCTCGAGGCAGACCACGTGCACTTCCTTGTCGCCGCTCAGGCGCAAGGCCGAACGCGCCACGTCATACGCCATGTGCTCGTCGTTCGCCGGGCGCACCGCAGAGCGGGCCACGTCGTACGCGACATTCCCGCCGCCGATCACGATCACGCGTTTGCCCAACGGCAGTGGCTTGCCGGCATTGAAGGCGCGCAAAAAGTCCATGCCATCGATCACGCCAGGCGTCTCGTTGCCCGGCAGGGGCAGCTTGCGTCCCTTGGGCAGTCCGATTCCCAGGAAGATCGCCTTATAGCCATCGGCGCGCAGACTCGCGATGGTGAAGTCACGGCCCAAACGCGTGTTGCACTTCAATTCCACGCCCAGCGAAAGGATCGCGTTGATCTCGTGGCGTACCAGGTCGCGCGGCAGGCGGAAGACCGGCACACCCGCGGTGAGCATCCCACCAGCCTCCGCCTCCGCTTCGAACACCGTCACCTTGTACCCGATCCGGACCAGGTCGTGCGCCACCGTGAGGCCGGAAACGCCCCCGCCTACAACCGCGATGCGTTCGTAGTCCCCTCGTTTGGGCGGCAGCATCGCCAGGTTCGCCGACTCGCGATGGAGCGTGTAGTCGCCGCTCTCCGGCCCGAAGCGCTCGGTGACAAACCGCTTCAGTGGGCGGATCGAAACCGGGGCATCCACGGCACCTCGCCGGCAGTTCGCTTCGCAGGGCGCACCGCACACCCGCCCGCAGATGGAGGCGAACGGATTCGTCGCGCGGGCAATCCGGTAGGCATCCTGGTAACGCCCCTCGCCGATGGCCGTCACATACCCGCACGCGTCGGTGTGAACCGGACACGCGTGCCGGCACTTGACCATCTCCATCCAATAGTCAGTCGCGTCGGGAACCCGTACCTGGTAGAAGTTCTCCTGCATCGCGCCGTTCCTCAATCGTGATCGCGCAGCGAAAACGCCACCACGATGATCCCGTAGATGACGATCAACGCCGCAATCCCATACATCAGGGCGGCCGAGGTCTCGGTCACGGCATTCATCGCGCGCACCAGCGGACCGCGCTCCGCGTGATTCACCTCGCCGTTCATATACATCAGGAAGTACGCGGCGCAACCGCCGATGATCACGATGTACGCCAGCTTCAGGAAGCCCGGAATCGAGGTCCCTTCCCGTTCGGTGATCCAGCCATCGGCATATTCTTTGAGTTTCGGCTTATCGGGAGACATGCAATTGTTCCTCTTCGGGCGACCCGTCCGGCAGCCCGTCGCGATTGGGTAGTTCGTCGAATACCTGATACTTGACGTCTTCGCCTTGCTTCGTCCAGTAGCCGTCCTTCCAGGAGCGCACGAAGAAGAACACCGCCAGGAAAAAACTGATGGCGAAGAACAGATAGGCGAAGTAGACGCTCGGCCAGGTGTAGTCGTTCATCGCTCGTAATCCTTATCCGGGCGCCAATCTTTCGCGCGGCCGAGAGTCCGCAGATAGGCCACCAGCGACGTGAACTCCTCTTCGTTATTGGCGATCCACGGGAAGGGCGGCATCACGGAGCCACGTACCAGGTCGCGTGGATTGCGGAAGTGCGTCCGGTGCCACTGTGTGTTGTACTTGCCGCCCACTCGCGAGAGGTCGGGTCCGGTCCGCTTGGTGCCGAACATGTGCGGTTTATCGTAGACGAACTCATCGGGCGTGGAGATCGGCGAATCCACGCCGCGCCAGCCGCTGCGCTTGGTGTCGGCGACCAGCGTCCGGGTTTGCTGCGTATGGCAATACCAGCAGCCTTCGCGGACATAGACCGCGCGGCCCTTCAACTCGACATCGGTATACGGCTTGAGCTTCCCGGTGATGCCCTTCGACGGATCCTGATTGTCGAACGGACGCCCCCAGCTCTTGTCGATCAGCGGGGGAACGATCGTGGTGATAAGCCCGCCGATGAAGAACAGGCCCAGCGCCGCGGCCACCGCAAACGACGCGCTGCGATCGGCTTTATGCAGCATGACTGCCTCCCGCGGCGGCCGCTGTCTCACGCGTTCCGAGAGCCGTCGCCATGATGTTGTAAGCGAATGTGACGATGCCACAGAAGATCATCACGCCGGAGAAGAAACGCACCAGCCAGACCGGTTGCAGAGCCACCACCGTATCGATGAACGGGATCGAAGGATTGTTCCACTGCCAACCCTGCCAGAATCCGCCCAGCCACAGCGTCACAAAGAAGCCCAGGCCGCCGACCATGCACAGCCAGAACGTCCAGTTCGCCAGCTTGTCGCTGTACAGAGTGGTTCGCCACATCCGCGGCACCACGTATAGCGAGCCGGCAATCGCGAAGAACGAGAAGCAGCCCAGGACCGCCATGTGGGCATGACCGGGAATCCAGTCCGTCTTCGAAACGATGGCGTTCACGCTGCGCAGGCTGTGCATCGGCCCCTGGAAGCAGGTCAACAGATAGAACACCGTGCCCGACATCAGGAACTTCAGCGGCACGTTATCCCGCAACTGCTGCCACTGACCCTTCATGGTGGCGAAGAAATTCCACACCACCGCCCACACCGGGATCAGGAGCATCAGCGAGAAGGTAATCGCGATCGTCTGGAGCCATTGCGAAATCGGTCCGTGGATCATGTGGTGCGCGCCCGTCCACACGTAAACGAAGGCCAGCGACCAGAACCCGATCATCGACAGCCGGTGACTGTAGAGAGGCGTGTTCCCGGACTTCGGAATGAAGTAATACGCGATTCCCAGTCCGATCGGCGTAAAGATAAGGCCCACGGCATTGTGAACGTACATCCAGTTCAGGTTCGCCTGGTTGGTTCCGGTGGCGAACTCCACCGCGAAGTTGCCCGTAATGTACACGAACGCGGTCCACAGAATGCACCCCATGGTGTACCAGATGGTCACGTACATCTGTTCGTACCGGCGGGTGGCGATCGTACCGAAAATGTTGATACCGTACATCACCCAGGCCACCACCACCAGAACCTTCAGCGGCACAGGGAGTTCGGCATATTCCAAGCCGTAGTTATAGCCACCCATCAGCGACACCACAGCGCCGAGTATGATCACGTTCCACAGCATGGCGGTCGCCACGCCCAGCTTCTCACTCCACAGCTTCACCCCGCACAACCGCGGGATCATGTAGTAGGTCAGCCCCATATCCGCCGCCAGCAGCCAGCCGAAGAGCATGCCGTTGACATGTAGCGGGCGCAACCGGCCATACGAGAGGTAAGGCACCGTGCCCAGCAGTTCCGGCCACACGAACTTGGCGGCAATCGTGATGGCGATGATCCCGACAATGAAAAAGTATCCGATGCCGCTCAGCAGGAACCACTTCGCGGTAGTATCCCGGTGGATGTCCACCGCCGCAGGAGTGGCACGGACCACCGGCGCCTCTTTTACAGGCTTATCGACTGGCATACTGCTGGCTCCCAGGTTTGGAATTCAGACTACGAATGAAATTCATGATGTCTCCCACGTCGTGTTGCGAAACATAATCGATCCACGGCGGCATGGCCGTCCCCTGCACGCCGTAGAGGATGGACTCCATCATCCGGCGGTCGCTCAGACGGTCCACGAAGAAACTGTTGCGCAGATTCCGCGGATGCGGCAGGATGTCGAGCGAGTTCGGTCCTTTTCCATCGGCCTTACGGCCGTGACAGCCGGTGCACCGCGCCAGGAAGATCTCCTCGCCATGAGTGATGGATTCGCGGCTCGATGCCACCGGGTTCCGGTCGGGAAGATTGCGCGTCTTCATGGGCCGGTCGGGCTCCTTGGTGAAGGTTTGCAGCACGTAGGTCAGCACGCCATCCACCTGATCGTCCGCCATCGCTTTGCCCCAGGACGGCATCGACGTGCCCGCGACCCCGTTCTTGATGGAATCCACAAAGCGGGCGCGTGGCTTCGAATTCATGAAGTCTGGCTTGGTAAAATCGCGCGGCGAAGGATCGATATACCACGCCACTTTGCCGTTGCCGTCGCCCTTGTCGCCGTGGCAACGTGCGCAGAGCGTCTTGTACGTCTCCGCGGGGCTGGTGCGAGGCGGCGGTGCCTTCAAACTGGTCAGGTATGCGGTGATGTGATCGAAATCCTCATCCGGGAAGCGGAACGAAGGCATGATCGAATCGGGCACGCGCGACCGCGGGCTCTTGAAGTGCGCCATCAGCCAATCGCTGTCGCGAATCAGTCCTTCGTAGCTCAGGTCGGGCGCCACGCCGCCATCGCGGTCATTCAGCTTGTGACACGCCGTGCAGGCGCGGTCGCCGATCAACTGTTCGCCGGCCTTCTCGCCCGCTGTACCTGGAGGAATCACCACCGCGATGTTGGCCACGTGCGCTTTGTAGCGATCGAGCGAGGTCTCCGCGAAGTTCACGCCGCGCCTGCTCTTCAGGAAGATCACCAGCGACTTCACGTCCGCCTCGCTCAGATTGAACTTCGGCATAAACGAGGTCGCCAGATTCGCGCGTGGTTCTACGATCGACTCCCACAGGTAGTCGATCTTGTACTTCTTGCCGGCCTCCGTGAGGTCGGGACCGAGCGTGCCCTCGCTGATGCCGTCAATCTTGTGGCATCCGTAGCAGTTCATGCCGTAGAACAACTGCCGCCCCCGGGTT
Source organism: Bryobacteraceae bacterium (assembly GCA_035295745.1). GTDB lineage: Bacteria > Acidobacteriota > Terriglobia > Bryobacterales > Bryobacteraceae > JAIQFL01. The sequence continues at coordinate 78,600 of DATGIL010000022.1, read as the reverse complement.
ACGTTGGGAGTGCCGGCGAAATTCTGCTCGGTGTGGCACTGCGCGCAGTTGGCCTCCATGTACTCCTTGCCCTTCAGATGGGGGCCGAAGTCTTTGCGCCAGTTCGCCTGAGTCACGTAGCCCAGCAGCGGATCGGGCCAGAATTCATCCTCGCCATGGCTATAGGCGGTCTCCACTCCGCGTCCCTGCCCGTCGTGGCAGACCGTGCATCCGAAGTCCGCGAACTTGTGGCGGCGTTCCCAGTGCCCGTTGCGCTGGATATCGCCCATGGCTGCGGAGTAAGGATGCGACTTCAGGGGTTCCGCGTATGTCGCAAAGCGCGGATCGTCGGAGGCCACGTGGCAGGTTGTGCAGCGATCCACGTGGGTGTCGCCGAAACTGCTCACGATCACCTGCTCGATGTGCGGAGCGCGCGCCTCCAGCTCGGCGCGTTCCTGCGGCCGCGTAGTGAGCGACCGCGCCTGTTCGAAATATGCATTCTGATGCCGTTCCCAGCGGTGGCCGAACTGATCGTAGAAGACAACGCCGTGTACGATCAGGATTACGAAGCTCGCTATTGCCAGTGCCAGTCGCATATGCACCCTCAGAACGGCGAAACGAAGGTCCAGTTGGGACCCCGGAAGAACGTGCCGATGATGATGAAGATCACATTCAGAATCACGAGCGAGAGGAAAATCGTGTTGGCCAGCAGGCGTTCGCGCGCGAACCAGCGGCCCACACCTTTCTGGCCGCGGTCGATATAGGGCGTCAGGAACAGCAGCACCACCATTACGGTCGGCACCCCAATGCCGCCCCAGAAGGCCGAATAGCTCACCATTTCCTGCAGGCCGAGGAAGTACCACGGCGCCTTGGCGGGATTGGGCGGGTGCATCACGTTGACCGGCTGCTCCAGCGGCGCATGGAAGGCCAGGGAGACCAGCAGGATCACCGATACCGTCAGTACAAAGACAAACAACTCCGCCACCAGGAGGTGCGGCCAGCTATACACCGTGTCGTCGGGGACATTGCCGATCTTGGTGAATGGGCCGCGTACGAAGCCTTGCAGGCCGAAGGTCCGCTTACCCGGCTCGATGCGGATTTGAACCACGCCGGCGTCCGCCTTCGCACTCGCCGTCTCGGGACGCGAGAGGCCGCCGTCTTTGCGGATCCGCCAGAAGTGAACCGCCACCAGCAGCACCATCACCGCCGGCAGCACAGCCACGTGGAGAACGTAAAACCGCAGCAGCGCCTCCTGCCCGACCGTGGTGTCGCCCAGCAGCAGGAACTTGATCTGGCCGCCCACCAGCGGCGCGTACCCGGCAATCGAGGTCCCCACCGTGATCGCCCAAAATGCCAGTTGATCCCACGGCAGCAGGTATCCCGTGAAGCTCAGGAAGAGCGTGACGAGGAGCAGAACTACGCCGAGCACCCAATTGAACTCGCGCGGCTTCTTATAAGCGCCGGTAAAGAAGACACGGCACATATGCAGAAACACCAGCGCTACCATGCCGTGCGCCGACCAGCGGTGCATATTGCGCAGGAACAGGCCGAATGCCACCGTTCCGCGCAGATCGAGCATGCGGTCATACGCCTGCGTAGTGGAGGGCACGTAGTAGAACATCAGCAGAATGCCCGTCACCACCAGAATCAGGAAGAGGAACAGGGACATCAGACCCAGCCCCATCGTATAAATGGGGCGTAGCGTGTTGCGGTGGACTTTGACGGGATGCAGATGGAGGAAGAAGTTCGTGAAACTGGTCTGCGACCGCTCCAGATCGTTGGAGGGAAGAGGGTGGCGGAAGATCGAACTCCAGACGTTGGAGGGGAACTCGCGGACAGCAGTCCGCAGGCTGGTTTCTTTAGTCGTGGGAGTGTTCATACCGTGAAGTAGGTTCCGGGTTCAATCTGCGAGTTTTTGTCGACCTCGAGTTCGCCGTTGGGCGCGAGGCTTACCTTAAACCAGGGCAGAGGCTTGGGAGCCGGACCACCCGTCACCGTGCCGTCCTGGTCATAATGCGAACCGTGGCAAGGGCAGGCGAAGCCCGTATCCGAAATCGACACGATGCAGCCCAAATGTGTGCATGTGGTGGAGATCGCCGCCATGCGATTGCCGTCGCGCACGATGCAGACGCGGTCCACTTCGCGCGCGATCCGTGTGCCAGGCGGGAAATCATCCGGCTTGCCGATTCCAAAACGGGCGCTTGGACTGTAGGTCACGCGAGGCTTGAAGAACACCAGGTCGGAAATCACAGCCAGCACGGCCGAGCCAAACAGGCCGACACTCGACAACCAGGCCAGCAACCGGCGGCGCGGCATCTGGCCCTCGGCGGTTGCTTTAACTTTTCGGCTTTCCACTGCCAGGGGCATTCGAATTCTCCTCGGGGGGATCCACCACTTCTTCCAGGTCGCTCCAGAAGACCTGGTATTTGACATCTTCGATATCGCGGAAATAGTCCTTCTTCACGGCCCAGATGAACGCACACGCGGTCGCAGCGGCCATCAACAAACTGGCGCACACGGCCAATGTGGTCAGTTCCATACGGGAACGCCTCCAAGGTCTGGTGCGGGCCCGGACTCCGTGTTTACTTTGCGGGCCAATTCGGTGATCGTCGCTGCCCTCAGGATTTTCACCAGGGCGGCTTGTCCCTCGACCCAAACGCTGTGGGCTGGACACCAGCGCTGCCGCTCGCAGGAGTGCGCCGATTCCAGGCAGCGGTTCAAATGTAGAGGCCCCTCGACCGCTTCGACTACTTCCAGCAGCGAGGCCTGGCGCCGCGAATCCAGCAGTTCGAACCCGCCCGCCTTGCCGCGATGCGAGACAATCAAGCCGGCGCGTGTCAGCCGCTGCAGTACCTTGGAAAGAAACTGCCGGGGGCAGTCGACGGCGGCGGCCAGTTCGGCGTGGCTGGGGCGGGCGCCCCGCGGCAGGCTCGCCAGATGAATCATGGCTCGTACCGCGTAATCGGCTGCGCGTGTAATCTGCATACCAGATACATCAGGTCTGATTATCGTTTACAGCACGGTAGCACTTTGCATACCAGAAAGGAAAGCTCTGCAAAATCAGGACCGCAACGGTCCGCATTCGCAAAGGAGGGGAGAATCACTCACCCACATGGGTGAAAATTCCTGTCGAAAACCACCTCACTCCGATGTGGCGCAAAGGCTCTGCTTTGCCGTCTCCATTCCTGTCGAGACTTCTCGGTGTCTCCGATTCCGGATCCAACGTACCTGCGTCCCGCCGCGCTAATCAAGGCTTGTACGGCAGGGCAGGCGTTCTCGGAGCCGATCGGTGAGCTGCTGCACGGTGCAGATCACCAGTCTGATCCTGTTATCGTCCCAAAACTTCGCGAATCTTCGCGGCCAGCGTTCCCGGCCCATAAGGCTTCGGAATAAACGCCGCGCCTGTCCCGGCCACGCCATGATGGAGCATCACACTGTCGGCATACCCCGAGGCGAAGATCACCTTCACCGACGGACGTACCGCCAGCAGCCGTTTGGAGAGTTCGACACCGTTCATCCCCGGCATCACCACGTCCGTCAACAGCACATCGATCTTCTCGTCCGTAGTCGAGGCCAGGCGCAGTGCCTCCTCGGCGTCGGCGGCCTCCAGCACGTGGTACCCGTAGAGATCCAGAGACCGGCAGGCGAAACCGCGGACCTCCGCCTGGTCTTCCACTACCAGAATCGTCTCCTTACCGCGGCCCTCCGCCGGCACTGCGGGCGCCGGCGCCTCGGCGGGCAGCCGATTCGTGCACGGCAAATGAATCACAAACGTAGTCCCGCGATCCACCTCGCTTTCCACCGTGATCCGTCCGCCGCTCTGGTTGACGATGCCATACACCGTCGAGAGACCCAGTCCAGTCCCCTTACCTACGCCCTTGGTAGTGAAGAATGGCTCGAAAACACGGCGCTGCGTAGCCTCGTCCATGCCCTCACCGGTATCGCTGACTTTCAAAATCACACACGGTTTTGCTAACACCGACGCGTCACTTTCCGCGATCTCCGACGTCTCGATCGTGAGCCGTCCTCCGAGCGGCATCGCGTCCCGCGCATTCACTGCCAGGTTCATCAGCACCAGTTGCAACTGATTCCGGTCCGCCTCCACCGGGCCGATCGACGGATCCAGCCGGCAAATCAGTTCGATGTCTTCGCCGATTACGCGCCGCAGCATCCGGTCTGTCTCCCGCACCACATCATTCACGTTCAGCACGGCGGGATCGAGCATCTGTTTCCTGCCGAATGCCAAAAGCTGCCGCGTCAGGTCGGCTGCCTGATCGCCGGCATCGCGGACATCCTTGGCATAGCCATGCAATCGCTCCCCAACCGGCAGCGCGCCCGTGAGCAATTCGCTATAGCCGTTGATGACCGTAAGCAGATTGTTGAAATCGTGGGCCACACCACCGGCCAGCCGCCCGATCGCTTCCATTTTCTGTGCCTGCCGCAGTTGGTCTTCCCGCTCGCGAAGCACCTGTTCGGCGCGCCGCCGTTCCGATACATCGCGCACATTGACCACAATCCCGGCGACTGCCGGGTCGGCGAGCAGATTCGCCGCCAGGCCCTCCATGGAGCGAAACGTCCCATTGCGATGACGAAAGCGCAACGCGAACGATTCCGTGCAACCTGCCGTGTCGCGCACATTGCGGAAGATCGCCTCTGCGCGCGGCACCTCTTCGACATCCAGCAGATCCCGCACCGATTGCCCGACGAACTGCTCCGCCGGCCCTCCCAGAATGCGCTCGGTGGAAGGACTGGTGTACAAAACGCGCCCCGATTCGCTCACGATCAAAATCATCTCCGAGGCGTTTTCGATCAGCGACCGGAAGCGGGCCTCGCTCAGCCGCAGTTTCCCGTAGAGTTCGTCCAACTGGCGAGCGGCCTGATTGAAGACCCGCCCCAACTGCGCGAACTCATCGGTTCCGGTCACCATCAGCCGGCCTCCAAAGTTCCCACGAGCCAACTCCCGGGTACCAGCATCCAGGCTGGCCAGCGGCCGTGTAATACTTCGGCTGACGGCGATCCCCAGCCAACTGGCCAACAGCAGACTCAACAGTCCCGTTGCCGCCAGCGCCTCCACACTGCGCAACTCCGCCCTCGCCGCTTCGTTCCTCAGCCGCTGCCGCGACTCCACCAGATCGCGATCGATCTCTGCCACTAACGTCGCGACCACGTCGTCCGACCGGTCCACCTGGTTCAAAAGCCTGGCATGCACCGTCGTCCAGTCGTTCTCGCGCGCCAGCCCCACCAGCGATTCGATGCGCTTGGGCATCGCGTCCAGCAAGCCGACGAGGCTCTCTACGATCGCCGCCTGCCGTTGATCCACCGGCGCCATGCTGCGCAGAATGTCGGCGGCCCAACCGGTATCGGCACGGAAGGTCTCCATGAGACGGGCCGCGTCTGCCTCAAAGCGGTCCCGCTGTCTCACATCCGCGGAGCGATGGAGCTGATTCATGATCGACAGCACGCTGTTGTCGATCTGCAGCAAGGCGCTCATGCGCTGCTCCACCATCGAGACGCTCTCCACGTCTTTCCGGATCACCCGCACGTACCACAACGCCAGGCTGCTGCCCAGGAAGATCAGGAAAACAAAACAGCCAAACGCGAGGTGGAGACGCGTGCCAATGCGGAAGCGCCTCAGACGCCAGTCGTTTGGCAGCCTCCGGTTCGTTGGGTCTTTTGAGGCCACATCCCTCATGGCTCAATTCGGGAGAGTTCCGGCCCGCAAGCCCGTCAGCTTGACGAGAGTCTGTTCCAACTCCAGCAGCGCTTTTCCCGGCTCTTTGCCCGCACTCAGAATCTGATGCACTGTCTGATAGTATGCCTCGGAAACATCGCGGTATCGGTTGCCGGAGATCGTGGAGGGCCTTGCCACCCAAGCATTCGCGCCGGCGTTGCGGAGGGCCAGCGCCACCGGCAGCGCCTTCTGCACCCCAGCCTCCTCATACAGTGCAGGAATGCTGGGAAGATAGGCGGCGCTTTCAGCACGCCGTAACTGTACTTTCGCACCGGTCAGATAGAGCGCCAGTTGGGCGGCTTCTTTGGGATGTGCGCTGTAGCGCGAGACGGCAAGTTGAAACCCGCCCATGGCCTGAGCGCGTCCCCGCGGTCCCGCAGGCAGGAGCGTCACGTCAAAGCGTCCCTGAATCGGAATGTCGCCCGAGCGGGTCGCCGACAGAGCTCCGCTCCATTGCCGCAGAAAGGCAGCGTTGCCGGCGGTGAACACCGCCAGGCTATCCGACTCTGTGTAGGAAAGCACACTCTTCGGTGAAATGCTGCCCACCCATCCCGCCGCTTTCTTCATTGCCTCTCGCGTTCCGGCGTTGTTCACAGTTACCGTTCCGTCGCGCTCGATGATGCTCCCGCCCCCGTAGGCCGCCTGCCACTCCAACGCATCGCAGGTCAGTCCTTCATACTCCCCGCCCTGCCAGACGTAGCCCCAGAATTCCTCATTACCGGCCGCTCTCTCGCCTCGCTGAATGCGTGCCGCCATGGTTTCCAATTCATCCCAGGAGGAGGGGGGCTTCTGGTAGCCGTACTTCTTCAGCAGGTCGGTCCGGTAATACAGCATTCCGACGTTCACATAAAAAGGAAGCGCCACGAGCCGGCCATCCACCGTGTCGTTCTGTAACAGGGCGGGCAGGTGTGCCTGGGCATCAGCACCGGCATAGGCAGACAAGTCCAACAACTCGCTACCGAGCGTACCCGGCCATACCACGTCGATTACGTAAACATCGGGTGGGTTGGAATGCTGGCTCAGGAGCCGCGAGATCTGCGGCAATTGTTCGGACGACGTGCCCCACGCGGGAATCAGGTCGACTTCAGTTCCGGACGTGTGGGTGAACTCGTCCAGCGCGTCCCGTTTGAGCCTTTCGCCGGCATCCAATCCGAGGCCGACCAGAGTGAGTCTGACCGGACGCGCAGGCCCTTTGCCGCATGCCGCCGCCAGAAGAGAGAAGATGAGCAGGCACCCTCGCGTTCCCGAAAGTCCCATGGATCTGTTCCGTAGCACAGACGTTGTGCCCGCCTATCGCCGCCAGTGCGCAAACCCACGCACTAACCCGGTATGCTCTTCAGACGCGAGCCCTCGTTGTACCGTTGCAGAGTGATCGGAGCCCGCTCATCGAAGGTTAGGTCCGGCATCGCTTCCCCAGCAGCCCAGGAACCGCTTTGCGTTTCAGGTTCAGTTTATCATCGCCGGTCGCACTGCAATCCCCATCGCAGTGGGGCGATGTGAGCCTCCACGCCATCTCGTACCAGCGTGTCGAGCGTGACGCCGTTCAGAATTTGCTCCACTTCCCCTCGCCGGGTCTGTAACTGATTTTGAACATCGCAATGTCCCGATCGCGGGCAAGCGCCAGACACCGAAAGGCATTCGTTCGATGTCGAATTCCCATCGATACTCTCGAACACCTGCAGGATCGAGATGTCCTCCACCCGCATCGCCAATGAAAAGCCGCCACGCGTCCCTGGCCGCGCCGAAACGAACCCGGGGCGGACCAGTTTCTGAATCAGTTCATTGAGAAATACTGGTGGGAGACCGGTCTGCTCGCTGATCTCCTCCGCGGTGGCGCGTTGCCGTCCGCGTATCCCCGCAAGGTAAGTCAGAATCTGAATCGCGGAATCCGACGCGTGCGTCAGTCTCACCTGCTGCTCCCGTCAGCGCGTGGAAATCGGGCCCTGGCCGGGGCTCGGTGACGTAGGTCCTCCCACGCATTTTGGAATAGAAGAGCCCAAAGTGCAATTCACAACCCAAACCGCCGCTGGCGGCAAGTTATTCATTCGAAGGGGCCGAGCCTCTATCGGCCGGATTGCTGGGGGGTGAGGAATCCAGTCATTTCACCCACCCCGCGCGAGTTCACCCGCAGGTCGCAGTCCTAGTGCGCACTACGGCCCACCGATCTGTGCCGCTCTTTAGAGACGCGCGCAGCAGGCCAGCAATTGGAATAACTCGGCGATGGTGCGCTGGAGGCTCCCAGCATCGACGTCCGCGCAAATGCCTCGGCACCGATCCGCCGGGCGCCTAATTCTCTACCGGCACCTGGTCAGCGCGATCGATCACCAGCACCTCCACCGCGTCCCTTCTAGCCTCCAACTTCAGTCCCAATTGCTCCTGAACCGCGGTGAAGATCGAGGGGCCGTGTTCGGGCGGGTCGGGAGTATTGCGCGAGGTCTCCGGCGTCCATTCCAGTTTCATCTCGTACGCGCCGGCGAGCCTCGTCTCGTCGAGCACCAACTCGCCGAGTTGCCGCGATAACAGCAGCGCCAGCGTCTGCATGGAGATCTGATTGTGCACGATGCTCCCGATGCGGTAAGTCATCTTCGATGCTGCGGGCTCTGGCTGAACCTCATGCATTTTCAGACCGCTTTTGCCGGTCACCAGCGCATAATGCGCGAAACTCCGGTGCTCCGTGTGCATCGCCAAATGGAAACGCTCGTTCAAGAGAGTCCTCAGCATTAGCAGCAGTAGCTCCCGGGGAGTCGATGGTGCCGCTTTCGCCAGGATATCGAAGCGCACTGCCTTCGACTTCGTCCAGTCCGGCCCTGCGACCTGCTCATTGCTCACCAGCCCGTACGCAAACTTGATGCAATCTACAAGGGAGGCGTTGGAGAGCGTCACGTCTCCATTGCGAATCGATCCGAGATTAATATTGATCGTGTCACCCGTGGCAGGTGGACTGGGCTTCAGAGAAGCAACGTCGAAAACCGGACCGGATTGGGAATGGCAAACCGCCGCAGCAAGCGCGATGGGGAGCAGCCATCTGCTTCGGATTCTCATGTACCAATAAATTAGTACTAAGAAAATTTCTTGTCAAGCGGAACGAGCCGGATAGTATCTTTCAATTATTGCCGCGCGCTTCGGGCTCTTAGTATCCTACCGGTCACTTGGAGGGGTCTAACGTGAACCCGATGTTTCTGCCCGGCGTGGAGCAGAATCCCAAACCCAGCGGCTATCGCGACATCATCGAGCTGATGCGTTCCACGGGTGCGGAGTATCCGCAGATCTGGCACATGTTCGCCTTTTTGCCGCAGGCCACGGAGCATCTCGCGCGCTTCACCCAGGAGATCCTGCGCGGTCCGGCGCCGCTAAGCCCTGGACTCCGGGAACTGATCGCCGCTTACACGTCCTATCGGAACGAATGCCCGTTTTGACTGAAGTCGCACGCCGCAGTTGCGGCGGAACTGCTGGGAGACGAGGCGCTCGTATGGAGTGTGCTCCGCAACCTCGAAACCTCCGCGCTCGACGACAAACACAAAGCGCTGTTCCGCTTCGTCGACAAGGTGAATCACGACTCGCCGCGCATCACAGGCGCCGACATGCAGCCGCTTTACGAGGTAGGGTGGGAAGATGACGCGATCTATTTCGCCATCACCGTCTGTGCCCTGTTCAATTTCTACAATCGATGGATCGACGCCTCCGGAGTACACGCGCTCTCCGAGGAAGCGCACCGGGCGGGGGGCAAACGGAGCGCCGTGCATGGCTATGTGCGCTGAATCGGGCGGCCGCCTATGAAGCGCTTTCTGATCGCCCTCGTCCTGCTTACAGCTTGCGGATTCTGGCTGGTACATGCACAGTTGACCGGCGCGGCCCAGACCCGCCTCTGGCATTTCCGCAATCTCGGCAAGGCATTCTACGAGAACCCCACCACCCAGAAACAGGCGGTCGACGAGTTTCGGCAGGCGCTCGCGCTGGCTCCCGATTCTCCGCGTGAACAGGTGAACTACGGGCTCGCTCTTTTGCGCGCCGGCGAGGTCGATGCTGGAATCGCGGAATTGGAAAAGGTGCAGAAGGCAGCGCCCAAAATCCCACACACCTGGTTTAATCTTGGCGTCACTTTTCAGAAGCAGGGCGAATTCGATCGCGCTTTCGCACAGTTCGAGGGGATGCTGCAACTCGTCCCCAAGGAACCCGTATCGCATTATCACCTGGGCGCGCTCCTCAAACTGAAGGGTGATAACGCCGGCGCCATCAAAGAATTCGAAACTGCACGGGACCTGAACCCGCGCCTCGCTGCGCCGCACTTCCAACTCTACGGCCTCTACCGCCAGGCCGATCGCGCCCAGGATGCCGCGTCGGAGCTGCGGATTTTCCAGGAACTGAAAAAGCAGCAGGAAGGCGCCGCCGTTCCGGAGGACATGGATTGGAGCTACTATGCCGAGATCTACGATCCCCTCGACGCGCCGAAGTTGCCTCCTCCCCCTGTGTCGTATCGCGATGAGAAGCTCGGCACGGGTTTCGAAGGCGTCACCGTGCTTTCGTTGGATGGCGCACGCCCCAGCGTGATTGCCTGGTCTAAGACGCGCGTGGCACTCTATCGCAACGGCGCCACCCTGGTTCCCGACTCGGGTCTGGAAAAACTGCGCGACGTGGTCTTCATCGCCCCTGGTGATTTCGATAACGATGGCCTCCCCGATCTCTGCGTCGTCACCACCACCGGGGCGGTCTTGTACCGCAACGTGAACGGCAAATTTCAGAAGCAAACCGATCTCGCCACCGGTTCGTTTCGTCGCGCACTCTGGCTCGACTACGATCACGATTACGACCCCGACCTTTTCCTGCTGGGTGACGATTCCCGGCTACTTCGAAACAATGGTGAGGCGGGCTTCAGCGACGAATCACGACGCTTTCCGTTCGTCGCAGGCCGGGCGCTCGATGCCGCGAGGTTCGAAGTCGATCCCGACGGTTTGGGATTCGATCTCCTGGTGAATTACGAAGGGCGCACGGTCCTCTATCGGGACAAGTTGGGAGGCGTCTTTGAAGCATCCGACTCCCCAGCGCCATTCGCTGCGTCGGAGCCCTCGGCAGCCGCCGATTTCAATCTGCGAGGCCGCCTGGACAATGTTGTGGTCGCCAAGGATGGCACCCTCACGATGCGCCACGACGTCACCCCGGCATACGGCAACTGGGTTGAGATCGGGCTCACCGGTGTGAAGAACGCCAAGCTCGCACTCGACGCGAAAGTCGAAGTGAAGGCCGGAGACTTCTACCAGAAGGCGATCTATCAAGGTACGCCCCTGGTCTTCCGTCTGGGTTCGCGCACGCAGTTGGACACGGTACGCATCACCTGGCCCAACGGGCTCATTCAGAACGAAACGCAGGTGCCCGTGAACCGCGTGAATGTGTTGAAGGAAGCGCCGCGCCTCTCGGGATCGTGCCCCATGATCTTCACGTGGAACGGTGAGCGTTTCGAGTTCATCACCGACGTGCTTGGCGTTGCCCCGCTCGGAGCCAGTTCGGGTGACGGCCAATACTTCCCCGTCGATCATGACGAGTACGTCTCGATCGCCGGCGAACGTCTGAAGCCGCGCAATGGTCAGTACGAAATCCGCGTCACTGAGGAATTGCGCGAGGTGTCCTATATCGATCAGATCAAGCTGATCGCGCTCGACCATCCTGCGGGTATCGATATTGTGACCAACGAGAAGTTCAAGTCGCCCCCATTTCCGGAGTTTCGGCTGTATGGCGTAGACCGGCGCGTTTATCCCGCGTCGGCTCAGGATGATCAAGGTCATAATGTGCTGCCGGCACTCATGCATCGCGATCAGACCTACCCAGACGCTTTCCGGCGCGATCATGCCGGAGTCGCCGAGATGCACACGCTCGATCTCGATTTCGGCAAAGCGGCCCGCGACAATCACGCGGTGCTGATATTGAGCGGATGGGTGGATTGGGCCGATGGCAGCACATTCCTGGGCGCCACGCAGGCCCACAAAGATCTTAGTTTTCCTTACATCCAGGTGAAGGATGGGGCGGGGAACTGGAAGACCGTCGTCGAGGACATGGGCATCCCTTCAGGCAAACCGAAGACCATGGCCGTCGATTTGACCGGCAAATTCCTCTCGTCATCGCGGGAAGTTCGGATCGTCACCAACCTGTGTGTCTACTGGGACGAGATCTTCCTGGTGGAGAACAGCGACGCACCTCCATCGCGCATGACGACCGTGCCCAATATCTCGGCGGACCTTCATTTTCGTGGATTCTCGAAGGCTACCATCCACCCGGAACGCAAACAGCCCGAGCGCTTCGAGTATCAGACCGTGAGCTTCACGTCTATGTGGAATCCCACATCTGGCAATTACACCCGCTACGGTCCGGTGGAAACGCTGCTCGCGGAGCCAGACGATCGCATGGTAATCATGGGATCGGGCGATGAACTGAAATTGCTCTTCGATGCCGCTTCGTTGCCTGGGTTGCCCGCTGGATGGAAGCGCGACTATCTGCTCCTGGTGGATGGTTGGGCCAAGGATGCCGATGCGAATACCGCGTATTCGCAGACCGTGCTGCCCCTGCCGTTTCATGCGATGAGCAGGTACCCTTATCCGGCTAATGAACATTACCCGCAGGACGCGGCGCACGATCAGTACTTGCACGACTACCTGACGCGGCCCGCGCTGCACCTGATCCGTAGTCTGCAGACGACTCGAGAGTGAGACCATGCGTCGCATTGCGTTCGCCATCTTAATTCTCAATAGCGGGTATCTCGCGGCTTTTCCGAGCGCCACTGTTTTCTACATGGCTAATGTGCTGCTGCATCTGGGCATTGGTTTGGCGCTGATGGTGCTTGCGATCCCGCTGGTGCGCCGCTATCCGCGCGAGACGGGCGCGTTCCTGGCGGCGGGAATTCCGGCTGTGCTGCTGGCGATCCGCGGCAACACGCTTTCCAACCGTCCGATCTTGTGGATGCATCTTCTCCTGGCGACCCTCGCCGTGATGCTGATCGCGTGGCGGGCTCCACGCTTCCGCACGCTGCTGCTGGTCGCGGCTCCGGCGATTCTTTTGGCTGCGGTTTTTCCTCGTCAATCCGGAAAGCCCATCGTCAATCCTGCAGTCGCGCCGATCTCCATGGATGAAGAAGGCGCGGGCGCTCACTCCCCCTTCGCTCCATCGTCCGCACAGACCAACACCGGCCAGATCATCCCCTCTAACTTTTTTATGGACTCCGAGTCCTGCGGTCAATGCCACAAGGACATCTACGAAGAGTGGAAGAGTTCAATGCACCACTTCGCTTCGTTCAACAATCAGTTCTACCGGAAATCCATCGAGTATATGCAGGACGTGGCGGGCACGCGTCCCAGTAAGTGGTGCGCGGGCTGCCACGACCATGCGGTCTTCTTCAATGGGCGCTTCGACCGGCCCATCCGCGAACAGATCGATACGCCCGAGGCGCAAGCCGGACTCGGCTGTATGTCATGCCACGCGATTGTTCACGTGGGCAGCAGCATGGGGAACGCCGATTTCACGGTGGAATATCCGCCGCTGCACGAACTGGCGAACAGCCACAACAAGTACGTACGCGCCATCGATTATTTCCTGACCTATCTGAATCCGAAGCCTCACAAGCAGACGTTTCTCAAGCCGTATATGCAGTCAGCCGAATTCTGCGCTGCGTGTCACAAGGTGCACCTGGATATGCCGGTGAATCGATACCGCTGGGTGCGCGGGTTCAACGACTACGACAACTGGCAGGCAAGCGGCGTATCCGGCCAGGGCGCGCGCTCGTTCTACTACCCGGCCAAAACGCAGGTCTGCGCTGATTGCCACATGCCACTCGTGGATTCGCACGATCCAGGAAATCACGATGGCAAAGTACATTCGCACCGTTTCCCGGCAGCCAATACAGCAGTCGCCTATGCAAATCAGGATCAGTCGCAGCTCGATGCCACCGAGCAGTTTCTGAAATCGGGTTTCATCACGGTGGATATCTTTTCGATCTCCCCGGCCGACGAGCACTCGGGCGCGACTGCCATGAAACGGCGCGCCGACACAGTGCAGGCGAACACGACCTTCGCCGTGGGAGAGGAGGCCGAGCAGTCCGGCCCCGCATTGATCCGCGAAGTGGGCAAGCTCGCGGCGCCCCTGGGAGTCGCGGCCACCGCCATCGAGCCGGGCAGCACCGCGCGTGTCGACGTGGTGGTGCGGACTCGAAAGATCGGTCATTTCTTCCCGGGCGGCACCGTGGATTCGTTCGACGTGTGGCTCGAACTGCAGGGCAAGGATGCCGATGGGCGCGTCATCTACTGGAGCGGAAATGTGACGGACGAGGGAAAGGGGCCCGTCGAACCGGGAGCACATTTCTATCGCTCGTATCAGCTCGATGGCGAGGCCAATCCCATTAATAAGCGCAACGCCTGGCAGGCGCGCAGCACACTGTATGTTCGCCTGATTCCGCCGGGGGCGGCCGACGTCGCGCATTATCGAGTGAAGGTTCCGGCGAATGCTCGCGGGCCCATCACCTTCACCGCGAAGCTGAATTACCGCAAGTTTTCCTGGTTCTACACGCAGTTTGTTTACGCCGGGCAACCCAAGCCGGGCCAGGATCTTTCGCTGCTTGGACTCGACCACAACGGGCTGGAATATCAGTTCCTGCCGGCATCCATCCCGGCGAATGTTTCGGGCAAGATTCGCGACCGGGTCCCCGACATCCCGATCGTGACGCTGGCTCAGGCTACGGCGTCCGTGCCTCTGGGACAGTCTGCCTGGTCTCCTGTGGTGCGCAAACAGGACCGCGAGCGCTGGAACGATTGGGGCATCGGCCTGCTGCTGCAGGGCGATCTTAAGGGGGCCGAATACGCGTTCCGCAAGGTGACTGAAGCCGAGCCGGAGTATGCCGATGGCTGGCTCAATGTGGCGCGCGCGCTCATCCAGGAGGGCGAAACGGAGGCCGCCAAGCCGTTCATCGCCAAGGCGCTCGAGATCAATCGCGAGCTGGGCCGCATCTGGTTTTTCCAGGCGGCGATTCAGAAGGCGGATGGCGATTACGATGGCGCGCTCCAGTCGCTCGGCGTGGCGCGTAGTAAGTACCCGCGCGACCGTGTGGTGCTCAATCAGATTGCGCGCATTCTGTTCCTGCAGCGGAAGTATGGCGAGGCGGTGGAGGCTCTGAAACAAGTGAACGCGGTGGATCCCGAGGATGTACAGATGCACTACACGCTGATGCTGTGCTATCGCGGATTGGGCGACGAGGCCGGCGCCGCCCGCGAGGAGACGCTGTTCCGCCGGTTCAAGGCGGATGAATCGTCGCAGGCGATTACGGAGCGGCGCCGAAGGATCAGTCCCGAGGACAATAACGAGCGACAGCCCATTCACGATCATGAAAATGCGTTAGGCGGAGGTGAGCGATGAGACGTGAAGTGGCGCAGACACTCCTGTCTGCCGCGGCAGACAGGAGTGTCTGCGCCACATCGGTAGGAAAAAGAGCAGCAGGAATCAGCGCGGCAATAATCGCCGCCATCACGCTATTCGCGGCTCCGCCCGGCATCACCTTCACCGACATCACTTCCCAAGCCGGAATCCACTTTACCCACAACGCGGGACGTGCCGGCAAGCGATATCTTCCGGAAACTCTCGGAGCCGGGTGCGCCTTTTTCGATGCCGATGGCGACGGGTGGCAGGACATTCTCCTCATCAACAGCAAGAACTGGACGCCCGGCGGAAAGCGCTCGTTACCAGCCCTATATCGCAACAACCACAACGGCACCTTCACCGACGTCACCGTGGGCAGCGGACTCGACGTCGAGATGTATGGAATGGGTGTCGCCATTGGCGATTACGACAACGACGGCCGCGACGACGTGTACATCACCGCACTCGAAGGCGACCGCCTCTTCCACAATGAAGGCAACGGCAAATTCAAAGACGTGACGAAAAGCGCCGGTATCCAGAACGCCAACTTCGCCACCAGCGCCGCCTGGCTCGACTACGATCGCGACGGAAAACTCGACCTTTTCGTCGCCAATTACGTGCAGTGGAAGCCCGAGAACGACCTGTGGTGTTCGCTGGACGGCTCGACGAAGTCATACTGCACTCCGGAATCCTACAAAGGCACGAGCTCGCGTCTGTACCATAACCTGGGCGGCGGCCGATTTGAGGAAGTCGCGGAGCGTGCGGGTGTCGGAGACCCCACCAGCAAGTCCCTCGGGATCACGGTCCTCGATTACAACGGCGACGGCTGGCCCGACATCTTCGTTGCCAACGATACGCAGCCCAACAAGCTCTATCGCAACCTGCAGAACGGCACCTTCAAAGAAGAGGGTATGACGGCGGGCGTCGCCTATGGCGAGGATGGGGTGGCCCGCGGCGCGATGGGCGCGGACGCCGCCGATTATGATCGCAGCGAACGCCCGCACCTGCTGGTCGGCAACTTCTCGAACCAGATGATCGGTCTGTATCACAACGAGGGCAAAGGCTTGTTCGTCGATGAGGCGCCGTCTTCAGCGGTGGGCAGGGCCAGCCTGCTCACGCTGGCCTTCGGCGTCTTCTTTTTCGATTACGATCTGGACGGCTATCCGGACATCTTTGCAGGCAACGGCCATATCGAAGACGAGATCGGCCGTGTGCAGCCCAAGGTGAGCTACCGGGAGGCGCCACTGCTATTTCACAATCTCGGCTCGCATAAATTCGAAAACGCCACCCAGGCGGCGGGGCCGGCCTTCAACCGTCCGATTGTGGCACGAGGCGCCGCCTATGCAGACTTCGATCACGACGGGGATCTCGACCTCCTGATCTCAACCAATAACGGTCCGGCATACCTGTACCGCAACGACGGGGGCAATCGCAATCACTGGCTTTCCGTGCGGCTGGCGGGGACGAAATCGAATCGCGACGGTATTGGCGCGGTGGTGCGGGTGGAAAGCGCTACGGGTAAGCAGTGGGCCATGGTACGGAGCGGGTCCAGTTACTGCTCGCAGAGCGATTTGGCGCTAACTTTTGGTTTAGGCAAGGATACTACAGGTACTGTCACAGTGGAATGGCCCGGCGGAGCGAAGCAAAATCTGGGTAGTATCGCGGCGGACCAACGGATTCTGGTGGACGAAACCCGAGGCCTTAGCAAGCTTCCGTAGGCATTGTCTACATATTCTTATTCTTGTGTTTGCAATCCGATCAACCACTCTGATACTATCTAGATGCAGATCGGAATCCTCCCCTTGAAGTGCCGCAAATCCAACCAACGGAGTAAAATAACCAACTGAATGAGCTTCACCGTTTTTCTTGGCAATCTCCCTACGTGGGTCACCGCTGACGACATCAAACAATGGCTAGCTGCTGAAGACCTGGTCGCTGATGCCGTAAAGGTGATCCGAAACCACGAAACGCAAGAATCCAAGGGTTTCGCTTTTGTCGAAGCGCCCACCGCTGACGAAATGCAGTCGATCATCCGGCGTTTTGACCGCGCCCCGTTGGAAGACCGGCTTCTGCGCGCCAATCCGGCACAGCCTCCGAAAGGGAAGGATGTGCGCGGGCCGCAGGCTCCGGTTCCAGCCGCCGCCGCTGCCACTCCCAATGCAACTCGAATCCAACAACGTCCCGACCGCAAGAAACGTGGCGGCAGGGATCGCGAACAGACGCCGCGTAGCGCCTTTGCGACCGAATTGGCAAAGGTTCTGTGAAGCCGGGCGCGCCACGGTTTCGGGCGCCTCGGTAGCCGCTTCTATTCCCCTCCACACCTGTGAAAGTGTTTCACATCCAGCTTTTATTCAATCCTCTCTAATTCAGCAGTTTGCAGTTGGTACGAGGCGTGCTTTGCTTGGCGGCATGAAATACGCCTGGCTTGGATGCCTGCTTTTGGCCGGTCTTTTGTCGGCTGGAACGCAGGACTCCGAGTTCAATGTCAACTCGCGGTATACGGTGGAGACGGTGGTGGTCGCCGGCGACGGTTGGACGACTACCGTGGCGTCTCCTGCTGATCGCGACGAGAAGCTCAGCAGCGGACTCGGCAAGGAGATTGCGGCGCTCATAGGGGAGAAGCTCAATCCACCAATCCTCGACGATCTGGCCAGGCGTTTACGTAGAGAACTCCACGCACGCACGGTCGAGCACCGTGTGGTGCGCGGAAACACCCCGGACTACGTCCAGGTAGTCTTCGACGTGAAACTGCGGCCCACCCGTTTCGATCTGACGGTTCCCAAGTTCCTTTATAACGGCAAGCAGGGCTGGAGCGGCGCGGTCGAAGGCACCGCCACGGTGCGGCACAATCTGTTTACGCTCGGCTTGGTTAGCGACAGCGACGAACTGGCGGAGCGCTTTGCCGGTATTGTGGCCCGCTACGACAACACCCGCCTCGGAACCGATAAAATCCACTTCGGTTTCCAGGTGGAGAGCTACCACGAACAATGGAACCGCAACACGCTGACTGAACTGTCGCCGCTGCAATCCGCGCTCCCGACTTTGGCCGGGCAGGATACCGCCGGCGTCTACCGCACCCGCCAGAATTTTCAACCCGAACTGACCTTCGTGCTTGCCAAGCCCTTGACTCTGACCGTAGGGACCAGTTTCGAACGCTTGCAAGACCAGTTTTCACCCTCGGCTCCCGAGTCCGCTGACGCCTTGATTTCAATGCTGCGCTATCATCGGCGCGTGGAGGATTCGGAGAACCAGCACGACCTGGATGGAGCGTACAGCCTGCGGGCGGCCACCAGACTTCTCGGCAGCGATCTGGTTTACGCACGCCATCGCTGGGAATTCCGCTACATGCTTACCCGCGGCAAGAGCGTGGTGATCGACGATGTGACCACAGGGATCATCACCGGCCGCGCACCGTTGTTCGAACGATTTGTACTGGGTAACAGCAGTACCTTGCGGGGATGGAACAAGTACGAACTTGATCCGCTGGGTGGAAACCGGATGGTGCACAACTCCGTCGAATACCGATACGGCGCGTTTGAAATTTTCTATGACTCGGGTGCCATTTGGGACCGCGGGGACACGGCGGTGCTGAGGCATTCCATGGGGGTGGGCCTGCGCCAGGGATTGTTTTCGCTGGCCGTGGCGATCCCCATCCGAGACGGGCATATTGATCCGATTTTTATGGTGGGCATGAATTATTAATGAAGCAACCCGAACGGGGCCACAGGATTACCCGCAGAAGCTGCCTTTTGGCCGGCCTGGGAATTCCTTTGCTTCGGGCGGCCTCGGATGAATCGCTGGTGGTGAGTTTCGATGGCGACAACATTCGTGTCGCTGTTCCGGGTTTTCATTTCCTGACCGGCAAGCCTCTGGAGCGCCTGAAGGCTGCCGATACGGTGGTTTTTGATTCGCAGGTTACGCTGTTTAACGATGAGCGCGGCACATCCATCTTTCATCATCCAGTGACGGAGCGCTTGATTTTCAGCTACGACTTGTGGGAGCAGAAGTTCTCTGTGACGGTGAAAGCGGTGGGAACAACCAACCGCTCCAAATCGCTCATGACCGCGCCGCAGGCTGAGGCGTTCGCTCTCGGAGAACTGGCGATCAATGCTCTTGGGCTGGCTCCGGACGTTCCTTTTTGGCTGCGCTTCGATCTGGTAGTCAGGTCGAACAAAGACCTGTCGAGCGCAGTGGGAGATTCGGGCATCAGTGTCACCGGACTGCTCCTGGATTGGTTGAGCCGCAAACCGGGCGCCGACAACCCGTACTGGAGCAAAAAGGCGGGCCCATTTCGATTGTCCGACCTTCCCCGTACGCCGCCGGCTCGCGGACCTCGCGGGTGAATCGGCTTCGCAACAGACTCATTTTGATCTTTTTGGCGGCCACTCTTGCGCCGTTGATGGCCACCGTGTGGATTACCACCTCGTTGTTGGATTCGAGCCTGGATTTTTCGGCCACCGGTGACCTGGAGACGCTTTCGCAATTGCTGCAAACCACCGGCCGCGAGCTCCGGCAACGTGTGGGAGAGGATCTGAAGCGGCACGTTCGGTCAGGCGAAGTGAAGCCGCAGAAGTATTTGCCCGCGGATCGGGATCATTGGCCGGAGGCGGTGAAGGAGTTTGCGGATAGCGACGAAGCGGAGCAGTTCGCAGGGGCTGGACAGCAGGGCGACGAACTGGACTACCTTGTACGGCACGGAGACGAGGTTTGGTTATATTCGACATCGTTCGGCGAAGTCAAAATGGACCAACTGAGGGATGCCATCCGTCATGGAAACCGGTTGGTCTCGGTGGTCAGGGAACACGATCTCAAGCTCGCCTTCAAGAAGGCGTATCTTCTCGCGGCCACGGTCTTCTGGCTGGCCTCCCTGAGCTTGCTGGTCTACTCCGCGCATCGCGTCAGTTCGCCGATCCAACAATTAACGGCGGGACTGTCGAAATTGGCCTCCGGCGACTTGAGCGCGCGCGTGGAGAACAGTCGCGACGACGAGATTGGGCGTGCCATCCAGGCATTCAACTCCATGGCGGGCAAGCTGCAACAAAGCACGGAACGGCTGGTCTACCTGCGCCAATTGGCGAGTTGGCAGACGCTGGCCCGCAAGATGGCGCACGAAGTGAAGAACTCACTCACGCCGATTCGCCTCACCGTAGAGGAGATGCTGGCGCGCTACGACGAGGCCGATCGCGGGTTCATGGAGCAGGCCACACAGATTGTGGTGGACGAGATCGAGACGCTGGAGCGCCGTGTCCGCGCCTTTTCGCAGTTTGCCGCGGAGCCTCCGGTGGTGCCCTCCGCGGTCGACGTGAATTCGATCCTGCAGGAGCGCATCGCATTCCTGAAGACAGGCCATCCGGAAGTGAGCTACGAGTGCCGGTTGGAGGCGAATATGCCGCCCGTTACCGCAGACCAGGATCTGATCAAGGGGATTCTGACCAATCTGCTGGAGAACGCCGCAGACGCCGCCGGAGCGGGTGGGCACATCCTGGGCGTGACCGCGCAGGAAGAGGATGGCCGGGTGGCGATCGAGGTTCACGATTCCGGACCGGGGCTCAGCGACCAGGCACGCGCGTCGCTGTTTCAACCCACCATTTCCTTCAAGAAAAAAGGCATGGGACTGGGGCTTTCGATCGCACGCAAGAGCGCTTTGCTATCGGGCGGTGACATTGTTGCAGTGAAAGGAGAGTTGGGCGGCGCGGGTTTTCGTGTACTGCTGCCCGTAGAGACGAATGGCTTTGAAACGCGTTCTGATCGTGGATGACGAAGAGAATATCGGCCGCTCCTTGCGCATGATTCTGGAACGCGAAGGCTACGGCGTGAACGTCTGCAAGTCGGTGGCGGAGTTTGGGCGTCATCCCGATGCCACCCGCGCCGACGCCTACCTGTTCGACATGAAGCTGCCAGATGGCAATGGGATCGATCTGCTGCGTGCCGTGAAGCAGAATGGTGCGGCGTCGCCCGCCATCATGATCTCCGGACACGGCACCATCGCGGACGCCGTGGAGGCCACGCGTGCGGGTGCTTTCGATTTCCTGGAAAAACCCTTGAGCCGCGATCGCGTGCTCCTCGCGATAAAAAACGCCATGGAGCATGCGACGCTGCGTCAGGAGAACGAGCGCCTGCGGGAAATTGTTGGCGGTGGGCCGAAGATGATCGGCGCCAGCCCGGCGTGGCAGCGAGCCGTAGAGCAGGCGTCGATGGCGGCGCGTTCGGATGCGCGCGTGCTCCTGATTGGTGAATCGGGTACCGGCAAAGAACTGCTGGCGGCGCACATTCACAACTCGAGCCCGTTCTCTTCGGGCCCGTTCGTGAAGGTGAATTGCGCGGCGATTCCCACTGAGCTGATTGAGACCGAGCTGTTTGGGCACGAGAAGGGCTCCTTCACAGGCGCCACGGCGACCCGGCGCGGCAAGTTCGAGATGGCAGACGGAGGCACGATCTTCCTCGACGAAGTGGGCGATCTGCACGGCGCTTCGCAGGCCAAGCTGCTGCGCGTTTTGCAGGAGGGCGAGTTCCATCGT
This sequence comes from Bryobacteraceae bacterium, assembly GCA_035295745.1. GTDB lineage: Bacteria > Acidobacteriota > Terriglobia > Bryobacterales > Bryobacteraceae > JAIQFL01. The sequence continues at coordinate 56,985 of DATGIL010000022.1, read as the reverse complement.
GTGGGTGGCGAGCAGATCATCCACGTGAGCGTGCGCGTGATCTCGGCGACCAATCGGGATCTGGCCGGCATGGTGGCGCAGGATAAGTTCCGGGAAGATCTCTATTACCGGTTGAGTGTGGTGCCGATTCGGGTTCCCGCGCTGCGCGAACGCCCGCATGATGTCCGTCTGCTGGCAGAGTATTTCCTGGAAGATTTCTGCGCGCGCAATAATTTTAAGCGCAAGACGATGGACGAGTCGGTCTTTCCTCTGCTGGAAAGCTACGGTTGGCCCGGCAATGCGCGCGAACTGCGAAACGTGGTGGAGAGAATGGCGATTCTCACGGCGGGTGAGCGGTTGACGCGCGACGCCATCCCAGTGGAGGTCAGGGTGCAGCGCGAGGCGGGTCCTAAATCGACGATTCAGGAAGCGCGAGAGTCGGCCGAGCGCGAGCACATTCTGCGCGCGTTAGAGGAATCGAACTGGAATGTCTCCGGGGCAGCGCGTGCGCTAGGCATGGAGCGCACGAATCTGCACAAGAGGATTCGAGCGCTGGGGCTCCAGCGGGGGAAGTGACATATACCGAAGCCATGGCGACGTCTACCGCCGTTCCCGTTGAAGAATATCTGCGGACCACTTATCACCCTGATATGGAGTACGTGGGCGGGCAACTCCTGGAGCGCCATGTCGGCGAATACTTCCATAGCTTGTCACAGACTTTCATCGTATCTGAGCTACAGATGCGCAGTCGTGAGCGAAGATTCCGAGATTTCACAGAGTTGCGTGTGCGGGTGAGTGACGAGCTGCGGTACCGCATTCCGGATATTTGCGTGAAGGCGCTGCCCCACAAAGTAACGCCAATTATCGAAAAGCCGGATTTGGCGATCGAGATTGTATCTCCCGACGATAGACCCTCCGAGATGCTCGAAAAGATCGCAGACTACGTTGCAGCGGTGATTCCTTATCTGTGGGTGGTCGATCCATACCAGCGGACGTTGATGGAAGTAGTAAACGGAGTGATACGCCGCCCGTCCGGAACGATCCTCTCGACGCCGCTGGCGAAATCGATTTCGCCTTGCTGTTCCAGGAACTCGATGCACCGACGGAGTAGTGCGCGGCTTGGAGCCTCGAGTCGTGCCCGCGGTTGCAGCCAGGGCATCCTGCGCCAACAGCCCCCGTGCCCATGTCGCCATTAGGGTGCGGGAATCAGCCGAAGCGAAAACAGGGTCGACCAGACCCAATATTTACAGATAGCGGACATAATGGCGCCAGCGATCCGAATCAGCGGCCGCTCATAATGACCAATACAGACGCGCCGATGACGAAGAACGCCGCGAATAGCATAGAGCGAGGCCCGGCTTGAATGCAGGCCTTCCATTTGGGCTTGAACACCAGGATTGACAAACCCAAGGTGGCGAGGAGGTGCGGCACTCCAATATGGCCCTGCATGGTCACAATCATAGCGCCGTGCGAATCCCGAAGTCGCGAATTCTGAACAAGGCCTTTATCCCAGCCTTGTTCCGTGTCATCCCCAAAACCGCATTACTGCTCTAAGCCGTTGATCAAGTCGATATTCGCCGAAGAGACATCCTGCAGAGAGCAGAGAATCACCGAGCCGTCGGGAGAAACGGCTAGTCCACGGGGACCGCGTACGAGTGCGAATGGCAGGCTGGCAATCGGATGAACCTTGCCAGTTCGGAAATCCAGGAATCGCAGCGTGATTTCAGGAGGGCCGTCGACGAAGAAGATACCATCGCGTGTCAGTTGCCAGTAGCGGTATGTATGCACTCCCTCGGTGCCTGGCAGGAGCGTCGCGCCGCCACCGCTCACGGGCCGGCGCCAGATACCGGGCGAGTCCTGCATGTAATAGAAATACTGGCTGTCACTCGACTCAGTCAGTTCTGTCAAGTCGCCGCCAACATAGACCGAAGGGCCGCCATCGAAGGGAAGCTTACGTGTCTCAGGCGGATTTCCAATCTGATAGTAGTAAATCCACTTGCCGTCGGGTGACCAATTGGGAATGATGTAGTTGTGTCGATCGTCCGTGATTCGCTGGACCTCGCCGCCCTGTGACGGCACGACATAGACGTTGTGGAAGGTGATCGACGGGTCCACTGGCGCGCGATTGCCGTCAAACGCGATCCATTTGCCGTCCGGACTCCAACGGGGACTGCCGAGATGTGCCCCGAAGTGAGTGATCTGCTGCTCGCCGCTCCCATCTGCGTTGTAGGTATAAAGCTCGTAAGTTCCGGTGCGGTTGGAGCGGATCACGACATGTGCGCCATCCGGAGACAATGCCGGCTCGCTGTCTTCGCCGCTCGATGCGATCAACCGGCTAGCGTTTCCTCCGCGCTCGATCCTGTAGATGTTGGAATCGCTGAACACGCGCGCAAAGGCAAGGTGCTTCCCGGTGGAATCCGCCGCCAGATCGCGGAATACGCCATCGTGGATCTTGACTGGCTGCCCGCCTTCAAAACCGCGGAGTTCGACGCGCCACAGCGCGGTGGCGTCGGCATAGTACAAGGCCCTGCCAGAATGATGCCATGCCAGTCCCTGAATCGATTTCGCTTTGGCGACACAGTGGATCGCACCACCGGAAGAGGCTATCCAACAGGCATCCGCGCCGCCCGGGCGGTAATGCACGAACGCAACGTGTCTGCCATCGGGCGAGAAGATTGGTAAGCCCTCCGCCTGCTTGTCCGTCGGGGTTGTGAAAACAGTTTTGCGGCCATCGTCCAGGAACAAGCGGACTAGCGCGCCGCCGATGCCAGGGACGTCTCGAACCAGGAGCGATTTGCCGTCGGGCCACCAGGCAATGCCACGATATCCGTTGAGGTCCGCTACCCGTCCGACGATGCGCTCAGGTCCGCCCGCCGTGGGCACGACGAGCACCTGAGGAGGGCTGCCGGCCGCAAATTGGCGGAAGAAGGCGATCCAGCGGCCATCGGGAGAAAAGATGGGATTCAAGTCCTCGGCTGGATCGGTGGTGAGACGGTGCAGTGAATCATCGCCGAGGGCGCGCCAATAGATGTCGGCATTGAGGCCTTTCGGGCCTGTCCACGAGAACGCAATGCGCGATCCGTCTGGCGAGAACGCGGGCTGGATCGCCGATCCCTCATAAGTAGTGAAGGGAACGATCTCCAGGGTCGCCGGCGGCTTCAAAGCGACGCCGAGCCAGCCATTGAGCCGCGCCACCGCAAGGATGGCAAGCAGTGCGGCGACCGCTCCACCGACCCACCAGCGGCCTCGTGTGGAAGGGCGCTCCCACGCTGCGAGTTGCCCTGCTACCGCAGCCGCTGTCGGGCGCTCCGCCGGATCCTTGGCCAGCATGCGCAGTATCAGCGCCTCCAGGCTTGCTGGCAGTCCACGCACCAGTTCCGAAGGGCGACGCGCATTCTCTATGGCGATCGATCGCGCGACGGTCACGGTAGTATCTCTTCCTCGCAGAGAAAACGGGTGGACGCCTGTCGCCAGTTCGTAAAGCACTACACCCAGCGCGAACACATCGGCGGGCGGCCCAACCTGCTCGCTGCGGCACTGCTCCGGTGGCATGTAGCGGGCGGTCCCCATGGGTGCGGTGCCCAGTGCAGCCTCCGGGTCGGAAGCTAACCCGAAGTCGAGAATCTTCACATAGCCGTCGTGCCGGACGATCAGATTCTCTGGCTTGATATCGCGATGGACGATGCTCCGAGCGTGAGTGACGGCCAAAGCTTCGGCCACCTGGCGGCCCAGACTGGCCACCCGTTGCGCGGGCTGGGGACGATCGGTGAGTTTTCGAAGCGACTCGCCTTCCACCAGCTCCATCACAATCGCGACCGCCTCGTGATTGCGGATCACCTCATGAACCGTGACGATCCCGGGGTGATTCAGGCTCGAGGCCGAGCGCGCTTCGCGAATAAAGCTGGTGATGGCGGCGGGAGTACCCAGACGTTTCGGTGAGATGCACTTGATCGCCACGTCGCGTCCCAATTCGGGGTCATGTGCGCGATAGACTTCGCCCATCCCTCCACGGCCGATGGGCGCAAGTACCTCGAACCTTCCCAATGACTGGCCCAGCAGTGCCCACTCTGGCGGAGACTCTTCAGCTTCGCCCGTCTGGTCCATGGGTGTCTCTAAGTCAGCCAACAGCTCATACGACTTTTCGCGTAAATCGGGATCTGCGAAAGTGGAGTCGATGAACGGGACGCGTTGCTCCGGCGGAAGTTCGCAGGCCGAGTGGTAGGCTACCCAAACTCGATTCCATTCCTCGTGCGTCACGACTTGAAGGTTCCCAACTCTTGCGCCAGCCAGTTGCGGGAGAAGTTCCAATACCGCGTGACGGTCCGTGGCGAGCAGCCCATCCGTTCTGCAATTTCCTCGCCAGTGAGGCCTTCAAAGACGCGCAACTCCACAACTGTGCGGAGTTGCGGATCGATGGCGGCGAGGCGGTCGAGCGCACAATCGATTTCTTCCAGTGAGGCGTTTCCCCGGTCAGTTCCGGAAAATTCTTCGTTGATCTCCTCGCGCGCGACGTGTTTGGCCAAGGGACGGGAATGGTGAATCAGCAGGCGCCGCATCAGATGAGCCGATAATTTCAGGAATGCAGTTTTTTCCCCATCTCCCCCGTCGCTCGAGGGCTGCAACGCGCGAATCTTGATCAACTCCAGGTAAAGCTCATTGACCAGGACCGTGGGCTGCCAGGTGTGGTAAGGCGATTCCCGGCGCATCCGGGATGATGCCAGTTTCTTAAGCTGCGGATAGAGCAACTCAACCAACTGATTCGCCGCGGTCCGGTCACCCTGCCGGAATCGGCCCATGAGCGACGATACCGCGTCGGGGCTCTGCTCCATAAAGCAGATATTCTACCGAAAACCCTTGAAGGGCGGCTACACAGACACGCTGAACGCATATTCTCGAATAGTCCTGCAGTACTTACTAACCAACGACTGTGCATTAATGAACACAGATTTCGTCCGACAGATGTAGCGAGAGGCCACTAACAGATATGATTGTGCAGAGTTCCACAATGCCCCAGCCTACAGCTAAGACAAAATCCAATAACCACAGAAATGCCGGTAACGGTCATCAATCACCAGAGCAGCTGGATACAGGATTACTGCTGCGCATCCTGGTGGCTTTTCAGAAGGGCGACTTCTCCGTTCGCCTTCCCGTCGACCAGACCGGGGTTCCGGGGAAGATTTTCGATACGGTGAACGCCATTTTCGAGATGAACGACCGCATGCGCGAGGAGTTCGGCCGTATCAGTAACGCGGTGGGAAAAGAGGGCCGGATCTCCCAGCGCGCTTCGCTGGGCGCCAGCGCGGGGGGGTGGGCGGATTGCGTGGAGTCGGTAAATGAGTTGATCGGCGATCTGGTTCGCCCGTCGACCGAAGTGGCCCGTGTGATCGGCGCGGTGGCGGAGGGCGATCTCTCCCAAACGATGACTCTGGACGTGGATGGCCGCGCGCTGAAAGGCGAGTTCCTTCACACCGCGCGCGTCGTCAACACCATGGTCGAACAGCTCAACTCATTCGCCAACGAAGTGACGCGCGTGGCGCGCGAGGTCGGTAGCGAGGGCAAACTCGGCGGACAGGCGGACGTCAAGGGCGTCGCCGGTGTCTGGAAGGATTTGACCGACAGTGTGAACTCGATGGCGGGCAACCTCACCGCCCAGGTTCGCAATATCGCAGAGGTAGCGACCGCGATTGCCAATGGCGACCTTTCGAAGAAAATCACCGTCAATGTGCAGGGGGAAATTCTGGAACTGAAGAACACCATCAACACGATGGTGGACCAATTGAACGCATTTGCGGGCGAAGTTACACGTGTGGCACGCGAGGTGGGAACGGAAGGAAAGCTTGGCGGACAGGCGGAGGTCCGCGGCGTAGGCGGTGTTTGGAAGGATTTGACCGACAACGTGAACCTGATGGCCGGAAATCTTACGGCCCAGGTGCGCAACATTGCCGACGTGACGACGGCCGTCGCGAAGGGTGACCTGAGCCGCAAGATCACGGTGGACGTTCGTGGGGAAATTCTGGCATTGAAAGACACCATCAATGTGATGGTCGACCAACTCAACGGTTTTGCTTCGGAAGTGACGCGTGTGGCGCGCGAGGTGGGAACGGAAGGCAAGCTCGGCGGACAGGCCGATGTGAAAGGCGTCGCCGGCGTCTGGAAGGATTTGACCGATTCCGTAAACTCCATGACCGGAAACCTTACGGCCCAGGTCCGAAATATCGCCGAGGTGACCACTGCGGTGGCGAAAGGCGATCTGTCTCGCAAGATCACGGTTGACGTACGCGGAGAAATTCTGGAACTGAAGAATACCATCAACACGATGGTGGACCAGCTTTCATCCTTCGCGTCGGAGGTTACGCGCGTCGCCAAAGAAGTTGGAACGGAAGGCAAACTGGGCGGACAGGCGAATGTGCCAGGCGTAGCGGGCACCTGGAAAGACCTTACCGATTCCGTTAATAGCATGGCGGGCAATCTGACGAACCAGGTCCGCAACATCGCGGATGTTGCCACCGCCGTTGCCAAGGGCGACCTTTCCACGAAGATTACGGTGACGGCGCGGGGCGAAATTCAGGAGCTGAAGAACACCCTGAACATCATGGTGGACCAGCTCAATTCATTTGCGTCGGAAGTGACGCGCGTGGCGCGCGAGGTGGGCACGGAAGGCAAGCTCGGAGGACAGGCCGACGTGAAGGGCGTCGCCGGCGTATGGCGCGATTTGACGGAGTCTGTCAACTCGATGGCGTCGAACCTTACGGCCCAGGTGCGCAACATCGCCGACGTGACGACCGCGGTGGCGAAGGGCGACCTTTCGCGCAAGATCACCGTGGACGTACGCGGCGAAATTCTGGAGTTAAAGAACGCCATCAACGTGATGGTGGACCAGCTCAACGGCTTCGCGTCGGAAGTGACGCGTGTGGCGCGCGAGGTGGGCACGGAAGGCAAGCTCGGCGGCCAGGCCAGCGTGCCCGGCGTGGCGGGCGTCTGGAAAGATCTCACGGACAACGTGAACTTCATGGCGGCGAACCTCACGACGCAGGTCCGCAACATCGCAGAAGTGACCACCGCCGTGGCCAAGGGCGACCTTACCACCAAGATTTCAGTGGATGCGCGCGGCGAAATTCTGGAATTGAAGAACACCATCAACGTGATGGTAGATCAGCTCAGCTCGTTCGCTTCGGAAGTGACGCGCGTGGCGCGCGAAGTGGGAACCGAAGGTAAGCTTGGCGGACAGGCCGACGTGCGTGGTGTGGCCGGCACCTGGAAGGATCTCACCGAGTCCGTGAACTCGATGGCCTCGAACCTTACCGCACAGGTGCGCAACATCGCGGACGTGACGACGGCCGTTGCGCGTGGCGACCTCAGTCGCAAGATCACGGTGGACGTGCGTGGCGAAATCCTCGCACTGAAGAACACTATCAACGTGATGGTCGACCAGCTCAATGGATTTGCTTCGGAGGTAACGCGCGTCGCCAAGGAGGTCGGCACCGAAGGTAAGCTCGGTGGACAGGCCGATGTGAAGGGTGTGGCGGGCGTGTGGCGCGATTTGACCGAGTCCGTGAACTCGATGGCGTCGAACCTCACGGCGCAGGTCCGCAACATCGCGGACGTCACTACGGCGGTGGCGAAAGGCGATCTCTCGCGCAAGATCACGGTGGATGTGCGCGGTGAAATTCTGGCGCTCAAGGACACCATCAATACTATGGTGGATCAGCTCTCGTCGTTCGCGTCCGAAGTGACGCGCGTGGCGAAGGAGGTTGGCACCGAAGGCAAACTCGGCGGACAGGCCAATGTATCGGGTGTGGCCGGTGTGTGGAAGGAGCTTACCGAATCCGTCAACTCCATGGCGTCGAACCTCACGAACCAGGTCCGCAACATCGCCGACGTGACGACAGCGGTAGCGCGCGGCGATCTCTCGCGCAAGATTACCGTGGACGTCCGTGGTGAGATTCTCTCGCTGAAGGACACGATCAACACCATGGTGGACCAGTTGAACTCCTTCGCTTCGGAAGTGACGCGCGTGGCGAAGGAGGTCGGTACCGAAGGCAAGCTGGGCGGACAGGCGGATGTGAAGGGCGTCGCCGGCGTTTGGAAGGACTTGACCGAGAACGTCAATTCGATGGCGTCGAATCTCACGGCCCAGGTCCGCAACATTGCCGACGTGACGACTGCCGTCGCGAAGGGCGATCTCTCGCGCAAGATCACGGTGGACGTGCGCGGTGAGATCCTCGCCCTGAAGGACACCATCAACGTGATGGTGGACCAGCTCTCGTCGTTCGCTTCGGAAGTGACGCGTGTGGCGCGCGAGGTCGGAACGGAAGGCAAGTTGGGCGGACAGGCGAACGTGCCGGGCGTCGCTGGAACCTGGAAGGAGCTTACCGAATCGGTCAACTCCATGGCGTCGAACCTGACCAACCAGGTTCGCAACATCGCCGAGGTCACGACGGCGGTGGCGCGCGGCGATCTCTCGCGCAAGATCACGGTAGACGTGCGCGGCGAAATTCTCTCGCTGAAGGACACCATCAACACCATGGTGGACCAGCTTTGGTCTTTCGCATCCGAAGTGACGCGCGTGGCGCGCGAGGTCGGAACGGAAGGCAAGCTGGGCGGACAGGCCGACGTAAAGGGCGTCGCGGGCGTGTGGCGCGACCTTACGGAGTCGGTGAATTCGATGGCATCCAACTTAACGGCTCAGGTACGCAACATCGCGGACGTAACGACGGCGGTGGCGCGCGGAGACCTCAGCCGCAAGATTACGGTGGACGTGCGTGGTGAAATTCTGGAGCTGAAGAACACCATCAACACGATGGTCGATCAGCTCAGCTCGTTCTCGTCGGAAGTGACGCGCGTGGCGCGCGAGGTCGGTACCGAAGGTAAGCTCGGTGGACAGGCGGACGTCTACGGCGTTGCAGGTACCTGGAAGGATCTCACCGAGTCCGTGAACTCGATGGCGTCGAACCTAACGAACCAGGTGCGCAATATCGCCGACGTGACCACGGCGGTGGCGAAAGGCGATCTTTCCCGAAAGATCACGGTGGACGTACGCGGCGAAATTCTGGAGCTGAAGAACACCATCAACACGATGGTCGACCAGCTCAACAGTTTCGCGAGCGAAGTCACGCGTGTGGCGCGCGAGGTCGGTACCGAAGGCAAGCTGGGCGGCCAGGCCGAAGTGCGCGGCGTGGCGGGCGTGTGGAAGGATCTCACCGACAACGTGAATATCATGGCGGCGAACCTCACGACGCAGGTCCGCCACATTGCCAAGGTCGTGACCGCCGTGGCCAACGGCGACTTGAAGCGCAAGTTGGTGCTCGAAACCAAGGGTGAGATTGCGGAACTGGCGGACACGATCAACGGTATGATCGATACGCTCGCTACGTTCGCCGACCAGGTAACGAGCGTTGCCCGTGAGGTGGGCATCGAAGGTAAGCTCGGCGGCCAGGCGCGTGTGCCGGGTGCGGCCGGAATCTGGCGAGACTTGACCGACAACGTGAACCAATTGGCGGCCAACCTCACTACGCAGGTCCGCGCGATCGCCGACGTCGCCACATCCGTAACCAGCGGCGATCTTACCCGCTCGATCGCCGTGGAAGCGCAGGGCGAAGTGGCCGCACTGAAGGACAACATCAACCAGATGATCGGAACGCTAGCCGAGACGACGCGCCAGAACAAAGATCAGGACTGGCTCAAGACGAATATCGCCAAGTTCACCGGAATGTTGCAAGGTCAGCGCGACCTGATGGCAGTCGCCCAGCTCCTGCTTTCGGAGTTGGCGCCGGTAGTGGGTGCGCGTCTCGGCACCTTCTATATGGCTGAGAAGGCCGAAGGTGAGACGACCCTTCGCCTGTTGGCCGCGTTCGGACTGAGCGGAAATGCGCCGGAGGTCTACCGGATTGGGCAGTCCCTGATCGGGCAGTGCGCACACGACAAGGAGCGCATGCTGGTGACCGATGTTCCACCCGATTACATCCGTGTCACTTCGAGCCTCGGCGAGGCCGCGCCGGCGAGCATTGTGCTTCTCCCGGTGCTGTTCCAGAACGAGGCCAAGGCCGTAATTGAGCTCGCCTCTTTCCGCTCATTCAATGAAGTTCACCTGGCGTTTCTCGACCAGCTTACGCAGTCCATCGGTATCGTGCTGAACACGATCGCGGCGACAATGCGTACCGAGGAATTGCTGAAACAATCCCAGGCGCTGACGGAACAGTTGCAGAAGACCAACCTGGAACTCGAGGAGAAGGCGCAACTGCTCGCGGAGCAGAAGGCCGAAGTGGAAACCAAGAGCCGCGAAGTGGAGCAGGCCAAGGCCGCACTGGAGGAAAAGGCCGAGCAGCTCGCGCTTACCTCGAAGTACAAGAGCGAGTTCCTCGCGAACATGAGCCACGAGTTGCGTACGCCTCTCAACAACCTGCTCATCCTCGCCAAGATGCTGCAGGAGAACTCGGAACGCAACCTCAGCCCCAAGCAGGTCAACTATGCGGAAACCATCCACACGTCCGGTACGGACCTGCTGGCGCTCATCAACGACATTCTCGATCTGAGCAAGATCGAGTCGGGCAAGATGGACGTGGAAGTCGGCAGCGTACGGTTCAACGACCTCCAGGATTACTGTGCCCGCACCTTCCGCCACGTCGCCGACGGCAAGGGCCTGGAATTCATGATCGAGCTCGATCCCAAACTGCCGGATTCGATCCATACCGACGCCAAGCGTCTGCAGCAGGTACTCAAGAATCTGTTGTCGAACGCCTTGAAGTTTACCGCTACTGGCTTCGTGAAACTCAGAATCGAACGAGCGCCGCAAGGATGGCGTCCCGGACATCCGGTGCTGGGTCGGGCCAAAACCGTGGTCGCGTTCAGCGTGATCGACACCGGTATCGGCATCCCGAAGGACAAGCAGAAGATCATCTTCGAGGCCTTCCAACAGGCGGACGGCACCACCAGCCGCAAATACGGTGGGACCGGGCTGGGGCTTTCCATCAGCCGCGAACTGGCGCGCCTTCTGGGCGGCGAGATAAGCCTGGAAAGCGAACCGGCGGTCGGCAGTACCTTCACTCTCTATCTCCCGCAGACCTATCTCGGCGCGGTGGTGCAGCCTAAGACGGAAACGCACTACCTGGGCGGCTCGACCGCGATTGAGGCCGTTCCGGAAGAGGCTCGCATCGAGATCATCGTGCCGCCGAAGCCGAAGGTTGTGCTTTCCGATGAGGAACTGGCGGAGATGGTGGATGACGACCGCAACAATATCCAGCCGGGCGATTCGGTACTCCTCATCGTGGAAGACGACCCGACCTTCGCGCGCATTCTTCTCGATCTGGGGCATGAGCGTAAACTAAAGGTCCTGGTGGCCTTCCGCGGCAGTACCGCGCTCGGCCTGGCTCGCGAGTTCAAGCCTGCCGCCATCACTCTGGATATTCAGCTTCCGGACATGGTGGGATGGAGCATCCTGGACCGGCTGAAACATGACCCGGCCACGCGGCACATTCCAGTGCACATCATTTCCGGGAACGAGAACCGGCGGCGGAGCTTCGGATTGGGCGCGATGACTCACCTTGAGAAGTCCCTCACCAAGGAGACTCTCGCCCGCACCTTTGACTTCATCGAACAGTTTGCGCTCCGCCGTTCGCGTCGCGTCATGCTGATCTCCAGCAACCCGGCCGAGACGGAAGCGATTCGCGCAAGCCTCAGCGCCCCCGACCTGGAAATTGTCACCGCGCACAGCGGAGCGACCGCACTTTCCCAAATCGAACAACAACCGGTCGATGGGGTCGTCACGACTGTTCGTCTGCCGGAAATCGATCCCTGCGCCATTGTCAATGAACTGCAAAAGGCACAGGCGCACCGTGTGCCCCCCGTGATTGTCTTCACCGACGAAGGTCTGGCAGAGCCCACCGTGCGGGAACTGCGCCGTCTGGGACGCACCAGCACGGTGCATTATGCTCCCTCGCTCGAAAGGTTGCTGGATGAGAGCGTTCTGCTGCTCCATCGCAACGAAGCCGACCTGTCGGATGGGCAGCGCAGCCTGATTGCCGATCTGCGCCAGAAGGACGTCGTGCTCGCAGGCCGCAAAGTCCTCGTGGTGGATGATGACTTGCGGAACATTTTCGCGCTTAGCAGTCTTCTGGAGGAGCACAACATCCGGGTTGTCCACGCAGAGAATGGCCGCGCCGGAATCGAGTTGCTGAAGGAGAATCCCGACGTCAACGCCGTTCTGATGGATATCATGATGCCCGATATGGACGGATACGAGACGACTCGGGCAATCCGCCAGCTTCCACAGTTCAACAGGCTGCCCATCATCGCGCTAACGGCAAAGGCGATGAAAGGCGACCGTGAGAAATGCCTGGAGGCGGGCGCCAGCGACTACGTGACCAAGCCGGTTGATCTGGATCACCTCTTCAGCGTGCTCAGAGTTTGGATCGCTTCGGGCGACGAGGCGATAGTCTCCGCGATAGAGGCAGAATCGACGGTTGGGGTGCAACAAGCCGCTAGCCGCAGGAAGCCCGCCCCCGGCTCGGCCGACCCGATCGTGGAAACGATCGAGGATGACCGGCATCTGGTGAAAACCGGCGATGCAGTATTGCTGATTATCGAAGACGATGTCACCTTTGCGCGCATCCTGGTGGACATCGCCCATGAACGCAACCTCAAGGCTGTGGTGGCATTGCGAGGTAACACCGCCCTGCCGCTCGCACGAGAGTATAAACCAGAGGCAATCACGCTCGATATCGGACTGCCGGACATGATGGGCTGGACGATTTTGGACCGGCTGAAGCACGACCCCCAAACCAGGCACATCCCGGTGCATATCATATCGGGAGACGAGGACCGCCGGCGGGGTTTGGCGCTCGGCGCAATGACCTATGTGGAGAAGTCTCTCAGTAGAGAAGGCCTCTCACAGGCATTCGGAGTAATCGGCGAATCAGGGCGGCACAAAACGCGAAAGCTGCTGCTGGTGAGCGACCAGCCTAACGATCTCGAGACCATAGAAGTCGCGATCGCCGGGAATGACGTCGATATTGTGCATGCGACCAGCGTTTCGGACGCCCTCGCAATGCTGACTCAAACCTCTTTGGATGGTGTCGCGATCTCGTATCGTCTCAAATCGGGCTCCGCGGCTCAATTCATTCAGGAGTTGCAGCGGCGTGTCGCGGCGTTTACTCCGCCTGTCGTGGTCTATGGACACGGTTTGACGGACGCCGACGCACACAACATTGGGCGGCTTTCGCGAACCAGCACCGTTCGATACGCACCCTCTCTGGAACGACTGCTGGAGGAAACCGTTCTACTTCTACATCGCGCTGAATCGGACTTGTCTGACGTGCAGCGTAGTGTGCTGGACGCGTTGCACCAGAGCGACCACACGCTGGCAGGGCGTAAAGTTCTGGTGGTGGACGACGATCTGCGAAACATCTTCGCGCTCACCAGTGTCCTGGAGCAACATAATCTCGGGGTCATCCATGCCGAAAACGGGCGTACCGGCATCCAGGCCCTGCAAGAGCATCCCAACGTGGATGTTATCCTGATGGATATCATGATGCCGGAGATGGATGGTTTGGAAACCATGAAAGCGATCCGTCAAATGCCGGCTTTTCGGGAACTCCCGATCATTGCCTTGACGGCCAAAGCCATGAAAGGCGATCGTGAAATGTGCTTACAGGCCGGCGCAAGCGATTACGTTACCAAGCCGGTGGATCTGGAGCACCTCTTCAGTGTTCTCAGGGTCTGGATTAAAAAATCCGACGAAGGCGGTCAGGTTACCGCCGCGAACTGATGTATAAGGAAACGGAACTCCGCAGATGTCTTCGGCATCGGCACCACGCTTGACTCAATCTTCGCCAGTAAACGACAAGATTCGACTGCTGTTGGTTGACGACAACCCAGACAACCTGGTGTCTCTCGAGGCCATGCTGGAGGGTCTGACCGACGAACTGATGCTGGCCCGATCCGGCAAGGAAGCGCTCCGCCACGTCCTGGACTACGAGGACTTCGCTGCGATCCTTCTGGATGTCAAAATGCCGGAAATGGACGGCTTTGAAACTGCCGAGCTCATCCGTTCACGCCGCCAAAACCGCAACACCCCGATTCTGTTTTTGACCGGATTTCGCAACGACGAACAACTCTTCCGCGGGTACGATCTGGGCGCAGTCGACTTCCTGTTCAAACCGGTTGTCCCCGAAATCCTGCGGTCGAAGGTGGCTGTATTTGTCGAAATGGCGCGGAATAATCAGCTTCTTCGCCAACAGGCGGAAACGCTCTCGAAAGCGGAGCTGAAATTCCGCTCCCTGCTGGAAGCGGCTCCGGATGCCATGCTTATCACCGAGGCGGACGGCACCATCACGCTGGTGAATGCGCACATGCACAATCTGTTCGGATATGAGCGTGGCGAAGTACGCGGGCGAAATGTCCGCTTGCTGGTGCCCGGCTGGGAGTTTCCGCTGCATTCCTCGGCGGGTTCCCTGATCGACGGGAATCATCTCGGCGGACCCGAGCTGTTTGCCAGCCGCAAAGATGGCTCCCGCTTCCCGATCGAGATCAGTTTGAGCCCCCTCCAGACGGAAGAAGGCTTGCTGATCACGACGGTGGTCCGCGACATTACCGAGCGCCGCAAGGCCGAGGAGCGGGTTCGCAAACTGAACGCGGAACTCGAAGAGCGAGTTGCTATCCGCACCGCCGAGTTGAGCCGATCGAACGATGCGCTGCGGCAGTTTGCCTGGGCTGCCAGCCACGATCTGCAGGAGCCCCTGCGCATGGTGGTGGCCTACTCCCAATGGCTGGTGAGAGACCACAGCCGCGATTTGAAGGGGAACGCCCGGCAGTTCCTCGACTTCATCATCACCGGCGGCCTGCGCATGCATAATCTGCTGGCAGCCTTGCGAGAGTACATGCAGGTGAGCGATTCCGGCTCCGAGGAACTGATCCCGGTAAACGCGGAGACCTCTCTCCGTCAGGCATTGTCCAACCTGCAGTCCACCATCGAGGAGTCCGGCGCAATCATCGAGTCCGATCCCATGCCCGAGATCTTGGGTGTTCCCGTCCTGCTGGTGCAGGTCTTTCAGAACCTCATCGGAAATGCGATTCGGTATACGAAGCCGGGTGAGGCGCCGCGGATTCAGGTCTGGTGTGACCGGGAGGCCTCCGACTACGTGTTCTCCGTGAAAGATAACGGTATCGGTATCGCCCCCGAATATCACGACCGCGTTTTCGGAGTCTTCAAACGCCTGCAAAACGATGGAGCCGGCACGGGTATCGGCTTGGCAGTTTGCAAGGCCGCGGTGGAGCGTTGGGGCGGCCGGATCTGGGTCGAGTCGGCAGAAGGAGCGGGCGCCACGTTTCGCTTCACCGCGCCGTCCACGAGAAAGAGTGTATGATTCCAATCGCTTCCCCGCGCCTCGTCTTGATCGAAGACAATCCGGCCGATGTGCTGCTGATACGCGAAGCCATTCGGAACCGTGGCCTGTCGATCGACCTGGTTTCGTACTCGGATGTTCCGGACGCGATTGCCGCCCTGTTCGATAGCGCCACACCGGTGCCCGATGCGATTCTGTTGGATCTGAACCTGCCCAAAGGCGATGGCATCAGCGTCATCGAAACTGTGCGCGGTTCGATTCGCCTGCAAGCGGTACCGATGGGAATTCTGACTTCCTCGGAGTCCCCTCGAGATTTGGATCGCGCGCGCCAGTTGAACGTGGCCTGTTACATCAATAAGCCGTCCACCCTCGACGAGTTCTTGAGCAAAGTCGGGGATGCGGTCTCGGACCTCCTCGCCCGTAGACGCCAGGCCGAAGCGTCTAGTTGATCTTGCCCGCAGGCAGTACTTCTTCCAACGTGTCCGCAAGGATGAAATTGTCGAAGTAAATCGTGTCACTCGACGCGGTGTGCGGACTGCGATGGATTCCAGGCTGGCAGAAGTAGACGGATTCAGGCCCTTTGGTCTTCAGCTTTTTGTCCATGACCAGCACGCCGTCGAACCAGAGGCGCGTGTTGCCTTTCTCCTTGTCCTCCGACCAATGAATGTGCATGGCCAGCTGGTGCCATTTGGCGATCGGAAAGTCTGTTTCCCACTGGACTCCGTCGCGTCCCAGATTGCCGGTGCCGTACCTGATCACCGCCCCGCCGCCCTCCCTGGGCTGGACCCACCACGTCATCACGTTGTCGTATTTCGGCGGCGGCGTGCCTTCCCAATAGAAAAAGTTGTCGCGGTCCTTGGGCGGCTCGGCCATATAGAGGTAAAACGACATATACGTGTCGGAGCCTTCCTCGACGGTGACTTTCGGCCCGCCCAACTGCGCCCGCAACTGTTGGGCATTGAATACGTCATCTTCGTGGATCGTGATTTTCGCCGCGTATTTGCCGTGCTGGACGATATCGGTGACTACCTGAATGTTCCGCGGAGTGGCGTTCTGGCCTCGGACGCCGGTCACGACCCATTCGCTCAGATCGCCCGTTTCGAAGTCGGCCTTGAACAGGATCTTCGCGGAGGCCGACCCCATGGCGCAAAGCAAACACGTGAACACCGCTAACGAATGAGCGTGATTTCTTTGAACCATAACGTCTCAGCGCCTCCGTGGTGTTGAATCGCGATATACCCGGAATCCGGACGCGGCCCGCGCTCGGGTTCATACTGGCCGTTCTTGGGAGGCACCGGGGCCACACCATCGTAATCCGTCACCAACTCTCCGTTCAGCTTCACGATCGTCCTCGGCCCGCGCAGCGTGATCTCCAACGTATTCCATTCCTGCACCGGGCGATACGGACGCGCTTTGGCCTTCGTCATCGAGTACAACACGCCGGTGCAATGGTAGTCGTCGCCGCTCTCCTGGATTTGCACTTCGATCCCCTTGTTGATCGCGTCATCCTCCGATTTCGGCTGCACAGGGATGCGGATGAAGACTCCCGAATTGGCGGCCGGAGCCGACACCTTGTAGACCACTCGCAGCGTTGCGTTGCCGATCTTCTCTCGCGTGTACCACAGGTCATCCTCGGGCGCATCGGGAATGCTCACGAGCAATCCATCGCGTACCACCAGGCCGGGCTTCTGATCGGCGGGTGCGCCTTCATGCCGCGGGATGCGTGCCCACCCCGACAGATCCTTGCCGTTGAACAGTGGAATCTCGGCCGCGCTGAGCGATACTGCCACCAGCAGCCATAAAAGCGGGAGCGATCGTTTCATGCCCTACATCATATCGGCTTGCGGGCTACAGCAGTTCGAGTTTCTGCTGAGCGGGTCGCGGAGGCGGCTGCTCCGTGAATTCGCGGCGCTGATGCCGCAGCATCGCCGCCACCAGCTGCCACGTCGGGCCCGGCGTGTCGCGCCAGGGGGCCGGGACCGTGATCATGCAGAACGCCCGCGCGTCCAGGTCGTAATGGAAAAAGCCGGCGTGACGGCCGATGAGACACTTCCATTCCGCCGGAGTCGCATGGCCTGCCTCGACGAGGCCGCAATCCGCGGGGATCTCGGCACAATTCACCATTGCCGCCGGGGTTACAAAATAGAATTCGTTGGAGTACCGCATGCCGATTCGCCGCTTCAGCGGGTGCTTTAACTCCGAAAGAAAGTCGCCTCTCGACGTCTTCACTTCGTAGCAGATGCGCTTCATCGCGGTGTGCGGAAGCGTGTTCAGCGCGAATCCGTCCAGGCGCTGTGCTCCACTGTTGCGGCGCCCAGTCCCCACGCGCAGTTCGCGAAAAAACAGCCACTCGGCAGGTGAGCCGTGCATCGCGCGTTCGACAATTCCGATCAGCGCGGCTTCAGTCGCTGGTATCGCAGATGAAAGTTCGGGCTGGACAGCTGCGGTTCCCATTTCGGGACGATTATGGCACAGTCGCAACGGTTGAACATTTTCGCCGGCTCGGCCGTACAATCAATTCAGATCGGAGGCTGCGGGATGTTCAGAAGTCCGAGCGTCAAAATTCATTTTGCCCGCGGGATTGCGGGTCTCGGATTGCTTGCGCTGGCACTGAATTACTCGCACGCGCTCGGCTGGTGGACCGCTATCCCGGCGCTCGGCGCGCTCTTCGCGTTTGGCGGATGTCCCATGTGCTGGATCGTCGGACTCGTGGACACCTTCCTGGGCGGCGAATCGGCGCCGCTCTGCCTCACATGCGTCACTTCCGAATCAGATAACCGCCCAACGTCATATCCACCAGCCGGTCCAGATACTCCGGCGTAATTTCGCCCCAGCCTGTCAGCAGGCGGTAATAGAGCGGAGAAAAAAGCATCTCGACGGCGAGGTCGGGGTCGAGGCTTGGTTCGGCGACACCCGCGGCAATCCACCGTTCAAAAAGCTTTCGCGCCTCCGCACGCCTGGGGCGGATCCAGATCTCGCGAAACGCCTTGGCCACCTCCGGATCGGCCTGCGCGCCCGCAATAAAGGCGCGGAACACCTTTCCGCGACGGCCCCAATAAATGATCTCGGTGAAGTTCTGGAGCTGTTGGCGCGCATCCTGCCGGAAGTCTCCAGTATCGGGAAACGGCAGTTCCCGTGAGATGCGTTCGCGAAACGCCTCGATCAGAACCGCGGCCTTGTTCGGCCACCACCGGTAAATCGTCGCCTTTCCGGCGCCCGACTGCTCGGCGATCGCATCTACCGAAATCTCGTCATAACAGCGCTGCTCCAGAAGTTGCGCTGCCGAATCCAGGATCCGCCGCCTGACTTCGGTGTCGCGGGGACGGCCCGGTCCCTTTAACGACTGTGATGTTTCGTTCATCGCCTCAAGATTTCCGAGACTATTTCGTCTCGTAATTCATCCATTCGAGCAGGTAGACCTTATGTGGATCGTTCGAGTCGCTCTCAATCGGCCGTACACTTTCATCGTACTCGCCTTATTGATACTGATTCTCAGTCCAATTGTAATTCTGCGAACTCCGACCGATATTTTCCCGGAAATCGACATTCCAGTCATCGCGGTGGTCTGGAATTACACCGGAATGAGCGCCGAGGAGATGGAGGGCCGCATGACTTCCGTCTACGAACGGGTGCTCACCACGCTCGTCAACAACGTGGAGCACATTGAGTCGATGACCGTGAATGGGCTCGCGGTGGTCAAAATCTATCTGCAGCCGCATGCCAGCGTCGATACGGCGACCGCGCAGGTCACGGGCGCATCGCAGACCATTCTGCGGCAGATGCCGCCCGGAGTAGTGCCGCCGCTGGTGCTCACCTACAATGCATCGAGTGTTCCGATCCTGCAGTTGGGCCTATCGAGCAAGACGCTCTCCGAACAGCAGTTGGGCGATCTTGGACTGAACTTCATCCGCACGCAACTGGTCACCATTCCGGGCGCTTCCGTGCCTTATCCATACGGCGGTAAGCAGCGCCAGGTGATGATCGATCTCATGCCCACGCTTCTCCAGTCGAAAGGCATCTCGCCTTCCGACCTGGTGCGAGCCTTCGATCAGCAGAACCTCATCCTCCCCGCCGGCACCGCCAAAATCGGCCAGTTCGAATACGACGTCGATCTGAACGCCAGTCCGAAACAGATCGCCGAGATGAATTCCCTGCCGGTGAAGCAGGTCGGCAACACCACTATTTACCTGGGCGACGTGGCGCATGTGCGCGACGGCTTCGCGCCGCAGACCAACATCGTGCGGCTCGACGGACAACGCGGCGCGTTGGTCTCGATTCTCAAGACGGGCCGTGGATCCACGCTCGACATCGTCTCCGGCGCGCGCAATCTGCTGCCTTCGATCGCCGCCACACTGCCCACGGATCTGAAGATGCAGCCGCTCGCCGATCAATCCATTTTCGTGCGCGCCGCGGTGCAGGGAGTGATTCGTGAGGCGGTCATCGCTGCCGCCCTCACCGGCCTGATGATCCTGATTTTTCTGGGAAGCTGGCGAAGCACATTGATCATCGCGGTCTCGATTCCGCTCTCGATTCTCACTTCGATTCTGGTGATGAGCGCCCTCGGCGAGACGATCAACATCATGACGCTGGGCGGACTGGCGCTCGCCGTGGGCATCCTGGTGGACGACGCTACCGTGGAAATCGAGAACGTCAACCGCAACCTGGAGCAAGGTAAGGAGATTCGTCAGGCGATTCTCGACGGCGCGGCGCAGATCGCCGTTCCCGCGCTGGTCTCCACCATCTGCATTTGCATCGTCTTCCTGCCGATGTTCTTCCTGGGCGGCGTTGCGCGCTACCTCTTCGTGCCACTCGCGGAGGCCGTGGTGTTTGCGATGATGGCGTCCTACATCCTCTCGCGTACGCTGGTTCCGACGCTCGCGATGTATCTCTTGCGGAGTCCCCACCATTCAGGGAGATCGCGCAATCCGTTCGTGATTCTGCAGCAGGCTTTCGAGAGCGCGTTTGAACGCCTGCGCATCACCTACGAGTTGTTGTTGACGTCGCTGGTCTACCGGCGATACCTCTTCGTGCCGGGATTTTTGGCGATCTGCAGCGCGGCTTTCTTTCTGGTGCCGTGGCTGGGACGCGACTTCTTCCCTAACACCGATAGCGGACAGTTTCGCCTGCACCTGCGCACCAGGGCCGGCACCCGCATCGAAGAAACCGCGCGTCTCTGCGATCTGGTGGAGAACTCCATCCGCCAGCACATTCCGGTAAACGAGATGGAAAGCATTCTCGACAATATCGGACTGCCCTACAGCGGAATCAATACCGCCTACAGCAACTCCGGCGTGATTGGCTCTGAAGACGCAGACATCCTGGTCTCGTTGAAGACCGGGCATCATCCCACCGATGGCTACGTTCGCGAATTACGCAAGGACCTGGCCAACCAGTATCCCGGCGCGACCTTCTATTTCCTCCCCGCCGATATGGTGACGCAGATTCTGAACTTCGGCCTGCCCGCGCCCATCGATGTGCAGGTACAGGGCAACGACGTGCAGTCCAACTTGAAAATCGCCGACAAGCTGCTCAGCGAGTTTCGCCAGGTGCCTGGACTCGCCGATCTTCGCATCCAGCAACCCGCCGATCAGCCTAAACTGCACATCACTGTCGATCGCACCAAGGCGTCGCAAGCCGGCCTCACGCAGGAAAACGTAGCCAACAGCATGCTGGTTACGCTCAGCGGCAGTTTCCAGACCCAACCCACGTTTTGGCTGAACCCGCAGAATGGCATCAGCTACAACGTGGCCGTACAGGCGCCGCAATACTCCGTGCAATCGCTGCAAGATCTGCAGAACATTCCGATCGCATCATCCAGCGCGTCACGCCCCGAGATCCTGGGCGACGTGAGCACGATATCGCGCGGCACCGGGCTCGCGCTGTTGTCGCACTACAATATCCGCCGCGTGGTGGACGTTTTCGGGTCAGTGGACAACCGCGATCTGGGAGCTGTGGCCGGCGACATCAACCGCATTGTGGACGCCAATCGCAAACTTCTTCCGCGTGGGTCGAGCATCATCATCCGCGGGCAGATCGACACGATGAGGACATCGTACACCGGCCTCATCGGCGGCCTGATCTTTGCGATTGTGCTGGTATACCTGCTGATCGTGGTCAACTTTCAGTCGTGGCTTGACCCGTTCATCATCATCACCGCGCTGCCCGCCGCACTGGCCGGAATCGTGGTGTTCCTGTTCGCAACGCATACGCCGCTGAGCGTACCTGCGCTGATGGGTTCGATTATGTGCATGGGCGTGGCGACCGCCAACAGCATCCTGGTGGTGAGCTTCTCGAAAGAACGTCTGGCGGACCACGGTGACGCGATTCAGGCCGCGATCGAAGCCGGATTTACGCGCTTCCGCCCGGTGCTGATGACGGCGCTGGCGATGATCATCGGCATGGTGCCGATGGCGTTGGGCATGGGAGAAGGCGGAGAGCAGAATGCGCCTCTGGGGCGAGCTGTCATCGGCGGCCTGCTGTTCGCCACCGTTGCGACATTAGTTTTTGTGCCAGCCGTATTCAGTCTGCTGCACGGACTGCGGCGTCGCAGTCCCGCCGAACCCGTGCGGGAATCGAACCTGTCGCCTCTGCATCAGTAAAGTTCACAAGGCAAATACAATGACCATCGAGCAATCCACGCAAGAAGAAGTGAAATCCAAGCCCGCTGCAAGGCCGGGGCGGGGAAGTACTATCGTCATGCTGGGCCTGCTTCTGTTGTTTGTCGGGGGCGGCGCGGCATTGGTTTACTACGGCATCAACAGCCGCATCGTATCGGCCAAAGCTCTGGCCACGGAAACTCGCGCCAACTCCGTGCTCTCCGTATCCGTAGTGGCTCCGAAGATCGGCGGAGCCGAAGAGGAGGTGGTGCTTCCAGGCAACACCCAGGCCTTTACCGACTCTCCTATCTACGCCCGCACCACGGGGTATTTGAAGAAGTGGTATGCCGATATCGGTATGCACGTGAAGGCGGGCGAACTGCTTGCCGAGATCGACGCCCCCGAGCTCGATCATCAGCTCCAACAGGCGCGCGCGGATCTGGAAACCGCGCAGGCCAATTTGAAGCTTGCGCAGTCCACCGCCGAACGATGGCAGTTCCTGCTGAAGACGCAATCGGTTTCACGGCAGGAGACTGACGAGAAGACGGGCGACCTGAATGCCAAAAAGGCCATGGTGGACGCGTCAACCAGCGCCGTCCACCGTCTGGAAGATCTGCAATCGTACGAGAAGGTGACTGCGCCGTTCGACGGCGTGATTACCGCCCGCAATACCGACGTCGGCGCCCTCATCGATGCCGGCGCGAATACGCCCGCGCGCGAGCTTTTTCACCTGGCAGCCACCAACCAGTTGCGCGTGTTCGTCAATGTGCCGGAGCCCTTCAGCCGTGCCGCCCGCGCCGGCGCGAAGGCCACCTTGCAACTCTCGGAATACCCCGGCCGTAACTTCACGGGAACGATCGTGCGGAACGCCAGCGCGATCGATACCACCTCGCGGACCCTGCTCGTGGAAGTGGACGTCGATAACCCCACAGGCGAGTTACTGCCCGGCGCGTATGTCTCGGTGCATCTGAAACTGCCCGGCGGGGCGCGACAAGGGCTCACCATTCCGGCGAATACCATCCTGTTCCGGTCGGAGGGCTTGCGAGTGGGAGTGGTCCGCGACGGCCACGCGCAATTGGTTCCCATCACCGTGGGACGTGATTATGGCAACGAACTCGAAGTACTGACCGGCCTGACTCTGCGGGACCGGTTGATCGCCAACCCGGCGGATTCTTTGGTTTCGGGCGAGCCCGTGCGCATCGCCATCAATGAAGGTAATGCAAAATGAAACGGAATTTCCGCGGCGCGTCAGCAGGCGTCGCCGCGTTCCTGGCGCTTTTAGCGGCGGGCTGCTCGGTAGGACCCAAATACCGGCGGCCCGAGATTCAGCCGCCCGCTGCGTTCAAAGAGACGCCTCCTGAAACATATAAGGAGTGGCAGGCCGCGCATCCCTCCGATACCGAGCTCCGCGGCGACTGGTGGACGCTCTTCGGCGACCCCCAACTCAATTCGCTGGAGGAGCAAGTCAATCTCTCGAACGAGAACCTGAAAGCCGCGCAGGCGCGCTTCGATCAGGCTCGCGCGCTGATCAGAGTCAGCCAGTCGCAGCGTTACCCTGGCGTGACCGCCGGTGTGCAAGTGACAGGCAATCGCGACTCCTCGACCTATGCGTTGGCGACTCCCAAGACGTCGAGCACCTTTGGCAATTACGTCTTGCCGATCGATGTGTCGTACGAGGTGGATGCCTGGGGCCGCGTCCGCCACACCATCGAAGCCGCGCGTACCGAAGCCCAAGCTAGTGCCGCCGATCTCGAAACCCTGCGCCTCAGCTATCACGCCGAACTGGCCTTCGACTACTTCGAACTGCGCAGCGCCGATGCCGAGCAGAAGTTGCTCGACGACACCGTGGTGACCTATCAGAAAGCTCTCGATCTCACACAGAATCGTTTCGATGGCGGTGTTGCTGCAGGAGCCGAAGTGGCGCAGGCGAAGACCCAATTAGAGGCCACCAAGACGCAGGATGCCGACATCGCCGTCCGCCGCGCGCAGTTCGAACATGCGATCGCAGTCCTCACAGGCAAGAATCCCTCGGCGCTTTCGATCTCCGCCAAGCCGCTGACCACGGAGCCACCTGCGATACCCGTCGGACTGCCGTCGCAACTCTTGGAGAGGCGTCCCGACATCGCGGCCAGCGAGCGCCGTGTGGCCGAGGCGAATGCACAAGTGGGCATTGCCCAAGCGGCCTTCTTCCCGCAGATCCTGTTGGGAGCAGCGCTGGGGCTTCAGGGGCAGTCGGTTACTGATTGGCTCAACTGGCCGAGCCGTTTCTGGGCCGTCGGCCCGAGTGTTCTGCAGACCGTGTTCGACGGCGGAAAGCGTCGCGCTACGCAGCGAGCGGCCGAATTCGATTACGATGCGACCGTCGCCACCTATCGCCAGACCACTCTCGATGCATTTCAACAAGTGGAAGACAACCTCGCCGCCTTGCGCATCCTGGAAGTCGAAACCGCGACCCAGAAGGCCGCAGTGGCGGCAGCCGAGCAGTCGCTGCAGCTCTCCACCAATCGTTACACCGGCGGCCTCGTCACGTACCTGGAAGTCGTCACCGCGCAGAGTGCCGCGCTGGCCAACGAGCGTGCGGCCGTCGATATCCTCCGCCGCCGGATGGACGCGAGCGTGCTCCTGATCAAAGCTCTCGGCGGCGGTTGGAACACCAGCCAGCTTCCCACGCTTACCAACTAATGTGAAGAAACTCACGCACCGCTAGTACCTGCCTGGAAATAGGTCGCCCGGGGCGCCGCGTCCCACGCATAGTATGATCTACGCTATGCGATGGACTCTCGCAATTGTAGGACTCGCGGGTGTGGCTTGCGCCCTGGTCGCGCAGCAGTCGCGCGATCTCCGCATCGAGGCCGCCGAACCGTTGAATCCGATGAAAGATCGCGGTACGCGTTGGGCCGTCGTGGTCGGCATCTCCTCCTACGAGTACCTGCCGCCGGCGGCCCAATTGCATTTCGCCCATCGCGACGCGGAGGATTTCGCCGCCTTCCTGCGGACCTATGCAGGAGGCGCCCTGCCGGCCGATCACATCAAGCTGCTCGAGAACGAACATGCCACTCTGGCCGAGATCCATGCAGCGCTCGATACCTGGCTGGTAGCCGCCGCCAAGCCTGAAGACATCGTGTACGTCTTCTTTGCCGGCCACGGCGTCCTCGACGACCATGACGAAGGATATTTCGTGGCTCACGACTCGGATCCGCAGAACCTGCACGCTACAGCCGTGTCGTTCCAGGAGGTAGATCGAACGCTGAGCACGCGCCTGCGCGCCAATCTCGTCGTGTTAATGGCGGATGCCTGCCACACCGGACGCCTCGGCTGGTCCACTTATGAAGCCGGCAAGCCAAGCCAGGCGGGCGAACAACTCGCCAGGATGGGGCAGGGAGACCGGTCCTTTCTGAAACTGCTCTCCACCCGTTCCAGCGAGCAGTCGTTCGAGGACGTGAAGTTCGGCGGCGGCCACGGCGTCTTTACCCAGGTTCTTCTCGAAGGACTGAACGGCGAGGCCGACCGCGATGGCGACCACGTCATCCGAGCCTCTGAAGCCATCGACTATCTGTCGCGGCGTGTGCCCGAATTGACCGCGTCAATGCAGCATCCCCGCGTGGCCGGCACCTTCGATGGACAGGTGGCCATCGCGCTGGCTCCCAATTCGTCCGCACCCGCTCCCCGCACCGTAACCATGGATGTTACGGGGCCGGTGAGCAGCGCTCTCTACATCGACAACGTGTTTCGCGGCAAAATCCGCCCCGCTGGAATCTTGCGAGTCGACGCCCTTGTTCCCGGGCCGCACGTTATCTCCGCGGATTTTACCGACGGATCCTCACTGCAAGGAACGGTGACGCTCAGCAGCGCGCCGGCGAACGTGCGGATCGCCCCTCCACCACCCAGCTTACTGGTGCAACTCAGAAGGCGGATCGACACAGGCCGCATTCTGGGGACGGATGGCGCCTGGGAGTTCTACAAGAGCAACTCCTTTCCCATCTCCGAGCAGGCCACCGCTGCGAGCATGATTTCAGCGGCGCTCGAAAACCTCGGACAGATCTGCGTGGGCGACTATGTGCAGTCCACCGCGACCGGTCCTAAGCGACTGATGCTGGAAGCCGCGGTGGACGCTTATCAACGGCTCAAGACCCTGCGCCCCAACGATCCCGCGCTCAATATCCGCGAGAGCTTCTGCCGCGCCCGCTTGCAGATCGCGGAGCGGAAGTTCTCCGAGGCGGTGGCGACTTTGCAAACAACCATCAAGCTCGATCCTGGTTTCGCCTGTGCCTACAATGCCCTCGGCGTCGCCTATGGGAAGCTCAATCGCGCCCGGGAATCCCGGCAGGCTTTCGATACGGCGGCCAGCCTCACGCCGGAGTGGGCGCTGCCGCCCTTCCAAATTGCCTCGCAGTACATTGCGGCGGGCGATCTGAAACGGGCGCGGCCGTTCCTCGAAAAGGCCGTGGCCTTCAATCCGCGATCGGTGGGAACGCGCTGGAGCCTGATGCATGTCGACCGCTTGCTGGGGCAGACTGCCGACGTGGAGCGGCATGGTTCTGAACTGCTGCGCGTCGATCCATCCTATGCGCCCGCCTATCTCGAACTGGCCCAGGCCTACGAGACCGACCGCAACATCCCCCGCGCGGTGGAGATGTACGATGCCTATGTGCTGCTGGCGCCCAATTTCGCTGGGACCGATTCCGTACGTGTTCATGCCGACCGCTTACGGGCGCGCTGATGAAGTACCAGGACCAGTTCTCAGATTTTTCCTATTCCTTTAACCGTAGGCGGACGCTGTGGCCCGAAACCTCCAGCTCCAGTGCTAGGGTGATCGGTTGGTCGAGACCCTCCCCCGCGTTGTCCGCTACCGGCACTCGTGAACTTGGATCTTGTTGATCCGGGGAACGCAGCAGATCGCTCGCGGGCACGCCCAATGCCTCCGCCAGCTCCTCGAGGTCACAGATCTGCAGCATCGTACGCCGTTTGATCCAATTCGTATACGTATTCTTATTGCGCTGAATTCGTTTCCACAATTCGGAGCGACGCGCCCCGCTACTTTCGAGGATCTCGTCCACCCTCCGCCACAAAAGATCATTGAGTGCGGTCCGTTGGGCTTCTTTTTTCCTAGACATTTAGGAAAATTATAGTACAATCGTCTGAACTAAGCCAGCGGGGCTATTGTTCCAAAGGTAAAAAATTCATCGATGCGGCCACCGCCTGACTTCTTGGGAAAGGACTCAATATCATGAACGTGACACGTGCGAAACTCAGCCGGCGGTCGGTCCTGCAAACCGTCTGGAGTAGCTTGACCACAGCAGGAGTGGGGGCAGTTCTCAGCGATGTGGGCACTCAGAGGGCGTTCGCAGCTCGCGCTAACGGTCGGGCGGTGGTCTGCATCTACCTGTTTGGCGGCAACGATGCCAATAATATGATCGTTCCGCTTTCCCAATACGGATCCTACGCGGCCGCTCGAGTAAACCTGGCGATTGCTCAGGACGAGTTACTGCCGGTGCGTACCGCTGCGACCCAGGAGGATTACGGTTTTCACCCATCGCTCACGGAATTGCAGCCGCTCTTTCAGTCGGGAGCCATGGCTGTGGCCGCGAATGTCGGGTCCGCGGACGGGCCAGCGACCATCGATTCGAGCCTTCACTATTTCCGTCCGGGATACGCCACGCCGGGTTGGGCGGCGGACGCCGCTGGTGTTGGTGCTCCATCGGATTCCGGGAGCCTCCTGAGCGGTCTGCCCCAAATCGGAGACCTTGCCCGCGAAGTGTCTGGCGCATTGGCCGCCGCGCGCGAACCGGCGCCCGAGCCCGTCTATTCCGGATTTCCGAATCTGTTAGCCGTAAACCGCCAGGCATCGGGAAATCCGACCAGCGGCATCGCGATGCTGGCGCCAGGGGTGGCCCTTGCAGGCAACCAGCGCGCGCAACTGATTTCGGAATCGGTGAAGGCTGCTCGCACCTTGCAGACGGTATTTCCGGAAACTGGCCTTGGGGCGCAACTGCTGCAGGCCGCCGGGCTCTTGAAGGTCCGCAAGCAGTTCGGAATCGGCAATCAGGCTTTCCTGTGCAGTCTTGGCGGATTCACCAGCCGTCTGGACGCGCACGCTGACCTTCTGAAGGAACTCAGTTCCGCGATGGCCGCTTTCTATCGAGCCACCGAAGAGATGGGCATCGCGCAGAGCGTCACCACCTACACGGACTCCGAGTACAGCCGGACGCTCCGTCCCAATCGCCAGGGTGGAACGGACCCGGCATGGGGCGCACATCACCTGGTGCTCGGCGGCGCGGTGCTGGGCGCTAACGTCTACGGCCGTTTTCCCACGCTCGCACCGGGCGGCCCGGACGACATCAGCAATCTGGGGATCTTCAAGCCATCCCAATCGAAAGACCAGTACGCCGCCACATTCGCCTCGTGGTTCGGCATGGAGTATCCGGAAGTGGTGAAATCGCTCCCGCGCATTACGCGCTATCCGAAGCCCCTGCTCGGATTCATCGCCGGGTAATCCACTTGGAGCTTGACGAAACGAACTGGTAGGATGCTCTTCTATGTCCTACGTGATGCACCGGATCTTTTGCGCCCCCGCGGGCGACATGGAGCCGGAGCGCGAAGCATTCTACCAGGCAGTCGGGGAGTTCAATGAAAAACACGCGATGCCACGCGACGTTCTGTTCGTCGCCGTGGCTTTGCCCTACCACTCTTTCGACAAACGCCCGTTTCAGGCGGCGATCAGCGAGAATATCCGCGCGTGCCGCTACTACATTCAGGCACTCGAGGACACCTGGGGGCCGGTGGAGAAGAACTGGGAGCGCGACTACGCGGTGGCGTGCCGTTGCGCCGCCGACCCCAATCTTCCCATGCAGGAGGTCGCGGTGCTCTTCAAGAAGCCGTTGCTGCCGCACCAGGTGGAGCCTTCCGTCCTCGAACTCAAGAGCAGGCTCGCCGCCGGCCGCAGCCAGCCGTACGCCGAATTCGAGACGCTCGAAGAGTTCAAGGCGCAACTCACCCGCCTGTTGTCTGGATGGCTGGAGACGATCGCTCCCGCGGCGATCGGGGCGTGAGGCCGTGGCGCGGACACTCTTGTCTGCAGCGTCGAGACTCTTCTCGACGCTTTTTCCGGGGCGTGCGCAGCGTCCGGCGTTTGATTGATAGTGCCGTGGGGTTTTCGAGACAATAGGGCCTGCGCCACGGCCTCACGCCGGCATGACCAGTTGGGCACGATCGCCGGGAGCCCGTTCCATCAACTGGTCGGTCAACAGATCCTCGACCACCCGGAAGCCCAGGCGCCGATAGAGAGCCGCTGCGCGCGGGTTGCTGATGCTTACGTAGAGGCGCACATTCTTGCGCATCATGTCGGCCTCCATGCAGAGCGCCAGGACCAGGCGCGTGCCGATTCCCGCGCCGCGGTGCTTCGGAAGAATCGAGATGTCCACCAGGTGATAGAACTCGCCGGCGCGATCGATCAGCATCCGTCCCACCGCCTGGTCGTCGAGCATAATGATCGCGTTGTCCGCCTGCGGATGGACGGTCGCGTAAGCGCCGCACTTGGCTCTGACCTGAAGATCCAGAAGATGCTCGCGGATGCGGGGATCCCAGGTGTCGGCCTGGAGTTGCTCGTACATCACCTGCCAGACGAGTTGGTAGACAAAGGGGCCGTCCTGGGGGAGAGCCGGGCGGACGTAAAGGGGCATAAAAGTTAAGATACCAGCCGCACCAGGGGAGCGGCTGGCCATGATAATACAGGAATTGAAAAGAAAGGGCCTTACGTGCGCGGCGGATACACGCCTTGCAGCGCAATGCAGAAATTCAGTGTCAGGTACGGCTGCAGATTGTTGTGTGGCTGGTCGCCCCCCGCCGGAGCCACTGCATTACCATTGAGGGACGTGAGGCTCGCAGTCGTGTTGAGGTACGGATTCGCGCCAGAGGCGTCGGATATCGCGGTGCTAGGCGAGGGCACGGTTACTTGACCTTGCACCTGGCGTCCGCTGGCGCTCATGAGAGCGTGGCTGTGCGACGGGATCTCGCTTTCGAGCAGCGATACTGTATCGGAGCCGCCGGTTTCCCCGAGGTCATGCAGGCTCAATCCAGGTCCTTGGCCGGGATGCATGGGCGCATTGCCCTGCATATTTGGCAGGGCGAAATTGCTCTTGCCGTCCCCCCCGTAGGTTGTCCCCAGCAGTGAGAAAAGCGCTGTGTTCTGAGAGAGGGGAAGAATCTGCCCGTCGCAGAACGCCCATCCTTTGGGTGCGAAGTTGAATGGGAAGATTCGGATTTCAGCTACGAATGGATCCATCTGATTTTCTCCTTGTCTGGTTTGGCCTTTAGGTCTGGCTCGGGAAGATCCCCTGCAGCGCGATACAGAAATTCAAAACGAGGAAAGGCTGCATATTCAGATGCGCCTGGCTGCCCCCAACGTTCGCCAGTGTCCCCGCGATGAGGGACGTGAGGTTGGCCGCACCTGCATAAAAACCAGGGGCTTGGGGAGCGGCGGCCAAGACGGTCCCCGCCGCGGTACTCGTCGTTCCCGTGCTCGTCGTAGTGGCCTGCCAGGTATGAGTGTGCGTGGGGATTTCAGAGATCGACAGCGTGTGCGCCTGCTCTCCGCCGCGTTCTCCGAGCGTGTGGCCGCTCCCCATGTGGATCGGCGCTCTACCCTGCAAATTGGGCAGACCGAAGTTCACCCTGCCATCGCCGCCATACGTCGTTCCCAGCAGCGAAAAGAGCGCCTGATTCTGGTTGATCGGCAGCAACTGCCCGTCGCACAGCGCCCAACCTTTCGGGGGAAACCCGAAGCTCATAATTCTGATCTCAGAAAGAAATGGTTCCGCCATTTAGTCTTCTCCTCTGGTGAATGCCTGTCGCTGGAATCTATTCGTTTGTGCTCTCGTCCGCATTTAAGTCTGGCTCGGGAAAATCCCGAAGAGCGAAATAATGAAGTCGACGCACAGGTACGGCTGGAAATTGTCATGCGGTTGGCTCCCGCCCGTCGACCCAATCGACTGGGGAAGCATGGGGGAGCCTGGTGCGCCGGCAAAGTACATGGCGTTACCGCCGGCCAAGACCTGACCGCTCGGTTGCGCCGCCGACGCGGGGGCTGTGTTGGCCAGCGCCGGATGCGAGTGGGCAGGGATCTGCGACACTGTCAACGTCACCGTCTCCACTCCTCCGGTTTCCGCCAACGTAAACCCGTTTCCAAAATGAAGCGGTAGCCGGCCCCGCAGATCCGGCAGAGCGAATGTAGACTGGCCGTCTCCACCGTAAGTGGTGCCGATCAGGTTGAACAACGTTTCGTATTCCGATATCGGGAGCAACTGCCCCTCGCAAAACATCCATCCCGCCGGCGCGAAGTTGCCGGCAAACATGCGTATCTCCCCAACGTATGGCTGAGCCATAACTGAATTCCTCTCCTTTTGGTGCTGTCGATGGATCGGTGCGTAACGAACGTACGTACCATACTATACCGAGTGGCAAATTTCAAGCATTTCACTGGAATGTAAGCAAAAGAAATCTTTCAGACACCGGAGTTCCCCTATGGCCCTATACCCGAGGGGCAGGGCGTTGAAAATTTTGGCACTTTCTTCCCCTGGATTGCGCCTTTTAATTCAGTGGGATGTGGTGTTGCGTGATCTGTGCCCGAGCTAACCGGAACCTGGGATGAACGTTCCAGGACCTAACCGTCTCACAGCGGCATTTATGATACACTACGTCCCTAGATTTCTTGGATTGAAAACTTGTTAAGGCTTGGCTGGATCTTGACTGGAAATAGGTCGGGGCCGCTGCAGGAATTCTCGGAGGGTTTACAAATGGGCCGTCATATCGTTTCGTTCAGCAGGAGTGTTTTCTTCTCGTGCTTGCTCCTGGCACTTTCGTCATCCGCATTCGCGCAGTGCGTAGGGAACGTCTGCACTTCGTCCGGTTCCATCAGCATCACCAACGGAACTCCGGTCTCCTATCCATATACGATCTCTGTCAGTGGCTTGACCGGCTCGGTGACCAAAGTAACTCTCACCCTTCATGGGGTCAACATCCCCAGCAACCCTTTCAACGAAGGGTACCTCCTTCAATCCCCGAGCCCGAGTCTGAATCTCGATTTTTGGTCGGCCGGATGTGGCGGCACCAACGGGACCCCTGTCAACGTCGATCTTACCTTCGATGATGCAGCTGCCAATACGGTACCCAACGTTTGCAGCTCCGGTGGTACTTTTAGGCCGACCGAGGACTTCGCAGACACGTTTCCAAGCATCGGCCCCATTGCTTCCGGCGATGCCGCTCCGCCTCACGGCACTGGCATGCTTTCGAAGTTCAACGGACTGACCGGCACTGCACTGAACGGAACGTGGAAACTGTTCATTGCCAGCCAGGCTGGCGGCAACACCACGGGCACGATCACTTCCTGGTCGCTCACTTTCACCACCAGCGGCGCCGGCCACCCCACTGCGACCACCATCAACTCGAACACACCCAATCCCACCTTCACCGCCGCTCCGAATGGCCAGGTCACCTTCGCGGTCAGCGTCAATACGACGGATAGCAGCGGCCCCGCCACCAATGGAACCGTCACCATCCATGATGTAAACACCAACACGGATTTGGGGAGCGGGTCCATCAGTAGCTCGGGTACCGCCAATATTCCCATCACCATCCCCACCGAAGGCAACCACGATATTTACGCGATATATGGCGGTGGCACTGGATTTGCGGGCAGCCAGGCATCCAACCACGTCACGCAAACGGTGAGCAACCACGCCACGAACCCGTCCGGCACCACCTTCTGTAACCCAGGTACGATCACGATACCCACGGGTGGCATACCGCAAGCCCCAGTGGCGGCGACTCCCTTTCCGTCTTCGATCGTGCTTGGCAGTGCCGATGGCCGCGCGACTCCTCCCAGCCCCGGCCCCGGTATTATCCAAAAGCTTACCGTCAGCCTCAACAACATCAACTACGGCGCCATGGATGCTCTTGGGTTTATCCTCGTGTCGCCTGGCCCTAACCCCAAGGCATACGAGTTTTTGTCCGAGGCCGGCGGGCAACCGTCCAACAACGTTGTCAGCATCACACTGGACGACGACGCAGCCGGCACCTTGAGTCGAACGACTGAGCCGTCTTCCGGGTCCTATAAGCCAGCTTCCTTCGTCGATCAAGCTCCGTTCGGCCCACCTTCTAACCCAGACCCGTATCCGGCAGGGGCTCCTGCCAGCTTCGATTCGGCTTTGACCTTTGGTAACGTCGCTACCCTGCGGCAGGAATTCGCCGGTCGCGGCGGCGATGGTACCTGGCAACTGTTCGTGGGCGATCGAGGGAACACCGGCAATGTCGGCACCCTCAGTGGAACCAACCCGTCTGGCGGTTGGTGCCTGACTTTCACGATGCAGCCCAACGGAACTGCCACCTCGGTTACATTGACTTCGACCAAGAATCCCGCCACGCCGAGCGATGCGGTGACGATCACCGCGACCATCTCTCCCAACGTGGGGAATGCAGGGACCGTTACCTTCACCGATGGCGTCAACACGCTTGCCAGCAACGTGGCCGTCTCAGGCAGCAAAGCTACCTTTGTGATCAATGCCGGTACCCTCATCGAAGGCACGCACCACATCATCGCGGAGTACAGCGGAACCAACAGCGGAACGATCTTCGGCCCCAGTACCGGAACGATCAATCAGCGCATCGATAACGTCACAGGCGTTCCCACGATTTCGGGCCCGGTCTATACGTATTGCAATACCGGCACGATCACCTTTCCGGGCGGTTCCGCGGCTCAGGGACCAGCTTCTCCTTATCCGTCGAACATCTTCGTTTCCAGTCTTCCGGGTACCGTCGATGCCACCACGCTGACCCTCAAGAGTTTCACCGCCAACGTGCCCCAGTTTCTCGATTCTCTTGTGGTGGGCCCCGGCGGCACCAATCTCGATTTCTTCTCTTCAGAGGGCGGCCTGACTCATGTCGGACCATTCGACCTGACCTTCGACGACACCGCGGCAACCGGCCTGACTACGACGGCAGGCACACCCACCGCCGGCAGTTTTAAACCCACCAGCGCTAACAGTACGCACACGTACCCGGCCTGTCCGTCCAACGCCACCGATTGCCAAAGTCCGGCGATTGGTCCGCCCGCGCCGACCACCGGCTACAACTTCGCTCAGCCGGGCGGTACCTCGATCCTTGGCAATAACGGCGCGTCCGGCGTCTTCGGCGGCACCACCAGCAGCACCTTCAACGGCAACGGCACCTGGAGTCTGTTCCAGTTCGTGAATAACGAGGAAAACCCCGACGGCACTGAAGCTGGCTGGTGCGTGAATTTAAAGGAGAACCTGCCCGACATTTCGCTGACTGCCACTCCGATGACGCATTCGCCGTCGATCTTCACCCGCGGGCAACCGGCATCGTTTACGATTACGGCGACGAATAACGGCCCTGGACCGACGGGATTCCCGACCCTGACGATCACCGACACATTGGCAGCCGGTCTGACCTTCACCAGCGGCAGCGGCACGGGGTGGAGTTGCAGTGCGACGGGAACACCCCAGGTGGTGACCTGCACGCAAGCCAATCCGATCGTAGCGGGCAGCAGTTCGGCGGTGACCATCAACGTCACGGTCGGCACCTCCACAGCCGACAGCATCAACAACAGCGCGACCAGCGACACGGGGGCTTTCCCCAACGGCACGGGTGGCGACGGCACATCCAATAACAACACGACAGCCAACAACGGGATCCAGGTTGCCGGTACCCTCTTGACCATCAGCAAGAGCCACACCGATCCCTTCACGCAGGGCCAGACCAACGCGACCTACAGCATCACCGTAAAGAACACGGGCGCCGACGGTAGCAGCACCGCGGGGCATGCGGGCGCCACCCTGGGAACCGTCATGGTGACCGACGCCATGCCCAACGCCTTCACGATCACTGCGGTTAACGGTGGCACAGACTGGACTTGCACCAGCCAGACGACTGTCAACTGCACCTTGAAGAATTCGTTGGCGGTTGGCTCGACGACCGGTGCGATCACGGTGACGGTGACGGTCTCCAACACGGCGAACACCATCTCGGGAGCGCTGATCAACACGGCGAATCTGATAGCCTCCACGGATCAGATCGGAACTGCCGATCCGACTTGTACCAACCACTTCAGTTGTTTCAACGACCCCACCAACATCAAGCAGGTGCCCACGCAGATGAATACCAACGCCAATACCACGCCGCAGTCGGCGATGGTCAACACGGCGTTCGCCAATGCGCTGGCGGTCACGGTGCTCGATGCTGGGAATACGCCGGTAGCGGGCGTTCCGATCACCTTTACCGCGCCGGGCACGTCGCCGACCGGCACATTTGCGGTCACGGCAAACTGTACGGCCACTGCCTGCACCAACATCAACACCAATTCTTCCGGCGTGGCGACCGCTTCGACGTTTACAGCCAACGGCACGATCGGCAGCTACAACGTCCACACGACTTCCACCGCTTTCGGGGCGACCAAGGACTTTGCCTTAACGAATACCGATACTCCAGCGACTGTCACCAGCGTCAGCTCGACAGCGGCCAATGGCGCCTACACCACAGCCGCGGTGATTCCGGTAACGGTGACCTTCAGCAAGGCGGTCAACGTGACGGGTACTCCGCAGTTGACGTTGAATTCCGGAGCCGTGGTCAACTACACCTCTGGAACTGGAACCGCGACGCTCACCTTCACCTACACCGTTGCGGCCGGACAGAATGCTAATCCGCTGGATGAAGCATCCGCGACGGCCCTGGCGTTGAATGGCGGCACGATCAAGAACCCTTCGACGCTCGATGCGACGTTGACCTTGCCTGCGCCTGGAAGTGCAGGCTCTTTAGGCGCCAATAAGACGATCGTGGTCGACACTACCGCGCCCACGGTCACGTCCGTCAGCTCTACGACGGCCGACGGAACCTACGGCACCGGCACCGTGATTCCGATCACGGTCACCTTTAGCGAGGCGGTGAACGTCACCGGCACGCCGCAACTGGCGTTGAATAGCGGCGGTACAGCGAGCTACAGCTCGGGCAGCGGAACCAGCACCCTGACCTTTACCTACACGGTGGGCGCCGGCCAGTCTGCGTCGCGCCTCGACTACACGGCAACCAACGCATTGTCGCTGAACGGCGGCACGATCAAGGATGCTGCCACCAACGTGGCCGTCCTGACGTTGCCCGCGCCCGGAACGGCCGGGTCTTTGGGCGCGAACAAAAACATCGTAATCGACACGACCGGGCCGACTGTTACCAACGTGACTTCGACGACGCCCAACGGGACGTACGGCGTGGGGACGGTCATCCCGATCACCGTGACGTTTAGCAAGACGGTGAACGTCACCGGCACGCCGCAGTTGGCGCTCAATTCGGGCGGCACGGCCAGCTACTCTTCGGGCAGTGGCACCGCCACTCTCACCTTTACCTACACGGTGGGCGCGGGGCAGAACTCGTCGCACCTGGACTACACGTCGACAGGCGCCTTGTCCCTCAACGGCGGAACGATTAAGGACATCGCGGGGAACGTCGCGACCCTGACGTTACCGTCGCCCGGCGCGGCCGGCTCCCTCGCGGCCAACACGAACCTGGTAATCGACACCACTGCTCCGACCGTCACAAACGTCAGTTCAACGACCGCGAACGGCACGTACGGCGTAGGCGCGGTGATCAACATCACCGTGACCTTTAGCAAGGTCGTGAACGTTGTGACACCACCCGCCAGCCAGGTACTGCTGCCGTTGAATTCCGGTGGGACGGCCATTTACTCCTCGGGTAGTGGGTCGGCCACTCTGAACTTCACTTACACTGTATCCGCCGGGCAGAACAGCGCGCATCTGGACTACACCAGCACCAGCGCGCTCACGCTCAGCGGTCCGGCAACCATCAAGGATACGGCCGGCAACAATGCCGTCACGACGCTGCCTGCGACGGGCGGTGCAGGTTCGCTGGCCGGCAACACCAATATCGTGATCGACACTAACACGGGGACCGTGACCAGCGTGACAACGACGACGGCCAACGGAACCTATGGTCCGGGCGCGGTGATCAACGTGACTGTCAACTTCAGCAAAGCGATGACGGTAACCGGAACGCCGGTGATCGCGCTGAATTCCGGTGGATCGGCCAGCTACTCTTCGGGCAGTGGGACCGCCTCCCTCGCCTTCACTTACACGGTGGGTGCGGGCCAGAATGCGGCCCATCTCGATTACACTTCGACCGGCGCTCTCTCTCTCAACGGCGGCACCATCAAGGATAGCGGCGGGACTGCCGCTTCATTGACCTTACCCGCGCCGGGCGGCGCCGGCTCTCTGGGCGGCAGTTCCAATATCGTCATCGACACCACGGCACCGACTGTGACGAACGTCAGTTCCACGACGGCGAACGGAACTTACGGCGCTGGTGCGGTGATCGCCATCACGGTGGGCTTCAGTGAGAACGTCACCGTGACCGGAACGCCTCTGCTGGCGCTGAATTCGGGCGGCACGGCCAGCTACAGCTCGGGCAGCGGCACCGGCACTCTCACCTTCACCTACACGGTTGGGGCGGGCCAATTCCTCGCGGCTCGACTACACCTCGACGGGCGCTCTGTCCCTCAATGGCGGCACGATCAAAGATGCGGCCAATAACGCGGCGGTCCTGACCTTGCCCGCACCGGGCGGAGCGGGATCGCTGGGCGCGAACACCAACATCGTCATCGACACCGCGCTTCCGGCTGTTACCAGCGTCAGTTCGACGACTGCGAACGGCTCGTACACCACCGGAGCGGTAATCAACGTTTCGGTGTTGTTTAACAAGCCGGTGATCGTGACCGGCACACCGCTGCTGGCGCTCAATTCGGGTGGCACGGCCAGCTACACTTCGGGCAGCGGCACCAGCACGCTCGTCTTCAACTATACGGTTGCAGCGGGACAGAACACGCCGCACCTGGACTACACTTCTTCGAGCGCTCTCGCTCTGAATGGCGGGACCATCAAAGATGCGGCGAACAACGTGGCGAATCTGACATTGCCGGCTCCGGGTGGGGCTGGTTCGCTGGGCGGCAACAAGAGCATCGCGATCGACACCACGCCGCCCACGGTAACGAGTGTCACTTCGACCACGGCGAACGGCACCTACGGAGTTGGGGCGTCGATCAACGTCACCGTGAATTTCAGCGAAGCGGTGAACGTGACCGGCACGCCGTTGATCTCGCTCAATTCTGGTGGCACCGCGAGCTACACGTCCGGCGGCGGCACGAGCAGTCTGTCCTTCACCTACGTAGTGGGGGCGGGGCAGAATGTCAACAAGCTGGATACCACTTCCAGCGGCGCGCTCTCGCTGAATGGGGGCACGATCCAGGATGCGGCGGGCAATCCGGCCAGCCTGACGCTGCCGGCGCCGGGATCTTCGGCATCGCTGAGCTTCAGTCATGCGATTGGAATCGATACCACGGCCCCGACGGTGGTATCCTATTCAGTACTGTTTGGTAACCAAAGTTATGTTATCGGAAGTCAGGTGCGTAACCGGTTACCGTGGCAGATCAGCGGAATTCGCGTGGTGTTCTCGAAGGTGATTGCGACCGCCGATGTGAATAGCCTGACGGGCGTGGCCACGACCGGCTTCACCGGTCTGGGTACCAACACGCTGACGTGGTCGATCAGTCCAGTGGTCGACGCCAGTCTGAGTACGGCGCTCGCGGGGAGTGGCCCGGATGCGATCAAGGATGCGGCCGGGAACGGGCTCGGCGGCGGTACGGGATTTGCGCAGGCGCTTAAAGTTCTGTGGGGAGACGTTAATGACGATGGCGTGGTCAATGCCTCGGATGGCCAACTCGTGAACCTTGCGCGAAGCCAGGCGTACAACATATTTGACGACTTGAATGGCGATGGTGTCGTGGATGCTAACGACGTGAGGATTGTGGTATCGCGAAGTGGCACCTCGCTACCGTAACCGGAAGGACTTGGGCATAGAAGAACTCGGAGGCTCTATGAATAGCAACGCAAGATTGGGTAGGTGGGCTATCGCGTCGGCGGTTGCGGTCATGTTTCTGACCGCGCCAGCCCACGCGGGTATCATTGCTTCGTTCCAAACTGTCACCGCCAACCTCGGATCGACAGGCAATGCATTTGATGTGCTCTTGACGAATACTGGTGCGAGCGCGGTTGCAGTGGACGGGTTTATCTTCCAAATCACAACGACGGATCTTGACATCACATTTACCGGAACGAACATCTCCACGACGACGCCCTATATTTTTGCGGGGGATTCCCTGTTAGGCCCAAACATCAACACGGACGGCCCTGGGCAGGCGATGGACGGCGGTGACTTCAGTCTTTCCAACACGAATCTAGTCGCGGCGGGAGCCACTGTCGGGCTTGGACACGTCCTGTTTGATGTCTCCCCCGCGGCAATGACAGGCACATTCGAATTGGACTTCGTGCCGGCCGGAACTAGTCTTACGGATAACGTTGGACAGCCCGTAACGATTGATAGTCTTGTGGCGGGTGAGCTGACCATCCAAAACACTCCTGAGCCGGCAAGTGCTTTCCTACTCGGGAGCGCCCTCATAGGACTTGCTGGCCTGAAATTCCGGTGTAAATAGCCTCTCTTCGCGCGGCCAGGGCGGGGTGATATCGTTGTTACCTATGCGGCGATTTCTCCTTGCCTTGGCGTGCGGCATTCCTCTTCTCTCTCAGAGTTACGATCCCAAGCTCTACTCCGCTCTCCAATGGCGCATGATCGGACCGTTCCGCGGAGGACGTACCGTCGGCGCGGCCGGAATCCCCGATCAGCCCAATGTCTTCTACATCGGCGTCAACAACGGCGGCGTCTGGAAGACCGACGACTACGGCCGCACCTGGAACCCCACCTTCGACGACCAGCCCACCGGATCCATCGGCGCCATCGCGCTCGCCCCCTCCGACCCCAATATCATCTATGTGGGGAGCGGCGAGGGCTTGCAGCGCCCCGACCTCTCCGTCGGCGACGGAATCTACAAGAGCACGGATGGCGGAAAATCCTGGCGCCATCTCGGACTTCGCGAGGGACAACAGATCCCCGCGATCCTGGTCGATCCGCGGGACCCAAACCGACTCTTCGTCGCCGTGCTCGGGCATCCCTACGGCCCGAACGCGGAGCGCGGTGTCTTCCGCTCGACGGACGGCGGCGAGACCTGGAAGAAAGTCCTCTACAAGGACGAGCATACCGGCGCCATCGACTTGGCCTTCGATCCGCACAATCCGCAGAACATCTATGCTGTTCTCTGGCAGGCGCGGCAAGGCCCCTGGGAGAACGGAGCTTTCAGCGGTCCGAACAGTGGCCTCTACCAATCCACCAATGGCGGCGATACCTGGCATCCGCTCACCGGCGGTCTGCCGGCTTTCGCGCAGGGACTCGGCAGAATGGGAATCGGCGTGGCCCCAAGCGATTCCAATCGCATGTATGCCCTGGTGGATTCCCGCGAAGCCACCGGCGTGTACCGTTCCGACGATGCCGGCAGCACCTGGAAACGCGTCAACAGCGAGCCGCGAATCTCCGGCCGTGGCGCGGATTTCTCCTGCGTTCGCGTCGATCCGAAGAACAAGGACGTCATTTACATCGCCAATACCTCCACCTATAGATCGACCGATGGCGGTCAAACCTTTACAGCGATCAAAGGCGCGCCAGGCGGCGACGACTATCACACCATCTGGATCAATCCGCTGAATCCCAACATCATCCTGCTCGCACTCGATCAGGGCGCCACCATCAGCGTCAATTACGGGCGCACCTGGAGTTCCTGGTACAACCAACCGACCGCGCAGTTCTATCACGTCATCACCGATGATCAGTTCCCCTATTGGGTGTATGGCGGTCAACAGGAGAGCGGCTCCGCAGGCGTCGCCAGCCGCGGTAACGACGGCCAGATCACCTTCCGCGAGTGGCACCCGGTCGGCGCAGCCGAATACGCGTACGTCGCGCCCGACCCGCTCCATCCCAACATCATTTACGGCGGCGGGATGCCGGGTCCTGGCGAGGATGCCGTCACCCGATACAACAAAACCACGGGCGTGATCGAGCACGTAGGTCCGCCGGGGCAGCACCGCCATCTGCGTACCATGCCCGTCATCTTCTCGTACGTCGATCCCCATACCCTCTATATCGGCACCGAGGGCGTCATGAAGACCACCGATGGCGGTCGCAATTGGCAGGCCATCAGCCCGGATCTGTCACGCGACAAGTACCAGGTGCCCGCGAGTGTCTCGTCATACGGCGAGGCCGCTCAGCGCCAGGCCACGCGGCGGGGTGTGGTGTATGCGATCGGGCCGTCCCAGCTCAACCTGAACACCATTTGGGCCGGCACCGACGATGGCCTCATCCACGTGACTCGCGACGGTGGCAAGAGTTGGAAGAACGTCACTCCGCCGGCCGTTCGCCCCTGGGACAAGGTCTCCCAACTCGATCCGTCTCACTTCGACGACCAGACCGTCTACGCCGCCATCAACGCCATCCGCCTCGACGACCTGCATCCTCACATTTACCGAACGCACGATGGCGGCGCCACCTGGAAGGAGACCGTTGCCGGCTTGCCCGATGCGCCCGTCAACGCCGTGCGCGAGGATCCGGTTCGCAAGGGACTGCTTTACGCCGCCACCGAACTGGCCGTGTACGTCTCCTTCAACGATGGCGACAACTGGCAGCCATTGCGCATGAATATGCCCGCGACCTCCATCCGCGACCTCGTCATTCACGAGGACGATGTGGTCGTCGGAACGCACGGTCGAGGCTTCTGGATTCTCGACGATATGTCTCCGCTGCGCCAGTTGACTGCGGAGGTGGCATCCGCCAGCGCCCACCTCTACACGCCGCGTGTCACCTACCGGCTGCCGCGTGACACCAATGACGATACCCCTCTGCCTCCCGAGGAGCCGGCAGGCAAAAATCCGCCCGATGGCGCCATCCTCTACTACTACTTGAAGAATGCGTCCGCGGATCCAGTAAAGCTTGAGGTCTTCGATAGTAACCAGAGGATGGTGCGGAGCTTTAGCAGCACGGACCAGCCGGAGCCGCCGGATCCCCGGCTGGATTCTCCTGCCTTTTGGTTGCGGCCTTTCCAGCCTCTCTCGACGGAAGCGGGAATGCACCGCTTCATCTGGGACCTGCACGCGGCGCCGGTCGCGGGCCGCGGTGGGCGTCGCGGTTACGAGGAGCCGCCCATCTCGGCGATCGTTGGCGACACACCCGTCGGCCAAGGCGAGTGGATGCCGCCCGGCACCTACACGATCAAGCTGACCGTGAACGGCCAGTCCTACACCCAGCCGCTCATAGTCAAACCCGACCCGCGCGAGTAACGCCGCACAAGGCGAGCGCAGCGCGCTCGCCTTTACCCAAACCTCAACCTCAACGCCAACCCCCGAG
This sequence comes from Bryobacteraceae bacterium, assembly GCA_035295745.1. Lineage (GTDB taxonomy): Bacteria > Acidobacteriota > Terriglobia > Bryobacterales > Bryobacteraceae > JAIQFL01. The sequence continues at coordinate 14,714 of DATGIL010000022.1, read as the reverse complement.
TCTCGAGCCCCAACGCCGAGCGCCATCCCCGAGCGCTAACCCCGAGCGCTAACCCCGAGCGCCAACCCCTAGCCCGAAGCCCCAGAGCCTCGCGCCCGAATCCCTGAGTCCAACACCCGAGCCTGACCCTAACTCTAACCCTAAAACTCGCAACCCCTAACTCCCAACCCCTAACCCCCAACCCCTGACCCCAACCCCGGCCTTTGATTCACGTATACGTGGTATACTTGCGCAGTGCCGCAGCTCAATCTCTATGTCTCTGACGACCTCGCATCGCGCCTGAAGCGCGACGCGCGGCGCGCAGGACTGCCGCTCTCCCGATATGTGGCCTCGCTCCTCGCAGCGCCTGCCGAGGATGTCTGGCCGGAGAGTTACTTCGAAGAGGTTTGCGGCTTTCTCCAGGAGGAGTTGCCAGAGCCGGAGGACCGGCTGCCGGAAACCATCGAACTGGAGACGCCGGTGTGAGCCTCCGCCTGCTCGACACCAACATCTGGATCGCCTTGGCGCGCAATGAGCCGGGTCCGGTATCACGCCTGCGCAAACTGGTTCCGGCCGAAGTTGCCACCTGCAGTGTCGTCCGCGCCGAGCTTCTTTTTGGCGCCCGCAAAAGTCGCCGTGTGGCCGATAATCTGGAGGGCTTTCGCCTGCTGCTCGAGCCGTACATCTCGCTCCCGTTCGACGAAAACGCCGCTGCCCACTATGGCATGATTCGCGCGACCCTGGAACAGGCCGGCACGCCCATTGGCGCTAACGACCTGTTAATCGCTTCCATCGCCATGGCTCACGACTGCCTGCTGGTCACCCGCAACAACCGCGAATTCACGCGCGTCGTCGGGTTGCCCGTCGAGGTCTGGCATTAGCATGGGACCATCTCCGTCCGCCGGCCCCGTAGCTCACTGGCAGACCTATCGCCGGCTGTGGGTCTACATCCGGCCATATGCGAGTCCGCTGGCGCTGGTGATCGCCGTCAGCCTGGGGGCCACCGCTCTCACCCTGGTGCAACCCTATTTTTCGAAGCTCCTGATCGACCGTGCCCTGATGTTGCGCGATATGCGCACGCTGGCGTGGGTCGCAGGGTTGATGTCGCTGGCCTCCGTGCTTGGCTTCGTGCTCAACATCGTGGCCAGCTATCGTTACGTCAAAATCTCGGCCGCGATGCTCTTCGATCTGCGCCTGGCGCTCTTTCGTCATCTGCAGACGCTCTCGCCGCGCTTCTATGCGGGGTACCGCCTGGGCGACCTCATGTCGCGCCTCAATAACGATGCCGGCGAGGTGCAGCGGGTCTCGGCGGACGCACTGCTCTCGGTGCTGAGCAACGTCGGATTCTTGATCGGCGCGGTCGCGATGATGCTCTGGCTCGACTGGCAGCTCTTTCTCGTCGGCGTGGTGCTCATCCCCATCTGCATCTACGTGTTCGTCCGCTACCAGCGCATCCTGACGGCGCTCACCAAGCGACTGCGTGAGCGGAGCGCCGATCTCGGCAGCTTCTTCGTCGACTCCATCATGGGCATGCGCGTGGTGGTCTCTCTCAACGCGAAAGATCACGAGGCGGCGCGCTTCAAAGAGCGCAACGACGCGTTCGTCAAGACAATGCTCGAAGTGCAGATCGCGTCGTTCCAGACGGGAGCCCTGCCCGGCACTCTCCTGACGCTCGCCACTGCCAGCGTCTTTCTTTACGGCGGCTGGCAGATCATCCAGGGCACGATGACCATCGGCACTCTGGTCGCATTCATGGCGTATCACACGCGTCTGCTCTCGCCGGTGCAGAATCTGCTCAGTCTCACCGCCAGCCTTGCCCAGGCGCGAGTCTCGCTGGCCCGCATTTTCGAGTTGTTCGATACCCCAGCCGAGGTCAAGGAGGCGCCAGACGCTCTGCCCATGCCTCCGGTGGCAAGTGCGATTCGTTTGGAGGGCGTCTCGCTGCGGCACGATCGCGCTGCCGTATTGGAAGACGTTTCACTCGAAATTCCGGTGGGGAAGGTCTGCGCGATTCTCGGTCCGAGCGGGGTAGGGAAGTCGACGCTAGCCGATCTTCTGGTCCGCTACCTTGACCCTGATCAAGGCAGAATCCTCATCGACGGCACGGACCTGCGGCGGTTCCGGCTGGCGGATGTTCGCGAGCAGATCCTATTGGTAGATCAGTCGCCGTACCTGTTCCATGCGACCATCGCGGAAAACATCGCGTACGCGCGCCCCGGTGCGACGCGTCAGGAGATCGAGGCGGCGGGCCGCGCGGCGGGTCTGGACGAGCTGATCGCGCGCCTACCGCAAGGCTACGAGACTACCGCCGGAGAACGGGGCTTGGCCTTCTCCGCCGGTGAGCGCCAGCGCATCTCGCTCGCCCGCGCCATGCTGCGGCGCCCGCGTGTTCTGATTCTCGACGAACCGACCTCGGCGGTGGATGGCGAGATGGAACAGCAGATGGCCGCCAATATCGGTGAGGCGATGCGTGGCGGGACGCTCATCGTGATTACGCACCGTCCAGCGCTGGCCGAGATCGCTGATGTGGTAGTCACGCTCGAAGACGGGCGCGCGCGCCTTGCGATCGCCTGATGCCCACGAGCGGCTCGCAATGCGAAACGGCGCATCAAAGCGACACTTGCGATCAATCAACGCTTGCTCACGCGCGCGGCTCGTAAGCACACGTATCGCAGGGGACATTTGGGTAGCTTACGAGCCGCGACCGTGAGGGAGCGGTATGCCGGCACACGACTTTCGGTTTGCAAGCACTACCCCAAGTAGCGCATCACCGCCATGAATCCGAAATCAGGCCGCATCAAGGCGACGCTTGCGATCATTCAACGCTTGCTGACGCGCGCGGCTCGCAAGCACACGTATCGCGAAGGTTGGGTAGGTAACGAGCCGCGACCGTGAGGGAGCGGTATGCCGGCACACGACTTTCGGTGTGCAAGACTACCCCGAATAGCGCATCACCGCCATGAATCCGAGAACAGGCCGCATCAAAGCGACGCTTGCGATCAATCAACGCTTGCTGACGCGCGCGGCTCGCAAGCACACGTATCGCAGGGGACATGATTTGGGTAGGTAACGAGCCGCGACCGTGAGGGAGCGGTATGCCGGCAGACGACTTTCGGTGTGCAAGCACTACCCCGAAGAGCGCATCACCGCCATGAATCCGAAAACAGGCCGCATCAAAGCGACGCTTGCGATCAATCAACGCTTGCTCACGCGCGCGGCTCGTAAGCGCACTTATCGTGAAGGCATTTGCGTAGCTTACGAGCCGCGACCGTGAGGGAGTGGTATGCCGGCACATGACTTTCGGTGTGCAAGACTACCCCGAGTAGCGCATCACCGCCATGAATCCGAAAACAGGCCGCATCAAAGCGACGCTTGCGATCAATCAACGCTTGCTGACGCGCGCGGCTCGCAAGCACACGTATCGCGAAGGTTGGGTAGCTTACGAGCCGCGACCGTGAGGGAGTGGTATGCGGGCACACGCCTTTTCGGCGTGCAAGACTACCCCGAGTAGCGCATCACCGCCATGAATCCGAAATCCATGTGGAACTGCTGGTGACAGTGAATCAGGCTCGGTCCGGGATTGTCCGCCACGACGTCCGCTTCCACGGTCTGATGCGCCGGCACCAGCACCACGTCCTTGACGATCTGTGACACCGGCTTGCCGTTATATCGGACCAACTCCAGGCTATGCCGGTGCAGGTGCACCGGATGGTCCATCATGCTGCGATTTTCCAAGACGAGCCGGTTTCGCGCACCGCGCCGCAGCGTGATCGGATCCACCTGTGGATACGATTTTCCGTTGAGGGCCCAGAGATTCCCGTTCTGTCCGGGCTCGATCACCACCGGAATCCGGAGGTCCGCTTCGGGCGCCACGCCCGTCCCGCCGAAGATCGTGCAATCCCAGGCAAATGGGGGTGGGGCAATCCATTGCGCCTTCCCTTTGGCGCCTGCGTACTCGACCACGATCCCCGCACCTGCTGCGCGCTGCTGATCGTCGGTCTCACCCAGAATCCACATGCCGGGGCGCGCCATCTCCACCGTGGCGTCGACGCGCTCTCCGGGTGCCAAATCGAGCACCGGCACTTCGCGTTTGGCAGGCACCGGATTGCCATCGAGTGCCTCGACACGAAAGACATGCCCCGGCAGCGCCAAACGGTGCCGCATCGTTGCGCTGGCGTTGAGTACGCGAAAGAGCACGCGCTGGCCGCTCTTCACCCGGACCGGTTCGCCCGCCCCCAGCATCTTACCGTTCACCGAGAAGTAGCGGTAGTGAATCTCCATATCGGCATCCGCCGAGAAGGAAGGCGACCACTCGTGCAGTACGATGGGGACATCGAGATCGTAACGCGCGGGGTCGCTGCGCGGCGCGACCACCACCATACCGAACTGTCCGGAATAGGTGCCGATTCGCAGATCGTGCCCGGCCATCGCGTGGGTGTGATACCAACGCGTGCCCGCGGGCTGCGCGGTGAAGGTGTACCGCCGCCGGTCGCGGCCTTGCACCATTGGAGTGCCCTCTTCGTGCGCGCCGTCGACGTCCGGAGGAATGTGGAAGCCGTGCCAGTGAACCATCTCGGGCTGGCGGGTCTCGTTCACGATCTCGATCGCGACATTCTGACCTTCGGTCATTCGCAGCATCGGGCCGGGAATCTGTCCGTCGTACGCCAGCGTCTTGATCGAATGTCCGAACCCCAGGTCGGCCGTGACCTCGCGAATGTGCAGCGTGAGATCGGGCGGAGTTTCCGAGGTAGAAGCGAGTGCGCTCGCGGCCCCCAGAGCGAGCAGTTCCCGGCGCGTGAACCGGCGCATTCAGCGCCCTCCGCCAAGCACCCAGTCCGCGATGGTCCGCACCGGCTCCGCGCTGACATTTCCGGGTACGCGATACTCGGCAGGTGTACTCTTTCCATTCCCCGCGATGAAGAGGTGATTGAGAGCCGGATAGTCGGCGAACTTCACATTCGCACGCCCATTCATCGCCGATTTCCAAATGCTGAAGTCCTTCGTGGTCACCTGGAAATCGCGTCCTCCTTGCAGAAAGAGCATCGGCATCTTCAGCCTTTGCGCGGCGGCCGGAGCGTCATAGCCCTTCAGGTCGAGAAGATAGGCCAGCGGCAGACCGATCAGTACCGGTGGATTCGACCTGCCTGGCTGAAGCGCTTTCACCTTGGCCACTTCGGCGCGTAGCGTGTCCAGCCGTTTCTGCGCTTCGGGCGTTGGGCTGCCGTTTAGAGTCGCGACATATTCGTTCGCGTCCAGCGCCATGTCTTCCACCGGGCGTGCATTCGCCGCCAAAAAAATCAGGCCCGCCAGCTTGCCGTCCTGCATGCCGATCCGCGGGGCCAGATATCCGCCCAAACTATGGCCCAGCATGAACACGCGTGCCGCATCGATCTCCGGACGCTTCCGCAACAGAGCCGCCGCGCGCACCGCGTCCTCTACTGTCTCCTGCTGTACGGTGTAATCCATTTCGCTCATCTTCGGACCGTAGACCTTGGTGCGTTTGTCGTATCGCAACACCGCGATCCCGCGTGATGCCAGCCCTTCGGCAATATCCGCGAACACCTTGTTCGAGTAGATGGCTTCATCGCGATCGTTGGGACCGGGCCCGTGCACCAGCACCACGGCGGGAAAGGGCGGCTTACCCGTCGGAATCAGCAGTGTTCCACCGAGCTTCCACTCGTCGTCGCCGACCGTGACGCCGCACTCTCGAAACGACTCGGGCCGGCTGTACGCGGGCGTGTGCCACACCGGCGGCAGTGGAGCATCCCCAGGACGGAAGAAGAGACCCGCGACTTGCCCCGACTCATTCAGCGTGAACTGCACATTGATGATGGTGCGCACGAACTCCACAGGAATGCTGACGAGGGTGTTCCGGCCATCTTTCGCGATCAATGCCGTACCGATCTTGCCCGCTTTGCCGAAGCCTTTCACTTCCGCACCAGCCCGGTCGCGAAGGAACTGCGGCGTGAGCGTCTCCCGAGCGGAAGGCGTCACCATTGCGCCCAGTTCGGAATATTTCTCCGACAGTAGAAGATCGAGCGCTTTGCGTCCCTGTGCCGCCGGATCCCAATTGATCTGGGCGAACGCACAAACACACATGAATAGAATCGATGTGGCGCAAACACTCCTGTTTGCCGCGTCGAGACTCTTCTCGACGCTTTTCAGGCGTCCACCAAATCTGGTGAAGGAGGCGGCTGTCGACGCCTGATCAACGCCCGCTCGAAACATCTTTTCGCCCCTGACTCTCATCCGATCAATCGGGAACACCGAAATATCCCGCTCACGGAATCACAGCCATGCCGCCGCCCGTCATATCGTTGCCTAAATCCCAAGTGGTCTCGTGCTTGAACGTCACCGCGTCGTACACTTCAATCTCGAAGCCCGCACCGTAAATGTAGAGCTTCGATCCATTCGCCGAGAGTCCGAAACTGTACCGCGACCGGCAAGGCACCTCGCCCGTTCGCGCCACCTTGCTCGTCCCCAGGTCGAGCGCCCAGAACTCGCAGCGTTTATTTCCACCGGTGCCGTTCGTAATCACCGTGTAAGCCGACTTCTTGTCGGGCGTCACATGCAGTCCGCCCATCGCCACCGGAGCCGGACCGATCGGCGTGAACTCGAAATGCCGTGTGTTCAGATCGAACCGCGCCAGGCCGAAGACGCGATTGTGCACGATCGGATCGGAAAAGTTGAAGAGCGACACGCGCTGTCCCGGCTCGCTGATCGCGTCGATCATGCCGCCCAAGCCTAGATTTTCCATGGCGGGTGCATCCGGCTGCGCCAGATCGATGCGCTCCACGAAGCTGAAGTCCTCGGACTTCAATACCGTGATCGACGAGCCGAACTGGTAGAGATACTTGCCATCGGGAGAGACTTCGAACGCGCCGCCGCCGCGTCCGCCACCACCACCTCCACCGAATCCGCCACCAGCCCCACCCGCAGCACCGGCGCCACCGCCCTCGCCACCCGGGTCGTTGGTCGGCTGGTCCACCGTCTTCGCGATCTTCTGCTGCTCCAGGTCGATGATGGTGTACTTCTGTTTTCCAATCTCGTACCGGTCCGAGAGCTTGGTGATCTGCGTCGTGACACTGTAGAGGAGCTTGCCTGCCGGATCGGGCGCGCCGCCGTTGAAGCGATACTTGTGCGTAGCGTCATTCAGCACAAAGTGATTGAGCACTTTGTGCGTCGCCACGTCGATCACCTCCACGCCGCTGTGGTCGTTGGTCGTGACGTAAATCGTCTTCTTATCTTGGGACAGGCGGACGCTGGTCGGCAGCCCGGTCTCCAGCCGGATCCGGTCCACCACCTTGCCTTGGGCCTCATCAACCACCAGCACCCAATACGGATAGGCGCCGCAGAACAGAGTTCCGCCGGCAGCCGGGGCACAGAAGAGTGCGCTCAGCGCGATCAGTTTCTTGATAGTCATGGGGTTATGGAAAAACCAGGTCCAGATTTCGCCAATCCTTAGTAGCCGCGGCGCACTTACTCGCCCAGTCCGGATAGTTGTTCAGGTGGTCGGGCACCTGCGCCGGCCAGAAGCACGTCACGTAGCAATCGTAGATGTCGCGCTCCACTGGCTGGCAAAGTCCGGCGGTGCCTCCCGCCGAATCCACCTCCCAGCCCGGCGAAAACGCCAGCGAGCATCCCATGGGAACGTGCGGGCGCGGCTGCGGCGCCTGGAGCGCCACCACCTCGTCGTCCATCGACGTCACCATCTCGTCGATGCGGCGAGCCTTCTTATTGATCGGCTTCAGGTATTTCAATTGAGTGCCTTCCTTTCCGCGAACTGCTCCAGGAATTCGGGGTTCCGGGCGCTGATCGTTCCAAAGATCCGCAAACAGGTGTCGGTCCAATCCCGGATCCAGTCACAGTAGTGCAGGTTGGGATGGCCCGTATCTCCGTATCGTACAAACGCTTCGTGATGACATCCGCCGGCGCACAGCGGACGCGCCCAGCACGTATGACAATCATACTTGCTGCCGATGTGCCCTCGCTTCAGGAAATCGGCCTGCTTCTCTCGATCGATTCCGGTAGCGATGTTGCCGAGCGCGTGCGTATCGGAGTCCACGAAGCGATGGCAAGGCGCGATGTCGCCCGACGGACCCACGCCCATCAAGCCCAGACCCGCGCCGCACGGATGCGATTTGTTCACGCCCTGATACAACTCCGCAATCGTGTCGCTCACGTTGGAAAATCCGTGCAATTCTCCGCGCAGCGCGTACTCCAGATACTCCTCCGCCAGCACATGGAACTGATCGAGCACGCCATCCATGCCACGCTCGTTGATCGCGTACAGCCGGTTCGGCGCCGTCGTCACGGGAGCGAAGCCTACCTCACTGAATCCGAGATCCTGTTTCAGGTGGCGGTAAATCCTCACCACGTCGGATGCGCCATTGGTCAGGGTCACGCGCGCCGTAATCGGACGCGTCCGATGCTGCGCGATCAAGGCCCGCACGCGCGGTTCGATGATGTCGTAACTCCCGCGCCCATTGGCGAAGACCCGTAACTTGTCGTGCAACTCGGGCGGACCGTCCATACTCACGGTCACCCCGATGCGATTCTCCGACAGAAACTCGATGATTGCGGGTGTCAGCAGCGTGGCGTTGGTGGTCAGGCTGAAATCGATGTGGCGCCCTTGCTCTCGGCCGCGCTCGGTCGCGTACGCCACCACCTGCTGCAGCAGCGGAAAGTTCATCAGCGTCTCGCCGCCGAAGAAGGTGATGTGCAGCGACTTGCGTCCGGCCGCCTGTTCCAGCAGGAAGTCTACCGACGCGCGCGCCGTTTCGACATCCATGAATTTCGGCTTGCCTTCAGGGGTCGCCACTTTGTCCTCGCCGAATTCGTAACAGTAGGCGCACGACAGATTGCACTGGTTCGTCAGGTTCATCACCAGGCTCTGGAGCGGGAAGTCCACAGGCGGAGCTTCGACTGGTTCGGCCTTCGACTCGCCCGCTAACAGCACACGCGCCCGAAACAGCTCCTCTACCAGTTCGCAGGCATCGCTGTATGCGAAATCGCGTTGCGTGAGCTGATCGATGAGCGAGTCGTGCGCGAGTGCGCCTTCCGAAAGCAGGCTTACCACCGTGGCCGCGGCCGTCTCCAGTTCGAAAATTGCGCCCGCCGGGACCAGGTAAAGAAACGGCCGTCCACCGGCCTCGAACCGGTGAAACTCGCCCAGCCGGTACGTGCGTGCCTGTGTCGCGGTCACTTGGATACCTCCGGCTGATCCCAACGGATATAGGTCGGCACCGTCACTACCAGGTAAGACCGGCCCACCAACGGCTTGCCTTCTTTATCCTTCTCGTTCTTCGCGGTGGCCACCACCCAAACGTCACCGTAATTGTTGCGTCCGAATTTACGCTGCGGATTGGGGCCGTCCAGGCTGGGTGTAAACAAGCCGTTGCCGTTCAGGGTGCCGACAAACTCCTTATCATCGTCGCCGAACACCGAGTAAAACTCTTCTACCGACCAGGTCACGTCGACTGGTCCCAACTCGATATCGTCGCCGGTATGCAGTTTGCCGTCTTCGCCGCGCTGATAGGCCACCGCTTCCAACTGCTGATACCCCCTGGGATGCACCGATTTCTCGTCGCCTCCCAGCCGGGCCATGGACGCTTCGGGCAGCACCTTGATGTAGTCCACCTTATCGTAAACGGCGATGGCGCCTTCCAGCACCGCATTGCCGATCACCAGGTCGCGCTTGCCCGTGACCGCGTCCTTGGCGACATCCACTGTCGCCACGATCTCGCCCGCGTTATGCGACACAATCGATTTCACCGTGAGGCCGGAGCCGAAGTCGAGATCCGCCGGCGCGATCTGCGCAGGCAGATTGTTGCCGAGGATGCGCACCCTCTGCGCTTCCGATCCGGTCTTGATCGAGTAGCGGTCGAGCGTCAGTAATGTGGGCTCAGGAGTGACGCGCTTCAATTTCACATCGACGCCGAACTCCTGATACTCTCCCCAGAACCAGCGTCCTTCACCCCAAGTCTGGTCGGGCGAAATCCAGATGGCCTCGCGCATTTCGCGGTTGGGATCGTCGGGAACTGCGTTGGCGGCGAGCGTCGTGCCCTTCGATCGTCCGCGCCACGAGAAGCCCGTATAAACCAGGCCGGTACCTGTGCGAGTGATCGCAGGACCGCCGCCCACCGGCTGCAGTTTTGCAGTCGTGGTGAATTCGTCGGGCGCCGCGCCCTGCGTGATGGTCAGTTCGCCGTAATATCGGCCATGTCCCGGGAAGTGCGCGGCGACCAGCCACTTTCCGGCGAGCCGCGGAGTGCGCATACGAGCGCGCCACGACGCCCACTCCGGCGTGTGGAGCGGGTAGTTCGTGCCCAGAAAATCCAGTGTCGCATCCAGCGAGATGGTCGCTGCCGGAGTTGCCGCTGCCGCATCGGCGCCTGCCGCCGTACCGCCCCTTCCGCCCCTACCACCTGGGGCTGGTGCCGCAGTCGCTCCGCCGCGGCCCGCGCCGTTCCGTCGGAATGCCGCTTCGGCTTGCTGATATAAGGCCGAGTGCATGTCCGCGAGCAGCGACCAATCGGCCCGCGTTCGATGCCACTGGAAGACGCGTCCCAAAGCATGGCAGTTCATGCAAGTCGCACGCACCGACTCATTCGGGATCGCCTCATCCAAGGTTCGATGCTCCGCCATGTACATCACCGGCTTGGCTTCCTCCGGTGCCAGCCCATGCGAGTTGCTGAGGTATTTGACGATCAGCTTGGCCTCGGCCGGTTCGAGCGTCAGGCCATTCAAGCGAACCATGCGTTTGATGGCCTCTTCCCAACCTTCCGGAGTAGTGCGGATCCACGAGATCCGCGTGAGATTGCCCTTGTCGTCTTTGGCGTGGCAACTGGAGCACTTGCTGACGGTCAAAGCGTCCGTCACCGGAATGCCTTCCTCCAGATTTTGAGGAGCACCACCGCCGCGGCCGCCTCCTCCGCCACGGCCTCTGCCCTGCGCATGGGCGGTCGACGGTGCCAAAACCGCACCCACAATCGCAATCGCCACCAGGTATTTGACGGTGTTGTTTTTCACCATTCGCTATTCGGTCCCCTCTCGGCCTGTCAGAACGTAATCCGCCCGGTTAATTGCACCTGGCGCGGTCCAGCGCCCTCCGCCGATTGCAAAGTTGTAATCGTGCCAAACGTCGACGTATTCAGCGTCAATCCCGGCGTTCCATAGTTCGGATGATTCAACGAATTCGCTGCCGCAATTCCGACGCGCAAACGAATCCGCTCTGTGAAGTCGATGGACCGGAAGAACGACAACGACACAGCCTGTGTTCCCGGCCCGACCGCAGCGCCCACCGGAGCGTTGCCGAACCGGCCGATATTGTTCGCCGGTACCGCGAACGCCGCCGCGTTCAACCACTGCGCCGGGCTCTGGCTCGCCGGATATAACGGTACTCCGCTCACGATGTCTGCGCGGCCGCTGCCCTGCAGATTCGGAAAATTGGTGCCGGATGGGTCGGCGCCGCTGGCCACCACAGTCAGAAACGGCCCGCTCTGGAACACCAGCACGCCCGCCAATTCCCAGCCGCCCGCCAGTTGCTTCACCACACGATTCGAGGAACGCCCGAATGGCAGGTTGTACAGGAATGTCGTCTCGAAGCGGTCGCGGCGCGTGTACGCCACGTTTCCGTAGTCCAGATTCGGATTCGAAGGGTCGCTCAACGTCCCGCCGCTCTCGCTGGCAAAACCGGTGGGTGCGTAGCCGCCGCCATTCGACAGGTTTTTGGCGTGGTTGTAACTCACCTGGAATTGCAGGCCCCTCGACATGCGCTTATTCAAAGCTACCGTAAGTGCATTGTAGTTGCTGCGGGCGGCGTTTGTCAGGTACACGATCTGAGCCAGCAGCGGGTAGGGTGCCGCTTTCGATGCAGCGGAGAAGCCCACCGTGTTCGCCGGCACCTGGTCGGGGTTTGTGGTGACGCCCAGATCTGTGCCATGGCTTCCATCGTAGGAAACGCGGAGGCCGGTCTGAAAGCCCAAGTCGCGCTCCACCGTAACGTTCCACTGCTGCACGTACGGATCTTTGTAGTGGATGTCGCCCGCCAGGTCGAACACCTGCGACCCGGGCTGCGCCAAGTCCGCCGGAAGCGCATAGGGGAAGCTATACAACGGCTTGCCGCTCACGATCTGGTTCGTGAATTTGGCGACGTCACTGGCCTCCACCGCCCAGGCCGCGTTGATCAGGCTGCCCAGTTCCGACTCGATGAACTTGCCGTACCCGCCCCGTACCACCGTCTTGTTATTCACGCGCCACGCGAAGCCGACGCGCGGTGCAAAGTCGAATTTCTCCGAGTAACGCAGGCTCTGCGGCATGCCAGCCTGACTCGCCGTCAGGATCGGCGTGGGGGCAATCGATTCCGCGAACGCGGGGTTCACCAGCTTCACCGCCGCATCCGGAATCACCACCGCGCCGTGGATCGGCGTACCGTTCTGGATGGAATTGTAGTTCAGCAGTAAATTCGCGGTGTTGTTGTAGTGATCGCGGAATGCCGGGTGATATTCGTAGCGCAAGCCGAAGTTGAGGGTCAGGTTCTGCGTCACCTTCCAGTCGTCCTGCGCGTAGGCAGCGTAGTGATTTGCGTACCCGTCAGTATCGGGATTGAGCACCGTGGCCATTCCCGAGCTGTCCGGAATGCCCAGCAGAAACGCGCCCATCGGGCTGCCGATGAGGGAACTCGTCACCGAATTGTTGAACGAATACGACCCCATGCGGCTGCTCGCGAACACATTCGTGTAGAGCCCGGTGAGGTGACGATAGTCGCCCCCGATCTTCACCGTATGGCGTCCCCGCGTCCACGTCAGATTGTCGAGGATCTGTCGTGTATTGGTGCGCGAAATGGAGGTGGTGCCTCCCGTGGTGCCCGTGAAGCCGGTGATCGAGAAACTCGGCGATGCCGCACCGGGCGGAGGCGGACCGGCCAGTTGCAAACCGAGCGCCTGCTGGATGCCGGCCGCCGTGTATGCATAGTTGGTGCCGGTGTTGACGCCGGTGTAGCCGGCACGCGCCTCGTTGATGAGACGCGACGTGATCAGGTAATTGTAGGCCACCGTGAAGCCGTAATCGTTTTCCAATGCGTCGCCGCCGCCGAGGTTTACCGAGCCGGTGGGCGCGCTGATCGTCTCGCGGCGCTTGTAGGTCATACGCGCGAAGATGGTCTGTTTCGAGGTTATGTTCTGGTCCAGGCGAATGTCGCCCTGATTGCTACTGATGGGTGTTGGGAACGCCGTCTCGTAGTTGTTGGTGATCGCGTTGGCCGCGCCGTAATTCGGCAGTGGATAGAAGTACTGCAGCACGCCGGCGGAGAGTGGCGCGATGCGGCTGGCCGGGATTTGATTGTTGGGAAACGGCGTGCCCGACGCCAGCGGATCTTTCACCACCGTCTTCGGCAGGTACGCCGAGAGATCGCCAATGCGCATGGCTGCCGTGGGAACGCTGTCGATGACAATCGCCTGGTTGGGGCGGCGTAGTCCTTCGTAGCTGGCGAAGAAGAACGTGCGGTCCTTGCCGCGATACACCTTCGGCACCATCACCGGGCCTCCCACGAAGACCCCAAAGTCGTTCAGGGTCAGCTTCGGAACCGCGGCTGCGAAGGTGTTGCGTGCGTCCAGCGCCGAAGTCTGGTTGTTCTCGTAGAGCCCGCCATGCAGCGCGTTGGTGCCGCTCTTCGAGATAGTGGTGATGTCGCTGACCCCGCCAAATTCCGCGGTGTTATTGATCTCGCTCACGCGGATCTCGGCGATGGAATCGAACGACGGAAACAACTCGCTGATCGGCGCACTGCCTTTCGGGCTGATGGTGCTGATGCCATCCAGGCTCGACGTGAGCATGCTCGGTTTCGCGCCGGCCACCGAGAGGTTGCCGCTCGCGTCGGTCTCCACGCCCGGTTGCGTCGTCAAAGTCGTGATCGCGCTGGTAGAGCCGCTCGCGCGGGAGAAGATGGCCACCGGCAGGTCGGTCAACTCACGTCCTACCTTGGTCTCGGCGATGTTGGAGACCTCGGTGTTGATGGGCGCCTCCATCGCCGCGCTGACGTTGACGCTCTGCGATTGCGCCGCGAGCGAGAGGTTGCCATCCTGGCGTATGGTCTGCCGCGCCATGAGCGTGACCACGGGAAACTTCACGGGCTCAAAGCCAGGCGCGGTCATAGTGATTTCGTACTCGCCGGGCTCCATGTTGGTGAGCGTGTAGCCGCCGGTGCTATCGGTGAGCGTCGAGCGCATGGCGGACGTGCCCATGTTGCGTACCCTGACGATGCATGAAGTCACCACGGCGCCCGCGGGATCGTGAACGGTCCCCACGAATTCACCAAAGGTCGATTGCCCAAAAGCTGCGGGCGTGAGAAACAAGCTGAATACGGCGATAGTCCTTGCGAAAGCGTTGAACATCTGTCGACACCCCTTTTTCCGTGCGTACCCTTCCCCTTTGGGTTTGCGATTCGGTTCCTTGGGAATGCCTACTTGGCTTGATGTCCGACTCGGGACAGAAACGAGCAGAACGTATGGAAGATTCGCGTCACAGAGCGAATCTGGATAGGTGGTTGATCAGATGTACCACGAATATAAAGAGGCTGTCAATACGCAAATACGTGCTGGGTGCGCGACATAAAAGTGGCGAGTTGCACCGGGCCCGTGTTTATGGGATATTTCTGAGCGTATATATACTCTCAGAAAGAGGCTGCGATGCCCGATTCCCTCTCCGACCTCGAAGGTGTCCGATCCAAGCTCCTC
>DATGIL010000021.1:0-232366 GCA_035295745.1 Bryobacteraceae bacterium | reverse complement strand
CATCTTCCAGGCGGCGGAAGAAGCAGCTCTCGTAGCCCTCGTGGCAGACGCCCGGTCCGAGAGACTCCACCTGCACTAGCACGGCGTCCTGATCGCAATCAGTGGAGATCTGCTTCACCACCAGACGGTGACCCGAACTCTCGCCCTTCATCCAGAGCTTTTGGCGTGAACGGCTGTAAAACGTGACGTATCCCGTCTCGATGGTACGGCGGAACGCTTCCTCGTTCATGTATCCCACCATCAGGACGCGGCCCGAGGCGTGATCTTGGATGACAGCCGTTACCAGACCGTCAGATTTTTGGAAATCCAAATTCATTGTGAATACAAAACAAAAAGCCCGCCAGTACTGCGGCGGGCGTCCTTTCCAATTTCGGTTTGATGGAGATCAGAGCGTTGCCCGGCGCGCTTGGGACGTATGGTGGTGATGATGATGTGCCGCGCCGAACGCCATAAAACAGCAGTATAACATCGAATCAACCCCGATCCTTGAGAACGCTTTCTACGACCTTGGCGACTTCGCCGGCGCTGGCGAGGCCGAACGCTTTTTTCCATAAACCCGTGGCCAGGTTGCCGACCATAAAGACCGACAGATGATCCTCCTTGCGCGGAGGCTTCAATCCGACCTTCGTGAGCGCGAACTCCACGTTCTCCTTTTTCCCCGTCAGAAAAAACCAGCCCGGGCGAGCGTGGAAGCGCTCCCCATATTCCTTGAGCTTTTCCGGTGTATCCGATTCACTATCGACGGAAATCGAAATCAGGTACGCATCTTTGCCGAGATGCAAACCGAGCACGTCCTGCAGCTTCGAGTAGGTACCGGCCATCATGGGGCAACTGTCCTTGCACGCGCTGAAGAACGCGTTGATCACCACAACGTGATCCTTAAGCAAGTCGGAATAGAATCGCATGGGCTGTCCAAACTGGTTGACCAGCACTACGTCGGTGAAGTATCGCTGCGCCGCGGGCTGGTTCTCCTGCAGGGCCGCAAGCGGCGCGGCGAGCAACGGAAGGCTCAGCAACGATCGTCGCGTCAGTTTCGAATTCCCCAACATGGCATTCATCATATCCTGTTGGTATGCACGTTTCGGAAATCGATACGCCCGCTCTGGTCGTCGACCTCGACATTCTGGAAGCAAATCTTCATCGCGTGGCCGGCTACACCAGGCAGCACGGCCTTCGCCTCCGGCCGCACACCAAGACGCACAAGTCCACCCGCATCGGCCGCCGCCAGTTGGCCGAAGGCGCTGCCGGCTTGACCGTCGCCAAAGTCTCCGAGGCCGAAGTGATGCTGGGAGCGGAACCGGCGGATTTGCTGGTGGCCTTTCCCATCATCGGGCACACCAAGCTCGAACGTCTGATGGCCGTCGCCCGGCGCACCCGTGTTACGGTGGCGCTCGACAGCGAGGCAGCCGCCCGTCAACTTTCCGAGGCCGCGCACTCCGCGCAGATTGAAGTCGGAGTGCTCGCCGAAGTCGACGTGGGCCTCGGACGCGTCGGCGTGTCGCCCGGCGAGCCACTGCTCCAGCTTGCGCAGGCGATTCGGAAACTGCCGAATCTTTCTTTTGAAGGCATCACCTTCTATCCGGGGCAAGTCAAGGACCTCAACGAGACCGGACTCCGTGCCCTCCGCCAGGTCGGCGAGCTGCTCTGCTCCATTCTTTCGGATTTCCGAAATGCGGGCATTCCCGTGAAGATCGTGAGCGGCGGATCCACTCCCACGCTCTACCATTCTCATGAACTGCCAGGCCTCACCGAGATCCGTCCCGGCACTTATGTCTACAACGACGTCAACACCGTTCGAAGCGGCGGGTGTGGTCCTGAAGACTGTGCGGCGACCGTACTCGCGACGGTGGTTTCGACGGCTCGCCCCGGGCAAATGATCGTGGATGGCGGATCCAAGACCTTCTCCTCCGACCGGCTGGCGAACTCCACGGAAGTGACGTTCGGTCACATAGTGGAAGCGCCCGGCGCGCGCTTCCACAAAATGAACGAGGAGCACGGATACATCGACGTCTCCAGGGCTGAGCGGACCTTCGCCATCGGCGATCGCGTACACATCGTTCCGAATCATATCTGTGTCGCGGTAAATCTGCACGAGCAGATGTACGGCATTCGCGGCGACACGGTAGAGGAGATCTGGAAAGTCGAAGGCCGCGGTAAGCTGCAGTAGCCCCCCCGAAGAAGATCGGTGAGCAATAAGCGTCGACGTAAGGAATTGGTTCCCGCAGCCCGTCTTTCGTCCGCCGGAACTGCCGTATAGCGCACAACCACTATTGAGTACCTCGTTTCGTTGATACGGTCGTGTCTTCGTTGCGAGCCGCGCGCGTAAGCAAGCGATCTGGCGATACGTCGGCGGACTTCTGAAACTGCGTACTTTGCGAGATGGCTACTCGGCAATTGTTCTTTCGGTACCTTTCAACCTGTGGCGCTTTCGCAGCCAGGCCGAAATTTCGGTAACCGCTTCGCAAACCGGAGGCTCGTTGCTCAGAACGTCGGGTTCGGGATCACCTTGGGACCAATTCGCACGATGCTAGAATAACCGCAAATGTCTGCTTGCCGGCGATCAACCCTCCATTGGCCGCTGTATCGAAAACCGTTCCACGGATGGTTCTATCTGCTCGGCACGGCCCTTCTGGCCACACCTCCGATACCGGCGCTCGCACAGACCACCGCCCCCGTCCCTGCTTCCATCGATATAAACACCGCTGTGACCACCCCCATCGCATCGGGGTTCTCCGGTGTCAGCGCCGACCTCGGCGTACCTATTGAGTATTGGGATTACCACTTCAATGCCCTGGCGGCACCCCTCGAATTCGGCTGGGTGCGCTTTCCTGGCGGGACCTCCAGCGATATCTATAACTGGCAAACCGGCGAGGACGACATGGACTGGTATGCGCAATTCCCAGCCACTTCGGGTGTCGGCACCGATCCCACGGTGATCGCTCTGGTGTCGGGAAGAGGGGGCGCGAAGCTCATCGACGCCGCCAGTCGAGCCAACCTGTTGGGCGCGCCCCTCATCATTTGCGTTAATGGATACACCGACACGGCCGTATCCGCCGGCCAACTGGCGGCTTACGTCAAAGCCAACAATATTCAGGTGGCAGCGTGGGAGTTGTCTAACGAGCCGTATCTCTATCCCACTTTCTGGGCCACGGCAACCGCCTATCTGGACGCCATGAAGCCGTATCGCGACGCCATCAAAGGGGTGCTTCCCAACGCCATCGTGGCCGTCTTCGTCACCGATCAGGCCCATGCAGGAGCCGCTACCAATGCATGGAATGTCGCCATGGCAGCATATCCCAATAAGTATTGGGACGCGATCACCTTTCATCACTATCCCGCCCAGAGCACCGGAAATTTCGCCCAATGGATGGCGGACGAAAGCGCGGAGTTGGTTACCCGGAGCAGTGCGGTGATTACCGCCCTCAACCCGATCGGCCCTTCGGGCGTCCGGTTTCTCAATACCGAGTTCGATCCCTCCATACCCAACGACGCCGCCACCGGAGCTTCGTCGATCACCTGCGGCACCGTATGGGGAGGAATCTATTCGGCGGAATACATCATGCGCATGTCCACTATCCCCGCGGTGCTGCACGTGGGGCCCAGTGAAATCTCCCACAACGCCGGTGTTTTGGCCTCCAACAATCATTCCTCCGACGTGGAGACAGCGGCCGCCGCCGGCATGCCCATCAACACGCTGTCGCTGAACTTCGGATTCTACGTCGCCGCGCAAGCCCTCGGAACTGCTGTACTGAACGGTGTCATCAACCACGCGGTTCAATCGAACCAGACTGTGGTCACCGGCGGCGCAACGATTCCGGCCACAGGGATGGAGCCCATTCCGGCGCTTTACGCGATGAGTTACACCAACGCACAGGGAGGATTGTCCGTGGTCCTCACCAACAAGAGCGCCACGTCGCACCAGGTGACGGTCCGCATCAACGGCGCGGCAGCCACTGGGACGTTTCCCTTACAGTTCATCACTGCAGCCGATCCCAGCACGTCGAACACCTCAACCAGTAAGAATACGATTTCGATTCAGACCGCGAGTTCCGCCAACCCCATCAGGGTGCCTCCCTATAGCGTATTGCGCGCCGATCTCACCACCCCGCCTGTGGCGTCGTTCGTGAATTCGGCCAGTTACCAGCCGGGACCGGTGGCGCCCCAGCAACTTGTGACCGCATTCGGTTCCGGTTTCGCGTCCCAGATCATCACCGCGTCTGGCCAAACGCTGCCAGTGACCCTGGGCGATACGGCCATCACGATCACAGATAGCAAAGGAACGGCCAGCGCTGCTCCCCTTTATTACGTATCTCCCGGACAGGCCAGCTTTCTGATCCCCAGCGGGGTCGCTCAAGGGGCCGCATCCGTGAAAGTGACGCGCGGCGCTGCGACGGTTCTCAGCGGATCGCTCACCGTGGCGGCGGTCTCGCCCGGTCTCTACTCGGCGAACGGAAATGGCGCCGGCGTGGCCGCTGCGCTAGCCGAGCGCGTATCGGTTTCCGGAGCTGTCACGCCGCTCAGTGTCTTTTCCTGCCAGAGCGCAGTACCGATCAGTTGTCTCTCTTCGGCGCTCAGCCTGGGAAGCACTCCCGGCGCCGTGTATGTCTCCCTGTATGGGACGGGAATTCGGGGTGCGGGAACAGTTCAGGTCTACATCGCGGGCCAGCCGGCGCCGTTGCAATATGCGGGTGCGCAGGGTCAATATGAAGGCCTCGACCAAGTGAACGTAGCGCTCCCCGCGAGCCTGGCTGGTATGGGTGAGGTAAGCGTCTACGTGGTGGCGGATGGCAAGCTATCGAATATGACCACGCTAAATGTCCAATGAAGGTCGGCGGCTGTGGAACACTTATGCTGACATTTTACCTTGGGGTAACGGGATAAATCCTGCTGACGCAGTAACCAATGCGAAAGACCAAAGGTGCGTCTGGATGTCGGCAAACTCGGATCGACTGTCAAGAAAGACAAACTCCATCATCCCTTTCATTCAAACCGGTGAATGTCGCCCATTCACCAGGTCGGTAACCCGCTCCACGTGGGCGCCCGAAGCCCGTCAGAAAGCCCGTGTTACCCTCAGAGAACATGGCCCATAACGGCTTTAACCTCGTAGCCGCCGCCCGTCAGGAGATGCTCGATCGTGGGTTCTCTCCCGACTTTCCTCCCGATGCGGAGCAGCAGCTCGATACCATCCGTTCCGAGCCCGACCGCAGCCTGCAAGACCTCACCGGACTCCTCTGGTCGTCCATCGACAATGACGACTCCCGCGACCTCGACCAAGTCGAGTGGGCCGAACGTACTCCCCAAGGCATTCGCGTGCTCGTTGGTATCGCGGACGTTGACGCGGCAGTTCCCAAGGGCACCCCCATTGACGTCCACGCCTCGCACGAGACCACCACTGTCTACGCCGGCGTCCGGACGTTCCCGATGTTGCCCGAACGCCTCTCCACCGACCTCACTTCTCTCCAGGAGAATGGCGATCGCGCCTCCGTCGTTATCGACATGGTAGTGACCGCCGACGGCAACATTGCCGATACCCGCATTTACCGCGCCATCACCCGCAATCACGCCCAGCTCACCTACAACGCGGTCGGTCCGTGGCTTGAGGGTACGGGCGCTCCGCCACCGAAGGTGGCCGCGTCATCGGACCTGCAGGCACAGCTCCAACTCCAGAACGAAGCGGCTCACTTACTGCGCGCCGCGCGCGGACGCCTGGGCGCTCTCAGCTTCGATCGCGTCGAGACGCAGCCCGTGATTTCCGATGGCCAGGTCCGCGACGTCACCGCTCGCCGCCAGAATCGCGCATCCAGACTGATTGAAGACTTCATGATCGGCGCCAACGAGGTGATGGCGCGCACTCTCCGGGATGCCGGGGTCTCCTCCATTCGCCGTATCGTCAAAGCTCCCGAACGTTGGCCGCGCATCGTGGAACTCGCCGGGCACTATGGCGAGAAACTCCCTCCCGATCCCGATTCGGGAGCCCTGAATGCCTTTCTGGTACGCCGCAAACAAGCCGATCCCGTACACTACCCCGACATCTCGCTGTCGGTGCTGAAACTGATGGGCCCCGGCGAATACGTTCTCAGCCGCAAGGGCGACACCGAGCAGGGCCATTTTGGCCTGGCCGCGCAAGACTACACACATTCCACCGCGCCCAATCGCCGTTTCGCGGACATCGTGACGCAGCGCCTGCTCAAAGGGCTCGGCGGACCCGCGCCTTATTCCGATGACGAGTTGGCAGCCATCGCGCGCAATTGCACATTGAAGGAAGACGCCGCGCGCAAGGTGCAGCGCGACATGAACAAGCGCGTCTGCGCGGTGGGCCTCCTGCCCCGCGTCGGACAATCGTTCTCCGCCGTCGTAACCGGCGTGACTCCAAAGGGCGTGTTCGTGCGCGTGATCGACCCGCCGGTGGAAGGCCGCCTTATGCACGGCGAGCACGGACTCGACGTCGGCGATCGCATCCCCGTCACCCTGCTGGCCGTCGATCCGCAGCGCGGATTTATCGATTTTGGGAGGAACTGATGGATGACCTGCTTCGACACACCGTCGCCACTGTGGCGTACCGCGCCAACAAGGCTCTACAGAATGCGCCGGCCGAATTCGCGCACTTCCAGGTGCAACCGGGTGGGCGTACGCCGATCGAGATCCTGGCGCACATGGGCGACCTCTTCGATTGGGCGCTCAGTCTTGCCGACGGCAAACACAAGTGGCACGAAGCGCCTCCGCTGCCGTGGGATCAGGAGGTGACACGCTTCCACGCCGCGCTCCATGCCTTCGATCAGAGGCTCAGCTCCGGCGAGCCGCTCGGCTATCCGGCCGCGCAGTTGTTTCAAGGGCCGATCGCTGACGCGCTCACCCACATCGGCCAGATCGCGATGCTCCGTCGTCTGGCGGATTGCAAGATACGCGGCGAAAACTACTTCAAGGCGGAAATCACGATCGGCCGAGTGGGAGCGGACCAGGCCACACCAGTGGTCGAGTTCTAATCATGCAACCTCTCGGGCTTCGGCGTGTCGGCATCCTGGCCTGCGGCGCCATGGCATTGGTGCTCACCGCCAAGCTCTCCTGCCAGACGCGCCGGCTCGGTGCCGGAGACATTCCCATGCTCCCTTCTCAACCTCCCACCACGAAGATTTCTTATGGTCAGGCGCCACAGCAATTCGCCGAATTGAGACTGCCTGCGACGAAGGGGCCGTTCCCTGTGGTCGTGGTTCTCCACGGAGGATGTTGGGTGCAGTACGCCGACGTCGCATACACAGCCCCATTAGCTTCGGCCCTGACGAAAGAAGGCTGGGCCACATGGAATCTGGAATACCGGCGAGCGCATGAAGAAGGAGGCGCCTGGCCCGGCACCTTTCAGGATGTCGCCAAAGGCGTCGATGCCCTGCGGGAATCGGCGGGCCAGTATCATTTGGACCTCAGCCGCGTCGTCGTGATGGGACACTCCGCGGGCGGCCAACTGGCCCTCTGGACCGGAGGCCGGCGCCGCATTCCCACGGAGAGTCCTCTGCATACCGCCAATCCGCTGCCGCTGCGCGGAGTGGTCTCGCTGGCGGGCATCGCCGATATGCGCGCCTATGCCGAGCGCGGTCCGCAAGGTTGTGCCGAAGGCGGGCTCCGCGTCATGGGCGGCACTGCTGCGCAACAGCCGGCGCGATATGCAGCAGCCTCACCTATCGAGCTGCTTCCGCTTGGTACCCCGCAAGTGCTGGTGTGGGGTGAAGAGGACACGATCGTCCCCGAGAAGCTCTTCGAAGACTACGAGGTGAAGGCGAAGAAGAGCGGAGATTCGGTGGAAATTATTCGCGTCCCGCAAATCGCGCATCACGAGTTATGCTCCCCCGAATCGCCCAGTTGGCCGAAGATTGTAGGGGCGTTGAAGAAGCTGTTGCAGTAGAGTGGGGGAATGGCGTTCGGTTCCTACCGCCTCCAGTTCCTGCACATCTCTGACCTCCACGCAAAGGGTCCCGAAGAAAAGGAGCCATGGCGCCGGAGGCGGGTCCTGGGCGATGCCTGGCTTCGTAATCTGGAGACCCTGCTCGCCGAAGAAGGCCGCATCGACTTCGTCTTCTTCACCGGCGATGCCGCGCAGTCCGGCAAGCCCGAGGAGTACGCCGAGGTCACAGATTTCCTGGCCGCGCTGCGCGAAGAACTCGGCATCTCGTCCGACCGGCTTTTCGTTATCCCCGGCAATCACGACATCGGCCGCTACGCTCAGAAGGGAGTCTGGGAGTCGATGCGGTGGCACCTGGCCGCGACTACCGACCTGCTGGGCGTGTCCCGTTGGATGAACGGCATCTCGGCACGGCCGCCTCTGGGCTTCGAGGATTCCTGGAAGGTCGCGATCCTCGAGCGGGAACAGGCCTACCGTGCGTGGGTGAAGGACGAACTCGCACGACCCGAACTCGTGCCCGAGGGATTGGGGTATCGATCATCCGTACTCCTTCCCGGATGGCCCTCGCCGATCCACATCGCCGGCCTCGATACGGCGTGGCTCTGTGGCGACGAGGCGGATGCTGGCCGCCTGCTCCTCACCGAGAACCAACTGGGTCGCCACCTGACGGACGATCGCGGCGATCCGCTCCGCGGCCTGCGCATCGTCCTGATGCATCATCCGCTGCATGAACTGGCCGATGGTGCCTCCGTCAAACGCCTCCTGAGCGATCGCGCCGACCTCGTGCTTCGAGGCCATCTCCATCAGACCGAAGTGGTGGACTGGATCGATCCGGACCGCCGGCTTCGCGAACTGGCCGCCGGCTCGCTGTATGAGGGCGGTCTCGCCGACACCTACGGCAACTCGTGCCAATTCGTCCGGCTGGAACTGGATTCGAATCTGCGCCCGATGGAAGCGACACTGCGTTTCCGGTCCTTCTCTCCGCGCGGCGGTCATTGGTTCGACGACAACAGCCTCTATCGCGAGAGCCAGGCGGGGCGCATCACTTGGACGTTCGGGGCGTCCGTACGCCGCAAGCCGAATCCGTTCAGTCCCTGGACGCCGCGTCCCGAACACTGCTTCGGGCGCGCGGGTCTGTTGCGCCGCCTCGAAGCCGCATTTGATGAACGCCGCAGCATGTGGCTAGTGGGCGATTGGCGCATCGGAAAAACCACCATCCTGGCAGCCTGGGAGAAGCGGTTGCGCGATCGCGGCGTGGTGGTGAAGCTGGTCTCCGGGCAAGGTCCCGCCGGTGTTTCCGCAGCTCAGTTTGTCGAGACCGTTACGGGTCTGGACTCACCTGAGAGCGCGGACGAGGCCGCCGATCGGCTTACGGCTTGGATCGATGCCGTCTCCGCATCGGGTCTTCCGCCGGTGGTCCTGGTCGACGAGGTGGAGTCCGTTGTGCAGACCTGTGACGTCCGCTTCTTCGATCGACTCCGCGACCTGTTGGGTCGTGTGTGCCTGGTATTCTCCTCGCGTGAGGCTCCCGATGAAGTCTTCGCGCAGAACAATAAGGTGTCGCCGATCACCAATCGAATGGAAACGGCTGTCGTCGGCCTGCTGGAGGTGGATGGCGACGAGGCCACGATCCGGATCGGAGCGGACCAACTGGGACCGGGCGATGCCGACCTGATGCGCCGATGGTGCGGGCGGCACTGCTACTTCCTGCAGTTGTTCGGCTGGTGCCTGGTCGAGGCGGCGGGGCCGGACACTGCTCTCGTCGACTTTCAACGACAGGCCGCGATGCACTTCCGTCAGATGTGGAAGGCTATGCCGGCAGCTTGGCGAATGCCTCTGCGCGACGCCGCGCGGGGCGTTCCTCCCGCGATGGGGGTGCTACGCCAGCGTGGGTTGTTAACGGACGAGGGCAAGCCTTTCGGCGAGGTGTTCGCCGCCTGGCTGCGAGGAGAGATTGGGCGTGAGTGAGGATCTTCCGGGTTTTTGGCGATTCCTGTGGCTCTTCTTCATGCAGCCGATCACACTACACCGCCAGCTTCGTAGCTTGGGAGTTGATCCCGACGAGTCGTTGTGGAGAATCCTCCGGCGTCGTCGCACTGAACAGGAAGACTGGTGGGTCTTGCGGTCCGCCCAGATGTCTCTCATTTTCGCTCCCGCCACGTCTGTAGCATTTTTGGCGATCCTCGCCGCGACAGGGGTGCACGTTAGTTGGCAACTGGTAGCCATTGGCGTGGCTTTTGGCGTGGCTGGTGGCGTGGCTGGTGGCGTGGCTTTGGGCGTGGCTTTTGGCGTGGCTGTGGGCGTGGCTGGTGGCGTGGCCTTGGGCGTCGCTTCCGGCATGGCCTTTGGCGTGGCTCTGGGCGTGGCTGGAGGCGTGGCTTATGGCGTGGCTGCTGGCGTGGCTCGTGGCGTGGCCCTGGGCGTCGCTTTTGGCGTGGCTTTTGGCGTGGCTTTGGGCGTGGCTTTTGGCGTGGCTGGCGGCGTGACTTTTGGCGTGGCTGGCGGCGTGACTTTTGGAGTGGCTGCTGGTGTGGCTTTCGTTGCCGGCTTTTTCCGGGTTCCAGTTTTTTTGTTCGAATCAATCTGGGAACTCGCCGCCCGCCTCCGGAGCGCCGCCTTCGGCCGCCGATCCCTGCACTGGGCTCCGGTTCTCTATCACGAACTGTGCTATCTGCCAATTCCACTCTTGCGAGGCCACATCATGGCCGAAGCGGGCGCGGATCCCGGGCTTACCAGGCGCGTATTGGAAGCTTGCTCGATCGTCCCCGGTCAACGCCGCACCGGCCGCAGAGTGGAGGCCGAACTCCGGGCACGAGAGATCACTCGCATGGCGGCAGCGAACGATTTCCAGGGCATCCAGGAACTACGCGGGATTTGGCTACCAGGAATTCAAGGCGCCGATGCGGTGCTTCTCGGCTTCAGCGAGGCGGCGCGCTACCTGACAGCCGCACAGGCCGTCTTCAACCCACATCACCGCCTGAGGCACCTCAAGAGCTTCGCGGAGCAGGCGAATGCGCTTGACAATCAACTACGCTCCCATCGCGATGTCTTCACCCAACCCTTCGAGGAGCCATTGCGTGCACTTCGCGAAGTCGCCCAAGAGATGCGTACCACTGCCGAGAAAGACGCTGAGGGCCTGATCCTCAACCCTTTCCGTGCTGGCGATCCGTTGTCGGACTCTGAAGGGCCCGAACTCTTTCGAGGCCGCGAAGTAGCTGTCCGCGATATCGAAGATATTCTGTCGGACACCAGACGCAGCGCGTCCCTGCAACTCCTCGCGCCGAGGCGTGCGGGAAAGACCTCGCTCCTCAAGATGCTTCCGCGCCTGCTGCCAGATACCGTCTGCGTGTTCTTCGACATCCAGGCGCATCCCATCGCATCCGCGGGTGCGTTCTGGAGCAAGCTGGCCGAACAGGCCCGTCTTCAGGCGAAGCGGGACCGCCGCGTCGATCTTCCACCGCTTCCCGATGGCCCGCCGATGGAAGCCGCAGCCGTGTGGCTTGACCATCTCGACCAACTTCCCGGCGGTCGCCGTGTCCTCATCACCATTGATGAGTTCGAGCGCCTCGAAGACCTCTTCCCCGGGAACCGGCAGGAGTTTCTGCAGTTGATGGGACTGTTCCGCGCCACCATTCAGCATCGGCGTGGCGTAAGACTGCTCGTCTCCGGCGCTGCGCCGTTCGATGAACTGGACGGCGTCTGGGACGACCACTTCATCAGCGCCCGTCAGATCAAGCTCCCGTTTCTGGACCGAGCCACCTCCGTCGGGCTACTATCAGAGCCGTCTCCAGAGTTCCCCTCCGAAGCCATTCCCGTCATCGTCGCAGAAGAAGTCTACCGCCAAACTGGCGGACAGCCGTTCCTGCTCCAGGTCTTCGGATCGCTGCTGGTCACCCGCTTGAATGACGACAGGCGCACGTCAGCCACAATCGATGACGTTCAGGCCGTGAGCCCCCGCGCCATCGAGTGGGCCGAGTCCTACTTTCGAGATGCCTTTCGAAGCGCGCCCCCGCCCGCACACGAGGCGCTCGCCCGCTTGATCCGGGGACAATCGCTCAGCGATCTACAGCCACTCGCCCGCCGATGGCTCGCTCAGCGCTATCTGCTCACGCCCGACGACCGCCTCGCCGTCCCTCTCTTCGGTACATGGATCGAGCACCACGCGCTCGTCTGACTACCCGGCCCATCCCTGGCATGAAAAGACTTTAACGACGCACCATCGCAACTTACTCGCTTCTCTCGTGCTTAGTCGATCAGAGCGATCGAGGCAAAGCCGAAATCGCAGAGGAGGAGAAGAAAATGAAACTCATCGGCACCATGATATTGGCAGCGACGGTCGCGGTGATGGCCGCTTCGGCGCAAAACGTAGTCGATCAACGCAAAGAGAACCAGCAACAACGCGTTGCCCAAGGCATCGGGAGCGGCCAGTTAACGGCCGGTGAGACCCGAAACCTGGAGACCAAAGAGGCCGCCATCAACCAGGAAGTGCATACCGATCGCACCCTGAACGGCGGCAAACTCACCACTCAGGAGCGGCAGACCGTTAACGGGCAACAGAACCAGGTGAGCAAGCAGATCTACGCGGACAAGCACAACTCCGTCACCCGGCCCCCGGCCACCACCGAAGTCGGCGCCCGTCGCGTGAATCAGCAACAGCGCATCGCCCAGGGCGTCGCCTCCGGCAAACTGAGCGCCGGACAGACCGCACGGTTGGAGAAGGGCGCTCAGTCCATCAACCAGGAAGTGAAGGCCGATCGCACCGCCAATGGCGGCAAGCTCACCGCGGCCGAGCACGCGCAGGTCAACCACCAGCAAAACGTGCAGAGCGCGAAAATCTACCAGGCCAAACACTAAGTTGGTGCCCTGACACTTGCAGCGCGCGTCCCGGGACCTTGCCGGGTCTGACCCGGTCCGCGACGAATGCAAGCGCCTGGAGCTCACCTCGCGAGCCACTCGCCGCGAAGTGAGCTCCTTTTTTTTGCGCCGCCGGCGGTTCTGCGGCGCTACCCTGAAGGCATGCCCGGAACCAACCAGCAAGTTCTCCTGGCCGCACGGCCAACGGGTTTTCCGAAACCCACCGACTTCCGTCTCACCGAGAGCCCGATCCCGGAACCGGCCGACGGTCAATTCCTGGTGCGCGTCGCCTACCTTTCAGTCGATCCCTACATGCGCGGGCGCATGAACGATGCCCGCAGCTACGCCGAGCCGCAGAAGCTGAACGAAGTGATGGGAGGCGGCGCGGTGGGCAAGGTCGTCGCCAGCCGCCACCCGCAATTTGCCGAAGGGGAATTCGTCACCGGCATGTTCGGCTGGCAGCAATACGCGCTCTCCGACGGACGCGGTGTGATGAAGGTCGACCCTCGCGTGGCGCCGATCTCCACGTCGCTCGGCGTCCTCGGCATGCCCGGCCTCACGGCTTATTTCGGATTGCTCGATGTCTGCGCGCCGCGCTCGGGCGAGACCGTGGTCGTCTCGGGAGCTGCCGGCGCGGTGGGCTCGACGGTCGGCCAGATCGCGCGGATTCACGGCTGCCGCGTGGTCGGTATCGCCGGCGGCGACGATAAGATCCGCTGGATTCGCGAAGAGTTGGGCTTCGACGCCGCCATCAACTATAAGACCGAGAACGTTCACGCCAAACTCAAGGAGACCTGTCCCTCGGGAATCGATTGCTACTTCGACAACGTGGGCGGCTCCACCACTGACGCAGTTTTTCCGCTGATGAATACGCATGGCCGCGTCTCGGTGTGCGGTCAGATCAGCATGTACAACTTGGAGAAGCCGGAAATGGGCCCGCGCCTGCTTCCTCTCGTGCTGGTGTGGACCCTCAAGGTCCAAGGCTTCCTGGTTTTCCAGTACGCCTCCCGTTATGCGGAAGCCTTTCCGCACCTGGCGCGCTGGGTGACCGAAGGAAAACTGAAATACCGCGAGACGATCGCCGAGGGCATCGAGAACGCCGTTTCCGCGTTTCTCGGAATGCTGCGTGGTGAGAACATCGGCAAACAACTGGTGCGAATCGCGGACCTCTAAGGACAGACCGGCGGCCAATCTGTAAAATAGGGAGAAATGTCCCAAGGCGGCTCCAAAACCAAGGTCGCGAATCGCGTAGTGATGCTGGGTTCCGCGGCGGTTCTGGCCGTCTACAGCGCCGGGTTTTCGCGTACGCGCTTGGCCGCTCACAAGCTCGAAGTTCAGGCCGCGTTGCGCACGCCTCCTCCTGCTGCCGAGATGCCGGTTCCGACAGCGCCACCCTCATCTCCTCTGGCGGCCGCGCCAGAACCCGCAGCGGCTCGCGAGGCACCGGTGAAGTTGGCGGTGGTCGCCGCGCCGGTGAAGCCCGTTCCGGCAACTCCGGGCCGCGTCGAAGTCGAGCCCACTGCATCGCCGGAGCCCGAAGCACCCGCAGCCGCCGCTGTCCCGTCACCGTACGCACCACCTCCCGAGACCAAAGCGGAGCCTCCCAACCCGCCGGCAGCGCCCGCACCTGCCCCTACACCTGCCCCAGCCGCAGCCACTCCGGCGCCCGCCGCGCCATCGTGGAAAGACGGCACCTACACCGGTTGGGGCTCTTCGCGGCACGGCGACATCGAGGCATCTGTTGTAATCCAAGGCGGCCGCATCGAGTCGGCATCTATCTCTCAATGCCGCACCCGCTATTCCTGCTCCGTCATCGGGATGCTTCCGCCCGAAGTTCCGCAGCGCCAGAGCGCGGAAGTCGATTACGTGTCCGGCGCCACGCAAAGCGCCAATGCCTTCTACTGGGCCGTGATGGACGCCTTGAGCAAAGCCAAGTGACCGCCTGCCTGCCGGCCCGGAGCGAGGCCGTCATGGGGACCATCGTCTCCATCCAGGTGGTTTCCGGCAGTTGCGATGCGGAAGGCGCCATCGGCGATGCCTTCGCCTGGTTTCACGAGATCGAAGCGCGTTGCACCCGCTTCGACGAGCAGAGCGAGTTGATGCAACTCTGCGCCCGCGTCGGGGAGGCAGTGCCGGCCAGCGCGATCCTCTTCGAGGCCGTGCAGTTCGCCATGGCCGTGGCCGAAGAGACCGACGGCGCTTTCGACCCGACTGTCGGACATCGCATAGCCGCGCGCGGCTTCGACCGCGAGCACCGCACAGGAAGAATCCTCGCCTCCGCTGTGCCCGTATCGGAGCGTCCTACCTGGCGCGATGTGCATCTCGACCCCGATCGACGAACCATCATGCTTCGCTGCCCCATGATCCTCGACCTCGGAGCCGTCGCCAAGGGACTCGCGGTGGACGCCGCCGCACGCGAACTCGCCTCATTCCGCGATTTCGCCATCGATGCCGGCGGCGACCTGTACCTCGGCGGGCTGAACCCGCTTGGCGAACCGTGGACTGTGGGAATCCGCCATCCACGCCGGCATGGCGAGCTGATCGACACGCTGCGCGTCTCGAACCAGGCCGTCTGCACTTCGGGTGATTACGAGCGCGGGCCTCACATCCTCGATCCGCGCACGGAGGGAACGGCGCAGAGCGTTGCCAGCGCCACCGTGGTCGCGGGAGGCGCCATGCTGGCCGACGCCTTGGCGACTGCCGCCTTCGTGCTTGGCCCGCGGGACGGCATCGAACTCCTCACCCGCATGGGGGTTGACGGTTTGATCGTGACACCGGGCATGGAACGCTACGAAACCCGAGGTGTGCGCGGTGCGGCGTAAGATCATCGCCTTTTTTCGCACACCGAAGGGGCAACTCACCATCATCCTGACGATCCTGGTTGTTCTGGCAGCACCGGGTCAAGGTATTCGGACGCTTGCTCCTGGGATATTGATCGCGATCCTGTGCTCCGCACTCGTCGATGCGGTGATACTGCGTGTGCGCAAGGGCTCGTGGGAGTTCCCCAGCGGGGCCGTGCTCACCGCGATGATCGTGGCGATGGTGCTGCGCGCACAGGAGCCCTGGTACGCCACGACGATCACCTCCGTCGCCGCAGTCCTCAGCAAATATCTGCTCCGTTCGCGAACCGCAAACCTCTTCAATCCCGCAGCCCTGGCACTCATCGCCGGTTTCTACGTTTTTCACTCCGGCCAAAGCTGGTGGGGCGCGCTTGCCGAAGTGCCCTTGCCTCTACAGGCAGTCCTGATCGTGGCCGGCGTCTACATTGCCGATCGCGTGAACAAAATGCCGTTGGTGCTGGCGTTTCTGGGCTCGTATTTCCTTTTGTTCACGATCACTTCATTTGTCAGCGACCCGCAGTGGGTAGCAGAAATCTTTCGCCCGCCGGACGTCGAAGCCGCGCTCTACTTTGCGTTCATCATTCTCACCGATCCACCGACCTCGCCGGCGAAGTATCCCGACCAGATCATCTGTGGCGTGCTGGTCGCGGCAGTCAGCTATGCGTTGTTCGAATGGGCGGGAGTGGTCTGGTATCTGCTGGGAGGCGTAATCGTTGGCAACGTCTGGGAAGCATGGCGACGGGCCTCGCGCGCCGCGCAACGCAGCTTAAAATTCAGTACGCTCTAATTCTCCCGGGGCTACTTGAGCTTATCGTCCAGCACCTTCTTGATCGCGGGCAATTCCAAGGAACCGTTGTAGCGCTGGCCGTTGATGAACACTGTGGGCGTACCTTCTACGCCGGCCTTATCGCCGTCCGCCACGTCGCGCGCAACCGTCTTCTTGGTCTCGGGCGAATCCAGGTCGGCCGTGAACTTCTTCATGTCGAGCCCCAAACCGCCCGCCAGTTCCAGAATCGTTCTCCGCGACAAGCGTTCCCGATTCGCGAACAGGGCGTCGTGCATCTGCCAGAATTTGCCCTGCTGATGCGCGGAGAGTGCAGCGGCCGCGGAAATCGATGCCTGCGGATGCGATTCCAGCGGATACTGCTTGAAGATCAGTTTCACTTGCTTGGGATACGCCTTCAAAACCGCATCCAACTGGTGAATGGCTTTCACGCAGTAGGGGCATTGGAAATCGGAAAACTCCACCAGGGTGATGCGCGCGTCCGCCGGTCCGGTAACCGGCGCTCCAGCCGTCGGGATGGCCACCGGATCGTCGAGCAGCTTGGGCTCGGGCACATGCGCCCATTTGGAATTCTCCGCTGCCGCCAGTGCCGCAGTCTCGCTCTTTCCTTCCTTGATCGCCGTCACCATCTCCGCCGCCAGGCCCTTGCTGTACGCGCAACCCGGATCCTCCACCCGGCATTGCGCCACCTTCATGCCGCAGCCGCAAGCGCAATCGCGATTGCGTAAGAGCTTGAGCGCGGTAGCCTTCTTCGCTGGCGCCAGCGTGCCAAAATCGACCCCCGGCAAATCCGTTTTGGCTTTCCAATCCTGCGCGAAGAGCAGTATGGCGCCTGAAAGTAGACAAACCGGCATCAGGTGGACGAAGCGGGAAGGGCGGTGCATATACTCTCATTGTAGAGTACCGCCTCACCCGGTTTCCTGCCCCACCGCTAACCTTTGGACAGGCTCCGTGTCATCGCGGGTTTGCTTTGCCTTTTCTTCGTCCCTTAGAGTTGCGGCTTCGCCTATCCTGTTATAATCTGTCCAAATTTGCACGGTTTGCCCCCGTTGCTCACAGAACGGGCTCAGAGAAATCGACAACACGGACATTCGACATTGAGGATCGACCCCATGATGCCCCCCATGAAGCCAACGTTGCTTGCGCTGTTACTCCTGATCGTCCCGGTTGCGTCGGGCCAGCAGCCCGCTGCCACTTCCAGCGACGATCATCAGCTCATCCAACAGCTCCTGCAGCGCGTGCAAGACCTCGAAGCCGAAGTGCAACGACTCAAAGGGGCGCCCACCGTCAGCGCCGCCGTTCCGCCGGCAGCCGCCGCGCAACCCGCTACGCCCGCCGTCCAGCCGCCCACCGCACAGACTCCCGCTCCGCCCGCCCCTCCCGAGCGCCGGCAAGCCACGTCCGGCGACATGATGGGGATGCCGGGAATGCACAATGTGACCCTGCCAGTGACCGAAGGACTGCAGTTCCGCGGATTTTCCGATGTCGGATTTACCGACTCCGACCAGAAGGGCGCCCACAGCACCTTCCTCGATGGCGCATTCAACCTCTTCATTACCAGCAAGGTCACCGACAAAGTCAGCGTCCTGGGCGAGCTCATCTTCGAATTCGATCCCACCAACACACTCCACACCGACCTGGAACGGATGCTGATCACCTACACACCCAGCGATTACCTGACGCTCACCGCAGGCCGTTACCACACCTCGATCGGCTACTACAACACCGCCTACCATCACGCCAGTTGGCTGCTGACCACCGTCAATCGCCCGTTTCTCTTCGCGTTTGAAGACCAGGGTGGTATTTTGCCGACTCATAATGTCGGCGCGCAGGCTACCGGACTGATTCCGTCGGGTCCGCTCGGCCTTCATTGGGTGGCCGAAATAGGCAACGGCCGGACCTCCCATTCCACCTCCGGGTCGGTAGCCGAAGCGGTGCAGATTCAGCAGGATGAAAACTCCCGAAAGTCTTACAATTTCGCCGCATTCGCCCGCCCCGTCGGCGTGCCGGGCTTCCAAACCGGATTCTCCGTCTACGGCGATCGCCTCTACCCCACCGTCGGGCCGAGGGTCGCCGAAACCATCTGGGACGGCTACCTGACCTACCATCCATCCGGTATGGAGTTCACCAATGAGGTGCTGGTGATGCGCCACGCCATCGAAGGCTCCAGTCAGGTTTATCACAACACCGGGTTCTACTCGTTGCTCTCCAAGAACCTCGGCAAGTACCGGCCGTATTTTTCGTACGAGTATTTGAACATCGCCCGGAATGAACCGGTTTGGGGGAGCATCGGCTTGCGCCACGGGCCTTCTACCGGACTCCGCTATGAACTAAACGAATCGGTGGCCTTCAAATTGGAGTACTATCGTTTAATGCGTCGGGGGATCGCCGATGTCAATGGGGTTCGTACCCAGATCGCGTTTACATTCTGACCGCCCCAGAGGCCGATTTTTGCCGCCGTCATCAAGAAGAAACTTCCTAAAACCACATTAGCCAACGTGGAGGAATGTACTTTTGACCCTGTAAAAAGTACTCCTAATAACTTTTGTTAACCACAGTTTGCTTAGGGTTAGCGGTGGTCGTCTAATTGCACAAAGATATTGAAATTTTAATAAGCTGCGCTCTTCCAACAGCTCATGCTCTTACCGCGCACTCGGAGGAAGAGGCCCTGGAGAAACGCATGGACATCACTACCACCGACCGCCGCCGTAACCGGCGCTACGAACTCCGCCTTCCTCTCCATTACCAGGTCGCCGAGAAGGGCACCATGCCCCGAACTGGCACCGGAAATACTTGTGACCTTAGCTCGACCGGCTTGAGTTTTCGTTGCCGCCGCCCCCTACCCGTCGGCGCACACATCGAGATGACCATCGACTGGCCGTCCAAATATGGTGACCTCTACCCTATCGAGCTGCTCGTAACTGGCTTTATTGTCCGCAGCTTAAGCGGAAAAATCGGGGTCCGCGTCACCTCGCGCAAGTTTCACGTCGAATCTGTACTCGAACAGCCCTACCGCGCAACCGCCTAGGGCTTCCAGTTCATAGATCGGCAAGAGTTTCCTCCTACGTTCGCTCCTGAGTCCGTGCTACCATAGTTCTCTACCCTAGGGAACTATGGTACAGCACGGAAGACAGGCAGATTCCCTCCAAGGTACTCTCGAACTCCTCGTCCTGAAAACTCTGCACCTTGGCCCCAACCACGGGTTCGGCATTACTCTCCACATCCAAAACGCTTCCGAAGGCCTCTTGCGCGTCGAAGAAGGCTCGCTCTATCCTGCCTTGCACCGCCTGGAACGCTCCGGCCTGGTCACGGCGGAGTGGAAGACAACTTCCAACGCACGACGCGCCCGCGTCTATACGCTTACCGATGCGGGCCGCCAACGCCTCGAGGATGCCGAGAAGAAATGGACGTCTCTCGCCGCAGGCGTCGGAAAGGTGCTCCAATTCGTATGACCAATTGGCTCAAGGCGCTTTTCCGTCCTCCGCGCGACCAGGAGATCCATGACGAGATTCAATCTCACCTCGACATGCGGACCGAATGGAACCGTTCCGCGGGCCTGCCTTCCGGGCGTGCGCAGTTGGACGCCCGCAGGCGTTTCGGAAACCCCACCCTCATCGCCGAAGAGACGAGCGCCATCCACCGCGCATCCTGGAGCACGGCCGCCCGGCAGGACGTTCGCTACGGCCTCCGCGCCTTCCGCCGCGCACCCGTGTTCACCCTCACCGCGATCGTCACCGTCGCCCTGGGAATCGGAGCGTCCACCGCCGTATTCAGCGTGGTGGACCGCATCCTGTTCCGCGCGCTTCCGTACCCAGATTCAGACCGCCTCGTCTCGGTGGGAATGCTCGCACCTTACGCGGACAACAACGAATTCCTGATGGTTCCTTCGTACCGGCGACTGCAAGACCAGCAGACACCATTCTTGAGCATGGCGGCCTTCGGCTTCTCCTCCCCATGCGACCTGACCGAATCCAACCCCGTTCGTCTGAGCTGCGCTCTGGTCGACGCCGCCTTCCTGCCGACCTTCGGCATCCGCCCAATGGCAGGACGAAATTTTACGGCAGCGGAAGACGTGCCCAATGCGCCCGCGGTCGCACTGTTGACTTACGGCTTCTGGATGCGCCGCTTCGCCGGCGATTCGGGAATCGTGGGCCGCGCCATTCTGATTGACGATAAGTCCGTCACTGTGGTCGGCATCCTGCCCCGCGATTTTGAGCTCTTCAACCTGAGCCAGGTCGATCTCCTGATGCCCGTGGCGCTCCTCCCCGACCAGTCCACGCGCGTCGTCCGCGCGTTTGCGCGTCTCAAACCAGGAGTCTCGATTGCGCAGGCACAATCCGCCCTGCAGCCACTGTTTGCCGAAGAGACACCGCATATTCCCAAGGAATATCTGCCCGGCATGTCCCTCGTCGTGCGTCCGCTGCGCGACCGCCAGATCGCCAACGTCCGCACGGCCTCCTGGACTCTTCTCGTCGCCGTCGGCACGGTGCTGCTGATGGCGTGTGCCAACGTTGCCAATCTTCTGCTGGCCCGCTCCGCCAGCCGGCGCCGTGAACTTGCGGTGCGTCATGCTTTGGGCGCCGGCCGCGCGCGCCTCATTCGCCAGACCCTCACCGAAAGTCTCTTGCTGGCGGTGGCAGGCGCCACGGCCGGATGTGGACTCGCGTGGGGCCTCTTGCGATTCTTTGTCGCCATCGCGCCGAACGGCATCACTCGGCTCGATCAAGCCTCGCTGGATGTGCGCGTTTTGCTCTTCACCGCGGCCGTCTCCATTTTGGCGGGTCTCGCCTTCGGCATGGCGCCCGCGCTCGAGCGCCCCGATGCGGAGGCCCTCTCCGGAGGCCGGTCGATTGCGGGGTTCCGCGGCGCCCTGCGGCACGGACTGGTGTCCCTGCAAATCGCCGCATCCCTCCTCCTGTTGAGTGGCGCGAGCCTTCTGGTTCGCGCTCTGTGGCGCATGGAGCACGTGCCGCTCGGCATCCAACCCGACCACGCTCTGTCGGCGCGCTTCGTCCTGAGCAAGTCGTATCGCCAGGCCCGTGTGCTTGCGTTCTACGAAGGACTGGAAGCGCGTTTGAACCGGCTGCCGGGCGCCATCGCCGCCATCAGCGACACCATCCCTCCGGGCGGAAGCATGTCTACGCCTTTCTCCGCAATCGCAGTCGAAGGCCGTCCCTGGCTGCCCGAGGGGGTGGGCGGCGGAGTCTCCTGGCGCTACATCACGCCCGGCTACTTCGGAGCGCTCGGGATCCCCATTCTGCGCGGCCGCACCTTCAACGAAGAGGACCGCTCGGCCAACGCCTCCGCGATCATCATCAATCAGACGCTCGCGCAACGCCTCTTCCCCGGCCAGGATCCGCTCGGCCGCCACATCCTTCGGTCGGCGAAGGGCGAGTGGCACACCGTGGTGGGAGTCTGTGGCGATATTCGCAATCGCGGCCTGAGTCGGCCGCCCGAGCCCGAATATTACGTAGCCCGGAAGCACGTTCCCGATGAGATCTTCGGAGACGGCTCGCGCGTCCTCGGTGGGATCGTGACGGTACGCTCCCCGTTCGACGCACAAGCAGTCGCGGCTGCTCTTCGCGCCGATTTTACGGAGTTGGATCCTACACTTCCCGTGGAGATCGAAACCATCCAGGCGCGCTTCCAGAAACTCACGGACGGTCCGCGCTTCGACGCCATGTTGCTGGCCGGATTCGCTGCCACTGGCCTGGTGCTCGCGGCCATCGGGATTTACAGCGTGATCGCGTTTCTGGTCATGCAGCGGACTCGCGAAGTAGGAATCCGGATGGCATTAGGCGCCACGCCTGCGTCGGTCGTCGGATTGTTCCTCCGCCATGCCGCCCCGTGGACCGCCGCCGGCCTGTGCATGGGAATTCTGGGGTCGATATTCGCGAGCCGTCTTCTCAGTTCGTTGCTATTCGAAGCGCAAGGGCGCGATTGGCCCAGTTTCGTCATCGCCGCTGCGACATTGTGTGCCGTTGCCTTGTGCGCCGCGTGTCTGCCCGCTCGCCGGGCTGCGCAGATCGACCCCGTAAAGACGCTCCGCCAGGACTGAGGCTCTGTGCGTGCCAAACCGATCAAGGGTTGCGCAGCAACCATCGCACACTTGCCAGTACGGCCTGCCAGCCTGGCGCTTGGGGGTTGATCCCATCGAAGTGGCTTTCCCCGTGCAAAGTAAACCTGCGAACTGGATCGCTCACCTTCTCGGCCGCCTCAACATACTGTTCGACCAACGCGTTCAACTGCGCAGGGTTGGCTCGGGTGAAAAACTCCTGTTTCACACCGATTGGCAGCTGTCCTGTTGCCGATCCTTCCCGATAACGGCCGGGGAACTCCGCAGGTGCACCGCCCATGAACTTCGTGACGACCGGCCCACCGCACATCGGTTGCTCGATGGAACGAAATGCTGCGAGATCCGGAGGCCCATCAATAACGATGACACCCTTCAGAGAGAGCGGTGAACTGGTGAACAAGATGCTGTCCTTCGCCAGCTTGCGCCGGGCAGCCAGCCACAGGCCCAATTGACCTCCCGAGGAATGGCCGATGACGATGGCACGGTTGAGATCGAGATGGAATCGCGGCCCTATGTCGCGCAAATGATCCACTGCGCTGCTCACATCCAGATAGGTGCCCGGCCAGCCTCCGCCTTCGTTTCCTACACGCCGTCATGAAAGAACCTCGTCAGGAACCTGAATACGAGTGTGGCTCCTGGAATGTTCGCCGCTTCGCTGAACCTTGGGTAGCCAATGTCCGGGAGACAACTACGCGAGCGGTCCCGAACCCGCCCCCGTCAGGCGGAAGCGGCGACAGCTCGACAGCGGAACTATTCGCGCTTCTCCAACTGCAGCGTAATCGTACCAATCGTCACCTGCAGCCTGACGCGAATCTCCACCGGCAATCTCGCGCGATCGTCCGACAACCACAGGGTCAGATGCGCGGGACGCCGGTAGATCACGTTATTGAACAAATACACTTCGTAGCGAATCGTTTTGAAGACGCCCGCAGGCGTCTTGATCTCCTCGCGCACCTGCGCTTCCACCTTCACCATCGCGCTCTTCTTGCCGTCGCTCACCGGAATCTCGGCGCTATGGCCGGGCTCCAGCGTCAATCCGCGCAAGGCGTACAGCCCGCCCAGCACGTCGTGGACGCACGGCGGAACTTCCGTCTCCTGCGACAACACCGCATTCTTCACCAGGTCGCGCTCGCGGTACGTGGCTTTTCCGTCCGCATTGAAGGTGATCCTGGTCTCACGCCGCCGAGTGCCTTCGTGTGCCGCCATCTCGACGTTCTGCGTGCACAGACTCTGATTCAAAAGTGCCGTGTAATCGTCTTCCACCTTGAACAGCTTGGATACCAGCCCGATCGATTCCAGGTGAAAAAGAATCTGCGAGGGGGCCCGCATTTGCAGCGACGGGTTAAACTCGATGCGCGCCTTCCCCGCGGAGATCAGACGCCATTCGATGTTGTACGACAATATTTCTTTCGTCGGAAGCGTGATGCTCTGCGGTTCGGCGATCGGGGCCAACACGAGGGGCAGGAGCAGCCAGGGCTTCAAGGACATGAAACGCCAGTTTCTCAGATAGATGCGGCAAGGCGCAAATGTAGACGAGCCCAACCCCCCGCCTTCCTTGTAAGCTGACAGCATGACCAGTTCTTCCCCGGCGCCCTCCAGCGCGCCCTTGATCGAGACCGAACGCCTGCGGCTGCGCGGTCACCGCGTCACCGATTTCGACGCTTGCCTCGCCATGTGGACCGACCCGCTGGTAGTTCGCTACATCGGCGGGCGAGCGTTCACCGGCGAAGAGGTCTGGACTCGGTTGTTGCGTTACGTGGGCCACTGGTCGTGGGTGGGCTACGGCTATTGGGCCGTCGAGGACAAGTCCGGCCACTTCCTGGGAGATGTCGGTTTCGCCGATTTCAAGCGCGAAATCGAGCCTTCCATCCAGGGCATTCCCGAACTGGGCTGGGTCCTGACTTCCGGCGCACATGGAAAAGGCTACGCCACGGAAGCGGTGCGCGCCGCCATCGGATGGGCTGCGGCACACTGCCGCTCCGACAAGACGGTCTGCATCATCCACCCCGACAACCTCGCCTCCCTGCGCGTCGCCGAGAAATGCGGGTTCCGCGAAGATGTCCGCACCACCTACAAGGGAAGTCCCACGATCCTGTTCTCCCGGCCACTGCGGTAAGGTGTGGACTAATGCCCGCAACTGTGTACGTTCGCTGGACCGCCGCCGCTCTCGCCGTGCTCTCCGCGTGTATCATCACGGCGCAACCCGCGGACGAAGTGGGCACGCCCTTGCCGCCGTGGACCCCCGGCACACTCGACATTCACCAGATCTCCACCGGAAGAGGCAATGCCGCCCTATTCATCCTGCCCGACGGCACCAGCCTTCTGCTGGACGCTGGTGCGGCCGGCGACGGCCTGCCTGAGACCGATCCACGCCCCGATGCCTCGCACACTCCCGGCGCCTGGATTGCGCGCTACGCCAAGCGTCACCTGCCCGCAGGCGCGTCCCACCTGGACTTCGCCCTGATCACGCATTTCCACGGCGACCACATGGGCCAAGTCACGGCGTCCTCGCCATTTGACGAAACGAACTCCTACCGGCTGACCGGCATTACGGAAGTGGATGCCGCGCTGCCAATCCACACTTTGATCGATCGCGGATGGCCGGACTACGCCTATCCCGCTGCCCTGACCGACGCGACCATGGCAAATTACAGGCGGTTTCTGGATTCGCGGACGAAGCGCGGATTGAAGGTGGAGCGGTTTCGGCCCGGATCGGCACAGCAGATCAAGCTGGCGAAAGACGAAGCGCGGTACCCCGATTTCGAGATCCGCAATATCATCGGCAACGGCGAGGTGTGGACCGGCTCGGGCGAGACCACGCGGCAGTTATTCCCGCCGCTCGAATCGCTCGCCGCCGCTGACCGTCCTAACGAGAATATGTGCAGCCTGGGAATCCGCCTGCGCTACGGAGCCTTCCGCTACTACACCGGAGGCGATCTTCCCGGCACGCCCGATCCGGGCTACCCGTCCTGGCATGGCGTCGAGGCTGCGATCGCGCCCGTCATCGGACCCGTGGAGGTACACGTGGTGCATCAGCACGGATCGATGGGAGAGGAGACGGAAGCGATGCTCCAATCGCTGCAGTCGCGCGTACTCATCGTGCCGAGTTGGGCGCCCAGTCACCCCGCGCCCGACGTCTTGAAGCGCATTATGAACAGCCGGCTTCCCCCGTCGCCGCGGTACGTGTTCGCCACAGATCTGAGAGAAGCCGCGAAGATTGTAATCGGACAAAGGGCGACGCAATTGGCCGCTCCGCCGGGACACATCGTGGTGCGCGTAGAGCCCGGCGGCGGGCGATACCGGGTCTATGTGCTGGGCAATCGAGATGAACGAGAAATGGTGGTGGCGATGAAGGGCCCATTCCCCAACCCCTAACCCCCGCCTTTCATGCCGATTCCAACGCGACCGCCTCTTCCTTCTCCTCGCCATTCTCCAGCTTTTCGAGCAGCCGCGCGCCGTACTCGAAGCCCTTATCGAAGGCCTCCAGATTCAGCTTCTGCATCGCGGGAGGAACCGAATCCGCCACCGCCTTTCGCAGCGACTCGCGCTCCAGCAGGTTGGTCACTGCGCCGAAGAAGCCCACCATCACGATATTCAGCACCACCTTGCGCCCCAGTTGTTCCGCCAGCCGGGTAGCCGGCACTCCAAACGCCCGCACGCCGTTCGGATATTGATCCACGCGCACCATCTCCTGTTCCGTAATCAGGATCCCGCCTGGCTTCAATTGCGGCGAGAAGCGCGTGTAGGCCTCCTGGCTCATCACCACCAGGATGTCGGGCTGCGCTACGTACGGATACAGTATCGGCTCCGTCGATAGGATCACCTGCGCGCTCGAAGAGCCGCCGCGCGCCTCCGGACCGAAGCTCTGTGTCATGGTGGCGAATCCGCCCTGAAAGATGGCGGCCGCCTTACCGATCACGGCCGCAGCCAGGATCACGCCCTGCCCGCCAAATCCGGCGATTCGAATTTCCGTTAGCAACTGCATGAGACCTCCGGTTCCGCGTACCGGTCGCCCAGCGACTCGGTCATCTGCGTCCGCAACAGGTTGAGATAATCCGGGCGGTCGCGGTCCACGAACTTACCCACTACAATTTCGCCCGACTTGGTCAGCGCGCACTCGCTCGTGGGCGCTCCATTGCGCACTTTGCTCACCTGCTTGTAGAACTTCATCGCGTCCAGCCCTTCGCCCATCTTGTTGCGCCGCTGGTACAACGTCGGACAGGGCGACAGCACCTCGATGAAGCAGAAGCCCTTCTTATGGAGCATCTCTTCCATGGAACGGCTGAGCTGCTTGACGTGGTAAGTGGTCCAACGCGCCACGTACGCCGCTCCAGCCGCTTCCGCCAGCGCCACCAGGTTGAAGGAGGGCTCGAAGACTCCGTATGGAGATGTTGCACTGATCACATGATCGGGAGTGGTCGGCGCGGTCTGGCCACCGGTCATGGCGTAGGTCAGATTGTTGACGCAGATCACCTTCAAGTCCATGTTGCGCCGGGCGGCATGGATGAAGTGATTGCCGCCGATCGCGAAAAGATCGCCATCGCCTGAATACACCACCACCTGCAACTCCGGATTGGCCAGCTTCAATCCTGTGGCAAACGGGATGGCGCGGCCATGCGTGGTGTGGAACGAATCCAGATTGGCGTATCCGGCCACGCGCCCGGTGCAGCCGATACCGGAGACCACCGCCACCTTGTCCAGGTCCACCTTGGAATCGAGCAGCGCGCGGGTGAAACAGTTCACCGTCGTGCCGATGCCGCATGCGGGGCACCAGATGTGCGGCATGCGATCCATGCGCAAAAACGGCTCCACGGGATTGCGGGCATCGGCTGGAATCTCGACGGGAATCTCGAGTGTTGATGGGTTCATCGGGCGGCCTCCTCAATGGCTTTGAGAATCAATTCGGGGTTGTGCACGCTGCCCCCGGCGTGCGATACGGGAATCACCGCGGCCTTTCCGGCGGCCGCGCGGGCGACTTCGTGCACCATCTGGCCCAGGTTGATTTCGGGCACCACAAAAGCCTTCACACGCCCCGCCAGATCGCGTATGCGCTGTTCGGGGAACGGCCAGGCGGAGATGATGCGGAACTTCCCGGCGCGGATGCCCCGGGCGCGCGCCAGTTGCAGCGCCCGCTGTGCTACCCGCGACGTGATCCCGTAGGAGACCACCACTACATCGGCGTCGTCCAGGTTTTCCGTCTCGCAGATCGCGCGGCCGTTCGAGAGCGGCTTCAGCTTGTCCTGCAAACGGCGCACCTGCTCGTCCTGCGTCTCGACGTTCATGCTGGGGTAGCCGCGATGATCGTGCGTCAGCCCGGTGACGTGGAAACGGTAGCCATCGCCCGCTTTCACCATGTCGGGGACGAGATCTTCGCGCGGCTCGAACAGGTGGAACTCTTCGGGCGGAAGTTTGGTCTGGCGGCGCGGCGTCACTTCGATCTGCTCTGCTGCCGGAATCACTACTTTCTCCGTCATGTGCCCGACGCATTCATCGAGCATCAACATCACAGGCACGCGGAACTCTTCCGACAAATTGAAGCCGGTGATCGTCAGGTCGAAGCACTCTTGCGGCGAGTTGGGGCAGAGCGCGATGATGCCGTAATCGCCATGCGATCCCCACTTAGCTTGCATCATGTCGGCTTGCGCCGGCAGGGTCGGCAGGCCCGTCGACGGTCCGCCGCGCTGCACGTTCACGAACACACAGGGCGTTTCGGTCATCGCCGCGTAGCCGATATGCTCCATCATCAGCGAGAATCCAGGACCGGACGTGACTGTGAAGGCCTTCGCGCCGCCCCAAACGGCGCCTTGTATCGCGATGGAAG
Source organism: Bryobacteraceae bacterium (assembly GCA_035295745.1). GTDB lineage: Bacteria > Acidobacteriota > Terriglobia > Bryobacterales > Bryobacteraceae > JAIQFL01. The sequence goes on along the minus strand of DATGIL010000021.1, from coordinate 204,100 downwards.
CCGCCAACTCGTCCTCCATCTGGATGAAGATTCCGCCAACAGTAGGAATTCTCCACGCGAAGCGTTCGACCACCTCAGTGGATGGGGTGATGGGGTAACCTGCGGCAAATCGCGCACCGGCTGCGAGCGTTCCCTCACAACACGCATGGTCACCGTCTAGAAAATGGACACCCGTAAGGACACCTTTGGGGTCAGCGTGCATGGCGTGCTCCAAAGATGGCGAAGTCGGGACAGTACATGCCGCAGAGGTCGCAACCACTGCATTTCTCCCCATTGACGACATGTGGTGGATGATATCCCTTTGAATTGAAAGCGGATGATAGAGCCAAGACGTGGGTTGGGCAGAATTCGACACAGAACCCGCACCCCTTACAGCGCTCCACCGTGATGGCAACAAACCCTTTGGCCATGTGGGCCCTCCTCGTTTGATCGGTGAAGAGTAAGCACGCAGATTGCCAATTTGATATTTAGGAACTCTTTTATCCTATTTATGCAATGAGGGTTAGGAGAATGCCGACCATCTGCATCATCATTCTTCCCGCCGGAGTGGTTGTGTCGATCGCTTCGGTCAGGCTGCGGAACCCGCCTCAGAATCGCTGAGCCGCTCCATGATGGTGAGCACGCCGCGAAGGGACGAGACAACCGGTCGAGTGCTCACGGCTGAGTTGAGCCCAAGGTAAAAAGTTAAAAACCCGCACTTCCCCGAGCTTGCGAACTCAGCATCTTACGCGTTTCGAAATGCTAAACTATCAAAACAGCGAAGGGACTGCCATTGGATAAATGGGCGCGACGAATATCTTGTATTTCCAGACCGTCGGTAAGGTACAAACGCACGCCACCGCAGATAAGTTCGGAGACAATCAGGATTGGGAGGGCATGCCATGGGTAGGGTTTGCTCCTCCCGACTACGCGATTACGTTTTCGCCCCCGCTTGTCAACATTAACTACAGCTCCGTTTTGCTTATTCTCAACGTGCCTAATGCGTTTGCGTCTGGGCTGTCTAACATGGCGCCGCCGGGGGGCGAGTTCATGTTTGAATTTGTCTACGCCTACGAGAATCCAGCGCCTTTGCCGATAGCATCTTTCACGTATCAAATGAACGTTCCTCCCAATTCAGCTGCACGATGTCCGGTTACACTCGTTACTCACGTGACGCCTACCGGGCAACAGCCACCCGTCGTCAAAGTTCGCTGGCGTGGCGTCAGGGGAAATATTTTCTTGGACACCCCCGCGTCGCTGAGCGCCGTGCTTTTATAAACGCCGAGCGAACAATTTGCGAAAGCAAAGCCAAGGTTTTGAAAACGGTAGGTTTTGGGACAAGCGGCCCAGCCAAATACGGTGATCTTCAGAGATGAATGGCGGCAAGACTTCTGCAATAGATGTTGGTCGCTAGGGGCAGCCGGTAAGGAACCTGGCATGCCGTAGTTTACGATAAACCCGTTTTTGTCGGATATCGGAAACAAGACGACTGAAGCTTCACGCCGAGGTCTTAACCGGCATCTGGTTCAAGGTAGAATCGGGGGTGCGAGGGGAGTCACTGATGCGCCTGCCGATCCTTCTGCTGTTCGTCTGCGCGCTCGCTCCGGGTTATCAGGATAACGCGTCGCAAGGCATCATCGCGGGCAAGGTCCTCAACGCGGCCACAGGGTCACCGCTCTCGAACGCGCTTGTCCATCTGCGATACCGGAGTTCGAGTGGCGACGAAGTCATTTCCGCGCAGACCAATGACAGCGGCCGCTTCGAGTTTACCGGCCTTTGGGGGCACGATTGGGAGCTCTCCGCCGAGCTTTCCGGCTTCGCCGCCGGGTGGTATCGTGCGTCCAAATATTCGCCGCACGGCGGATTCACACTTGACAAGAACCAGAAGCTCGACTCCATCGTTCTGAAGCTCGTCGCCCAGGCGGTCGTGACCGGCAAGGTATCTGATGGTGACGCGCCGGTTGAAGGCGCACGCGTCAGCCTTCTGACCGCGGGAACGCGTCGCGAAATTGCTTCCGCCGTCACACTGGACAACGGTGAATATCGAATTCCCCGCGTACCCGCCGGCAGCTACTTGGTAAAGGCCGCAATTCCCCGACAGCCTGAAGTCAGGCGCATGCCCACGGAATCCGACAGGGCAAACGGGCTTGCTCCCACCTACTACCCCAATATCGCAGACGCCGCGTTGGCGGCTTCGGTTGAGATTACGGGACCTACCGAACTGCGGGGCATCGACATCCACTTAGCGCATACGCCGCTCTTTGACGTGCGCGGTGCGGTGCAAGTATCCGGCAACTGGTATGTGCAGGTTACGCTGGTCGATAGCGATCGATCCGTGGTGGCGAAGACCGTGCTCGCTCCGCCGAAGCTTGCCTTCGATTTCCCCTCAATTCCGCCCGGTTCTTACATGGTTTATGCGCAGGGTTCCGGGGGTTCTTGCAATGGCGTCTGCCTGGGCACGCAGACTGTCGAAGTGCGCGGCCAGGATGTCCAGGGAGTGCTTCTCAGTCTGGTGCGCGCCAGGGTGCCGGGAGTAGTGAAATTTCCGTCCAACGATCGTCCGGCGGGCTGGAACCGGATTTCGGTGATCGGTCGCGCAATCAATTTCGCCCAGGTTCCGACTCCGCAATACGCGAACCTCGATAAGGATCTCACCTTCCTGGCGGTAGGACAGTTCCCGCCGGATTTCGCCGCGTTCTCCGCCAGTGTCTCTAACCTGCCCGAGGGCTGCTACGTGTCATCCATTCGCTATGGCGGCGAGGATCTCCCCGAGTCCGGCTCGCAGTTCATCCCGGATGCGACGGTCGAAATCGCCATTGGGACTGACGGCGGGCACATCGATGGCACCGTAACCGGCACCGACGATCAGCCCCAACCCAATGCCGTCATCGCGCTTATCTCCGCCGACGGCAGACTGCCGCCGCGTTCACTCCAGGCAGACAACCAAGGCGCGTTCCACTTCACCGGCGTCGCACCCGGCAATTACAAACTCCTCGCGTTCGACGACGTCTCGCACGAAGACCTCGCAAATCTGGTATTCGTCCAACGCTTCGATAGCCAAACTACATCGGTCTCGCTGCCTTCAGGCGGCGCAGCATCCGCCTCGCTCAAAATAGTGTCGCGGTAGGAGAATGGAACCGAAAAGTGTTGACGCCTGAACTCAAGCAGATTGCCGACCTCACTGAATCGGATTTCCAACGCCACCCGGTCTGGGTCGGGGTGCACAATATGGACTACGGAAAGCCCTGGTACGACTCCTCCGACGAGAGGACACATCGCCCCCACGCCGAACCTCAGCCGGTAGCCGCCGAGCGCGGGTCGGTATTGGTACGAGCAAGCTTTCGTCTCTCCGATGGAGACAGGTACTTTGGGTTTGTACGGGCAGCCAGCCCCAATTGGGATGTGCCGTTACGGCCGGGAATGGCAACGCCCAGTTCGCTCAGCGGAGGACATTCGGCACACGCCCTACTGGGGATCCAACAGCCGCACATCTTCGTGGCTCAAGAGACGTTCTACTTCTGGGGAGGAGTGGCTGGAATCCCTCCAGGAAAGCGCCAACGCTTCTATGCCGCGATTGGGAAGCCTGCTGAAGCAATATTTCCGATTGCGTTTGCGGCAGATTCTGATCTCGCCACTGGTTTAACCGATGGAGAAGTGCATGGATTCTACAGGATGGTCCTTGGGCAGCCGACCGTACTGGAGCTGTAACCTACAGAGTGGCCAATATGCCAAAGCCTATTTAATTATCCGAATTAAAGCTCGGATCCACATATAACCAATGGCGATGGCGAAACTCATCCCAGAATTCAAGTTCAACGCGCTCCACGCGTTCTCCACCGCTAGTGAAGCTGGTGAACTCGATGAACTTAATCGGTTTCCGATTACATCCCTGATAGCGATCTGGTCTTCGAACGGCAGGTCGTCGAGGAAGCCCGGCGGGAGCCCTTCCAGCACGACCATGTCACCCGGTTTCGGTTGCTTGTCTTCGATACTCATATAATACCGGGGGTTTTTTGCGAAATGCCTCTTCCCATGTTTTGGAGGACCCGGCCGCAGTGAAGCCCTGCGAGGCCGTAGGCAAGCGGAGGGGCATCCGCACTTTCTAGAAGCCGATTCCTTTGCCCCGCGGCTTGCCAATTCGGGCAAGCTCCCTCTCGAACCCGTCTGAGTCCGACGGAAATTCCCTGTAACTCACTGCTTCTAAAAGGTCGCACCCGTCGGAGTCAGACGGTTTTCCGGATTGGGCCAAAGTACGCATGGGCCACGCGACGCCCTGTCCGATTGTGGCGCGAGGCAGCCACCGCGAGAATTCCCGAAGGCCTCTAAACACCCTTCCCACCCAAATCCTGATTGCCGCCCCCACCGTGTTATACGTAAACTTGCATGCAGCGTGCCTTCTGGATCGTTGCCTTGCTTGCGCTGGCCTGCCTGCTGCTCCGCTCGGCCCGTGTGGGCCTGGCCGGCGATTATGTCGATCCCATCAGCAAAGTCTCCGCGCAGGACGAAGCCCTGTACGCGCATGGCGCCATTCACATCGCTCGCGAGGGCAACTGGCTCACCCCGATGTTCCTGGGACGCTACGCGCTCTACAAGCCGCCGCTCCTCATGATGGCCGCCGGACTGTCGGCTCGGATCCTGGGCATCTCGCGCGTCGCCTTGCGGCTCCCGGTGGCCCTGCTGGCGAGTTTCGGAATTGGACTCGTCTTCCTGTGGGTCGCCGAACTGCGCTCCTGGCAGGCGGGCGCCTGCGCCGCGATGTTGCTGGCCTCCAACCACCTTTTTCACGTGTTGGGCGGACTGTGCATGACCGATGGCATTGTGGTGGCCTGCTGGATCGCCGCCATGTACTGCCTCTTCTCCGATCCGTGGCTCGAATCCAAAGCCGCGCTCTGGGGATTCGCCGCCGCCGTGGCTGGGGCCATTCTTACCAAGAGCGTAGCGGGCGTGTTGCCGCTGGGCGCGCTGGGTCTCTATTGGCTCTTCGCCCCGCGCAAAGAGAAGCCGACCTTCTGGCGCGTCTGTCTGGCCGCGGCGTTGTCCCTGGCATTGGCCGCGCCGTGGTTCCTCTACCAGGGCATCGTGCACACGCGCTGGTTCTGGACGGAACATGTCGCCATCGACATCCTGGCCTTCGGCGCCGGCGCTCCGCCGCAGACCTCGCAGGAGAACCAGGCGCTCTTCTACCTGATGCGGGTTCCCGGCGTCGACCCCGTGCTCACCGCGTTCGCCCTGGTCGCCTTGCCCGGATTCTTCGGAGAGTTGCGCAGGCGGTCCGGTGCGGCCTGGCTGCTGGCCTGCTGGATCGGCATGGTGCTGCTCGCCATCCTCGCCTTTCGCTACCGCAATATCTCCTACATGCTGCCGATGATCCCGGCGCTCGCCATCGTGGCGACTGGATTCGGGTCATACACTACCGGCCGGCGTGCCTACTGGGTGCTCGCGTTTACAGTGGTCGTCTTCGCCGCGAAGGCGGCATTTCCCGCGGCGCCTTGGGGACTCTCCTTCCGCAGCGACACGATTCAGAAGGTCGCACCGATGCTCTCCGACTATTGCGAGCGGCGGCGCGCGCATGAGCTGATCGTCGTGGACATGGCAGACGACCTGTACGCCTCCGACCTGCCGCTTCCCAAGGTGCGCTACTGCCTGGTGGGTGTGGGGGTACTCGGCGGGCGCTACGAGATGCCGTTCGACTTCATGGGAATCGTGATGACTGCGGCGCAGTTTAACGACCCCTCGCGCTGGACCGCGCTCTTCAGCCAACACCTGCGCGAGTGGGGCATGAATTCGGAAGAGCCGCTCGGCACGGTGATCACGGCTGCATCAGGAGACGATTTGGCCGAGATCATCCGCGCACATCCGGACAGCGACTTCCTGGTACCTGAACGGAACCGCAAGGCCGTCGAGCAAGCCGCGCAGGCAGATCACGAGATAGTCGAGGGGGCGGACCATTTCTTCGTGCTGTCGAGGCGGGAGGCGACTCTTCCGTCTCCACCCTGGTCCTGCCGGCTCTAGCGAAGCTCAGTCGCGCCCCAGCGCCAGATACGCCGCCGCCGGCAGCAGCAGGAGCACCAGTGCCATCGCCAGCGCCACTGCGCCGTGCTCGGCCAGCGCTCGTGCAGCCGGAGCGAACCATGTTGCCGCGTCCGCCGATGCCATCCGTGCCAGGACACCTCGAAACCAGGGCCATGCGATGCGCGAACATGCGGCCAGCAGCGCGAGCGCACAAACCAGGCCGGCCGCATGCGCAGCCGTGAGCGGGCGGCTGGCAGCGGCCGAATCCTCGCGCCGCGCACGAAGCTGCGCCATCCACCACACCCGCCCGGAATCGGGAATTGCCGCCTGAGCCGCCAGGGTAGCCCGATTTTCCTCGATTGCTTTCGCGATCGCCGCCACATCCGAGCAGACCGCGCAGCCGGCCGCGTGGGCGCGCAACTCGGCATCCACCCGCCCCGGCCACCGATCTTGAAGAGCCGCCGCCAGAACTTCCGCTTCGAACTCGCATTCGAACGGTGTCATCGCTTGCCCCCTTCCGCCCCGCCGCCTAACAGCGAGGCCAATTTCCGCCGCGCGCGAAACATCATGCACTTGAGACTGGCGGTCCGCAGCCCGAGCACCGCCGCGATCTCCTGATGCGACGAGCCCTCCGCATAGGCCATCCACAACATGGCGCGCTCCCGCGGCTCCAGACTCGACATCGCGCGCGTGAAGTCGGCCGCCCTTTCCGCCGCACCGGGAGTCCCGGAAGCCGCGCTCTCGATGTCGTCACCCGCCAGGATCGGGGCGGGACGGGTCAGGGTCTTGCGCCGTACATCTCGAGCCAGGTTCGTTGCGATTCGATAGAGCGCGTTCCTGCGATGCGACTCCGATTCATAAACCGACTTGGCTCTCAGGAAGCGATAGAAGGTTTCCTGCAGAAGATCGTCCGCCATTTCCCGGTCGCCCGTCACGCGCGAGAGGTATACCCAAACACCGCGCGCCGTCCGTTCGTAAAACGCGCGGAAGGTCTCTTCGTCCATGACGAATTCGGCGCACGTGTCCTCCACGGTTTCCGCCTGGCTGCCCACCCGAATTGCGGTATCGCGAATCATGCGCGCACCTCCTTCACTTGCGGAATCCGAAGCCTTCCACGCCCGCCGGATCGATGCGCGAAGCCGACGGTGGCGTTTCGATCAAGCCCAAGCGGTGCGAAATCATGTACGAGACGATCGCCGAAATCACAAACCCCAGCCCCAACGCGATTCCCAGCACCCCAAGCGCGTGCAGGGGCTGCGAGGAATCGTCGCTGAAGCGTGAGCTCACGACCTCCAGTCCGACCCCTCCCGCCACCAACACCAGCCCGCCCTGCACGGACCAGAGGATGCGACTCAGTGGCGCGCCCACACTGCGCGGGCCCGAATCGAGAGTGATCGGCGTGGATTCCAGAAACTTCGCCCCTGCCGGAGTCTGCATGTATGCCAACAGATCGTTGTTCGCCGTGAAGCGGTCGAGCAGCTTGGCATGTACCTCGGCCTGCACCTTGGCAAGGCGGCTCCATCGGCGATAATCGATGATCGTGCGGATCAGCCATACCGATACTCCGATCGCCAGTCCGAAACCCGCGAACGCCTCCAGCGCATTCACGACTTCGCGCCAGACCTCGCTCGACGGGGCGCCATGGTCCTGGGACCCGGGACGCCCGTCGCTCAGATAGTATGACGGATTGCGCTCGACATCGGGATGCGTACTGAGAAAACTGACGAGGGCCGGATACGGGGCCAGGTACGACTGGTTGGTGAGCAGGCTCGAATCGAGCGCCAGGGCTCCTCGCAAAGCAGGAGGGTAGTGGCCCAGCAGGTTGGATAGTTCGTCCTTAGTGCGCTGCGCATCTGGCTGCTCGATGACGTTCCCCGCGGTGGTATGGGGCGCCTGCGCGCTGAGGGTAGCGGCGAGGATGATTATGACTGTCGCGATTTTTCGGATCATCGGTCTTCTCTCTGCTTATTAATACGCGAGGACTGCCCTTGGGTTAACTCCGTGGCGCGGATACTCGTGCGTGCCGCGTCGAGACCTCCCGTTGCGGTCCGTCCCCCGATAGATGCGCTGGCATCCGGCCCGCTGTCAAAGCCGCCAACCTGCCTGGCGGTTTCCTGAACGTTGGTAGACCGATCAGGGAGAAGATACGGACCTGCGGGATTCGTTGCAAAAACGAAGATTTGTGCACGCGGCGGGCAGCCAGCGCGTGTTCAGGCAAGTTTCCCGTACCTATTTGCCGGGAGTTTGACGTTGGAATGGGGCCGTTGGCCGATCGATGTCAAGAAATCTCGCACCGAAGGCTTTTAGAGGGCTTGCTACCGCTTCTCCTGTTCCGAACCCGCGGGAATCATACTTACCTGCACCTCTGCCCGTCCGCTCTCTTCCACCGTCACGGCTTCACCCTTACCCAGAACCGGCTTCATGAACTCCGCATCCATCCACGCGGTCGGCTCCACGTCCTCCCACGCGTACACCTTGTATTCCCCCGGCGCCACGCTCTTGAACGCGAAGCGGCCATACTGATCGGCGGTTCCCTGCTGGTAACACTCCGGGATTGGCGATCTTTCCTTCTCCTGCGGGATCATCACCACGGTGGCGCCAGGGGCGGGCTGTCCCGCGTCCGCACGCACTACCCCGGTAACCAGCCCCGCCTTGGGGCTCACCACAACATCGATCGGCCCCGAGCCGTTCCGCAGCTCCGTGCCGCTATACGTAATATCGCTCTCACGCAGGTGGACGCTCTTGGTATAGTAGCCGTCCGGAAGGCCGGTGACGACGATCCCGTAACGGTCCGGCCTGAGGTTGTCCATCGTGAAGGTCCCGTCCTCGACGACGCGGTGATCCCAGTCGTGGCTCGCATTACCGGGGCCTCCTCGTCTCTCCTTCACCCGAACCTTCTGCAGATCCAGCTTGGCTTCGCCATCGACTCGAATCCGCCCGGTCACCGAAAAGTACTCGCCGATCGTTAGGACTACGCCGTCGATATTCGTCTGGCCTACATTCACGGTCACAGGCGGACTCACGCGCGCAATGCCGCCCTGCCCAATCCCGGCCGCCGCGGTGTAAATTCCCGGCGTGAGCGAGGCGGCCACGAACTCGCCGGAGGCGCTTACAGTGGCGCTCGCAATTCGGGACATCCACACCGTACTCGTGTCGTGGCCAAGTTCCCGAGAGAACGTGACCCGAGGAAGGCCTTCCGTACCTGCCAACTCAACGACCACTTTCCCCTTCACCCTCACCACTGGCACCTTAACCAGCATCAGAACGCCGGTGTTCACTTGTGATCCCGCCGCCACGTCGATGGGCACCGCCCCGGCTGAGTCCATGGCGTTGGGATAGTACACAGGTACGTTTTGTTCCTTGGAATTGTCGAGGGTGGGCAGTCCCTCAAACTCCTGTACGTAAACGTAGTATCGGCCCGGCGGAAGATCCACCGCGCGGTATTCGCCCAGGTCATTCGTGTATGCGGAAGTCACCGTCGCGAGAGTCTTCCGTCCGTTTACGTAATGCGATTTCAGGATCTGTGCCTGGGCGCCCCGTACCGGGTCGCCGTCGCTGTCCACGATACGGCCAGTCAGCACCCCGTAGGGAATCAGCCGCAGTTCGATATCCTTCAATTGTTCCGGCGTTTCCAGATCCAGCACTGTGCCGGTGGTCTGCGAAGCATGCGCGCCGTACTCGATATCCAGAAAACCGTTGCGCTTCGCCTGCATGTGGTACTTGCCACTTTCGATATCGGCGATCACGAAAGTTCCTTTTGAATCGGATACGGTCGCGTAACTACTCGACCCGGGAACGGAGCCGACGCGCGCCAGCGTAATCGCGGTTTTGCCCACCGGCTCGCCTGTCACCGAGCTCACCACACGCCCCTCGATTCTTGAGAGTTCCTTCGGTTTCCCGGTCTGAGCCGGCGCGGCCAGAACCCACAGCAGCAACAAAGCGGCCGAGCGCATTTGGAATTTCCCTCCCAATAAGCTAACTCTACTCGCCGGGTGTAGGCACGGCAACCGGACGGCCAAGGTCGGAGGAGCTTCCGGAAAAGTAGCGTGACGGCCGAAGTGAGGTGAACGGTCATCACGCGGTGGCAGAATCGCGCAGCTCAGTATGGGCGCGCTGCAGTTCTACGCGTTGCATAAGGAACTGGTCGTGTCCGGCAAAATGTCCAATCGGGCGTTTCACGATGCGATGTACCGGGAAGGCAATATGCCGGTCGAGATGGTGCGCCTGTCCTTGAATGGACAGAAGGTGACACGCGACCATCGAACCAATTGGATGTTTTATGGATCTTTGGCCTGAGTCCTACGTCCCTCAAAAAGCTGGGATGAGCCACGCGCGGCCAAGGCTTCCAGCCACCTCGTGTCAAAATAAATAGTGCGCTATTTCCTCAGCCGCTACATACCCGAACCCGGCTCCATTCTGCTTGTGGAGAGCGGATCCCGCGGCGTGCTGGAAGGCTTGATCCCCAACCTCCGCACCACCTGGGGCGAAGAGACCCCGATCGATCTGGTCACGTGCTATGCCAAGCCGCCCGCCGGCTTCCGGCCGGAAACCACGCGCGTCTTCTCGGTGGTCGACTATCGCGGACGCGAAGCGCGCGGACGCCTCTATCGCGAGCTCGCCGGGCATCGCTATACCCTCGTGGGAATCGTCTGTTCGGGCGAGCCCCTCATGACCAAGTGGAAGTGGATGCTGGCCCTCCGCCTCCGCGCCAAGGTCTTCATCATTAACGAAAACGGCGATTATTTCTGGCTCGACCGCGCGCATCTGGCGATTCTCCGCGAACTAGTACTGCTACGATCGGGGCTGGCCGGAGCTGGGGCCGTTCGTACATTAGTGAGTGTGTTTTCCTTCCCGTTTGCGTTCCTGTATCTGCTACTCTATGCAACAGTTGTCCATATGCGAAGGGCCCTTCGCAGAGGCTAATCCATGAAATCGATTCAGGTCAAAGAACCCGGCGGACCGGAGAAAATGGAACTGGTGGAGGTCGCGACACCAACGCCAGGACCCAAACAGGCGCTGGTGCGCATCGCAGCCTCCGGCGTCAACTTTATCGACGTCTACTTTCGGATCGGCCTCTACAAAGCCGATCTTCCCATCACGTTAGGCAGCGAGGCGGCCGGCACTGTGGAATCCATCGGCGCCGAAGTGACCGAAGTCGCGGTGGGCGATCGCGTGGCGTACGCCATGACACGCGGCTCCTACGCCGAATACGCGGTTGTCCCGGCGGCCCAGCTGGTGAAGATTCCCGGCCATGTGGACTTTCCGACAGCCGCTGCAGCCATGCTTCAGGGCATGACCGCGCACTACCTCACGCACTCGACCTATCCGCTCAAAAGCGGCGATACGTGCCTGGTGCATGCGGCCGCGGGTGGTGCGGGAGGCCTCATCGTGCAGATGGCCAAGATGCTGGGAGCCCGCGTCTTTGGCACTGTCTCCACCCCCGAAAAAGCCCAGATTGCGCGTCAGGCGGGAGTCGACGAAGCCATCCTCTATACTCAGCAAGACTTCGAGGCGGAGGTCAAACGACTCACCGGCGGCCGTGGCGTGGACGTGGTCTACGATTCGGTCGGCAAGACCACGTGGGAGAAGAGCTTGAATTCCCTGCGCCCCCGCGGATTGCTGGCGCTCTTCGGACAATCCAGCGGCGCTGTGCCCCCCTTCGATCCGTCGATCCTGAACGCCAAAGGCTCGCTCTTCCTCACCCGTCCGAGCCTGGCCCACCACGCCGCTACGCGCGAGGAACTGCTCTGGCGTGCGGGCGACGTGCTCAACTGGATCGATTCCGGGAAGCTCAAACTGCGCATCGACCGATCCTATCCCCTGGCTGACGCTGCCGCCGCGCATCGCGACCTGGAAAGCCGCAAGACGGCCGGAAAACTGCTGCTCACCGTTACCTAATCGCCCATGAACCTGCAGGCCAAGCTCACGCTCTGGTATGTCCTGCTGGTGCTGGTTCTGGTAGGCTCCATCTCCGCGATCGACCTGATCAACAGCATGCAGCAGCGCTTCGACGCGACACTGGCGCAGGCGGAAACCATCAAGATCGCGGCTGGAATCTTCGTGACCACCACCCTCAACTCGCAGCGCGCCAAACCCCTGCGCGACGCCCTTGCCGATCCCGATCTGCAGAGCGCCTTGAGCGGCCTGCTGCGCGGCAATGCCATCCTCGAGATTGCCGTCACCAACCCGCAGGACTCCGAGATCCTCGCGGACAGCAGTCCCGACCGCGTCGGCGATAAGCCCGATCAGAATCCCGATTTCGACCGCCTGGTGAATCGCGAATCGTGGTTCGAGAAGTGGCGCGTGCTGCGCGGCAGCGACCGGAAGTTCTTCCAGCTCATCTATCCGCTCGGCGCGCCGCCCGATCACACCCTCGTCAACGTGCTCGTGATCATCGCTCCCACACTCATCAAGAGCGAGATCAATCCGATCATGACGCAGAACGCGAAGGTGGCGGCGCTCTTTTTGGGAGGCGCGATCGTGATCACCTTCCTTTTCTCGGCAGTTGCGATCCGGCCTTTGGGACGCCTGCGCCGCCAACTGGACCTGGTCGCGCGCGGAGAGTATGAGCAGGAGGGCCCTCCCGCCACAAAACCCGCTACGGATGAGCTCTCCGTAATGGCCTCGAAGGTGAGCATGTTGGGCCAGCGCCTTCGCGGTGCACAGTACGAAGTCTCTGACCTGCGCGGCAATATCGATCGCCTGCTACAGGACCTCGAAGACGCCGTCTTCATCTTCAATCGCGAGCGGCGCCTGGTATTCGCGTCGGGCTCCGTGGAGAGGTTTCTCGGCAAGGAGCGCAGCGACCTGCCCGATCACAAGATCGAAGACATCTTTCCGGCCAACACCACCCTCGGCCTGTTGATCGCACAGACCATGCAAACCGGCAGGCCGATCCGTAACCGGCGAGCACCGCTGGGAACGCCCTCGGAGACGGGTGCGGCTGTGGCGGTAGTCGTCCTCTCGGTCGACCTGCTGGAAACCCAACCGGGCGGAGGCGCTCACACCGGCTCAGGCCTGCTGGTGCGGCTGCGCGATCCCGAGGCCCAGCGCAAACTTGGCAGGGAATTGCAGACTGCGGACCGCATGGCAGCGATCAATCGCGTCTCCGGCGGGGTCGCCCACGAGGTCAAGAATCCGCTCAACGCCATCCTGCTGCACGTGGAAGTCGCCAAATCGAAGCTCGAGCGTGGCGATAACGATGTGGCCCCCCAGATGGAGATCATCTCCCGCGAGATTCTCAGGCTCGATCGCGTCGTCAAGACCTTCCTCGACTTCAATCGCCCCGTCGAACTGAATCTCGCCAATGTACCGCTGAACGATCTGGTCAGCGAAATCGCGGATCTCGCCAAACCGCAAGCGGATGCTGCCAACATTCGAGTTCATATGGACAAGCAGGCCGATGGGGTCGACGTGCGCGTGGATCGCGACCTGATGAAGCAGGCTGTCCTCAACGTAGTGGTGAATGCCATGCAAGCCATGCCGGATGGCGGAGAACTGCGTTTCGAGTCATTCGCCACAGACGACACCGCCGGCATTCGGATCACCGATTCCGGGCGGGGAATCCCGGAGGAACTGCGTGATAAGATCTTCCGTCTATATTTCACAACCAAACAAGAGGGGTCGGGCATTGGGTTGGCAATGACGTTCCGAATCGTACAATTGCATGATGGTACAATCGATTTCACCAGCGAGCCAGGAAAGGGAACGTCCTTTTTGATCCGTTTGCCGATTGCGCTTTGAATGGTGGCACAGAACATGAAACACGTGGAAGTATTCGTGGCCGCCGTATTGGTGCTTTCGCTGACCGGTTGTGTGGTTGGCGGCAAACCGAAAACGGTTGCAGCCGCGCCCGCTCCACCCAAACCGGAAGTTGCTCCTCCATCACCGCCCCCGCGCCCCAATCTCTCGTCCCCGCAGACCCAGGTGGACCTGCCTGCACCCCAGCCCTTGAGTGCCGAAGCTTGGGCAACGACGGTTCCGCCGGAGGAGACTGCTACCCCGGTTTCGCCACGCCCGGGCCCGAGAGGCCCGAAACGCGGCAGCGGAACCACCAATGCGGCCACACAACGCAACACGGAGCCGGTGGGTCCACCTGCCACGACGGCAACGGCGCCCGCAGCGCCGCCCACCACCGAGCCCGAGCAGCGTCCGCAGATTGGTGAGATCGTTCCGGCCGCCGAGTTGCGCCGCCTGCAGGCCGATGCCGAAAAGGCCAGGCATGACCTTCTCGAGAAATTGCAGAGCATTGGCAGACGCCGCTTGAGCGACAAAGATAAGGACCTGAAAGAGCAGGCGATCAGTTACGAGAAGCGATCCCTCGCGGCGCAACACCAAGGCGATATGCGCATGGCCTTCGAACTGGCTTCGCGCGGCTTGGTGCTGGCCAAAGCGCTCGTCGATGGAAGATAGACTACCTACCCTTTCGGAGCACAGACACTTGACTGCAAACGAGTTCGAAATCCGCCGCCAAACCATCGCCAACGGCTTGGCAGAGCGCAAGCTGGATGCCTTGCTGGTGTCCTACAGCCCCAACCTGCGGTACCTCTCGGGCTTCACCGGCAGCAATGGCAACCTGCTCATCCTGCCGGGCCGCGCGATCCTCTTCACTGACCCGCGCTACCAGATTCAAGTTCACCAGGAGACCACCTGCGAGGTGAAGATCGCGAAAGGCCCGCTCGTCACGGACGTGCTCGCCGCCATCGCGCGTCTTCGCGTGAAACGCATCGGATACGAGCCTGCGCGGATGACCTGCGACTCCTTCGAAGCGCTCAAGGCCAAGCTGCCCATGAAGGCATCGCTCACCCCTGTGCCGGGATGGGTTGAGGAATTGCGCATGGTAAAGTCGGCGGACGAGGTGGAGCGCATTCGCCGCTCGGTGGAGACGAACTCGCAGGCATTCGAGCAGGTTTGCGCCAAGGTTCGTATCGGAATGAAGGAGCAGGATCTCGCCGCGGAACTCGAGTACCGCATGCGGCGGCTGGGGGCGGAGAAGCCGTCGTTTGAAACGCTCGTCGGGGGCGGATCGCGGTCCGCGTTGCCGCATGCGCAGCCGACGGCCGCGCCGTTACAATCCGGGCAGGTGGTGGTGGTCGACATGGGCGCGATTCAAGACGGCTACTGCAGCGACATGACGCGCATGCTGTTCCTTGGCCAGCCCGGGAATAAAGTGAAGCGCACCTATCGCGCCGTACTGGAAGCGCAACTCGCCGCGGTGGACGCGGTCCGGCCAGGCGCGTCGACGGTCGCCGTCGATCGCGCGGCACGTGACGTGTTGAAGGGCTACGGACTCGATGAGGCCTTCATTCACTCCACCGGCCACGGCCTCGGCCTCGAGATCCACGAGCCGCCGCGCATCGGCAAGCGGGAGAAGCGCCGCCTGGAGGCGGGCATGGCGATTACCATCGAGCCCGGCGTCTACCTCGAAGATCTCTTCGGCATTCGCATCGAGGACACGGTCATCGTCACGCCGAACGGATGCGAGGTTCTGACCCGTACATCCAAAGAATTGCGCCTGATTTCTTAACACCTGTAGCGATCCCGCAATTGTCGAAAAAGCCCTCGCATGGCTGGTCTTACTCATCGGAGACCAACCAATGCGAACATCATTTCTGATCCTTACCATCATCTCGGGCAGCACCCTAGCCTTGGCGCAATCGCCAGGCTTCACCAATTCCCAACAGACTTCCGGCGTAGTGGGCGTCACTTCCGGACAGACCGCGCGCCTAAACGTGGTCTATCCGACCGTGCCCGCGCCCATTTTGCAAATCCAATGCCCGGCATCGCTGGCCATCGCGGACGAGCAGGGCAGGATCATCAAGAACAATCCGCCGATACTGCTGACGGGCGGCCACAGCACGTCTCTGGATGTGAACGCCGATACCGATTTGGCAGGTGCCGCTCGCACCCAGGTTCACGGGTTCGTAGTTTCCCAGAACGGCTGCCGCTTCGTGACCACACTTGAGATCATCGACAACGCCACCCAGAAAACGGTCGTAGTCGCAGGTGGCGAACAGACTTATCCGTTCGCGGCGACGGCTCCGGCGCCGCCGCCAGCCGTGGCACCAGACGGTCGCCAGTAATATCGCGTACTATTGCGAAAGAGCTTGCATCCGATACTCATTCTGATATATCGTAAGATATATTATGAGAAAAGATTGGTTTGCATATCCGGGCGGCGCCTGGCCTTGGGTGGCTTTCGGGGGCCGTTCACGCTTTTTCGAATCCGGCGAAGTCCGGCTCGCGATCCTATCCCTTCTGAGCGAGGGCCCCAAGCACGGGTACCAGGTCATGAAGGAACTCGAAGAGCGCTCAGGCGGCCTGTACCGCGCCAGCGCCGGCAGCATCTACCCCACTCTGCAGCAACTCGAAGACGAGGACATGATCCGCTCCGACCAGCAGAACGGCAAGCGCGTGTTCAGCATTACCGATGCCGGGAGAGCTGAGCTCGACAAGGACCCGGAAGCGGTAAAACGGATCTGGCTCCGCGCCGAGAAGTGGGAAGAATGGGGTCAGTACATGAATCCCGAGACCATGTCGGTGATGAAGCCGCTCATGGCTCTCGGCAAAGCCGCCTGGGGAGCGGCCGCACGCAACATCAACAAGGCCGGAGGGGAAGATCGAGTCCGCGATTGTCTCGACCGCTGCCGTATCGAGCTCGACAAGCTCTGAACTTCAGATGTGGTACATCAGAGCTTCCGGCCGGAACTTCGTGCGCGCCGTTTCCACCTGACGAATCAGGTCGGCAAGGGTGGTCCGGTCGAGCACATTCGCGATGGCGTCGCGCACCTGCCGCATGATGATTCTCGTGCCGCAGCTTTCGACGTCCTGACACTCTTCGCAGGGACGGAAGGCCGTTTCGCTCGCGCAAGGTAAGGGAGCGAGCGGCCCTTCCATCATGCGAATCAGCGAGCCGATGGTGATAGTGGAAGGCGGCCGGCTCAGTTGATACCCGCCCCGCGGTCCCTTTTTACTCTCCAACAGGCCATTCGATTTGAGATCCAGCAGGATCACTTCCAGGAACTTGATCGGAATTGCTTCGTCCTTGGATAGCGTGGCGATCAGGACCGGCCCTTCCCCGAAACGGGCACCCAGCGCCAACATCGCTTTCAGTCCATACTGTGTCCGCTTCGAAATAGTCCGCATGGTCTCACTACAGAGTACAAAACGTTTACGGCAGGTTCGCGGCATTTAAGCAAGCGATCTACGGTCAGGCAGCTCTACTCGCGGCGCCGAAGAGCGGCGAGCGACATCGCCAGATCCAGAAGGTCGTCGCGGTTGACTGCGTTCACCAACTCGAACCATTCCTCGTTTACCGTCTCAGGGTGCAGTGCTCCGGCAATGGTCGCCCCGATGGAAGCAACCGAATCCGAGTCTCCGCCGATATTTGCGGCCAGCAGGGCAGTTTCCTCCGCCGACTCGGTGACCAGCGCTAAGCTGATGGCCAATGGCACTATGTTTTGCGGCTTGTTGGGGAAATACTGTCGCGCGAGTTCGTCTGCAGCAAGACGCTGCCTCCCGGCGAGGTCGGAATAGATCTCCGAAATGGACTGCGTGACGGTAGCTCCTTCACCGGAAGGTCGATACCTTTCAGCCTCTTTGGATGCGGCCAGCGCCACCGCCAAGACGTCGTCGCCTGGTCGGCCTTCCAGTGCCGCTGCGACAGCACCCGCGACTGCAGCGGCCGCGCAAATAGCCATTCCTCCGCCATGCGTAGGAATGGCGCATTCATAAGCCCCCCGGACCAGCTCATCGATCCTGCTCGACGGATACAGCACGCCGATCGGCGCTGTGCGCATCGCGGCTCCGCAGCCGTCGCCCTCTGCGGCCATTCGGGATGCATCACCACTCTGCACAAAGGCCCACAATGACACGCCTGGATGCAGCGATTTCTTGCACTGCCGCAGCTCTCGTCCAATTGACTCGTGGCAGACCCGGCCCTCACCTAAGAGTGCTCGCGTCACCGCCAGCGTCTGTTCCGTATCATCCGTGGTCTCGCCGATGCGCCATTCATACCGCTTTCCGGCATAGCGCGGAATGACTTCTCCCTGCTGGCCGTGGAATCCCGTGATTCCACCCGGATACCACCGCTCAACATCGGCCCTGGACAAAGTCTCCATTTGTTTACCAATGGCATCGCCCGTCGCCAGTGCCTTGAAACAAGCGACTACTCGTTCCTGAAACTGCATAGAGAGGCAAGCACTCCCAGTTTCTCATGCCCGCTCGCCCTCCCCCTGCTTGCTGCTCTGCACCAATCGCTCCGCGATCTGCCGCATGGGCGTTCGCTGGCGGCGGCTCCACAACCGAATCTGCATATACGCCTGCGCTTCCGTGAATCCCAGACTCTCCTGCAAAAGTCCCTTGGCCCGCTCCAGCACTTTGCGGGCGGCCAATTGCTGCGCGGTCCGATCCAGCTCGGCGCGCAGAATCGGAACCGTCAGCAACGTGGCCAGTGGCAGACTTAACTCCAGCAACAGCGTAAGCTCCCGAGCCCGCAGTGCGCGAGATTCGATCCAGCAGAAATTCGCCATGCCAATGGCGGCGCCGCGATCGAGCAACGGAACCGAGACTACGCCCTCGAAGCGGTGTGCCCGGAATTCCGCCAGTGCGGCAAATCGCTGGTCCGTCCACGCGCGCTCCTGCAGTACGATCGGCGCGTTGCGTTTGCGATGATACGCCGCAACTACGCCGCCGATCGGCTCGTGCTCGCCCCCATTCTCGAACAGTGCCGGGCCCGAATATTCAGCAACACTGGCGGTCTCGCCATCCGGATCGAACCGATAGATGTAAGCGCCACGGGAACTGGTCTGTGCCATTGCCAGTTCGATGAGCGGCTGCATCACCTGAAATGGCCGGGTATTCCGCACATTCGCCTTATTGTACATAGAAAATATAGAGTATTATCACCCATCACAAGTTTCAGAAGAATCCGCTGAAGATTATTTGACTTTACCATATACATTAGTAGTCTATCGAATTAGTAGGCTAATAGAAATGGAGGGTTCGCAGCACTCTGCAGGCAGCGCGGCACCTCCATTTTCTCACCCGCGAATCTCGATTAACACTCTCGGGGCCTTCGCATATCGTCTGCAAATATCCGTGGACAAGTGACGCGTGCCTCCGGTGCGAGGGCGCTTCGTCCACCCCGAAACGCAGTTTCCGCGGCGCCGTGGTCCTGACCGGCCACGTATGATCCTCCACGTCGACCGCAGTCAATTCACTTCCCTGACGTGGAGGAATCGTGTCTATACGCATACTCGCCCTGCTTCTTCTCGTACTCCCGGCATGGCCGCAGAGTACCGACGCCGTCGTCTCCGGCAACGTGCTCGATCCCACCGGAGCCAACATTCCCAGCGCCGTCATTACCGCCATCAATGTGAATACCGGCGTGCGCACCACCGTTCTTTCGAACGCCTCGGGAGTCTACCTCTTCGCCGCGCTGCCTCCCGGCCTCTACCGCTTCGCCGCCGAAAAGGATGGCTTCAAACGCCTCGAGCTCGAGTCGACGACACTGCGCGTGAGCGACCATCTGCAGCAGAACCTCACGCTGCAGTTGGGCGGCGCCACCGAAACCGTGGAAGTCACGGCCAATGCCGACTCGGTGAACTACCTCTCCACCACGCATGGCGGACTGCTCACGTCACAGCGCGTGCAGGAACTTCCCGTCTCGCGCCGCGACGCCATGGAACTGGTCGGTACGCAGCCCGGCCTGGTGCTGACTGCGAGCGGCGCCAACATCAACGGAGCCCGTACCGACTTCCTGAACGTCACGCTGGACGGCGTGAACATCATGGACAACGCCGTCTTGACCTCGGTCACCGGCCAGTTGATCTCTACCACCGTCGATCGCGTGGAAGAGGTGAGAGTGATCACCTCGCCCGTGGACGCCGAATTTGGCCGCGGTTCCGGGCAGGTGCAACTGATCTCGCGCTCGGGCACCAACCATTTCCACGGCAGCGTCTATGACTTCGCCCACAACACCGCGCTCAATGCCAACACCTGGGCGAACAACCGCAGCGGCGTCGCACGCAACGTCGAAATCTTGAATCAGACCGGCGCACGCGTGGATGGGCCGATCCGCAAGAACAAGACGTTCTTCTTCGCGCTCTTCGAAGCCAGCATCGACCGCACGAAATCCTCCGTTACCAACACCGTGCTGACCAGCACGGCGCGCCAAGGCATCTTCCGCTTCTATCCCGGCGTGCAAAATGGGAATGCCAACGCGATCAACCCCACTGTCGACCTGGCTGGTAATCCCGTAGCCCCGCGCGGCGCGACCGGCGATCTGCAAAGCATCAGCCTGTTCGGACGCGACCCCAACCGCCTCACTCCCGACAATGGAGGCGTCGCCAAGACTCTCGCGCTCCTGCCACTCCCCAACAGCTTTCTCACCGGCGATGGCCTGAACACCGCCGGCTACATCTGGCGTCGCAGCGCTTCCGACGACATCTACTCGCTCGATTTCCGCCTCGACCACAACTTCAGCCAGTCAGAGCGTCTCACCTTCAGCTACAATCGCGATTACGAGAACAGCCCCAACGGCAACGATGCGCAGGCGTATCCTACGTCGCCCGGCGGCGCGTACGTGCAGACCTCCACCGTCGGATCCGTTGCGCTCGTCTCGACCGTCAGCCCAACCATGGTGAACGAAGCGCGCGTCGGCGTACAGCGCGCGCATCTCGATTTCGAAGCGCCGTGGACCGCCAACTCCGCGGGCACCGGCATTTTGCCCTCCGTCAACGGCATTCCCTACATTCTGAGCTTGAACGGCGTCACCAGCCCTCTGGCCTCTTCCGACCCGCAGGGCCGCATCACCCCCGTCTATCAATACAGTGACAAGCTGACCTGGCTCCGTGGGCGTCACGCCATGAAAGCCGGGGTTGAACTGCGCTTCCTCTCCGAGTTCAGCTACCATGCCTTCGATGTGATTCCGCGCGTCACGCTGGGCGCCGGCAACATTGGCGTGCAGGGCATCACCACCATCGGCGGCATCGGAGCCAATTCCGCGCTCGCCGGCAACCTGCTTACGACGCTCTCCGGCTCCGTCGGCACCCTGCTGGAGCAATTCTACGCTTCGGGCGGCGCCAACCCCACCTATGCGCCGCTCAACAACGAGCAGCACTGGAACCAGACGCGCGAGTGGGGCACCTATTTTCAGGACGATTTCCGCGTCCGCAGCAATCTCACGCTGAATCTTGGGTTGCGCTGGGAATACTACGGTGTGCCGCACGAACGCTACGGCAGAATGGTCGACCTGGTGGGTGGATCGCAGAGCATCTTCGGTATCTCCGGCGACAACTTCGGCGCGCTCTTCCAGCCCGGCAACATGCCCGGATCGCTCGCGCAGTTCCAATTAGTCGGGGCGAATTCGCCCAACCCGAACGTGCTGCCCTGGAAGAAGACCTACCGGAACTTCGCACCTGCCATCGGACTCTCGTGGTCGCTGCCCTGGCTGGGTAAGAACAAGACCGTCTTCCGCGCCGGCTACTCGATTTCGTACGAGCACAACATCATGGCGCTGCTCAACCAGCTCTTCGGATACGGTGCGCCGGGGCTTGGCCAGCAGCAGTCCATCACGCCATCGACATATCAGTCGCTGTCTACCATTTCTTTGCCCCTGCCGGTCCCGTCCATCGCGCCTCTGGCCACGATCCCGATCAACGACACCAACAGCTCCACACAGAGCGTCGACGTGCCCGATGGCGGCCTCAAACAGCCATACATCCAGAACTGGAACGCCTCTCTCGGCCGCGAAATCGCCAAGGGCCTGGTGCTCGACGTGCGATACGTCGGCAGCAAGGGCACGCGCCTCATCCAAGGCGTCAATATCAACGAGGTGAATATCTTCGAGAACGGTATTCTGAACGCGTTCAACATCACCGCGGCCGGAGGCAACTCGCCTCTCCTGAATCAGATCTTCAAGGGCCTGAACGTGCCGCAAGTCGGCGTGGTGGATGGCGTCAACATCACCGGTTCGCAGGCAGTCCGCCAGAACACCACCCTGCAGGCATACCTGCTCAACAACAATGTGGCCGGCTTCGCGAATTTCCTCGGCTATAACACCTTCATCACCGGCATCCGCGGCGGACTGTTGAAGAATGGCGGCCTCCCCGCCAATTTCGTGGTGGCGAGTCCCCAGTTCGGAAGCGCGGCGCTGATGGGCAACTTCACCAACTCGACGTACCACTCGTTGCAGATCGAAGCCAACAAGCGTTTCCAAAACGGATTCCAGATCCAGGGCAGCTATGTCCGGAGCAAGAGTTTGGGCACCTACGACGGCAACACCCAGAACCAAGTGGCGGCCTTCCGCACCCTTCGCAACGAGGCGCTGAGCAAGCAGTTGCTGAGCTTCGATATTCCCAACGTCTGGAAACTCAGCGGCGTTTGGGACCTGCCCTTCGGTCCGGGCAAGCCGGTGCTGCACGCGAGCCACGGCTTTCTCGCCCGCGTCATCGAGAAGTGGCAGACCGCCATCATCTTCAACAAGCAGTCGGGCACTCCCACCACGTTCACGAACAGCGGCGGCGGCACCTTCAACAACGTCAACGCCACCAGCCTTCAATTCGGGCCGAATCCCTCGGGCAGCGTGCAGAAGGTGGGCAACAATGTCGTCTACTTCACCGGACTGACCCAGGTGCCCGATCCTTCGATTCAGAGCCTGCCCGCGAACCTTCAGAGCCTGAGCACGCTCTACGCCATCAAGGGTGCGAACGGCCAGATTCTGCTGCAGAATCCCGTTCCGGGGTCGCTCGGAACCCTCAGTCCCACCAGTTATCGCGGACTCGGAACCTTCACCTTCAACGCCCAGCTCTCGAAGGCCGTCACCTTGAATCGCGAGCGGAACATCACTCTGCGCGTGCGCGCCGACGCGCTCAATCTCCTGAATCGCCCCATCTGGGGCACGCCGAACCTGAACATCGACAGCACAACCTTCGGGCAAATCACCTCGGCCACCGGCAACCGCAACATCGTGCTGGGAGCGCGTGTAGAATTTTAAGCTTAGGAACAGCGATGCGAATACTAACGTTCTGCATGGCCTGCCTCCTCACGGTCGCAGCCTTCGGCCAGAGTCCGAAAATCACTCCGCCCAAAATCGGGGAATTCACCGTGGGCGACGACTACTTCCTCGCCAACTACACCCAACTTCTGGACTACTGGCACAAAGTAGCGAAAGAGTCCGACCGCTTCCATCTAGAGGAGATCGGGAAGACCGCAGAAGGCCGTCCGATTCTGATGGCCATCATCACCTCGCCCTCCAATTACAAGAAGCTGGCGCGCTATAAAGAGATCTCGCAGCGTCTGGCACGCGCCGAAGGACTCACCGATGAGCAGGCCCATCAGTTGGCCGCGGAAGGCCGCGCGGTGGTGTGGATCGATGCCGGGATCCATGCCAACGAAACCGTCAACGGGCAGGCGCTCTTCACCGAGACCTACGACTTTCTGACCCGCACCGACCCCGAAACCCTGCGCATTCTGAATGATGACATCCTGTTGCTGGTCCCCATCAATCCCGATGGCATGGAACTCGTCGCCAACTGGTACATGCGCAATCCCGATCCCAAACAGCGCAGCCTGGGCAACCTGCCGCGCCTTTACCAGAAGTACGTGGGCCATGATAACAATCGCGATTCTTACATGGTCAATCAGCCCGAGACCGAAGCCGTCAACCGCCAGATGTACATCGAATGGATTCCGCAGATCATGTACAACCAGCATCAGACCGGTCCGGCGGGCTCCGTCCTGTTCTTCTCTCCGTTCCGCGATCCGTTTAACTACAATCAGGACCCGCTCGTGCCCATCGGTATCGACTTGGTCTCAGCCGCAGTCCACGAGAGATTCCTCGCCGAGGGCAAGCCCGGCGCCGTGATGCGCACGGGTGCGCCCTATTCCACCTGGTTCAATGGCGGCGACCGCACCACCACCGGCTTCCACAACCAGATCGGTCTGCTCTCCGAGATCATCGGCAGCCCGTCGCCCATCAACATTCCACTGGTAGCGTCCAAACTGCTTCCCGCGGCCGATCAGCCGGCGCCGATCGGACCCCGCCAGGAGTGGCACCAGCGCCAAAGCATCGAGTATCTGCTCACCAGCGATCGCGCGATCCTCGACATTGCGTCGAAGTTCCGCGAAGACTTTCTGTTCCGTATCTATCGCGCCGGCAAGAACTCCATCGAACGCGGCAGCGAGGACTACTGGACGCTCACTCCGAAGCGCATCGCGGCGATGGAGGCGGCGTACGCGAAGGATCGCCCGGGCGGCAATCGCGGAGGCGGTGAGGCGGCGAATGCCGGTGGCGATACCGAAGGCGGTCCCGCCGGGTTCGGAGGCGGCCGCGGCGGCAACATCCCGCTGCAGTATTGGGAGCAACTCCGCTCGCCTGAAACGCGCGACCCGCGCGGCTACATCGTTCCGTCCGATCAGCCAGACTTCCTCACCGCCACCAAGTTCGTCGACGCCCTGCAAAAGTGCGGCATTGTGGTGCACCGCGCCACACGCGACTTCGAAGTGGCGGGTAAGCAATATCGTGCCGGCTCGTACGTGGTGAAGGCGGCGCAAGCCTTCCGGCCGCACCTGCGGGACATGCTCGAGCCGCAGGACCACCCCAACGACTTCCAATATCCCGGCGGCCCGCCTCGTCCGCCCTACGACATTACCGGCTACACCTTGGCCTTCCAAATGGGCGTGCAATTCGACCGCATCCTCGACAAATTTGACGGTCCCTTCGAAAAGATCGAAGGATTCGCGAAAACTCCGGCCGGCCGCGTGCTGTCCTCCGATGGCGCAACTGGCTACCTCTTGAGCCACCAGGTGAACGATGCGTTTACCGGCACCAACCGGCTTCTAGCCGGTGGCGAAGAAGTCTACTGGCTCAAGAGCGAATTCAACGCCAATGGGAGGCACTATCCCGCCGGGACTATCTACATTTCGGCGAAGGCATCCACGGCCGGTGCGCTGAACACGCTGTCGAAGGAGTTGGGACTTTCGTTCGAGGGGACTGCCGCGAAACCGCAAGGCGCCGCCTTGAAATTGCGTCCCGTTCGTGTGGGCCTGTGGGATCGCTACGGCGGTTCGCAGGACTCCGGCCACATCCGCTGGATGTTCGAAAAAGCATTCCCTACTCCCTATGAATTGGTCTTCGCACCGGCGCTCGATGCCGGCGATCTGAAGGCGAAGTACGACGTGCTGATCTTCCCCGATGGAGCCTTGCCCGCCGAGAGTGGCGGCCGCGGAGGACGCGGTGGCAGAGGCGGCGGAGGCGGAGGTGGGCGCGGTGGACGCGGGGGCGATGTCCCCGACGAGTATCGCAATCAGATGGGGGCGATTACATCCGCCACCACCGGCCCGCAGTTGCGGCGCTTCCTGGAAGAGGGCGGAACCGTGCTCGCCATCGGAAGCTCCACGACCTTCGACCACTATTTCGAACTCCCGGTGAGCAATGCTTTGGTGGAACGCTCATCCGACGGTACCGACGCGCGTCTGCCGAATACCAAGTTCTACATACCAGGCTCGGTGCTCCAGGCGAGCGTCGACCCGGCCCTACCAATCGCCTACGGAATACCCGAAAAAGTGGACGTCTTCTACATGAACAGCCCGGCGTTCCGACTGGCGCCTGGCGCGGACCAGAAGGGCGTGCGGCCCATCGCGTGGTTCTCCGGTCCGAAGCCGTTGCGCAGCGGCTGGGCGTGGGGAGAGCAGTATCTGAACGGAGCGGTAGAGGCGATCGAGGGCGATATCGGCAAGGGCAAAGTCTATTTATTCGGCCCCGAGATCACGTTCCGCGGCCAGCCGCACGGCACCTTCAAGTTCCTTTTCAATGCCATCTATCTTGCGGGCGCCACACCGGTGACGCTCTAACTACGAACCTCAGGAGGAGTGATGCAGTACAGCAGATTGAATCTGATTTTGATGAGCGCTCTTGCGGCAGGACCGATGTTGGCCCAGGAGCCCGAGTATGGACCCGCCACCGGGACCCTGGTCATTCAAGGAGGAGGTTCCGACGTGGGCACCGGAATCTTCGAAACCTTTGTCAACAAGGCCGGTGGTTTGGGCGCCAAAATCGTAGTGGTGCCTACCGCCGGCGGCAACAAGAACCAGGACGGCAGCATCAAAGTGTACAAAGAGGAACAGGTGCTCAAGAGATGGAAAGACCATGGCTGCACCAACGTCTTCATGCTCCACACGCACGATCCCAAGGTGGCCGATACCGAAGAGTTTGCGAAAGTTCTGCGCGACGCCAAGGGCGTCTGGTTCGACGGTGGACGCCAGTGGAATGTGGTCGACTCCTACGCCAACACGCTCACGCTGCGCGAATTCCATAAGGTGCTGGAGCGGGGCGGAGTGATCGGTGGCAGCTCCGCCGGCGCGACCATTCAGGGCGACTACCTGGTGCGCGGCGCCATCGCCGGATCGGAGATCGTGATGACTCCCGAGCCCGAGCACGAACACGGCTTCGCCTTCCTGCGCAAGGTGGCCATCGATCAGCACATCAACACACGCAATCGATGGGACGACATCATTCCGGTGATTAAGAAATTTCCCAACCTGCTGGGCATCGGCCTGTCGGAAGGCACGGCGATCGTAGTGACGGGCGATAAATTCCAGGTGATCGGCAAATGGAAGGTCGCCATCCACGACAACACGCGCCCGTATGAGCCTTGGGAGAAGCCCTACTACGTGCTCTCACCGGGCGATGTGTACAACATGAAGACGCGGAAGATCGAACAGTACGGCAACGGCTCGCCGGTTCCGCCGCCTGCGATCCGCTCGAACTGATTCATTCGCAGGCGCTCCGAACGTTCTTCGCGACCGGCTCCAGTTCCGCGATCTCGACACCGAACGGAGCGCTCTTCAACTCCGCGAAGTGCCGCGCGCTCTCAAGCCGCGCAATCGGACGAGCAGATCGGGCCGAATCCTTACGTCTCCGCCGGTGGTCGTAGACTGCGCGGCCACGGTGTTGCTCATCACCATCGCAGCTCAACGGAACCTATCGCCCAGTCCCACATCGCGGCGTGGACTACAGCGATTGACCCAATCTCTTTTCCAGTTGCCTGCGATAGGTTCTGCTGATTCTCGATCGCGAACCATCTTTCAGGATGACTTCAAATTCGCCATGGGAGATCGGTTCCAGGTGCAGGATGCTTTCGATATTGACAATCGCCGAACGATGGACGCGGACAAAGCGAACAGGATCGAGCCTCTCCGCAAGCTCGTTCAACGCGGCCCGGTACAACAGTTCCTTTCCTCCGATGTGCAGGTTCGCATAAACCCCGGCAGCTTCGATCCAGTCGATATCGGTCACCCGTACGAAGCGGGTAGAGCCTCCGGATTTCACCACCAGACGGTCCAGGGGCATATCCCCAGCGGGCTCCGTGGAAACCATGCGAAGAATGCGCCGTCCAAACTCCCGCACGCTGCGTTCATCCATGCGAATGCTGACGCGAGCCATGGTCGCCTCAAAGCGCTCGTCGCTGAACGGCTTCAGGAGATAGTCAAGCGCATTTGCTTCGAAGGCGCGGATGGCATGCTGATCGTAGGCGGTCACAAAGACGGTGAGCGGCATACGTTCGGCTCCCACTGCTGCGATGACCTCCAGGCCATTCAGTTCGGGCATTTGCACGTCGAGAAACACCAGATCGGGTCTTCGGTTCTGAATGATGTCCACCGCGGAGAGTCCGTCGGACGCCTCGATGATCGCGGCCACTTGAGAATTGCGGCGCAGCAGATCGATGATCCGTTGCCTCGCCGGCGCCTCGTCGTCGGCCACCATCACCGAGAGGCCTTCAGACGCCGACAGCGGCATGGGCCTCCTTTCCGATCCATCGCAGAGGCAGCGAGATTTCAACTTCGGTTCCACCACTGGAGCGCCGGTTCACGGCAAAGCACGTTTCGCCATCGGGATAAAGCCCTGCTACACGCTGCCGCGTCACGGAAAGCCCTAAGCCGCCCGAGTTCTCGAGCGTCCAACCCGTCGGGAGTCCCACGCCATCGTCGAGCACGCGGATGCGAAGCCGATCCCCGTCCCGCTGTGCCGACACAATCACCGTACCGCCCGCAGCCCGCCTGGAAATCCCGTGCCGGATGGCATTCTCCACCAGTGGCTGAACGAAAAGGCTGGGCACGGAAGCATATTTCACCTCCGGCGCGATTTGCGTCTCGATCCGCAGGTGGTCTCCGAAGCGGATCTTCTGGATCGCCAGATAGTGTTCCAGAAAGGCCATCTCTTCGGCCAGCGGGACCTCCAGCCGGTCTTTCGATTCGAGCGACAGGCGGAGAAGGTCGCCCAGATGCTCGATCATCCGCCGCGCAAGCTTCGGGTCTCGTTCCAATTGCGATGAAATGGTGTTCAGCGCGTTGAAAAGAAAATGCGGATCCAATTGCATTCGAAGCGCGTTCAGCCGAGCCTCGGAGAAGTTCTTTTCCAAACGCTCCAGGCGCAATTCAGCGGCAATGTAGTGATCGTAATAGCGATAGGCTTGCCAGGCTCCCAGAATCAGCCAGTAGATGAGCCAGTTCCAGAGAAACATGCCTCCCTGCGCATCGACCATAAACCTGATGCGAAACAAGCCGCTCCATCCATCAATCCCGACCGTGGCGCGAACCGCTCCCAGGAGATACGTGTATAGAGCCGTCACTAGCAGGCTCGGAAGGAAATGCGCCAGAACCCGGCGGGCGAATTGCTTTCTGGAGACGGGAATTTGCCGGTCCACCCAAAGAATCAGAGGTGTGACCATACCCCAGCACCACCACAGCGTAAGAGATAAGAGCAGAGCGTGACGCCGGCCGGTGCCGCCAGAGAGATCGGGCAAGGCAAACACACAGCCCAGAATCGTCCAGGCCACTGCCGCAAGGGCAACTTGGCCCGGACGAGTCTTCATCCATGGTTTGCCAGCCATCGGGTTGGTCACTTTGTTGCCAGATGAACCCCTTCCGAATCGGCCAGGCGAAGCATCAGTCCCCATCCGTAGAAGTTGTTCGAGATTGCCACTGCGACCTCATTATCACCCGCTTCCAGAGGCAACGCGAAGGAGCCATTCTCCAGCGAACATCGCCCGTCTGGAAATTTTCGGGTTCCTTCCTGCTCCCATATGTTTTTGTCGGCATACACCAGTTTCCCGTTCACGAATACCCACAGTTCGCGGGTCCATCCAATCTCTACCTTCATGGCCTGTTTCCTGTCGGAACTGATGGTCGTCTTCACCCATGCTACGGCCCGGTTCGGCTGGGGCAGAGGCCGGCCATACTCGCGGCTGAGATTTAGCAGCCCGCTCCGCTCCGTGTCAATTGTCTTCCATTCCTGCGAAGCATGGGGCATCTCGTTGTAGGTTGGCTCCTTACCGTTCGGCAACGCGGAAAAAGGTGAGAGACTCCATTTCCGGACCAGGCGGCGGTCCCCCTCCAGCGGATCTTTGGCGGGCTCGGGAGACAGACCATCCACAGCGTCGGGAGTGATCACCATGTTTGCGAAGGTCCCGGGCCCCTCCAGTCGCACACCTCCTTGCATGGCATCCCCCTCCAACCGTCCGACCTGGAGTGTGGGAGATGGTGAAGCGTTCACAAAAACATTCATCCGCCGTCCGGATACGACCATCTTAATGTGGTTCCACCCATTCTCCCGAAGCGGCGCCTGGGTTTGATATTGCGGAAAGAGGTCCCAAAGCAGGACGCCATGAGTCTGCGGCGCGTACTGAATGCAGGCCCGGAAGGCCGGACAGTTCGGATCGGGCCTGAGGTAGAAGAGCTCGAAATTACCTTCGTCTTGCTGACGAAAGGCTATGCCTGGCGCCCCCCGACCGACGGTATTTACGTCGAACTCGATGGTTCCGTTGCTGAAGGTGATGCCCTTGAGTAAGGCATCGCCGCTGTTCAGCCGCATCAGGCCTTGATAAAAACCCAATTGCCGGAGGAACTCCGCGTTTTCCTTAGTCTGCCAGTGCTCAGCCGTCATGCTGACGGTGATCGGTTCCGCGCCCTGGGCAATGGGAAGCGCTGCCAGGAAGCATACGCAGAGCGCCATTCCGGGTAGGGCGTCTTTGCTAAGTGTCTTCATGACCCCAGCGTATGGACCAGGCACTCCTTTGGCGAGCTAAAGGTGGCGAGACGGGACTGGAGTGTTACGAGGCGGTCCAGGATGTTGCGGATTGGTTCTTGGGAACAACCTTGGGTCGGCTCTTGGGAACCAACGTGTTCTAACCGGGTAGCCATCCTCTGCTGCGCGAGCCGCCTTCAACACAAACACGGTTACACGGTAACCTGAGGGGTACCAGGCCCCACACTGCCTGGATGTGGCGCACGTGTTATTACTTGGTACGAAGGCGATGCTTGCGCTGCCTGGACGGACCTACGATTTGCTGGGCCCTGGCCGGCAGCAGGGACACTGGCGGACGCGGCCGGGCGCCAAAAGAACTGGAGCACACCATACCCGGCAGGCGTGGATTTCCGGTCAACCACCTTCAACGGCTTTACGGGGTGGAGGACTTCGATATAGAAGTTGTACCAAAAGCGGCTAATAGCTCGGTCTGACCGATCGGGATCGAAAAGGCAAACAGGATAAACATGAAATCGAGAATCAATCTTGTGCTGATGCCGGCACTGGCGCTCACGCTGATGTGCGCCGCATGGACGATGGCCCAACAGTCCGGGCGGGGAGCCAATGTGCCCCTAAGGCCGAAAGGCCCATGTGACATCTACGCCGCCGGCGGCGACCCCTGCGTGGCCGCTCACAGCACCACACGGGCGCTGTATGCCTCCTACAATGGCCCGCTCTACCAAGTCCTGCGCCAGTCGGACGGCAAGACCTTGGACATCGGAGTTGTTCAGCCCAGCGGGTCGAATGCGGGCGGATACGCTAACGCCGCCGCCCAGGACTCGTTCTGCGCTAACACCTACTGCTGGATCGCCATTGTCTACGACCAATCCCCCAAGCATAACCACCTCACCCAGGCGCCTCGTGGCGGATTCAGCGGCCCGGCCATGGGTGGGTTCAACAACCTCCCGGTCGCCGACATGGCGCCGGTGACAATCATGGGCCATAAGGTCTACGGCGTTTTCATCGAACCTGGAATGGGCATCCGCAATGACAACCCCAAGGGCACCGCCGTCGATGACCAGGCGGAAGGCCAATACTGGGTAATTAACGGCCACCACTACAACTCCGGCTGCTGCTTCGATTATGGGAATGCCGAGATCGACAGCCGCGACGACGACAACGGCACTATGGAAACGACCTACTACGGTAACGCGGGTGCCTGGTATCACGGGAACCCTCCCGGCCCGTGGATTATGACCGATCAGGAGAACAACCTGGTGGGTTGTGTCAACCCCGATGGATCCAATAAAGTCTGCACCAGCCTGCCGAACATCACCTGGCGATTCGTGACCGCGATGGCCAAAGGAGAACCGCACCACTGGACCTCAATGGGCGGTGACTCGCAGAAGGGCGACCTGTCGGTGATGTTCGACGGACCGCGCGTCAACCCAACCTATGACCCGATGCGCAAGCAGGGGGCGATTCTGCTGGGCAACGGGGGCGACAACAGCGTGGGTTCGCAGGGCACCTTTTATGAAGGCGCGATGACGGCCGCAGGCACGTTCCCGTCGAACGTTACCGACCAGTTGGTGCATGCCAACGTCGTGGCCGCGAAGTACGACGTTGCGCCGCTGAGCCTGGCGCCGGCGTCGGCAACGGATGCTCCACCGGGACTCCAGACCTTCTCACCCGGGTCCTCGCAGGACACAACCGTGAAGTTCACGAACACTACCGGGTCGCCCGCGGCGGGGGTCAAGTTGAGCATTTCCGTGCCGAAGGGGTGGAGCGCCCTGGTTTCTGGCGCCAGCGAAACGTCGAAGACATTCACGGACCCGGTCGCGCCGGGCGGCAGTGTGTCCGCGATCTTCAAGATTACCGCGGGATCAGCGCCCTTCAACGGCGATCTGGTGGGCAGCGCCTCGTGGACCAACCAGAGCACCGGCCGGACGCAATCCGAGAAAACGGCTGAGAAAGTGCGCAACGTCAGCCCAATCAAGATCAACGAATTCCGCATTAGCGCCGGCTCTCCCGCCAACTCGACGAACTCCTTCATCGAGCTTTACAATGCCGGTTCGGGCGACGTCGATCTCTCTGGCTGGACCCTGACCGAGCATTCGGCCCAGCAGCCCATCCTCTCTTCGGTGAAGATCCCGGCCGGAACGAAACTCGCGGCTCACGGCTTCTACCTGCTCGGCCTCTCCACTTCCGGGCTGGCAGTCCCCGCGCACAAGGGCGACACCATCATTCACGTGAGGAGCACCACTGGCCTGAATGTCGGCGACTCGATCACCATCGGCACCGGTACGAGCGTGGAGACCCGCAAGATCGCAAGCATCGGAACGGCGGCCAGCAACAGCACGACGCTGTGGCAACCTCTCCCGGATGGCCCGGTAATCACGATTCCCGCCGGCTCGACGAGCGTGCCAGTCACGAGTGTGGCGGGCTTCGCGGTCGGCGAAAAGATCGCTCTTGGTTACGGCGCCACCTACCCCGCCGTCTCAAAATCGATTGAACGGTACGAGGTGGCCACCGTCACCGCGATCGGAAAAGCGGGCACCCAAGCCTACCTGGGGGCGGACGCGCCCGCCGGCTCGACGAATATCAAATTCTGGCAAGTGGGTCAACCCGGAGGTGCGACGGGCGTCGCCAACATCTCAGCCGGCGACAAGATCGTGTTGGACATCGACAGCGTAGGCCACGGGATCGAGACGGTCACGGTGACGAAGGTCGGGACGCAGTCGGTCCGCGGGTCCCTCTCGGCCGAAGCGCCCGCCGGCGCGACCAATGTCAAAGTCCAGGTGCGCGGCCAAGGCAATTTCACGGTGGGCGACAA
This sequence comes from Bryobacteraceae bacterium, assembly GCA_035295745.1. Taxonomy (GTDB): domain Bacteria; phylum Acidobacteriota; class Terriglobia; order Bryobacterales; family Bryobacteraceae; genus JAIQFL01. The sequence continues at coordinate 171,251 of DATGIL010000021.1, read as the reverse complement.
GATGACCGTGGGCACGCCCGCGACACAGGAGACCGTTACCATCACGTCGCTCGGCGCCGCCGATCCAACCGGCGTGAACGTGATCTTCGGCCCGGCCCTCGCCAAGGCCCATCCCAGTCGGGAGGCAGTAATCGATCAGGGCACGGGTCTCGACGTGGCCGCGCCTCTGAAGTTCAACCATGCGGCCAATCTCCCCTTCAACGATCACGGAACCGGGATCAGCTTCAAGCCGGCGACGGCGTTTGCCCACTCGAGCAACGAGCCCGTCCAGGCGCTCGGCACCGGCATCACGCTCGACAGCCCGTTGGCAAAGGACCATGCGATCGACGCGGTTGTGCGTGACGCCCAGGATACGACCGCTGGCTACCAGGGGACACCGGTACCCAACCAGTGGTTCGGAGGTCCGGTCCTCTCGCCGAACGCCGGCAACATGGTGCTGCGCGATGCGGCCGGCCTGGTCGTGGACAGCCTCAACTACGGCCTCCTGGTTGATCCATGGGCCTCCGAAGGTTACCAGGGCGCATCGGGATCCGGGGCGAGTGGATGCCGCGTGCCTGCACCCGGTCCGGGCCGCGGCGGTTTCGGTGGACCCGCCGTGCCCGCCGCCGCGCCCGATAGGAGCGCGGGCCGCTTTCCGGACGGCCTCGACACCGACAGCAACTGCACCGATTTCCAGTTGCAGTCCGCTACCACCCTGGCATCTGCTTCGGCTGCCGGTGCGACGAATATCAAGGTCGCCAGCGTCGCAGACTTCGCCGCGGGTCAGACGATTATGATCGATACGGGCGCGAACCTCCAGACCGCCGTCATCGCGACCGTTGGCACGGCAGGCGCCACCACGGCGAGCGCCGCCATCGAGGTGGGCGCGACCGTTATCCCTGTCGGCAGCGGGTTCGGCTTTACCGCCGGCCAGACCATCACCATCGATAGTGGCGCAAACCAGGAGACTGCGGTTGTCGCCGCTACCACCGGCGGCAGAGGGGGGCGTGGCGGCGGCCCCGGCGCCACCATCAGCGTCACTGCCCCGCTGAAGTCTGGACACGCGGCCGGTGCGCAAGTCGCCGGCAGCGGAATCACGCTCACCGCTCCGTTGACGCAGGCTCATGCCAGCGGGGCGCAGGTCGCCGGCGACGTTCCCACGCCCGGTGCGCCGAATAAATATGTCAGGAGAGGTAATTAAGGGCGGCTGCGGAACAGACTTAAAGACAAGCCTCGTCAGAGGAATCTGTGGGTCACGGGCACGTCGAATGGTGCGGGGAAGGTCCGCTCGCGTAGGCCGGCAAACCCGCTGCCGGTGCGCCGTCAGGGAGGCCCGGCGACGACAACCTCTCATACGTCGCGCCGTACACACCAAGTGGCAGGCGGGCCATTCCACTATGAGCTTAATCGGGAGTTGCGCTCTGTCCGGGAGCGAGAGTCCAAATGGTCATGATCTGTCGGGCTGCCAGTATGATTTGTCGGCTCTGGATGGCCGAAGAGTCTAAACCTCAGGGGATTCATCCCTCGCGCAAAGCGACGCTGGGGTCGACCCGCATAGCGCGGTGCGCGGGGATATAGCAGGCCGCGAGCGCCACCATGATGAGGACAACCGTGAGGCTGATAAAGGTGAGGGGATCGCTCGGCGAGACGCCATAAAGCAATGCCGCCATCAGGTGCGACACAATCCATGCGCCGGCAAGCCCCACGGCCGTACCAAAAAGTGCGAGTGCGAGCCCCCGGCCAAGAACCATGTGTAGGATAGTCTTCCTCTGTGCGCCCAGTGCGATGCGAATCCCGATCTCGCGTGTGCGCTCGCTGACAATATACGAAATGGTTCCATAAACACCGATGCCCGCGAGCAACAATGCCGTGAGGGCGAAGAGCAGAACCATTTCCAAGGAGAAGCGCCGTTGCGCGAGAGAGCCGGATACGACATCCGGGAGGCTCTTCGCGCCGAAGACGGGAAGCTCGTGGTCGAGGGATTGAACCATATCGCGGACCTGCTCCGGGAGTTTGGCGGGGTCCAGGCGCCCGCGCAGGAAGAGGGCGAGATCCTTATCGGTTCTCTGCCAGGAGCTTAGATAGATTTGTGGAGTGCGGGTGTCCTCGAGCGTCTCAGTGCGAGCGTCGGTAACGACGCCAACCACGGTAGCCCATGAAGAGTCGGCGCGGCCCGGTTGGCTCAACCTGAGGCGCTTGCCAAGAGGGTTCTGGTCCGGCCACCAGGTTCGTGCGAATGCCTCGTTGACAACGGCAACCCTGGGTGCCTTCTCGACATCAAATTCGGTGAATAAACGGCCCTGGAGCAGGGGCATTCCCAGCAGGTGAAAATAATCTGGTGTCACGTTCGCCCACTGCGCCTGATGGGGCAGGTCGCTCCGCGTGCTGCTTTCTTCCAGGACAAACGCGACGGGATTTTTATCGTGATTCAGAGGAATTGCCTCTTGAGTACCGGCGGCGATTTCTGTTACTCCCGGCAGCGATCGGCCGCGGCGCAGAATTTCGCGAATCAATCGCGCTTCCTGGTCGGGGCTCCCGTAGATATCCGTGGCTGGATCGTTGGGCGAGGGGAGCCATACGCTCATGGCCATGACGTTGCCGGGATCGAAGCCGAGGCGCACGCTGTACAGATCCCAGAAACTGCGTAATAGCAGGCCCGCTGCGATCAGGAGGACGAGCGAGAGCGCAAATTCGGTGACTACCAAAGCGCTCAGCGTCCACGTCTGACTTCGCGATCCTTTCGAACCGCGGCCTTCCTGCCGGAGCACGTGGATTGGATCGATTCTGGTGGCCTGCAGGGCCGGGGCGAGACCGAAGAACGCTGCGGCGAGAACGGAGATGCCGAACGCGAAGAGCAACACGGTCCAGCTAATCGAAATGTCATTCAGCCGGGGCAGGGTCGTGGGAATGATTTGCAGCAGGAGTTTACTGGTGGAAAAGAGAATCGCCAAACCGGCGATTCCGCCCAGCATCGAAAGGAGCAGGCTCTCGGTGAGCAGTTGGCGGATGAGCTGCACTCTTGGTGCGCCCAGCGCTTGCCGAACAGCCATTTCGCGCCCTCTGGCGGTGGCGCGCGCAAGGAGCAGATTGGCGACGTTGACGCATCCGATGAGCAGCACCAACGCCACCGCGCCCATCATCAGCAGCAGCGGCTGCCGCACCTTGCCCACCACCGTTTCGCCTAGAGGAACAAGATGGGCGCTCCACGCGCTTTCGGGCGGATAATCCGCGGGAAATTGCTTCTGCAAAGAGGCAACCAGCGCATCCATCCGGCTCTGTGCGGTCTCAAGCGTCAGTCCGGGTTTCAGGCGTGCGATGGCTGTCCTCAGTACGCGTGAACTGCGCGTTCGAGGCGGCAACAGCACACTGGAAAACCCGCATGCAGCCCATATTTCGGTGTTCCTGATTTCGGTTGTGCGGCCCTGATCATGAAAATCAGGGGGCAGGACGCCGACGACGAAGTAAACGTCGTTGTCGAGACGCAAGCTTCTGCCGAGGATGTGGGGGTCGGCGCCGAACTCCCGCTTCCAAAGCCCGTCGCTGATGACCGCTTCCAGGTTGAAGCCAGGTGTTGGATCGTCGGGATGGAATACGCGGCCCAATTCGGGCTTCACGGCGAGGAGGGTAAAATAATTTGGCGCGACAGACTTAAACTGGATGCGAGCGGGTTGAGACGAGCCCGTGAGATTGACGGAGCCGCTTCGCTCCGGCGATACATATTGGAAGATTCCGGAACTCTGAAAGTCCTTCCACTCAGGCACGGATAAACGAACGTCGTACGCACCCACGCCGGGAAAATCTTCCTGAATGCGAACGAGCTGTTCGGGCTGCGGATAGGGCAAGGGGTGCAGAAGCGTTGCATCCACGACGCTATAAATGGCGGTCGTCGCACCAATGCCCAAGGCGATGGTGAGGATGGCAATGGAGGCGAACCCGGGGGAAGCCGCAAGCTGGCGAAGCGCGTAGCGCAGATCTTGCAATAGGTTTTCGATCGACACGAACGTCCACATATCGCGACAAGCCTCCTGAAACGCTGTTCTGTTTCCAAAATTCCGCTGAGCGGCGGCGCGCGCCTCATCGGGTGCAGCGCCTGACGCCCGATAGCTTGCTTCGCGCAGGGAAAGATGAAAACTCAACTCCTCTTCGAGGTCGCGGTCGAGCTGACGACGGCGGATCATGGCCTTCACGCGCAGGCGGAGATTGAGGAACGGAGGGAACATCAGGCAGTCTCCATGACACGTGCCACGGCGGCCGCCAGACGGCTCCAGTGGTCTCTCTCTTTCACCATGTACGACCGGCCCGCGGTGGTGAGGCGATAGAATTTTGCGCGCCGGTTATTCTCCGAAGTCCCCCATTCGGAGGCGAGCCACCCCTGCAACTCCAGTCGGTGGAGCGCGGGATAAAGGGCACCTTCTTCCACGCGTAATACTTCGTCAGACCGCTGATGAATCAGTTCCGCAATGGCATAGCCATGTTTCGGCCCACTCGTCAAAACCTTGAGGACTAGCATGTCGAGGGTGCCTTGCAGCAGATCGCCGACCTTTTCTTTTCCCATAAACGATTTATGGGAAGTATGCCATGAATCCTCGCGACAATGCAATGCTTGGTTTGACAAATTGCAGAGAAAATTCTGAGGGGTTCGAGATCGTCCGATGGATCCTGGAGCAGCTTTGCAGCGGTCGGAGATCGCGGAAATGCAGTGGGAAGAAGATATTGGACGCACGGCACACTTCGTTTCGCGCTAAAGGGCTACCGCCAGCCGGTTGACTGAGATCCAATATGCCGGGGGCCACAAGTACTTGACCCGCGAGAGAGCCATCGAATCCTATCTCCGATATGTGGGAGCCGTTTGCGCAGGGGCATCGTGGCCGCCAGCGCGTCGCGCGGCGCAAGTCGATCCGTCAGTCGCATGCCGCACGCTTTAAGAGGCTTGGCCCGTGGCGCGAACACTCTTGTTCGCCGCGTCGACACTCCTGTCGACGCTTTCGGGGAGTCCGTAAAGTCTGCACAACGCGCAGATTTGGTGCGCCCTAGAAAAGTCTCGACAAAAGTGTCGAGACGGCAAACAGAGTGTTTGCGCCACGACCTAAACCGCGTCGCATGTCGTTAACTGCGTCTGCACTGCGTCCGTGACCACCGTGACCTACAGTCACCAAGAGAAAATCCTACGGCTTCCGCATCTTCCGCTGCCTCGACCCACGAATTCTTCTGACGAACCAAAGACAAAGGGACAGCCGCATCTTGCGCGCGAGCGAGGCGGCTCAGTCCGTCTGTCACGGCTTTCTGAGCACGTGGTTTTCGTGCCCCTGCAAAGTGGAGACGAGACTCCCGCTTGCGCGCGGATGGTCGCTCCCGATGTCGGAGCAGATACGCCGACGCGAGCGCCGACGGGGTGCTTGCTTTCGTGTTGTAATCCAGATATAGTTCGACACTAAAATGAATTCGTGTCAGCGCCCAAAACGACGCCACCATCATGCCATCGGCAACCAAAGCTCCTAGCAAAAAGACGCCTGCTCCCGCGTACCTGAACCCGGCACTGCCACCTGCCCGGCGAACGAAAGATCTGCTCTCGCGGATGACCCTCGAAGAAAAGGCCGCCCAGATGATGTGCGTCTGGCGCGAAAGGTCCGAGACACTAGTCGACGCCGACGGGGCGTTCGACCTGGCTAAAGCTAAAAAGGCGTTCAAAGACCGCCGTGGACTCGGCCAGGTCGGCCGCCCCAGCGAGGCGGGCAAGGGTCTGCGGGCGCGCGCCACCGCAGAGCTGTCGAATGCCATCCAGAAGTTCTTCGTCGAGAACTCCCGCCTTGGCATCCCGGTCATCTTCCATGAAGAGTGCCTCCATGGCCATGCCGCGCTCGATGCCACCAGCTTCTCGCAACCCATCGGACTCGGCGCGACCTTCAATCCCGAACTGGCCGAGCGGCTCTTCACCATGGCCGCGAAGGAGGCCCGCATGCGCGGCGCGCATCAGGCGCTTACTCCCGTGGTCGATGTCGCCCGCGAGCCGCGCTGGGGCCGTGTCGAAGAGACATACGGCGAAGATCCCTTCCTGGTATCGCGCATGGGCATGGCTGCTGTCCGCGGCTTCCAGGGCGACGCCACGTTCCGCAATAAAGATCGCGTGATCGCTACGTTGAAACATTTCGCCGCGCATGGCCAGCCGGAATCCGGCACGAACTGCGCGCCCGTGAACGTCTCCGAACGGGTGCTGCGCGAGACGTTCCTGTTCCCCTTCAAAGAGGCCATCCAGAAAGCCGGCGCTCTCAGCATCATGGCCTCCTACAACGAGATCGATGGCATACCCTCGCACGCCAACCAGTGGCTGCTGCGCGATGTCCTCCGCAAAGAGTGGGGATTCCAGGGCTTCGTTGTCTCCGACTACTACGCCATCACCGAGCTCCACTATCGCGCTGATGTTCGCGGCCATGCCGTCGCCCAGGACAAGAAGGAAGCGTGCCGCCAGGCAGTGGAAGCCGGGGTCAACATCGAGTTGCCCGAGCCCGATTGCTACAAGCACCTGGTGGAACTGGTCCGTAAGGGCGTGCTCAAGGAGAAGCAGCTCGACGAATTGGTCGCCCCGATGCTCTATTGGAAATTCCAGATGGGTCTGTTCGAGGATCCCTACGTGGATCCCGACGAGGCCGAACGCATTGTGGGATCGGACGAGCATCGAGTGCTCGCCCGCGAAGCCGCGCGCGAGACGATCACCCTCCTGAAGAATGAGAACAACCTTGCGCCGTTCGATCTTGACAAGCTCAAGACCATCGCCGTTATCGGACCCAACGCTCATCGCACTCTGCTCGGCGGTTACAGCAGCGTCCCCAAGCAGGAAGTCTCCGTACTTGATGGCATCAAAGCTCGCGTAGGCGAGCGCGCCAAAGTGGTCTATAGCGAGGGCTGCAAGATCACTATCGGCGGAGCGTGGATTGAAGACAACGTCATCCCCGCGGATCCGGAAGAGGACCGCCGCCAGATTGCCGAAGCGGTGAAGGTGGCGAAGAAGGCAGACCTGATCGTGCTCGCTATCGGCGACAACGAGCAAACTTCGCGTGAAGCCTGGTCGTTCGTCCACCTGGGCGACCGCGCGCACCTGGAACTGATCGGCCGTCAGGAAGAACTGGTCAAGGCGATGCTCGCCACCGGCAAACCAGTCGCGATCTTCCTTTTCAACGGCCGCCCGATCTCCATCGAGTCGATCAGTAAGGAAGCGCCCGTCATCTACGAGTGCTGGTACCTGGGACAGGAGACTGGCCACGCAGTCGCCGAAGTGCTCTTCGGCGACCATAACCCAGGCGGCAAACTGCCCATCACCGTACCGCGCTCGGCCGGTCATCTTCCGGCCTTCTATAACTACAAACCCACCGCACGCCGCGGCTACCTCTTCGACGATGTGACGCCGCTCTACCCCTTCGGCTACGGCCTCAGCTACACCACCTTCAGCATCTCGGAGCCGCTGCTATCGAAGAAGAAGATCAAGAACGGCGCGGCCGCGCGGGTCGCCGTCGAGGTCACCAACACCGGCGATCGCGCCGGCACCGAGACGGTCCAGATGTATATCCGCGACACCTATAGTTCCGTTACGCGCCCTATGAAAGAGCTGAAAGGATTCCAGAAGATCGCACTCCAGCCGGGCGAAACCAAAACCGTTGCTTTCGACATCACTCCGGACCTGCTGGCCTTCTACGATGCCGAGAAGAAGTTCGTCGTCGAGCCGGGCGAGTTCCAAATCATGATCGGAAACTCATCGCGTGATGTGGATTTGAAGACCGCGGTCCTGTTGGTACAGTAACCCGGCAAAGCCGCAGTCTACTCGTAGTCAAAGAGGCACGAACATGGAAGATCAAACCCAGAGGCTCTCGTTCCTGGAAAAGGCGGGCTACAGCCTGGGTGATGGCGCTGCGAACTTCGTCTTCATGACGATGATCCTGTTCCAGCTCAATTTCTATACCGACACCATGGGCATTACTGCCGCGGTCGCCGGTTCCCTGCTGCTGGTAGGGCGGCTCTGGGACGCGTTCTTCGATCCCATGATGGGCGTCATGGCCGACCGTACGGAGACTCGCTGGGGCAAGTTTCGTCCCTGGGTGCTGTGGACCGCGATCCCGTGGGGCATCGTCATGGTGCTGGCCTACACTACCCCCGATTGGGGTTATACCGGCAAGCTGCTCTGGGCCTGCGCCACCAACGTCCTGTTGATGACGTTGTACTCGGCCAACAACACACCGTATTCGGCGATGACCGGTGTGATGACCGGCGACATCAACGAGCGCACCAGCCTGTCCTCGTACCGGTTCGTTTCGGCAATGATCGCGCAGTTAATCGTCGGCGGCTTCACGCTGCCGCTGGTCGCCAAGTTCGGACACGGCGATAAAGCAAAGGGCTGGCAGATGACCATGGCGCTATGGGCCACGGTTTGCGTGGTCCTCTTCCTCATCACGTTCCTGACTACGAAAGAGCGCATCAAGCCAGACCCCAAGCAGAAATCGGAACCAAAGCAGGACTTCGCCAACCTGGTGAAGACGGGACCGTGGGTGGCCATGTTCATCCTCACCCTGTCCCATTTCATCGTGCTGGCAATGCGCGGCGGCACCATCTCGTATTACTTCCAATACTATGCCGACCAGGGCAAACTCTACGATTTTCTCGGCACGGTCGGGCTCACCAACGTCGCCGGCAGCGGAGGACTCTGGCACTATCTACTGAATACCTTCGGTCTCGTCGTTGACGCCCAAAAAGCGAACGTCTCTTCCGTGGGCTTCAGCTTTTTCAATATGACCAGCCAGTTCGTCACTGTGCTGGGTGTACTGACTTCCACCGCGCTCTCCATCAAATTTGGCAAGAAGGCGGTGGCGATCTGGGGCTTCTCGCTCACCACTATCTTCATGGCACTCTTTTACCTGGTGCCTGCGGGCTCGATCGGCACCATGTTCATCATGGAGTATGCCCGCGCCCTCACCTACGCTCCGACCATTCCGTTGATCTGGGCCATGTTCGCCGATGTCGTAGATTACTCGGAATGGAAGACGGGACGCCGCATCACTGGCGTGATTTACGCGACGATCCTGTTCGGACTGAAGACCGGCTTGAGTCTCGGCGGCGCGATGGCCGGATGGCTGCTCTCGGCCTTCGGCTATCAAGCCAATGCGGTGCAAACGCCGCACGCATTGCAGGGCATCCGCATGACCATCAGCCTGTTCCCCTCGATCTTCTTCGGCATCGTAGTGGTGTGCCTGACCTCCTACAAGATCGGCAAGAGGCTAAACATTCAGATCCAGGACGAGCTCGCTGAGCGCCGGAGGAAATTCGCCAGTGCCTAGCATTTTGAAACCGATCTTGCTAAGTGTTGTGCTGTCTCGAGGACGCGATGTTCAATAAACTGATTCCCCTCATTGCCATTCTCACCCCCGCTGCTTTCGCTCAAGAGCCCTCCCTGAAAGATGCCTTCCAGGGCCTCTTCCGCGTCGGCGCAGCGCTCAATCAACGTCAGTTCGAAGAGAAAGATCCCCGCGCCGCCGGGATCATCGCTGCGCAGTTTAACACCATCAGCCCGGAAAACGTCATGAAGTGGGAAGTGATCCATCCACGGGTAGATGGCTACAATTTTGGACCCGCGGACGATTACGTCGCTCTCGGCCAGAAGCACAAGATGTTCATCGTTGGGCACAACCTCGTATGGCACAGCCAGGTCCCTCGCTGGGTCTTCCAGGACGACCAAGGAGCACCTCTCACTCGCGATGCACTCCTTGAGCGCATGAAGGAACACATCACCACCGTCGTCACCCGCTACAAAGGCAAAATCGGCGGATGGGACGTGGTCAACGAAGCGCTCAATGAAGACGGTACCCTGCGAAAGTCGCAATGGCTGAACATCATCGGCGAGGATTATCTGGTAAAAGCCTTCCAGTATGCCCACGCGGCGGACCCCGGCTGCGAACTCTACTACAACGACTACTCTGTCGAGAACGAAGCCAAGCGCAAAGGCGCGGTCGATCTGATCCAGAAGTTGCAAGCCGCGGGAGTGAAGGTCGCCGCCATGGGCCTGCAGGGCCACGACTCCCTCGACTGGCCTACCCTCCAGCAACAGGAAGACACCATCAATGCCTTTGCCGCCCTTGGCGTGAAGATCGCCATCAGCGAGTTGGATGTCGATGTGCTCCCACGCGCTGGACGCGGCAACTCCGCTGATGTCTCGGCCACATCAACAGGCGGCGCCAACCCCTACGTCAACGGCCTGCCCGACGATATCCAGCAGGCCCTTGCCAAGCGCTACGCAGACCTCTTCGCCATCTTCGTCAAGCACGCCAACGTCATGTCGCGCGTCACCTTCTGGGGCGTCACCGATGGCGATTCCTGGAAGAACGATTTTCCCGTCCGCGGCCGCACCAACTATCCGCTGCTGTTCGACCGCGACGGCAAACCTAAGCCGGCATTCAACGCCGTAATACAGACTGCCAGGAAAAAATAGGCATGGGGGGCCGCCGCACGACATCCTCTTGCTCTGGTGCGCGGTCCGCCGTCTAGAAACAGGTTATTTGGGAATAGCCGTGAGCTTAAGTGCTTTCGTATTGCTTGGCGTTAGAGTGGAGACATGTCAAAAATCCTGATCATCACGGGCGACGGCGGCGAGTCCTATGAGGCCCTCTATGCAGTCCACCGGTTCGAAGAGGAAGGCTGGAAGGCGGTTGTCGCCGCTCCAACGCGCCGGCGATTGAACCTGGTGATGCACGATTTCGAACCCGGATGGGACACATACATCGAGAGGCACGGTTACGGGCTGGAAGCCGGCCTCGCATTCGATGATGTGAAAGTCGAAGACTATGCCGGGGTCCTCCTGCTGGGAGGTAGAGCGCCGGAATACCTGCGGAACAACAAGAAGCTGCTGGAGATGGTGCGCGAATTCGATCGCCAGGAGAAATGGATCTTTGCCATCTGCCACGGCGTACAGATCATCGCGGCCGCGGGGCTGGCGCGCGGGAAGCGGGTGACCTGCTACGAGCACGTTCGCCTGGAAGCAGAGCAGGCTGGAGCGACGTTTGTGGATGAGCAGACTGTGCGTGACGGGAGAATCGTCACCGCGCAGACGTGGCAATCCCATCCCTCTTTTTACCGCGAAATCTTTGCACAACTTTCGGGCAAACGCAATGCCGCTCGATCCTGAGGCCATCGCCTGGTGGAGCGCGAGAAGAATCTGCCGCGGGCCGATGCCCACGCGCTGAGCCGGCGGCGCTCCGCAGGGGTAGAGGAGATGCTGTTCTTCGGGAGCTTAGCATTTGATTTCAGTTACTCCCGCGATCGCCAGACCGCTTGCTGACGCGCGCGGCTCGTAAGCGCCCCTTATCCCGCGAACGTATTTGGGGGAGGTCACGAGCCACGACTGTGAGAGTGAGAAGCTGTGAAAAATCCGGGAGCGCCTGCCCGACATACGGTTGGACATCGCTTGCTAACGCGCGCGGCTCGTAAGCGCACTTATCCTGCGAATGTATATTGGGGTAGGATACGAGCCGCGACCGTGAGGGAGCGTTCTTGCCAAAAATACAGGACCCTATTTTCTGAAACGCTGTACGCAGCTAACGTGCGCGGCTCGCATGCGCACCTTTCCCGCGAATGTATTGGGGTAGGGTACGAGCCACGACAGTGAGAGTGAGTGTGAGAAGCTGTGAAAAATCCGGGAGCGCCTGCCCGACATGCGGTTGGACATCGCTGGCTCACGTGCGCGGCTCGTAAGCGCACGTATGCGCGCGAAGGTATTTGGGTAGGTTACGAGCCGCGACCGTGAGGGAGCGTTCTTGCCAAAATACGAGACCCTATTTTCTGAAACGCTGTACGCAGCTAACCCGAACGGCTCGTAGCGAGCCATGACGGAAGGGAGCGTCCTCGCCTGAAATTAGGGGCCGTACTTACGCAACGATGCATTCCGGCCTCCGTCACGCCGGCAGTTCCGTAGCGTCTGGAAAACCATGCTGCAACCGCCCCTCGTCCCCGTCGTACTTCTTGGTGGTCTTGAACAGTTCCCATCGTCCATCGGCAGCATCCAACCGGCAGCGTTCGCGGAGTTGCGCCATCGCCGTAGCCGGGAGCGGCTTGAACCCGCGCGCGGTCTCGAGATTCTGATTCAACACTCCCACCGACTCCATTCCGCTGATGGTCACAGCCACCGGAAGACTCATGGCGTAACTCAGGGCCTCGGCCGCTGTTACCGCGCCTGCTCGAACCATCTCGCCGCTGCCGCCCATGCTCTTCATTCCGAGCGCCGCCATGCCTCGGCGGTTGACTTCGGGCAGCACCTGCTCCTCAAAACTGCGGAAGCTCGCATCCATGCAATTCAGGGGCATCTGTACGGTATCGAAGGCGAAGTCGTGCGAGAGCATCTTCAAGTGAATTGCCGGATCCTTGTGTCCGGTGAAGCCGACGAAACGTACCTTGCCCTCCTTTTTGGCTTGCACCAGCGCCTCGGCCGCCCCGTTCGGCGTGAAGATCAGATCGGGGTCGTTGTCGTAGATCACCTCGTGGATCTGCCAAAGGTCGAGGTGATCGGTGCGCAGCCGGCGGAGAGACTCCTCCAACATGCGCATGGCAACGTTTTTGTCGCGCCCGTGTGTGCAGACCTTGGTCATCAGGAATGCCTGGTCGCGTTTGCCTGCGAGCGCTGCGCCGAGCCACTCCTCGCTGCGGCCTTTGTGATAGTCCCAGGCACAATCGAAGAAGTTGATTCCTGCATCCAGCGCCATGGCCACGATACGCTTGGCCTCGTCTAACGTCTCCGCGGAGCCCAAATGGTAGCCGCCCACGCCCAGAATTGAGACTTGCGCGCCGGTTTTCCCCAGCGGACGGCGCGGGACTTGGCCGCTGTATGAGGGCGTCTGTGCGGAAAGCGAGGACAGGCTCGATAAGGTAGCTGCAGTCTCCAGGAATTTGCGCCGGGATGGCATCCATTGAAAGGGCATAGATTTACTTCTTCAATTCGGGATAGGGCTTCCCGGTGTTTTCGGTTGCCCGCATCATCTCTTTGACCTCGGCCTGTTCTTCATCCAGCGGAAAGCCGTGCGCCAGGCGCGCTTCCGGGTTGTCGAACTTTAAGGAAAGCTTGTACATTTCGAACCGTCCGTCCGCCGAGTACTCGCGGACGCTCTGACGCACGCGGTCCATTTCCGCCGGGTTCAAAGGCTGAAATCCCTGTGCAATTTTCAGGTTCTGCCGCAGAATCTCCGGCTTCTCCATGCCGGTGATGGTGGTGGCGACTGGCAAACTCATGGCGTATCGCAACGCATCCTCTGCCGTCAAAGCACCCTTCAGGATGGAGTCGCCATGCCCCTGCAATGGCTTCATTCCCAGCGCGGCGATGCCACGGCGGTTGAGTTCCGGTAGCACCTGCTTTTCGAAACTCCGGAACTGCGCGTCGAAGGCGTTCAGCGGCATCTGGACAGCATCGAAGGGGAATCCAGTCGCCAGCATCTTCAAGTGGATGCCGGGATCTTTATGCCCCGTGAATCCCACGAAACGAACCTTGCCCTGTTGCTTGGCCTGCCGGAGAGCTTCGGCCGCGCCGTTGGGCCGGATGAAGAGGTCGGGATCGTTGTCGAACGAGACGCCGTGAATCTGCCACAGGTCCAGGTGGTCGGTTTGCAATCGCCGCAGTGATTCTTCGAGCATACGCGCCGCCAGATCTCGGTCGCGGCCATGGGTGCAAACCTTAGTCATCAGGAAGACTTTCGGCCGCAGTCCCTTGAGTGCTTTCCCCATCCATTCCTCCGACTTGCCGCGATGATACTCCCAGCAATTGTCGAAGAAGGTGACCCCGCCATCTACCGCTTCGTGGACCAGTCGAATCGCCGTGTTTTCATCTTCCGCGTCTCCCAAATGGTGGCCGCCGAAGCCCAGTGCCGAGATGCGGTCCTCGTGTTTGCCGAACTGACGCATTGGGATGCTGCTGCTCTGCGATTGAGGCATAAATGAGTCCTCGGTTATTCATGAAAGAGTCTGCATCGCGGACTACGGCAGTTTCCTCCCTCCGGTAAGATCCATGATGGAACCGGTCACGTAGCTCGACTCCTGCTGCGACGCGAGAAAGACGTAAGCCGGCGCGAGTTCGGCAGGCTGGGCCGGGCGGTGTAACGGAGATGTCTCTCCGAACTTCTGCACGTGCTTCTGCTCCATGGTGGATGGGATCAGCGGAGTCCAGACCGGCCCGGGCGCTACAGCATTGACACGGACGCCATACTCGACGGCCAATTCCGAAAGCGCTTTGGTGAAGGTGACGATCGCGCCCTTGGTGGTGGCGTAAGCGAGCAGTTGGCCCTTGGGTTGGTAGGCCTGCACGGAAGCCGTATTGATGATCGCGCCGCCTTTTCGCATGCGGGGCAGCGCCGCCTTGGCGAGATAGAACATCGCGTAAATGTTGGTGCGGAAGGTGCGGTCCCACTCGTCGCTGCTGAACTCTTCAATCTTGTCATGCGTCATCTGGAACGCCGCATTATTGACCAGGATGTCCAGGTAGCCGAATTCGTGGATGGTTCGTTCGACTAACTCGCGGCAGTAGTCCTCTTGCTGAATGTCACCCGGCAGCGGTAACACGCGCCGTCCCGCCTTGCGAACCCATTTCACTGTCTCCTGAGCGTCCTCTTCTTCCTCGGGCAGGTAGCTGAATGCGACATCCGCGCCCTCGCGCGCGCTTGCGATCGCGACTGCCTTGCCGATGCCGCTATCGCCACCAGTAATGAGGAGTGCTTTGTCGCGAAGACGGTCCAGACCCCGGTATGACTCCTCGCCGTGGTCGGGTTTCTCGCGCATATCCTTTTCGCTGCCCGGAGGGCGTTGCGGCTTTTCTTCGAAAGGCGGTTTCGCGCCTAATTCGCTGGGATGGATTTCTGTGGGTGTGCTTCTCGGCATGCTGTTCGCAGTGTATCCATCGCCCCCAGGAGCATGCTGTCGAGAAGCGAACAAATGTGTCGGAAGTCGCCAGGCAGCGCACAGTTCGCTGCGACGAGTTGTGGTTCCAGTTACCTGTTTCACGGTCGCGAGATGTCTCACAGTGAGTGTTGGCGCAAATCCCGCGTTGGGCGGTGTGAATCGAAACCATGCGGTGGTAGTCCGCTCTTGAAGGCGCCATAGCGCGCGAGGAGAATGGCCCTATAGGAGTAAATCAATGCCTGAAACAAAACCGGCGCAGACCCCGTCTGCAACCGAGCGGAGCGTGTCGCGCCGTCCGGACGACACCCCATGGAGAGATTACTTCGGTTTTGGCCCGTATGCGAGTTTTGGTCCATTCGGGCTGATGCGGCGGATCTCTGAGGAAATGGACCGGGCTTTTGCGAACGCGTTCGATCCGTCCACGGGCGGTGAGATGCGCCAGGTGTGGCGGCCTGCGATCGAAGTACGCGAGCGCGACGGAAATCTGGAAATAGACGCGGAGCTCCCTGGAATGACAAAGGACGATGTCAAGGTGGAGTGCACCGAGGAGGGAATCGTTATTGAAGGCGAACGGCGGCAAGAGCACGAACAGACGCGCGGCGGCTTCCACCGGTCGGAGCGGAGTTATGGCCGTTTCCGCCGGATGATCCCCGTACCGCAAGGGGCCGAAGTGGATAAGGCCAAGGCCGAGTTTAAAGATGGCGTGCTGCGTGTGCGGGTGCCGATTCCCGAAAACAAGCAGAAACGCCGGCAGATCCCGATCGGTTCGTAGGTGGCGAAGGCAGGCGAAAGCGACTGCGCCAGGCAAAAATAACGGCTTGGATAGGGCAGGGAATTCAGCCTGCCGTCGCCCATTACGTGGTAAAGACTTGAGGATACGGTGCACCCGAACGGCGGTCTGGGCAGCTCCAAGCGGCATCTGCTCGGATGGCCGGCCCCAGCGCCATATTCGGTCACCGGCTTTTGATCATTTACGCCCGTCCCACACAAACGCCAGCAGCATACCGATTGCGAATGCCGCGGCTATGATCGGGATCGGCTTCCGGCGAAAATGGTGCCGCCAGTCCGTGATGGCGTTGACCTTCTGCTCGAGTTCCTGGACATCGTGGCCTAGCTCGGCCCGGCTTCGTTCAATTTCGCGGGCTATCTGGTCTATCTGGTCTGATTCTTCGCCCATTCCAGGTTTTCCTTCACAGTTTGAATCGCTCGCTCCGGCCGAGGGCGCACGCTCCGCATCCGTTTGCGGCCCGTCACCACCAGCGTCGCGGCGATGATTCCAGTTACCACCGTCACCATCAAGGCCGCCAGCCATGGCTCCACGACCTTTTCCAATCCATAGACACCGCTTAGCAGGAGAAACCCGAGCGCATACAGGCAGAATATTCCGCCGGCCAAGAGAATTGCCGCCGCGCGGCCGGCCTTACCCGCTTCCTCCTGGATTTCAACTTTGGCGAGCCGCACCTCCGATCGAATAATCCGTTGGATGTTGTCCACGATATTCTCGAGTACTTCCGCGAACGAACGGTCCGCATGATCAGGCATAAATCCTCCGTCGATTAATCTTTGCCTCGAAAGGTCCGCCCTACCAGAAAGCCCACGGCTACAGCTCCCATCAACGAGGCGCCTGGATGCTCACCTGCGGAGGACTCCAAATGGGAAATGATTTCCTTCAGGCTGTGCTGTCGAACGTATCGGGATGCGCGTCCCACGCTCCGTCGAGCCAGGCGGCTGATCCTTTTGGTGCGTAATCGGGCACTCCGGATGGTGGCCGCAAGTCTGTCCCTGGTGTCGTTTGGTGAGGGTGGGTTCTTCATCACCCCGTGGCCGATCCTATTTGTCACTTCCATAAAACCTCCGGGTCGTATAACACGGTAGGGCGTTCACTTTGGCTCCAGCAGACGAGTTTCCACTGTGCAGGAACGCGAGTACTGGGGTACCGGGCAGGGACACCCTGAAGCATCTCGAGTACTGCCGGCCGGCCGTAACACCCCGCAGAAGGCCCGCTGAGCAGCGGCTCATTCGCAGCGAGCCTACGGCACGCTGAGATTTAGGCGAACAGTTTCGACGGACTGCCTTCGGAGAGCGACTGACGAAGGAACAGGGGATACAGTTCGCAACGGAATACCGAATGCTTGGGAAGCTTTCCGGAGGGTTTCATGCAACTTCCCGCAAGCATGATGACGCTGGTGAAGCGCGCATACTCGCAATGGAACCTACATGAGGTCCCACGCCTGGGCGCGGCGTTGGCGTTTTATACGGTGCTTTCGCTCGCTCCGCTACTCATCGTAGTCGTATCCATCGCGGGGATTGTTTTCGGCAAGACCCACGTCCAAACCGAGATTCTGACGCAGGTAACTGCTCTGATCGGCAACGAAGGCGCGGCGGCCGTCCGAGCCATGTTGGAGAACGCGCACCGTCCCACGTCGGGTGCAATCGCGACGGGGATCGGCATCTTGACCCTGCTGTTCGGTGCTTCGGGGGTTTTCGGCGAGCTGCGGTCCAGCCTGGATAAGATTTGGGAAGTCACAGCGGCTTCATCGAAAGGGGGCCTGATCGGAATGGTGCGCGAGCGCCTGTTCTCGTTCGGGATGGTGCTGGCTGTAGGCTTCCTGCTCCTGGTTTCGCTGGTGATCAGCGCGGTAATTGCCGCCCTGGGAAAGTCGTTCTCGGGACTGCTTCCGTTGCCCGAGATAGTTCTCCATGCGATCACCTTTGTTGTGACGTTCGCGACGATCAGCGTGGTATTTGCGCTGATCTTCCAGTACGTGCCGGAGAAACGCCTTCCCTGGAGAGACGTACTGGCGGGCGGTGTATTCACCTCGCTGCTGTTTTCCGTGGGCAAGTTTCTGATTGGACTCTATCTGGGGAAAGCGGGCGTGGGTTCGGCATACGGAGCGGCCGGATCGATTGTCGTAATTACGGTCTGGATCTATTACTCTGCGCAGATCTTCTTTTTTGGAGCGGAACTGACACGCGCCTATGCGGAAGCCGGGGGTGCGCCGGCGCGGGCCAAAGAAGGGGCCCAAGAAGAGGACCGGTTGACCAGCACTTTCGCCGCGAAGCCGGCGGCACAACCATCCAGCCGTCCACAGGAGGATTTCAAAAGTGCTGGCAGACATGGACGTCTAAAGCGGATCGTGCTCGCATTTGCGTCGCTCGTGGCCATTCGCCGCCTCCGACATTAAATCCCCTGAGGAAGCTAACTTTCGTACAAAGGTCGGCCAGCTCTGGAGCCACAAGACCGGAGCCAGCATGACGGCTCCTGTCCGGACGGAACTCAAATAAACGTGAAGTCCGGCACACTCCGTCGGTTTCTGCCTCGGAAGCTATGGGCTTCACAGGGGCGCCAACATCTTCGTGGACAGCCGCATGCTCTGGATTAGCCCGCCGGAGGGAATTGAGGAATGGCCTACCTGCCGATCGAACAGTATGGCGTCATCGGCGATCTGCGTTCCGTGGCGCTGGTCGGCAAGAATGGATCGATCGATTGGCTGTGCCTGCCAAATCTGGATTCCCCTAGCGTCTTCGCGGCCCTTCTGGATGACGAAAAGGGCGGTTCGTTCCGACTGGCGGTGGAAGGGGACTCGGCAGTCAAGCAGATGTATCTGCCAAACACCAACGTCCTCATCACTCGGTTCTTCCACGATGCAGGCATGGGGGAAGTGACCGACTTCATGTCCGTAGGCCGCGAAGCTGGCGGAGAGACCGAGCAGCGCTCGAGACAGCTGGTCCGGATAGCCAAGGCGATTCGCGAGCCCATTCCTTTCCGGATGTTGTGTCGTCCCGCGTTCGATTACGCCCGGCAGTCGCACGAGATCGAGATGGGGCCTGACGGCCACAGCGCGCGGTTCCACGCGCCCGGCCAGGAATTCGTTCTCAAGAGCACTCACCCGCTTCGCCGTGAACGGGATGGCGTGGTCGCGGAATTCACCTTGGCGGGTGAGGACCAGGCAGTCTTTGCTCTCTGCCAAAGCGACGCGCGGACCAACCACGACATGATGCAGGAACCGCTGGACGGCGAGACGCTGCTGAACGAGACGGTACGATTCTGGCGCGCGTGGTCGGCTCAGAGCCTATATCACGGGCGATGGCGTGAGATGGTAATGCGCTCGGCGCTGGCCTTGAAACTGCTGACATTCCGGCCCACTGGCGCCATTGTCGCGGCGCCCACCACCAGCCTGCCGGAGCAAATTGGTGGCGTGCGCAATTGGGATTACCGCTACACGTGGGTGCGGGATGCGGCCTTTACTGTCTATGCACTGATGCGGTTGGGATATACCGAGGAAGCCTACGCCTTCGGCGAATTCATGCAAGCACGCGCTAAGGAGCAAGACCCGCATTCGGAAGGACCCCTCAACGTAATGTACCGGATCGATGGACGTCACGACATGCCCGAGATCACCCTGGACCATCTGAAGGGGTACCGCGGATCGCGGCCGGTACGAATCGGCAACGCGGCGGTGGATCATCTGCAGCTTGATATCTACGGCGAACTGATGGACTCGTTGTACCTCTACGACAAATACGGCACGCCCCTGTCTTACGACACGTGGACCCAGATCGAGCGCTTGCTGGACTGGCTGGTGAAGAATTGGGAACAAGCCGACCAAAGCATCTGGGAGGTGCGTGGTGGCGGGCAGCAATTCCTATATTCGAAGCTGCAGTGCTGGGTGGCGCTGGATCGCGGGTTGCGACTGGCTCGGAAGCGTTCGTTCCCCACGGAGGTTCTGCCGTGGCTCAACGAGCGCAATCGCATCTACCGGGCCATCATGGAACAAGGCTGGAGCGAGGGCAAGCACGCCTTCACGCAGCACTTCGGATCAGACGCGTTAGATGCCAGCGCGTTAATGATGCCGCTGATGCTCTTCGTGTCGCCTAAAGACCCACGCATGATTTCGACGATCGCGCGCATTCGGAAAGATCTGGTATCGGACAGTCTGGTGCATCGCTACCGCATCGGCGAGGCGGCGGAGGATGGCTTGCCAGGTGGCGAGGGGTTCTTTACGGTGTGCTCGTTCTGGCTGGTGGAGGCAATGGCACGTGCCGGAATGCTCGAGGAGGCACAGTTACTGTTTGAGAAGCTCTTGTCCTATGCCAATCACCTCGGGCTGTTCTCCGAGGAGATCAGCCCGAAGGGCGAGATGTTGGGAAATTTTCCACAGGCGCTCACGCATCTCGGGTTGATCAGCGCGGCGTACAATTTGGATCGGCTGCTCGACGGGTGAAGACTAAAACCTACCCAAGCGCGTCTTGATGCCGTGCTGGTCTGTGCAGTTTCCTGGCGTATCGGCTTGGCAGACGTGATTGGTGGGGACACACACGTGAGGACTGCGGATTTGCCGATGCCCGTTTCGCCAGGCACGAAGCATTCCAGGCCTCCGAAAATTTGGGAGGTCCAATGAGCAGGGCACCCAGTACAGAGTCGACGGCGGTCGCGTGTCCAGTTCGCTCACGCACGGAATAAGCCAGGAGCGCTTATTTGCCCACCCGGACCACCACGCTCCAATCCACGAAGCATAGCAGCCCTTTTTGAGTGCGTCCGATTTCCTCAATGCGACTTGCCACCGCCGCTGCGTCCGAAACCGAGGCCAGCAGACCATCGAGCACCTCGCGGTTGCTCGCGATTCGCCAGATTGCCCTCGCCGCCCATAAGCCGTCGTAATCGTACGGCGACCATTCAGGCGCTCCGACTTCGATCAACGCCGGAACCGCGCTCCGCGCCTCGGCACCCAGTTGCGCGAGCGCCGCGGCCGCTTCGCCGGCTCCCCTCAAGCCGTGCTGGAACACCAGCCGCGCCGATGGAATCCATTCGCCAATGAGCGCTTCCACCAGAGTTTCACGCAGCCCTGGCGCCTTTGGCTCCAGACGGCTCAGATGAACCGCCGCCCACCATGCCACGCGGCGGTCTGAATCGCCCAGCAGCGTCGCCAGCAACTCGGCGGCGAACGAACCCGCCACGTACCGCGGCAGCCACTTAGCCGCCAATCGCCGCGCATATTCGTCGCCCGAAGCGAGTGCCTGCAGAATCAGCGACGGCACATCTTCGTCGCAATACTCCTGGGCCGCCTCCAGGCAAATGGAGTCGTCCTCCCATGGATGCTTCTCGTAATCCGGCGCATCGACAAACGACATTACAGCCGACAGCAAACCGCCGTGTGGCTTCTGCAGGCTCCGCTGCACCCGGAGCAGAAAGCCCTTCAGCCAGTGGCGGCGCTGGAGCGGAACCCCGGTTTCTTCGGATGCCGCTGCAACCCGGACAATCCACTCCCGGTATCGCTCGGGCGTCAGACGCAGCAGTTCTGCGTGCTTCAACTCAACTTCGCCGGCCGTCCTCTGCGCTGCCAGATCCTCGCGGTATTCCGACAGTCCTGCCTTCAGTTTCCAACCGGACGGATCTCTGCGTTTCGGCACGATCGCTTCTTCAGTGTAGTCCGGACACGAGGACGGATCGGTTGCGGTTTCCGTCTCGGCCGGCAGTGCCGAGCGCCAGCAACTTAATATGTTTTTGCACCCGGCCTTCCGGCCAAGCGGCCGAATTTGCGACTACTCCCATGAGCCCTCCCAGGTCTCGCGTCACAGAACAGCGTGCCCGTTCCGACCCTCGTGGCAAGAGCTGTTGGCCGCCATCTGTTCCTGGCACGTCGAGGCAACATCGAAAGCGCGAAGGCGGCATCCAAGACTAGCGGGTTCAGATTTTGCAATTTAGACCATGCCTGGCGTTGATGACCTCTGCCAAACTATGGTCAATGGAAGCGATCGCCCGCGATCTTCGTACTGCGTGTCGCACCGTGTTGCGGAGCCGCTCCGTTGCGGGCCTTACGGTAGCGCTGATCGCAATCGGCATTGGCCTCAATAGTGCTGTGTTCACCGTGCTTGACCGGATGGTTCTGCGTAAAATCGCAGTGACTGAACCAGATCGACTGGTGCATTTCAACGGGTTCTCTGGCGGATTCCGGCAACCAGTGCCATATACGATCCTGCAGCGTCTCCGGGAAAGGGGAGATCTGTTTGCCGGCGTAAGCGGGTGGTTAGATCAGGTCGTTCCCGTCGAGGTGGATGGTGAAACGACGCCCGCACTGATGGTTCGTGTGGATGGCGATTTCTACCGGGTGACGGGAGCCCATCCACAAATTGGCCGCCTGCTCAACCGGGAGGATCGTGGCCCGGTTGCGGTTATCTCCGACCAATTCTGGAAAGGCCGCCTGGGCGGAGACCCGCACGTGCTCGGGCGGACGATGCGCATAGACAAGACGGTTCTAACCATCGTCGGCGTCATGCCTCAAGAGTTTTCCGGGATGATTGCGAACGTTTCGTCGGATGTCGCCGTACCGCTTGGCCTGTTTCAGGTATCCAATTTGGAGCCTGTCGCCCGGCTCCAACCGGAAGTGACGTTGGAGCGCGCAGTCGCGCAGATTCAAGCACTGTGGCCGCAACTCTTGGCGGACACCGTACCGCCGAAGCGCTCGCCGAGTGAATGGATAGCCGACGTAGGACCGACAGTGAAAGTGGAATCGGCGAGCCGTGGCCAGTTTTTGTGGAGGGCGGAGTATCAGGGGCCGCTGGAATTGCTGTTTGGCATGGCGGTCCTGGTCTTGCTGATTGTGTGCGCAAACCTGGCCGGACTACTTCTCGCACGAGGAGTGAGCCGGCGGAAGGAGATGGCCATCAGAATGGCGTTGGGCGCGAGCCGCACGCATCTTGTGTGGCAGCTCCTGTTAGAGAGCCTGGTATTGGCCTGCGCTGGGGGCGCAGTGAGTGTGATCGTAGCTCGCTGGGGCAGCGCGTTGGGAGCGAGCTTCCTCCCAATCGGGAACGTGGCGTTCGATTACGGCATGAATCCTCGCGCCCTCGGCTTCGCTGCCGGTCTGTCGTTCTTCACCGCGCTGGCATTCGGTCTTTTGCCCGCCATTCTCACCACGCGAACCGGCATGATGCAGTCTATGAAGGGAGCCACGGGTTCCGGCGGTGGGCACGGCATCCGTAGAAACCTGCTGGTGGTGCAAGTGGCGCTGTCTGTCGTCCTGGTCGCCGGCTCTCTGTTATTTGCCATGACGCTCGCAGGGATTAATGCCGAGCCGCTGGGCTTCCGTGCAGACGGCGTTCTGGTCTTGGCAGTGCAAGGCAAGTCTTCTGATTGGGAAGTGGGGCGCGAGTATTTCGATGAACTGTCGCGGCGCCTCGGTGCGTTGCCTGGAGTGCAGCGCGTGAGTATCGCCAATGAGCTGCCCATGGAACACGCGGATTACGGGGAGCGCGGAGAGGTGTCCGCCTCTGCCGGGAATTGGGTGGAAGCCGAATCGCACTGCGCGTTTCCTACGTATTTCGCCACTCTCGGCACCCCCGTACTGCAAGGTCGTGAGTTCAGCTCGCAGGAAGGCAGCGCGATTGTGATTAGCCAGGCTCTCTCGTCGCGGCTGTTCGGCTCCGAAAGCAGCATCGGGCGCACAGTGCGTGAGAAGCGGGAAGGCAAAACCAGGGATCGGGAGGTGGTGGGTGTGGTGAGCGACATGAAGTACGGTTCGCCTCGCGCGCAGACCGCACCCGCGTTCTATCTTCCGTGTCTTGAAGAGTGGACTCCCAGGCAGGCCGGCACCAGGATGATGAGCATCGCAGTGCGGGGGTTGGACGACGGACTCGAGCGCGCCGCCCGTCGCGAGGTGGATGCTCTCGGGCGACAGGTGGTTTTCCGCGCAACGTCTTTACGAGACCTGGTGAGCGTAAGGATGCTCCGCGAGCGCATGTTTGCCGTGGTAACCAGCGCCTACGGGATAGTCACGCTGGCGGTGGTAGCTGTCGGCTTGTACGGCCTGATGATATTCCTGGTGGCCTCGCGGACCCGCGAGATCGGCATTCGGATAGCAGTCGGCGCTCAAAGGAGCGACGTCCTGTGGCTACTGGTGCGTGAAGTGTTGGTGATCTTGGGAGTTGGCGTGGGATTTGGCATCGGCGGGGCGATAGCCGGCACCAGGCTGGCGACCAGCTACCTGTTGGGCACAAAGGCGCTGGAACCGTCGATGTTGGCGCTGACTGCGCTGGTGCTTGCGCTGATCGGTGTTCTGGCGGTGTGTGTCCCGGCGCGCCGGGCGCTTGCCGTGCAACCAACGGACGCCCTGCGGCACGACTGAGCTTTGATTCTGCAAAATCGCCCGAACGTTCA
This sequence comes from Bryobacteraceae bacterium, assembly GCA_035295745.1. Taxonomy (GTDB): domain Bacteria; phylum Acidobacteriota; class Terriglobia; order Bryobacterales; family Bryobacteraceae; genus JAIQFL01. The sequence continues at coordinate 147,205 of DATGIL010000021.1, read as the reverse complement.
CGTCCGGGTTGCGGCGCCAACACTCTGTCGTAAGGATCGCGAACCGTGTCTTGGGTCCGCGCTCCGTCACAAACCAGGTCAATCGTCGACATTGTGACTCGGGCGTGCGATGCCGCGTGATGCTCGCGCGCGGCGGAGCCATCGTCATCCGGAACTTCGCTATTCTGATAGATCGGAATCATAAGAAGAGGACGGGCCCAGGCACCGATGAAGAGAACCGCTTTACAGACCCGACCGATCCAAAGCTTGGATAGGGGTCTGTTCCTTTTGGAGACCGTAGCACAATCCTCCGATCCCGTGCCGCTGGGAGAACTAACCGACCGGCTCGGCATCGATCGCAGCAGCGTGTTCCGGTTGGCCCACACCCTGAAGCGTCGTGGCTTCCTCGCCAATCCAAACGGACGGAAGGATTATGTCCTCGGGCCCTCGATTTGGCGCCTCTCCCAAAAATACAACTGGAGCAAAGCCCTGGTCAGTCTGTGCCGCGAGCACCTGAAAGCCCTGGCCGAGCTGACCGGCGAAACTACCCACCTGGCGGTCCGCGAGGGCCGGCAGGCCCTGTTCATCGACCACTACGCCGCCACCAGGCAGATCGTGGCCGTTTCGGGTCAGGCCGGTGAGTTCGCTCCCCTGCATTGCACCGCTCACGGCAAGGCACTGCTGGCTGATTTTGGCATCGCCGAACTCAAGGCGATCTTTGGAGCGAAGCCCTTCAAGCGCTACACGTCCCGGACCATCGTCTCCATCGCTCAGCTCGCGAAGGCGTGCAGGAAAATTAAAGCGGATGGATATGCGTTTGACGATGGAGAGATGTTGATGGAGGTTCGGTGCCTGGCCGCTCCGATTCGCGACGACTCCGGGACGGTCGTCGCTTCGATGGGAATCTCCGCGCCCACCGCGCGGTTTCCCAAGGAGCGCTACAAGACGGCTATCCGCCAGGTTTGCGATGCCGCGCAGCAGATCGGCGGTATGCTCCAGTCTGAAACCCTCCAGTAGATTATTTTCCGCTTCGCAAGCGGCTCACCAATTGTTGGACCTGTGGATTGGGCTTGAGGCGCAGGGCGCTTTCCAGTTGCGCGATTGCCTCCGGCTCGTGGCCGGGCATCTTCAACAGCGCTACCCCCAGGTTGTAGTGCGTTTCCGCGAGATCCGGCCTGATCTGCAAGGCCGTTTCGAAGTGTGTGATCGCTTCTGGCAGGTGACCCGGCACACGTGCGAATGCCGTGCCCAGATTGCCGTGCGCCTCTGCATAGTCTGGCCGGATTCGCAGCGCCGCCTCGTATTCGCCAATCGCTTCGGGAATACGGTCGGCGGTCGAAAGCAGATTTCCCAGGTTGTAGTGGCCCTCGGCGAAATCGGGGCTGATCTGCAATGCGGCCTGATATTCGGCGATGGCTTCCAACAGGTGTCCCGGCAAGCGCGAAAATGCGCTTGCCAGGTTGTTGTGGGCCTCCACGGAATTGGGATCGATTCGCAGCGCAGCCTGGTACTCGCGAATCGCTTCCGGCAGGCGGTTTGGAAACGTCGCCAGCGCATTGGCCAGATTGTAGTGGGCGTTCGCGTAATCCGGATTGAGGCGCAGTGCGACGCGATATTGGTCAATCGATTCCTGCAGCCCTCCTGGAAGTTGCACAAGAGCTGTCCCCAGATTGTTATGGGCTTCCGCGTAGTCCGGCTTAAGACGCAGTGCCGCCTCGTACTCGCGGACGGCCTCAGGTAAGCGGCCCGGCGTCTTCGCCAGCGCATTACCCAGGTTGTTGTGGGCCACCGCCGAATCGGGTGCAATCCGCAGGGCATCCCGGTAGTCCGTAATCACGTCGGACAGCCGGCCTGGAACCTCCGACAGTGCCACGCCGAGATTGTTTCGCGCCTCGGCATAGTCCGGTCGTATCCGCAGCGCTGCTTCGTACTCGCGCACCGCCTCCGGCATCCGTCCCGGCATCGCGGACAGCGCGGCCGCCAGATTGTAGTGAGCCAGGTAATTCCCATTCGTGACCGCGATGGCACGCCGGAACAGTGACTCGCTGTTCTTCCAATACCGAATCTGAATCGCCGTAATGGCGGCACACGCCGCACACCCCAGCAGCGCCCCTCCGAAGGTTGCTCTCCTGGCACGCGGATAACGCCTGGCAAGATCCGCGCCTGTCCACGCCACCATGATCGCGAGCCCTGCCATCGGAACGTACAGATAGCGATCCGCCCTGGCTTGTGACCCCACCTGCACCAACCCGATCACGGGCACGAGTGTGCCCAGATACCAAAGCCATCCCGCCGCCAAATATGGATACACGCGACGAGAGCGCATGACCACCGCCGTGACGGCCGCGAGTGCGATTGCGGCGCCGATCGACTGCCATATCGGCAGATGTTCCGGATACGGATAGAACACCGCCAGGCCTGTAGGGCAGAACGTCTTGGCGATGTAGACGATGTACGAAACCAGCGCATTCCCCAAGCGCATTACGAATGGGACCGAGACGAATGACACCACCGCACCGCCATTGCGTTGCGCCAGGTACGTAATCACCGACGATGCGACTGCACAGACGAATAACGGACTCTTCTCCGCGAGCGACGCCGTGAAGGAGAGGCGCCGGCGCAGCGGCCAGAAGTCCAACACCAGCAAGAGAAATGGCAAGCTAACGATCATCGGCTTGCACATCAGTCCGAATACAAACGCCACCAGGGCCACTGCGTACCATAAGCCTTTGCGGACCGGCGACTCCGCATAGCGCACATAGGCCCAGAGCGACAGAAACCAGAAGAAGGCGCTGAGGACGTCCTTTCTCTCGGAGACCCACGCCACCGATTCGACGTGCAAAGGGTGCAATGCAAATATCCATGCGGAGAACGCAGTGGGCCAGCGATCTCCAGTAGCGCGCCTCAGAAATGCGAACAGACCCAGCGCCGCGAGCGCGTGGAACAGGACGTTGACGAGGTGGTGCCATCCGCTGTCCAGTCCGAAGAGCTGGCAATCGAGCATCTCCGAAAGGCGCGTCAGGGGCATCCAGTTCGCCGCGGCGCCTGACGCAAATGCCCACGCAATTCCCGCGGCCGTGACCCCGCTCCGCACGTGAGGCTCGTCGATGATGGATTGCGGATCGTCGTAGTTGACGAATTCGAAACTGCCGACCCGGGCATAGAGAGCGAAAGTCGTGAGCAGCAGCAGGAGACAAATCAGAAGGTCGGCATATTGCGGGGAACTCGTCCTGGGCCGCTGCTTCTTCACAATCCGAGCGCTACTTGCCGCCGAGCGCCTTTCCCAGGGCCGTCAGTTGATCGAGAAACGGTTGCGCAATCGCGCCATCGAGTCCCACCGGCACGTCCCAAGTGACGGCGCCGCCGGCCTCCCGAATCTTTCGTGTGTAGGCGATCACCTGGTCCGCGGAGAAGCGCGGAGCTCCTCGGCCCCAGGTCTCGCCCAGGTAGCTCAGCATGTGGATCTGCGTGCCATCCACCTTCCCTCCCGTCGTGCGGCGAATCGTGACCATGTCGGGCTTGTCGATCTCACCCGCCGTGAAATCCTCGGAGGGCGTCAGGGACAACATGCGGTAGACCACTCCGGGATTGAACGCGATGGCCGCGTCGGGGTTGCCGGCCCTTGCCGCCGCGGCGAAACTGGCGAAATTTGGCGGGTCCGCGGACCGGTACATCGAATTCGGAAAATAGCAGCCGTCGAACCACCAGCCCGCCACCTTCTTGCCCCACCGCAGCGACCATTCGCGGATCACCTGCTCCCATTTACGCTGGAACTCCTTATTCGCAAGTGGCCCGTTCCGCCATTCCAGCGCGGTATCGGCGATCTTGTCCCCGGCCGGAGCGCCCGAGGGCAGGTACACCAGCAAACGAATGCCGCGTTTCGAGAGCGCGGCCGCGAGGTCCGCCACTAAATCACGCCGCGAACACTTGCTCGGCTGAATGCCTACGATCTTGTCGTAAGCAGCGTTGGGCGAAAGGTAATAGCCGGAGTTCTGTCCGATGCTGATCTGATAGTAGCGGGCCCCCACCGATTCGAGAGCCTTAGCCATCCCTTCCACATCGAAGCCGTCCACCATCTTGTTCCATTGATCGACGCTCATCGTCAGGCCGTGGTCCCTGGCCTGCCAATCGGCCAGGTAGTGAGTCATCACGCCCCATTGCGCTTGGGGCATCCAATCGGCCCTGCTCTGGGCGTGGCAAAAGGCGCAACAGGCGAGAGGGAGCAGCCAAACCGTCGGCGATAGCTTCATATCTGATATGGTCCTGGAAAATTGGGGCGAACTGTGATGCAGTCCGCCCCGAAGGGTGAGGGAGTCTCAAAAACGGATGCGTAGCGACAGCTGTAGGACGCGCGACGGACTTGCCGCCGTCGCCTTTCCGAACTGCGCGTTGGTCTGCTGCCCGGCCGGATTGAATGTGGCCGCGGAGTTGATCGTGGAGAATTGCGTGTGGTTGAACGCGTTGAACGCTTCCGCGCGGAACTGCACCACCTTGCGCTCGTCGCGCAGAGGATGAAATTCCTTGAACACCGCGAGGTTCCAGTTATTGAAGCCTGGCGCGCGGAACTGGTTGCCGGTGCAGTTGTTCCCGTAGTCGCCGCGCCCCACGGGACGCTGGAAGACCGAGGTGTTGAACCACTGACTGATGGTCCTCGAACCCCAGGGCAGGTTCGCATTCCCGGTTTGGTCAGGACCGCACGAGACTCCTCCTCCGGTGAAGTCGAAGCCGTCGGTGGTGGTGAACGTAACCGTCTGCGTAGGGCCGTTGGCGAACAGTGCGTTGCCCGAAACCTGCCAATTGTCCAATGCGATTTTGGCGGCTTTGTTCGGAATCACATGCGATCCATTCGGGACCGCCACCACATAAGCCAGGTTGAGCACCTGGCTGCCCATGAGCGTGTTGCGTGTGCGGCAAAGCTCCGACGACAGGAACTGGAACCAGCAGCCGCCGGTCCCGCCCGAGAAGGTGTACGATGCCTGCAACTGAACTCCGTTTACGAAGCGGCGGTTCGCCTGAATCTGCAGCGAGTCCCATCGCTGGCTGGTCGCCGGGCCCGAGATGTTGATTGCCGAGAAGCCCGGGATCGGCACCAGGTACACGTCGGGATAAGGCTTCCCGGGCGAAGTAGGATCCTGATTCTGCGGCAGGAAACGGGTGCCGAAGGGAAGCCCGTCAAAGTTCCAGGTAGCGCTCTGGAAGTGATTCACCCAGCCGACATACGCGACGTCCATGACGGTATGCCAGCCGACGTCCTGCTGAATGGCGAGGGTGTAACGGTACGTGAGCGGAATCTTGTTGTCGTTCTGCCAAACGCCGCTCACACTCGTGGGATTGGTGACGCCGCTGGCCGTGATAAAGGAGTTGACATCGGTGTAGAGTTCGGTGCGCGTGAAGCTGTATGCCGGCCCGCCGGCCCCGCTGGCGCTTCCGCCTTGCGCGTTGTGATAGACTCCAAAGCCGGCTCGAACTGCGGTCTTCCCTTTGCCGAACGGGTCCCAGGCGACTCCGAAGCGCGGATCGAACAGGATCGGCGGCGGGATGATGAATCCCGGCGACGGATTGAATCCCTTCTGGTTTTGCGTGACGATGCCGTTGAATAGACATGGCGTCGTTTCCGTGATCGTCGGCGCACAGGTGTAACCCGTGCCAGGCACCATTTGACCGATATAACCCACCGGGTACGTCTGCCCGGTGAGCGGGTTCTGCGCCTGCCGGGTACCATTCACCAGCACGGGTTGATACAACACCGGAGGATGTCCACCCCAGGTCGGATCAAACTGGCTGAACGTGAATTCCGAGGCTTCCCCGGTGCTGATCAATGGCGGGCTCCACTTATACATCCGCAGGCCGATATCAATTGTGAGGTGGTGCGCCAGTTTCCAGGTATCCTGAACGAACCAGGCGGTAGTGAAGAAGCGCCGGTCGGGCGAGGGCGGCCTGCCTAAGTTCTCCGTATACGTCTGCACATGGCCGATGAACATGTTGGCAAAGGCGTATCCGGTATTGCCGGGATCGTTGACGTCGTTCTGGAAGTTGAACGACCCGGCGAATACGCTGGCGCGTGCCTGCGTATTGCGCTCGTACTCTCGCAGGAAGCCCGCTTTGAGCGTGTGCGGTCCATACGTATAGGTCAGGTTGTCGGACAATGGAGCCGCGCTGTCGACGCCAGTGATCGGCCAGCGATTATCGTATGACGCCGCGGCGGCGTTGAAACTGCTGTTCTGCAACGAGCCGGTGGTGAACGTCGGAATCAAGTTGTACGGATTCTGGCTGGGCATGAACTGTGGGATGTTCGAGGCCCATCCGGGTTGGCACTGCGGGCTGGAGGCCACGGGACAACCTCCCGCTCCCAGCCCCGCCGTACCGTAATTGCCGTTGCGTTCGATGCCCAACAGGTCTCTCGGGGTGGATGCCGGCCCGATCTCCGTACCTTCGAAGACGCCCATACTCAGCTCGTTCACCAGGTGAGCATTGATGATCTTGGTGTACTCTACTTTCGCCTGGGGAGCCCAGAAGTCATACTGCTGTGGCACCAGCCCCCACTTCGATGCGGCGCCCGCGGCCTGAATTCCGGATTCCGCCGTGGTCCACGTCTGAAACTTTACGCTGATGATGTCCTTGTCCGTGGGACGGTAGTCGACGCGCATCAGGTGCTGCGTGCGGGGGTCTGAAATGCTCGGCTGCTGCTGAATCCAGTTGTATCCCGTGGATTGCGCCGCCAACGCATTGGGAAGCGGGAAGACGTTCATCATAGCGACCCCCAGAGGGTTCATCCGGTTAGCCGGTATGATGTTGCCTGGAAACGGGGCTCCACCATTGTTGGGATCCTTCACCGGAATCAGCGTTCCGTTGTTCTGCCTGGAATTCGAGAAATCACCGGACCGCTCCTGAATCGTCGGGAACTCCCACTGCTGGAGTGCCACCGGCGTGGTCACCTGAGTGTTCTCAAACGAATAGAAGAAAGTGATCTTCTTTTGCGTGAAGGGCAGCGGGCCACCCAGATTGGCGCCGGTTGTCGAGAAGCGATAGAGCGGCCTTGCCACGTTCAATTGGTTATTGAAGTAATTGTTGGCATTGAAATCTTCGTTGCGCAGATACCAGTAAGCGGTGCCGTGATACTCCAGTCCTCCATGCTTGGTGATCAGGTTGACCACCGGCCCGCCTACCATTCCGTACTCCGCCGTATAGTTGCTCAACTGAATGTTGACCTCTTCGATCGCGTCCATGTTTGTGGAACCGCCGAAGTTGCCGCCGCCGTTGCTGTCGCCCCCATTCACGCCGTCGGCGTATACGATCTGGTTGCCCCCTTGGATGTTCGGGATGGTGCTGGAATACGTCCCGCCCATCACCTCGCCGCCCTGTGCGCCCAGCAGGATGGGTTGGACTCCGGGCAGCATCGACAGCAGGCTCAACGGATCGCGAGTGCGGTCGGGTGTCATCGCGATCTGGTGGCTGTCGATGTGGCCGGTATCGGCGGTGGTGGTGGTAGCCACCATCTCGCCCTGTGCCGAGACCGAAACCGTCTCCGCCAGGCTGCCCACTTCCAATTGAACGGAACCCAGCGAGACGCGCGCGCCGGCGGTTACCATGATGTGGGTTTTCAAAAGCTGACGGAATCCCTGAGACTGCACCAGCACCGAGTAAGGGCCTTCGACCAATGCCTGAAAACTGAAATCACCGGTGGGGCTCGAGGTCATCGAGCGCACTTCTCCGTTGAGTTCGAAGGTGAGAGTTACGGCAGCGTTGGGAATGACCTGTCCGCTGGGATCGATTACGGTACCGCTGATGGATCCCGTGGAAATGTTCATCTGAGCGAATGCCGAGGATGCAAGAAACAGCAGCGCCAAAGCGATGTTCTTCATGGAACCCCTCCGCAACAATTTCATGTTGCCCATCTGCCGGGGACCCTTCCAGACCGGCAGTTTAAACCTCATTGCGTATAACGCAATGAAGTGTGTGCAATAGTGGGCCGTATCGTATCAGTTCAATGAAAGGGAGTCAAGATTGGTTTTTAGATTGTCAAGGCAAAGTAGAAATGTCGTGCTCCTGGCAAAGTAGAAATGTCGCCTTTTCCTCACCTCCCTGCGGAGTGCGTGTTAATCTGCCAGTGCCGGTGAAGCGGAGACGTTGTGTCAAGAAGTCGTGAAAGCGGCATGCTGTGCGGGAGATGAAGGTGGGCCCTTCGGAGCCGCCCTGTAGGGGGAGGCTTCAAACTGCCATGAGCTGCTGCGGTCAAAAGCCGCCAGTGGTGAACGTCGTGGTTAAAAGGCGTGACATTTGATCACGTCATGTGTGGACGAGAGAGACGAGTGCAAACGAACCGCTGATCACGCATCGAAATTCATCAGACGGCATCGAAACCGGGGAGCGTCTCTGCCCTGGGAGCAGCATGGCGGAAACCTACGTACTGGCCATGTGGTGTCCGGTGTACAGGCGGCGTGACTCTCGTTCGGGCTTCCGTGGCGGAACTTGAGAACCTGGTCAGCGATGGTAAGGGAAAAGGCGCAAGGGGTAGAACCCCGAGGCTGAGAGTACTGATGCGCCGGCCAGGGGCGGACTGCTTCGTAGTAGTGATGAAGCGGGGTAATGCCCGTGGAGCGAAGGGAGCAGGCTACCTGCGTTGGGATCGATTTGGGTCAACGGGCAACCGGAGGAACTCGCGGATTTCGACGGAAAGCGGCGGGCTTCGATAGGTGGCACGAGCCGGATAAGCCGAGAGGTTTATGTCCGGATCTGTGAGAGGCTCGGGGTGAAATTCCCTGGGCCTACTCGGCGTCTCGCTCAGCGGCCCGCTGATAGCCTTTGCCATTTGCTTATTATGCTTATTACTTGTTTTCAGAAGTCCGCCGGCATACCGCCAGATCGCTTGCTGACGCGCGCGGCTCGCAAGTGCAAGTATCCCGTAGGTTACGAGCCACGACCGTAAGGGAGTGTTCTTGCCAAAATACGAGGACAAAGCGGTAGCCCATCTCCGCCAGCCGGGGAATGAGCACTTCTACATTGTGACGGACACGTTTCATCGTCTCCGTGGCGACGGCGGCCGCATCCTCGAGGTAGAGCGGGTCTCGCACACCATCGGTGGCGATCAACTCATCGCATACCGCGAGATACTCGCCATTTAGGTACCGCTGAGGGAACGTGGCTCCGTGCATCGCCTCAGCATAATTTGGACCCGTCGTGCCGGGAAGTCGCAAATGGATAGCACCGGTTGGACGAACCCGTACATTTCACGGATTAACTTTTTTACATCTTTTAGGGCCGAGTGAGACAATGGGACTATGCAGATTCCCGGTCGGATTAGTGGCGGTGTCGATTTGTCCACGGCCGCGGGGCTGGGTGTTGACACCTCGCATATCATAACGCAAATAGCCAGCGTCAAAGAAGCTCGCGCATTGCCGCGTGGAGTGGTCGTGGGCGACCTCCAAGGGGGACTGACGTTTAGCGACGCAATCGCGGCGGCATTGGAAGCTCGCAGCCTGGGGGGGTGGCGGGAAGTCCACACCGCCCAGTGTGAAACCTGGACCATCATCGTTCTGGATAACTAAGCCCCATATTTCACAAGCTTGACAGACCTCCCGATTATCCTCACAATGAGATAGTAATGTTGGGAGAGTTTGAATATTTCCTGCTGACCGCAGCCGTGCGTCTCGGAGACGGGGCGTATGGTGCTGCCATCCGGCAGGAAATGGAGGACACCACCGCGCGCCGCTGTTCTATCGGCGCCCTTTACACCACACTTGATCGCCTGGAAGCCAAGGGCTTGGTGCAAACCTGGATGGGCGATCCCACTCCTGAGCGCGGGGGCCGTGCCAAGCGCATGGTGCGCGTGACCGGAGAGGGCCTTCAGGCGGCCGGCGATTTCTACAAGGCAGTGGTGTCGGTCAGCCGTGGAGTCTCCTGGGCATCCCAGGCAATTCTGGCGCGATGAATCGCATTTTCTGGTGGATGGTTGACGCGCTCTGCCGCGCTCTGGACGGCGACGAACGCGAGGTCGTGCGGGGCGACTTAGCGGAGAGCGGTGACGGGCCTGGCGCTGCACTAATCGACGTGTTGGGACTGGTGATCCGCCGGCAGGCTGTTCTGTGGAAGGACTGGCGTCCGTGGCTGGGGCTCACTGCGATCGTTTTGCCGCTCGGACTGCTGCTTGGGTTCCATTCCGTGTCACTCGGGAGGACCTACGATCTTTATCTCTGGATCCTCGGGAACTACGGATCGATCGACCCCAGGCTGTTGCGAGACGCTGGGTTGCAGGTTGCTCCGGGCGTAAGAATGCTGGTGCTCCATTCGGTGCTTGTGGCCTGTTGGGCGTGGAGCGCGGGGTTTGTGCTCAGTGCTCTCTGCCGCCGTGTGCTTCGGGTGAATGGCGCGCTGTTCTGTGCGGTGTTGATCGGGGGAGAACTCGTGAGCGCGCCGCGAGTCCATTACTACGTGGCGGGCGCGGCCTTCCTGCGGTCTCTCTCGATGTTGACGCTTCCGCTGCTGCTGCTCGCGACTCTGGTCGTGCTTCCGGCGATCGCGGGGATGTGGCAGGGCAGGCGCAATCCCTCGCTTGGACTGAATGCATCGATTCCGCTGGCTGCGGCGATTGCGGCGCTTACAGTAATGAATCCGATTGCGCTCTGGTGGTGCAACTGGCCTGTGCTCTATATACTTGCCACTTCGCGCGGTCGCAGCGGGTCACCGACCTCCTCAGGGCTCTGCTAGGACGGGAAGTCTTCTGCGTCTCTGTGGGGTAATCAAGGTCGGCGATCTGCCGTCACAGCCTATCGTGTTCGCGTCACGGTGGCGCGCAAGTTGGCGACCCCCGCGGTGTAGCGCGTGTCACTTACCGAGAAAGCCACCGCATCGTCGAGCCAGTCATGCCAGACGCCGTCGGGATCGTGAGAGGCGACCGTGAGCGTGTACTCCTGCGGACATAGCTCGCAGCGGAAAGCGAAACTGATCTCCACCGTCTGATCGGGAACCGTCGGGCCGAGCTTCAGCCGCTCCAATTCGGTGTTGGTGCCGTAAACATTCAGCCCGATGCGCGTCCGGATCATGATCCCAACTACCGGGTCCTCCACCGCTTCGCGAAACTGGATCGCGACCTTGACCAGAGCCAGTTCTCCGCTGCGCCAGACCATGGTCGGGCGCCCTTCCTCGCCGATCGTCTCGACGCGCAGAATCTCCGCGCGTCCATCGCCCCAACGCATCCGCGGGGCCATTTGCGGCGTAAGACTCTCGCCCCAGGCGCGCACGCGGGCAGCGATATGTTTCCGGTAGGCGGCCAGCATCTCTTCCGGATCGCCGCGGCCCGCCAGCCTGCCCTCGTGCAGCCACCAGATCTCGTCGGCCATGCGGCGGAGCAGTTCCTCTTCATGTGAGGCTAGCAGCACGGTGGTGCCGCCGCGGCGCATGCGGTCGAGTGCCATCGCGGCGCGGGCGCGCACCAGCGCGTCGTGACGGGCAAACGTATGGTCGATGCACAGGACGGCGGCGGGCGCCAGGCTCAAGGCGTCATCGGCACCCAAAAAACGCGCCGCTCCTGAGGCGTCTACACTTCCCTTGACTGGTTTTTCGAGACCCGCTGCCAGGCGCAGCAAACGATTCGTTCCCGAGCCGTTCTCCCCGATGATCCCGATGACTGCGCCGTCGGGAGCGGCCGCGTCCAAAGCATCAAGGGGCGCGCTACTCACCTGGCGAAAAGCAACTGACATGACGTTAGAATAACAACACGACATGCCTGCCGATTCTGAAGTGCTCGACCGCATGCGTGCGGATTGGAATGCGCGCGCCGGAGAAGACGCGTATTACTATGTCGCCTTTGGCAGGCGGGAACAGGGCCACGACGAGTTCTTCTCGACGGCAGCAGATGTGCTCCGGCTCCTGATCGCCGAGCTCAAGCGGCTGCAGAATCACGAGGCAGCGCTCGAAATCGGTTGCGGGCCGGGCAGGCTCATGCGGCCCCTGGCTCCCTATTTCGGGAAGATTCACGGTGTGGATGTCTCCGAAGAAATGGTGCGGCTGGCGAATCAGAACCTGAAGAGCACACCCAACGCATATGCCCACGAAACTTCGGGCACCGATCTTTCACTGTTTCCCACCGAGAAATTCGACTTTGTCTATTCGTATGCGGTGTTCCAGCACATTCCGAGCCGCGATGTCGTGTTCGAGTACCTGCGCGAAGCGCGGCGCGTACTGCGCACCGGCGGCATTCTGCGTTGCCAGATCAACGGGCTCCCGGCGCACAGCAAACAGTACGACACCTGGAGCGGAGTGCGGATCGCCCCGGAAGAGATCACCGCCTTTGCCCGCGAGTACAACCTGCAGCTTTTGGCTCTGGAACAGATCTGGACGCAATACATGTGGATCACGTGCCGCAAAATGGCGGATGGCTGGACGAAACACTTGGAAACGGCGGCGGATCAGATCTTTCCGTTGGATCCCGCGCCCTCGATCCACCGGATCAGCAATGCACTTACAGGCGAAGCCGCGGCGCCGGCGACCGGTCCCATGGCGGCAATCTCGATTCGCATTCTGAATCTGCCCCCGGATTGCGATCTGAATCACATGGCGATTACGGCAGACGATCGGGCGTGCCGCCTGACTTACATCGGAGACCGCGAGGCCGACGGGCTCTCGCAGGTGAATGCGGCTCTCCCCGAAGGGATTCGCACCGGATTGGTGAAGATCGAGGTGATGTGGCTGGGTCGCCCGCTGTGTCCGCCGGCATGGGTTCGGATTGTACCGGCGGGCCCGGCGGTTCCCAGAGTTCACAGCGTCACGGATGGAATCAATCTGCTATCGGGCACACGAATCGCGAGTCGGGTGGTGAAGGTGACGATGCTCGATGTCATGCATCCAGACCGGTTTCGGGTTGCGATCGACGGCCAGGAGATTACGGGCAGCGAATCCTTCTGCGTGGACCCGATTTTTCAGCATTACGAGTACAACGTGATGCTGCCCGAGAGCGTGACTCCGGGACCGCACCGGGTCGAGATCTCGATCGGCAAGCGCGCCTTCGCCCCGGTTGCGGTCGAAGTCGTCTGAACGCGTGCCATGCGAATTGCGCTCGTGTTCGTGCTGCTGGCGGTGGCAGTGATTGTCCTCAAGCCTCTGCCCCGGCATGTGGTGCAGTTGCCCGCGGGCGTTGTCGAAGTGCATGCGGAGATGCTGGTGGATGCGGGCACGGAGGTGCTGGGCTCACCCACGGGAACGGTGCTGCGGGCAGCCCCTGATTTTGCCGGACGGGCCGTGATGGTGGTGCGCGGCAACGATGTACGGCTCCACGATTTCGCGATCGACGGAAATCGGGAGGCGATTGAGACTCGTTCGGGCCTGCCGCCCTACGACAGGCCGTTTGCGCATTTCACGAACGGGAATGGTGTTCTGGCGGAGGGCGTCGAGGGCCTTCAGGTGGAACGGGTTCGATTTCGGAATATCGCTGGCTTTGCCGTGCTGGTCAGCCGCTCCCACGGGGTCACGTTGGATCGGCTTCAGGTGGTGGATAGCGGCTCGCGAACGCCGGCCGGGCGAAACAACGCCACTGGCGGCATTTTGCTCGAAGAGGGCACCACGGGGTTTCGAGTCACGCGCTGCGAGCTGCGCAATGTTCGCGGCAATGGGGTGTGGACGCACTCGCTCTACACGTCTCCGCGCAATACCGACGGCCTGTTCGCGCTCAATTACTTCGAAAATCTGGGACGCGACGCCTTGCAGGTAGGGCACGCGGCACGGGTGCGGGTGGAACGGAACAGCGGCAGGGCGATCGGATACCCGCTGCAAGATGTCGATATGGAGGACCGGGCGGTGCCCGCGGCGCTCGACACCGCCGGAAACGTCGAAGAGTGCGCGTACCTCGATAACCGCTTCGAGGAACTCGACGGCAAATGCATGGACCTGGACGGATTCCACGATGGCGAGGTTCGCGGGAATGTCTGCGTGAATCGTGGGGGCGCGGAGCAGTACCGCTTCGGGAATTACGGAATCGTGATGAACAACAGCAATCCGGATATGGAGTCGAGGAATATCCGAATCATCGAAAACACCATCGATGGTCCGTTGTTCGGAGGCATTTTCGTAATTGGCAGTGGGCACCGGATCGCGAATAATCGCCTATTGCACCTCAATCTGGCTCACTGCAACGAAGAGGCCGCGCGCTTCGGCTGCTACTACGGTCCGGGAGAGCCCGAGATGCTGAGCAGTGGGATCTATCTGGGCAAAGGCGCCGAGCGGCCCGCGCCAGCCGTGGCAAACACCATCGAGCACAACCAGATCACCGGGTTTCGGATGGGCACGCGGTGCGTAGTGGCGGCACCCGGAGTGCGGATGAACGACAACACCGTGCGCGGGAATACCTGTCGCGCTCAGTGAGCGGTGGACAGGGCGTCGTACATGCAAGTGCGTGTGGGTAAATGAAAGCATGAATATCGAAGAGATTGTGCGTTCGATTGGCGAGACGATCGGCGCGACGGCGACGGTTAAGAGCGTGTACGGCGAGCCGGTAATCTCCGGCAAGCGCGTGGTGGTGCCGGTGGCATCCATCAAGTACTCGTTCGGCGGCGGTGGCGGCGGGGGCGAGCAGCAGTCGGGAGACGAGCCGAAGAGACACGGTGGCGGAGGAGGCGGCGGTGGACGAGTGATCGCATGTCCGGTCGGAGTCGTCGAGGTGACGGAAGAAGGCGCCCGGTTCGTGTACTATCGCGCACCGGCGGCCATCCTGGGCGCAGTGGCGGCTGGTTTTCTGCTGGGGCTGCTGATGGGGCGATGCCGCCGGAATAAAGTGTAAAGCGGCGACAGTAATATCTCAAGCGAATGGACGACTGTACTGAGAGGGAAGCATGCCTCGGTCACGGAAGTCTCATTCACTCTGCCTTTTGCTGGTTTTGATGTTGCGCGGGTCGCAGGTGGACGATCATGGTAATCCACTCTGCAATGCGGCCAATCATGGAGACGCGCAGCGCGTATCGGCGGTGCTCACGCAAGGCGCCGATCCTAATGCGCGCGATCAATATTCCGATACGGCGCTGATGATCGCGGTGACTTTGCCGGTACGAGGCTCGCTGGATCCCAAGAGCGATCCGGAGACAGTGGTGAAGCTCCTGTTGGAGCACGGGGCGGATCCCAATCTCAGAGATGACGCCGGCAAGACAGCCTTGCTGCACGCCACCGCGGGAACCGCTACCGAACGCGCGATTCTCGGCGCGGCTCCTGGCATCGTGCAACTCCTGCTGGAGCACGGTGCCGACGTAAACGCCCGCGACAAGGAGGGTTGGACTGCGCTGACGGTGCTGGCGGATCAGATGGCGTCTCGCCCCGAGATCGCGCAAATGCTGGTCGCCCGGGGCGCGGATGTGAACGCTCCGGCGAAGGGCGGTCGCACAGCCCTGATGCTGGCGTCGCATTACGGCAAGAATGACGAAGTGGGAATCCTTCTGAGAAATCACGCCGATCTGAGCGCGGCAGATGAAAACGGGAATACGGCTTTGATGGAGGCGGCCCGCTCGGAATGGGATCGGCAGAATGCGGTGCTGAAGGCTCTCTTGCAAGCCCGTGGCGACCTCCGCGCCCGCAATCGGCAGGGCCAAACGGCGCTGGATCTGGCCGCCGGCGCCGGGTACCCGGATAAAGTCGAATTGTTGGCGACGGGATTTGGATCGCAGGATGTTGCGGCGGCGCTCCGCCGCGCTCGCAATCAGGCGCTGCTGCGGCTGGCGGGACAGGGGAGCGAGGAATCGGTGCGGTCGTTGCTCGATCAAGGCGCGGACCCCAACTTCGCGGACTCGGAAGGTCGTACCGCGCTGATGCTGGCGGTCCGAGACGAGTACACGCCTGGCAAGTCGCGGCTCCTGCTGGGGCGGGGAGCCGATCCGAACGCGCGCGACCATGCCGGCAACACGGCCCTGATGCTCGCGGCGCAGGCTTATCAGCCCGAACTGGTCGGGATGCTCTTGCATGCACACGCCGATGTGACGGCGCGCGACGGCGAGGGGAATACGCCGCTGTTGCGTGCGGCCGCAGCGTCGCATACCTTTCTCGAGCGGGAGAAGAAGGTGATCGCGATGCTGCTCGCGAATGGCGCCGATCCGCGAGACGCCAACGCTCAAGGCGTGACCGCGCTCCTGTTTGTGGCGCGCAGGGGCGCCCGCGAGGCGGTCTGGACGTTGTTGAAGGCGGGCGCCGACGCCAAGGCTGCGGACCATGACGGAGCGACTGCCCTGATGGGCGCTGCCAACCAGGGCGATCCGGACGTGGTGGAGTGGCTGCTGGATGCCGGGGCCGATGCCAAGGCACGGGACAGGCAAGGCGCGACGGCGCTGCTGGCGGCGATCGACGCGCCGGACCATTTCGGCTATCAGGAGCAGTACCGGTACTCGTTTGCGATTGCGAAGATGCTGATCGAAGCGGGGGCCGATGTGAATGGCACTGGCGCCCGAGAGGAGACTGCTCTGCTGGCGGCCCTGCATCGCGAGCATTACGACATTGTGGCGTCTTTGCTGGATCATGGGGCCGATCCCCACGCACGCGATCTGAAGGGCGCGACGGCTCTGCGGCTCGCGGCAGGGACTCCGGTGGCGGAATTGGTGCGGAAGGCTGCGGTGAAAGACTAGGGCTCCTGAGAAAGAGGCGGCGTTGAGCTCGCTAGAATTGGGAATGCTCTCTGAAACCTTTCTCAGAAGGATGTTTCGTGTAGCGGGCGTCTACAACATCTGCTGGGGCATGGTCGTGTCGCTGTTTCCGAATCTGTTTTTCGACATCTTCCGGCTGCCGCACATCAACTACCCGTTCGTCATGAGTGGACTGGGAATGTGCATTGGGCTGTACGGATACGGCTACTGGGTGGTAGCCGGGGATTTGCGGCGGTATCCGCAATTGGTGGTCTTGGGGTTTTTGGGGAAAGCCATCGGTCCGATCGGCTGGTTCTGGACAGTCTTGCAGACGGACCTCCCGTTGCGGACGATGTGGACCAACGTCTTCAATGACTTCTTGTGGCTGCCGTTCTTTATTGCGTATTTCGTTTGGTACCGAAGAGAGAGCGGCGCCCGGCGGAGCGGGTGAACCTATCGGATCTGGTCTCGAACGCGGCGCGCCTGGTCGAGGTGGCGGCGTTCGTGGGCGGCGGCTTGCAGGAACATCATCCCCAGGCTCATGCGGACGAATCGCGAGATGGGCGTCTCGACCTTGACTCGTGCCAAATCCAGGTCACGTGCCCGTTCGATCTGCAGGAGAAACATCTTCTGCACGTGCAGGAAGGTGGGAAGGACGGCGGTCACCGGTTGCTCATGGATGGGCACGAAGTGCCTCGGCGCCCGCACCTTACGGCGAACGGGCGGTTCCGTCATCCGGACAATCCAGCGATCGAACCACCCATATTGGAAAGGTCCGCTGCTCTTCATGCCGCGCGCCTGTGCGTCGTCTATGGCGCGCTCTATGGCCCTGGTCTCCCAGCCCCCGACCACGGTCAGATGCTCGAGACATTCCTCGATTGACCATTCTCCAGCGGCGGGGCGCCAGTTGAACTGGGCCTCGTTCAAACCTTCGGTCAGCTTTTTAGCTTCCGTGCTCGCTGCTTCAAATGCCTTTGTCGATTGTTCTAATTCCGCGATTCCCACACCGGAATTATAGCGAAGCGCGCGAGCCCCTCATTGAAGCGGAGGGGTAGAGGACGTGGAAATCGGAGCCGACGCCACGGTTCCGTGGGCGGCCATTTCCAGCGCCCAGTGCGCTTTGCTGGTGCGCAGCGCATTGGACTCGCGGTCCTCAAACTGGAAATCGTCAGCGAGCAGGTCCTGTACGGAATAAGCCGACTTGCCTATGCCGCAGGAGCCGTGGTGCGAGGTATTGGCGAAGATGTGATAGAGCTCGTGGGCAACTACACGCGCCAGAGCTCGTCCGAAGACTTCTTCCCGGTCCACGGCGTGCACCATCAGAAGGTCCTTTTGGACGAATGCGCGGATCCGGTCACACTCCACGTCACTGAAGGGGAGAATTGCTCCATCGCTGACGTGAGTCCAGCCGAGGGCGCCCGGGTTGTTGGCATGATGAGGCTGCAAGTGGGCGGTGCTGCAATCTCCCTTGAAGGTCAAAACGGCGAGTTCGACGCTCAGCTCATTTCCTCGCACAGTATCCAATGAGCGCCATTCGAACGTCAAACTCAGGGGCGACATGATGGATTCCAGCTCGTCATGGAGAGCATCCACCACACCCTTGGGAGGTTCCTGATCAAAATGTGTATACAGTGCAATCGGGGCAACGGAAGGGGTCTGCCGGTTTTGGCTGACGCCGGGCATAACGCCCAGCGTCAGCATCAGGACGAACAGTTGTTTCACGTGACACAGACCTTAAACACCTAATTTGGAATGACTGGCGGACCGGTCGACCACCAGTTCGGGGTGTTCCCTGACAAGGGTGTTTGCCATGTGGCAGGCGAAACACAGCGGCAACGCGGCCGCCAGCACCTCAGGTAACTTATCGGCGGGAATCTGCTTCCACTCCACACTTACCTGGTCGGCGCCCAGTAGCGCGGGTTTTTGACCCGCCCACTCGATTTCCCCTATGGGGCGTCCACACGAAGAGCAGATTTTGCCTTGATACCAATTGGACAGAATGTTGCGTACCAGGCAATCTTCAGGCGATTCGGCGATTTTCGCCAGACACTCCTGTCCGCATCCGGCGCGTTCAGGCCAGCGAGAGCAAGAGGAGAGCCGTAAGACAGGCAAGCCGCTGAGCGCCGAGGCGGCAGCGTGCTTCGCATCCACCACCACACCCGCCGGCCGGAGATTCTCCGGGCAGGTAACCAGGCGTTGGCCGCGATACTGGCGCCAAACGCGCGCCAGGCGCCAGACCACGACGGCAGCCACCAACAAGGCCATCGAGATGATGATCGGCTCGACAGGCATAAAAAGCTCCGAAAGGCTGTTTAGCAAGACGGTGGCCAACTGTTAAGTAACTGATTACAAACAATCGAGTCAAAGGGTTGGGTGCGCATCTTCTGCAGGTGGTGAGGGGCTACATCCCATAATTGGGCGCTATGCCCCAGAGATAGCAACGCTTAGGGGGTTCCAAACGTCTATTCGTACGTGAAGAAGCGTGCCAGTTGGGTCTTTTCACTCCTTTTTGTCGGGGTTCTCTGCGCTGCCTACACGGACTACGATTCGGCCAAACAAAAGCTGGACCGCATCGAAAGCGACCGCTTACGCAGCGGGACACGGGTAGAGTTGACTGCTCGCGAGATGACGGCGTGGGTGGAGCACGAGGCGCCTCAAGGAGTCCGGAATCCGCGTATCCTGTTGGTCGCGCCGGAACTGGCGAGTGGAACTGCGCTGATCGACTTCAATAAGGTGCAGAGGGCCCAGGGGTATGAACCCAACTGGCTGATGTCTAAGCTCTTAAGTGGGGAACACCCGGTGACGGTAACGGCCCGGGTCCGCTCCGCCAGAGGCCGCGCCACGGTGGATGTGCAGAAAGTGGAAATCTCCGGCGTCGCGATTGACGGTAAGACGCTCGACTTTCTGATCCAGAACTTCCTGCTGCCGGCATATCCGGACGCCGCCATTGGACGCCCATTCGAGCTAGGACATCACATCGACAAGCTGGACGTGCAACCGGCCTCGGTCGGCGTAGTCATTGGGCGCTAGGCATGCGGCTTACTTCGACTCCCTTGGTGCTGACGTAGTACTTCGCCAGCATGTAGGCGTCCTCCCACGCGGGCACCGAGTGTGGTTGACGCAGATACTCGAAAAACTGGTTCGTCACTTGAGCGAAGTGCGCCTCGTGGCCGACGCGGTAGACATCGGGAATAGTCACCCACACCTCGGTCTTCCGCTCTTCGAGCGCGATCCCCGGGTAGCGATGCGCCAGTTTCGCAATGCTGTGGGCGAGCGCCCTGCGGACGGCGGATTCGGCCGTCACCACGTAGAGTTCCGGGCGATACTTCTCGTCTGGCCCCTGCCGAACTTCGATTCGCGACTTCGATCCGCGATACACCGCATGGTGCGTGTCTCCGGTACCGGGAGGCGCCTCCCAGCGCCACAGGACGTCAAGCTTTACGTGGATTCCGCGAATCTGGTACGTGACTCTGGTATTGCAGCGGTAGTCGACGGCGGCGCCCGGAGTGCCGGTCACTTGCCCGAACTGCTCGGAGGTGATCGGCGTCGGCCAGCCCGAAGCGGACAAGACTGCCAGGTCGCTGCGGTAGTCGATCGAGGATTCCGGAAATAGCGTCCACTGGACCAAGTCCACCAGGTGCGTACCGACGTCCGCTAACGCCTCTCCCTGCTCGTTCACATCGAAGAACCATGGCGGCCGGAGATTTGGTTGTCCCGCCACGAGCTTCAGAATGTGGTGGACGCTTTCCATGTGGACGGATGGCTCGTCGGCCGTGCCCGGTTCGATGGTGCCGAAGATGTCCGGATCATTGACCAGTTCGCGCTGCAACATCGAGGTAATTTCGAAGCGCTCCGTCATGATGTCGTAGGCTACCAGGCCTCGGTTGCGGGCGATCGCCATGGCCTTCTCGAGCCACGGCAGATCGACGTTTTCGATGATCCAGGGCTTATCGGCAAGCACATGAAATCCTGCGTCCAGTGCGCGAACGATGCTGTGGATCTTGGGACGGTTGCGGCCGGAGAGCACGACGATGTTCCCGGGGCGCTCGCGCAACATTCGATCGAGCGAATCGGGCCCGGTGTGAACATCCAATTCCCATGAGGTGGGATGCTCCGGGCGAAGATTGAAACGCGCGATGCGGTGCAGGTGCTCGATCAGGTCCGGTCCCAACGGTGCATACACGGCCACACGATTGGCGACGCCTGTGTACATCTCTTTCTGGATGAGGGCGGCATGGAAATGTCCGGGGTCGAGCGTGATCAGTCGGAATTCATTCATGAACACCCCAGCTTACTACGCGACAGTTCCATTGACAGAAGGGAGAATCGATCTTACGATCAACATAGCTGCCGTATGGGCCGTCTACGTAGCATCTATCGAATCGCTGCCGACTCTCCTTTGCTGAAGATGTTCCTGGGAGT
Source organism: Bryobacteraceae bacterium (assembly GCA_035295745.1). GTDB lineage: Bacteria > Acidobacteriota > Terriglobia > Bryobacterales > Bryobacteraceae > JAIQFL01. The sequence goes on along the minus strand of DATGIL010000021.1, from coordinate 126,218 downwards.
GTGTGCGGTCGTGGCACTGACCACGACTGCAATGGCCCACCGGCAGGCGAATGCCGGGAAGATCTCGGCACATTACCTCACGACTCCCGCGGTGCCGGCCGCGCTGGAATTGGATGCGGGCCGCGAATTGAAGCTCGTGAAGGCTTCGTTTGACACGCACTCGCCGGCCGTAGTCGCGGGCACGTCTTCCGGTTTTGCCTCGCGCTGCGAGGCCTGGCAGGGCGGGGAAGCTCGAACACGCCTCATCGTACTTGAGTTTAGTCCCCTGTATCGTCGTCCTCCTCCTGATCGCTCCTGAAGTTCCCGCAGAGTGCCAAAAGTCAGCCGGTCCGCTTCCTCACGGTCGCGGCTCGTAGAGCTACCCACATACCTTCGCGAGGATACGTGTGCTTGCGAGCCCGCCAATTACGAGCCGCGCGCGTCGGCAAGCGAAGCTCTGCTCAATTACGAGCCGCGCGCGTCAGCAAGCGAACTCTGCTCAATTACGAGCCGCGCGCGTCAGCAAGCGACCTTTCTCGGCCGTTGACGCCGCATCTGGTGTGTACCCGAAAGTCTCGACGACGGGTCGAGACGGTAAAAAGGAGCAATCATATGGAGTTATTCAAAGATACTCGTTTTGACTTTCTCGGCAGGCAGCGTCTGTTCATCGCGGCCTCCCTGCTGTTGACCGTGGCTGGCTTGGCCAGCCTCATTCTGAAAGGCGGACCTCGCTACGGAGTCGAATTCCGCGGAGGCGCCGTCATGGATGTGCAGTGGGCGGGGACGCCTCCGATCGCTGAGATCCGGGCGGCGATCTCGCCGCGAGTGCCAGGTGTGTCCGTGGTGGAGGCCCACGATCTGACCGGGTCGAATGAACTGTTGATTTCTACGCAGATTGAAGAGACGGAAAATCTTACTGCGATCCGCGAGGCGATCATTAGCGGGTTGGCGGAAGTGCACGGCAGCTACAAGCTGGGCAGCTTTGAAGCGATCGGTCCGCAGATCGGAGCCGATCTGCGGCATCAGGCGTTACTGGCGACCGCCAGCGCATCGGCCGGGATGCTGGCTTATCTGGCGTGGAGATTCCGCTGGATCTACGGCGCAGCGGCGGTGATCGCCGTTGTTCACGACACGTTTCTTACTGTTGGGCTATTCTCGCTCGCCGGCAAAGAGATCTCGTTGACGGTGGTGGCGGCGCTGCTCACGCTGATCGGGTATTCGATGAACGATACGATTGTGGTCTTCGACCGTATCCGCGACAACCGCAAGCGGATGCCTCGCGAGCCGCTTCGCGCGGTGGTGAACCTGAGCATCAATCAGACGCTCAGCCGGACGGCGTTGTCGTCCGGTCTGACTTTATTGACGGCGCTCGCCCTGCTGGCGTTCGGCGGGCCGGTGCTCAACGGATTCTCGCTGGCGCTCGTGGCGGGCATCATCGTCGGGACATACTCCTCCATCTTCGTGGCCAGCCCGATTCTGGTGGCGTGGGACCGTTGGTCGGGAGGTGTCCGATGAACCGCCTCTTCAAGCAGACTCTTCTGATTTTGGCGATCGTGGTGGTATGCCTCTACAGTGTGGTCGGACTGCCATGGTCCCCGAGTGTCATGCGAGATCACCTGCGTCGCAATATTCGCCTGGGACTCGACCTGCGCGGCGGCGTGAGCTTCATCTTGCGCGTCAAGGTAGAGGATGTGCCGCCAGCCCAGCGTGCCGGAATCGTGGAACAGACGCGGCACGTGCTCGACCGCCGGATCAATGCGTTCGGCCTTTCCGAATCGAGTGTGCAGTCGTATGGAAGCCGGGGCGACGAACTGCTGGTGCAATTGCCCGATGTGAATGATCCGGCGCGCATCCGGCGGGCGTTGGAGAGTCCTACCGTTCTGGAGTGGTATGCCGTTCAGGGCGGCCCTTATTCGAGTGCGGAAGAAGCCAGGGCTCAACACGGCGGCGTGCTTCCGTTGGGTACGCAGTTGTTTCCGGTGCAGCCCGCGGGTCCGGGGGAGCCCAGCCGCGCCTGGTATCTGGTGAGCGGTCTGCCGGTGATTCGCGGGGCCGATCTGCGGGACGCGCGGGTCAGTGCCAACGATTGGTCACGTCCGGTGACCACCTTTACGCTCAGTCAGGAAGCCGCCCGGCGGTTCGAGGCATACACGCAAGCGAACATCGGCAAGCGAGCCGCGATCGTGTTGGACCGTCAGGTGTTGAGCGCTCCCGTGATTGAGGACGTGATCCGCGATACCGGCCAGATTCGGGGCGCAGGGACGCTGGAGGAGGCCCAGGATCTGGCGGCCAATCTCCGGTCGGGCGCATTGCCGGCGGGGGTCGAGGTGCTGCAGGAGCGAACAGTGGCACCGTCGTTGGGAGCGGACTCGATTCGCCACGGTGTTGCGGCGTCGGCGGCCGGACTGGCGGCGGTGGTCGCGGCGATGCTGCTGTACTACCGCTGGGCTGGCGCGAACGCCACGTTGGCGCTGGTGTTGAACGGCGTGCTACTGCTGGCGGCGCTTTCGTGGTTCGGGGCAGTATTGACGCTGCCGGGAATCGCCGGGGTCGTGCTGACGATCGGCATGGCGGTGGACAGCAACGTTCTGATCTTTGAGAGGATTCGTGAGGAACTGCGGGCAGGGAAGAGTGCCGCGGCGGCAGTCGCGGCGGGATTCACGAAGGCCTTTGGGACCTTGGTGGATACGCATGTCACTACGGTGGTCTCATGTGCCTTTCTGTTCCTGTTCGGGACGCCTGCGGTGCGAGGATTCGCGGTGACTTTGGTAATTGGGTTGGTCACGAATCTGTTCACTGCGGTATTTGTATCACGGGTGGCATTCGATTGGGAATTGGCGCGGAGGAGGACGCCCGCGCAGTTGAGCATTTGAGGGGCGGCCCAGACCCAGGAACCGGCTACGAATACCAGTCAAAAGGTCTCGCAATATTTTGCGGGCGCGAGCAAGCTACCCGTATCTTTTCGGGGGTCTCAATGAATAGCATGTAGGACGGGATGTCAGGCGATCAGGAAACCAGGCTCCTCAGACGAGCCGCGGAGGGGGAAACCGAGGCGTTTCGGGTGCTTTTCGAAGCACATCGCGACGCCATATTTCGCCTGGCGTATCGGCTGACCGGCGCGCTCGACGTGGCGGAAGACCTGGCACAGGAGTGCTTCCTGGGAGCGGTCCGCCATCCGGGGCGCTTCGACTTCCGGCGCGGAACGTTGCGCCAATACCTTTGCGGAACCGTCCGCAACCTCGTTCGCCAGCGATGGCAGGCGAGCGGCCGCGAAGTCCCGCTCGATGATGATCCAGAGGCAGATCCCGAGCAGCTTAGCATCGTCCTGCCGGGGAGCGAAGGCGGCACAGTCGCGAAGGCTGTGCAGGATGCCATTGCCGGGCTACCCGAGCTGCAACGGGAGGCTGTGGTGCTGTTCGAATTCGAAGAGATGTCGCTGGAGACGATTGCGGCGATGTCCGGGTGCGATACAGGGACGGTGAAGTCGCGGCTGCATCGGGCGCGGGCGCGGCTTCGCCGGATTCTGGCGCCTTTGTGGAATCAAGCCAAGGCCCGTCCGAAGGGGAGTTTGCGATGAACCCGCTGAATGACGATCAACTGAACGAACTGCTGCGTCAGGCGAAGGCGGAGCCGCCGGAAGTTTCCCCGGCGTTCGATGCGCGCGTGATGCGGGCCTACCAGCAACAGACCGGTGGGCAATCGGTCTCCTGGTGGCGTCGCTGGTGGGGGCCGGTGGCATGGGCCGGTTCTTTGCGGTGGCGCAATGTGCTGGCCGGCATCGCGCTGGTGTTGAGCGGCGCGCTTGCCGACCACACGCTGCTGGCGTCGCGCGCGGTGCCGGCGCCGCGCGATTCCGGATCAGAAGTGTTGGAGCGCGTGGTGTACAAAGATTGTCCGGCGCCTTCCCAAGGGCCTGGACTGACATTTAACGAACTACAGCCTGTGCGGGAGATTCGCCCGCGCGTGGTGAGGAGCATGGACGATGATCAATAAGACAAAGTTTCTGACCTGTGTGCTGGCAGCCGCGAGCACGGCCGTGGCGGTGAACCAGCCGGGCGCCTTCAGCGAGGGGAGCAACATCGGGGGGAATAGCTGGAAATTCAGCTACACAGCAGTGGCACGCCCGCCGCTCACTCCAGGGCAGCACATCAAAATTCAGACCGACGCCAGTCATACGGAAGGATCGGGGCCCACGGTATTTCATCGCTTCTTTACCGACCCGGTCACGCATACGTACTTCGGGTATGACCTGGTGGTGGAGCCGGTAGGACAGAGCCACGCTGCCATCGTGAAGTTCCAGCCGCTGAGTTTGCGGGGCAATCAATTACCCGCGAAGTACGCCGCCGCCGAATATCGCTCGGTCGGGCTGCCGCGCTTCCCGGCGCAGACCTTCAAGAGCGGGCAGACGATCGCGGTGGACGTGCTGGAAAATCCGGGCAATGGCCAGAAGGTGACGGACTACATTCAGGTGGCGTTCGTGCCGGCAGGCGATGAGAAATCCACCGCGCACGAAGGCGTAGCGCTGGCGGCGCAGGATGTGGAGAAGGCTAAGACGATCGGAAATCCCGCGGCTCCCATACGAATTGAGCTCTACTCCGATTTTCAGTGCCCGGGCTGCAAGGCCTTTCACGAGGCGGTGCTGCCGGTATTAATTCAGCAATACATCACGACGGGCAAGGCGTACCTGGTGAGCCACGAATTTCCCTTGACCATGCATCCTTATTCGAGGGAAGCGGCCAACTATGCGACGGCCGCAGCGGAAATCGGGAAATATCAGCCGGTGGTGGACGTGCTGTTCCGCAACCAGGCGGATTGGGGCGCGAGCGGCAAGGTGTGGGAGACAGTGTCGGTGGCGCTGAGCCCGGCCGAACAAATGAAGGTGAAGGAATTGGCGCAGTCGCCCGCCACACTGGCATTGGTGCAGCAGGACGTGGACTTGGCAATGGCCCAGCGCGTTGGACAGACTCCGACGCTTTACCTGAGCCGGGGCAGCCGGCGGTATCCCTTCGCTGGCCCTGGACCCGATAACTATCCGCTGCTGAAGTCGCTGATAGAAGAATTGATGAGGTGAGAAATGTTTACAACGGCGGGACGGCGAGGACTTCGAGTAATTCGAAATCGTCGTCGTCCGCCGAGCGTTTTACCCGGATCCGCGCTTTGATGCGCGACTTGAGGGAGAGCCGATCGAATTCCGATTTGGGACTGGCGTCCACGTACTGAAGCAGCTTGCTAAAGTTCTTGATGGTGTCTGCTGCCCGGAAGTAGGTCACGGAGAGAACGCGGGCGGGATAACTGCCGGCCGGGTATTTCGGAATGCGGCTCACGTCGACGGCGAGGTTGCGGCATTGCGAGACGTTCCGATTCGTAGTGCGGATACAATAGTCGATCGCGGAGCATTGGTCGTGCGTTTTTCCGAGGCAATGAGGTTGAACGGTCGCGGGAATCCATAAGACTTGAATCGCACCCTGAAACGTCGGTCCGGGCGGCGGGTTCAGGACGAACAGGAACTCTTCCCGCTCGGATGTGGCCGGCCCTGCGGCCAGGGCCGATGCCAACAGCAGCAGGCCGGTAATGCGGCAGACGAGCACGTCAGAAATTATCCCACGCGCGGGTTCGATTATTTCAGAAATTCCTCGGGAGTGAGTGCGCGCGGCGTCATCCTGGCCACACGGATGGCGCCTTTGAAGTAGTTCACGCGATTGATGCGCACGCCGATCGAACTATGACCGGCGGCTTGTGGTGTCATGTGGAACGGCGCGGACCCCTGGAGCACCCCATCGACGTAATTGCGGAGATCGCGTCCGTCGTAGACCAACGCGGCATGGTGCCAGGCATCGAGTGAGTGCAGTTTCTCGCGGTCGAGCAGTGTTTTCGAATCGACGCCCGACCGCACGAAGCCGTCGAGAGCCCAGCCGCCGTTGACGATGCGGATCTCCAAGAGCATGCGGCTCTGCGTATCCTGTCCTGTGCTGGGGTCGCGCTCCTGCAAGTGAAAGAAGCGCTGTTCGAGGGCGCCATCCGCATCGGGGCGAAAGACGACTTCCCACGTGAAGGACCCGGCGCCCGCGAGCGGATGAACGTCTACCAGGAGTGCGTCATCTTGGCCGTTGAACGCGATCGCTTTGCCCTGCGGGGTATCGATCACGCGCGGATGTCCGAGGACCGTTACCGGATGTCCGCCGATTTGATCGATTCGATCGAAGCGCCAGATCTCCTCACGGGGTGTGTCCGCGCCTGACAACAAGGTCGCGGCGAGAAAGCCGATGGCGGCGATTGACCGGTTGGGAATCTCTCGTCGGAGCAGCACTCACCTACATCGTAATGGAGAGAGGAGGCGCTCGGGGCGAGCCTTACTTCATATCTTCTGGATCGACCGCAGCCTTGGTTCCGGCACCGGCGTAGCGGATATAGCAGATCACGTCGGCCAGTTGGGCGTCGGTGAACTTGTGGAGGCTGGGCGGGTGCTTCCAGTTGTTGTTGGGGCTCAACGAAATGTCGTCACGATCCACATCATGGGCCTCGGGAGGCATCTTCGACAAGTCATAGATCTTGACGCTTTTATCAGTTCCGGCGGGCGGCATGGCGGGGAACGAGCCCGCGCCTTTGACTTTCGCCGTTTGGACGTACTGCGTTACCGTGGAGCGGATGGCAGTCACGATACCAGCTGGGCTGAGCCGGGCGATGCCCTTCAGGTCAGGTCCCACGGCTGTACCCTTGCCTTTCAAGGCGTGACAGTTGCCGCACCCATTCTCGGCGTCGAAGAACAGCGCTTGACCTCGCTCGATCTGCGATTGGACGGCGTTCTGCTGTGGGGCGGCAGCTTGTGCCAGGAGAAGGAAAACCCAAAACATTGTACGTTCCTCCTTTCAGAGGTGATCTATTTATAGTATTAAGATCTTGAAGTACTAAATTCAAGGATACGCCAGGTTGTCGTAAAAGGCAACAGATCATATTGAGTTCCGCGGTCGTTCCACGCGACGGTGGGGCCGTTCGGCTGCGTCTCCTTCGGTGGTGCGCTAATTCACACTGGCCTTTCTGATGCAAAACTCACATCTGGAGGTAGGCATGAAACCGAGACTCTTGGTCGCACTGATGGGGGCAGGTCTGATTTTCGTCCCACTGGCCGGGGCGCAAACGCAAACGTCGAAGCCGAAGCCCTCCGCCAGCGTGAAACAAACGGAACCAGCCATGAGCGAGGATATGCGCGAAGCCATTGCGTTTCAACGCAATAAGGATATCGCCGACGCTCGTCAGGCGCGCCTGGAAGCGGAACATCCCAGCGTGACGTACTCCGAAGCCAATCGCTCTGCCGACCGCAGCACGGACGACCAGCAGGGCACGCCCGTGAAGGACCCCGGCCCGAAGAAGGACAAGTAACGACGGGCTGGTAAGATTTGCCCGCAACCGGGTGAGGCGCGCGACAATGAAGCATGCCTGGATTGCGGGCGCGTTTCGACGCGCAGCGGGCGGCATTTCAGAAACGCTTACCAGGATATGACGAGCGTCTGGATGCCCTGCGCCGCCTGGAGCAGTCATTACTCAAGCACAAGACTCAGATCATCGACGCCATTTCCCAGGACTTCGGCGTACGCGCGGCGGAAGAAACCCTGACACTGGAGTTGTTTCCGGTCTTAAATGAGATCCGCCACGCGATACGCCATCTGCGAGGATGGATGGAGCCCAGCCGTGCGCCGGTGAGTTGGCAGTTCTGGCCTGGCCGCGCGAGAGTGATCTACCGTCCGCTCGGGGTGGTGGGCATCATCTCACCTTGGAATTATCCTCTCTTTCTGAGTTTGGGGCCGCTGGTAGGTGCGTTAGCGGCAGGCAATCATGCCATGCTCAAGCTCTCCGAGTTCGCGCCGGCTACCTCGGAACTGACGGAATCGATTCTGGCGGAGCTTTTCTCGCCGTCGTATGTGACGGTGGAGCGGGGCGGTCCCGAAGCCGCCGTGGAGTTCTCCAACCTTCCGTTCGATCACCTCCTGTTCACGGGCTCGACGCGCGTGGGCAAACAGGTGATGAGCGCCGCCAGCGAGCACCTCACCCCAGTGACCCTGGAACTGGGAGGTAAGAGCCCCGCAGTCGTTCACGCGAGCTACTCGCTGCGGCGCGCCGCCGTCCGGCTGGCGATGGGTAAACTCTACAATGCGGGTCAGACCTGCGTAGCGCCAGATTACCTGCTGCTGCCGCGGGAGCACCACGACCGCTTCTGCCGGGAGTTCCGAAAGGCAGTTGAGGGACTGTACCCGCGCCTGGTGGACACTCGTGATTACACGCGGATCATCAATGAGCGGCATTATCTGCGGCTCACTGCGCTGGTGGACGACGCACGCCAGAAAGGTGCCGAGTGTCTGCAGATCAATCCCGCGAAGGAAGAGTGTTCTTCCGCTAATCGAGTCTTCCCTCCTACTCTCTTATGGAACATGAATGACTCGATGCAGGCGACACAGGAAGAGATTTTCGGTCCTATCCTGCCGGTGGTGTGGTATCGCGAGTTGGATGAGGCGATTGCCTATTTGAATGCGCGCCCGCATCCGCTAGCCCTGTACTACTTCGATGGCAGCGGGCCGCGTGTTCGTAAGGTATTGCGCGAGACGGCGGCCGGCGGAGTGACCATCAACGATTGCATCTTTCACGTAGGTCAGTCGAATCTGCCATTCGGTGGAGTGGGTCCGAGCGGCATGGGACGCTATCACGGCTTTCACGGATTCGAAGCTTTTTCCCACACGCAGGGAGTTTTTATACAGGCTCAATGGAGCCCGCTGAGTCTGCTGCGTCCTCCCTTCGGACAACGCGCCCGGTGGATTTTGCGATTTCTCGTGGGTGCGTAGCGAAGGCCAGGGTTGGGCTGCGGGCTCGTATATACTATCGTGCGGAGGGCCCGTGCCCAGCGCTTTCATCCTTGTGCTTCTGGTTGCCGCGTCCACGGCTTTCGGCGCTGACTGCGACGGTCTATCCAAACGCTCGCTGCCTGCGACTACAATTGACAAAGTCGAGACCGTGGCGGCCGGTGCTTTCACCCGTCCCAGGCTCAACCCGGAGCAACAGGCCGTATACCAGAAACTTCCAGCGTTTTGCCGGGTGGCCGCAACGGTCCGGCCCACTTCGTGCGAGCCTCGCGCGTAAGCAAAGCGATGTCCGATCGCCCGAAAACACTCCCTTTACGGTCGTGGCTCGTGTTACCCCTCGCGGGATATGTGCGCTTGCAAGCCGCGCGCGTCAGCAAGCGATGTCCGGAGTTTTCACAGCTTCTCACCCTCACGAAACGATGCACTAAGTCAGACGCGTGCCCGAAGCCGCTGTAATCCCGTCTCTACGGGTGGATCGTGATGCGTGCCCGCTATTGCGTACTGTGCATGATCTGCTGCGCCGCGGCGCGCGTCAACTTTTCGATCATCGGCGATTGCCGTTGATTCCCCTGCATCGCCGCTTCTGAATGTGCTGGATCGATTCGTCGCACCCGTCATACCCGCGCTCCGTCCATGGGGAACGGGGTATCGAGATCAACGCCAGCTTTCAGATTGGCCCTGAATGTTTCGATTGTGTTACAATTCCACCACGCCGTTGTAATTGAAATGTCAGCCGGCTACGCGCTTGCTCCCATCCTGTCTTGATCTTGCACGCCGGTGACTTCGACTGAGGGGTGTGCGTGTGTCAAGACAATACGTTGGACATCTATCCTGCCAGGACCCCGTACATCCATATTTGGTCCAGGATGTCCTGCCTCAAATAGGTGTCCGCAACAGCGCGGCTGAGTTCCGCGTCTTTAGCATGAAGGCCAGCAAGGTCTATCTCTATGAGGAGCGCCACAGCGGCGCCAAAGTAGTCGGGAAGTTCTTTCTGAAACGCAGCCACCATGCGGATGGCGGTACCCAGCGCATGTGCCAGGAGTTCGACAATCTGCAGATCCTCCGCGGCTACGGTCTGGCGGGTTACCCACATCACGTCGTCCGTCCGTTGGGCGCCAATGCATCCCTCAATAACATCCTGGTGGAGGAATTTGCCACGGGCGTCCCGTTAGGAGCTTTCATCAACGAGGCGATCCAATATGGGCATTCCCAGGCACTTTTCGAAAAGTTAACCGCTCTGGCGTACTTCCTGGCAACCCTACATAACCGCACCGCCAACCCTGCCTCGACAGTGGATTTCCAGCAGGACTGTGCCTACCTGGACCGGCTCGTTCAGAAGTTGCGAGTCAAACAGTTGATCGGGGGGTGGGACGCGGACGAATTGTATTGGTTGCGCGACCTCTGGCGGAAGAAGCCGCGCATGTGGGAGGATAACGAGGTGTTCGTTCACGGCGATGCCACTCCCAGCAATTTGCTCTTCGGCCGGGGCCTTAGCGTAATCGCGATCGATCTGGAACGGATGAAGCGCGCCGACCGCGTATTCGATCTCGGACGGATTGCCGGAGAGTTGCAGCACTACTTCCTGCAAGCAGGGAACAAGCACAGCGCCGAGCCCTTCATCGGTCACTTTCTGTGGGAATACGCCTGTCACTTCCCCGACCGCGGACGAGCCTTCCGTTCGATCACTGGACGCTTGCCCTTCCAGATGGCTCTTACCCTCCTGCGCATTGCCCGAAACTCCTGGGTCAGCCGGCCCCAGTGCCAGCGTCTGGTGGAAGAAGCTAAAGTCACTTTGCGAACACCGTGATGAAAGTGCGCGCTTTGCTCTTCGATGTCAATGGAACTCTGATCGATATTGAGACCGATGAGTGGATGGAGGAGGCTTATCGTGCCATCGCCCACTTTCTTACCTATCAGGGCATCGCATTGCACCGTGGTGAAGTGCGCGACTTGTACTTCCAGATCATGAAGGAGCAGTTTGCGGCGACCACGGAAACTTACCCCGAGTTCGATGTAGTCGCGATTTGGCACCAAGTGTTGCACAGGTATGCCACCGATTACACCCGGTCTCTCGGTCCAGAGAAGCTCCAGCAGATGCCTCTGTTTCTTGCCGAGCTGCAGCGCGGGATTTCTCGTAAACGGCTGGTGGCATTTCCGCAGATACAGGAGGCTCTGACGCAATTGAAAACCAGTCATCGGCTGGCAGTGGTTTCCGATGCGCAGAGTGCCTACGGACTCCCCGAACTTCGAGCCGTGGGCCTCGCTGGCTTCTTCGCGCCCATCATCATCTCGGGTGATTACGGATATCGCAAGCCGGACCCTCGCCTTTTCCGGGCGGCCTTGGATGAATTGCAGGTCGGCCCGGAGGAGGCGATTTTCGTTGGAAACGACCGCTTCCGCGACGTCGCAGGCGCGCGGAAAGTTGGGATGAAGACGATTCTGTTCTGCCCTAACGGCAACCCCGGTGGATCTCCGGAAACCGAGCCGGACTATATTCTCTACCGCTACGCCGACCTCCCTCGCGCGATCGAATTCTTCGAGACCCGATAGCGATCGGCACACCGCCTGCAGCGGACCTGTCCGCTGATTTGCAAACAGGGCGCGCCGGCAAGCGTCGGCTCATTTGTCTGTTCGTTGGCACATGTCAGGCAGGGATTCATCCTCTCGTCAGCCAGATCAGCGCCTGGCGTGATGCGGCCAAACGGCAGGTGGGCCATTCTATGGATGCCCTCTCTTATCCCGCCCGGCGGCGGTTTCCGACAGCGCTGCCGTTCCCGCTTCCGCCGAACAGTCAGAGACCAGAGGAACGTTGGTGCAGAAGCGGAACTTCCAATCGTCCGCTGGTGTCAAACGTACACGAGGAGGGAAGCATGGAGTCCGAAACGGAGGTGTGCCTGGAGGGACAGCGAGGCATTGCCGGAGATTGGCAGGGCCTGATCGGCGAAAAGAAGCGTCGTTTGGTCGTGCGCATTGCTGCTGCAGGCGACGGTGGATGGAAAGCCACGTTCCATCCCATCGATCAGACCGCGCAGCCGATTCCGATCGACTCTGTGGTCCTCGAAGGCCACTCCCTCAAGTTGGCTATCAAAGCAATTCAGGGCGGTTATGAGGGGACCATCAGTGCCGACGCTAACTCCATCGCCGGAACCTGGACGCAAGGGAAATCGCTGTCGCTCGAACTCCAGCGCGCAACGAAGGAATCCGCCTGGCTGGCCGCGCCCGCTTCTTATCACGTGCAGTTCGTGGAAGTGGAAGATGGCGTAGAGTTGGAAGTGGTTGACTGGGGCGGCTCCGGACGGCCTGTGGTCCTGTTGGCGGGCCTTGGAGCCAACGCTCACACGTTCGACAAGTTTGCTGTCAGACTCACGTCTTCCTACCATGTCTTCGGCATCACGCGGCGCGGCTTTGGAGCTTCCAGTGTTCCTCCCTCGGGCTACTCGGCCGACCGGCTCGGTGACGACGTGCTCGCAGTTCTTGCCGCATTGAACGTGAATCGCCCGGTGTTGGTTGGGAGTTCCATCGCGGGCCAAGAGCTTAGCTCGGTCGGGTCCCGCCATCCCGACAAAGTAGCTGGATTGGTATACCTGGACGCCGCCTATTCATATGCGTACTACGACACCTTCCTTGGCGACCTGAACATCGAACTGATCGAATCGAGACGGAAGCTCGAAGAGATGCAATCGAAGGTCCTGCAGGATACGCGACCGCTGATTCAGGAATTGCTGGAGACAGATCTCCCAAGGTTGGAAAGGGTCCTGCGGGAAAGACAGAAATATCTGGAGGCGGCTCCCGCTGCGCTTTTGGCTGCGTATGCGCAGCAAGTGGAGGGCAAACTTCCCCCGGCGATTTCGGCAATCCATGCGGGGAGAAAAAAGTACACACACATTCCCGTTCCAATTCTTGCCATCTACGCGCTTCCGCCCAATTTTGAAGACCTACCCGGTGATCCCGCCGAACGAGCGGCATTCGAAGCCCGAATTGCGATTACCACCGAGGCACAGGCCAAGGCATTCGAGGCTGGAGTGCCTTCTGCGCGGGTGGTACGCCTGCCGCGGGCTCGGCACGAAGTGTTCTTCTCGAACGAAGAGGATGTAATTCGCGAGATGAACGCTTTCATTGGAAGCCTGGCATAGCGACACTTCAGGCCCAGTTAACGGCCCGCAATTGCGCAGCTATTTGCCGCCAGGAACGGAAATCGAGCAACGATCTTTTCCAAGGTGTTCGTCAGCGCGAAACGGTAGGCAGTCTGCAGCTCGAGTTGCACGCTGCCGATCGGCATCGATTCGGTCCAGAATCCATCGCTATATTAGACTGCGCGCCGCTGACCAACTGGGGCCGATTCGCCCAAACTGCGCCCTCGAGATTTAACCCGCTAACAGAGAACGCCCGCTCTCCATTTCACGCTGAATCAGCACAGACCCGCTCAGTATCCCTGCTCACGCAGTTTCTCGACCGTGAGCGGACTCTTGACTTCCAGTTTCCTCAAGAGTTTTTCGACGTGCTTGGCCAGAATGTCGCATTCCAAGTTAAGGCGCGCACCGGCGCGGTATCCGGCGAGCGTGGTGTTCCGATAGGTGTGCGGGATGATCGTCACGGAAAGCTGGTCGCCTTCCAGAGCCGCGATGGTCAGACTGATGCCGTCGATGGCGATGGAGCCCTTGAAGACCAGGAACGGATCTAGCTCAGCCGGGACGCGGATGTTGAGCCACCAGTTCTCGTCGCCCAGTTCTTCAAGCGAAAGGAACTCTCCGGTGCCATCGACGTGTCCCTGAACGATGTGGCCGCTCAGACGGCCGGTCGGCGAGAGAGGCCGCTCGAGATTGACGCGCGATCCCGCGCGAAGGTCGCCCAGATTGCTGCGGCGGAGGGTCTCCGGAGCGAGATCGGCGGAGAAGGAGTCCGGCCGAAGGTCTACCGCGGTGAGGCAAACGCCATTGACCGCGATGCTCGCGCCTTCGGTCATGTCCTGCATCACGGTGGAGCACCGCACTTTGAGGCGCGCGCCGGCGGAACGCGTTTGGACCGATTCGACGGTCCCCAATTCTTCAACGATCCCAGTGAACATCGAGGTACCCTTCTACGGCGAACTCATCGGGGGGAATGGGGTGGATGGTGATTTTGTGAACGCGGATCGCGTCGGACCGCCGGCGCCTGCCGATTCCGCCGGCGAGCGGCAGCGCTTCCAGGCCGCCCAGGATCTTCGGGCCGTAGTAGAAGAAGATCCGGTCGACGCAGGCGCTTTCGAGTGCCGCCCAGTTCACCTTGCTGCCGGCTTCGATCATCAGCGACAGGCATTGCTGGCGGCCGAGCCATTCGATGACGCTTCGCAAATCGGCGCGGCCACCGGGCCCATCGAATACCAGCACGCGAATTCCGCGCGACTCGAAAAGCTTGCGACGCTCGGGCGATGATGCGGATGTCGCCACCAGGACGAGATCGTTATCTGCCACACTACGTGCCATTTTAGAATCGACCGGCAGGCGGAGCAGCGAATCCATTACGACACGGAGTAGAGGACGGCCGCGGGGAAGGCCCGACCGATCGGTGAGCAGCGGGTCGTCCGCGAGCACGGTACCGATGCCCGTGAGGATCGCATCGTGATCGTGCCGTACCTGCTGCACGTGGGCACGGGCGCGCTCGCTCGTGATCCAGCCGCGATTGTCGTCGGGAGCGGAGATCTTGCCGTCGAGCGTGATGGCCGTCTTGAGAGTGACCAGCGGGCGGCCGGTGCGCATGAAATGGAAGAAGGGCTCGTTGAGTTTCTCGGCCTCGGCCGCGAACTCACCGGCCATTTCGACTTCGATGCCGGCAGCGCGCAGCTTGCGGAATCCCTCTCCGGAGACGTTAGGGTTGGGGTCGGGGATCGGCGCTACTACGCGCGCGACGCCTGCTTCGATCAGTGCGTCTGCGCAGGGTGGCGTGCGCCCCTGGAACGAGCACGGCTCCAGAGTGACGTAGACGGTGGCGCCGCGGGCGCGGGCCCCCGCTTCCGCCAAGGCGACGACTTCGGCATGGCGCTTGTCGGCATAAAGGTGGAATCCGCGGCCCAAAACCTGGCCGTCACTCACCACGAGGGCGCCGACCATCGGGTTGGGACTCGTCTGTGCCCGACCCTTGCGCGCCAGGTCGAGCGCTTCGCGCATGAACGAGGCGTCCATTATTCAAAGAGGGACTGAATGAATTTCTCGGGATCGAACGGCAGCAGGTCGTCGATCTTTTCGCCGACTCCGATGTAGCGGATCGGCAGATTCAACTCGCGCGCGATCGACACCACGATGCCGCCCTTCGCGGTACCGTCGAGCTTGGTCAGAACGATTCCGGTTACGCCTGAGGTCTCGGTGAATTTGCGCGCCTGTTCGAGGCCGTTCTGTCCCGTGGTGGCGTCCAGCACCAACAGGACTTCGTGAGGAGCGTCGAAGATGACCTTTTTGGCGGTGCGATCCATCTTCTGCAACTCCGCCATGAGATTTTCTTTGGTTTGCAGGCGGCCGGCGGTATCGACGATTACATAGTCCGTGTTGCGGGCGCGTGCCGCATTCAGCGCATCGAAAAGTACGGCGCTGGGATCGCTTCCCGGACCTTGGCGGATGACTGGGGTACCGGTGCGCGCCCCCCAGATTTCGAGCTGTTCGATGGCGGCGGCGCGGAAAGTATCGGCGGCGCAAAGCAGGACGGAGCGCTGCTCGTTCTTGAAGCGATTGGCAAGCTTTCCGATGGTCGTGGTCTTACCTGCGCCGTTGACTCCCACCACCAGCACGACGGCCGGCGGCGTCCTCACAAAAGCCGGGGTGCGCTCGCTGGCAGCGAGAATTTCGAGCAGGTGCTCGCGGATGAGGCCCTTCAATTCGCTAGCATCATTCAATTGGTGACGCTGCACTCTCTGGCGAATGCGGTCGAGAATTTCCTCTGTGGTGCGTACTCCGATGTCCGCCGAAATGAGCGTGTATTCGAGCTCGTCAAGCAGGTCGGAATCGATCTTCTTCTTACCTTGCAGCGCGTCTTCAAGAGCGGATACCAGCCCGGCACGGGTCTTTTGAACACCATTTTTGAGCTTATCCAGCAGAGATGGCTCTTGCTCGACAGAGCCAAATAGGGTTTGAATCATTTTGCCTTTATTCTATCAAGGCGAGGTGCGAGTCAACGGAGCGCTTAGCACTCGGTACGCCATTGTGATGGTGCCTTCAGCGGAGAGGTACTTGCACACAGAGAGGCGTGTCCGTCGCCATTGTGGCTGCCCACCCAGACGATGAGATCCTCGGGATCGGTGCTCTGCTGCCGAGATTGAGGCGTCAGTTCACCGTGATTCATGTCACGGACGGTGCTCCTCGAACCGGGGACGACGTCCGGTTGGCCGGATGCTCCACTTGGCAGGAGTATGCCGCGCTGCGCCGCAGTGAGTTCCAGAAGGCCCTGGAGGCGGCTGGCGGAACGGACGAGGCCACCTTGTGCCTGGACTGTCCCGATCAGCAGGCCAGCTTTCACATTGCCGAACATGCCGAGCGCCTTGCGGAGATCTTGGACTGGCTTCGGCCGTCGCTGGTGTTTACCCATGCGTACGAAGGAGGACATCCTGATCACGATGCTACGGCTGCCGCTGTTCACGCCGCGACATGGCTGTGCAAAGAACGTTGCGCGGTGGCGGAATTTGCGGGGTATCACTCCGGCGAGGGAGGGATGGAGTGCGAGTGCTTCCTCGACGGCCAAGACGTAATGCCGCGTCCCCTTTCCCAGCGCGAGAGCCAATGGAAACGGGAAATTCTGAGTTGCTACGCCAGCCAGTCACGGATTCTCGGACAGTTTCCTTTGAAGCGCGAGCCTTTGCGCCGCGCGCCGCAATATGACTTTGCCAAGGCGCCCCACGAGGGGCCGCTATATTACGAGCACTTTAGCTGGGGAGTGAATTCCGCGGAATGGCGAAAGCTTGCCGAACGAGCATTTCACGAATTAAGACTTCCATGCGTGTGTTGAGCGTTGCCTTTTCAGCCATGCCGGTGGGAACCGCATTCGCGGGAGGCGCCGAGCAGATTCTCTCCATTCTGGAAGCTGGGCTGGTGCAAAGAGGACACGAATCGGTAGTGATCGCCAGCCACGGGTCTCGCGTCGCCGGCGAACTGATCGAAACTCCCGGCATGCAGGCGTCGAGCGAAAACTACAAGGAGGCGATCCACTCCGCGCTGCAACAATATTCTGTCGACGTCATTCACTTTCACGGGCTCGGCTTCCACGATTATGTGCCGGAGTGCGACACGCCGATGCTGGCGACGCTGCATCTGCCTATCAATTACTACCCGGCGCCGATATTCAACGGTGCGCGGCCACCGGGCCTGGTGATGAATTGCGTGTCGCGCACGCAGGCCCGTTCGAATCCTGCCTCGCGGTCGCTGCCGGTAATTCCGAATGGCGTGTCGACTGGCCGCTTCATGGCGGGCGAACCCGACGGGTCGCTAATGTGGCTCGGCCGCATCTGCCCGGAAAAAGGCGTTCACCTCGCGCTTCAGGTGGCGCATCGCTTGAAGCGCCGGCTGACAGTGGCGGGGCCTGTTTATCCTTACCCATCGCACCAGGAGTATTTCGAGAAGTGTGTCAAGCCGCTGCTGGACGCGGAACGAACCTATGTAGGCCCGTTGGACCTGCACCAGAAGGCGCTGATGCTGTCTCGAGCGGAGTGCCTGCTGGTGCCCAGCCTGGTGGCGGAGACTAGCTCTCTGGTAGCAATGGAAGCGCTCAGCTCCGGAACGCCGGTGGTCGCATTCCGGGCGGGTGCACTTCCGGAAGTCCTCGAGGACGGGGTCACCGGGTTCATCGTAGACAGCGTGGAGCAGATGGCGGAAGCGGTGTCGCGTGTGGGAACCCTGTCGCGAACGCATTGCCGGAAGGAGGCGGTCCGCCGTTTCGATGCAGGACGGATGATTGACGACTATCTCGAGATCTACAGGCGGATCACAAATTGAGGGTTCGTCCGTTTACAGATTGAAAAGCGGCACTTCGATGAGAGTGCCTTCGACCCGCAGGATGCCGTCTTCTACTTTGGCGCTGCCGTGGGGAGTGTGAATCTCGCTCTCCAGCGTGTCGGGATCGACGATCCAGAGGTTGGCGACACCAAATGCGAGGATCTGCCTGATTCTCGCATTCACGCGAATGAGCCTGTCATCAGGTGAAAGAATCTCGATCCATATTAGAGGCGGACTGGTGAAGACCTCTTCTTCAGGCGATGGCGACGGGAAGACGCATAGGTCGGGCAGCATATACTTTCCGCTGCGAATTCGATGGCGTTGTTCCGTGAATACTTCGATGTTCCAGAGTTCCCTCCTCTGGTAGAAAAATCCAGCAAATGCTGCTTGAAGACGGCTGTGCTTCTTTTTACCTACATTCCTCCCGATGAGAACTCCGTCTTCGTACTCGCAGTCCGGCTCATAGGTCGTAGTGAGGTATTCCTGCTCTGAAACGAGTAGACCAGTGCCCATACAGATACCCTAATTACCACAATACACTTCGATCGATGCTGGCGAGTGTAGGACGCCCCGTCAGCGCCATCGCCATCTCAAATTCCCTGCGCAGAATCTCCACCACGCGCGCCACGCCCTCCGCGCCGGCGACACCCAGGCCCCACAGGTACGGCCGTCCGATCTGCACTGCCGTCGCGCCCAGCGCCAGCGCCTTCAGCACATCCGTGCCGCGTCGAATGCCGCCATCCACCAGCACCGGAACGCGCCCCTGCACCTTCTCCACCACCAGCGGGAGCGCGTCGATAGTAGCAGGCACGGTATCCAGATTCCGCGCGCCGTGGTTGGAGACGATGATGCCCGCGACGCCGGCCTTGACGCCCGTGGCTGCGTCATCGGGATTGAGCACACCCTTCAACAACACCGGCCGGCGCGCAAACGAACGCAGCCAGTCGATGTCCTTCCAGGTGAGGGTCGGGTCGAGATAGTCCTTGCCTTTCAAGTTGGGCAGTTCGCGCTCGGGTAGTTCGCCCTTGGCGCGGTCCTCCCGATTGCGCGCGCCAAAGGTGGGGGAGTCGACCGTCACGCAGAGCGCCCGACAACCCGAATCCTCGGCTCGCTGCACCAGATCGCGCGTGAACCCGCGATCGCGCTGCACGTAGAGTTGGAACCAGACCGGACCTTTCGCGCTGTGGGCGATATCTTCGACGCGCAGGGAGGCGCTGCTGCTGATCACATAGGTGGCGGATGCCGCGGCCGCCCCGCGAGCGGCGGCGAGTTCCCCTTCCGGATGGATGAGCTTCTGGCCGCCGGTAGGCGCCAGCAGGATCGGATAGGGCAGTTCCTGTCCGAAGAGGGTAACGCGGGTATCCAGTTTAGAGACGTCGATGAGGATGCGCGGCTTCAGGCGGATGTGCTCGTACGCTTCGCGATTCCAGCGCAGTGTGATCTCGTCGGCCGCAGCACCCGAGATTCGCTCCCAGGCGCCGTGCGAGACGCGGGTATGGGCGTCGGTTTCGAAGTCGGCGAGCGAGAGCAGGCGGCTCAGGTCGGAGGTTTGCGGGATTTGGGCACGGAGACCGAGGGCGGCGAATCCGGCGCACGAACGCAGAATCGCGCGCCGCGTGCGATAAGGCGGCATAGTTTGGTTCGAATTATACCGCGGGGGTGCCACAGGAAGATCTTCGCGGGCAGTCGTGGCGCAAACACTTCTGTTTGCCGCGTCGAGACTCATCTCGACGCTCTTCGGGTGTTCATCAAGTCTGCCTCACGAGGTAAGTTCGAGAGCTGCCGTCTACCCTCACGTGATACGTGGGGCCTGCATCAGAAAAGCGTCGACAAGAGTGTCGACGCGGCGAACAGGAGTGTTCGCGCCACGAAGTTGCCAGACGCGGCGTATGATTTGGCCGAACGCCGCATTCATGGGCTGTCTATCGGGAAAGCTCAGACAGGGGCGTATTATTGTTGGCCGCGGAGAGACGGTAGCGGGGATTCTGATTGCCCTGGCTCTCTTCGCGCACCTTCTCGGAGACAAAACGGAACAGCTCTTCGGCGGTCACGACGTGATCCTGATTGAGGTCGGCGTCGCCGGCCAGCCCTCGGCTCGTCCAATAGGCAAACGAAGACGCCTGGCCTCCCGGACGCGCCATCGACACTTCGCCCGCCGAACCGGAGACCAGCACGGCGCGGCCCTTCTGTTCCGAGAACAGGCTGAGCAGGTGGTTGTTCACCATGCTTCTTTCCGGGAATTTCCACTCTCCCCCCGTGGGCACGGGATGCCCTACGTCGAAGATGAGGAATGTGTGATTCGAGTGCACGGAGCGGTCCAGCCACTCCGAGAGGTTCTCGAAACTGGGTGCGGTCGCATCGATCTGGCCCAGTTGAGCGCCATACGAAGCGAGATACATCTGGTCGCGGTGGCCTTCGCGAGGATCGTGGAGTGCGCGGCCGGCAATGTAGACCACCAGCAGGTCGTTGCCCTGTGCTTTCGCGGCGAAATCGTAGAAGCCGGTGCGTAACTGTGGCATAGTCGCCTGGTCGTCGCGCATCAGGCGGATATTTTCCTTGCGGAAACCAGCCTGCTGCTCCAACTCGCGGGCCATCTCATCGGCCTGGGCGGCCGCGCCATCCAACTGCGGCGGAGCATCCTTCGCATCGCCATAACGCGAGATCCCGACGATCAGCGCATACTTGGCGCCCGCGAACCGAACCTTGGGAGCTTCCTTCTGCTGCACTACAACGGGAATCACGACGCTGCGGCGATTGCCTTTGGCATCCACAGCCTCCAGCACCAGTTCCTTCATGTCGCGCCGGATCTCGACGGATTGCGAAAAGCTATCAGCCTGCTTCTGAATTCTTGCGAATGGCTTGCGGTCGAGCGTGATCTCGGTCGCTGGATGCGAGGAGCCGCAACTTCCCCTGAGAGTGATGCGCGCCGAGGCCTGCCCCACCTTCAGAATCGGCGGTGCTTGCGGCTCGTCCACCACCAGATCGGGAGGAACGCCGCGCGGATCGTCGGGCGACACCGAGCCGGAGTACGCGAAGTAGGCGTTCTGGCTGCCGCCGGTACGCAGCACCCAGTTCTGATAAAACTTGCGTCCGCGGTTGTCCGACGCCACGACTTCGATCGCGTTCTCATGGGGATCGAACAGGTCGTCGGTGCGCTTGTTGAGGGTGGATTGATCGAGGGTCAACTGATTGCCTTCCTCAACGTTGCGGCTGTCCATGATGTTGCTGATGCCCTTGCCGTTGACGGAGACATTCACCGCGCCGGTGACGATATGCCGCTCGGTGGCCTTCATCAGCAGGATCCGCAGTTTGGTGATGGGGCGGTCAGGCAGTTCGACGAGCGAGTTTGCGCCCTCGAACGCAGTGTCGAAGAAATCGGGGAGACGGAGTTGCATGCGGAGAGGGGCCTCCTGTGCGAAGGCCCCTCCCAGAATCAGCAGTCCGCAAAGCGCCAGGGTGGTTCGTTTCGTCATTGTTTCTTGATTTGCTGGGTTTGCTGCTGAACCGAGTCCTTCATCTGCTGAACCGGCGCGATGATTTGGCCGCCCGGTATCCTGTTCATGAGCTCAGCGGGCACCGGCGGTCTGCCGCCGACTCCGGTGGTGCCTTTGCCCGGCTCTGCCGGATTGTCGGCTCGCATCGCAGGGCCTTGAGGCGCCCCGGGAACTCGCGCCGCGACGCCGTCACTGATCTGCTGGTAAGCCGGATCGACGTCCTTCAAATCCGGCGGCTTCGGACGCCAGCCGGGATCGCCGTAGAGCGTCATGTATTCGTATACCGAATCCAAATTCGGCGGAAAAGCGCGCAGGGCTCGGTCCATTACGTTGTAGTGCGCATAATCGCTGACGTAAGAGTCGAGTTCCTTCGTGATTTCGGCCTTGTCGGCATTACGATCGCGCGCCATCATGAGCGCCAAATGCAGGTGCGATCCGAAATTCTCGTCGCGGGTGTCGAACTTTGTGGCCTTGTAGAATTCGGCCTGCGCCAGCCTGTCGTCCTCGACCG
Source organism: Bryobacteraceae bacterium (assembly GCA_035295745.1). Lineage (GTDB taxonomy): Bacteria > Acidobacteriota > Terriglobia > Bryobacterales > Bryobacteraceae > JAIQFL01. The sequence goes on along the minus strand of DATGIL010000021.1, from coordinate 104,434 downwards.
TGCGGCCGATCAGCTTCAGAACCTTCGCGTAGAAGTAGTGCGCGGCCGGGTCGTTGTCGCGAATCGCCACCGCATCGGCGAGATTCGATCGCGACATCTCAAACATGTCGTTGTAATAGGCCATGATGCCGTTGTCGCGCTTAAGTTCCGCCATCAGGTTGCGGTGTTCCGCAGTGGTGGACAGGAAGCCGGTCTTCAACTTCGCCGCAATATCCGCCTGGTAGGCGTTGGCGATCAGGTCCTTGGCCTTCTCCATGCGCTGCTCGATGCGATGGCGGCTCCCCAAGAAGCCCAGCCCGATGCGCGTGTCGCGCGCTGCGGCCTTCTGCATGGTGGCGTAGAGCGTGGGGACCTCGCGCACGTCGTATGACGCTTCCAGAACGGCCTTGAAGGCCATTTGATCCGCAGCGTCTTCCTCTACCTGGTCCCAGCTTACGATTAGCGGACGATTCAGCAGTGCGCCGGCGAACTGGCCGATCGCGCCGCCCAGGGCCATGCCGTTCACCGCGGAATTCAGATTTCCGGCAATGCCCGTTCCCGGAATTCCGCCGAATATCCCGCCCAGTCCGGCTCCCAGCAAGGAGGTGAACATCCCGATGCGAGCCGATTTTGCGGCTTGATCCTCGGCGTAAGCTTGCTGGCCGCAGTCCAGCATCACCCTTTCCTTCCAGTGATCCAGTTGGACATGCGCCATTTCGTGGGCCAGCACATAGGCGAGTTGCGCTTCCGAGTCCACCACGGAGATCAGACCGGTGGAGATATAAATGGTGCCCGTGGACAGTGTCTCGGCCAGCGGGATAGGCTCCGGAATGACTTTGAACGCGAACGCCCGCTCCGAATCTTTCGGCACCAGGTGCTGACCCAGCCGGTTGATGTGGTCCTGGACCACCAGGTTGTCGTAGAGATTCTCATGAACGCGCCACCGGTCTTCACGGACCGTGGCGATGTAGGAAGAGACTCCCGTGTTGCGTGCGTATGCCCGCTGGCTGTGGGACCGGAGCAATTCTTCGTATCGCTGGTCGACTTCGTCCCGAAATTCCAGGTTCTCGCGATATCGGTCGAGGGAGTACTGCTTCAGTTTCTCGTACCGGAGCACGTTCTTCTCAGCTTCTTTTGCCGGGTCTGATTTCTTGCCGACGAACGGGAGTTTTTGACCGAAAGCTGGGATCGAGAGTGCCACGAGTAGCGAGACACTCGCAAAACTTTTTCCTATGATGGCCATCTTTTTTCCTTTCACTGCGTTCCCACTCCGAGGTGCTCTCGGATCAGGGACAGAAGTAGATCGCTGTCTGCCTTGTTTTTGGTTTGCGGTTGAAACGGATAGTTTTTCGGTTTGGTCTTGATTGTGAACTTGCCCTCTGCGTTGGGGGTATTGATCTTAAGAATGTCGGAAGTCTTTAGTTCGAAGGAATGATCTTCCGCCCCCTTCAGGGCCTTCATCACGAACACCACGCGTCCGGGAGAGATGGAGAGCTTGCCGGCACAGTAATCCAGAGCGTCGCCGCCGCTGACCCGCCCAATGATGCCCCCGTGCGGGTGCCGTACCAGGAAGGTCGCTTTTCCGCCAAGCTTAATGGCCTGTTCGAGAGCCTTCTGAGCCTTTCCTTCGATCGCAGCGTTGTAGCGCCGGTCGTCTCCGTTTAGATAGGCAATCCCCAGGTATTCGGCCACGGCCGGGTCAGTCTGGTCCTGTTCCCAGACCTCTTCCAACTTGCCCGCCGCACGGTCGTACTGATTGCTGTCCAGGTAGCTCACCGCCATGCGCTTGGCTTCTTCGAACCTTCCGCCATTTTGGGCAAGGGCCGGAAGCGACAGCGCGATGAGACTGAGTATGAAAGACTTACATCCAAGACTCTGTAGGCTTCGTTCCATATACACCTCAGTTGGTTGAGTCTGGCGCGGGTGCAGATTCGCACCAAAAATCCGGCCAAACTCAACTCACAAGGCTATATGAGTCTCCGGGCGAGGTCATTACACCCTTCGTTAACGAATTTCTGTCTTATTGCTGGCGAACGGGTGGTAAGAGCCGGGATGGGTATGGGATCGGCAACGGGTTGTCCTGGATCGTTACCTTCGCCAACTGATGGGTGGTGCCATAAGTGAAAGTGACGAACAGAGACTTGTCAACGCCCCTGACTTCGCGCGCGACTTGGCTGTGAAGTTCGGGCGTAACGAGCTGCCGCGCATTTGTCCATGCGGTTCCGACGGCGGCGGGCCAAAGAAAACGGTAGCCTCGATCGCCCTTGCCTGATCAGACTGAGCTACGAATCGCCAGCGCCTGGCGCTGTTCAAGGCGCTCTCGCGCAAGTCTTCCGGTCCGCTACGAGCTTCCGCGTTCACCACAGCCCCCGTGGGAGAGACTGTCAACTGGAGCTTGACCATTCCAGCCGCCTTGGAAGGTTCCGTGGCAATGAAGAACGGCCGTCCCACCAACTGGTTTCCGCCGACGTCGATCACTACGGGAATGTAGCCTTGAGTCCAACCCACCGAGGCAGCCAAGAGAGCAAGGGACAGCTTCATTTTCATCATCAGTAGTCCTACCGTGCCTGAAAGACGTAAGACTCGCGTATCTGACCGTCTGGACCCAGAGCGTGCGCGATGTAGTCCCCAGTACTTAAGATGGTAGACTCGAAGTCAACAGTGACTACCTGTCCCCCCGTAGCAGGGGTTGACCTGAGAGGCGCAGGACTGGTCCAAATGACTGGCGGATCAGAATCAGGCTTGGAGATCTGGACCGTACAATCGATCGGTGTGGCTTGGCCCGGTAGTTCCAGAATGAGTCGCACGAGCGCCGGCGGCGAAGGCAGCTTCAACTCCCTGGTACGAGCTTCGCCACCCATCTTCAGGCCCGGAGAGAGTGGCAGAGTGACGGCGGGAGCCGGCGGCAGCGCAGGAATTACGCGGGTCACCTGTGGGGGAGGCGCCTCGCGCCGTTTCGCCAGATACCACGCCCCGCCCGCGCTCGCGAGCAGCACACCGGCCGCAAGCGCCGCCAGCCCTCGCGGAAAAGCCATGGCCGCTGCCCGCTTCTCGTTAAGCCGGCGTACCTCCTCCAGGCGTTGCCGCATTTCCGGCACCCGCAGATAGCGGCTCTCAAAACGGTCCCGATCTCCTGGGGAAAGATGGTCCGAAAGATAATCCTGAATCAGCGAGGTCTCAATGTCTCGAATGCGGAGGAAGACGCGGCGGTCTGTGAAATAGCGGAGTTCCAGTTCGGTAGCCGCCTGATCGTCGAGTTTCCCTAGCAAATAGGCTCGCACGGGTTCTACCAACTCTTTATGTTCGGGAGACATGGACTGTTACATCTTATCGTCTCGCCGACGCACAACCTGAGCCAGCTTGCCGCGCGCGCGGTGCAGCGCCACACGAAATTTGTTCTCTTTTCCGCTTGGGTAGTTGTGAGGCTGGTTGTCCAATTGAGCTTCCGCGGCCTCGCGGATCAGCTCCCAATCGCGCTTTTTGAGCTGCCGTTGGCCTTCCCTCAACACATCGTCCAGGAAAATAGCATTCTCGATCCCACTGGCGCTGGTGCGGTTTTCGGGCTCCGGAATAAAGTCCTCGAGGGAAACGTGGGCATCCCGGCCGCCTTGGCGATAGGCCGCTTTCAAGATATTGGTGGCGAAACCGTAGCAAACCCGCAGGAAATCTTCCTCCTTCTCAAACTGGTAGTCGACCCTCTTCAGGACGGCCACGAGCGTCTGCTGAGCGAGATCTTCCGCGTTCAACTCACCCAAACGGCGGGTGAAATAGAAAACCAGGGCGTCAAACACGCGAGCCCAGGCTTCAGGCGACATTTGGCGGGAAGTCAGCATGACCCGTCAGACGATTATACCCGTCTAAGGGATTTTCCGCTGCACTACTCCCCAGTACGTCCTATAACTACAAAACCTGCCCAATAGTAAGGGTCAGACCACCGAGGCTGACTCACCATCGCCTGGCGCGCCAGCATCAGAGAATGTTCGATTCCCGCCGTCGTGCCCGTCAGATAGCGATTGTAGACGTGACTCAGAAGTTCTGAGGATGCCTCGGCGTCCACCTCGGTGAGAGTCAGCACCAGTTGCGCGGCGCCGGCAGCGAAGAGACTGCTCGACAGGCCCGCCAATCCCTCTCCCAGTACCTGCTTCCCGAGCGCTGTATCGCATGCCGAAAGCACCACCACCGGTCCGTCCAAGCGCAGTTCCGAAAGCTGGTAGGGTCGCAGAAACCCGTCCGCCGGCCGTCCCGCGGCGTCCACCAGCGAGAGCGCGATGCGGGAGATTTCGGGAATGCGGTCGTCGATCAGAGCGTGGGTTGAAAAGTGCAGCACTCCAAATTCTTCCAAGCGCAGGCGAGCGACGTTCTCGCGGCTCACCTCGAATCCCTTGAGGATCTGATATCGCGATGGCGGCACCGCCTTGCGGATGGTGTCCAACTCGGCCGTGAAGGGGAGCCTCGCCAGGTCGGCGGCTGGGGGTTTTCGGGCGGCCTCGGGTACCCTCGGATCGCCTGGAGAGAAGACAGGATCCGCGAGCGCTAGAATAGATTTCGGAAATGCGCTAGAGGGACGAGGCTTCCGTCCCGCCAGCAGATAGGCCGCCGAGGGAACTTGTACCAGATTGTGGACGAGGCCCAATCGCTGGTGCCCGAAGGGCAGTTCCAGGGCAGCGAAGGGGACCCGCAGCAGCACGCCATCCAGCGCAAGAATCAGGCGGGGCGGCAGGTTCACGTCCTTTAACCCTCCGAGAAGCGTAGCCGAGAGCTGCTGCATGCTCTGTTCGAAGGCCGCCTGCCGTGCAGGTGAGCGGCGGCGTTCCAAAATGCGTCCGAACTCTTCGATAGCAGCCCGCGCTTCGTTTGCGATCTTCTCGCGCGAGGGAAGAGGAAACACGCGCACCCGCATGCGATCGACATACCAGAGGTAGCTTTGCCTGTCGCCGAGATGGAACTCCAGAAGCGCGCTATCCGCAGGCAGTCCGTTGTTCTGGAGTTGCGAGAAGGAACTCAGCGGCTGGGTGCCGGCCTGGTCCTCGATCAACTGGCGAATGTGGGCCTCGACCACGACGTTTTCCGCAGTCAAAGCCTCCATGCGGTGGCGAATGGTGGCCTCGTCTGCCGGTTTGGCGGCGGTTAATCGCGCGGAGAGCATGTCGAGGTCTCGTTGGATGAGCGCGCTGTTTTGCAGTTCGGCGGGGGGTAGTTGGCGAAGCAGCGAGCCCTCCGCGAGAAGGTCGAGAAGGGCGCGTCCGCGGCCTCGCTCCGCGGCGAGCAGGCCGCGTTCGGCGGCGCCGGGTTCGTTGCTGAGCGGCATGGCGACGTCCACCAGGAGATCGAAGAAGCGGCGCTTCCGCGAGTAGAACGACGCGCGAAGGTTTGGCCCGGGCACGTGCTGGCGCACGGATTCCAAAAGCTTCAATGCCTGCTCTGCCAAGTCTCGGGCTGGGTCCAAACGACCGGCGTCTCGTTCGAGATTAGCCAATGCGTAGAGAGAGTCGGAAGCGTCATCGCGCAGCCCACAGGCAAGACGGATCTCGAGCGCGCGGTTGAGATACCGGCGCGCTGCGTCCCGGTCGCCGAGATCTTGAGAGGTGAGGCCGAGGTAGTGAAGGTCATAAGCTTCAAACCGGCGGTCGCGCGATTTGATATGAATGCTGAGCGCTTGTTCCAGAAGTTCGCGCGCCTCGTGTGGATGATGGAGCGCGCGCATGGTTTGCCCGAGGTTATCGAGAACGTCGCCGCGAACCGATGCGTCCTTCAGTTTGGACGACTCCGCGAGCGTCCTTTCGAGAATCGCGCGCGCTCGCACCGGCTGGCCGTCGAGAAGGTAGGAACGGCCCAGGTTCAGTCGGGCGTGCACGGCCACATCAGCGCGCCCGTGGCGGGTGGCCTCTTCCAGACCATTCTGGAAATTCACTCGGGCCTTGTCGAACTCCGCCAGGTAGAGATAGCACAGTCCGATATCGGTCACCGTGCTGGCGTGTGAGCCCGGGGCTCTGTTTTTTCGCAGGATCGCCTCTGCCTGGCGGAGGGTCTCGATGGCGTTTCGAAAATCGCCCACGTGTTGCCACATCAAGCCTACGTTCGAAATCGTGATGCCTTCGCTGACCCGGTCGGAAACGGCACCCCATAGACGAGCCGCCTCGCTCAGACGTTCTCGCGATCGATCGAATTCGCCTAAGTTCTGGGCAGCCAGTCCGCTGTTGTTCGCGGCTTCCGCGGAACAACGGGCGTCGTCGAGCGAGCGGCACATCGTCAATGCCTCTTCGTAAGCTTCTCGTGCGCCGATCGGGTTGGTGTCCCACAAGTTGTCGCCCTGTTTGAGACAGGTCCGGGCAATGCTTGCACGATCGCCAAGCTCTGTCCATAGAGCCAAAGAGGCCGCAATTTGATCCCTTGTGCCCCGTTCGGCAAGGGTAGCGGCATCCTCTGCCCGGCGCCAGACAACGGCTTCCTGTAATGTCAGCGATTTTCGGGACATGATTATGTTTAGAGAGCTATGAGAAGCGGTGTGAGGCTGAACGACAATCCGATACTGCCCCGGCTCGACCAGGGTCACAGTCTCTTTACCGAACTCGAAGCTGTCTACATGAATAGACTCCTTGTCTCGAATCGCCCGGATCTCAAGTTCTTGGGCAAAGGCGACGGTGAGTTGGGTCGCCTCTCCTCGCGAAATCGACAACTGGAAACAGGCGGGCGAGGGGGTTGAAACCTGCGCCGGCAAAGTCTGGTCCGTTGCGAGGGGAACGCAAGCAGAGCACACTGCCGACACCGGTAGTGTCATCAGGATCAGCGTAGATCGATAAAGACGATTCATTGCCGAGCGCGACGAGCGCGAAATTGCGGTGGGTACGATTGTAACAAACGGGGGCCGCCTGGCAGCAGCCCCCAAAACCCCGCTGGCCAGCGACGGCCATGAGGGAGTTATGTCAGCGAGGATTAGCCCCCGCTTCCGGTGCCCTGCTGAACGATACAAGAGTCATCCGTGCAGCTATCATCTGCAGGATGGAGCGTAGGCCCTGAGAACACGGACCATAGAAGCCAAAAGAGTTCCAGCATTCTTCCTCCTTTCCGTCTCGCCCCGGTCGCTCGGTTGCGTGACAGTGAGTAATAGAGAAAATGCTGGAACTTCTTACGATTCCCGGCTATGTTGAGTGACTAGTGCGTACTAAAACCAATCTGCCGAAGAAAGTTACTTGGTGGGTGTAAGATTTCGGGTGGACGCCGCATTCATGCGAATGCGTCGAGATCTCTGGACGCCCGAAAAAGCGTCGAGATGAGTCTCGACGCGGCAAACAGAGTGTTTGCGCCACATGGGGCTCGAAAGCGGAGCCGCATGTGGCGCCGGACTAGCGAATCTGGTAGGAGGTGTGTGCCACTGACAAGGAACGGGTATTTATCAGTGATTGGATGGGTGCGGGGCGGCGTGCGCAGATCAGCAGCAACTCGTCTGTGCCGGGAGAGCCCGTCACTCTGTAAGTCTGATGGAAACTGATGCCCTTCTTCAGACTCATCACACCGTACTGGGGCGCCATCTCATATTGCCCAAGCGTGTCGCGGACGATCAGGATGCAGGAGCAGTCCTCAGACGACTGCCCTGTCAGGTCCATGTGGTCACCCACTCGATAGGTACCGTGAGACGGCGCCATCCGCACACTCCATCCGGTATGCCGGTCGGCCACCTCACGTAAGGCGCCTAGCAACGGAATCGTGACGGTCCCCCCGAACTCCGGCGGAATCGCGATTGCCGGCTCTTCCCTCGGGAGGCTTTCAAGCGAGCCTTCACTCTTCGCCGAGTCAGGCGCGACGGAATCGATTACTTTCTGCCGCAGCGCGGTAGACGATACCTTCGCATCCATTCCCTTCAGAAGTGCCGCCAGCGCGGCGACATGCGGGCTGGCCGCGGAGGTCCCTGTGAATCGGCCGTTTCTCGACGCGTAGGTGAACGAGATCGTGTTCGTGGGCCCATTGACCTCGGGCTTCGCGCGTCCATCGTCGGTGGGACCTTGGGAACTGTAGCGCGCCAGTGCCTTCGTCATGACATCCACGGCACCCACCGCGACGGCGGTGCGTGCCGATGCGGGGTTGAGGATGCTTCCCTCGCGGCTTGCGGGATACAGTCCGGCCGCCCCGCCGGGGTCCAGGAAGATGTGGACCTTCACGCGCCGTGCCAGGCGTTTGGCTCGCAGCGCCAGCAAAAACTGATGACCCGCGACGTCCTTGGAGCGGCGAATCACCTCGACTGGCCGCGCTGACGGTCCATTCTGGAAAGCCACCGAGCGATCGACTTCCACCAATTGACCGCGGTCACTGACCTCATAAAGGTAGGCATCCAGATCCTGCGGCGTGCTTGCCGACCGGGTCGCCGCGCCGGCCTCGCTCCACCGCACCACAATCTGCAGAGTATCCCCACGCGCGGTGACTGCCCAGCCGTTATATCCAGGGCGCGGGCGAATCACGTCCGAGCCGGGACCCACCACCCCAGCCCAGTGCTGCTCGGCGTGATTGCCGGCTGCCACGATCCACAGGACGCCTCGTTCGCGGCTGCTCTGGTCGATGAAATGGCTGAGAGCGTCAGAGCCGTCGTTGGGGTCGAAGACATTGCCAGAGGAGTAATTGATGATATCGACGCCTTGATCCATCAACCACCGGGCGGCCTCCATCAATTCCCCTTGCGAGCCGTCGAAGGAAGCCAGGTAGAGTTGCGCCTTGGGCGCTCCCGCCGTGATCACCTCGGCGCAGGCAGTGCCATGCGGCTCTTGATTTTCCACCCGATGGGCAAGCGGGAATGCGTGCTGTGCCCGTGCAGCGTTGACCTTCCCGCTGCGTACCAGGGCCGAGTAGCCGGCGAATCCCAAGTCGAGGATCCCGACCTTGATCCCCTCGCCGAAATGACCTTGCCGGTGGTAGCGATCGAGATGGAGCGCGCGTACCCCGTCCCCGGGAGGCGCCATATTTCGCTGGTTCGCCTCGCCCGGAAGGTCAGGCGGGACCGCATCGATAGGCTGTGCCGAGAGTGATTTCACCGCAGGCAGTTTGGCCAACGGCGTCACGGATTCCGCTGGAACCCGGGCCCAGATCGAGCCTTCGAAGACAGACACGACCTCGCCGCCGGAGGTGCGGATCGCCGATTCCACCTCCGCGGCGTCACCAGGGCGCGCTGTCTCGATCAGAACGGGAACGCTTCGAGTATTCGCTGTACCCGAACCGAGCAAGGCCCGCAAGTCGGCACCCACCTTCTCCGGGTACATCATCTCCAGACCCCGAGTCGCATCCGGAGGCAGCGGCAACTGGCTTACGCGCCGAAGAAATTCGTCAGGCGGCATCAGCCGCCAGGCAGACTGCTGACTCGCCAGCGGCAGGAGGATGACCGATGCCAGAGCCGCAACACCGAGAGGCCTAACTTGTGGCATGCCCTACGGCACCACCTCGTAGCCAACTTCTACTGTCGAATACGCGTGGCGCCCCAGCCGCGCCCACTCGATCGACTGATTCCGCAGGTCGATGCCGGGCGGCAGAACGAGGACGCGCAGGGTGAAACTCTCTCGTGCCGTGACATCTTCGGTGGGCGAGACCGGATCGAACGAAAACGGCACTTCGCCCGCGGGCTGGTTTGCCGAGGCCGCCAGATCGGAGGGGAAGACCAGGTGTACAGAGCCGTTGGGATCGTGGCGCAGGGCGAAAACCGCAGAGGGCGATGCGAGAATGACGGTAGCGTGAATCACGTCGCCGGGATGAAACACCGCGGGCGACCGATGCAGGTCAACAGGCAAGTGAAGAGGATTGCGCGCGGGCAGCCGGAAGAACTCGGCGAGATTCGATTGGGGAGTCGTCACGAGCGTCAGGGGACGCTCCGTGCCGTACCAGGTGCGGTCCGGCGACTGCACCAGTATGAGCGCGACACAGGCCACCGCGGCGCTGGCCAACAGGGTCCGCCCGAGTGGTCCGAATAACTGGGACCAGAAAGATCGCGGAGCGGGTTCTTCAAGGCGTCGCAGCAGGCGCGCGCGGACGGCCGGATTTTGCAGGAGCTCCCGTTGGTCGACCGCATCCCAGAGTTGGTTGAATACTTTTTGATCGGAAAGCGCGCGCCGCATCAATTCCGACTGCTCCTCGTGAGTCAGTTTGCCGAAGAGGTAGGCGGCGAGCGGAATCGGGTTGGTTTCGTCAGGCATGCTTACCTTCTGAGGTGTGGCGGGAGCCGGTCATGATAGCCCGCAGCCGCTCCGTGCAACGCATCTCGATCTGGTACAGGTTGTTGATCGTGACGTTCAAATGCGTCGCGATCTCCGGAGTCTCCATCTCTTTTAAACGATAGCGGAACAGTCGCTTGCAACGTTCACCCAACTGGCCGATCGCCGATTCCAGCGCATCAACCTTGTCATTCTCCGTCAGTTCCTGTTCAGCACCAAGCCGCTGGTCTGGCGAGTCGAAGGCTTCCGGGAACTGATCCTCCGCTGGCTTGCGAGCCGCTCCCAGTGAAACGAAACGCTTGATGGTGTACAACAGCTTCAGTAGTTGCACCTCGTCCTCGACGTTCGGGTATTTCTCGAGGAGAACGGCGACTGTGTCATGAGCGATGTCTTCCGCCTTCTCGCGAAAACGGGGGCGAAGTGTACTCACAAGCCTGCGACGAAGCCGGGACAGGATTTCGTCGCGCGTACTCATTGTAGACTCAGTGAGTTTCGTATCTGGAGACTGTACCATACGCATTTTGACCTGTGTAGACAACTTTGGGCAGGTCAGTGGTCCTCAGTGACCTGCCCGAGCCCGTTTGCGGATAGCTGGCGCGCGCCCGCAACCGGCGTATTTGCAGCAGCTTATGAGGTGCAAGCGTAGGGCGCTAACGGAAAGACGCTTGCTGACGCGCGCGGCTCGTAACTACCCGAAGTCGCGGCTCGTAAGCTACCCAAATACGTTTCGCGCGATACGTGTGCTTGCGAGCCGCGCGCGTCAGCAAGCGATGTGGGGCAGGCGCTCCCGGATTTTCACAGCTTCTCACGCGCGCGACTCGTAAGCTGTCCCAAATACGTTTCGCGCGATACGTGTGCTTGCGAGCCGCGCGCGTCAGCAAGCGATGTGGGGCAGGCGCTCCCGGGTTTTCACAGCTTCTCACGCGCGCGACTCGTAAGCTACCCAAATCCGTTCAGGCGATACGCGCGCTTGCGAGCCGCGCGCGTAAGCAAGCGATGTGGGGCAGGCGCTCCCGGATTTTTCACAGCTTCTCACCTCACCTCACGCGCGCGACTCGTAAGCTACCCAAATCCGTTCAGGCGATACGTGTGCTTGCGAGCCGCGCGCGTCAGCAAGCGATCACTAATCAGAAGGCGGCGACGCTCCCTCACGGTCGCGGCTCGCATAATACTACCTTCCGAGTTGGAAGAAGACACCCGCTGTGAACATCAAAACATTGCCGCCGCCGTTCTGAACGTAGCGTTGGTAGCGGAATTCGGGGCGGAAGCCCCAATGTTCGCCCGCGAAGATGCTGACGCCACCGCCGCCACCGGCGTAGACGCTGCTGCTCGACCCCGAGAAACTCGACGAGAAGCCCGCCACGGAGGCCGATCCCGACGCGGTCGTGCGTCCATCGCCGGCCACGACTACCACAAAGGGCTTGGCTTTCGAACCTTTGGGTGCGAAATGTACACGCACCCCGCCTCCGAAATTGAGCAGGCGCGAGGAGGCGCTGGTTTGCACGCCCGCTACGCCGCCGTTGTAAGAGCCCAACGGAATGTAGTTGAACTCGCCGAAGAGTTGCAGATTATCGCCCGGTGAGATTCCGGCGGCACCGCCCACGGTGGCGTGGGTTCCTCCGTTGTCATCCAGGTGGCTGCCGCCTCCATAGATAGCGACGTCTCCTTCGCCCGGCGCCGGAGCGGCCAGGGAGGCTGTGGTCAAAACGAAGAGCATGCCCGGGAAAATGAGCGCGGCTCTCCTGAAGCTTTTCGAAACGGTCATATGCTTTTTCCTTTCGCAAGAACATCGGGCGGACCGCCGCTCGAGCGGCGATTCCCAGCGCCTCGATGTGCGGCCGAATCGGCCGCGTATGTTCCTTCTGTTATGCGGGAGGGAGTACGTCTATTACACCGCTGTGGAGCAAAAAATGGGGGTTGCGGTGCATGGTCATGATAGTAAACAACTAAACTAACAGCAGAAATATTTATCAAGAATACTTGACATAACAACGCTCATATTTTATGCTTGACATTGGATGAGGTCGCAAGCGGCCTCGGAAACTTGAACGAAGGAGCTTAAATTGAACATGTCTCTCAGCCATTTCGACCCACTAGCCAATCTGCGTTTGTTTGAAGATGCTTTTAGCCGTGCCTTGAGCGAGCCCCAGAGCAATCGTCCCTGGGCCCCCAACGTCGACATTTATGAAACCGGCGAGGAACTGGTGGTTAAGGCCGATGTACCCGACGTGGAACAGAAGGACATCGATGTGCGCGTGGAAAACCAGACCCTGACCATCTCCGGGCAGCGAAAGTTCCAGCAACAGGAGTCCGGAAAAGGCTATCACCGGATTGAGCGCAACTACGGCAATTTCGTGCGCAGTTTCGCCGTGCCGAACTCGTTCGATACCGAGAAGGTTTCGGCGTCGTACAAGAACGGCGTCCTGACGGTGAGCCTCCCCAAAAAGGAAGCCGCCAAACCGCGCCAGATCAAAGTCGAAGTGAACGCGTAATGCATCTAAGATGTAGGTAGGACAGCAGCACCATCCACGAGTTTTTAGGGGGCCGGATGTACCGGCCCCCTATTGTCATTGGCGTAAATCGCGCCGGGAGGGGCTCTACACCATTCCGGCAAGGGACCCAAAATGTTTCGGTTAGACAAACTTACCCAAAAAGCCCAAGAGGCTGTACAACAAACCCAGGCGATCGCCGAAAAGGCCGGCAGCCAGGTGATGTTCCCTCTTCACCTGCTCATCGCTCTGGCGGAGGAGAAAGAGGGAATTGTGCGGCCAGTTCTGGAGAAGTGCAACGTTCAGCCTGATGCCATTGTGGCCGAGGCGCGGCGCACCCTTCCGAACTTGCCGAAAAGTGCCGGCGGGCAGCCCGGAATGTACCTTTCCCAGCCGCTCAACCAGGTTCTCGAGCGGGCGTTCGACGAAGCTTCTCATTTTAAAGACGAATTTGTTTCGACTGAGCACCTGCTGCTTTCGATTGCCGAAGAGCGAAACGATCCGGCTGGGCAACTGCTGCAGAGAGCCGGTGCCTCGCACGATGCCATCCTGAAAGCCCTCGTTTCGATCCGCGGAAATCAGCGCGTGACCGACCAGAATCCTGAAACCAAATACCAGGCGCTGGAGCGCTACGCCCATGACCTTACCGAATCGGCACGGCAGGGGAAGCTGGATCCGGTGATTGGCCGCGATGACGAGATTCGCCGCGTGATGCAGGTATTGAGCCGGCGAACCAAGAACAACCCGGTCCTGATCGGCGAGCCGGGGGTCGGCAAAACCGCGATCGTGGAAGGTTTGGCGCAACGAATCGTTCGTGGCGACGTTCCGGATCAACTCAAGAACAAAAAGCTGGTGGCGATCGATCTCGGCTCGATGATTGCAGGGACCAAGTTCCGCGGCGAGTTTGAAGACCGCCTGAAGGCCGTCGTCAAAGAGATTATCGATTCCAACGGCGAGATCATCTGTTTTATCGACGAGCTGCATACGCTGGTTGGAGCCGGCTCGGCCGAGGGGGCGATTGACGCCGCCAACCTTTTAAAGCCAGCATTGGCTCGGGGTGAGCTGCGCTGCGTCGGCGCCACTACCCTGAACGAATACAAAAAGCATGTGGAGAAGGATGCCGCGCTGGCCCGCCGCTTCCGAACGGTAATGGTAGGCGAGCCTTCGGTGGATGACACCATCGCCATTTTACGCGGCCTGAAGGAGAAGTTCGAGATTCATCACGGTGTGCGCATCAAGGACGCCGCGATTCTGGCAGCCGCGACCCTCTCGCAGCGCTACATCGCCGACCGCTTCCTGCCCGATAAGGCGATAGATCTGATCGACGAAGCAGGATCCGCGCTGCGTCTGCAGATCGGCTCGATGCCGATTGAGATTGACGACTTCGACCGGCGCATGTCGCACCTGGAGATCGAGCGGCAGGCCCTCAGCAAAGAAAAAGATGCAGCGTCACGCGAGCGGCTGCGCCACATCGAAAACGAGCTGGAACGGCTGCGGGGCGAATCCGCGACACTACGGGAGCGCTGGAACCGGGAAAAGGGCGCCATCACGCGCGTTCGCGAACTGAAAGAGGAGTTGGACAGCCTCCGCCAGGAAGAAGAGAAGGCCACTCGCGCGGGCGACTGGGAAAAGGCGGCGAAGCTGCGATACGGCCGCCTGGCACAGATTGAAAAAGACATTCAATCCGCAGAGCACGAATTGGAGGCCGTGAAAGAGAACGCGCTCTTAAAGGAAGAGATCGATGAAGAGGATATCGCGCGCATCGTGGCCAAGTGGACCGGCATCCCGGTCACCCGCATGATGGAAGGCGAGATCCAGAAACTGGTGCAAATGCCCGACCGGCTGAAAGATCGCGTCATCGGACAGGAGGAGGCGGTGCGCCTGGTTTCGAATGCCATTCTGCGGAATCGCGCGGGTCTGAGCGATCCGAATCGCCCGATTGGCAGCTTCATTTTCCTGGGTCCGACCGGTGTCGGCAAGACCGAGCTGGTGCGCGCGTTGGCGCAGTACCTTTTCGACGACGACAAGGCGATGATACGGGTCGACATGTCGGAGTACCAGGAGAAGCACGCAGTCGCACGCATGATCGGCTCGCCTCCGGGATATGTGGGGTATGACGAAGGCGGACAGCTCACCGAGCAGGTGAGGCGCCGCCCGTATTCCGTGGTGCTGTTCGATGAGATCGAGAAGGCACATCCGGATGTGTTTCACACCCTGTTGCAGATTCTCGATGACGGCCGTCTGACGGATGGCCAGGGGCGCACGGTCAGCTTCAAAAATGTCGTGATCGTGATGACCTCCAACGTGGGTACCGGGATGGTGGAGAAGAATTCGATCGGGTTCTCGGTTCATGCCCGTGACCATCGCAGCGAGGATACGCGTAAGCGTCTGATGGAATCGCTGCGGCAGCAGTTCCGGCCCGAATTCCTGAATCGTGTGGACGACATCATCGTGTTCAACACGCTGACGCGCGACCATCTGACCCGGATCGTCGACCTGCAATTAGCGAACGTCGGAAAACTGCTGAAGGAGCGCTCTGTGGCACTGGAAATCACACCCGCTGCGAAGGATCAGATCATCGCGGAAGGCTATGATCCGCAATACGGGGCCCGGCCGATGCGCCGTGCCGTACAGCGGCTCGTGCAGGACCCTCTGGCTCTGAAATTAATCTCCGGAGAGTTCCTGGAAGGTGATACCATTCTGGCGGACGTGCGTCCGGAAGGCGGCGACCTGCAATTCACCAAACTGGTGCCGGTTCCGAATCACGACCTTGATGAAGTGGTTGTAGGCGAACGCAAATGAGCAACAATACGCTAAAGACCGCGCTGCTTCTGGGCCTGCTGACCGCGATCCTCGTCCTGGGCGGGGAGGCGATCGCAGGCCGGAACGGCCTCTACTACGGCTTCTTTTTCGCCGTGGCGATGAATTTCTTCAGCTATTTCTTTTCGGACAAGATCGCGCTGGCCATGTACTCGGCACAACCGGTGACCGAAACCGAGAATGCCGGGGTTTACAATCAGGTGGCGCCCATCGTCCGCGGTCTGTGCGAGCGGATGGGTCTTCCGATGCCGAAGCTTTACCTGATCGTGAACCCGTCGCCGAATGCGTTCGCGACCGGTCGCAATCCCTCTCACGCCTCGGTAGCGTTCACGACCGGGATTCTGCAGATCATGAACAACAGCGAGATCGAAGGAGTCGTGGCCCACGAACTGGGCCACGTGCTCCACCGCGATATTTTGCTCAGCTCGATCGCAGCGACCCTGGCCGGCGCGATCACGATGCTTTCCCGCATGGCGTTCTGGTTTGGCGGCAGCCGGGATGACGACCGTCGAGGCGGCGGAGGAATCGCCGCGCTGGTGATGATGATTCTGGCTCCGATTGCCGCGATGCTGATCCAGTTGGCGATTTCGCGCTCGCGGGAATACGATGCCGATGCGGCCTCGGCGAAGTATGTGGGGTCGCCTTACCCGCTGATTCAGGGCTTACAGAAGTTGGATGGCTGGTCGAAGAAGATTCCGATGGAGGCGACGCCGTCGACGGCGCACCTGTTCATCATCAAGCCTTTTATTGGACAAGGCCTGGGAAGGCTCTTCTCCACCCACCCTGCAACGGAAGATCGGATTCGCCGCCTGCAGGAAATGCGATGAGGACAGGCGTGGCGCAAACACTCCTGTTTGCCGCGCCGAGACTCATCTCGACGCTATGCGTGCGTCCACCAATTCCGGCGCCGCGACGTGATTTTCGACGTTGCCGAATCGGGGGTCGCTTGCTGACGCGCGCGGCTCGCAGATGTGAGTCCACCTGGAAAACAAGAGTGCTTGCGCCACAGATATGAATGAAGTCCGAGTCAATCGGAAGGCCGCGGGGCGAGTCGCCTCCGGGCATCCGTGGATTTTCGCGAGCGATATTACCGACCGGGATGGGGCGCAGCCGGGCGCCGCGGTGAAAGTCGCGGACCTCAACGGACGCCCGCTCGGAACCGCCCATCACAGCACTACCTCTCAAATTGCGATTCGCATGCTCTCGCGGCAGATCGAAGAGATCGGCCGCGATTTCTTTATGCGACGCCTGCGCGCTGCCGAGGCCTTTCGGCGCACCGTGGTGCGGCATTCGGACGCCTATCGCGTGGTGCATGGTGAGGCCGATCTGTTACCTGCTTTGGTGGTCGACCGCTACGCCGGCTACCTGGTGATGCAGACGCTCGATCAGGGTATGGACGCGGCGAAGTCGATGATTGCCTCCTGTCTTCAGGAGATCTTCGAGCCGCAAGGGATCGTGGCGCGCAACGATGTCGCCGTGCGGACCAAGGAACAGTTGCCTCTCGAGTCCACCGTGCTGGCCGGAGAGATCCCGGACTCCGTGCCGGTCGAGATGAACGGCTTCCGCATGCGCGCCGACCTGCTGCATGGGCAGAAGACCGGCATTTTCCTCGATCAGCGGGAAAACTATCGCGCCGCGGCGCGGTACGCACGTGGCGGACGGGCTCTCGATTGTTTCACTTCGACCGGCGGCTTCGCCCTCCACCTGGCCTCACGATGCGAAAGCGTTGAAGCGGTAGACAGCTCTGCGCATGCACTGGCTGCGGCGCGCGCGAATGCCGCCGACAACGCCATTGCGAATATCGACTTTCGTGAGGCGGACGTCTTCGAATTGCTGTCCGGTTACTCCTCCGCTCGCCGGAATTTTTCGCTGGTGGTGCTCGATCCACCCTCGTTCGCCAAGTCTAAGCACAATCTCGACCCGGCGGTCCGCGGTTACAAAGACATCAATTTGCGCGCCCTGCGGCTATTGCAACCAGGCGGAATTCTGGTGACTTGCTCATGTTCGCACCACCTGAGCGAGGCAATGCTACTGGAATTAGTGGCCGAAGCGTCGCTGGATGCCAATCGCACTTTGCGCGTCCTGGAACGTCGGACGCAGGCTCAGGATCACCCCATTCTGCTCACCGTTCCGGAGACGCACTACCTGAAGTGCCTGATCTTCGAAGTTCTCTGAATCACTGCTTCTTCTCGGCAGCCTTCTTCTCGTCCGCGGCTTTCTTTTCGGCCGCCTGACGCTGCTCTTCGGCTTGCCGCTGCTGCTCCTGGCGTTGCTGCTCCTGCCGCTGCAATTCCTGGCGCTGCTGCTCTTGTCTTTGCTGTTCGGCGCGTTGTTGTTCCTGACGCTGTTGCTCCTGACGCTGTTGCTCCTGGCGTTGCTGCTCGGCGCGGCGTTGCTCGGCTTGCCTTTGCAACTCGGCTTGGCGCAGTTGCTCAGCCTGTCGCTGTTGCTCAGCCTGGGCTTGGCGTTGCTGTTCCGCCCTCTGCTGGTCCGCTTGCCTTTGCAACTCGGCTTGCCGCTGCTGTTGCGCCTGCTGCTGCCGTTCCTGATCTGCTTGTTGCTGGGCGCGCTGGCGTTCGGACGCTCGTACGGCCTCCTCCTGTGCGGCGTTCGAATCTGCCACCGCGGCAGGCGCAGGTGACGGAGTCGAACTCTGCGTCGGCGTCACTCTCTGAGTTGGCCGTTCGACAGGGGGCGCGGATGCGGGTGCAGCTACAACCGCAGGCGTTTCGTGTTCTCCACGAACCCGCCGGGCAATCACAGCCGGGGGCGGGGCCGGCGTCTTGGTGCCCGTCCGTCCGGCAACCGGCCTGAGATCGTCGAGACTGGCGGCGGCTGCACCGTCGGCAGGCATTCGAACTGCCGAGCTCGCCACCTGGCGGCCTCCAGCGAACGTCGCCTGTGGCACAGCGGTCGCTGCGGCTGCGTTAGCCAACGCGCGATTGTTGGGATTCGCCGTTTCTCCTCCGTTCAAGCGGCGCACGTAGGCGTCGCTCGCTTTGTAGGCTGGCCGATAGACTTCGCCAGGACCAAGAGGGATCCATCCGATCAGACCGCTACTGGGCCGGCCCCCCGCGCCGCGGGCACGAATAAACGACACCAGCGCGGGAGCGTAGACTGGGTGCACGCCGCGAGGCCCTGGAAGCCATACCCATCCGTTTGGGGTTTTCACCCAGCGCCCGTAGTGAAACGGGGCGAATCCCCAAGGCGCATCGTCAATCCAAGTCCACCCCCACGGACTGACCCAAGCCCAGTGACCGTTATGGTAGGGTGCCCATTTAGTATCCACTCCAGAAGGCAGCCACACCACCCCGTAGGTATCATCATTGACCCAAGTGCCATACTGACCCAGATCTTCCGACCCGGTCATTTCAGGGGCGACGTAGGAATCCGAGACGGACTCCGAGTGTTCCGCCAGCCGATCGCGCCCCACGCACCAATCCTCCCAGGGATCAGGTTCGGCTGCGGCGATGGTGTCGACGCCCAGAGCATCGCCGCCCACCACTTGCAGAGTTTTTCCGGGCCGCACTGTATAGGTGTGCGCACCGGCTTCCACATGCGCTTCGCCGGATCGCACCGTCACCGTCGTGCCGAGTCCATCTTCGCTCACACCCAAGCGGTAATCTCCGGTGTTTCGTAACAGAATCGCGGCATTGGGTGTGTCGACCTCGTAGAGCTGATCGTCATCCATTCGAGGAATCCGAAGATAGACCAAACCTTGGGACAAGCTGAGTTGCGCGGTCTTGCCGTCCAGCTTGAGAATCCCGAGGGCGGTCTCTTCAGGCATGTGAAGGGCAGTGGCGCCGATGTGCAATTCGGCAAAAGCCGCCTTGTCCGTCCAGATGTGATCCCCGTTGGTGAACGGATAATTCAGAGCGGCCGGGGCCCACTCCTGCTGATCGTCAGCACGGAACGAAACCGGACCGTCCACATAGCTGAGCCGCGCGACGCGTGCCGGCGGATCTTGCGGAGCCTGCGAACTCTGGCTCCAAAGGGCCCCCGCCATAGCGGCGAAAGCCCACAGGGAAATCACCCCGGAGTAAAATTTCATCGAGTCTCTCCCGTTACTGCCCAGCCCGAGCGTAGCTCCTGCTCCCATTGGATGCAATAGCACTTAGTAGTCAGTAACAGAGCGAGCAGTGACTCACGCCGATATTTACCCGACGTCGACCCAGGCGCGCGACTTGCTGCTGGCCAGCTCTGCTTCGAGAATCGTCAACTGGCGCAGACCGTCGGAGAACTGCGGATATTGCGGCTCGGCACCGGGATCCCCGATCGACTGATAGAAGCGGCGGAACACCTGTTTGAAGGTGTCGTCGTAGCCTTCGCTGTGGCCGCCGGGAAGGTCGGCATAGGGGCGCGCCGCGGGCTTCAACAGCGATGGATCCTTCACCATGATCTGGTTGTTGGAGTTCCTCTGGCCGATCCACAATTCGTCGGGACGCTCCTGGTCCCAGGAGACGCCGCCCTTGGTGCCGTAGACTTCGATATTGAGACGATTCTTGCGGCCCGCCGACACCTGGCTCGCCGTGAAGGCGCCGCGGGTGCGTTCGCCCATGCGGAAAACCACCGCGCCGAAATCCTCGGTATCGATCGGAGTCTCGATGTAGTCTTCGGGCTTGAGAGTCTTGCCGGCGAAGGTCTCAATGGGTCCCTTGGGCTGTTTGCGGACCTTATGAAATGTCTGGGTGTCGGCACAGAGAGACGTGATGCGCTGTCCGGTGATGTGCTCGGCCATATCGCACCAGTGCGAACCGATATCGGCCAGGCAGCGCGATGGGCCGTTGTGCTTCGATTCCAGGCGCCAGTTCCAATCGGTGTCGAAAAGCAGCCAGTCCTGGGAGTAAGTACCCTGCACCACCAGAAGGTCGCCTAAATCACCATCTTGAATCATCCGCCGCATCTGCTGCACTTGCGGATAGAATCGCAGATTGTGAAAAGTCGCGTTGCGGAGTTTGGTCTTCGCGGCCAAGTCCACCAGCTCTCGAGCCTGCTCGACGGAAGTTGCGAGCGGCTTTTCGCAGATCACATGTTTGCCCGCCAGGAGCGCGTCCTTGGCAATCGGGAAGTGCATGAAGTTGGGGGTGCAAACGTGGACCGCGTCGACATTCGGGTCTTCCAGAATGCGGCGATAGTCCGCGTCGGTTTTTTCTACACCAAACTCGGCGGCGAGTTGGTTGGCCTTCTCGATTTGCGGCTCACCGATGGCGTACACCTGCACGTACCCCAGCCGGCGGATGCCTTCGAGGTGGACCCGGCCGACGAAGCCGGTACCAAAGACTGCGGTTTTGTATGTTTTCATGCTTTCTTCTTTCTGGTCGAAGAGTATAATCTAACGCAAAAACTGGTAGATTGGTATGGCAGAGACATGGTAGTTCGAATCCGTTTCGGTAAGGGGACACGGGTTGCAAAGCAGTACCGGCGGAACCGCCAACTGGCGTTAGCGTTAGCGGCGTTAATCACGCCTGTGACGGTTTTGATGGCTGCTCTTGCGATCTGGCGGATTGCCGCCGATTTGAACTGGATGAACAGTTTTGCGATCCCCAGTGGCCCATTTTCTCACTGGCAGATCTGGCTCGGCGCCGCGCTGATCCTGCAATTGTGCGCAAGGCTCCTGGATCGGTATGCCAAAGGCGCTGGAGCGGCAACCTCTTAAGAGACCGAAATCCTGCTTCTGATATCCTAACTCTAAGAGACCCGACATGCCTCCCAGCCGCCGGTATCGCTACCCTTCCTCGTCTTTCATGGCGTACTTCCCAAAGGGTGTGCGGTGGCTGCTCTTCATCAACACCGCCGTATTCCTGCTGTGCTCTCTGGGTGGCGGAACCGTACAGTATTACGCTCGCGGGTTGATCGCCCTCAGTGCTGAGGCCGCGATTCGGCACCTCCTGATCTGGCAAGTGTTCACCTACATGTTTGTGCACTTTGCCCTTCTGCATGTCCTGTTCAACATGCTCGCGTTGTGGATGTTCGGAATGCCGATCGAACAGGCCTGGGGGATGCGCCGGTTCCTGAAGTTCTATTTCCTTTGCGGTCTGGCGGCTGGTGTGTGCGTTCTGATCGCGAACATGCTGGTGGGCGATTGGCTGACGGTCACGCTGGGCGCCTCCGGCGCAGTTTTTGGGCTGATGGTGGCGTTCGCGATTCTCTTCCCGGACGCGATCATGCTGGTCTTCTTCCTGTTTCCGATGAAGGCCAAGTACGCCGTGATGATCTACGTCGCGGTGGAAGTCTGGGTCACGCTGGCCGGCAGCAACACGGGTGTTAGCACCATGGCTCATCTCGCCGGGGCAGCGTTCGCTTATGTTTACCTGAAGAAGGGCTTCTACACGAAGAAAGGCTCCCTCACCCTGAGTATGCCCGACCTGCGCGGCTCCTACCGCCGGTGGAAACTGCAGCGAGCCAAGAAGAAGTTCCAGGTTTACATGCGCAAACACGGTGGCCGCGATCCGTGGGTGAATTAGCTGCCTCGGATTGGCTGCCCCCTCGTGTGCAACCACGATTCCACCCGTTGCGTCTTCTTGATATAGTTACCTCAGAAGTACGCCTATGCGAACCTGGAAACTTTTTGTCTTGACTTTCGCCGCACTTGTCGTGCTGGCCACTTTGTTGATCGGCCAGACGCAAGGCCCCATCAAGGACCCCGGCGGGGCAACCGTGGCCAAACCCAAGAAAGCGGATGACGGCAAAAAGGATGGCGACGGAGACCTGCCCAAGATCCCTTCCGCCTACAAACGAGA
This sequence comes from Bryobacteraceae bacterium, assembly GCA_035295745.1. Classification (GTDB taxonomy): domain Bacteria; phylum Acidobacteriota; class Terriglobia; order Bryobacterales; family Bryobacteraceae; genus JAIQFL01. The sequence continues at coordinate 82,219 of DATGIL010000021.1, read as the reverse complement.
GCCGGCCCCGGATGGCACGCAGCCCAGCTTCAAAGCTGACGTCGACATGGTCACGCTCGACGTTGCCGTGCTCAACAACAAGGGCCAGTTTATTCCGGGGATCGCGAAGGAGCAGTTCCGCATCCTGGAGGATAACGTTCCGCAAAAGATCACCGCCGTCAATATGGGTGAGGCGCCTCTCACCATCTCGATGGTGATCGAGTTCAGCAATAAATTCCAGCAGTATTGGGGACCCGCCTGGTATCAAACCCTGCAACTCGCCTACGGGTTTGCCAGCACCTTGAAACCTACCGATTACGTCGCTGTGGTGGCATACGACATCAAGCCGGATATCCTCACGGATTTCACCACCGATCGCGGCAAGACCCAGGAGGCTTTGTCACGGCTCAGGATCGCGGCCTGGAGCGAAGCCAATCTGTTCGACGCGATCACCGACACCGCCGACCGCATGTCCAACATCGAGGGCCGGAAGGCGATTCTGCTGATTTCGTCGGGCATCGACACCTTCAGCAAGATCACGTTTGACCAGACTCGTAAGAAACTGCAGGAGGCAGGAGTTCCGATCTACTCGATCGGCTTGATGCAGACGTTGCGCATGCTGATGGAAGCGCGCGGCATGATGGGATCGATCGCGAATATGGACTTCCTGCAGGCCGACAACGAGTTGCGCACCTTTGCCAAGGAGACTGGCGGACAAGCATTCTTCCCTCGGTTCCAGGGCGAATACCCGGGGATCTTCCAGGATATTCACCAGGCGTTGCGAAACCAGTATGTGCTGACGTATTCGCCTACCAATAAGGCCCACGACGGCACCTACCGCAAGCTCAAGGTCGAGCTGGTCAACCCGGCGACCAACGATCCGTTGCGCGTGACGGACGAAAAGGGCAAACCCGTGAAGTACTCCATTGTGACCAAGGCCGGATACAAGGCACCGCGCGAAGTGGAATAGCCCGAAACGGACAGTTGCGCCCTCTCTCGAACTCAGTGGGTTTGTGTCACGATGTGGACCGTGGTTTTGCGAAGTGAGACAGCCGAGACTGCGGCGGTTGTCAAGCACTCGATCTGGCGATTTTAGAAGGCGATGCAAATTTCTTGACAGGGCGGTTACGGCTCTGTTACTCTCGCATCCGCTCCAATGAAAATTTCCCCTTCTCCCCATGCAAGCATTCTGCTGGTGGACGACAATCCGGACGGATTGCTCGTCCGTAAAGCGCTGCTGGAGGAACTCGGTTATCACGTGGAGGTTGCCCGTACCGGCGAAGAAGGTCTTAAACTCTTCGAAGGCAACAACTACGATGTGGTGGTGACCGACTACCGGATGCCAGGAATGGACGGCATCGAGTTGATCGGGCGAATTCGCCGAATCAATGCCAATGCACGGGTGATTCTCCTGTCCGCTTTCGTGGATCCGTTGGACCTCACGGAAGGCAACACCGCCGCCGATATGGTGGTCCCAAAGAACTGGAATGAGGCCGTGCATCTGGTGCGCGGCGTGAAGCGCCTGATGAATCGTGTGAGTCCTCGCAAACCGCCGTCTCCGCAGCGTGGCAGTGTGCATCAATTTCGCGCCAACGGGCGTTGAATCTGGCACACTGGGAGCGTGGCGTCTCATACATCCCGTCTTTTTATAGGCTTTTTACTTTTGGCAACTGTAGTTCTGCCGGCCGCCCGGCGCGCGGCGCCGCCACCTCCCTATAAGCCGAATCCGGCGGTGCAAAAGGCGTCACCGACGGTGCGCCGCTGGATCCGGACGATGACCCTGCACGATGAAGTCGCGCAGTTGGTCTTTATCGCGTTCCACGGGGAATCCCCGAACACAAAATCGAAGGAATACCGGAAGTTCGTCCGCCTGATCACCGAGACCAAGGTCGGCGGATTGATTCTCAACAATGTCTCCAACGGCCGTGTGGTGCAGAAAGCGGAACCTTACGCTGTTGCGGCGTTTCTGAACCGCCTGCAACGAATGACCACTGTGCCGCTGATGGTGGGTGGCGATTTCGAGCGCGGCGCCTCGATGCGCGTCGCCGGCACCACCGTATTCCCCCATGCCATGGCGTTCGGGGCCACGGGCGACCCCGCCTTTTCGCGGTACGAGGGTGAAATTACGGCACGCGAGGCCCGCGCTTTAGGAGTGCACTGGGTCTATTATCCGGTGGCGGATGTCAATAACAATCCCGACAATCCTATCATCAACATCCGCTCCTTCGGCGAGAATCCGCAGGACGTCGCGGCGCAGGTCAAGGCCTTCATCGAAGGCGCGCACTCCGACAAGAAGAACTTCGTCCTGACGACGGTCAAGCATTTTCCTGGTCATGGGGACACGTCCGTGGATACGCACGTGAATCTCGCCACCATACCGGCTGATCGGGAACGTTTAGACCGTCTGGAACTGGTGCCCTTCAAGGCCGGCATTGAGGCCGGTGTGGATTCGGTAATGACCGCGCACATCGCTGTGCCCGCGCTGGCGCCCGCGGATTTGCCGGCCACGTTATCCCCCGCGATCCTGACTGAATTGCTGCGCAAGGACCTCGGGTTTAACGGGTTGGTGATTACGGACGCGCTCGAAATGGGCGGCATCGCGCAGGGTTTCACCTCCGGTGAGGCCTCGGTGCGGGCGCTCGAAGCGGGAGCGGATACTCTGCTGATGCCCGCCGATCCCGACCAGGCAATCAGCGCGGTGATGGCGGCAGTGGCGAGCGGCCGGCTCACGCGACAGCGAATCGAGAGCAGTGTCCTTAAGATACTCGCGGCCAAGGAGAAGGTGGGGCTGGACCGTAAGCGATTCGTGGACCTCGAGGGGATTGGAGACGTGGTAAATTCACCCGAGGCAAATGAGAAGGCGCAGGAGGTGGCCGATCGCGCCGTGACGCTGGTTCGCAATACCGGTGGCGTCGTGCCGTTGGCAGCCCCGGAAAAATCGTGCTACGTGGTGATGCCGGAGAGCCGCTACTCCACGTCGGGACAGGTCTTCACTCAGGAAGTGCGGAAACGGGTCGATGTCAATTCCGGTAAGAACGCAGGCAAAGCGGCGATCCTGACGTTGGATCCTTCGATGCCGTTGCCCCAGGTGGACGAGAATCTGGCGAGGTTTGGGGGGTGCGACAATTACGTGGTCGCCGCCTTCGCCACTGTGGGAACCAATCGCACCCAGGGACTCGCGGGCGAACTGCCTCACGCCCTCGAGACGATCATCGCCACGGGCAAGCCGGTCGCGCTGGCGGCGATTGGCAATCCATACCTCGCGCGGAGTTACCCAAAGGTGGCAGCGTATCTGGCCACGTTCAGTACGGTCCCGCCATCCGAGATTGCGGCGGTACGGGCGTTGTTTGGGGAGATCAATATTCGCGGCCGGCTACCCGTTTCGATACCAGGAATTGCTAACTATCGGGATGGTATTCAGGTGCAGGCGACGCGCGCTTTACGCGTCTCTGGACCGACGCAATAGGGGTATACTTGGGGCTCGATGAGTCTCACTTTTCCACCTCCGGGTGTGCAAGCAATACTACTGACTTTGGTCCTAGGCGCGGCAGTATACGATGTACGCTACCGTCGTATACCGAATTGGCTAACCGTTGGCGGCGTACTGATTGGGTTAGCGCTGAATACGTTCATGTATCAGGGATGGCCTGGCCTTCGGATGTCACTGGCCGGGTTCGGTGTAGGCTTCGGCGTGTACGTGGCTCTGTACGCGTTGCGAGCCATGGGCGCGGGCGACGTCAAACTGATGGCTGCGGTCGGGAGCATGGTGGGATGGGAGGATTGGTTCGGCATCTTCCTCATCACGGCCGTGATCGGCGGCGCGATGGCGTTGATGTTGGTGGTGGCGAAGAAACGGCTTGCCAAGACGATCTTCAATGTCGGCGTGATCTTGAGCGAGATGAAGGCAGGTCGTCCGGCCTACATGGCGAAGGAAGAGCTGGACGTGAAGAATCCCAAGGCGCTGGGGTTGCCCCACGGCGCCGTGATCGCGGTGGGAACTCTATTCTTTCTGGCAGCTTCGGCACACTTTACGAAGTAATGGGATGATAGGAGTATGGCGTTCACTCCGGACATCAGTCTCCAGGATCGGGATTTTTATCGCGAGAGGCTCGTGGTTGGGGTGGACGACGATCAGGATGATCTGGCAACCAGGGCAGCCGAAATCAAGGCTTACATGGACAAGAGGAATGTCCAGGAAGGTCTGCTGATCTCGCCGACCCACTTCCGGATTTATCGAAATGGTCTCAATGAAGTGACCGAGGTAGCGGACTTGCCAACCGACCGGGTGATGGGGCGGGTGCCGCCTCACTCTGAGTGGCGGGATTGGGCCGAGTTCGTTCAGCGATGGTTGGACCGGGTGCAATCCGGCTTCTACAATGGAACCGTAGTACTGCCTCCCGATGTGCACCGGATCATTGAGCGCGAGATCATACCCGAGTTGTACCGGGGCGAGACCTGGCTCGACCTATCACGTTCGAACTCGGTAACCCCCTGAACAATGCGGCACGTCTTCATTGAGACGAATTGGGTTTTCGGTTTTGCCGCCCCCGCTCATCATAAAGACCCGACAGCGGTGGGATTGTTGGAGAAAGCTCGGCGAGGAGAGCTTCAGTTGCACCTGCCGGCGCTCTGTTTGAGTGAGGTACCCAGGCCGATCAGAGCGAGGTGTCAACCTCGTAACGAGGCAGGCGCCATCCGCGATTTTTTGAAGTGGAGTCGCAATGCCGCGAGGCTGACGGCAGAGGACTACCAAACAACGGATCGCCTGCTTAGCCAGTTCGAGGCATTCGTCGATTCTCAACTCGCAGTCTTGCCGGGCACTCTGGCAGGACTGAGAAATGAGCCCAATCTAGAAGTATTTGCGCTGAACGAACGGATGTTGGCGATGTCCATAGATGTTGCCGTTGCCGATCTGCCTCTGCAGCCTTTCGACCAATCCATACTTGCGGCCATTCTGATCCGCGCGCGAGAGTTGTGGGGCTCGGGCGAGCATGACCTCTGCTTCTGCGAAATGGACGCCGATTTGTGGCCTCAAGATCGGAACGGCAACGCCAGGCCTCCGTTGGAAAAGCTCTATCGGGAAGCAAGCGTCTGGGTCTACAAGGATTTCGAAATGTCCAAACCGGTGCGTCCTGCCGGGTGGCCTCCCCTTCCGCCGTCCCAGGAATTCTTATGAGAGCAGCATTCTTTGAAGGTAATCAGACGATCGCCGTCGGACCCTGCGTTCCGGTGGCACCCGGACCGGGACAAGTGCAGATCCAGGTAGCCTACTGCGGCATCTGCGGCACCGACCTCCATCTGTTTCACGGCGCCATGGCCCACCGCCTCCATCTTCCCCACATCATGGGCCACGAGATGTCGGGAATAGTCGTCGCCGCGGGAACTGGCGTGGAAGGATATGCTCCCGGCTCGCGCGTTACCGTCCGGCCGCTTGACCCTTGCAATTCCTGTCCCGCCTGTCGCGCGGGACACCGCCACATCTGCCAGAACCTGAAGTTCATCGGGATCGATACGCCGGGAGCGCTGCAAGGACTCTGGACCGTGCCGGCCCATACCTTGCACCACTTGCCAGAGCCGCTCTCCCTGAGGGAAGGCGCCATGGTCGAGCCGATCGCGGTGGCGTGCCACGATGTGCGCATGGGCGAGGTGAAGGCGGCCGATTACGCGGTGGTGATCGGCGGCGGCCCCATCGGGATTCTGATCGCACTGGTGGCGAAGGCGCGCGGCGCTCGCGTGCGGATGGCGGAAGTGAATCCGTTTCGCATCCAGTTGGCCCGGGAACTGGGCATCGAAGCGATCAACGGGCGGGACACCGATCTCGTGGCGCTCGTCGAGCAGGAGACTGGCGGCGCAGGGGCGGATGTGGTGTTCGAAGTTTCGGGATCGCCTGCAGGCGTGGAGGCGATGACGCGCTTGCCCCGTACCCGTGGGCGAATTGTGGTGGTGGCGATCTTTGGAGAGGCGCCGAAGGTAGATCTCTTCCGTTTCTTCTGGCGCGAGCTGCGGCTGACCGGCGCGCGCGTATACGAGCCCGAGGATTTTGAAACAGCCATCGCCTTGGCGGCTTCCGGCCAGTTGCCGCTGGACCGTCTGATTACCAGCGTGGTACCTCTCGATGGGCTGGCTGACGGGCTCCGCCAGATGGAGCGAGGCGGTGAAGTGATGAAGATTCTGGTGAACTGTGCGGAGTGAATTTTGAGCATCCTCGATCGATTCCATTTAGACGGCAAGACAGCTCTGGTGACCGGTGCCCGGCGTGGCATCGGAAAGGCGATGGCCGTGGCACTGGCCGAAGCCGGAGCCGATATCGTAGCGACTAGTGCGACTCTGGAAGAGCACGGCGGCGACCTCCGCCAGGAAGTCGAAGCGCAGGGCGGCCGCTTCTGGGGATACGCCTGCGACCTGGGCGATCGGAAGGCGCTCTATGAACTGATCGCCGTAGTCAAGCGCGACTGCCCGCCAGTCGACATTCTGATCAACAACGCCGGCATGATTCTGCGCAAGCCGGCGGCCGAGCATCCGGACGAATATTGGGACCGCATCGTGGAGGTGAACCTGAATGCGCAGTTCATTTTAGCCCGCGAATTTGGCCGCGACATGCTGGAGCGGGGCAGTGGCAAGATCGTGTTTACGGCTTCACTGCTGAGCTTCCAGGGTGGCATCACGGTTCCCGGATATGCGGCGGCGAAGGGCGGGATTGCGCAACTGACTAAGGCTCTGGCGAATGAGTGGTCCGGTCGCAACGTGCAGGTGAACGCGATCGCGCCCGGATACATCGCCACGGACAATACCACCGCCTTGCGGGCCGACCCGGTGCGCAATCCGGCGATTCTGGCTCGCATTCCGGCGGGGCGCTGGGGTGAACCTGGCGATCTCGCGGGAGCGGTCGTGTTCCTGGCCTCGCCGGCTTCCGATTACGTGAGCGGAACCGTGCTGACAGTGGACGGCGGTTGGATGGGACGGTGAAGACGGCGGCCGGGAGTCCGGGGCAGGGAAGTAGTTCGTCGGTGGGTGCGATTTCGTGCATCCTCGGGACACGTGACAGACGTTTTGTTGGATATGAAGTTCCCTCGCCTGGGCATCTTCCTTCTCTGCGTCGCCTCCTGCGCGGCGCAGACGCCATTTCGCGTCGACGTCCAACTGGTCAATGTGGGATTCTCGGTCCGCGATAGCTCCGGCAAACTCGTCACCAATCTGACGCAGGACGATTTCGAAGTCATCGAGGACGGTGTTCCGCAGAAGATCTCATTTTTCGCGAAAAGCTCGGACGTCCCGCTGAATCTGGGACTCGTCGTCGATCTCAGCGGCAGCCAGGGGCCCTTCATCAAGCAGCACCACAAGGATCTGAAGACCTTCCTTACCGAGGTGCTGACTCCCCAGGATCGCGCGTTTCTGGTCTGCTTTGGCGGAAATGTCCGGCTCGTGACCGAGTATTCGCCGTCGGCGAAATTCCTATCTGACGCCCTCGAAGGATTCCAGGGAACCGAACACAAGGGCGACTACCCGATGCTCGGGCCGCGCGAAATTCGCACCCAGGGAACCTCCTTCTACGACGCCATCTACCATACCTCGCGCCAGATGTTGACCAACGCCGAGCGCGGCCGCAAAGCCATGATCATCTTCAGCGATGGTGAAGACAATGCGAGCGCGCATCACATGATGGACGCGATCGAAGCGGCACAGACCAACAACGTGCTGCTCTTTTGCATCCGCTACACGGACATCCGGAATGGCCGGGAAAACGCCCGCAACAAATACGGCACCAGCGTGATGGCCAGGCTGGCGCGAGAGACCGGCGGCATGGACTACGACGCGAAAGAGAAGGGCTTGGCGCAGAACTTCCGGGAGATCGGCGAGCAGTTGCGTTCGTCTTACGAACTGGGTTACCACTCGACGAGCCCGGATGCCGACGAGTCGTTTCACAAGGTAGTGATTCGTGGCAAACAAGGCACCCCGGCGGCTCAATTGACGGTCCACGCCAAGACAGGCTACTACTCGCGCGTCACAGAGCGTTGACGCGGCGCAAACGGGCGTAAACGCGGTGCCACGACGAGCGTCAGCGGTATCGCTCCCTCACGGTCGCGGCTCGTAAGCTACCCAAATTCGTTCGCGCCATACGTGCGCTTGCGAGCCGCGCGCGTGAGCAAGCGATCACGAATCATGAAGGCGGTGGCGCTCCCTCACGGTCGCGGCTCGTAAGCTACCCAAATACGTTCGCGCGATACGTGCGCTTGCGAGCCGCGCGCGTGAGCAAGCGATTACGAATCATGAGGGCGGTGGCGCTCCCTCACGGTCGCGGCTCGTAAGCTACCCAAATACGTGCGCTTGCCAGCGGCGCGCGTGAGCAAGCGATCACGAATCATGAGGGCGGTATCGCTCCCTCACGGTCGCGGCTCGTAAGCTACCAAATTCGTTCGCGCGATACGTGCGCTTGCGAGCCGCGCGCGTGAGCAAGCGGTTTCCGTCTAGCCCCCGCTTCTGTCGACGCTGAGGCTCGAGAACGTCACGTACGGAAACACCTCGGGAATATGCGAGTCGTAATGACCGTGGCGATTCCACGTCCAGCCGACACACGGATCGAGCACTTCTCCATGGCGCCCGATCTTTTCGAAGCGTGAGCAGTCGATGCGCCAGACGTCACCGTCCGTCGGCGGAAGCGAGCGGCCATCCGCAATCGGCACCAGCCCCTTCCAGGGGAATGCCAGTTCCACCGTCCAGCCCTTGTCGGTGTGATCGCGCCGATTCACGACGCCGTCCACGTGTACCGCGGTGCGCAGGCCAGGGAAGTCCCAGTCGAGAAATCCCCAGCGTTCCCCGCGAGGATGCACGTGACCGCCGACGCCGTCCAACACCATCGTCCGCTGTGTGGACGGATCGAATTCGGGACGTCCGAAATACGGTGAACCCGGCTTCAGGATGTCTTTCCAAATCCAGAAGACCTCATACACAGTATTCAGCGCATTGATTTCGAACTCGTAGTAAGCGTTCTCGCCGCCGATGAACACCTCGACGTCGTTCTCTTCGTAGATGCGGGAATCACGCTCCGTGAGCGTTCCCCACACATCGGTCTCCTCCACCCAGAAGCCGAAATAGAGATGTTCGTCGTCCCATAACAGGGCGACCCGCGTGTCGAACCAGGCGGGCTCTCCACTCACAATGTCGACGAAGGGCCTCGACTTCGGCGCCATGTGCCACGACGCCTCATCAAGTCTGCCATCCACGACGATCGGGCCCGACGCGCGATAACACGTGTAGCGGGCCGGTTCCAAGCCGTACCGCGCGAGTGGATCGTACATCTTTACTGCCCGCCGCGGCCGCCCGTGCGCGCAGGCGGTGGCGGGGCACCGGTGGTTTGGAGCGGCGCCAGTCCGCTGCCTTCAATCTGCTTGTTGAACGCCGGCACTTCCTTATCCATCACGCTCTTGTATTCCGTCTGGACTGCCTTGAGTTGTTTCTCCAGGTCAAATACCAGCCCGTTCGCCGTTTCCGTCGCGCCCCAATCTCCCGAGCCGGCAACGTCGCCCGCACCTGTGCCGATCTCCCCATTCAGCCAGATGAAATTCTGGTACAGGTTGTAAGCCGTCTGGAAATATTTGTCGTCGCTCAGCGCGTCGGCCCGCGTGATCAGCTTGTACTCCACCTCTTTAAGCTTCTGATTAATCCCATCCAGCGCTTTCAGAAGATCGCCTTTGCCCTGCACCGTCTTCTGCTGATCCTCGAGCTGTTTGCGCATCCATTCGATCTGGTTGGTCATGTCGGAGACGGCGGTGATATCGTCGCGCACCTTGAGTTGCAGGCGTACCGACGATTGCAGCTCGGCGTCGGAACCGTGGCTGTCTGGTGTGCGCAGGATTTCGAGAGGTTGTGTGTAGCTCTGCCCGTCGACCGTGAGCTTCACCGTGTACTTGCCCGGAGCGGCAATCGGCCCGACTTCCGCTTGCGCCAGACCCCAGTGCGTGATGGGACGTGAGTCGACGTTCATGAAGCGCGGCTCCTCCCAGATGTGCGGATTTTCGTCCGGCGTGGTCCGCAACGCCACCGCGCGCGGCGGCTCGTAATGCATGTCCCACGAGACGCGATTGAGTCCCGCCCGTCCGGTGCCGCTGGGCAGTTTGCTGACCACGACGCCCGCCGAATCGAGAATCTCGATCGTGACTGGAGCTTTGGGAACAGCCTTCAGCCAATAGCTCAACAACGCCCGTCCTCCCCGCACCATCCGATAGGCCGGACGTGGCGCCACCAGTTTGACGTCCGCAGCCGCCGATGTCGGCTGCTCCATCACGCCCTGTTCGAGCGGTGTGAGGTCCTCCATGATGAAGAAGCCCCGGCCGTAGGTCGAGAGCACCAGGTCGTGATACTGCTTCTGCACCACCACCCACGAGACTGGCGCGTGCGGCAATCCCGTCTGCAGCGGCTTCCAGGTTGCGCCGTCATTGAGCGTGTAATACAACGCATTGCCGGTTCCGACGAACAGGTTGCCTTTCTGATTGGGATTCTCGGCGATCACGCGCGCGTAAGCCAGGGGTCCTGTGGGCAGATTGCCAGTGATCTTCGTCCACGTCTTGCCCATGTCGGTAGTCTTGTACACCCACGGATCGCGATTGTCCATCAGGTGGAAATCCACGCAGATGTAGGCAGCGTTGGCATCGAAGTGCGAAGGCTCGATTTTCGAAACCACGCCCCACGTGGGCAGTCCCTTGATATTCGCGGTGACGTCGTTCCACTTCTTGCCCGCATCGTCCGTGTACCAGACTTTGCCATCGTTCGTGCCGGCCCAGATCAGGCCTTTCTTCACTTCCGAAGGCGCGATGGAAAACACCACTTCTCCGTAGAACTGGCCGAGGTTGTCTCCCACGATTCCACCCGATGGCGTGATGCGGCTCGGGTCCTTGGTGGAGAGATCGGGACTCAGCTCCGTCCAACTGACGCCTCCGTTGGTGGTCCGCAAAACCATCTGGCAGCCGTAGTAGACCGTGGTGTGATCGAAAGGATCGATCGCGAGCGGCGCCGTCCAGTGGCAGCGATACTTCACCTGGTTCGGCGCTGCATCCAGGGTGTGCAGCCAGGGGCTCACCGACCGCGTCAGATTCGTCTTCATATCGTGGCGGGTCACCTCGTTGCCGTAGCAGGAGGCCCAAACGATATTGGTGTCGGTGATATCGGGCAAAGTGAAGCCCGATTCGCAACCACCCAGATTGTGTTCCCAAGCGCCCACTCCCCCGAAGCCGCCGCGTCCTCCGCCGAACCCGCCGCGTCCGCCGCCGTTCTGGCCGGGTACGTTCGCACCGGCTTCCTGCGTAGTGCTCAAGCCGCGCATCGTGCCGTCATCCTGCATGTTGCCGTAGATGTGATAAGGAACGTCCTGGTCCACCGCCACGTGATACATCTGTCCGATCGGGAGCGTCACACGGCTGGACGAATTGCCATGGTCGGTGGTCATGTACATGCCGCCATCGTGCGTCACCAGTATGCGTTTGCCGTCGGGGTCCATCCAGATGTCGTGGGTGTCGCCGCCCCAATTCACGGTGCGGAACGACTTTCCCCCATCGGTGGAAAGCCAGAAGCTGCTGTCCGCCACCAGCACCTCGTCGGGATTCGCCGGATTCACGTTGATGCGGATGTAGTAGCCCGCGCGGCCGATCAATGCGCGCTGCCAGTTCACCACCGCCCAATTCTCACCGCCATCATCGGACCGCCAAACGGAGCCCTGGTCGGCAGTTTGAATCAAAGCGTAGACGCGCTTGGAGTTTTTCGCCGCGATGGCAACGTCGATCTTTCCCACGGGCGACTTCGGCAGCCCGTGTCCCTGGATGCGCTTCCAGTTGGCGCCGCCATCGTGCGTCACAAAGACACCGCTACCGGGCCCGCCGCTCAGCATGGCATAGGTGTGCATCACCACTTCCCATGTGCCTGCGACCAGTGTATTCGGATCGCTAGCGTCCATCGAGAGGCCGGAGCATCCAGTGTTCGGGTCTACGAAGAGCGACTGGGTCCAGGTTTTGCCGCCGTCCGTCGTCTTGAAAACGCCGCGCTCCTGCTGTGGCCCCGTGAGCCGTCCCGCTGCACAGACGTACACTATGTCGGGATTGGTCGGATGGACGATGATGCGGCCGATCCGCCCCGTCTCCGGCAACCCCATGTGGGTCCAGGTCTGGCCGGCATCGACCGACTTGTAAACTCCGTTGCCCATCATGTCGCTGTCGCGAATGGCCCATGCTTCGCCCGTGCCCGCCCAGACCTGCTTGGGATCCGTAACCGAAAGCGCCAGAGCGCCGATCGCCTGTGCGGGCTGACCGTCAAACACCGGAACCCAGTTGCGTCCGCTGTCGCTCGACTTCCAAACGCCGCCCGAGGCGGCACCCACATAGTAAGTGCTCGGGTCCCCTGGAATCCCCACCGCGGCTGAGATGCGATTTCCTACCGCGGGGCCCATGAATCGGAACTGCAGATCCTGGGGTGCGCCTCCGCCGCCTCCGCGCCGCTGTGCGGCAACGGGGTAAATTAAGAGGGCTGCACTGAATAGAGAAAGGATAAGGCGGTCGCGGCTGCGATCCATCATCTGCATGATCTGTCCTTCGAATGGAATCGCTTGCAGTGTATATGAAAGCTCAGGGCGAGGTCAAATTTTGAGGTGTTGTACGGAAGGCAGTGTAACGTCTACACGGTAGCCGCGTATATTCATAGTGACGATCCCATGACGTCTCTCGCCATCGCGTTTGCACTCTTGCTCTCGGCCGGCGAAGATCGGGTTGCGCATCCACCTTCCGCGTTCGCCTCGGAGATGCTTGCGGCCCATAACGCATATCGGACCGCTCTGAAGCTTCGCCCCCTGAAGTGGTCGGACAAGCTGGCTGCCGGCGCCCAGGCTTGGGCTGACACACTTTTGAAGAGCCACCGCTTCTACCACATGCCCAACAACTCGCATGGCGAGAATCTCTTCGAAATCCATGGCCAAGCGGCCACACCCGACGATGTAGTGCACGACTGGGCTGCGGAGTCGCTGGATTACGATTACCGATCGAATCGCTGCAGCTCCGTCTGCGGCCACTACACACAAATCGTCTGGAGTTCGACTACGGAAGTGGGCTGCGCGGTGGCCCGGAGTGGATCCCGGGAAGTCTGGGTCTGCCGCTATGATCCTCCCGGAAACGTGGTTGGCCGGAAACCTTATTAGTCGGCTACGGCGGCCTGGCTATGGGAAACTACGTCAGTTTCCAAATCGACGAAATCGATTTTCCACGGTGTGGGGCGAAGATCCAATCGGGCAACCGTCACGGGCAAACGAAAGCGGCGGGGACCGGCGCTTCCAGGATTGATATAGAGTACGCCGGAGCGCTGGGAGCAACCCGGCCGGTGAGAATGTCCGCTGATCACCACTTGATGCCCAGCCGCCGCCGGGTCGAGGGCCAAATCCTGAACATCGTGGAGAACGTAGAGGGAAGCCCGTCCCGCCTTGGCTACCGCAGTAGCCGGCAGGTCCGTCACCCCCGGATCCTCGTCCACATTGCCTTTCACAGCCACTACCGGGGCGATCGAGCGAAGCGCATCGAGAATTTCGAGCTTGCCGACGTCCCCCGCGTGGATGATGAGGTCAGATCCCTGAAGAGCACGCACGGCTTCGTTTCGCAGAAGCCCGTGAGTGTCTGAGATCAGGCCTACAATCAGGCACTCACCGCCATGGATGTTTCGTCTTGTTCGGAGGCCATCTCTAACATCTGGCTTTCCGCCGTGGGGCTCTCCGGTTCGGCTTCCTGTGCAGGAGCCGGCGAAGGCTCAACGGAATCCGAAGCGTGGTTGTTGTCCGCGACGTGGTTGACGGCGACATGATTGCTGTCAACAACGTGATTACTGTCGGCAACGTGATTGCTGTCGGCAACATGATTATTGTCGGCAACATAGTTGCTCGCCGCGGCATGATTGTTTTCGGCAACGTGATTGTTTTCGGCAACGTGATTGTTGTCGGCAGCATGATTGTTCGCCGCCGCCGCTGCCGCTTCCAGCCGTTGCTTTTCTTCATTCATGCGTTGGAAAGCACCCGTGAACGTGCTCTGCGCCAGTGTAAGAAGTTCCATGCCTCTCGCCGCAGACTGACGCTCCTCTTGCAATCGGACTTCCAGATCTGCGCGAACGTGTTCGAGTTCGGTTACCTTTTCAGCCAGTTGCTGGATTTGCTGCCGGGAAGAAACCAGTTCCGCCTCAAGCGATGTGCGATACGCATCCGCATCCGCACCGTACTTCCTGGCCTGTTCCAACTCCGTCGTCAGAGCGGAGACCTGTCCTGTCAATGCCTCGACCTGCTGCTTTTCGGCTCCGAGCTGCTCTTCCACCAGGGCTGCCTGAGCTGCGGCGGCCGAGCCGGCAGCCTGCGCAGTCTGCAGATCGCTGTTCAACCGGGCGACCTCGGCGGTCAGTTCGCCGCCCTGCTGGTTCGCCGCTTCCAACTCACGACTCAGTTCCGCCACCTGCTCCGTCGCCTTCTGAATCTCGCTCTCGAGCGAGGCGCGCTGAGTATCCGCGTCCGTTCCGTACTGCTTCGCCTGTGTGAGGTCGTTCTCCAACGCCGCCACCTGCACCGCCAGTTCGCGCGCTTGTTTGCGTTCGTTCTCGATCTGTTCTTCCAGCTGCGCTATGTCGTTCGAGCTGCTCACACGGGCTGTCGCCAGTTCGGCCGTCAGGCGAGCCACCTCGCCAGCCAATTCCCGGTGCTGCTGATCGTCCAATTCCTGCGAGTGCGTCAACTCCCCGACCTGATCCGTCAGTTGCTGGATCTTCAGGCGGCTCACGCCCAATTCCGTTTCCAGCGTGGAGCGGTAGTTGTCCGCGTCGGTTCCATACTGCCGCGCCTGACTCAGATCGATCGTCAGAATTTCCACCTGTTCGGTCAGTTCCTTGACGTGCCTGCGTTCGGTTTCCAGTTCGGATTCAATGTGCGCTGCCTGGTCCGAACCGATCAGCCGAGAGTTGGTGAGTTCCGAACTCATGTGGGCGATCTTCTCGGTGAGTTCGCGCCCGAGCTGCTTTTCGGCTTCCAACTCCGCCTCGAGCTGTGTGACGGCCTCAGAGCCGGCCGCCTTGTACCGCACCAGCTCCGCACTCAGATGGGCGATCTGTTCGGAGAATTCGCTGCTTTGCCGTTTTTCAGATTCGAGCTGTGCTGTCAGATCGGACAACTTCTGTACGGCGTCCTCCGTGGAGGCGCCGCCCTGGCTGGCACGCGCCGCCACTTCACGCAGTTGCTCATCGAGCGCTGTGGCGCGTGAGGCCAGTTCGTTAACGCGTTGCTCCGCCTGGGCTTGCAGAGCGGCGGCGTTCTCCGCCGTGGCCGTCGCGGCTTCCAGTTGTTGCTGCTTCTTTTCCAGGTCTTCCCGGCACTGCTGAAGCGTCTGATCCCGATCCGCCAACAATTTGCGAACATCGTCAATCGTAACTGAGGGCGCGGCCACCACCGACGCCAGAGCCTGTTGCGTCACCTTAGTATCGGCAGGCCCGCGATTGCGGCGCGTCATCATCGCCCCCACTAACACTCCCACTACCGTACCTACCACGGTGGACAGAATCACAAGAAGAACCGGTTCCATTTCGACCTCGCTTCACTGACAGTTGAAGGTGTAAATTTCAGCCCTAGAGCCTTATTATCAGGGGTTTTGCCGATTCTGTAACCTCCCAATGGTTAACCGAGATGCGATAACCCTGGTCATCTACTTCCTCACTCAATCCGTAAGGAAACAGACGGATCGATGCGCAGAGCGCGGCGGCTCGGAAGATAACAGGCAATCAGCGCCGTGACCAGCACCAAAGCTATCACCGCCAGCCAGGTCGGCAGGTCGAAGGGACGGGTACCGAACAGCATCGACGCGAAATATCGCGAGAGCCCGGCTGCACCCGCCGCGCCCACAACCAGGCCCGCCAGGACTGGTCGCATCCCGGTGGAGATCGTCATCCGCAGGATATTGCCGCCGCTCGCGCCCAGCGCTACCCTTAGTCCAATCTCCGCCGTCCGCCGCCTGACGGCATACGACAACACCCCATAAATCCCGATGGTCGCCAGCAGCAGGGCCAGACCGCTGAAGATCCCCAGCAGAATCGTATTGAAGCGCTGCGGCGCGACGGAGCGGTGAATCACGTCGTCGAACGAGCGTACTTCGGCGATCGGCAGGTTGGGGTCGAGGCTGCCGATAATCGAACGAACAGTCGGCATCAACGCCAGAGGGTTGCTTCGGGTATGGATCACGAACTCTCCGACAAGGGCACGGGCCCCGTACGGAAGGTAGACTGTGAGTGCGGGACTGGAAGCCAGCCCTCGCTCGTGGGTGTCTCCCACGACTCCTACCACCTCGGAATCCAGGTTGCTCTGGCCTTTCCATAACAGGGCGTGTTTGCCCACGGCGTCCTGGTTGGGGAAGAGCAGACGCGCCAGACGTTCGCTGATCACCACGTGCCGCAGCGGCTCCGGCTCGCCTTTTTGGGACCACACTGGTTTGTCGCTCTCTGCCAAAAGGCGCCCTTTGAGCAGCGGGAGTCCAACCGCGCGAAAATAGCCTGGGGTCACGATCCGCCAGCTCGACCAGGGCACATCCCGGCCCGCCGCCCCCAGATTGGTGCTGGCGGTGATTCCCATCCCCGGGTTCGAACCTTCGAGCGGCCGGCTGCTGACTGCGCCCGCGGAGATCACGTCGCCCACCCCGGACACGCGCTCGAAGAATTGATCCAGGAACTGCTTGCCGACACCCTTTTCCCAATACGCGTCCGGCATGCTGACGGAAAACATCAGCCGGTGCTCGGTTTGAAACCCGGGATCGACCTTCATCAGTTGAATGAAACTGCGGACCAGCAGTCCCGCTCCCACCAGCAACAGGAATGAGAGCGCCACTTCGCCTGCCACCAGAATCGCGCGCAGTCGACCTTGCGCGCGGCTACCGGTCTGCCGTGCACCATCGCGCAGCCCTTCTGCAATCGCCGTGGAAGGCGACTGCAACGCGGGCGCGAGTCCCGAGAGTAAGCCAGTGAACACTGCTGAGAGCGCCGTGAAGAGAAGGACCCGCGCGTTCAGCCCTGCCTCCAGCAGCCGGGGGATGCGCAGATCGAGCCCTTGCAGCGCGCCCAGTGACACGTACGCCACCCCCAAGCCCAAGGCCGCGCCCAGTCCGCTGAGGAGAATCGATTCCAACATGACGAATCGAATAAGGCGCCCCCGGCTTGCTCCCAGAGCGGTGCGGACAGCGATTTCTTTCTGACGGCTGACGCCGCGCGCGAGCAGCAGGTTTGCGATATTCACACACGCAATCAGCAGCACGAACGAGACCGCGCCCAGAAGTACCCGAAGCGCCAATTTGGTGCTGTCATTTGCCACCCAGGTAGCCGAAGAATCGACGCGGAATCCCATGCCCTTGTCGTCCTTGGGATTCGATTGCGCGAGCATGCCTGCCACTCGCTGCAAATCGGCTCGTGCGGACTCAATCGAGACTCCCGGCGCCATCCGTCCCACCACGAAGAACTCGAAGCTGCCCCGGTTCGGATCGGTCGGGTGCTCCAAGGGAACATAGGTCTTCTCATCCAGCCACGGTTCTCCGGCAGGAAGCACTCCGATGACCGTGTAGAGCCGCTCATCCAATCGCAGAGTCTTGCCCATGATTCCGGGATCCGCGGCAAATCGGGTCTTCCAGAATCGGTTGCCCAAAAGGAGCACCCGCGTGGCGCCCTTTTGCGCGTCCTGCTCTGTAAAGTCGCGTCCGAGTACCGGCGTTACTCCCAGCGCCCGCAGGAACCCGGCGCTGATCGCAATGCAGGAGACCTTCTCCGCCGGGCCGTTCCCGATCAGGTTCGCATCCCCGAAATGATAGGCGCCGAGCTCTTCGAAGGAACGATTCAGAGCCCGCAGATCCCAGAAGTTGGCTTCGGTAAACGCCATCTGAGTCCAGCCTTTTTCCAGCCTGGTTTCGGCCAATTCCACGACATGCTCGGCGTCGCGAAACGGCAACGGCTGGAGCAGAGCAGCGTAAAAGACGCTGAACACCACCGTAGTGGCGCCAATTCCCAGCGCCAGCGTAAAAACCGCCGTCGCGGCCAGTGCCGGATTGCGCCGTAGGCCTCGCGCCGCCTGGCGGACTTCTCCCGTGATCGTTCCCATCTGCATGCCTGTCGTCCCTCCCTGAGATTCGACGTCTCGTGACGGAGGCGGTTAGGTGACTCACACCGGCTCCAAACGAGAGTAAGATGAACGGGATGGAAAGCTACGCGTGCGGTCCGAAAGGGACCATCGTGAGGGCCCCGATCGGCGATGTTTTTCTTGAAACGGCCAGGCGCTTCCCGCAAGAACTGGCGCTGGTTTCGCGCCCTCAGAACATACGTCTCACGTGGGAACAATACGCGCACGAAGGGCTGCGCGCCGCCGCCGGACTTCGCGCTCTCGGACTCGCTCCTGGCGACCGCGTAGGCGTGTGGGCGTCCAACTGCGTGGAATGGACGATGCTCCAGTTCGGCAGTGCGCTGGCCGGCATCGTCCTGGTGAACATCAATCCCGCCTATCGTTCGCACGAGATGTCGTTTGTGCTGCGACGGTCGAGAATACGCGCACTGTTCCTGCATCGTGAGGACCGCCGGGCGAATTACCAGACAATCCTCGAGGAGTCGCGCGCGGGACAGCAGCTGGTACTCGATCACATCATCTATTTCGACAGTCCGGATTGGACCGCGTTCCTGCGGGAACCGGATGGCATCGTCGTCTCGCCAGACCCCGATGCGCCGGCCAATATGCAGTACACCTCCGGCACCACCGGTACACCCAAAGGTGTTCTGCTCACGCACGTGAACCTGGTCAACAACGGCCGCTTCATCGCCCAATACATGCGGCTCACTGAAAAGGACCGGATCGCGGTCGCGGTGCCACTGTTCC
This sequence comes from Bryobacteraceae bacterium, assembly GCA_035295745.1. Lineage (GTDB taxonomy): Bacteria > Acidobacteriota > Terriglobia > Bryobacterales > Bryobacteraceae > JAIQFL01. The sequence continues at coordinate 63,348 of DATGIL010000021.1, read as the reverse complement.
ACTGCTTTGGATGCGTCATCGGCACCATGGCCGCCGCGACCGCCGGCGCCGCCGCGGTGCTTCCCGGCGCCTCGTTCGATCCCGTCTGCACCCTTGACGCCATCGCGCAGGAGCGGTGCACGGCGGTGTATGGCGTTCCCGCGATGTTTATCGCGGAGTTGCAGCATCCCGAGTTCGGCCGGTTTGACCTCTCGTCTCTGCGCACCGGTGTAATGGCGGGCGCGCCGTGTCCGATCGAAGTGATGCGGCGCGTCGTGAGCGAGATGCATTGTCCCGAACTGGTAGTCTGCTACGGACAGACGGAGAGCGCGCCGGTGATTACCATGTCGCGCGTGGACGATAGCGTGGAGACTCGCTGCACAACGGTGGGGTCGCCGTTGCCTGAAACGGAGGTGCGGATCGCGGCTCCCGACAGCGGTGCCACGGTGCCTGTGGGAGAGCAAGGCGAACTGTTGGCCCGCGGCTACATGGTGATGTGCGGTTACGACGGCGAACCCGAGGCCACCGCGAACGCCATCGACGAGGAAGGCTGGTTGCACACCGGCGATCTCGCACGTATGCGTCCCGACGGCTACTTCCGCATCACCGGCCGCGCTAAAGACATGATCATCCGCGGGGGTGAGAATATCTACCCGCGCGAGATCGAAGAATTTCTGTACACGCACCCGAAGATTGCGGACGTGCAGGTAGTCGGCCTGCCGGACGAACGTCTCGGCGAGACGGTACTCGCGTGGATCAAGTTAAAGGCTGGCCAGACAGCGGATGAAGAGGAGATTCGCACCTTCTGCAAAGCGCGGTTGGCGCACTTCAAGGTGCCGCAGCACATTCGATTCGTGGATATGTTTCCGATGACGCTCAGCGGCAAAGTGCAGAAGTTCCGAATCCGCGAGCGCGAGATCGCCGAACGCGGCTTGGCCAGTACAGCAGATCGCGAGACCGCATAGGGTGCGCGGGCGCGATTCTGGAGTGCCAATCCAGGCAAGATCGCTCCCTTAGGGTCGCGGCTCGTAAGTGAGTTGTCAGCGAGCCGCGCGCGTAAGCAAGCGACGCCTCGATTGCTCCGCGGCTCGTAAGCGAGCTGTCAAACGAGCCGCGCGCGTGAGCAAGCGACGCCTCGATTGCTCCGCGGCTCGTAAGCGAGTTGTCAGCGAGCCGCGCGCGTAAGCAAGCGATGTCTCGATTGCTCCGAAGATCGCTCCCTCACGGTCGCGGGTCGTAAGCGAGTTGTCAACGAGCCGCGCGCGTGAGCAAGCGATGTCTCGATTGCTCCGAAGATCGCTCCCTCACGGTCGCGGCTCGTAAGTGAGTTGTCAGCGAGCCGCGCGCGTAAGCAAGCGACGCCTCGATTGCTCCGAAGATCGCTCCCTTACGGTCGCGGCTCGTAAGCGAGTTGTCAACGAGCCGCGCGCGTAAGCAAGCGACGTCTCGATTGCTCCGGAGATCGCTCGTAAGCGAGTTGTGACGGGCAAGCGTTGTCGTCACGTATTGAAAATACGACGTCCCCGATCGCGCCCCAGCAGCCCTGGAATATAATAAGCGGTAAAGGTGTGAATATCGTTAATTAACTCCGCCTTACGTGCCGGAACACTCCGCCGCTCATGCTAAACTTGACCCGATGAAAAAAGATCCAGCCCGCCTCCAGGCCGCGATTATTGCTTATCAGCAGGAGCTGGACGAGGTCGATCGCGCCATCGCTCTGATCCAGCGCCGTCTGGGCATCAAGCCTGACAGCCCGTCGCCCCACGGCCGCAGTGGAAGGAAATCCGGCGGTAAACGGAAGCTCGCCCGAACAGCCGATCAGTGAATTCCCCGGAAGAGGAACACCAGCTCAATCACCAGGATGATCACCACCATCAATTCCAGTGCGAATGCGCGGCCCTGGTAAAAGCGGTCCATCATAAACCCGTACAACTCTCCGGCACTCTCTAGCTTCTGTTCCACCAGCGTCTTGTAGTCGGGTACTCCGATCTTGATCGCCGCCATGCGATACAGTCGCGCGGCAAACATGTCGCTCAGGAACTTGATCGAATTGTCCATGCGCTCGGTCAGCTCCCGCACGTCCAGCCGGATCGTGCTGACCCGCTCCGCATCCCGTGCCATCCTCCAGCGCGCCAGCACGCCGCCCCGTTCGAGCGAGCGATAGACCTCCGACAGCAGTTTCGTCAACACCGCGTCGTAATGCCGGAATTCCAGCAGTTGCGTGTTGGCGTATTCCAGCAGGCGGATCGTCGGCGCCGCGCCCTCCGGTGAATCGTAGACCAACGCGGCCGACCAGCCCACAACTAGCAGATCCTCGCGATAATACGACATCCGCGACTCCAGAATCTCGGCCCGTTCCGTGTCCGAAAACGCGGCCTTTTCTCCACGCACAATCTGGGCGATGTGATCCGGGCACTCCGCAATCAACTCACTCGCAGTCATGGTCGCGCCGGATTCATCCTGCACCGAGCGGAGATGGACGATCGAATAATCTTCCACAAGATGCTCCCGATAGGGATTCACAATCGCGCTTTCCACCCTGCCCAGCGCCTGGCGCACCGCCGCCGCGCCCTTCGTCTCCAGATCGGAAGCGTTCATCCAATGTGCCGTGAGCGCAATGATCTCTTCCCACGTCCCAGTGAATGGCAGTTCGAGCTGGATCGTCACGACTCCGTAGTCGTAATAGGCGAGGCGTCCCGTGAAGCTTGCGCCCTGAGAGACCTCGACAGGCGGTAGCGTTTCCAGCACGGGAGGTTGAGCGAACGTCACATATTCGGGAGCGGGCTGGCGGAAAGGAGGCTCCCTCCCTGGCGGGGCGGCGCCCAGCATTCCCCGCAGCTCGTCGAGACGGATCGAGTCCCCGACATCGTAGAGGAATAACGTCAACAGAGAGCCCGAAATGGTGCTCCGGCGCATGACGCTTCGATTATAAGATGTGGCTTGATTCGCAGGCTGCGGGCAGGGCTACCCTTCCAGGGCGCGCAGAACTTTGTCTTTGATCTCGGCGTCGGTTTCATCGCCTGCCAGTTCGGCTTGGCAAAAGAATCCGTCGGGCCCCGTAATTCGCACACAAAATCCGCCACCAGCACGTGCCGGAACTACCCAGGCCTCATGTGCCCCAGGAAGCCGTCTGCCCGCGGTCTCTACGGCCTGTTCGACGCCTCGCCGCCGGCTGTCGGGCAATCCTTCGATCGCGAACACGTCAATAGGCATGGCCAATGAGAATAACATTTGCCATAGGGCTACGCAAGCCAATGCTACGCGAACGTCGAAAAGTCGAGTGCGAATCGGGCATGGGGCAGTTATAGCCGCAGAGGTATGTCAAGTTGATGAACGGCGCATTGAATTTTGGTGAACGGAGTTCCCGCCAGATTAACATTGGCGAGCGCCCCAACTGTACGCCAAAGAAGCGCTGCTTTCCGGCACGCCCGGATGTTAGTCTCCGGGAATGCGAGTCGTATTCCTGTTCCTTGCGGCCGCGCTCTCCGCTGTTTCGCAGAACGGCCAGATCCAGAAGCCCGGAGAGATTCAGCAGCCTAAGGGAAACTGGCAAAAGCCCGGCGCGATCCAGGTGCCGAAGGGCATTCAGGCGATTCGTGCCATCGACGCGACACCCTGCGAGCGGCGCCTCGTGGTGGGAGCCGACGCGCTCTTCGACTTTGACCAGTCGGTCCTCAGCCCCGACGCCAAGAAGACCTTGACGGCACTTGGGCCCCTGATCCAAAAGGCAGGCAAACATCCCATCGTCATCGAAGGCCACACCGACGCCGTCGGCTCCGACGCCTACAACCAGGACCTGAGCGAGCGCCGTGCCAAAGCAGTCCGGGCCTGGCTGATCGAACAACACCTTTCCGAGGAGACCGCAGCCAGGGTCGAGGGCTTCGGCCGCAAACGCCCGGTCGCGCCAAACGCCAAACCCGACGGTTCCGACGATCCGGAAGGGCGGCAGAAGAACCGCCGAGTCGAGGTCGTCATCGACACCTGCAAATAGCCAGCCCCGAATACCCCCAAGAAATCCGCCCCGACTACCCACACAGGGGATTCCCATCCAGCCGATTTATGGAATAATCTGGAGTTACAAACTTATGAACACGGCAGCGGACACCCCGCAACCGACGCTGTATCGACCCAACCCGCATTTCAGCGATGTGGTGAACAGCAATATCGTGCAGTCCGAAATCGAAGGTGGGGTGCACCTGCGCGATGTCGAGCCCGGTACCGTGCTCGAAGTGGAAACCGAAAACCGCGCCTACACGATCCGCTACGAAGGCTCCGGCCGCGCTTTTATCTCCGGCCATCCGGTCTTCTGTCCCGAACCGACTCTGGTGACGATTCACGGCTCCACCTGGGGAGGCACCATGATCAAGAGCGACTACATCGGCCGGGGCATGCATCTTGAATTCGGGCACCCTGCTTACATGCCCATCACCACTTCCCTCATTGTGCAAGTGCGCGCCTGCTAGGACACGGTTGGTATTAGACTCGATGGATGGCCACCGAGCTACCGCGTAAGCTGGGACTGATCGATTCCCTCGCAATCGTCATTGGAGTTGTGATCGGAGGCGGCATCTTCCTGGTACCCAACCTGGTGGCGCGCAATCTGACCACGGACCCAGCCATCCTAGCGGTATGGGCATTCGCGGGAGTAGTCAGCTTTTTCGGAGCGTTGGCGTGCGCCGAGCTGGGGTCAGCCTTCCCGGCCACTGGCGGCCAGTATGTCTTTCTGCGGGAAGCGTACGGTCCGCTGGCGGCATTCCTCTGCGGATGGTCGATGTTCGCCGTGGCGCGATCGGCCCAGGTGGCGTGGCTTTCCGTGATCTTCGGGCTGTACGTCTCCTATTTCATTCCGATGAGTCCCTGGGCTACCAAACTTCTGGGCCTCGCGGTCATCGCTCTGCTCACCGCGGTCAACTATCGCGGCGTGCGCTTCGGAGCCGCTATTCAAAAGAGCTTCACACTCGCGAAATTGGTGGGCCTTCTCGTCATCATCGTCGGCGCCTTCCTCCTGGCGAAGCATTCCGCACCCACAGTCTCCGCGCCGGCCGCTGTGCCCGCATTGAGCAGCTTTGGCGTCGCCCTGATTGCCTGCCTCATGTCCTACGACGGATGGGTGCAGTTGAGCTTCGTGGCCGGCGAAATACGGAATCCCAAGCGCAACGTGCTGCTGGCCCTCGCGATCGGATGCGCCACCGTCATGGTGGTCTACCTCTTAGCCAACCTCGCTTATCTGCGAGTGCTGGCGATTCCAGAGATCGCAGCCAGCGACCATGTAGGCGCCTCCGCCGCCGAACGCATCTTGGGACCGGCCGGCGGCTCGGTGGTCTCCTTGATCATTCTGGTATCGATCCTCGGCACGCTGAATGGATGCTTCCTGACCAGCCCGCGGGTTTACTTTGCCCAGGCGGCGGATGGGCTGTTCTTTCGTAAATTCGCGGAAGTGCACCCCCGTTTCCAGACTCCGGCCTTCGCCATCGCGGCGCAGGCAGTGTGGGCCGCCGTCCTGGTGGTCACCGGATCCTACGAGACGCTGGTCGACTACGCTCTCTTCGCGACCTGGATTTTCTACGGCTTGATGGTGGCCGGCGTGATGGTACTCCGCCGCAAGCGGCCCGAGGTCCCGCGACCCTACCGCATGTGGGGCTACCCGGTGACGCCACTGCTCTTCGTCGCCATCACCGCCTGGTTCCTGGTGAACACCCTGGTGACCCGGCCAGGACCCGCCCTCGCCGGGTTGGGTCTGATTGCAATCGGAATTCCGATTTTTTACATTTGGGCGCCAAAAGCTCAGGGCGATACGTTACAAACTGCCGCAAGTCCCAGTGAATAACCAACAGCAGACGGGGGATTCACCCTTTTGCGGGTTGCTCCGCCCGCATCGTTATGGCCTAATCTATAGGTAATGGACATGGAGACTTCAGCGGATTTCCCGCAACCGAAGCTCTTTCAGCCGAGCCCCCATCTCAGCGATGTGGTCAACAGCAACATCGTGCAGTCTGAGATCGAAGGCGGTGTCCATCTGCGCGACATCCTTCCCGGCACCGTTCTCGAAGTGGAAACCGAAAATCGCGCCTATACAATTCGCTACGAGGGCTGTGGCCGCGCCTTCATTTCCGGACATCCGGTATTCTGTCCGGAACCCACGCTCGTGACGATTCACGGCTCCACGTGGGGCGGGTCGATGATCAAGAGCGACTACATTGGCCGCGGCATGCACCTCGAATTCGGCCATCCCGCGTACCTGCCGATCACCACCTCGATCATTCTGCAGGTTCGCACCGACCTCGCCCTCGCCCGCGTGGACTGAGCTAATTCTCCACCGGTGTCTTCTCGACGTGATCCACAACGAGGATATCCACGGGTCCTTTTTCGGGCTGCAGTCGGAGGCCAAGATCGCGGAGCGCGCCGGTAAACAGCGATGTGTCCTGACTGGACTCGCGCTGCTCCAGACTGCTCTTCAGTTCCGCATCGTTTTGGGCGAGCTTCATAGTGAAATCGAACGCTCCCGAAAGCTCTGTTCTGTCGATGACTGGCCGGTCGAAGCCGAACGGACGTGACGGCAGACGGTCGGCCAGGTCCGCCATGGATACGTTGCGGAATTCGAGCGCGCCGCCCATCGGCCGCATGGTGGCGGTACCGGTCGTCTTCGAAGGTTGCAGCTTGGCGCCTCGGCCAGTCGTCCGCAACGCATAGACAGGAAGCTGCTTGGCCTCGTGGTGTACGGCTAGCTGGAAGTCCCGCTCCAGCAGGTTCTGCAGCATCAGACGAAGTTGTTGCAACTCGACTGAGTTCGAAGCTTTGGCCAGGATGTCGAAGTGTTCGGTGGCGAGCCACCCGGGCGCCACGATCTGAAACTCTCTGAGGTCATATGCCCATCGAATGCAGGAACGCAGATCGACGTTCCTCATGGTCAGTGTGGCAGGAGTGAATTCGATCGACTGGCGTGCACCCCCTTCACCGCCTCGGTTCGCCGATGGGCTGGCTTTCACCGAGGCCACCTCAAACGCCGGCACGACCTGTGCCCCGGCGGCGGTAACGAAAGCCACCAAAGCGGCGGCAGCCAGCATTCTCGAACGCATGAAAAGACCTCCGCAGGAGAAACGCCGCACTATGCCGATCTGTGACAAGGACGCACTGCGTTTTCCGGCGGAGATTCCCGCCTTGCCATTGACAAGATTATTGAGCTCCTGCTGGGTTACTCGGCTCGGATTACCCCGCCCAAGGCGTTTCAAGCCTTGTGGGACAGTCGGATGGATCTCACCGCCGCCGCAAATTTACGCCATATTAGCGATATACAGCTCTGAATATCGTGTATATTACAGAAGAGAGTGGATCTCAGCATGATCGTCGCCATCCGTAGTCGGATTCGAAGATTGGAACCTTCTGACAGACTACTGCTCTTCCTCACAGGCGGCTGGGTCGTCATCGGCATCCCGGGCAATTATTTTCGTGTGCATGGCCTCATGGAGGTAGCCTGGCAATTCCGGACCCGGCTGATGATCCAGATCTTGTGGATGATCCTGGTGGCGACCATCACCGGGGTGATTGCCTATTCCGTGATCCGGCAACAGCGCAGGCCGGCAGACTACGGTCTTTCTTTTAAGCGCGGAGGCGTTGCGTCCCTGGCCATTCTTGCGGCCATTCACGTTTATCTCGTGATCAGCGGCAAGCTCATCCTATCCGCTACCGGAAGCTTCTTCCTGTGGGTCGTCCTGGGCGCTTTCGTGGAGGAACTCGTCTTCCGCGCGATCGCGATTGATACGTTCATCCGGCTAATGGATGGGATAAAAGCCAAGGTGTTCTGGGCAATACTGGCGAGTTCCGTGCTCTTTTCGCTCCTTCATATACCATCCAAATCTCCCGCCGAACTGCAGGGTATCTTCCTCTCGTCTTTGATCGCGGGATATATTTACTACAAGACCAGGTCGATTCTCCTGCCAGCGTGGATTCACGTCGCCTCGAACGCCGGATATCTGGGCGGCATATTGATTGCGGTCCTGTACTGTCTCATTGGCGTCGTTGACTCCGCCCTTGGAACTTTTAGGAAGCAGACTTCTCCATCTGCGGTTGCTTCATGAAGCACCTGTCAGCACTCAGGTCAATCGCCACCATGAATTCTGGTAGTATGCACGCCGACGACTCGCTTACGAGCCGCGACCGTAAGGGAGCGATCTTTCGGAGCAATCGAGACATCGCTTGCTTACGCGCGCGGCTCGCTCACAACGCTTGCCCGCCGTATCCCAACTTGCGCGGCAGTAGCGCAGATTAGATAGGAAGAAGTCGCGCAAGCAAGGCTCAGTGAAGCGCCCGTCAGCGCTCAGGTCAATCGCCACCATGAATTCTGGTAGTGTGCACGCCGACGACTCGCTTACGAGCCGCGACCGTAAGGGAGCGATCTTTCGGAGCAATCGAGACATCGCTTGCTTACGCGCGCGGCTCGCTGACAACGCTTGTCCGCCGCATCCCAACTTGCGCGGCAGTAGTGCAGACTAGATCGGAAGAAGTCCACGCGCAAGCAAGGCTCAGCGCTGGAGTTTCCGGCGTCCCCGAAAGACATCGCAGTGATCCGCGCCAGTGATCCGCTACTTCATTGCATTCTTCTCAGCTTTCTGGTGATCACCAGCAGGATCCCGAGCATCGCCGCGCCGATTGCCAGTGATCGCGGCTCCGGCACAGAAGCCACCAAATCAACTCCCGGGGCCCGGCTTACCGAATCCGGGTATCGATACCCCAGTAACGGATTGAAGGCACTGTATTTCGTGTCCCGCTCTACTTCTCCAATTCCGCTGCCAATTCAGCGTGGCCGTACTGCCGCGCCAGATCCGCCGCCGTCTTGCCATCTTTCGTCCGCCGCTTCCGATCCGCCCCCGCCGCCAACAACTTCTCCACCATTTCACGATTCCCGTGACCCGCCGCCGAGTGCAACGGCGTCGCCTCCAGAAACTCCACCGCATCCGGCGCCGCGCCGTGCGAGAGCAGCAGATCGAGCAATGTGACGCTGCCACTGGCCACCGCCGAGTGCAGCGGCGATACCCGAATCGCGTTGCGCGAGGCCCGATTCACATCCGCGCCCGCTTCCACCAGCAAACGCCCGATCTCCACATTTCCGAAGAACGCCGCCAGCCCCAGGCCGCTGAATCCGTCCGCGGAATCGGTCTTCGCCAGGCCCAGATCCGCACGCAGTAGTTGCTCGACGCGTTCCGGTCTTCCCAGCGCGCAGGCCTCGAAAAAATCCGGCTCCCGCGGCCCCAGAATCACCGGCGCCAATTCGGGATGGCGCGTATACGCCGCCCACAGAACCGCTGTAGCGCCGTCTTCTCTCCGTGCGGTTGCCAGCCCCGGATCGACGGCGAGCAACGCGCGGACCTCCGCGGCATCTCCCTTTCGGATCGCGTCAAAGAACTGCGCGCTGCGGTCCGCATTCACTTGAGCCAACATCAAAGGTAAGAGTGGAAGTGTAATCATGAGGGCAGTATGACCGGGGCGTGCGCCGCGTGTCTTATCGAGAATTGCTTAATTTGCGCACCCCGGTCGGCGGCATCCCAAACTGCTGGCGGAACAGGGTGCTGAACGAAGGCAGGCTCTGAAATCCCACCGCGCCGCACACCTCGGTCACCGTCAACCCGGTCGATTCCAGCAGTCTCCGCGCGTGAGCCAGGCGCAGCGCATTCCGATAATCGTGCGGGGTCTTCCCAAATGCGCGCGTGAACGCCCGATGAAAGTGGTACGGCGACAGGCACGACTCGCCCGCAATCTCGGCCAGCGATAAATCGCTCATCGAGTGCGCATGCAGATACTCCTGCCCGCGGCGTACCCGCCGGAATAGCTCCTCGCGCGTCGACGGACGCCGCGCCGGCATTTGCGCGATCCTGCGGCACAACTCGCGATCCAACAGCAGCAGATCGTGCGCCAGAAGCAGGTACTGTTCGTCGAGCCAAAGCGCTCCCATGTCCGGCGCTTCCGCAATCGCCCGCATCCGAGGCAAAATGCGCTCGTCGCGCGCGTGCAGATGTCCGATCGCCGGCGCTCTTCCGCCTTCCACTTCGATTCCGGCTTGTGCCATCGACGCACCGGCTGACTCCGCGAAACCGCGTCGGAAGAATACGCACAGTGTCGCCACGGGCGTTTGCGAATCGATGTTCATGGAGTACGGCTCACCATCCCGCAGCACCAGGAACGAATCGCGGTCCACCACCAGGTCGCGCCCGCCGCTCCTCCACGCCACCGTACCCGCCACCACCGACTTGATGGAAAGCGGTCCCGCGAAATCCTTCACCACGTGGACGCGCGAGCGCGCCCGCAACACCGCATTGTGGGTGCCCAACGGCGCCGACAGCGTGCTGCGAAACGGGTGCGCCATTTCCATTCCTCTGAGTGTACAAAATGCGCTTGCTATGATCGCAGTAGGGATGAACACCGACTTCCTCGTGATCGGCGCGGGCGTGGCGGGATTGCGCGCAGCCATCGAACTGGCAGCCGCCGGCCGGGTGTTGGTCATCGCCAAGGAGACTCTGCGCGAATCCTCTTCCGAGTACGCACAGGGCGGGATTGCGGTTGCCTTGAACGATGACGACGAAGTGGAATTGCACGAGCAGGACACGCTCTACGCAGGCGACGGCCTCTGCGATCCCGCCGCCGTCCGCACCTTGACCGAAGAAGGCCCCGCCGCCATCGAGGAGTTGATCGAGTGGGGCGCGGAATTCGATCGAGAGGGCGCCAAACTGGCCTTTACGCGCGAGGCTGCGCATAGCCGCAATCGGATCCTGCACGCACACGGCGATTCCACCGGCCAGGAGATCGCCCGCACGCTCTATCAGAAGGCCGCCTCGCTCCCTAACGTCACCTTCCGCAGCTTCGCCGCTTCCACCGATCTGCTTCTCAGCGGCGGTTCCGCCGGCGCTCTGCTCTACGACGCGGTTGCGCGTCAGGAAGTCCCTATCGCCGCGCGCGCCGTGCTCCTGGCCACGGGAGGACTCGGTTGCGTGTTCCTCAACACCACCAATCCCGACGTGGCGACCGGCGATGGTGTGGCGATGGCCTACCGCGCCGGCGCCGACATCAGCGACATCGAATTCGTGCAGTTTCATCCCACCGCTTTGCACGTGGAAGGCGCGCCGCGATTTCTGCTCTCCGAGGCGTTGCGCGGCGAAGGCGCGCTCCTGTTGAATCGCCAGGGCGAGCGCTTCATGCAGCGATACCATCCCATGCTGGAATTGGCGCCACGTGACGTCGTCGCCCGCGCCATCGTCTCCGAGATGACCCGCACCGCGGCACCCGACGTGCTTCTCGACCTCTCCCATCGCGAGCCAGGCTTCGCGCGCGCACGCTTTCCGCGGATTTATGAGACGTGTCTGCGTTATGGGGTCGACCTCGAACGCCAGGCGGTCCCGGTGGCGCCCGCCGCTCACTATGCCATGGGCGGCGTGTGGACCGATCTCGAAGGGCAGACCAGCATCGCACGTCTCTTCGCCGCCGGAGAGGTGGCCTGCACTGGAGTGCACGGAGCCAATCGTCTGGCCAGCAATTCGCTGCTGGAAGGTGTCGTCTTTGGCGCTCGGGCAGGCCGCGCGATGCGAGAAACCGCGCCCGCCGAGGACACTCCTCTTACATCGGCGACATCCCGCAGAGAGTCATCCCCCGAAGTGCGGCAGATCGCCTGGCAAAAATGCGGGATTGTGCGCGATGCCGCGTCGCTCACTGAGGCATGCCGCCAATTGGAACCGCTGGCCGACGAGAATGCCGCGCTGGTCGCACTGCTGATCGCCCGTTGCGCACTGGCCCGCAAGGAAAGCCGTGGCGCGCACTTCCGCACGGATTTTCCGGAGAAGCGCCCGGAATACGCCCGCCACTCTGTGATCCGTAAGGGGGCGGAAGTCGCCTTCCGCTGAGGGCCGTCTACCGCGTTCCGCCGGCAACGCCGCGCTGTTTGCGCGTGAGGATCTCGCGCACCGCATAGATGCGGCGATCCTGGCTCTCGAAATACGTCCGCATCATCATCTCGCCAATCAGGCCCGTGCTGAACATCAGCATCCCGCCCAGAAGCAACAACGCACCGGCCACCATCAACGGACCGTGCGCCATCACGATCTCGTGCCCCAGCAGTTTCAAAACGGTCAGGTAGAGCATGATGCCGCCGCCGAAGGTCGTGCCGATGAGCCCCAGCGTGCCGAAGAAATGCATCGGACGGGTGAAGTACTTCAGCAGAAACTTGATCGTCAGGATGTCGAACAGCACCCGGAACGTGCGGCCGATGCCGTAGTGCGAATCGCCTGCCGCGCGCGGCGTATTGCGGATGGGAACCTCCGCGATCCGCGCCCCATAGAAACTCGCCAGCGCGGGGATGAAGCGGTGCAGTTCCCCGTACAGATTCACGTCCTTCAGCACTTCCGAGCGGTAGGCCTTGAACGTGGTGCCGAAATCCCGCAAGGCCACACCGGAAGCCTTGGCCATCATCCAATTCGCGATCCGCGACGGAATCTTGCGCAGGATGGCATTGTCCACCCGGTTTTGCCGCCAGCCGCTCGCGATATCGTAGCCTTCGTCGATCTTGTGGAGAAGCGCGGGGATGTCCTCTGGGTCATGCTGCAGATCGCCGTCCATAGCGATGATGATGTCGCCTTTGGATTCGTGGAACCCCGCCGAGAGCGCCGCCGTCTGCCCGAAGTTGCGCCGTAGACGGATCACCTTCAGGTGGCCGTCCGTCTCCACCAGGTTCGCCAGCAGTTCGAAGCTCCGATCTGTCGACGCATCGTCCACGAAGAGAATCTCGTAGGGACGCTTGCACTGCTCCAGCACCGCCGTCAAACGATCGTAGAGCGGCAGCAGCGAGTGCTCCTCGTTGTGAATCGGGATAACTATGGACAGCATGGGTGAAGCTAACAGTGTAACATTTCGTATTCCCCCAAACTTGCTGCTTGTTGCTCTGCTCTCGTGAACCAGGTGCTTTACGCTACCCCGAGAATTCCTGGCGGTTGCTCCTTAATCACGTCGGCGTTTGACGTAACGCCGGCCCTCAACTTGGGCCGCGACCGCTCAGCAATCCGGGCATGTTTTCCCTCGAAGCCGTCGGAGTCCGACGGAAATTCCTTGTAACTCCCTGGTTCTACAAGGCCGCACCCGTCGGAGTCAGACGGTTTGCCTGGTCTGGGCAAACTCGCGCTGTGCCACCGGACGCAGCATTAGAACTGCGGTACGCGTCTAGCCGCGCCGAGAATCCGTTACGGGGCGAAGCACCCTCGTGGCCCGTACTACCTCCTGATATACTCTCAGGCGCGGCCGTTGCCGCCCGCATAAACCTGGGAGTTCCACGCATGAACCGATCCACAATCCTGGCGCTTTCGACCCTTGCCTCAGTGATCGCCCTCCTACCGATCCTGGCGCAACCTCCCGCCGCACCTCCGAAACAGGGACGTGCGCCGGCGCCCTCGGTACAGCCCACAGAAGACGAAAAGCGCCAGATCCAATCCAAAGTCGACGAACTCGAAGGTATGGTCCGCAAGTTGAAGGAGCGGCATACCAACGAAGATCTGCTGGCCGACGTGGAGGTCTACGCGAAGTCAGGGCGCATACTTCTGGAGTTCCCCGAAGATTTCTTCACGCAGGACGGCATCAATCATGCCATCGGCGTTCTCGATACCGGCCTGGAACGAGCGCGCCAATTGCAGAGTGGCCAGTCGCCCTGGGTTTCAGGCCCGCGACGCACTCACGGATTCTATTCGGCCCTCGATGGTTCGGTCCAGCCTTACGGAGTCAGCCTGCCGCCCAACTACGACGCCACGAAGCCGTCCCGCCTGTACGTCTGGCTCCATGGCCGCGCGGCGCGCCTGAGCGAAGCTGATTTCCTCTACTCGTTCCCCAATCAAGGACCGTCGCGGCCGCCGGTCGCCGATCTCGGTCAGATCCAGCTCGACGTCTACGGCCGCTGGAATGGCGCCGGATGGCACTTCGCGGGAGAGACCGACGTCTTCGAGGCGATCCAGGCAATGGAGAAGCGCTACAAGATCGACCCCGCGCGCGTCATCCTGCGAGGCTTCTCGATGGGCGGAGAAGGCGCATGGCACATCGCTCTGCACTATCCCGATCGTTGGGCCGCGGCCGAGATCGGCGCGGGCACCTGGTCGCGGCGCGCGCAGATGCCCGGCCTTACCGACTATCAGCAGGCCACGCTCCGCATCTGGGAGAACTACACCGAATGGGCGCTCAATGTGTTCAACCTTCCGCTGGCCGGGCACGATGGCGATAACGACACCCAGGTGTCGTCGCTGCCGCCCCCACCCGCGGGCACGCCGACGCGCGGCCAACTCGAATCGTCCATCAAGGTCCGTGAGCAGTTGGAGAAGGAAGGATTCCCCTCAGAAGGCCCGGATCCGAACGATCTGGCCGCGAAGGGTACGCCGGCGATTTTTCTCATTTCCAAACAGACAGGGCACGGCACCAGTCCGGAGGTCCGCCAGCACCTCGACGCCTTCCTCAAACAGTATGGAGATCGCGGCCAGATCTCTCCCGACCACATTCGCTTTCTCACCTACACCACGCGCTACAACCGCGATTACTGGGTGAGCCTCGAAGAACTCGCCAAGCACTACGAGCGAGCTGAGATCGACGCGCAGCGCAACGACAGCCGCAAGCAGTACCAGATCACAACCAGGAACCTCACGCGTCTGGAGCTTCGTGAAACCGATCACGCCTCCGAAATCCACATCGACGGGCAAGTCTTGCGCGTGAAGGCGTCGCCCGAGATCGCTCTCGAAAAATCACCGGCTGGATGGCGCGTCGCCCATGGCAAGCCGGCCGGGTTGCATAAGGTCCACGCCCTACAAGGCCCAATCGACGATGCGTTTCTCGACCCGTTCCTGCTGGTGCGTCCCACCGGCACACCATGGAACGAGGCTGTGAACCAACAGGCCCTTCGCACCCTCGCGCGTTTCGATCGTCTCTATGCCAAGTGGCTCCGCGCACATCCGCGTGTGGTGGACGACAAGGACGTCACGGAAGCCGACTTCGCCCGTTACAACGTCGTCCTGTTCGGCGACCCGGGCAGCAATCGCTGGATCGCGAAGGTGAATTCCAAACTGCCTGTGCATTGGACGCGTGAGTCGGTCAGCATGGGAGACCAGAAATTCGCTGCGGCGGAGCATTTTCCAGCGCTCATTTACCCCAACCCGTTGAATCCCTCGCGGTACGTCGTGATTAATACCGGTCTCACGATCGAGGATCGCGAATATCGCGGCGATTACGGCATGCCCAAGATGGGCGATTACGCGGTGTTGAAGGTCAAAGAGGGCGCGGATGTCGGGGACATCGCGATGGCAGGACTCTTCGACGAGAATTGGAAATGAATGGTTCGCTCCCTCACGGTCGCGGCTCGTAACTCACTACAAGCACGCCAATTGTACGGGTCAGGTGCGTAAGCAAGCGACTAGCAAATTCCCGACAACGAGCCGCGCGCGTAAGCAAGCGACGGGCTAATCCCTTTATGCTATAGACCCACCCTGCTGAATCCGGTATTCTCTGGCAAATCGGAGGGAATTCCCGTGCAGCGGAAGCGCCGCCTTCTCGCGTTCTCAATGCTGGCCGTCCTGGCCGTGTCGCTCTTCTCAGTGGCCTATCCCATTTACGTCATTCGGCCCTTCCGACATCAGGGAGCGGGGGAGTTGGCGGCGGCACTGGTGGTCTCGCGATTCCGCGCGGATATCACAGCGCTCGTCGCGATCGCTGCCCTCGTCGCCTGCGTCTCCTATTGGCGGCTTCAGCCGGGCAAATGGTGGCGGGCCCTCGCCACGGCGGGCGCAATCTTCGCCGCGATATTCGCCGTCCTTGCGCGCGTCAACGTCTACGAACTGATGTTCCATCCGGACGCTCGCCCTTCCTTCTCCGCAGCGCGTGATTCCCACCTGGACGGAGACGAAAAAGTCATCGCCATCCGAGTCGCGGGCGAGGCGCGTGCGTATCCGATCCGCGATATTTCCTATCATCATGTGATCAATGATGTGGTCGGAGGCCAGGCGGTCGTCGCGACTTATTGAACGCTCTGTCACACCGGTCTGGTGTGGAATAGAACGATCTCGGGACAGCGGCTGACGTTCCACTTGGCCGGCATCAACAACCAGAACTTTCTCATGCGCGATGAGGAGACGGGTACGTACTGGCAGCAGATCAGCGGTGCCGCAATCTCCGGGCCTCTGAAGGGCTCGCAGCTTACCCTCGTCCTCTCCGATGAGTTGACGTTTGCCGCGTGGAAATCGGAAGCGCCGTCCGGCACCGTCCTGGACGACGTTCCGCAATTCGCCAACGGTTATGCCCACAAAGATTGGGATGTGCGGATGAAGCGCGCGCCCACCGTTCTGGATTTCCCCGAACATTCGCTCACCTCGCGCGATCTGATGTTGGGCGTGCAGGCATTCGGCGCCAGCCGCGCGTTCCTCTACGAACGAGTGCTGCAAGAGAAGCTGGTGAAAGATCGCATGGGACCCGAGCCCGTGCTGCTGGTCGTCGGACCCGACAACGAATCCATTCGTGTCTTTCGCGGGCGAATTCGCGGTGTGGAGGGCGCACCTGATTTCTACCGCGTCACGGAACCATCGGCAGAGGCACTCTTCATGGACGCCGCGACCGGCAGCGGTTGGAACTTCCAAGGATGCGCCGTTTCAGGCAAATCCAAAGGCGCCTGCCTCGAGCAACTTCCCGCGCTCAAAGATTATTGGTTCGACTGGCGCAATTACAATCCATCGACCACCGTCTACGGCAGAGAGCCCTGATCCCTTCACTTCGCTCGACCCACGAAGATCGTGTGCCAACGGCCGCGCTTTCCATGGGCACGCGACCGCTCAACAGTGACGGTGAACCCCGCCGCGGCGAGAAACCTCTCGAAACTCGGATCGGGCGCGGCCGACCAAAGGGCCAGACATCCTCCAGGGCGCAGGGCAGCGCGTGCCTGGCGAAGACCCGAATCGTTGTAGAGCCGGAAATTTCCGTCGGTGCTCAGCGCGTTGGGTCCATTGTCCACATCCAGCGCAATCGCATCATAGATGCCGCGCGATGCCCCGACCGCCTCCACCACATCCTGCTGCCGTAGGATGACCCGCGGGTCAGCCAACGCATCCGCTGAGAACGGATATCGCGGGTTGTGATTCCACTCGATCACCGCCCGGGAGATCTCCGCGACCACCACGGTTGCATCCGCGGGCGCCGCCGCCAATGCCGCCTTCAACGTGAAGCCGAAACCCAAGCCCCCGATCAAAATCCGGGAGCGCGCGACGTCCTGCAAGTGCGCGCACGCCAGCTCCGCAAGGCGCTCTTCCGACGAATATTGGCGGGTAGACATGAGCTCCGCGCCATCCACCTGAATGACGTAGTCCCCATCATGTTCCAGGAGGGCGATGGTTTTGCCGTCGGGAGTGAGGGTTCGGTCAATGGTGATCCATTTTTTCACGCGCGGACAGGCGTGGCGCAAAGACGGCGGTTTGCCGTCTCGGCACTCTTGCCGAGACATTCCGGGGGGCCGCCAAGTCGGCCCTGTCGAGTCTGCGCACGCACCCTGCCATTCTAATGCATTCTCTCGCGGTGTTATATTGATGGCCGTGAAGCCTGTTCTGATCGCTTTGCTGTTTTCCTCCGCCGTCTCGTTTGGGCAGACGGATCGGGCATTCCACGAAGACTACATTCTGAGCCAACACCAGCGCGAAGATCAGTCGTGGGCGCAGAAGACTGGACTTCCCGTCAGCGATGTTCGCGCCATCCGCATGTTCGCAGGCATCAACGACAACACCGACGGATCTCGCCTTCTGAATCTCGACGCCGATTCCCTCAAGGTGCGCCATCAGATCCTGCTGGTGGAGCGGCAGAACGGAACATGCACTCGCGTCCACGTGGTGGAACGCAGCGGCGACACGTTCAAAGAGGTCTGGACACTCACCAAAGTGCCGGACCCGATATTCGGACTGAGCGGTGACACCAAATCTCGCGGGATCTGCAAAGGTTCCGTAAACGCCCACGGCACGCCCGAAGGCGGGATCGTTCTAGAGGTCCGGATACAGAATGATCCCTTCCAGAGAAGCGTGCCCACCGACACCTACTTGTTCCAATGGAAGGGCGATCGGTACGAATTCGTGGAAAGCGCAAAGTAACTCTACGATCACTCCGATCGCATGACGCGCGTGGGATCGAGCCGAACCGCTCGCACCGCCGGTAGCAGGCTGCCCGCCAAGGTCATGACGAGGCACAACGTCACGGCGCTCGCAAACGTCGCGCCATCCGCCGGATTGACGTCTGCCAGTAGCGCTGACATACTGCGCGCGGCTACGTACGCGAGACACACTCCGGGGATCACGCCCGCCAATGCCAGCCGCGCGCCATCGCGTACGACCATTGCGACGATCCTGCGGCGTTGCGCGCCCAACGCCATGCGGACTCCAAACTCCTGAGACCGGCTGAATACCGCATACGACAACAGGCCGTACAGCCCGATCCCCGCCAACAGAAACGCGATCGCCGCAAACGCGCCCAACACTCGCACCTGGACGGCGCGCGACGCCGTATCCATCTCCACAATCTCCGACAGTGTGCGCACTGCCGAAATGGGCTGTTCGGGGTCTGCCTTTCCGATAATCTGGCGGAGAGGCGACACCAGGACGCTTGGGTCGGCCGTCGATCTGACCACCAGTTCATTCGGAGCATAAAACGCGAGGGCATTGTCCGGGCGCTGCCGGTAAGGAAGGTAGACCTGCGGCTCGCTGAATCGCTCCAAACCGCGCACCTTCACATCGCCCGCCACGGCCACTACTTCGCGCACCGCGTTGGCGATGGAAAAATGCCTTCCGATCGGATTCTGGCCAGGCCAATACCTGCGGACGAACGACTCGCTGACCACCGCCACCTTGTTGCTCTCCGGCTGATCGGATTCCGCAACGTCGCGGCCCAGCCGCAACGGAATTCCCATTGCGGCGAAGTACCCCGGGGTAATGAATCGCAGGCTGGTGTCGCGCGGGGTGACGTTCTCGGGCGGCCCGCCCTCTGCCGTCACATGCCAGATTCCGCCGCCGAAGACGATGGGCAGAAAGCTGGCGTACGCTGCGCCCGAAACGCCGGGCAGTGCCTTTGCCTCCGCCAGCACCTGAGAGTAAAACTGGTTCCTTCGCGCCCCGCTCGCATACTTGGGCACCGGGAGCACCGTACGCATCGTGAGTACTCCCGCGGCGCGAAAGCCGGGGTCGGTGGTCTCGATGTGCCACAAGGCGCGAATCAGCAAACCCGCCGAGACCAACAGCACCACCGATCCCGCCACCTCCGCCGTGACCAGCGCTGTGCGCAGCCGCTCCTTGCGTCCGCCCACGCCGCCGCGGGAGCCCTCCCGCAAACCTGCGAAATCCACACTCCCACACGCACGCAAGGACGGAAGCACGCCAAACCCGATCCCTGTGAGCAAGGCAATGCCAGCCGCGAAGCCCAATACTCGCAGGTCCACCGCCGGCACCTCGGCGATCGGCAGCCCATTGGGCACCAGCCTGGCCAATAGCGGCAGGGCGCTGAACGCCAACAGCACTCCCAGAGAGCCGCCCGCGAAGGCAAGAATACAGCTCTCGGTCAATAGCTGCCGCACCATCCGCTCGCGACCCACGCCCAGCGCGGTCCGTACCGCCAGTTCCTTGCGGCGGGACAGCGCGCGCGCCAGCAGCAGATTCGCGAGATTCGCGCAAGCGATCAGCAGCACGCAGAACGCCGCGCCCAGCATCGCCATCAGCAACATTCGCGATTTCTTCGACACATCGTCGCGCATCGATTCCACGGCGATCTTCAAGTGGAGATTTTCTTTGGGGTAGGTCTGCTCCAACTGCCTTGCCACCACCTGCATCTCCGATTGTGACTGCGCGATCGACATACCCGGCCGTAACCGTCCGATGACGTTCAGGTAGTTGTCACTGCGGTCTGCGTACGCTGCCTCGTTGAAGCGGGCCGGCACCCAAAACTGAGTCCCACGATAGGGAAAATGCAGATCCTCCCGCATCACACCGATCACGACATAAGGGAGGTCGTCCAGAATCACCTTGCGGCCCAGGATGCCAGGGTCGGCGCCAAATCGCCGTTTCCAGAGGCCCGTGCTCAGCAGAAGCGTGGCAGGCGCTTCGGGCCGGTCATCCTCCTCGCTGAATATCCGTCCGAACGCGGGCCGGACCCCCAGCATGGGAAACAGGCCGGCGGTGACCAATGCCCCTTCCAGCCGCTCGGGTTCGCCGTTCCCCCTGATGTTCGCCGCCAGCCCGCTGTACGCCGCCAACTCATCGAATGTGTGGTTGGTTCGCTTCCAGTCGCGATAGTTTGCCGGGGAAGGCTCCAACTCGGGTGGCCCATTGGGAGATTGATCCTCCCAGACTTTCACGAGGCGGGCCGGATCGCGGAACGGGAGAGGGCGAATCAGCACGTGGTCGGTCACCGTGAACGCCGCGGTGCTGGCCCCGATGCCCAGCGCCGAAACTACGATCGCGGTCGACGTGAATCCCGGCGCCCGCACCAAGACCCGCATGGCGAAGCGAACGTCCTGCCACAGGATGTCGCAATGCACGGCCGCGGCGTTCGAGACCGTGTCGACGAACGCGTCCAGAGCGACTCCCAAGCGGGATCCCCACCACGATGCGTCGCGAAGACGCCGTGCGAAGACCTCTGCGAGTTCGTCTTCATATTCCGAGCGAAACGACGCCGGGTACAAATGCAGCAGCAGCCGGAAAAATCGCATCACGCCCTCCCCGTGACAAATCCGCTGGCCTGCGCCAGGTCGAGCAATTGCGCCAACCGCCGGACCTCTGCCTGCGCCACCTCGCGTCCGTATGGCGTAATCCGGTAATACCGCCGGCGCTCGTCATCCTGATCGGGCGCGGGACGTTCGCGAGTTTCGAGAATCAGCCCCTGCTCCATCATGCGCGCGATGGAGCGATAGAGGGTTCCGGCACTCAGCTTGAGTTGGCCGCCGGTGCGCACGGCGACGTCCTGAATAATGGCGTAACCGTGCCGGTCGGCGTCGGAAACCGCCAGCAGGATGTGGAAGGTCGCCTCGGGCAGAGGCAAGAGGGAAGCCGGATCGGGAAGGTCGGATTTCGTCATCGCTTCTCATTATAGCCACTATGTGTATATTTGCCGTGGCTATAAGTACACCAAGCCGCTCCGCGGCGTGCCCGCAGGCTGCAAATCCCCATATTTGCCATAGGTTAGCGTCGATTACTAACCAAGAGGAGTAAAGACAATTCCCTAGATTCAGGTCAACATCTTGGCTGAACCCGTTCACGAAAGAGACGGCTCTCCACTATGCTGACTGCTTTACTGCTGCTGCAGGCTGCCAGGACGTCAGCGATCTTCATGGCGATGATTCCGGTCGCTCTGACAGCGCTGATGATCCTTTTTACGATCTCTCTTTACAACCAGTTAGTCCGAGCGCGAGTCCGCACGCGCGAGGCTTGGTCCGGAATCGATGTGCAATTGAAACGTCGCGCCAGCCTGATTCCGAATCTGGTACAAACCGTGCGCGGCTACGCGACTCACGAGCATGAGGTCTTCTCGGAGGTGGCTCAAGCCCGTGGCGCTTTGGCCAAGGCTTCAGGCCCGGCGGCTTCTGCCGCTGCTGACGGAATCCTGACCCAGGCGCTCGGACGCCTGATGGCGGTCGCGGAGAATTATCCCGCGCTCAAGGCCGCGGGAAACTTCTCACAGCTTCAGGAAGAACTGGCGGACACCGAAGAGAAGATCGCCTACGCCCGCCAGTTTTACAACCAGAATGCGATGTCGTACAACACCCGCATCCAAACCTTTCCGGCGAACATGCTGGCCAGTTGGTTCCGCTTTGAGCCGGTAACCTTCTTTACTGCTGAACCCAGTGTCAACGAAGACATTCAGGTGAACTTCGCGAAGGTCTGAATATGACGCCGACCGTGACACAATCCGTACTGGTTTACGATCGGATCGCACAGAATCGCCGCAAGACGGTGTTCTTGGTGGCTATAGCGATCCTGTCTATCGTCCCCTTCATAGCCGGACTCAGCTACCTGGCCGCACAGTGGACACTGTCACAGCTCGGCCACCACGTAATCAGCTCAGACATCGACGAACGGCTGCAGAAGTCGCTGGCTGCCCAACCGCCGCCCGGAAGCGTTCGCACCGAATACGATAGTGCTGTGGAGCGCGAAATCGAGGCCGATCTCGCCAAGATTCACCGCACCCGCGTCGAGAACGAGATTCTGCAGTGGAAGGTAACAATTGTCTTCGCATTCGGCTTAATGGGTGTTCTGGGTCTGATGTTCTGGAGCCTGGCATCCTCACCCACGTCCCAGGTGCTGGCGATGTGCGGGGCCCGTCCCGCGGGCCCGGCCGAGGCAGAGGCGAAACGCCTCCTCGAGAATCTTTCTATCGGCGCCGGTCTTCCCGTGCCCAAACTGTACGTGATCGATTCGCCCGTTCCCAATGCTTTTGCCGCCGGTATGGACCCCTCGCGATCGGTGGTGGCTGTCACTCATGGACTCTTGGCGCTGCTCGAACATCGCGAACTGGAAGGCGTCCTGGCGCACGAGATGTCGCACATTGGAAATCGCGACACGCGCCTCAATACGATTGTCACCAGCATCGCGATCTTTTTGCGCCTTCCCTATCTGATGCGGCAGCGCTATCTGCAGGCGCGCCGGCAATCCACGAACACCTGGAGCCCCGCCGGCGGCCGCTTCCGCGTCCCGTACACCCTGGCGCTCGCCCCGATTTACGTGTATGTCTTCTTCATCGCGCCTGTCTTGGCGGCGGCCATTCGAGCGGCCATCTCCAGAAGCCGCGAATTTCAGGCGGATGCGGACGCCGCACTCCTGACGCGCTATCCCGAAGGCCTTCTGCGCGCTTTGGCGAAGATCCGCGGCTGTGGATCGGCACTGCCCGGCGCGAACGGACTGATCTCGCATCTGTATTTTTCCGACCCCGCCCAGGTAGAGGGCCTGATGAGTCTGTTCCGCGGCAACGTGCTCGCGACACACCCGCCCATCGAGACCCGCATCAACCGGCTGATGGAGTTCAACGGCGGTGTTCCGATCTCAGTGCTCGAAGAGGCCGCCCGCGTAGGCCGCGATTTTGGCCGGGACCATCCCGCTCTGAAAACACCGGGAACCGCCGACTCGATGGGGCAGGACGAACTCTCGGTGCTGACCACTGGCAGCCCGATGGGTCGTGTCCATCGCCTTTTGGGAGACGCGACCGTGTACGATCAGCCTGACCTGAAATCGGCGCCATTGGCCCGCCTGAAGACCGGTGATCTGGTAGTGGTTTTTGACGATCCCGGCAAGTTTCGCCAGATCTTGACGCACAATCAGACCTTCGGCTACATGGTGCGTTCCGTGAAGCTGCATAAGATGGATATGCTTCCGGCGGAGATTCACGATCCGAAGACCCGCGAGGCCGCCATGGCCAAGCCTCTTCCCACACAGGAAACCGTCGTCGCCCATAAGGACTCCATCGCCGGGCTCACATACACTCAACTCGCGATCACGGCGGCTTTTGCAGTGGTCGTGTTCGCCGGCATCTTCATCGTGCTGACGAACTTCAGCGGCAACTGACCGTCTCCGTCCCCCTTTCGTGTGCGCTCGTGGCGCGAACACTCCTGTTTGCCGCGTCGACAATCCTGTCGACGCTTTTCGGGCGCGCACCAACTTCAGCACCGTGGCGAGTTACTCGACGTTGCTGTCTTGATTTCACTTATCCCACACGTTCACCACAAAAGAAAACGCCGGCGGGGTTTCCGCCGGCGTCTGAAGAAGGAAATCAACCTGCTTGCTTACTGGACTGCCACGGTAATGCCAGTCTGTGTACTGAAACTGCCCACATTAATAACAATCGGTTGTGGGCCGGATGGCGTGTTTGCGGGGAGTTGAATATTCACCTGCATGACCCCGTAGATCTCGCCAGGAGCCGAACCAGCGTACTGGACGGTCGCGGGAATCCCGGCGACAGTAGCCGTAACTTGCAGCTGCGGCTTATTCAAGGTCGTAGCCAGAGCGCCGTCCGTGCCAGCCGGAGTCGTCTGACCTTCCCCTGTCATATAGACCGCGATCACCGAGTTAGCTGCTGCCGGTTTCGCGGGGCCGTTCAGGCTGTTGTCCTGGTTCAAGATTGCGCCCGGCCCGGTTCCCGAAGAATTCTGGGAATAGATGCCCGGCGCTGCTTGCACCACGTTGTAAGTCAGCGGCGTGGAAAGCACGCCCTGATAGGAGACCTGTACGGACGTTGTAGCCCGGCCCGCCACGCCGTACGGCACCATCACGCTGGTAGCCAGAGCCGACGCGTAGATAACGGGAGCCGGCACCCCGTCGAACGTGACCGAGACACCGCCTGCACTGGTATTCCACACGCCGTTGGTCACCGTGCCGGCAACCAGGGCCGTAGGACCGAGGCCAGTGCCAAAGATTACGATGTTCTCTCCGGGCGAGACCCCCGCTGTTCCATAGCTCGCCGCGTTGTTGATGGATGTAACCAACGGCGGCACTGGGGTGGAGACCGTCAGAGTCACCGTCACCGTCGCCGGAGTCAAGGCCGAGGTGGAACTGACCGTCACCGTGGCCGTGTACTTGCCCGCCGCGAGTCCGGTGGGGCTCGCCGCGAACGTCAGTGTGCCCGGAGTGTTGCCGCTGGTGGGCGTAACCGTTAACCAGGTTCCGGTGCCCTGATCGACCTTCACAGTGAATGGAGCCGCTCCTCCCGTGGAGGAGACCGTCACCGTTTGATTCGCCGGGACCGTCGTGCCCGTGATGTAGTTGAAGCTGACATTGTTGGGCGAGGCCGTGAGTGTCTGCGCCGCCACCACGTTGAGCGTGACGGGAATCGTGATCGGACTCCCCGACGCCCCAGGAGGCGTGGCTGCGGTGATGGTGACGTGGCCGTTATAAGTGCCGACTGCGAGGCTTCCCGCACTAGCCGAAACCGAAACCGTCCCGGGGGTGCTGGAGTTCGCGGAGGTCGCCGTAAGCCAGGTGCCACCGTTGTCGGCGGTAGCCGTGACCGTGTAATTGATCGCGTTCGGCGCGCCGGAGACCGTAACCGTCTGCGCCGTCGGCGCCGTCCCGCCCGCCACCTGCGTGAAGTTGAGCGTGGTCGGGGTGGCCGAGATGGTGCCGGCGTTCACTTGGAACACCACCGGGATGGTCACCGGGCTGTCGGCTACTGCCGCGCCGCCTGGACCCGTCGCCGTGATCGTGATCGCTCCGGTATAGGTTCCAGCCGAGAGGATACCCGGCGAGGCCAGCACCGTAAGCGAACTGCCGGTAGCCGCCGCAGTTCCATTCAAGGGGCTCACGAAGAGCCACGTGCCGTTGTTTGCCGTGGTGGTCGAAACCGTGTAGGTCAACGCATCGGTGGAACTGGTGCTGAACAGATTGATGGTCTGCTGCGCTGTGGTGGGGCCGTTCAACTGCCCCATGAACGTCAGCGCGCTGGGACTTGTCTCCAACAGAGCCGTGCTGCTGACATAGAGCGTCACGGGAATCTGGAGGGGGCTGTTAGGTGCGGCGGCGCCGGTTGAGGCATTGGTCGCGCTGATCGAGATCGTGCCGGTGCACTTGCTGCCTGCCGCGATATTCGTCGCCACCGCGGTGGCGCTAAACGTGGCATCGGTGGTTCCCGAGGTCGGACCGGCCAGTGTGAGCCAGTTCCCGCCGCAGGAGGTCACCTGCGCCGTGGCGGTGTAATTGAGCGCCGCGCCGGTGCTGCTGGTGATGCGGATTAATTGGGAGGGAATCGGCGCTTGTCCGATTTGCACCGGGAAGGTCATCGGACAGGAGCTGAATGTACCCGTAGAGCAGCCATTCGACGAGATTACGATCACCGGGTCGTTGGTTACTTTGAGCGTGACCGCGATTTGCAGCGGGCTGTTGCCGGCTCCACTCGCAGTCACCGTGATCGTGCCGGTGTACGTCCCCGGAGCGAGCCCGGTGGGATTCACACCGACGGCGAAGGGCGTGCCTGCGGTGCCGGTTGCCGGTACCGTCAACCAGTTGCCGCTGTTGTTTGCGGTGGAGGCGGCCAAGGTCAGGGGGATCGCACCGCTGGTGCTGTTCACGGTAACGTTTTGCGCTGCCGGAGTGGCGGTAGCGAGCTGGTAGGTGAAGTTGAGTGTGTTCGCGGACAGGCTCACCAAGGGAGAGTTGGAAACGAGCAGAGATACTGGGATGTCCTGTTGCGTAGGAGTTCCCGCCGGTGTCTGCAAAGTCACTTTACCCGTGTAAGGTGTTAATTGGGCAGGCAAGATGGCGGTTGGGTCATAAGCGATGGTAAGAGGTGTACTCCCGTTGGTTGGGATCGTTCCGCCGCTGGGAGGTGAAACCGTGAACCAGACGCGCCCCGAGGGATTGAAGTCCGCCGTAAGCACCACGGTGAACGGGATTCCCTGAATGCCAGTGGTGGAGAGGCTGATCGTCTGCGAGGCGTTGTTATTGCTTCCGCCGATCTGATAGGCCAGCGAAACCGAGTTCGGGCTCACCGTCACCGGAGGAGCATTAGTAACCTGCACACTGACCGGTATGGTAATCGGAGCGACGCCTGTAACCGGCGTGATGATAATGCTTCCGCCCGCGGTCCCGGGAGGCAGCACTGCCAACGCATTGAAGTTCACCGAGGCTGTAATCGATCCGGGAGAAGTGCCGCTGATCGTGGTGCCGGGTGTGCTTCCGCCGGTTGATATTTGGAGCCAGTTACCAGTAGTGCTGACCGTAGCAGTATACCCAGTCTGCGGTCCTGAGAGCGCGATGGACTGATTGGGTGGAGGATTCGCGCCCATCTGGTAAGCGAAAGACAAAGACGTCGGACTTACCGAGATGCTGCTGACAGTAAGAGTGACTCTTACGTCGATCTGGTTCGATCCGGAGCCCGAGCCGAAGATAAAGACATCCCCGTTATAGACATTCGGCGCGAGGCCGGTCGGGTCGGCAATTACTGTCAGTCCCGAGGGAGCCGAGCCATTCGTCGGGTTAACTTTTAACCAGGACGCGTCCGAAAGGGCGGTGAATGCGCCGGAGCCGGTCACATTTAGCGTCTGGGTCACTGCGGCGCCCCCGGCCTGGACGGAAAAATTCAAGGTTGACTTATCCACGCTCAATTGCTGAGCGTTCAGCGCGATTGCGCCAAATAGTACAAACAGAATAGAAACGGTCAACGACCTCTTCAAAACAAACCTCCAGTCAAGATGCGGGCGTTCGGATACAGCGGATCTCGGCCGGGCAGCGCCCGGACCAGTAAAAGCAAGGTTCCTTCCAAAGAGATCCCTTCCGATCGTCATCGCGGTTAGTCCTGCAAATGTGGAGCGGCGGCAACCCGATTTCCGCCGCTAAGTTCCTCACTGGCCAGAGACTTAGTGGGAATTACGCCAGCTCGACATCCGCCGCCTGGATGCGACCCGGCAAGAATTTATGCGGTGACAACTCAGATAGAAGCGGTGACTTCGTGACACACGGGTGTATCTAAAGAAAGCACCGCTCACCGTTCCATCTTACTCTCGTTTAGATATAAGCTATGGCTCAAAATGTACTCAAGAACACGCTCGGGCACAGCGTCACTGTACTCATTCGCTCCGAGCGAGCGTCTAACTTCGGACGAAGAGACTCGTAATTCCAAAGAGTCGAGCCGCTCCACACGGGCCCCGGGTGGGATTTCATATTGGTGCCCGGGGCGGCTCACTACGATGAAATCCACGGCTCGTACCACGTCCTGCCAGCGCCGCCAGGTCCGAATCTCCGCGAACGCATCGGCCCCGATAATGAAAAAGAGCTCGTCGCCGGGCTCCAGCAGCCGGTGCACTTTTTCAATCGTGTCGATGGAGTAGCTGAAAGCCGTGCCTTCTTCCAGGCGCGATGCTTCGAATCGCGGTTCGCCCGCAATCGCCAGTTCGACCATGTGCAGGCGGTCGTCGTAGGCGGCGTGAGTACCACCGCCCTTGTGCGGAGGACGCGCGGCGGGAACGAAAAGTACACGGTCGAGACGGACTTCCGCGGCAGCTCGCCGCGCGATTGCCAGATGCGCGTTATGAATCGGATCGAAGGTGCCGCCGAAGATCGCCAGTCGCATAGGTCGGGGCGGCGCGCCGCGGGCTTACTGGCCGCTACGCTCGATCTTCACGGAGTTGACGCGGACCTCCTTCACCGGCCGGTCCTGCCGTGTCGGAACCTCGGAGATCTTCTTCACGATGTCGTATCCTTCGACCACTTCGCCGAAGACGCTATGTTTGTTGTCGAGATGGGGAGTCGGCGCCACCGTGATGAAGAACTGGCTTCCGTTGGTGTTTTTTCCGGCATTCGCCATGGAGAGGATTCCCTCCTTGGAATGCCGGAGTTGCGGATGGAATTCGTCGTCGAATCGATAACCTGGACCGCCGCGTCCCGTGCCTTCCGGGTCGCCGCCCTGAATCATGAACCTTGGGATGACGCGATGGAAAACGGTGCCGTCGTAAAACGGCTTACCCGTCTTGGTTCCATCCGCCAGGCTGACAAAATTCTCCACGGTCTTAGGCACTTGATCGGCGAAAAGCTTGATCTTGAAACGGCCTTCCGTAGTATCGAATACGGCGTAAGTCTCGTTGGGCATCACTGCGATTGTACCAAGCCGTGGCGCAAGCACTTCTGTTTGCCGCGTCGACACTCGTGTCGCTGCTTTTCGGGCGTCTGCCAAGCCGCCGGTTTTTCACTCCAGATCGATGAGCGCGCATCCACGAAGACAGCCAGCCCGCGCCAATCAGCACGAAGCCGCAGAGCCAAATGCCCCACACGAGCACCGGAAACGCTCCGAGGTACGCGGAGCCGCGGCCAACAGCGGCCCGGCGTCAGGCATCACGAAAGATTGGCTCACTCCGTCTACCCACGAAGCGGCCGAAACTGGAACCGCATCCGCAATGTCGTCATTGACCTATGTATGTAGTTCGATGTCAAGAACCGCCCAGCAAGTGCATACTGGGAGATATGGACAGCCTTCCGGAACCCTGGCTGCGCGGACCGGCCGCCGGCGTGAACCCGCTCGTCGCCCCGATTCTCTATACCTTCCAGCAGGCGCGCGAGGATCTCCGCCAGTACACCGAAGGACTCACCGACACCCAAATTTGGGAGCGCCCGCACGGTTTTGGTTCGGTCGGATTCCACATCCGCCATATCGCCGGCAGCACCGACCGTCTGATGACGTATCTGCAGCGCGGCGCGCTCAACGACGCGCAGATGGCGGCACTCCGGTCGGAAGATGTGCACCCCGGCCCCGGACGCGAAGAATTGCTCTCCGCGCTGGATCGGGCATTTCAGCAGGCCGAGCAGATTGTCCGTTCGCTCGACGTCGCCAGCCTCGCGGAGGTTCGCGGCGTCGGACGCAAACAACTTCCTACCACCGTGATCGGGCTTCTGACGCATATCGCCGAACACACCCAGCGGCACATCGGACAGGCGATCAGCGCGGCGAAACTGGCCCACACCACGGAGCGGTAGGTCTGCCACTTCGTCGTACACTGGATTGGGGGGAAAGAGCGAACGGTGGCCACCACTCCGACGACACAGCAGTCCGCCGCAGCGGGCCAGTTTGAGGGGCTCGATGCAGAAGATCTCATTCGCGCGTTCCGGCTGATGCACACGGCCCGCCGCCTGGACGACCGCGAGATCGCGCTGAAGCGCCAGAATCGCATCTTCTTTCAAATCAGCGGCGCGGGACACGAAGCGATCCAAGCGGCGGCAGGGATGGCCATGCGTCCCGGCCACGATTGGTTCTACCTCTACTACCGCGACCGGACCCTGTGCCTGGCGTTGGGAGTTACCCCCCACGAGATGCTGCAGCAAGCCGTTGGCGCCGCGGAGGATCCCGCCTCAGGCGGCCGCCAGATGCCCTCTCACTGGGGAAATCGCCGCTTCAATATCGTCAGCTCCTCATCCCCTACTGGAACCCAATTCGTGCAAGCCATCGGTTGCGCCGAGGGCGGCCGGTATCGCGACCCGCGCACTGATGAGGTCACGCTGGTCTCGTCGGGCGACGGCGCCACCAGCGAGGGAGAGTTCTGGGAGGCATTAAACGCCGCTTGCCTCGGCAGGTTGCCAGTGCTCTTCCTCATCGAGGACAACGGTTATGCCATTTCCGTGCCGGTGGAATGCCAGACTGCGGGCGGAAGTATCTCGCAACTGGCTTCAGGATTCCCCGGGCTCTTCCGTCAGGAAGTGGATGGCACCGATTTCCTGGCCTCGTACCGCGTTATGCAGGCTGCGGTGGCGCATTGCCGCACAGGTGGCCCGGCATTAGTGCACGCTCACGTGATTCGCCCCTATTCCCATTCGCTCTCCGATGACGAGCGCCTTTACAAAACGCCGGCCGAGCGTAAACTCGAGGCGGAGCGGGACCCAGTGATCCGCTTTCCGAAGTTTCTAGTGGACCAGGGAGTCATGGACCGCCAGATGGTCCAACGCATCATGCATGAGGTCGACGAAGAGGTGCATCAGGCGACGCAACAGGCGCTCCGCGACGAGCCTCCCGCGCCCGGAACGGCATTGCTGCATCTGTATTCGGATGACGTCGACCCCACGTCTGCCGAATTCGTGTCTAAACCCCAATTCCATGGCAACCCGATGACCATGGTGGACCTGATCAACGCCACCCTGCGCGAGGAAATGCGCCGCAACCACGACATTCTGGTCTTCGGCGAGGATGTAGCCGACTGCTCGCGAGAAGCGAGTCTATCGGAGATAAAAGGCAAAGGCGGCGTCTTTAAGGTTACGGCGGGGATTCAAGTGGAGTTCGGCCCCAAGCGCAGCTTCAACACGCCGATCGCCGAGGCGTCGATTGTCGGGCGCGCCATCGGCATGGCCACGCGCGGACTCAAGCCGGTTGCGGAAATTCAGTTCTTCGATTACATCTGGCCGGCGATGATGCAGCTCCGCGACGAGTTGGCCACGATGCGGTGGCGATCCAACGGTAACTTCTCATGCCCCGCCATCATTCGGGTGGCCATCGGCGGCTACCTGAATGGCGGCGCGATCTATCACAGCCAGTGCGGCGAGGTGACCTTCACCCACATTCCCGGCCTGCGTGTGGTGATGCCCTCCAACGCTCTGGACGCATGCGGGCTGCTGCGCACGGCGCTACGGTCCGACGATCCGGTGATGTTCCTCGAGCACAAGCGACTTTACCGCGAGCCGTACAATCGTTCTCCGCATCCCGGCGAGGATTACACCATTCCGTTCGGCAAAGCGCGGAGCGTCAAGCCGGGCAAGAGCCTGACCGTGATTGCCTACGGCGCGCTGGTGCAGAAAGCGCTGCAAGCCGCCACGCAAGTGGAACGGCGGAAGCCCGATGCCAGTATCGAGATATTGGACCTGCGAACACTTGCGCCTTATGACTGGGAGTGCATTCGCGAGTCGGTGGAAAAAACCAATCGGGTGATCGTGACCCACGAGGATTGCGTTTCGTGGGGATACGGCGCAGAGATCGCCGCACGCATCGCCGACGAACTGTTCGATCGCCTGGACGCCCCGGTGCGGCGCGTTGGCGCGCTGGATACCTGGGTGGGCTACCACCCGCAACTCGAGGCAGCGATTCTCCCGCAAACCGACCGCCTTACAGAGGAGATGGAGAAGCTCCTGGAGTATTGAGGAAGGTAACTCACCGGATCAGTAATGCAAGCTCGCCGCCATATTGGCATACGAGCGTCCCCACTTGACCAGCCGCGCCACCGTGTCCGGCGAGACACCCGCCGCCTGAAACTGCGGCGCCGCCAGCCAGACATTCCCACCCGAAATTCCGCCTAGCTCTTTCGGAAGGGCATACGCCTGCGTCAACGAGGTCGTCCCCTGATTGAAATACTGCGCCGTGCGGTACTTCGTATTCTTATCGAGCCAGGCCGTCAGCATCGCTTCCGTGATCGCCCTGCGCACCTCTGGATCGAGCGCTTGAAAGATCGGGGCCCAATCGCTGTTCACCAGGATTCGTGGGTCGACCGTGTCGTCCGGCCGCCATCCTCGCACCTGATTGTCCGGCCCGACCTTCGGGTCGGCCGACTGCATCGCTTTTACCACAGCCACCAGCACTCGTGCCGGTTCCGGGCGACGGCTTTCGAGGTACATCGCCTTGCAGCGATCCACCACGTATACCCAGTCGATTGGCTCGCGGGTGTGATGCCGGTGATTGCCGCTATTCACCAGCAGTTGTACCTCATACCAGGCATTGTCGTAGTATTCGTTGGTGAGCGCGCTGCCACCCATCCCCGCCGGACCATCCGGCACGCCCGCCGATGCCGGAGCCGTGGCCAACGACGCGGTATTGAGCCAGGTTCGCGGCTCTCCCGAGGCGCCATAGTATTCGCGTCCACGTTCCTCCAGGCCGAACTCCTGGGACATCTCCCAGGTCTTCGTGAGTTGCCAGAGTTGCGTGGAATAAACCTTGTCCGTCAGTTCCGGCGACCAGCCTCCCGGCGTCCGCTCCACTCGCCCCGCGAGAAATTTCCGCTGCGCCTTGGACCAACGATCGAAAGCCGAAACGACCTCACCTGACGCGATGAGCTTCGAAAGATCGCGCGATTCCAGCAGGGCGCGCACGCCCTTCTGCGGTTCGCCGCCGCGGCCCTTCGACTTCACTGGCGCGGGCGCTTCCGGATCGCCGTACGCCTGATACAGATCGCTATGAAGGAAGTCCGCGCCCCAAGCGTCCACCGGATGCACGCGCGGCAGCCAGTGTCCCCAATCCGGCAACTGAAGAGAAATGGGGATTTCGCGCGGATTTAAATTTCCGTCGGGACGGAAGGCATCGGCGGTGATCCGCAGCTCGCCGCCTTCTCCCGCGGAATGGAACAGAAAGGGTAGCGAGTCCTGATCGCGTTCGAGCACCCATGAGAGTCCTGCACCGGCCGCCCAGTGGCTTACCGGTTGCGCGTCGAGCCCCGGACCCGGCTGATAGGGAGGATTCCATGGCCGTCCGGGATTGGGCACTGGCAACGATCGAATGTAGCTCGCGATCTGCTCGCCTATCTCTGCGGAAAGGCCGTGAAATTTCGATCGCTCGATGATCGAACGGTTGGAGAAGTTAAAGTACTTCAGGTCGCGGCCGTCGCGTGTGTGGCAGTCGGCGCAATGAGCGCGAATCTGGGGCGCGCCCGGTGCGTTGTTGGCCACCAGTTGCCCCGAATACCAATACCGTCTACCCAGCGCGATATCGGTGGACTCGCGTCGCGGCGGCGTCCAGGCGTTGGGATTATCTTGTGCGAACGCCGTGGAGGGCAGTGCCATCTGCCCATCAGCCGTCACGAAATTGAAGGCCAGCACGCGGAAGCCGCTCGACAGCCCATTGGAGCGGTTGAAACGGAACCGCACGGTAGTAGCATGCCCTACCACCACTCCACCAGGCAGGGGCAGCGTCATTTGGAGGGTGGAGAATCCTCCCCCGATCCCGCCGTAGCTTTTGCCCGGCTCGGCGACTGTCGCTGTCTGGTTATTGACAGGGAGCCATGCGCTCCCATTCACCTGGACGCTGAGCATCTCTGCATACGCCAGGTTATGCACTTGCATCCAGAGGGATCGCACCTGGCTGGCAGCGGAATCGGGGACGTCCACCGTGACTTCCGCAGTTGTGCCATCCGCGCCGGCCACCTCGATGGGTAGGAGCACAGGACTTCCCGCGGCAGGCGGTACCGGCATTCCGAGCATCGGAAAAAGCAGGATTGCCAATCCAGCCTTTACCAAGGTTAAGGGCAATTGTTTTTCAACAGGGGCAGCGTTCTCCAGTGCCATGCGCAAGTACTACATGATATAGCACAAGTGTTTCAGACTGGTGGGCACTCATTTGAAAGCAGATGTAGGCCATTCTTTGGACAACGACACGCTGATCCGAACTCTTCGCGACATTGCACGAAGAAGTGCGCACCAGTTGCACCTATAGAAGGGCAGGAAGTCCTACAATCCTCTCCTCTGTAACGAACCCGAAGCGCCGTATCTGGGATGCTGAACGCCGCGGAAAATGCTGAAGCCAGGGATGGCAGCATTTGACCTCATGTACACCAGTTTGCCAGTCACGCACTTCTACATCCGGGAGTTGCTCGTACGGTGGACGCCGGCCCGGCTTCAATCCCGTGTCCGTGGTCTTGAGACGACAACCCCCGTCTGACTTTACCCCAGGCAGTGAGGCCCTTCGGCACTTGTGGATGAGAATTGCCGTCGGCAAGCCTACCGCGCCGCAGGAACTTGGGGCATCCTGTACACGTTTGCCTTTAATGATCGGACCGGCCACGAATTCTCACCGGCCTTCACTTATCTATTTGCGGTTACGATCCGAAACATCAAGCGTGAAATGAGAACCAGGTAGGAACTCCAATTGAGAACCCGTTGTCGTCATCGTCAGTCCTATAGCTATGCCTGCGGCCAGGCCCGCTGCCCCGCCAACAGCGGCACCTTGGGCACCACCTCCGAGGGCGCCAATGAGTACACCAAGGCCTGCGCCCCCCGCCGCAGCGCCGACGCGCTTTTTGTTTGATGTCTTCCCGATAATCTGCCCTTCCTCGTCGACCGACTTCACACCTTTAGAGTTCGTCACATCTTTAAGATCAGCAATAACCGGATGGGTATTCCCATTTGCGGTCAGAGCGTCGAACTGAAAAGCGATCTCAGCCTTGCCCTTGCCTACTCCCTTTTTGGGCTTCTTCAGCTTGGTAATCTTGCCGACGAAGACCGCGCCGTGGTACTCGGAAGGCGACTCAACGAGCGCCGCGAATGTATCGCCGGGGTTCGATGTGTTGGTGCTGATCGGAGACATCAGCTTCACGACGAAAGTAACGTGTTTCAGCCCAAGCGGTTGAACCTGAGCTGGTGCTGGTACGTTCACAATAGTGAACAACAACGTGAGGAACAGTAATCGACTCATACGGGTTATCCTTTTCTACGGTAGCGACCATCTGATTACTACTCGTGTTCTCCCATTGCCGGAGACGCGAAAAACCATGCGCTTGTATTGGTTGTACGGAGTTGGTGTCGACGCAATGCTGACCCGCTTGGGGTCTGCCGGTTGAATGAGGCACAGAATGCCGGGTAAGGCGCCAGTCAGCATGCCTACATCGGCACGATCATTGTCAATCGTGACTAAGGTGGTACCTTTGAGATCGCCTTCCCAA
Organism: Bryobacteraceae bacterium; assembly: GCA_035295745.1. Taxonomy (GTDB): domain Bacteria; phylum Acidobacteriota; class Terriglobia; order Bryobacterales; family Bryobacteraceae; genus JAIQFL01. Next base: position 28,259 of record DATGIL010000021.1, on the reverse strand, counting down.
ATAATCTCTCCCGAACTTGGTCCACTGTAGCTAGCCGGTCCGCGCTTCGGAATAGCAGACGACACCGGATCTGGACGAAAAACTTTAGGCTGGGCATCCTCGCGGGCTTTCCGTTCCCGCTCCTGTACCGCCTCCCGATCCCGCTGCGCTTGGTCCTCTGCAAGCTTTCTACGAGCCTCATCAATCTGCTGCTGCTGCTGCTCCTGCCGCGCCTTGAGTGCGGCGAATTCTTGGCGTTGACGCTCCAGTTCGAGATTTCGTGCAGCTTCTTGCTCCTGCCGCACTTTCTCCTCGGCACGTATGCGCTCATCCACGACAGGGTCCGATCGCTTCTGTTCTTCTGGCTTCGGAGGGTGGATAGCTACCGGCGGGGGCTGGTCGCCCACTGCCGGGCTAGGTGGTGACGCGGGCGCAACCGGTGTTTGTGACGAAATCGCAAAGGGAGTCTTCGAGAACATCAACCGACACACTTGAACAAACGGTGGTGCTGGATAAAAGCTGCCGTGTTGATCCGACTCCCGGAAGACCTGGAAGGCTACATCGGCGCGATCGCTCCTGGTGCTCAACTCCCGCTTAGGGATGGTCCACACTATGTTCCAGCCCGCCGACTCTCGATTCAGGCGGACATTTGCAGAAGTCGCAGCACCTCCACAATGCGCGGTATCTGCTGTGTCCAATCGCTGAACACACATTAAGCCATTCGGAAAGACGGCATAACTCAAGTCACTGCCGTCCGAATTTACCAAGCCGTCCCCGTCCACATCAGCGTACAGGATCGGCATTCCTTGGGCGTTGATGCCAATCTCCACTTGGGTCCCCAAATCACGGTAACGTACACTCATCACGCCAGGTACGTTGAATGCCGTCTTCCCCACCACAGGTTCAATCTCAGCCGCAACCCGACTCTCCGCCTTCTTGCCAACGCCAAACCCTTCCGTTTGTGGGGAGATCCACTTCCAGCTGGCAAAGGCGGCGAACAGGACAATTCCCGCCACAGCAAGCGTTGTCCACACTGCGGTGAACGGATTTCTTGCTCGCGCACCACAGTATTCGCACCGCACAGCGGTCTTCTGCACCAAACTGGCGCAACGGGCACATGTTCGAGGTACCGCCATCCTTAGTTCGTCTCCTCGGTGGATAGTCAGCTACACACCATTCTCCGTTTAACGGTGTAGACGCCTGACTTGGCGTCAAGCAGTTCTAGCCGAGCTGGTTGGTCAATTCTTCTGATGGAGAATGAGGACGACGATAAATCGTCGATCAGTGCGACATACCCCGAGGCGTAGTTTCCCTTGCCGAAATGCCCCTGGGGCAAGATCACGCTCACGCCCCGGAAGCCTATCGGACCGACACAAACAGCCAGTTGCCAGGTTTGCGGGGTATTGCAGGACTTGCAACGGAGTTCGATTGTGTTCACGGTACTCGGCTCCGTTTCATGGATCTCAAACGTCTCATCGACGGGGTGCTTCTTCAAGTGAACGACACTTACGCGTGCTTCGGAATCGAGCGCACTCAACGTCTTAGCGGCATTCATGACTCGCTGAATGTACAATCCTTCCCTTGGAACCTCAGTCACTTCAGGCTCGCTGTCTGGTTGGCGTGCAGCTTTCTCGATAGCCCCCTGCCAACCCTCTGGCATTACGGCCGTTCCCCGGCTGGTCGCAGCACTTGCATTAGTCAGAGGCAGCGCTTTCTCGTTCAGAGAAATGCGCTCAGACGCTTCGGTGCTGGTAGTGGCGAGATTCCCCGCCTTCGACTTCGACATTCCCGGCTCCGTTCTGGCGCCACTGGTGGAGTCCTTCTGATCCGTTGTTCTGCTGAGTTCCGCAACCTTTGACACCAGGCTTTGACGCTTCGTGATGTCCTCCAACTTCTGATCCATTCGCCTTTCTAAAAGGTCCAGAGCCCGAGTGAGGTCCTCGGTTCTCACGCCGCTTATGCTTACAGCCGGAGGGCGGGGATCGTTTCGGCTTACCTGCCGTGCCCCTTGCTCTAACTGCCCTATGGTTGCCTGGAGATGAGCAACTGCTCTCGACTGCTCTGTCACCTGGGCAGAGATTGTGTTGACCCAATCGGCAAGCACTCTGCCGACTGATCTTCCCCCAAGAAACGAGACTGATTGCGGCTTTACTCCCCGCACCAGTGAGTCATAGTCGGGAGGGCGCGCGGTGTCTGGCTGTGGCGCGCCATCCAACTGTAGCGCTCCCTTTTCCACCAATGCGTACAGGCTTGGCCGCCCCGCGACGGGGCGTAGACGACACGGCTTATAGATCAGCCGAAATCTAAAACCCCCACTCGCGTTCTTCATACCATCGAACAATCGGTCCAGAAGTGTGGGAGCGGCCCCCATGCCAAAAAAAGCCGCGTCTGCTGGTACGGCCCAGAACTCGGCACTACCTGGAACTGGAACCCACAACCACGGGCCATCCTCGGTCTCCTCAAAAGGGTACTCAAACGTAGTCAGGTCTTGAAAAACTCGCGTCAGATCTTTGTGGGAAGCCAACCTAGCGCCTAATCCCAGTTCACGAGCCAACCCGAGCAGTTCCTGGCGGTCCCGACCGACACCGGATAACCAACGATTGACGACCGCGGCCGCACCGGCGCCCTCGCGATTTATCAGCGGTACCGCCCCCAAAAGAGGAACTTCTCGCGCCTCCATCGTTTGGTCCCGCAGAAGCGAGATCAACTGCTCGACATCGCCGATTGGTCCTAGAGTCGCCTCTAAAGAACGCCGCGCAAGCTGATCAGCTTCCCGTCGAATGCCCTCGATACGAGCTGCCATGCCTTCCGGTCCATCGAAAGCAGCATGCACTACTTGAACAACGGTGTTAACTTGGCGAATGGCGTCTTGGGAAATAGCTTTGATCTGTTCAATCGAGTCCTTCAATTGCACCAGCTCGGGATAGACTCGGCCCGCATAAAACTCCTGTAATGGATCAACTCCCCACCTCTTCCGCCAAACCAAATACACGAGTCCTGTGAGAAGCGCGATGCCCAACGCTGCCGAATTCGAGTAGGTCAACCATCCAGGAATCGGAGCGCTTTCTGCCTTTTTCCGTTCAGCGTCGCTTATAGCACCAGCATCAGACATCCCAGGAGAATCGGCTCCGGGCGTTTCCGCCATAGTCCCCGACCCAACCTTTTCGACCCCGGGCTTCTGAGGCGCCGTCCCAGACGGAACAACTGAAGAAGCCGCCGCCGGCAAACGGGATGGCTTCGGCGCCTTCGAGGGAACCGCGCTCGAAGGCGGATCTACCGTGTAGCTACCAACGAATTGCGTTTTGTTTGGCCCATTGGTATCGTTTACATTGCTGAGCTGAATACGGACTCGCACCCGCTGCGAGGCAGGTTTCCTGTATGGGATCTCAGCAGTAAGGCGGTGTCCTCTTATCGTGTAGTGAACTTCGGACCCGGTGATGATCGTTGGGTCTGATGGAGTCGTTTCGATATCGAGCCGAGCCGTACCGAATCCGTCTTGCCAATACCTGGCACTCAGCTCAGCTGCTACGACGAGCCGATCGCCCGTATCCCTGATGTCAAGCTTTTCGCTCACCTCGCCCGAGCAGATGGCAAGACTGGCCACTGAGGCGATCACGACCATGAGTGCTTCACGCATGGCTACCCCTCCGTTACACGCCAGCCGGTTGAATCTTCGGGGCACCAGTAGTCATCTCCGCGTACTTCTGCATCAAGACCTTCAACTCGTATGCAAACACCGGTTGCACGACGTGATCCTCTCCATCAGCCAGCTGGCGGATCAGATCCTGCACGTCAGCGCCAGTGACATGGAGCTTAGCCAACTTCTTGTCATCGAGGTTGAGGGATTTCGGAAGGTCCTTGTGTCGCAGAATCTCTGTCAGGAAATTCCCGAGAGTCGTGCTCGCAAAGTCATCCGGCGGTGCCAGCCTTGCCATATCTTCGGGACTCAACCGCGTATCCCACTCCTGCCTGATTTCGTCCTTTGTCCACAATGTTTCGCCGATAACGGCCCCTATCGACGAAGCTCTTCCCAGTTCTAACGACGACGAGAGTAATCCCCTCGCAACCTCGATTTTCAACGGCGGATACTCTGTACCGAATCTGATGGGGAGACCAGTGAACTTAGGGGATGAATTTGGATACTTGAATTTCATCTCCGGCATCCCGCCGATGTAGCTCAGACCCGCTTTGAAAGCAGTGCACAGAACGTTGTTCGTCGTTTCCGAGGAAGCCAGCCACGTGAGAAGTGACGAGCCACGCCCCGCCACGTAGATCTCGACACCGTCAAGCGGCACCGTAACCGTTCTAGTGTATAATCCCAAGTAATAAGCAAGACCACTGAAGAATATGTAGATCATAGAACGAAAGTCAACCCATGGTGAGACGCCTTCTCTGTGACCCAGGATTTGGCAAGGCACGGGATGACGCCGAGGGTCGATGTCCCTGAATGGTTGGCCCGTCACATCCTTCGCTTCCGTAAGGGCGCCGTTGAGATATATCTCTGGTCTCTCCAAAATCTGCTCTCCCTCGCCCTCTGGAATTGAACGAGCGTAACAGATTTCGAACAACTCGCTGAGAGCCTCGCGGCTCAGGTATTTGGGGTCGAGCACGTCATTTCCAGCCACCTTAAACGAGAACTGGTCGAGCAGCTTCTTCTCGCTCCAGAAAGCGACGTCGGTGGATCCGCCACCCACGTCTACCGCGATGGTTAGACTGCCCCCGCGGACCTTTATTACATTTGCCAGACAGCGGCAAACAGCCTCCGACTCTGAGACGCTACTTTCAACCACCACGTTCATACACGCTGTCGTGTATCGCCCCGCGATCCCAGCCCAAAAATTTCCCATGGTTGTGAGTGCGCCGGAGGGCAGCGATAACGGAAACGACCAGTGGAACGCAAGGTTCCCCACGCCTTCACTCCAGGCCTCACAGACGATGTACCGCACCAAGCCTTCCAAATAGGCCATGAGCGGGCTCTCACCTCCCGGCTTCGCCTGACGGCCCCATTTGACGTCGCGGATCGGCTTGTTCATGACGTCTTGTGCCGGTTGCGACGTGAAGCGTAGAGTGTAAGTGGTGGGCCGCCTCCCGAATACATGGGCGGCCGCCTCATAGAGCAGGGTCCTGAAAGGCGGAGTGGTCCCTGTCGCGGGGTAGAGGCTATTCGCGATCGCAGAGAGCCTTTCGGTCTCCTCCGGGGCAGTGAGGAATTTTGTCCGACCCTGAAACGGCATCGCGACCGGTCCCCCGGTGCCTGCGTTGACCATCACGGTTGTGCTGGACGTCCCAAAGTCGACACCAACCTCCCAGCGCTGCTGACGATTTATGGGCCTCGGCCCTCGAAGCACATCTCGCAGCACCAGTCCGACCTTAACAACCTCGTTAGTTGCCTCGTCTCGCCACGCAAGTGCGAAGCCGATGGCTGGCTGCACACAGGGCCAGATCCGCACACCCCTTTGATGCGCGCCAACGCGTGCCTCGTCGACACCCTCGGTGCCATCACTGAATAGCGGCCTCACCCGCAAATCATCCCTCTCTGGCGCAGCATATGCGGCGAAATTTTCTCGCCACTCATCGTCGTGAAAGTCCGGCCACACTGCGAACCCAGGCGTCTGCATGTTCAGCCGCACGACGTCGTGTTGAGCGTACGTTTTTTCCACGACCAGGATTGATCCATTTCTCAAAGGTAGCCGTAAGACCGCCTTGTAGGAGTCCCCCGCCTTGTTCACTGAGAGCAAGTTCTGGGTCGCTACTAAGTCGGCATGGTCAAAATACTTGAAGAACTCGGCCGTCAGCGGCACCGAAACTGGACCAGGCCCCCGCCGCAAGGCGGAATCCGAAAGGTGCAGTTCTACGAGCTTCCTTGGAAAAAACAGACGATCGGCTAAGACGTAGGCGTGCTGAACAACCTTTCCCGTGCGAGTCGCGAACTGGGTCCCTTCAGGATCGAGTCCGTTGACATCGACTTGATCAGCGAAGAGTCCCCGATAGACTCGTTTGTCGCTTGCCAAGTTCTCCGAGAACACAAGCACCCTGCCGTTGCCGACCTTTCTCGACTGCAGCAGCAAGTCGCTGTCTTCCCTTATCAAATCCTCAGGTTGTTGCAGAATAACGGACAGCGGCGGCGCTTGGAAGAGAGAACAGTACTGGTTAAATTGGAGCTTCGGCCGTTCGTACCTGCCCAATTTCTTCTGCCACGCCTCTAGTCCTTCAGAAACAGCCTTCTTCTGAGGACCTAAATGCGATGGCATGCCCCAGTTGGGCTGATTTTCTAGAACAGATGCAACCCAAGTGTATAGAATTGACAGTTCGATCGGCTGTCGATCCTGTTGGGGATCATAGTGTTCTATAGGATCGATGAGCAGTCCTTCGCGCTGCCAAGGGATGCTCGCAGGAGCCCTATACTCGGCCGCAGTGTACAAGATGGTCCATGGTGATGTCGCACCCAAGAGTGCTCTATCGCAGTAAACGAGCCACCATTTATCCCAATCTTCTGGTTTGGGTAACTGGTTACGCAAGATCGTATTGAGGTGTAAATCGCGATTTCCGCCCGCGCCTACCTGGCTGCTCGCCGCCGGATTCGTGGGCGGAACGGAATAAGCCCGCGCCTCGACGTTTAGATCCAGCCATCTCGAAAGCGCAAACGTTGCCATGAAGCCACGCCACTCGCCGACGACTGCGTTGTGGAGAGGGTTGCCTTCTCTAGCTAACGAATGGTAGAACTGAATTGGACGCTGGAAGACCGAAGGTACACTATGCGACATGTGAGTGCCCGATAGCTGCCCTTGCAGATCAATATCCGCCGCATAGCTTGACAGAAAAGTGGCATCCTCGTGCCACAGTCCCCGTGTCGGTGTCGGAAGCTTCCTGCCGGTTTTGCGCAAAGCATTCAAAAAGTACCTTGTGGTAGTTGGCATCACGCACCTCGCACGATGGACCCGCGGTTCTCCCGCTCGACCGACTTCAATGCCGCCTGACTGAGTATGGACAGGTAAGTCCTTGACGGGTTGGTCATCCCTGCAACCTCCGCTGCAGACTGCACCACCTCTTCAAACAGCGCATCAACAGGGCCCAGACCGTGCCGCGCTACAGTATCCGGGTACAAAAGATTGCCGAGGCGGTTCAACTGGATATGGAGCGGGCTGCCGTCCCCGTCCAACCACGCCGTCCGGTTCAACAGGCGCGTTCGGTCTTGTCCGACCGAGTGAATCTGGTCCCACCACGGGAAATAGTTTTCGCGGAAATATGTCGACAACGAGTCGATACGTTCCTGGTTGTCCTTGTTCGATAACTGCGCCGTTCCATCCGCAAAGCGGTCGAAATACCAGGGCACACAGTGGGGCGATCCGAGTAGCCTCGGGTCCTTAAGTAAAGGACCGTAGAACCCCAGGTGAGCGGCCCCGACGAGCTGGAAATGGTGCAGCCTCTTCCGCACAGTGTCCGTGTTCAGCGCGCACATGGGAATGTCGTCCCAGGTTAGGATGTTCCCATCTGGAACGTCGATGGTCTCCTGCGGACCCGAGTAGTAGCAAGCCCGCGCCCCGGGCGGCGACGCAGAGAAATCCAAACAAGCACAGGCTGCAAGCAGATCCACGAAGTGGGCCGGATTATCTTGCTGGGGGCCCCCGATACAGTAGTCGACCCTGACGGGGGTGTCGTCGCCGAGCCAGTACATCGCATCAAAATCCCAATCGTTTTGGGTCCGCAGGTGCTCGTAGTACTCTGCGGCTGACCGGCTTGCCGGAGCAAACCACTCGGATTTTGCGGCCTCCCCTGCCTGTGCATGAGCACCGCCGGCAGCCGCCTCGGACGCACTGAACCGGAAGTACGGAACGAGCGCCACCGCCCCCACCTTGAGCTTCTCCCTATTGGTCTGTGGGAGCGAGCGCAGATACCGCACCAGAGGGTGAATCGCCGAAGCCCCGGTCCCGCCAAAAACCGATCCGACAATGACTACCCGAGTTTCCCGCTCGTTTACCTCCGACGTGATCGCCTGTGCGAACTGGCTCCAGAGGGGGTCGTCCTTATAAAGCGGCAACAGCGCCAGCGCTGCTGCGCCCAATGCGGGGTGCCCACGGAAACCAACGTCCATCGGCATGTCAAGTTCAACATCCGTTAACAGAAGGTGGACGACATCCTTCTGTGCCGGGCTTAGGTCTGTGTAGTTGAGTAGGTTCTTGAACTTCTGCGTCTTGTCAACTGGACCCCATACCCTTAATCCCTGTGCGCTGTTAAGAAGATCGACTTTGGTACAGAAGAATGGGTGGCCATCAGCATTGTCGGTCTTGAAGGCTTCATGGCACTCTTGGTAACGGTTCACCAGTTTTCGTGTCTTGTCCACATTTCCGTTCGCGCCATCCGGGTCGATCACAAATGTCCGCAATTCGCTGGGCCCCAGGCCAGCCGCGCACAAGTGCAGGACGGCCTCAAGTACTCGTGTTCCAGATCCCCCCGCACAGATTAATGTCGTCATAGTTGTCTTCCTTTTAGGCCGATCCGACCCTTCTCTTGTGCAAGTACGGAGCTGGCCGGTATCGAAACTTGGCCGGAGTGAATCGATGAACAAGGATGATCAACAGGTAAGCGATCATCGCGCTCACCATCCCGTTTAGTAGGATAATCTGCAATGCGACCCCCCCTCTTCCTTCCGTGCTGTCCAATGCCCCTTCGTATCGCCAGAAACACAGCCCGCCTGCGAGGAGCGCTGCGGGAATCGCCAAGAGTATCCAGCGCATGGGCGTGTACGAAGCAAATAAGTCATCAAGGACGTAGACCTTGCGGCGCCCGGCCGCCGACGAGTAGCAGAGGATCGTGATGACGACGGTGACGAGGGTCACTAACGCTGTCATTGCTGCCATCAGGTCGAGGAATCCTACCCACGAACTGTCTGGAACTCCCGAATCTGGCTTGCTCATCCAAAAAAGTAGTCGTCCCATCAATCTCCCTTCCCCACTTTCAACATGTATTCGCAGAAAACAACACGCTCTGTGATGCCGTTTGCCATCGCTTGCACCAGTAGCGTAAGGAGAAACGTGCGGTTCCCGTTAGTGACTACCGAATCGTTATCTGTGTTCCAGTCTATTACCCACGCAGGCACGGAAAGATTGGCCTCGCCGGCCCGCATCTTGAGGTAATACACGTCCCAGCCCTGCGGCTCTGGCTTGCTTACCGTGAGGCGTAGCAGGATGCGTTGCCCACCCTTGTCGAACTCCCCCGTTACGGGTATTTCGATTGGCGCAGGCTTCTTGAGTCCGGATTTCCGACTCCACGTCGCGCGCACCGCCTCGAAACTCAGTCGGCCGGGCTGGCGCAGAGGTAGGTTGAACTGAACTTGAAACGTCAGCGGCAGCGTCACGGCGATCCCGGGTGTACTGGTCGTCAAGACAAACGCGGAATCTAACCGCCTTGCGGTGGCCGTCTCCCTCCGCGCGAGTCGTGAATACAGACTCCATCGAGTCGCCTTGATCCCTTGAGTCTGCAGTTCTACATTGTCCACGGATACGGGCGGTGCTGTCGGGTTGAAGGTCTGAACCGCGGGAAATCGGTTGAGGACGTAGTTGTCGACCCGCTTCATCGACTCGGCGTTCGGGGCCACCACAAAGAGGTAAAATGGGCGCCCAGTTCCCGGAAGGCTCTGACTCATCGTCAGGCGGAAGGTCCGCTGCCCGAGGCCGCCGGCGCGACTCTCGGGATAGTAGTCACCGTCGAAACTGGAACGGTACCCGAGAAGTCTCATTTGCAAACCGCGGCCCGCCAGTTGGGAGAGCGACTTGACTAGCCCCAGGCTGTCGACGCCGCCATCTGATTGCACCAAATCGCTGATGATAATGGCCGTGTGTGAAGTCTCGTTTGCCAGCTGACTTAAAAGCGTGGCCAGCGGGGTATCCCTACCATCATAAAATCCAGGAGTCTGCAATTGCCCCAGTGGCAAACGGGTGACGGGGGTTACGGTGGACGTAAACTTGTATATGTTCAAATTGAACTGGGCCGCAGTCGCCGATTGGAGCACCTCACGGATCATTTGCGAGTAGTTGGAATTCTGCGCTAAGACGTAACCCCTCATTGACATAGAGCCGTCGACATAGATGTCCAGGTCGGAAGTCGCCGCGGCTTCGGGCCGCACTCCATAAAAGGGTCGAAAGCTCTCTTCTATCGCAATGTCATCCGGCGCTTGAGTGCGAGCGTCACATCCGAGTCCAAACGCGGCACCCAGCGCTACGAGCCAAATGCCTGCTGTTTTCAGCGGCCGCAACTGCTCAATCTGGCCGACGACATCACTGGCTGAGTATAGACATGCGGTCCCCGTTTTGGTCATCGGAAAAGTTCCTCTCGCCGCCTGCATCTGTGGATCGCAGCGCGCTGTCCTCCGACCCCGCTGCCGCCGGAAAATCTCGGCAATGTTGGACTTGTGAACAAGACCGTTATCGATAAGTGCCCGATCGAATCGCCAAAGCTCTCCCATCTTCATCGCTGGAATTTCGTGAGTCTGGCGCAAGCTTGCAAATGCGGATCTAGGGTGCCGTAGTCACGCCCACACCTCATCGGACATTTGATAACTTGGTTCCTGAATTCCTGGGAGTCCCGCGCACTTCAGAAAGCTTGTCGAGGTCTTTGAGTTGTGCGAATCTCTACTATATTCCTATCTATTGCAGACATCAAGTACTGATTATCTTAATTATTGATCTTGCAGAGCCTGCACGTCTCGGTATACTGATGCCTGGAGCTCAAAACCGTAGGGCGAAATACGCTACAGTATTTCAAAGTACCGGTTCTGCTGTCGAGGGATTCTTGGTTCGGAGAGGATTCAACTGTTCGTGCTGGATCACACTCGCGCCCGGTAAGGCGTCGGTTGTGTCATCCATGGCTTTCGTGCCAACCTTTTGGGTTTAGCCCTCCGGGTCTTTCTGCAATATCCTTAAGGTGCGGGAGCCGCTCGTCAGCTCATCGAGGTTTACACTTTGTATCAGATAAACCCGGGAGTGGGGCGGCGAAGTTTAGCTTCCGGAGAGAAGCAACTGATGGCCTAACGCCGCCGCGATTTCGTTAATCTGCAGACGCGCTCGCGCGCGCAACTTGAAAGAATGAGCATCAGTAGCTAGCTCTTCGTACCGGAGTTGTTCCCTGTCATCGAAAGGCAGTTCTACCTACTCGATCTCGAACGCCAGATATTGCAGTTTTGAGTCCCGCTCGATAAACAACGCGACCGCATCGCCGCGCTTGAACTTCTCCATGATCGTTCGCAAGGCCTCCACACTCGACACGGCAGTCCCGTTGACCTCGTGAATCACGTCGCCGACCTGCAGCCCCGTGGCACTAGCTGCCGCCGACGCCGATAAGGCCGCCACGATCACTCCATACGGACCGCGCAGCCCTGGCAGAATGCCTTCGATCTCCTTATCGACCGCAAGTCCGATAATCCCCAGTTGCCGCACCCGATTCTTGTCGGGATCGATGCGATCCGACAGCCGGTCCGCATCATGCGACTCCTCAGTCGTCGGTACTTCGATCGTCAATTCCTGGGTGCCGCGCTGCAAATCGAGTTGTACTTTTCGCCCTCCGGGATGCGAAAGCATCGCCGTCGTGAACATGGGAACGTTCTCGATCCGCCGCCCATCCACCGCCGTGACGATGTCGTTCAATTTCACTCCCGCCTGCTCCGCCTGGCCGCCCGGTGCGACATCCGAAATCAGAACCCCGGCGTCTCGCGGCAGCCCCAGCGCCGAAGACATCAACGGCGTAATCGTCTGTACCCCGACCCCGATCATCTGCTGGTGCATATGGCCGTACTTGCGCAGTTCCCCGCTCGCCAGCTCGATCAACGCACTGGGAATCGCGAAGCCAATGCCCTCGCTTCCACCCGATTGCGACAGAATAAACGTGTCGAGGCCGACGATTTCACCTGCAGTGTTGACCAGTGGACCGCCGCTATCGCCGGGATTGATCGGTGCATCGGTCTGAATAAACACAAAAGGGCTGTCGGGCTCAGGTTGCCGGGCTACTGAACTGACCACTCCCATACTCATGGAGTTGCCGAGCCCTTGCCGGCTTCCGAACGCGAATACGACCTGTCCCTGCCTCAGTTTCCGGTAATCGGCGAATTTCAGCGCCGGTAGACCAGTGTCGGCGATCTTGATCAATGCGAGATCCAGTTCCTTGTACACTCCCACAAGGGTCGCTTCCACCGGCGGGGCCAACGCCAGAGCCAAGGCGTCGCTGATCGTCTGGTCAGGTTTGGCGGCCTTGATCGGAGACTGTGCCATGCGAGTCACGCGGATGCGGAGTGCGTTCGAGACCACGTGGGCGTTAGTCACGATATACCCATCGGGATCGATGATTACTCCTGACCCGATCGCCTGCTCGCGGCCCAGGACGAGGCCGGTGCGCCCGGTATCGCCTTGTTCTCGCGGAGCGTAACGGCTCACCGAAATCTGCACAACACTGGGCGCTACGCGAGCCGCCAGCGCCTGCACGCTCTCGCTGAATTGATCCAGAATCTCCACGGACCCCTTGCGGGCCGGCTGTGCGTGCATCGAAAGCAAGCCCGTTGCGAGGAACCACCCGGTCATCCGATAAATTCCAGTCATCACTTACATAGTGGGATGCACGGGAAAGTCCATTCGCTTCCTCCAGAACCTAATCTTTGTGGCTATCCTTTCGCGGCTAAAAGTGCTTGCGCAGATCCCCGAAGCGCTCCAGCACCAGCAGCCGGCCATTCGCCGGAGTAATCTCCTGCTTCTCGAGTATCCAGGTGTGCGCGTGCGGAACGAACACGGCCCTCAGACCTGCCTCCAATGCCGGATTGATGTCCGACTTTGGACTGTTCCCGATCATCCAGGTGCGCTCCGGGTCCATTCCGCGCTCCGCCACCAGCTTTCGGTAAGCCGCCGCGTCCTTTTCCTTGACGATCGCCAGGTGCCCGAAAAAAACGCCCAGGCCCGACCGGTCGACTTTGAGCTTCTGCTCCTCTACGTGTCCTTTGGTGAATAGTGTCAGATCGTGGCGCTCGGCGAGATAAGTCAAAGTCTCTTCCACGCCCGCGATGATCTCCATCGGACATTCGAGGATTCGTTCCGCGAATGCCATTACCGTGCGCAGGTCGTCTTCCCGGACTTCGCGTTCCGCCAGGTGCTCATAGCATTGCCTCAGGTTGCGCGCGAAATTCAGCGTGCCATAGCCATGGATGCGCGCATTGGCAGACTCAATCTCGTCCAACACCGCACGCACCTCGCTCGGTGTCATGCTGGTGTGGTTCAGGAATTCCGCAAAATCGTCGAACGCCCGCTCGAAGTAGATGTTGTTCTCCCACAGCGTGTCGTCCGCATCAATGATCAGGTATTGTCGCATTCACTTAGCAGGTTTCGGCGCCAGGTGGAAAGGAATCTCAAACACTGCGTCCACTGCGATCGGCTTGCCGTCGAGCGTGGCGGGCTGGAAGATCCATTGGGCCAACGCCTCCTGGGCACTCTTATCGAGCCGTTCGTCCAGATGCCGCACTAACCCAACCGCCTCAACGTGGCCGTCTTTCCGAATGACGGCGAAGAGTCGCACCACTCCTTCGACATTCTCCGCCGCCGCTGCCGCGATGTACTTGGGATCCACTTTGCGCAGGGGAACCGGCGCGCGAATCTCGTGGGCTTCTGCGCCGGGCTCGGGCTCATGATCCGCAAACCACACCATCCAACTGCCGGAGAAGCTCGTGACGTTCGGCATCTGGATCGCCACCGTGTAAATGGCCCGTCCATCCAGGCGAGGATCCGGCGCACTGGTTACCCGGGTGGCACGCGACTCGTGCGGAGCGATGGGCGGAGGGCTAGCGCCAGCGGCAGGATTATTGAGCGCGGCTCGTGCTGCCGCCAGCAGGTTGTCGTGCGATGTCGGCGACGCATTCGCCAGGAGGTTCGCGGGAGCATCCTGCGGCCCGCCGCGGACCAGCAGGCCCGGGACCGAGAGCATCGAATTCGAGGTGGCTCCGGCCTTCTCGCTACCGTCCCGCTTCGGGTCGGGGCCAGCGGAGAACCCCGCCGGTCGCGATCCCGGAGGTGTTGGGAAATCCGGGACCTTCGCCGGATGGATGCCGACGATCGCCAGAGAGACCTCCGCTGTACCAGACTCCGACGGAGTTCCCGCGACTTCCGGTGCGGCCGGGAGGTCTGGCGACGGGGCGGCCTTCCTGCGTGGAGTTTGCGGAGGCGTGAACGCTCGGGGCGGGGCCTTTGGATCGGCCACATTGATCGGCAGATCTTTTCCCTGCACCGCTGCCGTCACGGTTGGAGCATCTGGTAATGCTTCCGGCGCCTGCACCTTTGGCTTGGCCGCAGGAGGGGCGTTGAATGCTCGCCGCGGCGCTCGTTTTTCGGGAATTGCAAAGGGAAGATCTTTTTTCTCCGCAGCGAGCGCGACATCGGGAGCGTCGGGGAGCGCCGCGGGCACCGCCAGCTTTGGCTTGCGCTCGGGAGGCGGCGTGAAAGTGCGCAGCGGCGCACGCCGGTCCGGTACCTGGATCGGAAGATCCTTGCCTTCCACAACCGCCGAGACCGCGGGGGCATCGGGCAGCTGCGTGGATGCGGGGGCTTTCGGCTTTGGAGTTGGTGGCGGTTTAAAAGGACGCGGAGCCGGCTTGGGAATCCGGCTCTCGATGGGCAGCTTACTGGTGTCGACCGTCTGAGTTACGCGCGGTGCGTCCGGGAGATGCGGCACCGGAAGTGGTTCAGGTGGCTTCGGGACCGGCGCGGTGAAATCGCGGAGCGGGCGCGGTGGAGACATGCCCACCACATTCGGCAGCGGCAAGAGATCCGGAGTCTTGATCTCCGGCGCTGCCATGGCGATGAGCTGTTTCGGGCCGGGAAGGTCCTTGTTACCTGCCACGATCGTCTGATCGAACTTCTCTCGCGCTCGTGCCGGGTCGTTGCTCTTGTGGGTGCTGGTCGGACTGATGTCCGGCAGACGATCGTGAACGTTGTACCAGATGATGCGCTTCTCGTGCGGCTCGATCTCCTGCTCGTAAGCGGAGCGTGAACGCGCACTATTATTTGGTGCGAGCGCGATCGCAGCCAGAACGAAGCCGTGAATCCAGCCTGAAGCTACGAACGGCATCGTTCGTTGCAAAGGTTCTCTCTTTTCGCGCTGGAAAGTCATGGAGTGAGTTTCCGTGGCCGGTCCCCTATCCGGCGAATACCTGATGGTAACGCGCACCCATCTACATCCCGACGGGTTTCCCCCCGAAGCCGTTCCGGGGAGCCAGTTCCGTCATGCGTTTTATCGTACGTTGGCGGGGTACATAGTCCTTCAAATAATGATTCAACTGCTTGAGGCGCCCGGCTTCCGAGCGCAGGCGCAACAGGGCGCTTCGAAAATCGAGATCCGGCAGATCCTGCGCCAGTTGAAAGCTGAGTTGGCGATCCTCCAGGTTCGGTTCGCTGCGCTCGTCTGAGATCGAGAGACTGCTCAGATCCTGGTAGTTCGAGAGAGCCTGATTGCGGAGATCGTCGGGTGCCGGCGTGAAGTCGTCGTCATCGAAAAAGTTAACCTCGCCTTGGAGATAATCCTTCTCTTCGTTTAAGGAGATGATCTCGAATCGCCTCTGGCCGCGCGTCAGGATGTCCATCCTCCCATCCGGGTAAGTCTCCAATACTTTTTCCACAAGCACGGTGCAGCCTGTATTGACGATTCCATTTTCCCTCGCCAGGACAATTCCGAATTCGGATTTGTCCTGTATCGCATTTCCTACCATTTGCTTATATCGTTCTTCGAAAATGTGCAGCGGCAATGGAGTTCTGGGAAAAACCACCACCTGGAGCGGGAACAGCGGGATGAGCCGCGAAGGCATGGTACTATTATGGCGTTTCAACCAATTACGAGCAAATTTGGGAAAGTTTTTAGGCCTCTGGTCCTAGACTCCTGATTACCATTTACCATGCAGATCGACGGCAAAGTCGTGCTCATCACAGGAGCCTCGGAGGGAATCGGCGCCGCCTGTGCCGCGGAATTCAGCCGCGCTGGCGCCAAGCTTTCCCTGACCGCCCGATCCGAAGAGGGGCTCCGTCGCGCGGCTGGGTCGGATGGACTGATCACTGCCGGAGATTTGACCGATGAAAACGTCCGGCGCTCCGTCGTGGAGCGGACCGTCGCAAAATACGGCACCATCGATATTCTCATTAATAACGCCGGCCTTGGCTTCTACCTGCCCTCATGGAGCGCGCCCATGGCGCAGACCCGCGGTCTGATGGAGTTGAATTTTTTCGCCCTCCTCGGGATGACCCAATTGGTCGTGCCCCATATGCGTACGCAAAGGAGCGGCATGATCGTCAATGTGGGCTCCATAGGGGGCAAAATGACTTTGCCCTGGATGACGATTTATAGTGCGTCCAAATATGCCGTGGGCTCTCTCACAGAAGGCTTGCGAATGGAACTGCGCCGCGATAACGTCAAAACCATGCTGGTCTGCCCGGGATATGTGAAGACCGGATTCCAGAAGAATGTGACCGCGGGTCAGGCCCCCGAAAGCATGGTCCGTGCCAGACGGATGGCCATTACCGCAGCGGAATGCGCCCTGGCGATCCGCAAGGGTGTCGCGCGAGATGCACGCACGATCGTAACGCCGAAACCAGGTTGGATCCTGGTCGGGCTGGCGCGCGTGTTTCCTTCGATTGTGGAAGCTCGCATGGCAGCGATGAACGAAACCGCATGAACCTCAAACTGAAACGTACACCAGGAATCTATCTGGTAGGATTCATGGCCTCCGGTAAGTCCACGATTGGCCGTCATTTAGCCCATCGGCTGGGATGGAGCTTTTTCGACACGGACACAGAAATCGAATCCGCCGAGAACTCGACGATTGCTGAAATCTTCGACACTCGAGGAGAGTCCGAATTTCGGAACGTCGAGACTGGGATTATCCGGCAACACCTCGGCTGGATCGAGCGGGGGCGCCCCGCCGTGCTCGCTTTAGGGGGTGGTGCGTTTGTGGAGCCCGTGAATCGCGCCCTCCTGCAAGATAACGGGTTGGTGGTCTGGCTCAATTGCCCCTTGCATGTGATCAAGAGGCGCCTGGGCGATCCTTCGACCCGCCCTCTGGCGCGAGACGCTGCCACGTTCGAGGTGCTGTTCGAAAAGCGGCGCGAGATTTACCAACTGGCCGACATCCACATCGCGATTGAAAGCGACGATCCTGCGGTTGCCGTGGAATCGATCGTGCGCCATCCATTATTTCAATGAGATAGCGATTATGGCGGCCTCGCGAAATCCCGGTAAGTTTTCTACGGCGGTCTTACGTAGATACGCCATGGCGATCTTTCGCGCCTCTCTGGCGGCAGCCGATCCTGCGAAAGCCGTCACCGCCCGCCTCAAACAACTTGATCCCGATCGATTTCGACATATTTATGTGGTGGGAGCCGGTAAGGCCGGGGCCTCGATGGCTCAGGCGGCGGAACGCGTTCTCGGCGGCCGCATCACGGCTGGGCTCGTCAACGTCAAGGACGGCCACACCGCCAAACTCAAGCGGATAGAATTGAACGAATGCGGACACCCCGTTCCGGACCAGCGTGGAGTCTACGGCGCTAAACGGATCGCAACCATTGCCTCCGCCGCACAAAAGGATGATCTCGTCTTGTGTCTGATCTCGGGAGGTGGGTCGGCTTTGCTGCCTTTGCCTGCCGATCCGGTCACCCTCGAAGAGAAGCAATCGGTTACCCGCCTGCTCCTCGCCTGTGGAGCTAACATCCACGAAATCAACACCGTTCGCAAGCACATCTCGCGCATTAAAGGCGGGCAGTTGGCGCGGCTCGCTGCCCCCGCCAAGGTCGAAGCGCTACTGCTTTCCGACGTGATTGGCGACGATCTTGACGTGATAGGTTCGGGTCCTACCGCGCCCGATGCATCCACTTTCGCGGATGCCGCGCGAGTCCTCGCAAAGTTTGAGATCTTCGACCGCGTGCCGGAAACCGTACGGCATCGGATTGATCAGGGAACGCGGGGGGAGATTCCGGAGACACCTAAGCCTCTGGACCCGGTTTTCCGCGGCGTCCGCAATTCGGTCGTCGGCAGCAATCGCCTCGCGCTCGACGCGGCCGCCCGGAAGGCGCGTGAACTCGGTCTCAAGACCCTGGTGCTGGCGAGTGAGATTCAGGGCGAGACTCGGGACATCGCTCGCATGCATGCCGCGATTGCCCGCGAAGTCTCGCATTCGTCGCTGCCCATCAAGCCTCCAGCTTGCATCATTACCGGCGGTGAAACCACCGTCACCATCAAGGGAAGCGGACTCGGCGGCCGGAATCAGGAGTTTGTCCTGGCAGCCGCTATCGATGTCGCCGGCCTTCCCGACGTCGTGGTATTCAGCGCAGGTACCGACGGATCCGATGGCCCCACCGACGCTGCCGGAGCGATCGCCGATGGACTCACCGTGAGCCGCGGCCCGGAAGCGCAGCGCTTCCTCGACGCAAACGACTCGTATCATTACTTTGAAACGCTGGGCGACCTGGTCATCACCGGTCCCACAAACACCAACGTGATGGATGTGCGCATCCTCCTGATCGGGTCACGGAAATGAATTTTTGGCGGCAGGACGTCGTTCAATTCGCGCTCTCCCAGGAAACCCTCCTGCAAATCGAGGAGCAGCGCGAGTGGATTCTGCGCGAGCCCGGAAATGCGCGCCCCTACTATAACCTGGCGCAGTTGTACCGGATCGAGGGGCGCAACGATGAGGCGCTTGGCTTGCTCCTCGAGGCCGTTCGGCTTCAGGACAATCTCCACGTGGCCCACGTCTCTCTCTCCGAGATCTACGCCATCCGGGCCGATTATCCGGCCGCATGGCGCCACGCTCGCGCCGCGGAGCGTTGTGGCGTCACCACCGCGTCTGATTTGCTCAAGCGCTACGGGGTTCCCGAGCGCTAAGCGTGTAGTTTTCGCAGATACAGGGGCGCTGCTCTACGAGCCGCGCGTTACTAAGTTACACCGTTTCAGAAATACGGTCTCGTATTTTGGCAAGAACACTCCCTGGCGGTCGTAGCTCGTAACCTACCCAAATACGTTCGCGCAATACGTGCGCTTGCGAGCCGGGCGCGGCAGCAAGCGATCTGGCGATACGCCGGCGGACTTTCTGAAACCAAGTATTAAACGCGTGGTTTTCCGGCTTCGACTCTAAAGTATCTCTTCCATTCCGACGATCAACAGGTGAAGATTATGTCGTTCCACCTGCTGCTTGCGCTGCTCTCGTCCTCGGCCTTGCTGGTCGCGAACTCCTCCGGGACCGCTGTCCCCCTTTTCTTCATCGCGAATCACGGACAGGCTCCGTCCGAAGTTCGGTTCATGGCGCAAGGTTCTGGTCTGACTGCCTTTTTCTCTCCCCGTGAGGTCCTCTTTCGCGAGGGTGGCCGCGCCGTTCGCATGCAACTGCTGGGAGCGAGCCCGTCAGCCGAGCTTGCCGGAGTGGAGCAAATGCCTGGCGAAGTCAATTTCCTGACCGGCGAAGAAGCCCAGTGGCGGCTCGGTGTTCCTTTATATAAAGGTCTGATATACCGGGATTTATACCACGGTATCGATATGCGGTACGGGTCCGACGGGCGAAATCTAAAATCCGAGTTCGCCGTCGCACCAGGTGCGGATCCCTCACAGATCCGGTTCCGATATCCCACCGGCGAAGCCGTTCGGATCGATCGGGAGGAACTCGTCATCCCACTGAATGACAAAGAGTTACGGGAACATGCCCCGATTCTTTATCAGCTGCGGAACGGGTACCGGGAACAGGTTTCCGGGCAGTTCCAGTTGGCGCCAGATGGAACCGTAAGTTTTGCAATCGGCGACTACGATCGGGCCTTGCCGTTGACCATCGACCCCGTGCTCTCCTACAGCACTTTGCTGGGTGGATCCAGCTCCGACGCGGCCACTGCTCTTGCGGTGGATTCAAGCGGGGCAGCTTATATTGCCGGATTTACAGCGTCGTACAACTTTCCAACAGCCAATCCCGAGCAGAACTACAATGCGGGCAGCAACGATGTCTTTGTCGCCAAGCTGAGCCCGACGGGAAACGGCCTGGTCTACTGCACTTATTTGGGCGGCAGCGGTGATGACCGCGCCTACGGAATCGCAGTCGACACAGCCGGATCAGCATACATCACGGGTGTCACCGCGTCCGCCAATTTCCCTCTCCACAATGCCATGCAGGCGAGACTGGCCGGCGCGAAGAACGCGTTCATCGTGAAGCTCACCGCGGCCGGCAACAGCCTGGTGTATAGCACATTTCTCGGCGGTAATGCTTCCGATACCGCCTACGGGATTGCACTGGATTCTTCGCGGAACGCTTACGTTGTGGGTGACACTACCTCCATTACCTTTCCCGCCACTGGTTTGCAGAAGGGCAATCGTGGAGGCATGGACGCCTTTGTTTCCAAGCTCAGCGCGGATGGCAGCCGGCTGGTCTACAGCACGTATCTGGGCGGAACCTCCGACGATCACGGAGCAGCCATCGCGGTGGACGCGAGCGGGTCCGCTTTCATTACCGGATCTACCTTCTCCGCGGATTTCCCCCTGGCAGCCGCGTACCGGAGCGCGAATGCCGGTGGGCAAGACGCCTTTGTCGCTAGAATCAGCGCGGATGGCAGCTCACTGCTGTTTTCTACCTATCTGGGAGGCAGCGGTGGCGCCGTGGGATACCCGGAAAGCGGCCAGGCGATCGCACTGGACAGTCAGGCCAATGCCTATGTCGCCGGGGTCACAAGCTCGTCCGATTTTCCTTTGTTAAACCCGCTACAGTCTACGCGCCGCGGCTCTTCTTCTGATGCCTTCGTAGCCAAGCTGACCGCCTCGGGTGGCCTGACTTATAGCACCTATTTAGGTGGTTCGGGCGTGGACGCGGCCAATGGTATCGCTGTGGATGCGATCGGCGATGCGTTCGTGGTGGGACAGACCTTCTCCAGCGATCTCGCCACAGTGAATTCGTACCAGTCTTCCAACGCGGGAGATTACGATGCGTTCCTGGCGGTACTGAGCGCGTCGGGATCCTCACTGCTCTCGCTCAGTTACCTCGGGGGGAACGGGTCGGACACCGCAACGGCGGTTGCATTGGACGCTGCCGGAGGTGTCTATGTCGCCGGCTGGACCCTTTCGACCAACTTCCCCCTCCTCAACGCATATCAGACCATTAACGGCGGCAACTACGGTGCCTTCGTGGCAAAGATCGTACTCGGCACGCCGCCGAGTGCCTTAGGAGTAACGCCTGCTTCCGGAACGGGAGCTTCGCAGTCTTTTAGTCTCCAGTTCTCCGATCCTGCGGGTGCGACGGATCTCACCACCGTATCAGTGTTGATCAATTCGAGCGTGAGCACTGCCAATGCCTGCGCTGTGACATTTACCCGTGCGGCCAATGCCTTGGCTCTCCTCACCGATACAGGGGGGAATCCAACTGGGTCGATTACTCCAGGCAGCGGCAGCCAGCAAAATTCCCAGTGTATTTTGAACGGGGCTGGGTCGGGCGTGACACTCGCCGGGAATATTTTGACGCTGAACCTTTCGATCTCTTTCCAGCAGGTCTCCTTCAGCGGAAGCAAGAACGTCTACCTGCAGGCCACCAGTCCCTATGGATCGGGCGGCTGGCAGCAACTTGGGTCCTGGACAGTTCCTGCCGGACCACCCGCGGCCGTCTCGGTGACTCCAAGTTCTGGAAACGGCAGCGCGCAAACCTTCGCCTTCCTCTATTCGGACCCCCGTGGCGTCGCCGCGATGGCGTATACATATGCGGTAATTGGCAATTCTCTATCGGGAAGCGGAAGTTGTTACGTCTTGTACTACCCGAATGCCAATACTCTCTATCTTGGCAATGACCAATTCACGGCCTGGTTAGGGCCGGTTACCCCCGGCAGGGCGGGAAGTCTCCAGAACAGCCAATGCGCCGTCGATCCCGCAAGTTCGTCAGCCGCGGTCAGCGGTGTCAATCTGACCCTCAACCTTGCCTTAACGTTTCAAACGGCCTTCGGCGGTACCAAAAACATTTACATGGACGTGTCCGATGGCCTGGATTCCGGATGGCAGCAACGCGGCTCCTGGACGATACCGGGGCTGTCTCCGGCTCCGGTGTCGGTAACCCCAAGCTCCGGAAGCGGCAGCACGCAGGCATTCAGCTTCGTGTTCTCGGACCCCAAGGGATACGCTGCGATTACACGCGTGTACGCTCTTTTCAATACATCTCTTTCCGGTGCCGGAACCTGCTACCTTCTATACTATCCAGGTGGCAACTCGCTCTACCTGGCGAACGACACATTTACCGCCTGGCTAGGGCCTGTGGCACTGGGGAACAGTGCCACTCTGCAGAACAGCCAGTGTGCCGTTGCCGCCGGAAATTCGTTGGCCTCCGGTAACAATACGGCGTTGACGATCAACCTGGCTTTGACTTTCCAGACGTCCTTCGGAGGCACGAAGAACATTTATCTGGATGTTTCTGACGGCATCGATTCCGGATGGCAGCAGAAAGGGACCTGGGCCGTACCAGCTCCGGCGCCCACTCCCGTCTCGGTGACGCCTAATGCAGGCAACGGCACGAACCAGACGTTCAGCTTCCTCTACTCCAGTTCGAAGGGCTTTGCTGCGTTTGCCTACCTGAACGCTCTCATCAATACTTCACTCTCTGGTGCGGCAAGCTGTTACCTCCTGTATTACCCGAGCAGTAATTCCCTCTATCTTGGGAATGACACATTCACCGCGTGGTTGGGACCGGTCGTATTGGGCCAGGCCGGGAGCCTACAGAATAGCCAATGCAGTGTCAACCCAGGAGGCTCTTCAACCTCGGGTAGCGGTCTCACCCTGACCATGAATTTAGCCATGAGTTTTAAAGAGAGTTTCGCTGGAACCAAAAGCGTCTATATGGACGCATCCGACGGAGTGGACTCGGGCTGGCAGCAGCGCGGTTCCTGGATTATTCCGTAGGCGCAACGCCGAGTTCCGTCGAAAAAACTGAGACAACTGCCCCGCCTTCGCGACTACTGTTCATAATCACAACCGATCGGCCGCCCCGTGTGGCGGCCGTTTCGGCGGGACGAGTGGATTCAAGTGCCATCTCGATCTTGCGCCCGGCGAGGCCCTTTTGGGGCAGATCGTCAAATTGCCCCAGTGTGCTCGTAACCGCCCTCCCATGCTCCCCTCGAATTCCTGTCAAGAGGGTGCTCGCACAAATCTTTTTTCGCCCACTATACAGAGAAAATCTCCCACTGCCGATACTACTTTCGTGAGCCGATTGCGACGTGAGAGAGCAACCTCTTGCCACGGGCAAGCGGCCACAGCCGAGTTAAAGCCGGACGTGATTGCAGGTTTGCCGGGCTAAAAGGAGAACCGTCGACGGTCCTCGAAAGGGCCCGCTTGTGAGAGCGCTGAGAAATGGGACTCGAGTGGCGAAGCTATGTTCGCTCTCTGAAGAAAGTCCTTGGCCAGCGCAAGTCTCCATGCCCAAGGCAAGAGCTGGCCAGATCGTCGAACTCTCGGCTGAAAGGTAAGGTATCGGAGTGCGCTTCGTCTTTTCGATTCTGATCGTCCTGTCGCCAGCCATCGCACAACAGTCGGGCCGGCCTGTGTCTGTTCCCGAAGTGGGGGCCAACCTCCCCGCGCAAACCATCGGCATGAATGACCTGCTCGCCGTCTCCGTCTACGACGCCCCGGAGCTGAGTCGCAGCATCCGCGTTAGCGGCGACGGATATATCCGCCTTCCGATGCTCAAGCAGCGGGTACGAGCCGAGGGTCTCTACCCTGCGGATCTCGAGACCGGGATTGCCGCGGCCCTTCGCCAGGAGCAGATCCTGGTCGATCCCTTCGTCACCGTCACGATCGCTGAGTACCATAGCCGGCCTATCAGCGTCGCCGGAGCTGTGAGGATGCCGATTGTCTTCCAGGCCGAAAGTCCCATCACACTCCTCGAGGCTGTAGCTCGCGCGCAAGGCCTTCGCGAGGACGCCAGCCGCGAAATCCTGGTCAGCCGCTCGCAACCCGGGACCGATGGGAAGTCCGTAGTGCTTACGCGGCGCGTCTCCGTCCGCGGATTAATCGATGACGCCGATCCGGAGCTCAACCTGCAGCTCGTCGGCGGCGAGGAGATCCGGGTGCCAGAGGTCAGCAAGATCTACGTCATGGGGAATGTCAAAAAGCCCGGCGCCTTCCCCGTGCAGGACGGAGCGGATACCACGATCATGCAAATGCTCGCACTCGCCGAGGGCCTCATGCCCTTCACCAACAAGCAAGCCTTTATTTATCGAAGAGAAGCCGCGGGCGACAAGAATGAAATCCCGGTCGCTCTCGATAAGATCATGAAAAGACAAGCCCCGGATGTCATCCTGGCTGCCAATGACATCGTCTACATACCTGACAATCACGGCAAACGGCTGGGCATTGCGGCCCTGGAGAAGGTACTAATGTTCGGCACCTCGGCCGGGACCGCCATGATATACGCCGGCAGGTAACTGGTTATTAGCCATGACTGAAGAAAAATCGTTGCTCGCGCTCGCCGCACCAGAGATCCACGGGCCAGTTCCCGCGGTTTCCGAACGCCTCACCGTGCATCCCTCCTACACTTTGACCGAGGCGGAATCCGAAGAGCCAGTCGTCCCGCTCTCCCATTATTTATGGATACTCCGCCGGCATAGATGGAGAATCTTCTCATTCGTTCTGGCCTGCGTAGTTGCCACGGTGGTGGTCTCCTCGCGCCTCACTCCGATTTATGAATCTACCGCGACCATCGATATTGATCGGCAAGCTCCGGCTGCGGTCATTGGGCAGGATGCCGCACGTACGGCGCCCAACGATGCGGACCAGTTCCTTGCGACGCAAATCAAGATCATCCAATCGGATTCGGTGCTGCGGCCGGTCGCTCAGCGCTTTCGAATGCCATTCGTCGAAAGCGGCTCGGCCAATCTTCCCTCCTCGCGCGCGCAGAACGCCCCTGTCGTTCTCAACTCCCTCCGGGTTGTGCGTCCTCCTAATACGTATCTGCTGCTGATCAGCTACCGCTCTGCCGATCCGGAATTGGCAGCCGACGTCTCCAACGCCGTCGCGCAGAGCTACATCGAACACACCTACAACATCCGTTTCCGCGCCGCGTCGGGGCTATCGGCGTTCATGGAGAAGCAATTGGAAGAACTCAAGGCCCAGATGGAGCGATCCTCAGGCGCGCTGGCCCAGTTCGAAAAGGATTTGAGCGTCATCAATCCCGAAGAGAAGACCAGCATTCTTTCGTCGCGCCTGCTCCAAATCAATACGGAGTTTACAAACGCCCAGTCCGATCGGGTCCGCAAGCAGGCTGCCTATGTGTCGGTAAAAGGCGGATCGCTCGAAGCGGCTCAGGCATCCACTCAAGGCGAGCAACTTCGTAAACTTGCAGACCGGCTCGACGAGTCTCGCGAGAAGTTTGCCGTAGTGAAAACCCAGTACGGAGCGGGTCACCCCGAGTACAAAAAGGCCGCCTCCCAAGTTGCCGAACTGGAGCGTCAATTCGACGCGCTAAAGTTCAATATCACGCAGCGGGTCTATGTCGAATACCAGGAAGCAACTGATCGCGAGAACATGCTAAAACAAGCGGTCGCCGAGATCAAAGCCGAGTTCGACCGTATCAACGCCCGCTCCTTCGAATACAAGGCCATCAAGCGGGAAGCCGATGCCGATAAGAGCCTTTACGAAGAACTCGTGCGGAAAATCAAAGAGGCCGGAATCAACTCGAGTTTTCAAAACAGCTCGATCCGACTGGCCGACTCTGGCCGGCCAGCCTTCAAACCGGTCTTTCCGGATCTGAGATTGAACGCGATCCTCGCCTTGTTGTTGTCCACCATCCTTGGCATCGGCGCTGCGTTGTTGGCGGACATCCTGGATACCACCGTACACGATCCCGATCAGATCCAGCGGGGCCTGAAAACCGAGGTCCTTGGGTCGCTACCCGTTGTCAAGGCTTGGCAGGGACGGTTGGCACTCTTCAAGGAAGATGCCAGGAGTGGTGCCCTGGCGAAACGCGGTCGACTGAACGATCAGGCTGACGCCTTTTATGAGGCAGTCAGGACTTTGCGAGATTCCATTCTCCTGTCCGATCTCGGCCGCCGCCCGCGGAGTCTTCTGATGACTTCTGCGACACCGCGCGAAGGCAAGACAACCATCGCAATCCAACTCGCGATCGCCCACAGCCTGCAAAAGCGAAAGACACTGCTGATCGATGCCGATCTACGCCGCCCGAGTATCCACGATAGAATTGGCACGCCGAATGATCGTGGTCTTTCCTCCATTGTCAACGGTGAGGCTCTTTGGCGAGAAGTACTCCAGAAGTCGGATGCCTATCCCGACCTTGATGTCCTGCCTGCCGGCCCCGCATCCCGGCGTGCGGCCGACCGGCTGGGGAACGTTCTGGAAGTGCTCTTGACCGATGCAGAGAAAGACTACGATCTGATCATCGTCGACGCGCCGCCGCTGCTCGGGTTCGCTGAACCTCTCCAGATGGCCGCCGTCGTCGATGGAGTCGTCGTGGTCACCCTGGTAGGTCAGACCCATCGAATAGCTGTCGCCAACGTCCTCAACAGCCTCAAACGGTTAAAGGCAAACGTGGTCGGTGTGGCACTCAACGAAGTCCGCGAGGATCTGAGTGATCGCTACTACTATTACGGGTACTACGGCAAGAATTATTCGAAATACTACAAACCAACGCCAACGTAGTTTGCGAGGAACGGGATTCGAGAAGCGTTCCTATGAACACATCGCCAGGTTGCGTCGTTAATTCGCGAACCACCGTTCGGGATCTCTTCGCCCACACCACCGGCGCGATCCTCCGATTGCTCCCCAGCACCGGTCAGATGGAAAGCGCAGGCAAGGATGTTTTGGTATCGGCGGCGCCACAAGCGTTCGGCCTTTTGACCGGACTGCTGACCTCGGTCCTCATTGCCCGAGGGCTCGGTCCCAAGGGTCTGGGCCAGTATGCCCTGGCTACGAGCGTCGGTTCCATCGTCGGAATGTTGTCCGATCTGGGGATAAACCAAACGGCGATACGATTTGCGTCGAATGCGGCCGCGGCTCTCGATACCACCAGGCAGTTCGCCGTCCTCCGTTGGGCCTTTCATCTCCGGCTGGGTCTCATCTTGGCGTTTGGGACTCTAGGCTGGATCGCCGCTCCCGCCCTGGCGAATACGGTCTGGCGGGAACCCGGGATTTCATCTCTATTGCGTTTAGGAATTCTATCCAGTGCAGTCGGCGCTATGGGTGCAATCCCGGGTGTCTACTTCCAATCAATACGCAAATTTGGCCACAATGCCGTGGTTTCGATCCTGCAGAAGACCTTAATTCTCGCCGGCATTCTCGGCATCTGGGCTACCAGTTCATGGCGAGTCGACATCGTCCTGTGGGTGTCCTTCGCTTCGGGTCTGTTCGGTTCCGTCGCCTTTTTGTCCCTGATACCGAGGGAAACGGTATTCCGACGGCAGCGGTTGGATCCGTCTGGACGCGGATTCTGGGCCGATCCGGAACCCGCGATAGGAACGCCTTGGCACTTTCTCAGGTTCCACGTCCTAGCCACCCTGATCGCCGGTTTTACGTCTCAATTGGACGTCTGGGCGCTCGGACGGCTGCTCAGCACCGGCGAACTCGGCGTATACGTGGCAGCACAACGAACCACCCTGCCACTTACCATCCTGCTTGCGGGAATCAACACCGCTCTCTGGCCGCGCGCCTCACAGATCACGGACCCCGTCGGCATACGACGGCTTCTGAAGTACGCACTTGGTCTCTGCGGGTTGTTGGCGCTTATCGCCGTCCCATACGCCGTCTTCGTTCCAAAGCTGCTGCCGGCTCTGTTCGGGAAACCATACATAAGCAGCGTCCGGCCCGGTCAAATCCTCTGTTTAGGGTATTGCTTGGCTATGCTGGTTTGTCCTGCTGGCGTTATCGCTTATTCGGTCGGATACGTTCGGGTCGCCTGGCTCTTCAACGCTCTTCAGCTCGCAGTGGAGGGTGCCGGACTCATTGTTCTTATTCCGCGGTTCGGCGTGTCGGGAGCCGCTACGACGTTCTTGTTGCAGACATTCACCGGCACGACTCTGGCCCTTTTCTACATAAACGCACGGAGTAAGAGAAAGTCCACAGTGCAGTGCTCGTTTCCGAGTGCGGCAGTGGTCAAGTTGGCTAGCTGAAACGTCTCGCCTTCTGAGCTCGACTTTATCCCATTGTTGAGAGCGCGATAACGGCAAAACAAGAGGAAAAGCAGACCTCAATGGGATTTTTAAATCTCGTCGCTCGGCCCTTACATTAGAAATTGTTGAAAGCGGTGTCGGCGTATTATACGT
>DATGIL010000020.1:0-34020 GCA_035295745.1 Bryobacteraceae bacterium | reverse complement strand
GGAGGAGCTTGGATCGGACACCTTCGAGGTCGGAGAGGGAATCGGGCATCGCAGCCTCTTTCTGAGAGTATATATACGCTCAGAAATATCCCATAAACACGGGCCCGGTGCAACTCGCCACTTTTATGTCGCGCACCCGCCAGGCGACCCCGGATTGTTCCCAGGGGCTCATTCTGCTAGACTTAGGAATTCTGGTTTCATTCTCAATTTCGGGGTCCATCATTGAAGGTCCACGCTCTCCTGTCACTAGCGGTGGTTTGCATATCGGTCTCGGCGGAAACGTCGGGCGTGTTGCCGGACACCATCGTCGAAAACTACTGCGTGGCTTCGCGGAATCAGGAAAAGGCTTTGCAGTCGGCCTCCATGGAAGTGGAGATTGCCGGCTCTATCCCCAAGTTGAAAAAACAGGGGAAATTGCGGGCTTTGCGCCGGATTTCCAACCTCGGTCGGGTAACCTACGAGAAGCTGCGCTTCGAAGGGGACAATACCGTTAAGAAAGAAGTGATTGCGCGGTATCTCACGGCTGAATCCGAAGCTCAGCAGGATGCATCTTTGGGAGTGACTCCCCAGAACTACCGGTTTAAATATAAGGGGCAAAGCCAATTGGACGGCCGGCCGGTACATATTTTCCAGGTCAGCCCGAAACAGAAGCGGCAGGGGCTGTTCAAAGGGGAAATCTGGATCGACGCTGCAACATTTTTGCGGGTTCAGGAATCTGGGTATTTAGTAAAAAGTCCATCTTTGGCGATCCGCAAGGTGGCTTTTATCAGGAAATACGAAATTCGGAACGGGATTTCAGTGCCTCGGCAACTCCAGAGTGTGACCGACACCTGGTTAATCGGCAAGGCAGAATTGACCGTCGATTATTTGAATTTTTCGATCGATGGGAAGCAAGGGGTAGCGAGCGACACGGACGGCCAATAGGCCGGCCGAGGGGAGCTCCGCCAGACGGCCCCCCTTAAACGGGGAACATACATGAGAACGCTCTTTTTGAATCCGCCGTCGTTTGAGGGATTTGACGGTGGGGCCAGTTCGCGCTGGCCGGCTTCGCGCGAGATTGAATCGTACTGGTATCCGGTGTGGTTATGCTACCCCGCCGGCATGCTGCCCGACAGCAAAGTGGTGGATGCGCCACCCCACAAGATCTCCATTGAACAAACGGTGGAGATGGGCAAAGACTTCGAACTCCTCGTTCTCTACACTTCTACGCCTGGGTTTCATGTCGACGTGAAAATGGCCCAGATGATGAAGGACGTGAATCCCAAGCTGCAAGTGGCTTTCGTAGGGCCGCCGGTTACGGTGGAACCCGATAAGACCCTGCGAGACACCAAGGCGATCGACTTCATTGTCCGGCGCGAGTTCGACTACCAGATTGCCGATTACGCGCGCGGGAAGCCGCTCGAAGAACTGCCGGGCGTGAGTTTTCGCAAGAACGGGCGCGTCGTCAACAATCCGGAAGGGCCGGCGATTGAGAACCTCGACGAACTGCCGTGGGTCACGAAAGTCTACAAGCGCGATCTCGACATCACCCGCTACAACGTCCCGTTTCTGCTGAATCCCTTCGTTTCGCTGTACACGTCGCGGGGATGCCCGGCGCTTTGCACCTTCTGTCTTTGGCCGCAGACGCATTCGGGCCATCGCTGGCGGCTGCGCTCTTCTGACGACGTGGCCAATGAGGCGCGTTATGCGTTGGAGAATTTCCCGCAAATGAAGGAGATTTTCTTCGACGACGACACCTTCAATTACCGCAAAGAGCGCACCATTGAGCTTTGCAAAAAGTTGAAGCCGCTGAAATTCACCTGGTCGTGCACGTCGCGCGTGACCACCGATTACGACACGCTCAAGGCCATGAAAGAGGCCGGATGCCGGCTGCTGATCGTGGGATACGAGTCGGGCGATCCGCAGATCTTGAAGAACATCAAAAAGGGGGCCACAGTGCAGATGGCCGAGCGATTCACGGCCAATTGCAAAAAGCTCGGGCTCGTGGTGCACGGCGACTTCATTATCGGGCTGCCCGGCGAGACGCGCGAGAGCATCCGCAGGACGATCGATTTCGCCAAAAAGCTGGATACGGAGACGATCCAGGTTTCGATCGCGCATCCCTATCCGGGCACGGAATTCTACGATTACGTGAAGAATAACGGCCTGATCACCATCGACTCGATGACCGATGACACAGGCCACCAACTCCCCAACGTCGTGTATCCGGGGCTGGATCGGGGCGAACTGGTGGATTGGGTCGAGAAGTTTTACGGGGAGTACTTCTTCCGCCCGCGCGTGGTCTGGCGGATTGTCCGGAAGGCCGTGTTCAACGGCGAGGAACGGCGGAGGCTCACGAAAGAAGCCCGCGAGTACATGGCACTTCGGTCCAAACGGAAGCGTTTTGTGGCCGATCAAAAGGCGGCCAAACCGGCGCCGGTTACCGCCAGCTCCGGCGACTAACTGCGACCGAATGTCACCTGAATCTGCCAGACTCCGAATCAAAACCTGGATCTGCGCTACGGTTGTCGTGCTCAGCAACGTGTTCGGCAACTTTTTCATGAAGCGCGGAATGCCGGCGGAGTTGCCGACCCCTCTGGCGTACATCACGGCGCTGTTCCAGCCGTGGGTTTCTCTCGGAGTCCTGCTGCTGATTCTGTGGATGCTCTCGCGCATGGCGCTGTTGAGCTGGGCGGATTTGAGCTATGTGCTGCCTGTCACGTCGATCGGCTATGTGCTGGTGGCACTCGCGGGCAGAGTCCTGCTCAATGAGCAAATCAGTTACAAGCGCTGGGCCGGAATCGCTTTGATTATGGCCGGCGTGGCCCTGGTGAGCGGCGGCAGCGCGCCGCAAACCGCCAAGGCGAGCGCGGCTGAGGGCGGCCAATGAAGTGGATCTGGATCGCGGTGATCGTCGCGGCGACGACCGCGGGTGAAGTGCTCCAGGCCATGGGCATGCGGCGTCACGGAGAAATCCGCGACTTCCGCCCCGACGCCATCGGACGCGCCATGGCGGTGCTGGCGCAGAATCGCTTCGTAATCGGTTCAGTGGTCGCGATGGCGATTTCGTTTTTTGCGTATATGGGTCTGCTGACGATTGCAGATCTGAGCTTCGCGGTTCCGGCGACGGCTGTCACGTACGTTCTGGAAACCGTTCTCGCCAAGTATGTCCTGAAAGAACAGGTCAATTGGCTCCGTTGGGCCGGCGCCTCTTTGGTAATTTTTGGCGTCGCGCTGGTTTCTTTGTGATCTGGCTGGCGCTGCCCGCCACGGCAGCCGCGATCTATTACCTGCTGGCTATTTTTGCCGCGATTCGCTGGAAAAAAGGAGACCGCCACTTCTTTCCAGAGCCCAGCGTGCTCTCGCTCGGACTCTCGCCCAACGGCTCGCGCCACTTTGAGCCGCTCTCGATATTGAAGCCCACACATGGGCGCGATCCGCAATTCTACGAGGCGATTCTCTCGCACGTGAAGCAGGATTATCCGCAATTCGAAATTCTATTCGGCTTGACCGACCCGGACGATCCGGCGCTGGAAGATATCGAGCGATTGCAGAAGGAGTTTCCACAAAAATCGATCAGCGTGCGGATCGTTTATTGCAAGGTGCCCAACGCGAAGGTCGGGGTGCTGTCGGAGTTGGCAAAGCATGCGCGCTACCCGCTGCTGTTGGTGAACGATAGCGACATCGTCGTGGAGCCTGGATACTTACGTGCAGTAACCGCGCCGCTGGCCGATCCGAAGATCGGCATGGTGACCTGCCTGTATCGCGCTGCGTCGGAATCGCCGGCCTCGCGCGCCGAAGCACTCGGCATCGCCACGGAGTTCGCGCCCAGCGTGCTCGTCGCGAGATTGCTCGGAGTGGCCGATTTCGCGCTCGGGTCGACGATGGTGTTCCGGGCGGAAGCCTTGCAGCGAATCGGCGGATTCGCGGCGATCGAGACGTACATCGCGGATGATTACCAGTTGGGCAACCGCATCGCGAAATTGGGCTACCGTATCGAATTCGCTCCGGTGGTAGTAGAGACGGATCTCGGCGGAGAGTCGTGGGCGCAGACCTGGCGGCACCAGTTGCGGTGGTCGCGCACGATTCGCGTGTCCCGGCCGGCAGGATATTGCGGCTACGTGGTGACGCACGCGACGCTGTGGGCACTAGTGGCGTTCGCGGCGCATCAGTGGTGGGCAGGAATCTTCGCACTGGCGGTGCGCGTGATTGCGGGTTTGATGGTGGGTCTGACGGTGTTGAACGACCGCAAGGTGGCGGTGGATTTCTGGTGGATTCCATTGCGCGACCTGTTCGGCTTCGCGGTGTGGCTGGGTGGAATCTTCGGCAATCATGTGACCTGGCGCGACCGGCGCCTGCGGTTGCGTCCCGATGGCAGCATCTGCGCGGAGACGTACCAGAGACTTGAGCCGGCACGCACTAAAGCAGCCGGTCACTCGTAGTGCAGGCCTCTACCGGATCGATTCTGGTGGCCCGGCGCGCCGGAACGTAACTCGCCTGCATCGCAATCAGAATCAGGAAGATTAAGCCGCAGCGAAGATCAGCGGTTTTTGCGCCCCCACTCCGAACAGCTCGGCTTGAGCAATGAGGACGCGGCGGACGCGGCCCGCAGACGTGGTGCGTACCGTCTCCGCGCCACGTCTGGCTCGGGTGAACGGTTACGAATCTATGCGTAGGAATTGGCGGGGACTTTCTCCACGCGGAAACCCTGCTCGGCCGCTCGCTTAATCCGTCTGACAGCCTCATTCAGATTTGCCAGCGAATTGGCGTAGCTGAAGCGGATGTAGCCGTTGCCGTACTCGCCGAAGCAGCCGCCGTTGAGGCACGACACGCCGGCCTCATTCAACAGAAAATCGGCCAGTTCCTTGGAATCGATCCCGGTGCCGGTGATGTTGGCGAATGCGTAGAAAGCGCCGCCCGGCACCGCGCAGCGGAATCCGGGAACTTCGTTGAGCCCCTGACAGATCGCATCGCGGCGGCGGCGAAACTCGGCGACCATCTCCGACACGCAGTTCTGCGGGCCGTTGATCGCGGCAATTCCCGCACGCTGCGTGAAACTGGCGGTGCAGGAGTTGGAGTTGACCATCAGTTTGGTGACCGCTTCCACCAGCCAGGTCGGCATCACGCCGTATCCCATGCGCCAACCGGTCATGGCGTACGTTTTGGAGAAGCCGTCCAGAATGATGGTCTTTTCCAGCATCCCCGGAAACGCCGTAATGGATGCCGGCGGCGTACTGTCATAGTAGATTTGCGAGTAGATCTCGTCGCTTAGGATCATCACATCGCGGTCGCGCAGCAAATCGGCGATGACCTTGAGATCGTCGTAGGGAATCACGCCTCCGGTGGGATTTTGGGGCGAATTCAGGATCACCATTTTGGTGCGGTCACTGAGGCTATCGCGTAAGCGATCGAGGTCGAATGAAAAGCCACGTTCTTCTTTGAGCGGAATCGGCACCGGCCGCGCACCCAGAAACCGAATCATCGACTCGTAGATCGGAAATCCCGGGTTCGGATAGATGACTTCATCTCCCGGCTCGAGCAGCGCGATCATGGGGAAGAAAATGATGGGCTTGCCGCCCGGTACCACGGAGACGTGTTGCGGACCCACATTGATGGCGCGTGTCCGCGAGACGTGTGCGGCGATCGCCTCGCGAAGCTCCGGCAGGCCCTGAGTTGGACCGTAATGGGTCCATCCTTCATCGAGCGCGCGTTTGGCAGCTTCAATCACGTGAGCGGGAGTCGGGAAATCGGGTTCGCCGATTTCCAGGTGAACGATGTTGCGGCCTTTGGCTTCGAGAGCACGGGCCCGCACCAGAACATCGAAAGCCGATTCGACTCCGATGTTGTTCATTCGGTCTGCGAGTTTCATGGGAATTACACTTTCCGGAAAAAGGGGACACCCGCCATCTGAGGAGCGCGGGCTTCACCCGGTTCCACTTCGACCACATGGTCGCCGATCGCTACGCGGTCTCCCATTATACGAGCAGTCACGCGGCCCGTGGCAGAGCCGCCGTCTTCGAGGCTTACGATCGCCGTCTGGTACGGCACGTCCTTGGCAAACGCCTCGGGTGCGGAGTAGATCACAGTTTCAGTGTAGACGGTGCCAGTCCTCATACTTCTCCCAAAATGCTGACTACACACGTCGCGCCGGAGCCACCCAGATTCTCGGCGAGTCCGAGCGAATGACGCGGAATCTGGCGTTCGCCGGCCTGGCATCGGATCTGCAGAACCAGATCGCAGATCTGAGCCACTCCCGTCGCGCCCACCGGGTGGCCTTTCGATTTCAAACCACCGCTGGTGTTGATGGGGCGCTCGCCGGTGCGTGCAGTGTGACCTTCGAACGCATATGGTCCGCCCTCCCCGCGCGGAGCAAAGCCGAGATCTTCGCAGGCGATAATCTCGGCGATCGTGAAGCAGTCGTGCAACTCCGCAAACTGGATGTCGCGTGGCGTCACACCTGCCATCGCATAGGCCTTCTCGGAGGCGCGGCGGACTGCGGGAAACGTGGTGATGTCGGCTTTCTGGTCCAGCGCGACATAGTCGGAGGCTTGGGCGATTCCGAGAATACGCACCGGCTTATCGGTGAACTCGCGGGCCCGATCGTATGGTGCCAGGACGACGGCCGCCGCTCCGTCGCTGATCAGCGAGCAGTCGTAGAGATTCAGCGGATCGGCAATGGGCTTGCCATTCATTGCCTGTTCCAACGTGATTACCTTCCGCATCTGGGCGTCGGGATTCAGCGCACCGTTGGCGTGGTTCTTCACCGCGACCGACGAGAGGTGCTCTTTCTTCGTGCCGAATTCATACATGTGCCGTCGCGCGATCATGGCGAAGAGTGACGCGAAGGTATTGCCGGCGAGCATTTCGCCGGAGCAATCGCCGGCCTCCGCCAGGATTTGATTTACCTGGCCGGTGGTCCGCGACGTCATCTTCTCCACACCCACCACCATCACCACGTCGTAGACACCAGATGCGACCTCGGCCCAGGCATGGAAGAACGCCGAACCGCTGGATGCGCAGGCGGCTTCCACGCGCGTTGCCGGCACATCGCGGATGCCCAGCGCCGTGGAAACGTAGGGCGCCAGATGGTTCTGGCCCACGAAGGCGGGGCCGGCAAAATTGCCGAGATAGAAAGACTCGATCTGGCCCGGAGTTACGTTGCCGTTGCGGAGACATTTCTCTCCGGCTTCGACCGCCAGCGAGCGGAGATCCCGGTCAGCAAAGATTCCGAACGGAGTTTTCCCCGCTCCAATCACGGCTACAGATCTCATATGCCTAAAGATTAGCAGGATGCAGCACAACTCGGGAGTGGGAGATCCGAAAAGGTTACAAACCTCAACTCCGGGTGACATCCAGGACTGAGCGATCAAGTACAGGAACAGGAACTGGTAACTATGCTGAAACCAGGTAGATCCAGAGGTGCAGGGCGTGACGTTTGCCCTCCGACATGTCACGCGTAACGGGCATGGCGTGCGTACTCTCAGCGGCTGACTTTCTCGAAGTGACCGTCCGGATCGCCGCGGCTTGCACTTCCGCGAGCGGCAGGAAAGCCACCAGGGAATCCGGGACATTGAGCGCGCACCCCCGCTGTGGCGACGCCTTGATCGGCGGCGGTGACATGGTAACGAAGGTCGGGGCGCCCTTAGCTTGTTTGAGTTGCTGCTGTCCGTTGCCAACATCGTACTGCTCCTGCGCGCATTGAGAAAATCGGGAGAGGTGTTCAGGCGAGGGTCGCGATCGTTGGGCATCTTTGCGTTTGGAGACAGCATATAACGGGCATTTGGCCGCTGGTAGGTGTATCGCGAGCGTTTATTCGAGAATTCTGAATTTTGAGTAGTTTAAAGTGTTAGTTTAAAATACTCACATGCGCTTCGTGCCCCGAGCGATCCAGCAAACCTTGCTACAGGCGGGCCGCAACTTCCCCGGGGTTGTGCTCACGGGACCTCGCCGAGCGGGAAAGACGAGTCTCCTGCGGCGCCTTCTTCCGCGGGCCAGTTACGTTTTGCTGGAGGATCCAGACATGCAGGCTCGTGCGCGCTCCGATCCGCGAACATTGATCGAAGAACTCAAACTGCCCGCGCTGTTTGACGAAATCCAGAATGTTCCGGAATTGTTTGCATACATCCGGTCCCGCATCGACCAGAATCCGCGGCAAATGGGCCGCTGGTGGTTTACCGGTTCACAGGAAGCTCCCCTGATGCGGCACGTAACGGAATCGATGGCCGGTCGAGCCGCGATTCTGCAGTTGCTGCCGCTCAGCGTGGCGGAAAGCGAACGTGTGACGCCATTGATAGGAGGGTATCCCGAGGTATTAGCGCGCCCCGCCGCTCGCGGATTGTGGTTCAGTTCCTATATTCAAACCTATTTGGAGCGCGACGTCCGAAGCATCATCAATATTCGGGATCTGTCCGTTTTCCGTCGCTTTCTCGCTCTGTTGGCGAGCCGCCACGGCCAGGTTCTCAACAAGACCGATCTGGCCGCGCCACTAGGTGTTTCCGTTCCAACCATCGGAGAGTGGCTGGGCATTCTGGAGATTACGGGACAAGTCATTCTCGTTCCACCCTACTTCGAAAACTTTGGCAAACGCCTGATTAAGTTGCCGAAGATATACGTCGGCGATCCAGGACTGGCTTGCTATCTGCTGGGTATCAACAGCCAGGCGGAGCTAGACCGGTCGCCATTTCTCGGTCCGCTGTTCGAAGGGTACGTCGCTGCCGAGATTCTAAAAAGCCAGGTGAATCAGGGCCGCCGCAAGGAGCTTTACCACTTTCGCGATCAGCAAGGTCTGGAGGTAGATTTTCTTTTTCCGGAAGGCGATGGCTCGCTTCGGATGGTGGAATGCAAAGCCTCGAGAACGATCAAACCGGAAATGGCACGTCCGATGGAAGGGCTGCGGCGATCCATGGCTGGCCTTACGAAGATCCGGTCGACCATTGTTCATCGCGCGTCCAAGACGGCGGGGCCGAGCCGGGCGCTGGCACCCGGCACCGAGGCGCTGGATGTGTCTGCTTTCAGCGAAGAACTGAACCGCAAAAAGCGCAATTCGACACGCCGGAATGAAGCGTGAAAGGTTTGAGTGGTTTAAACTGGCGGTTTAGATTACTCAAAACTATTTATGGGCGGTCAGGAGGCCGTTCCCGCCTTCAAGCGCCAGTACCGCATAAGCCGTAGCCGCGTCGCTCATGAAACGCCCGACGTCGGTCGACAGGTCGCGCTTCTTATTCAGCGAGTAGGCGAACCATCTTCCTTCCGTGGGATCCTGATTTCGATTGAGCCAGGCCAAAGCCCGTTTCAACTCCGGCATGGCGCGTCCGGCCCCGGCTTGCTCGATCGCCAGGGCGACCACGCCGGTGGCATAGCCGTCGCTTTTTGTCTCGAGTGCTGTACCGTCGGCGCGCTTCCAGCCTCCCACAAATGACGACAAGCTAAATCCTCCATCCGCCTGCTGCTTGCTGATGGCCTCGTCGATGATGGCTTTCTGCTCGTCGCGGGTCAGCAGCCCCGGCAGTTTCGCAGATGCCCACAAGAGCACCATGCGATTGATCAAGATCTGCGAATCGCGCTCCCTTTTCAAGTATTCCCGGAGCGCCTCGATGCCATCTTGAATCTCGGGCGCCGCGCGATAATTTCCAGGAGCCGTTCCGATTGCGAGCGCAGCCAACGCGGCTCCATAGTATTGCGAATCGCCTTCCCACGGGGAGTTGTGGAACTGCAGCCACGACCACGCACCCTTGGCGTCTCCCGTTTTGACCTGCTCGGCCCACATGTTCTCGAGCGCCATCCGGGCATCGGCACTCAGCCTGGCGGTGGGAGCGTCATACCCCACCAGGATCAGCGCGTTGAAAATCGATTCCGTGCCGCGCGATTCCGCGGTCTTCGGTGTGCCCCTCTTGTCGTCCGGATAGAATGGCTCGACCTCTTTCCACAGGCGCACCCGCTTCAGGACGTTGTCGAGCACCTTGCGTTCATTCGCCGACGCGCCAGCCTCGCCGAGATCGCTGTGCAGCGACGCCCGCGACATCGCGTAAGGCGCCGCCGTGTGGCAGGAGATGCAGAAGGTATCATGGTCGCGCGCCGCAGACTTCCAGGTCATCCACCATGACATCCGGTCGTCCAGGTATGTCGCGGCCGCTTTCGGATTCCACGATGCTGTTCCTTCCGACGGCGCCGGGCCCTGCGCATACAAGCGGAGCATGCATGCACTCAAAACGCATAATCCTGCTGCGATCCTGTTCATCGAATCCCCTCCTTCAGAAATTCGCGCTGCACACGAAGCTCGCCATTTCGTCCGTGCTGCCGCTTCCCTTGTAGCGCGCGACAAGCGGATATGGGCACAACGGACGCGACCGGATCACTTTTCCCGACGTATCTCTACGAGTAGCCTGCAACGTGGCGGGGGCCTTACCTTGTTCCACCCAGTTTAGCAGCGCCTCCAACTGGCCGGTGGGCGCCGGACCGCTGCCGCCGGC
Source organism: Bryobacteraceae bacterium (assembly GCA_035295745.1). Classification (GTDB taxonomy): domain Bacteria; phylum Acidobacteriota; class Terriglobia; order Bryobacterales; family Bryobacteraceae; genus JAIQFL01. The sequence goes on along the minus strand of DATGIL010000020.1, from coordinate 23,572 downwards.
ACAATGCCCGACACCGGGCGCCATGAAGAGCCGGATGAAGTCGGCCGTCTTCGCGGAGCCGCCCATCTGTTCCTGCACGCGCTTGAAATAGTCGATCGTGCCTTCCGGATAAATCAACTGATCGGCCCAGCCGTGCCAGAGGATCGCCCTTCCGCCACGGCCGCGAAATGCCGACAGATCGGGATTATCCGTCGCGAATACCGAGCCGAACTCTTCGGTGGATTGATCCCAAAGCTGCTCGTAGGCGGGAAACGTGAGAGTAGTCCAATCGAATTGCGGATTCTGCGTCAGGAAGTACTTCCACCAGTCGAGCGTGATGCCCATGGGACGGCCCGAGAGCGGCGATCCGCCAGCAGCGCTGAGGCCGCCGAAATCTCCGCCGGGTTGAAGACCATACCAGAGGAAGGAGCCGTCCTGGCGTCGGGGACCGTGCCAGATTTTGCGAATCACATCCGCATCGGCGGCCGTGAATGTCCCGCAGCCCTCGACCGTAGTCCCGACCAGTGCCTTGGGGTCGTAGGCGCAGCGCTTCGGATCCTCGATCACACCGTCTTTGACGCCGTCGATCGCATCGCAGGCGGCCACCGCGGCCGCAGTTGCGGCCTGCATCCGGCATTCCGGTACAAAATTGTTGGCTTCTTTCATCACCAACTGGCCCCACATCTGTTCCACGTGCAATTTGGTCCAGTTCACGGCGGGAGCGCCCGCCACCACCCCGTCATAATCCTTCGGGTATCGCTGGGCTTCCGAAAGGGCCTGGCGCCCGCCGGTGGAGCAGCCCATAAAATACGAGTAGCGGGGCGCCTTTCCGTAGAAGGCCTCGGTGAGCGCCTTGCCGAACACGGTCATCTCATGGATCCCAAGATAGGCATTGTCGCGGATCAGCATCCAATTCAAGCGCCCATTGGGGTCCAGCGCGAAACTGCCGCTGCCGCCCTCGTGCCCGGTGTCGGTGGCGCCCGCGGCGTACCCGAGCGACGCTGGTTGCCGCACGCCGTTGGCATTTCCTCCCGAAAACCCGCCGCCTCCCGTGCCTTCAAAGCGGCCATTCCAGTTCTTGACAGGCAGCCCGATGAAGATACGGACTTTGTCTCCAGCGGGTGGATGCGTGACTACGGCGTTCACCCGGCAAACTTCCGGAGAAGCTCCCGTGCCTGGTTCGATGGCCGCCGATTCGATCGTCGTGTTCGGCAGTTCGACCGAGCGCAGACTCTCGCAGGTGCGAACGGCCTCTGCGTTAGGGTACAGCGGCGTGGGAGGAACGGCAGGCGGACCCGTCGTAGGCCCTCCCCTCTGGGGGCCTTGCGAGATCCCGACTGTTACAATTCCGATGGCCAGCAGCGTGTACAGAATGGTCCGGTTCATGGCGGCGGCTCGGTTAAGAATATACCGAATTCGAGGTGCGCGGAAACGCCCCCGTTCCGAAGTGCAAATTAATATTTTACTAGTGTACTAATTTAGTGATACATTGAAGGAGGAGGGCACATGACCCGGCGCGAGTTCTTTGCGACGTGGATTGCCGCAATCGCCTCCCCGGTGCGCGCATCTGTGGCCGTTCGCATCCAAGTGATCGTCGACACCCGGTTGCGGCCCGAACAAATTCAGCGATTCTGGTGGACCCTATGGCCCCAGGCGGCGCGAACCTTCGCCTCGGGCGGCATCCGGGTCGACCTCAATGTCGTCCAAGGAGAAGTCAAACGTTCCGCGGGAGGCAGACCGATGTTCGTCGGACTCGATCGATCGTCCCTCAATCTCGTCGTCACCGGCCAGATCCCAATGGTCTGGGACCAAGGCCGAGCCTTAGGCGGCGTCACCACGCGCTATGAGGGATATCACATCTGTATGGCCGCTCTGAACTACGCTCACGGCCATCAGATTCCCTTTATCTCCGTTAATACCTGCGTCCACGAATTGCTGCACGCGTTGCTTGGGGACATCTTCGAGGACCGCCCTTCAGGAGCGCGCGGCGCCGCGCGCGAATTCCGCGTCGACTGGTACGCCACCCGATTGTGGCTGTTTCGCGATGGCTCGCATATCCGGCAGAGCGCACAGGCCTATCTGGACCGCTTACGATGGGAAGTTGCCTCCCGTAGTTAACACCACACGAACTCAGCTTGGCGCTACGACAGAAGCTGTCGTGTTCACCTTGGGCCGGGTGGCGGTGTACGTGGTGATGGCCCTTTCGATGATCCGCCTGCTGCGCTTCGAGATGGTATCGGCAGACAGGATGGGACTCACACGGCCGTCGTTGGATTGGAGTGTTCTGGCCCTGGCTCTGACTGGGATCGCCGGAATCCTAATCCATGAGGCCGGGCATTATTTCGCCGGCCTCTCGGCCGGACAGTTTTGCCGCCGAGTCGTCATCGGGCCGCTGGAGTGGGCGCGCCGTGAGGGCAAGTGGAGAGCGCGATGGATTCCGCTGCGCCGTGCGGGCCTTGTGGACATGGTCCCTTCGACGTTCCATCAATTTCGCCTGCGACGTGCGATCTGTGTAGCGGGAGGTCCCGCCGCCTCGATGCTGACAGGCATGGCCTTCCTTGTTCTGTCGTTACAGGCCTCGTCGTTGGCCAATAGCGCTCCCATCTATTGGATCGGGGCCTACTCCGCCCTATGGTCGCTCAGCGGATTGCTGGGCCTTTTGCCCATGCGCCGTGGCGACGCTCGCTCCGATGGCTACCTGCTCTGGCAACTGCTGCGCGGAGGCACCACAGTGGACGAACTGCAGCGCAATCTGCTGGTGGCCTCTTCGCATGCAACACCTCTCCGTTTGCGCGATTGGCCGCGCCATCTGATCGACCGCCTCGCGGATGTTCCCGAGGATGGGCAGCCACGGGAATATAATGCCTACCTGGCGTACGTGCATTTTCTCGATCGGGGCGAGCCACACGTCGCGCGCCGCTATCTGGAGTCTTTGGTCGCCGACTGGACACGCCAGGATCCGCCGGAATACGCGCTGGAGGCCGCCTGGTTCCGGGCGACACACGACGGAGACTTGGACAGCGCGCGGCGGTGGTTGGCATTCGAGGAACGGAGCGTGGAGCCGTGGGTCAGGCTCCGCGCTGAAGCTGCGGTAGAAAGGGCCGCTGGGAATCCCGATCGAGCGCAAAAATTAACCGCCGAGGCTCTCACCCAACTCAATGCAGTCCCTTCGTGCGGAGCTTACGAATACGAGAAGGACCGATTGCGCGAACTCCGGTGAATACTATTGCTCCGAGCGCTTCTGCCGTTCGTAGGGCGTCTTCAGATACTTGGCCGCTTCGTCCTGCGCGTTCTGGGTGTTGTCCTTGGTGCGGATGGCGAGATTGTATTCGTTCACCGCGCGATCGCGGGCGCCGGTCACGTCGAAGATCTTGCCGAGGTTGATGTGAGCCCAGACTTCCGTCCATTTCGGAATGAGATCGCCGTTCAAAGACTCGCGGAAATCGTTCGCGGCCTGTTGCCAGGTCTGCTGCAGAAATTCCACCTCCGCGATGCGATAGTGCGCCAACGAGCTGTTCCGGTTGGTCTGCAGCGCCTTTTGATATTCCTTGATCGCATCCGAAAACTCGCTCAGTTCCGCGAACTGCTCGCCGCGCCGGATGGCCACTGCCACGCGGACCTGGTCGCTGTAGCGCAGCACGCGATTGCTGGGATCGATCTCGACATTCTTCGGCTTGCCAAAGGTGTCAACGGTGAACTCCGAGGAGGTTCCCACCACCTCCACTCGCTTGTCCTCCGGATCGCCTTCGGTGATGATCCGCAGGTCAACGGGCATGCGGAAGGTGTCGAGGTCCTGGGAGATCTTGCCCATCACGCGGAAGCCCTTCTGGGTACGGAAAATCGTGTACTCCAGTTTGAATTGCGGAGCGCCGCTCGACTCAATCCACTGGATGAAGAAATAACCCAGATCCTGGCCCGAGTCGGCTTCCGCGATCTTCTTGAAGTCGTCGCTGTTGACGGATTTCCATAGGTTCTGCTGGGCGTAGTCTTTCAGCGTCTTGAAGAACTTCTCGTCGCCGATAACGAAGCGCAGCATATTCATCACCGCCGCGCCCTTGCTGCCAGTGAGTGCCCACAATTCGGGAGAATAATCCTCCAGCCGCGCCGATTGAATCATCGGGACCTGGTCGATGGTGAGTGCTCCCACCATTTCGCTTTGGGCCTCGCTCTGCAGCGCACCGGAGCCACTCACGTGCTCGCTCCAGAGTAATTCGGAGTAGGTGGCCAACCCGTTGGTGAGCCATAGATGATTGCGCGTCGTCGGCGAGACCAGAACCTCCCACCACTGCCGCGAAATCTCATTCGCTAACAGCCGGGAATTGACGTTGCGCGTAATGGCTCCGGGAGAAATGAAGACCAGTCCTGGTGCGGCATAACCGTTGGGACAACCGGCCTCGGTCATCACCACGTTGAGGTCGGCGGAAGGCGGCAGGCCAAACATGCCTGTGAAATAGGCCATGATCTTACCAACCTCGGTGCCGTACTGTTGCACCAGTTCCGCCTCCTGCCCGCGGAAGTACATCGACGTGGTGACACCTTCGGACGGCACCTTCACTGGCGCATCCTTCACCACCGCGAGGCTGCCTGGAAACGACGGGTGGTCAAACTTGAACTCGAAGGTATTCTTGTCGCCTGCCGCCTGTTTCGAGTCGTTCCCGCTACCGAGTACGGTGTATCCCGCGGGAACGGTCAATTTCACGTCCGCCGCGAACCGGTCGGTGGTGTAGCCGCTCACCGGAAACCAGCGCGCCGGGTACATAAGGTATGCGAAATCGGGATGAATCGCGGCGAACTTGATGCCGTACACCGGGGAATCTTCCGCACCAGTGAGGCGGCCGTCGTAATAAAAGGTGATGCTGACGGGCTGGCCTTTGGGAAGCGGCTGATCGAAGCTGAGCCGAACGGTGAAGTCCTGTTGATTGCGCGACGCCGTGATCTGCTTACCCGCGCCATCCACCACGCGCGAGACATTCAACGCGTTATTCAGCTCGAACGAAGCCGAGGTGATGTTGTCGTCTATCGGTGAGAAACGCACGGTGGCTTTCGCCGCGAAGACGGAAGTGCTGGGCGTCATTTCCGCCTCGATAGTGTACTGCTCCACATCGATGCGTGAAGAATTGCGGCGTTCCTGACGGTCCTGGGCGGGCGCCCGGAACCCTACGGCGAGCAGCAGCAAACCGGCTGCGATGGAGGCAAAGCCAGTGGGACGTCTAAGAAACATGTACAACCTGTCCTTCCAGAATCTCTTGAATCATCACGGCGGCGCGCCGCGGCGCAGGCATGGCCGCCTGAAGATTGCCTTCCTGTGTGGGGCACAGGGATAATTTCTCGCGGACTTCGGCCAATCCAGCCTTCATACCCGCGCGGGCGGTTTCATCGGTCAAAAGCCGGCGGGCCTCAACGGCCAGGGCCTCTCCGGTCATCTGGCCTTGCATCAGTTCCGGCACGACGGCTCGTCCTGCGATTAAATTCACCATCGAGTAAAACGGGACCCGCACCAGGAGCTTGCCGATCACCCAACTGGGCGCTGTGACCTTGTAAAACGTCACCATGGGCGTACCTAAAAGGGCTGCCTCGACTGTAACCGTTCCGCTTGCCGCGAGAGCAAGGTCGGCGTGCGCCAAGGCATCCCAGCTTTCTCCTTCGATAACCAGAATCGGTGAGCGTCCCAGACGCTCCCGAAAAAAAGCCACCCCCGTATGCGGGGAGGCGGGAAGAACCGCGTTTACCGCCTGCTCCCGGTAAATCCGTTCCACCGCATCCTGCAAGGCAGGGAGATGGCGGGCCGCTTCACCCTGGCGGCTTCCGGGGAGCACCGATATTAATGGACGGTCCATCCGCAGTCTGTGTTTCTTAAAAAACTCATCGCGGCTTAACGAGGGCCGGATTAGCCCGGCGAGAGGGTGCCCGATGTAGGAGGCGTTAATTCCCGCACCTCGGAAAAACCCCTCTTCGAAAGGAAAAATGCAAAAAAGCTGGTTGATGGTGCGCCGCATCCCGGGCAAACGCCCCTTGCGCCAAGCCCAGACCTGCGGCGCCACCAGGTAAGCCACCGGGGTTCCCGCCTTTCGCAGCTTACGGGCAACGCGAAGGTGAAAATCCGGCGAATCCGTCAGGATTGCCAGTGCGGGCTTGCGATCGGCAGCCGCCGCTAACAATTTACGAATCTCCCCCAGGATCCTGGGGATATGCGGCACCACCTCCAGCAACCCGACCACCGCCAGCGACGCCGAATCGACGATCGTCTCCACCCCGGCAGCCCGCATCTTGGGCCCCGTACAGCCGAAAAATTCCGTGCCAGGCGCCAGTTTGCGCAACTCCTCGACCACCAGCGAGGCGTACAGGTCTCCGGAGGCCTCGCCTGCCGACACCAGAATTCTCCTAGCCATCTACTCTTTTAGTCTATCGTGACCGCGCGGTGTACGTTCCCCGTTACCCAGTACGTCATAATCGAAGCTACAATCGTAGAGCTACTTTCGCACCATCTCGATGTCCACTGACGCACAACGTCCGAAATTAACGGTCGAAGAACTTGCCGCGCGTTTTCGCGGTGAGATGATTCCGATCACCAGCAAGTTCTCCTATTTTTCAACCGTGCCGATCGCGGAGGACGATTTGCGGCAGTATTTGAACGACCCGGTCGCCGCCATTTCTCCCGCAATTCTGACGTCGTTGCCGCAGATGGGCGTGATTCTAGGCCCCTATTTAGAGAAGGGCAACGGCAAGGACGGAGAGTTTGTGACTTTCGAGCGCCCGCCAGACGCCCGCTACATTCCCTGTTCGCGCCGCGACGCGGGCGACATGACGATTCTGGCTCTCGGTATCAAGGAGATTGAGGTCGCCGATTATCACTACCAGTTCTACAATGCACTTTCCGGAGTGGTGGCAGACCGGTGGTCGGCCGAGGTGCAGGAGCGCTTTTACCGCACCATACGCGAGGAACTGAGCGCCGAGGTCCATGGCGAGGTGGACGAAAAGAGCTGGCATCTCAAGCAGGCCTTGCTGCGCCGGCAGACCAATGTTCGCAAAGAGACCAAGCTGTTCCGCGAGTATGCCCGACAGGCCTTCGAGGATACGCTCACGCTGTTTCTGCACGGCACCTGCTGCGACATCGACGTGGAGACCGGTCCTCGCCAGATGCCGAGCCGGTACCTTCGCCGCCGGCTGGAACTGCTGATCTCACTGTTTCCGCCCCCCGACGGATACGCGGTACTTCCCGAGCAATTGAAAGCGCGGTAGCGGCTACTGCAGCGGGTAGCCGCGCAGGAGTTTAAAAGAGCGTTTCCAGCGCGTCTTGGTGAAGAAGTGCGCGATCACGTCGACGATGTGATCGAGCCCGATATTCGGATTGGTCAGATCCTGTGTTGGCGCTTCGAACGACCAATAAATCACCACTGGCGTTCCGACAATATTCTCGCGAGGCACGAAGCCCCAGTAACGGCTGTCGAGCGAGTCGTCTCGATTGTCTCCCATCGCGAAGATGTAGCCCTCCGGCACCACCAGTTCGCCATTTACCACGTGATTCTGCAGCATATCCAGTAGGCCGGAGCCGTTCGAGGGCACCGGTCCGGAAGGAAAATTGTCGCGATATTGATCGTTGCCGGGAAAAATATGTTGCACGTAAGGCTCGTCCACCAGGTGGCCGTTCAGCATAAGTTGTTTATTCACCAAGCGGATGTGATCCCCGGGGACGCCGATGGCTCGCTTCACGTAGTCCTGCGTGATGTCGACCGGGTAGCGGAAGACGATGATGTCGCCACGCCGCACATCGCGGTAAGGCAGCAGGTGCCTGGTCGCTGGTCCATACGGCGCGAACACCAACTTATCCACCAGCACATGATCGCCAATCAGCAGCGAACTCTCCATGGAAGCACTCGGGATGACGAAGGCCTGCACCAGCGTCGTGGTGGCGAATAGTAGCAGGATGATGGTCACGGTCCACTCCGCAATGAATCCCCGCTGGACATCGCGGGTCATTTCCGAGAAGCGGCGCCAGGTGCTTACAGGTGGGTCCGATTGCGGTGTCTGTACCTTAGTCTCCACACCGCCATTGTATCGAATGGGACCCGGATGAAACGCGCTCGGAAGGTTGGGTCTGCTACAATCGCGAACAGAGGGGGGTTTCATTTGTCCCGAGCCACTCAGGAATTACCCCGTACCCTAGGCGCGCTTCGCCACAGTTCCTTTTCCGAATCCAAACTTGCCAACCGGTCCGTCAAAGACGAATTGCGCGGCAATCTGATCTGCAAGATCCAGCGTGGGGAAACGCTCTTTCCAGGAATTATCGGGTTTGATGATACGGTGGTGCCGCAGGTGGTAAATGCAGTCCTGTCGCGCCACAATTTTATTCTGCTCGGTCTGCGAGGCCAGGCCAAGACGCGGTTGATCCGCATGTTGACCGCATTGTTGGACGAGTTTACACCGTATGTAGAGGGTTGCGAGATCCACGACAACCCCTACCGACCGATTTGCAGGAGGTGCCGTGGATTGCTCACGGAAATGGGAGAGGACGCTCCCGTCGCCTGGCTGCAACGCGAACAGCGCTACGTGGAGAAGCTTGCCACGCCTGACGTGACCATCGCCGACATGATCGGAGACATCGACCCGATCAAGGCCGCGCGCCGAGGGCAGGACATTTCGGACGAGTTGACGGTCCATTACGGCCTGCTGCCGCGCGCGAACCGTGGCATTTTCGCGGTCAACGAACTGCCCGACCTGGCCGGCAAGATTCAGGTGGGCCTGTTCAACATCATGCAGGAAGGCGACGTACAGATCAAAGGCTATCCGGTGCGTCTGCCGCTCGACGTGCTGCTGGTGTTCACCGCCAATCCAGAAGATTACACTGCCCGCGGGAAGATCATCACGCCGTTGAAGGATCGCATCGGTAGCGAGATTCGCACCCACTATCCGGCGGTACTCGAGCAAGGCATCGCGATTACGGAACAGGAGGCGTGGCTCGAGCGGTCCTCCCCGGTAGAAGTGCGTGTACCGGATTATATTAAGGAAGTCGTGGAGCAGTTAGCCTTTCTGGCGCGCGAAGATAAACGCATCGACAAGCGCTCAGGCGTTTCCCAACGGCTGCCTATTTCCGTTCTGGAGAACGTCGTCTCGAATGCCGAGCGAAGGGCGTTAAAGGCCAAGGAGGCGGTGGCGGTTCCGCGCATGTTGGACCTCTACTCCGCGCTGCCCGCCATTACCGGCAAGCTCGAACTGGAATACGAGGGCGAACTGAAAGGCGGCGATACCGTAGCACGCGAGTTGATTCGCCTGGCGGTTGGCAAAATCTACGATCACTACTACGAAGGCGTCAACGTCGGCCACATCATCCAATGGTTCGATCTGGGCGGCTCGTTGAAGCTGGACGAGAACGTCGACTCGGCGACCATGGTAAAGCAACTCGGTGGAATTCAGGGCCTGATGGAAAAGACCAAAGCGCTTGGCCTCACATCGAACGAGCCGGATGCAGTGAGGGCCTCTGCCGCGGAGTTCGTGCTGGAAGGCCTGTACGCGCATCGCCGCATCAGCCGCAACGAAGAGCGGGGCTTCGCGGCCGAAGAGAAGAAGCGCGAGCCACGCGAAGAGGGCGGCAAGGGCGAACGTCCGAATTTCCGCCGCCAGTACAACTGAAGGGGCTGGGGGTCGGGGCCGGTGGGCGGGGAAGGTCGTGCGGTACTGCACGTGGTTTCTTCCCGCCCGTCCTCTTCCTGACCTTCTAGCCCTGCTTCCAGAAGGGGGTCGCATGAAGTGGATCAATTATTCACGCTATACGGGCGAGGACATGGGTATCAGCGCCGAAGATCTGCTTCAGGCGTTGTCGGATTTTCTGCTCGAGAGCGGCTTCAATACGCAGTACATGCCTTTCAGCGAGTGGAACCAGCACACTCTCGAAGACCTTAAGAAGGCCATCCAACAAGCGCTGGAACAGGGCAAGCTTTTCGACAACGACAGCTTGAACGAAATGATGGAGCGGCTGCAGAAGATGTCGCCCGAGCAGATGGATAAGCTGCTGGAGAACCTGGTGCAGAAGATGGTGGACGAAGGGCAGATCAGTATGCCCGAGCCAGGCCGCCAGCAGAACGGCTCCGGAGTCGGCGACAATCCGGACAGCAAGGTGCGGTTCGAGGTCACCGATAAGTCGCTCGACTTCCTGGGCTTCAAGACCCTGAAGGACCTGCTCGGGTCGCTTGGCAAATCGAGCTTCGGACGTCACGACACGCGCGATCTGGCCACCGGCATCGAGGCATCGGGATCGTCCAAGCAGTACGAGTTTGGCGACACCCTGAATCTCGACATCAGCGAGACGCTATTTTCCGCGATCCGGCGCGAAGGCGCCAAGGTGCCGTTGGACATGGACTACTCGGACCTGCACGTGCATCAGTGCGAATATCAGAGTTCCTGCGCCACCGTGCTGATGCTGGATTGCAGCCACAGCATGATCTTGTACGGCGAGGATCGCTTCACGCCGGCGAAGAAGGTGGCGCTGGCCCTGGCGCACCTGATTCGCACACAATATCCCGGCGACAGTCTGCGTTGCGTGCTGTTCCACGACACGGCAGAAGAGCTGGCCATCAGCCAGTTAGCGCGGGTCCAGGTGGGGCCGTACTATACCAACACGCGCGACGGGCTGATTCTGGCACAGAAGCTGCTGAATCGCGAGCGCAAGGACATGCGGCAGATTGTCATGATCACCGACGGCAAGCCAAGCTGCCTGACGTTGGACGACGGCCGGATGTATAAGAACGCGTTCGGACTGGATCCTCTGGTGATCAGCAAGACTCTGGAAGAAGTCAACCGCTGCAAGAAGCAGGGGATTCTGATCAATACCTTCATGCTGGCCAGCGATTACGGGCTCGTGAATTTCGTGCAGAAGGTCACGGAGCTGTGTCACGGGAAGGCGTACTTCACCACTCCCTACACACTCGGGCAGTATCTGTTGATGGATTACATGAATCGAAAGACGCGCACGATTCATTAGGCCCGTCGTTTTGTGAGTACATCCTCGTCTGGCAAGAACACTCCCTTTACGGACGTGGTTCGTGGAATCGCCGCGCGCGTCAAGCAAGCGATATCAACCACGGATGGTTGATATCCTGATTACTTCCTATGGAACTCAAGACTGTACCGCTGGAAATCCCGGAGGGTGGGAATCTGATTGTCGGACAGACCCACTTCATCAAGACCGTCGAGGACATTTACGAGGCGATCGTCAATACCGTGCCGCAGATGAAATTCGGCGTGGCCTTTAACGAGGCCTCAGGTCCGTGCCTGACGCGCGTCGACGGGAACGACGACGGCCTCATCGCGATGGCGACGCGCAACGCGTCGGCCCTGGCAGCGGGGCATGTTTTCGTGGTCGCGATGCGGGACGGTTATCCTATCAACGTGCTCGGCCGCATCAAGGACGTTCCGGAAGTCTGCTCGATTTATTGCGCGACCGCCAATCCAGTGGAGGCGGTGGTTGTGGAGACTGCGCAGGGCAGAGGAATCCTGGGTGTGGTAGATGGGTTCTCGCCGAAGGGCGTCGAGACGGCGGACGATGCAGCTAAGCGGCGAAGTTTCCTGCGCACCATCGGCTACAAACGCTAGCGGTGCACTTGGTACGTCGTTTCAGAAGTCCGACTGACGTATCGCCGGACGCTTGCTAACGCGCGCGCTCGTATTGCGAACCACAACTGTGATCTGATGCGTGCGGCTCGCAAATCAAACAGCTTGTTGCCAGCAAGTTTACGAGCCGCGACTGTGAGAGTGAGAAGCGGTAAAAAATCCGGGAGGGCCTTCCCCACGTAGCGATGGGACATCGCTTGCTAACGCGCGCGGCTCGCAAGCGAGGTATCGCGCGAACCGCATTTTGGGTAGGTTACGAGCCACAAGTGTGAGGGAATGATCTGGGCTGGCGTTTGGTTCGCGTCGGAGCCGTGCCTCAGCAGGCGGGCGCTTCAACCATTGAATTGAAGGGTACCCCGCCCGACAGCACGGCTTGCTGGATCGCCTCGGCGACGCGACGGGGAGGCCCCTCGCCGTCAATTCTCCGGACCAAGGACTTTCCGTACCAGTTGAGGATCGGCCCGGTCAGATCGTGGTAAGCTCGCAGCCGCTGGCGAATCACCTCTTCTTTGTCGTCTTCCCGAGTGAGCAGGCTTGCCCCGTCGGCGTCGCAGATCTCTGCGACTTGGGGGGGCTGCGATAAAAGGTTATAAATTCGCAGGCACTTGGGACATTGCCGGCGCGCGGTGAGACGCGAAACGAGCGCTGTCTCGGGAACATCCAGGTGGATCACGATTGGTTCGGGCAGATGTTTGGCGTCGAGCAATGCCGAGAACTGCATGGCCTGGGGAAGTGTGCGCGGATACCCATCCAGCAGGAAGCCGTTGGCGCAATCCGGCCTCGTGATCCGGTTGGCGACGATCCCATTAACGATCTCGTCGCCGACCAGCCCGCCGTTCGACAGAATCGAGCAGGCCTTCCGGCCCAAATCGGTGCCGGCTTTGCATTCCGCGCGAAACATCTCTCCGGTGGAGATCGCGGGGATCTGGAGGCGTTCCGCAAGGAAAACCGCTTGCGTCCCTTTGCCACATCCGGGCGGGCCGAATAAAAGGATAATCACACCTTAAATTATCATGCTTGCATTAGGCCGAGTCAAGTTCGAAAGCTAACCTCTTTGCTCCAAATTGCGGACAATCTTACGCAGCCGCACTGCCGCTGTGATTAAACTGCCCACGATGATCACCATCAAAGCGAGTGCCACGACGCGAACATCGAAGGGCGCCAGCACGCAGGCGGCGATCATTACGGCCATCCGTTGAGGCTTGGCCATCGGACCGGTAAAGTTCTGCGGCAATCCCAAAGCTCCGCCCAGGACCCGGATGTACGCGGTCATTACGGCCAGCAAGGCCGCAATCCAGCCCAACTCCCGTGAGTACGCCGGCCACGGAAGGAAGTAACCCGCGGTACAGAGAATCAGCGCATCGGAGATGCGATCCGGCAGGTCGTTATAGATTTCGCCGGAAGCAGAGCCGAGGCCGCCCTCCACCGCCACCATCCCGTCCATCAGATTGCAGAGCAGGCGAAGCAGGATCCCGATCGCAGCCAGCCAATACCAGGCACGCAAAAGGCAGTATCCCGCGGCGCCCGCCGCGACCAGGCTCGCGAGCGAAATGAAATTCGGCAGAACCTTCGCGCGGACCAGCAGGCGAGCGAACCAGGATGCCCACTGGGTGTTGCGCGATCGAAGGGGTCGCCGATTCGGTTGGGGCGGCAAATGACAGCCTGTGAACTACAGATTCAGCCCCTTCAGATACTCACGGAAGGGGCCGCCCAGGTCGCGGCGGCGTAGCGCATATTCTACGGTGGCCTTCAGGAATCCCAACTTATCGCCGGCATCGTAGCGCGTACCTTCGAAACGGTAGGCGTAGACCGGACGGCTCCGCAACAGATGTTTCAAGGCATCGGTAAGCTGGATTTCTCCTCCGGAGCCCGGATCGATGGCTTGCAGCGAGTTGAAGATTTCGGGCGTCAGGACGTAGCGCCCAATGATCGCCAGATTGGAAGGCGCCTCGGATTGTTTCGGCTTCTCCACCAAGTTCCGGATCCGGAACAGACGGTCGTTCGACCCGTTGTGGGAGACCGGTTCTGCATCGATTGCTCCGTAGGAAGAGATCGTGTCCGCAGGGACCTCCATGACCGCCAGTACGGGCGCGCCAAAAAAGTCGTGGACGTCAAGCAGTTGCCGGAGGCAGGGAGTCTCTGCCTCGATGACGTCGTCGGCCAGAACCACGGCGAAGGGTTCATCGCCCACCATTTCCATGGTTCGCAGGACCGCGTGTCCCAACCCCAACGCCTCCTTCTGGCGTACATACGACACGTCGATCATGTCCGAAATATTGTGGACGATCGCCAGAAGCTCTTTCTTGTTCCGGGACTCCAAAAGGTATTCCAACTCGAAGCTGACGTCGAAGTGATCTTCGATCGCGGTCTTCCCGCGCCCGGTCACGATAATGATGTTCTGAATCCCCGAATGGAGTGCCTCCTCCACCCCATACTGGATGATCGGCTTGTCGACGATCGGCAACATCTCTTTGGGCTGGGCTTTGGTAGCTGGCAAAAAGCGAGTGCCGAGCCCAGCGGCGGGAAAAACGGCTTTTCGAACTCTGGCTGGCATCCTATTCAGTTTCGTGCCGAGACGGAAGATTTGGCAACTTTAGCTTCGGACGAATTGTGTTTCCACCTCTGCTGTGCTATGAATAAGTACCTAGGAAAACAAAACAGCAATGGCATACGTTATAGCAGAACCCTGCATTGGTACCAAAGACACCGCCTGCGTCGACGCCTGCCCGGTCGACTGCATTCACCCCAAGAAGGATGAGCCAAACCACGCGGAAGCCGAGATGCTGTACATCGATCCGGTTGAATGTATCGATTGCGGCGCCTGTGTTCCCGTGTGCCCGGTTTCAGCCATTTTTGCCTTGGACGATCTTCCGGAGAAGTGGGCGGACTTCACCCCGAAGAATGCCGCTTACTACGGTAAATAGGTCCAGACTGCAGCTAGTGTGTACTCCAGGGTGGCGGGGCAGCCATTCCCGGCTGCCCTGGACTCTCCCCTTTAAACCGCTTACGGCCGGTACGTAGCGCTCGACGTGTCGGTCTCCCAGAGCCGGATGGCTCCCACCCTTACTCCAGGTCTGGCTTTCAGCCCTTCGCAAATTTCATCGTAAATGTACTTTGCCATGTTTTCCGCGGACGGGTTCAACACGTCGAAGGGCGGGAACTCGTTCAGCCACTGGTGATCCATGCGGTCCAGGACGGTGTGCACCACCTTCTTCAACTCCACGAAATCCACCAGCAGGCCGATGTGGTCCAGTTCGGCACCCTCTACGGTAACCTGGCAGCGATAGTTGTGGCCGTGCACGTTTTCGCACTTGCCCCGGTAGTTCCGCAGGGCGTGGCCTGCCGCGAATGTCTCTTCAATCGTTACTTCAAACATCGAAAAACGTCTCCACATCCTCCAGGCGGGTGGTGAATCCATAATCGGGCAGGCTATCGAAGAACACCTGACCGTATCGCTGTTTAGTGATGCGATTGTCCAGGAGCACCAGCACGCCGCGATCCGACTTGCTGCGAATGAGCCGCCCGAAACCCTGCTTCAGGGCGATGGCGGCCTGGGGAATCTGATAGTCGTAAAACGGATTTCCGCCCGCAACCCGAATGCTCTCGATCCGGGCATTCACCACCGGATCGTTCGGCACCGCGAACGGCAACTTATCTATGATAACGCAGCTCAGTTGCTCGCCCGGAACATCTACGCCCTGCCAGAACGACGACGTCGCGAACAGAACGCAATTTGGCGTCGTCCGGAACTCCTCAAGCAGTGCGCCGCGGGGTCCGGTTCCCTGGAGCAGCGTCGGGTAATCCACCTCCAGGGACACTTTGTCGAACACGATCCGCATCTGCTGATAGCTGGTGAACAAGACGAAGGCGCGTCCGCGGCTGTGCTGCAGGATGCGGACCACTTCCTCGGACGCGAGTTTGGCGAAAGCCGGATTCCGCGGGTCGGGCAGTTTCTGCGGAACATAAAGCAGGGCCTGCTTCTGATAATCGAAATGACCGGGGACAATCAAGTTCCTCGAATGGGCCATTCCCAGGCGCTTTTGCACGTAGTCGAACCCCCCTGCCACTGCCAGCGTCGCGGAGGTAAGCACCACCGTATCCAAGTGATTGAACAGGCGCTCGGCGACGATGCCGGAGACATCGATCGGCGTGGCCTGGAGAAAGCATCCGCGGCCGCGCCGCTCCATCCAGAAGACGAAATTCTCGTCGTCTTCTTCCAGGATGAAGCGCAGCGCGTCGTCCAGTTCCAAGCTTCGGCGTACCAGCGGCTGGACCTCTTCGGGCGGGTTCTTGATGAGCTTCAGGTGCGATTGAATCAGGTTCAGAGCCGCGCGCAGGTCATTGTAGATCTCGTAATTCGCGTCCCGAAAAGCGTCTCGTCCCTGAAACGCCATCCGCCGTTCGGCTTCGCCAAACAATCCGAAGAACTGCGCAATCAGCTCGTCGAGCCGTTCCAGGACGCGGTCGAGTTCAGGACTGCCGAACTTCTTCAGCCGGCTGATCGCCGCGATGTCGCGCCGCAGCTCCTGCAGGCGGTAGTTGCTGACAGCGACCCCGAAGTACTGGCCGGCCACGTCCTCGATCTCGTGCGCCTCGTCGAACACCACCGCGTGGTATTCGGGCAGAATGCCGCCTTCATGGTTCTGATCGCGTAGCGAGAGATCGGCAAAGAACAGGTGGTGGTTGACGATGACGATGTCGCTCTCGATGGCGCGCTGATGCATCAGGGTGATGAAGCAGCGCTCGTAATTGGGGCATTTCTGCCCGGTGCACAAATCGCTGCGCGCATCCACCTTGCCCCAGGCCGAGCTGGATTCGGGCAGGTTCTTGATCTCCGCGCGATCGCCGAACTCAGTGGTCTTCTCCCACTCGCGGATGATTTCGAAATCGGCTACTTCTTCCAGGCCGGTCAGCACGGGTTCCTTCTCGGCGTCGTAGATCTTCTGGCGGCAGGCATAGTTGTTGCGGCCCTTCATGTAGCACACCTTCAAGGGCCGCGAGAAATGCTTCTGCAGGAAGGGGATGTCTTTGAAAAAGAGCTGCTCCTGCAGATTCTTGGTGCCGGTAGAGACGATAATGCGCTTTCCGGAGAGAAGCGCCGGGACCAGATACGCCAACGTCTTGCCGGTACCGGTGCCGGCTTCTACGATCAGATGCCGCTTATCGAGCAGGGCCGACTCGACGGCTTCCGCCATTTCCACCTGGCCGGAACGGAATTCATACGTCGGATGCCACTTGGACAGCGTGCCGTGCTTCGAAAAAAACTGCCGCGCGCGTGCGGGTTGAGCCTGGGTGGGCATCAGTTGTAATTGATTTTAACAAGCGGACTTGCCCCGCCGCTCTGCAGGCCGTTTCCACTGTCGCTGGCTAACCGCGCGCGGCTCGCATCACGACGTTTCCCGGCCAGTGCGTCTCGCCTACGCCATCGTGAGGACCACTCGGAAACGCGCTTTCCCGCCGATCATGCGATCGTAGGCCTCGCTCACCCGATCGAGAGGATAAATCTCATTCATCGAACGTACCCCCGTCATCGCACTGAAGGCGAGGGTGTCCTCGGAGTCGATGGAGGTGCCGGAATACCAGCCCTTTACCGCTCGCCGCCCGCCCAGCAGAAAGCCGGGATTGACGGTCAGCGAGGGCGCAGCACCAATCACCATGAACGAACCGTTGGGCGCCAGCCCACCTACCGCCGCCGCCATCGCATCTCCCGCAGTCACGGTAGCGAGAATCACTTTCGCCCCGCCCATTTTCTGCAATTCAGCCGCGGGATCGGTTGCCTGGCTGTCGATGTATTTCCTGGCGCCGAGTTGGAGAGCCAGCGCCTCTTTATCGCCGCCCCGCGCGATTGCCACCGCGCGGAATCCCGCTTTGGCGGCGAACTGCACCGCGAGATGTCCCAATCCGCCCAACCCCAGCACCGCGACCAATTGGCCCGGTCTCGCACCTGTATTCCGAAGGCAGTTGTAGGTCGTCACGCCGGCGCACATCAGCGGCGCCGCCTCCGCGTTCGATAGTTCTTCGGGAACGGCGGCGACCGCTTCCCCCCGCGCGATCATGTACTCGCCATAGCCGCCGTCGTAGGTCACGCCGGTGATGGCGGTGAACGTCTGACAGGCGAAGAAATCGCCGCGCCGGCACGCGTCGCAATAGCCGCAGTTTCCTCCGTGCCACCCCACACCCACCCGCTGTCCAGGCTTCCACTGTGCCACTCCGGCGCCGACTGCATCCACGACGCCAACCACTTCGTGACCCGGTACTCGCGGATAACTAACCAGCGGAAAACCTCCTTCCTTGGTGAGCGAATCGCTATGACACACCCCGCATGCCTGTACCCTGATACGAACGGATCCAGGACCCGGATCGGGAATCTCGCGCTCCACGATCGCCAAAGGAGCTTTCGGTTGAGCGACTTGAACCACGCGCATCTTCGCCATGGAACTATCTTGTCACGGCCGCCAGCCTGAGATGTTACAGCGACTGTCACTCTGGACGGAGTCTCACCGATTGGAAGCTTCCAGCGGCACGACCTCGACTGTTTGCGTCTTGCCGACCGGCGTGACGACGCCGTTGACCATTCTTCCCAGGGTCACCTGGTAACTGCCGGGCTTGACCAGCGGGCCCGATCGGCCACCGCCTCGACCGAAACCTCCCCGCCCACCACCGCCGCCGCGGCCTCCCGCCAATGGGGCTTCCGCTTCGGGCTCGCCATCAGTTGGGGCTGCCCGCGGCGGACCAACTGCCGCGCCGCGTGCCCCGCTCTGGCCTTGATTCGGAGGAGCTTCGCGCAGGTCCCAGGGAGTCCGGTGGACTCCCGCGCGGTTCGAGGCGTCCAATTGACGTACGGTCCTGCCGCTCGCATCACTCACCGTCAGGACCATGCGCGGAGCGTTCGGGCCGCCGGCACCCGGCAGATCGTCGCGCAGGTAGTAGGTCAACAAAGCGCCGAAAGGTGGATTGGGCGATGCGGAATTGTCGCCCTGCGCCCGGTAGTATCCGATCTCGTCATAGACTCGCGCCTTTCTTCCGACGGCGAACAGCGTCCCCTCGCCCGAGAGGGTCTCGGGAGTCAATTGGCGCAAAGCCGCATAATCGTCGAGCACGAAGAAGCCTCTCCCAAACGAAGCGGCCACCAGATCGCTCTCGCGCCCCTGGATCTCCAGATCGCGAATGGTAATCGTCGGCAGGCCGGATTTGATCTTGATCCAGTGCTGTCCTCCATCGGCGCTGAAGGACAGTCCGAATTCCGTGCCCACGAAGAGCAGGTTGGGGTTCACGGGATCCTGAACGACGGTCCAGGCGGGATCGCGGTCCGGCAGGTCTCCGCTAATCGAGGTCCAGGTCTTGCCCAAATCGATGCTCTTAAAGACGTACGGCCTGAAGTTTCCGCGGTGGAAATCGTTGAAGGTAGCGAAGACGGTGTTGACATCGTGAGGTGATGGCGCGATGTCGGTAACATACGTCAGATCCGGCACGCCCGGAAACTGCTCCACCTTACGCCAGGTGTCGCCGCCATTTTCCGAAATCTGGATCAATCCATCGTCGGTCCCCACGAACAGAACCCCTTCCTTTACCGGCGATTCGGCGACCGCCGTGCCGGTGCCATACGAGTCGGTGAAGGCGTTCTTCCAGACGGCGTCCGGGCCCCACACCTTGCCCATCACGGGAATCGTGTCGCGATCGATTTGCCGCGTCAGATCGGGACTGATCAGCTTCCAGGTGGAACCGCGATCATCGCTGCGCATCAGACGATTCGCCATGATGTAGAGGCGTGTGTGTGAGTGCGGACTGATGATGAAGGGGATGTCCCAACGTGAGCGCAGATTGTTGTCTGCGCCGTTGAAACGCGGCCGGATCGGCGTGCTGACGCCGGTCTTCAAGTCGAGGCGGACGCAGGCGATGTTCTGCGAGCAGGAGTAGATGGTATCGGGATCGTCCCAATCGGCGCGCGATTGGAAGCCGTCGCCACCGCCCGTATTCATCCAGTCGCTGGTGCGGATGCCAACGCGATTCACGGTGCGTGATGGCACGCCTTGCGAGCCGTTGTCCTGGGCGCCTCCATACACGTTGTAGAAGGGCAGGCCATTGTCCACAGACACCCGGTAGAACTGCGTCACGGGGATGTCGTTGAAATGGCGCCAGGTGCGGCCGTGATCGTAGGACTCATATAGCCCCCCGTCGTTGCCGACCATCAGGTGATTCGCGTCGGTGGGGTCGAAGGTCAGCGAATGGTTGTCGGAATGAATCTGGAAGCCGGCCACCGATACAGTCTTGCCGCCGTCGCTGGTCACATGGATCGCCATATCCATGGTGTATACGCGATCGAAGACGAACGGGTCGGCATAGATCTCGCCGTAGTATTCGGGATCTTGCACCACGTAGTCGCTCATCTTGGTCCAATGCCCGCCGCCGTCTTCGGAACGGTAGAATCCGGTCATCTTGTCACTGCGCGAGGTGGTTACGGTGGCGTAGACCACGTCGGGTTTCTGCGGCGAGACCGCCAGCGCAATGCGGCCGGTATCGACGGGCGGCAGTCCCTCGGTCAGCTTCTTCCAATGCGCGCCTGCGTCGGTGCTCTTGTAGATCGCCGATTCGGGACCGCCCGCGATGATGATGCTGGTGTGGCGCCTGCGCTGATAGGCGGCAGCGTATATGACATCGGGATTGCGCGGGTCGACATCGAAGTCGGTGACGCCGGTATTCTCGCTGATTTGCAGGACGGGCTTCCAGGACTGGCCCCCGTCGGTGGTTTTGTAAAGACCGCGATCGCCGCCCGGAGAGAAGAGCGGCCCCTGCGAGGCCACCAGAACCACGTCCGAATTGCGCGGATCGATCCAGATTTTCGCGATGTGCTCGGAGTTCGGCAGTCCCACCATTTTCCAGGTCTTGCCCCCGTCGGTGCTCTTGTAAACGCCGTCGCCATAGCCTATGGCCCGCTGGCTCTGATTCTCACCGGTGCCCAGCCACACGACGTCGGAGTTCTTGGGGTCCACGGCCACGCACCCGAGGGAGTAGGATCCGCCGTTGTCGAAGATGGGTTGCCAGGAGACTCCGTGGTTGGTGGTTTTCCAAAGGCCTCCAGAGGCTGTGGCGACATACCAGATGCTGCGATTTTTAGGGTCGATCGCGACGTCGGCGATGCGGCCGGAACTGAAGGTTCCGGTGATGTTCCGGACTTCGAGACCGCGGACGATCTCGGCATTCAGGCGCGGCGGTGGCGCCTGCCAGGCGATCAGGCCGAGAGAAAGGAGTCCAGTGGGGATCAAACAGAAGAGGGTGCGCTTCATGAGGGCTATCGAACAGTATATGCAAGGCGGCGATGGGAGCGTGTGATGATGCGAGGGCGGCGGGTTAACTGCCTGTCATCAGATTATCTGCATTGAACGGGCCGAAGCCACGTTGGGCAACTGACTGCGGTTCGGGCAGGAAGACGACGTGACTTGGGTCGCATTTGGTCTGCCCAAAAATGAAAGGGGGGGCAGGCGATTTGCCTGCCCCCGAAAAAGCTTGCTTCGAATTCGACTACTCGGCCAGCGTCTCTTCGCCGCCGGTATCCTCCGGAAGGCCGCCAGTGTATTGCACGCGCGCCTCTTCGTCGTAACCGGGAATTGCGTCCAGCGCCGGCTCGGCCACTGCCTCTTCCACCACGTCCTCGCCCGCGATCTTCACCTGGCGGTAGTACTCCATGCCAGTGCCGGCCGGAACCAGCCGGCCCATGATCACGTTCTCCTTGAGGCCGCGCAGATAATCCACCTTGCCGTTGATCGCGGCTTCGGTGAGTACGCGCGTGGTCTCCTGGAAGGACGCCGCGGAGATGAACGAATCCGTCGAGAGCGACGCCTTGGTGATGCCCAACAGCATCGCCTTGCCTTGCGCCGGGTGCCCGCCCGCTTCGATCACCTTCTGATTTTCCGCACGGAACTTGAACTTGTCCACTACCTCTTCCGGCAGGAACTCCGTGTCGCCGATATCCTCGACCTTCACCCAGCGCATCATCTGACGCGAAATCACTTCCAGGTGCTTGTCGTTGATGTTCACGCCCTGCAACCGATAGACTTCCTGAATCTCGTTGACCAGGTACTTCTGCAGTTCCTTTTCACCGAGCACATCCAGAATGTCGTGCGGATTGCGAGGTCCGTCCATGAGCGGCTCGCCGGCCTTGACCCGCTCGCCCTCCTGTACGTTGATGTGGACGCCGCGCGGCAGCGAGTATTCCCGCTTCTCCCCGCCTTCGCCCTCCACATAAATCTTGCGCTGTCCTTTGGAGACTTCGCCGTATTTCACCGTCCCGTTGATCTCCGCGATGATGGCCGTCTCGCGCGGCTTGCGCGCTTCGAACAGTTCCACCACGCGCGGCAGACCGCCGGTGATGTCCTTCGTCTTGGTGGTCTCACGCGGGATCTTCGCCACCACGTCGCCCGCATGGACCTCTTCCCCGTCGCGGATCATCAGGTGCGCATGGGTCGGCATCAGGTACTTCTTGGCTTCCGAACGGGAGCCAGTCGCACCTTCCGGCCTCACCACTACCTGCGGCTGCCGTTTCTCGTCGGGTGAATCGGTAACGACGAGCTGCGACATACCAGTGACTTCGTCCACTTGTTCCTGCAGCGTCAGGCCATCGATCAGGTCTTTAAAGTGCACCACGCCCGAGATTTCGGTCAGGATCGAGAAGGTGTACGGATCCCACTCGAGCAGGATCTGGTTGCTCTTTACCGGAGCACCGTCTTCGATCAGGACACGCGCGCCGTAAACTACCGGGTAGCGTTCCTTTTCACGACCCTTGTCGTCCACCACGGCCATGATGCCATTGCGGTTCATGGCGATGATTTCGCCGGTCTTGCTACGCACCGTCTGAATCCCGATATAGCGCGCAAAACCGTCGGACTTGGCGTCCTGAGTGGACTGCTCGCTAATACGGGTCGCGGTTCCACCGATGTGGAACGTACGCATGGTCAACTGCGTTCCGGGCTCACCGATGGACTGTGCCGCGATCACACCGACCGCTTCACCGCGCTCCACCAGGCGTCCGGTCGCCAGGTTGCGGCCGTAGCACGCCACGCAAACGCCGCGCTTCGATTCGCAGGTCAGCACCGAGCGGATCTTGACGCGCTCGATACCGGCTGCCTGAATCGCAGCCGCCAGGTCTTCCGTGATCTCCTGGTTGACGCCTACGATGACGTTGCCTTCGTAGTCTCTCTGATCCTCGAGTGCCACTCGGCCCACGATACGATCGCGCAACGGTTCGATGATTTCGCCGGATTCGATGATCGGCTCCACGTAGATGCCTTCGGTGGTGCCGCAATCGTTCTCGCTGATGATCACGTCCTGCGCCACGTCCACCAGGCGCCGGGTCAGATAGCCCGAATCCGCCGTCTTCAACGCGGTGTCGGCCAGACCCTTGCGGGCGCCGTGCGTCGAGATGAAGTATTGCAGTACGTTCAGACCTTCGCGGAAGTTAGCCGTAATCGGGGTCTCGATGATCTCGCCCGACGGCTTGGCCATCAAACCGCGCATACCGGAGAGCTGGCGGATCTGCTGTTTCGAACCGCGGGCGCCGGAGTCGGCCATGATGTAAATCGGGTTGAGGTAGCGGCCGGTGCGGTCGTCCTCTTCCATCGACTTGAACATCTCATCGGAAACCTTCTCGGTAACCTTCGACCAGATTTCGATGATCTTGTTGTAGCGTTCGCCGTGGGTGATGGCGCCATCCTGATACTGCGACTGAACCTCGATGACGGCCTTCTCGGCGTCCCTGACCAGGACCGGCTTCGAATCGGGCACAACCATGTCGTCGATGCCGATGGAGATGCCGGCGCGGGTTGCGTACAGGAAGCCCAGCTTCTTGACCTCGTCCAGCATTTGGACGGTGGTCTGCAATCCAAACTTGAGGTAGCAGTATTGAACCAGCTGGCTCAAGCCCTTCTTCTTCATCAGGCCGTTGATGAAGGGCATGTCGTCGGGCAGGACATCGTTGAGGATGACGCGGCCGACG
>DATGIL010000019.1:0-18773 GCA_035295745.1 Bryobacteraceae bacterium | reverse complement strand
GCGCGCAGCTTGCCTTGCCGGAAGGCGAAGCCCACCGCGTAGAGCTGCTTCCCGTAGCGGATGCGCAAATGCGCGCCCATGCTCTTGCCGTTGGCCGGGTCGTAACCGAGGTGGGCGTTGTGCGTCCACAGTACGAGCTTGTCGTTCGGATGCGCCTGCAACAGAAACGCTACGTTGGCCGCCATGGCCTCATCACGGTAGGCCGGCCCCTTGCCGGGAATGCGCATGGTGCAGGACTGAAACACGATCTCGGCGGCGTGCCGTCCGTCGCTCCAGGCCTCGGGTGACGAGGCGGCGATCAGGGCGGTGCGTTTCTGGTCGAAGATTTTCACGACGGCGGCAGAGCGATCGGCCAGGGTCTTGGCCTGATCGTCATAGACCTGCGTCCGGCGCGTATCGAGCATTTGCACCGCAGTGTAGCTTTCGGCCGCGTTCTGAACATCGTCGGGCGAATACTTGCCGAGGTAATCCAGCACCATTTGGGCGGCGCCGTGCGAAGACTGCATGTCGAAAGACGAGAACGTCAGGATGGGATGATTGCCGGGCGCCTGATTGTAGCCGTGCATCCACTCGATCAGGTCGAGCATCTCTTCCGTGTTCCAGGTCCAGAATTGCAGCGAGGCGAGCGCGGCTTTGGCGCTGCCTTGTCCGGTCTTGATGTAGCGGTCGACGGCCAGCGACTCCGGCCAGTTGGCTTCGATTGCGAAAAGGGTGAAACCCTTCTCCGTGACCAGGTATTCCAGCAGGCGACGGCGGAGTTGGAAGAACTCGCGAGTGCCGTGAGTGGCGTCTCCCAGGGCGACAATCGGAGCGTTGCCGACCGCCTTTCCGAACGCGGCAAGATCATCGTGCGCCGCGTTCGGTTCGGCGGTGGCGAAAGGCGCGGCGCGCTGCTTGAGTTCCGAAACCACGGGGGTGGCGTTACTCAGATCGGTAAGCGGAGTGACCGAGCGCGTGGAGATCAGCGCCGATTCCTTGAGACGCCAGCCCTCACTTGTCTTCGTCCAGGTATCGCGATTGGCCGAGACCAGGACTTGCTTCTCCAGCGATGAGGTGCGGACGGCCTCATTGTTGACGCTGACAGTGGCGCTGTTTCCGGAGAGCCGCACATCGGTGACGGTGGACTTGGAGGTGTAGCCGAATCCCTTGTCCATTTCGCCCATGATTCCCAGGAGCGCCGACGACAGCTTGATGCTCTGCGCGCCGATATGGATCTGCGCATCGCTCAACGCCAGGGCGGCGACCGCATCCATATCCTTCTGCGCGTACGCGGCATCGATGCGCTCGTAGAGCTGCTGGAACTCGGCGCGAACATCGGCGGCCTGTACAGCAGTGGCGGCCTCCGGCGCCACCTCAAACGAAAGACTATCGATCCAGACCGGGCTCGGGCCGAACGACATGACGCCGATGCTGACGGTCTCGGCATCGGGCGCCACCGCGCCAGTGATCTCGTAGCTCGCCCATTGGGAAGACGTGATGGAGCGATCGCCCATATCGTCGAAGAAGCCCATCTGCTGCTTGGGGAGGTCCACACGAAGCCACATCTGGGCGTGGTCGGTGGGTGCGCGGCCGGCGCGCAGCGTCGCCGCGACTCTCACAAAGGCGCGGAGGTGCACCGTTTTGCCGCGATAGGGCGTGGCATCGAAACTCTGCATGAAGTTGCCGAACGTATCGGGCACCAGTGCGGTTGGAGCGAGCATGACGGCGCAGCCCCGATCGCCGCGGCAGCCTTCGCGCCGGAACTCGACCGAGTAGCCGAGAGCCTTCTGTACCTGGGGCACGGTCCAGCCGGGAGGCAGTTCGCCAGGCGTGCCCCTCTCGAAGTTGAGATTGGACGGAACCGATTGCGCGAGCAGGCATGCCGGGAGTAAGAGCAGCAGCGGTCTCATGCGACTGTGCGACGACCTGGAAGCTGTGGAAAGCACTCCCTCACGGTCGTGGCTCGTGTGCCCGTCGTGGCTCGTGTGCCCGTCGTGGCTCGTATGCCCGTCGTGACTCGCATGCCCGTCGTGGCTCGTCCGCGAGCCAAGCGCGTCAGCAAACGATGTCTCAATCTCCGAATCTTGCCTTCCAGACACTAGTGCTTTCCAAATCGCCTCGGAGGGCTGGAGCTGCGGGACGGACTGCG
This sequence comes from Bryobacteraceae bacterium, assembly GCA_035295745.1. GTDB lineage: Bacteria > Acidobacteriota > Terriglobia > Bryobacterales > Bryobacteraceae > JAIQFL01. The sequence goes on along the minus strand of DATGIL010000019.1, from coordinate 16,645 downwards.
CGGCGCAGATGGACGGGCGCTGGGCGTGGATCTCGGCGAATTGGAGTTGCTGCCGCTGCCGAACTGCCGCGGCGTGCTGGTTCCGCCGCTGGGCGTGGCGTACTTGGAACTGCCATAGGAGCCGCTCTTGCTGGCATATTGCGAGTTCTTGAACCCGCCGCGACTGGCGTAGGTGCTGGTGGAGTAGCGGCTTTGGGTGGTGGATCCCTGGGTGCCATATCGCGGCGCGGATTGCACTCGCGGATCGCCGCCGTAGTAAGTCTGGCCGCGCGAGTAGTAGGTGCGGTAGCCAGTCCACTCGTAGGGCTCGATGGGCTGATACTGATTGTTCCAGAGCAGGTCGCGCATCAGCGCGTACTGGCCATAAAAGACCCAGAAATCGCGCCCGTCGCGGTGGTCCCAGTAGCCGTATTGATTGCGGCCCTGGTCAGGCGGCGCGACGTAAGCGAAACCGGCGGGCTGCGGCACGTGGTCGGCTTCCGATTCGTACATGCCCGCGGGCTTGTGCTCGATGGCCATCCCGAGGTCGTTTTTATCGGCCTCGTAAGTGGCCTGCGGAACCTCGACCCAATTCTCCTTCGAAGTAGTGTCGCCGTTCTTCGCCGAGGCATCGGGGAAGCGTGTCTCTACGGTGCGGATCTTTTGGGTATAGTGGTCGCCGCTGCGCACGTCCATGTCGACCAGGATCTTGTCCCAGGCGTAGTACAGCTGGTTGGCGTGCGACGCGAGCTTCTTATTCTGCTGCGGCAGACTCTCGGCGGCGTTCTTGAGGGTCGTATCGGCAGCGACAAAAGCGGGCAGATCGAGATGCGCAAAGTCGTTGGCCGCTGCCAGTTGACGCGCCTGCTCGCTTGATTGCCACGCCTGGTCGGCCTGCGCGATGGTGTCCCGCAATTCGCCAAGGCGCTTCTCGAGATTGCGCGCCTTGTCGGGCCAGTCGGTTTCGGCCTTCTGCACTACGCCGGTCACCGGAGCAAGATCGATCGCGTGAATGGCCGCGTAGCTCTGCTCCATCTGGCGCGCTTCGTCGGGCAGGTGATTCTTCACGTCCACCCAATGCGCGGCGTCTTTCTGAATTGCCGTCGCATCGTTGACGGCGGAGGTGCGGAGGTTGCGCTCCTGGCTGAGCAAGGTCTCGATCTGCGCGCGGTCCGCGCGCCGGTCGCGCTTGACCAGAGCGGAGAGTTCGTCCATGTCGTGCGAGGCGAGCTGGACGTCGCCTAACAACTTGGAAAGCTGTTCGGGCCACTGCTGGCTGGCCGGCACGACGCGGAACAAGTCGGATTCCGACCGGAGGCTGGCGAGTACCTGGTCTTGGGAATCGTGGAGCTGCTTGCTGGCGGCAGCGAGTGCGTTGCGTTCCTGGTCAACCTGATTGCGCAGGCTCCGCGGCAGCCCGTCCAGATCGGCCAGATACACCACGACGATGAGAACGCCCAGAAAAATGGCGAGAAACTTCAGTGTGGATCGGCTCATGGCATCCGCCCTTCCCGGCGGCAAGGAGAGTTAGTGCGAGCCCCGGTAAACGGTGACGTTACTGGGAGCCACTCCGGTGTAAATGGTAACCACGAAAGGCTCGCCTTCAGCCTTGCGAAAGGTCAGCAAACCGTCGCCGCCGCGCTCCTGGAACTCCCAATAATAGAATCCCACAGGCTGGCCTACATTGCTGGAGGCCTGGGCTTCGCGGCTCAGTCGATAGAGCCAGGCTTTGTTGTCGAATTCAAACCAGTCCTCGGTATTCTGGCGCTCGTCGAGGTCGGTGAGGTCGGGCTCGGAGAGTCCGAAATCGCCCAAAGTGAGCTTGCGGGGATCGGTGTGAATGGCCACTTCGGTATCGCCATCGGCATTGGTTGCGACGCGCATGGAGACACGGCGCTCCTTGTAGATGCCGCTGAGTTCCGACCAGTGTCGGTTGCCGGCCTGGACCCAGGTACACCGGTCGGCAGTAAAGTCGAGGTCGCTATATTCATCGCCGGCGCCGGAGATGGAGATGACATCGCCGGCCCGCGCATCGGCGGGCTTGAGATTCGCCAGATCGGGCTGAGGCGGCGGAGGAGTTGGCTTTTTCTTGAAGAATTCCATGAGAACCAGCACCAGTAGAACGGCCAGAATGGCTTCTACGGTTAAAGTGATCATAGCTGTGTTTGGCCGGGGCGGGCCACCACCCCGGCCGAAGGATTATCCCTGCGCGGCTGGTAGTTCCTTGGGAATGTACGGTTTCTGGCGTTCCTTCTTCAACGCTTCCAACTCGGAATCGACGCTGTGGCTGCCCAGTTGAGCGAACTGCGCCTCGAGATTCTCGTCCTTGCCGGCGGAGGCGAGCTGGTCGAATGCCTTGGCAGTGGCCTCTTCCTTGGCGACAGTATCTTCGTAGCGGTTGAGGGCGGAGAAAGCGTTATCGGCACTTCCCACGCCCGACATGGCTTCGGCGACCTTGCGCTGGGCCTGGGCGGCGTTCTTGCGAGCCACCAATGTATTGGCGGTGCGTTCTCCGTCCTCGATCTTGCGCTTGAGCTCGGCAACCTGCTGCTTGAGCTTCTCGCTGGTCTGCTGTGCGTTCTGGACGGCGACCTGCATCGAAGCGACCTGCTGGTCGCACTCGGCCTTCTTGCCCAAAGCCTTGCGGGCAAGATCCTCATTGCCGGCGTCGAGAGCCTGGCCGGCGCGGTCCTTCCATTCCTGCGACTGACGCACGTACTTCTGATTCTCGGCGTCGAGCCGATTGTAGTTGCTCAGGGCCATGGCGGAGGCCTGAACGACTTTGTTCAATTCGGTCTTCATGTCGGCGACCGTTTGTTTGACGGTCGTCTCGAAGTTTGCGTCTTCCAGGGCGTCCACGCCCGCATTGGCCTGGCCGCGGGCTACGCGGCCCACGCGGCCGAAGATATCGGAAAGAAATGCCATATATTCGGTTCTCCGTTACGATTTCAGATCGCCCAACAGGTTACGAGCGGTGACGACGTCCACCAGCAGGAAATGCACGCATGACAGGATATCGTCCTCGTCGTCGGGACCCATCTCCTGCAGTTTACAGAAATTCGCAAGAGTGATGGACACCTTTCCGGTTCCGGCGTCGTAGAGCTGGAAGTGAGAGGTGTGAATGCCATTGTCGCCCGCGAGCATGATGGCCATGAGGTCGGCGGTGATGTCCGCCTGAGGCACAGTGGTGCAGGTGAGCGAGAAGAACAGGATCTCCCCTTGCAGGACGGCGTGCAGGGTGATGCCGCTTGACAATTCGCGGATCGTCAACGTGTCCGCGGACGTCTCAGAAACTTCGTAGCCCCTCTCGGCGAGGAGCGAATGAATCTGGCCCAGGGTAGGGCTCGTTGTAGCAGTCATATAAGCTTGGAGAGCACTCCTTCATTCCCTACGCCGATTGCCTCGCCGAAGTTCCGTGGTGGCAGCGTGGCCGAAAGGCACGGGACTCTCCATTGTACTCTGGCTTGCTTCGCTCGCCGGGACTACAGGGTAGCGGGCCAGCGCAGGGGCGGGTAGCCTGCTTTGGGTCGCAACGGCAGAGGCGTAAGGTAAGGTGTTGAAAAGACGAGGGAGACAACTTGCCGGCCGACGCGACCGGCCTGGGAGAGTAACATTGGGGTCGCTTCGCTCGCTTTCGGCGATGTGCGGCAGCGATCCTACTCGTAACGCAGCGCGACTAACGGGTCAACGCGGCTGGCGCGGCGGGCAGGTAGATACGCGGCCAATGCGGCGGCCGACAATACAATCGCCGCTACGATGCCGTACGCCGCAAAGTCCGTGGGCGAGACGCCGTACAGGAACGATGACAGAACTCTGCCGAACGCCAGCGCGGCGCCGATCCCCACGCCGATTCCGATGGCGGCGACGCTCATGCCTTGGCGGATCACCATCCGAAGCACGTCACCCGCCTCGGCGCCCAGCGCCATGCGAATCCCGATTTCACTGGTGCGCTGCGCAGTGTTCTGTGCGATCAGACCATAGACACCGATCGCGGACAGCATCAGCGCCAACACGGCGAACCCACCCAGCAGGATGGTGCGCATGCGGGGCTGTCCTGTCGCCTCGGAGACTAAACAGTCCATGCTGCGAATCTCTTTTACGGGCACGCCCTGATCCGCGGAATCGACTACTTGACGCAGTTCTTCGAGGGTGAGAGGCCGCGCGGATTTGACCATCAGCCAGACGCTCTGGCTGACCGGGTTGAAGCCCGCTTGCGGAGCCTGGCGCGCGGGTACATAGATGGCGAGAGGTTCCTTCGCCACAAGCGTGTTGTAGAAGATGGTGCGGAGGGTTCCAGTCACCCCGACGATGGTGCGCCAGGGGGAATCATTTCCGAGACGAATCTGCTGTCCGATCGGGTTGACGTCTGGAAATACATTCCGCGCCGTGGTCTGGTTGATGATGGCCACTGGCGGAGAGGATTCGTTGTCCTGCTCCGTGAAGGCGCGCCCTTGGAGCAGGGAGGTGGTGAGCACCTCGAAGAAACGCGGCGTCACGATCTGCCATTCGAATCGCGGCGTCTCTTCGGCAGACGGGCCGGGACGTCCTGCCACCGTGATGGTGGTGCGCTGCCCGCCAATCAAGGGTCCGATATTGGTGAAGGCCGCCGCCTGCACTCCCGGAAGCGCGTTGACGCCGCGAAGGACCTGGTCATAGAAGCTCATCAGGCGCGTGTGATCTTTTGCGTAATGTTCGCCGGGAAGTGTGAGATCGGTGGCCTCCACATGTTCCGCGCGGAAGCCGAGCGGTGCGGAAAGCAGCTTCAGCAGGGTGCGAGAGACGAGCGCCGTACCGGTCAACAAGACCAGAGAGAGCGCGATTTCCACCACGACGAGTACGTTGCGCCCCGACCCGGCGTTCGCTCCCAGGCCGGCGCCGCGCGATTTCAGGAAGGTGCCGAGGTCGACGCGCGATCCCTTTAATGCGGGTGCGACGCCGAAGAGCAGCGTATTGAGGAGGGCTAACGCGGCGGCGAACGCCAACGCTCGCGGATGGATGGCGATCGGGTCAGGTGGGAGTTGATTGAATGGATTCGCCGCCATGAATCCGCGCACACCCGCGTAGGCGAAAATCATTCCCAGTGCGGCTCCAGCGAATGCCAGAAGAAGGCTCTCGGTGAGCAGTTGACGCATCAAGCGGGCGCGGCCGGATCCGAGCGCGGCGCGCAACGCCATCTCGCGCTGGCGGTGTGCGGCGCGGCCGAGCAGCAGGCCGGCGACATTGGCGCAAGCGATGAGCAGAACGAACACCACGGCGCCTAACAACGTCACGAGCGACGTCCGGATGAAGCGGGCATTATCGCCTTGCAGGCTCGTGAGGAAGACGCCGAAGCCTTTGGGCACTTCGGTGGATTGCGCGTCGAGCGCCATCTGAACGGTGAACAACTCGGCTTGCGCGGTAGCCATATCCACACCGTTCTTCAGGCGCGCGATCACGGCTACGGGGTGGTGCGAATTCGGCCCGTAATCCGGGTCGTCAGGCTGCATGAGAGAGAGAATCTGCGGATCGGTCGCCTGATTCTCCATGCGCAGGCTGAACCACGCGGGCAGCACGCCGAGAATGGTGTAAGGCTGCGAGTTGAGCGTCAGCACGCGGCCCACGATGTCGCGAGACCCGCTGAAGCGGCCCTGCCACAGTTGATGCCCGATCATCGCGACACGCGGTCCATTCATGTCGGATGGCTGAAAGCTACGTCCGAGCTCGGGCGCGACACCGAGCGTCTCGAAGATATCGGCCGAGGCGCTCATGCCGAAAAAGTGATCTGCCTCGCCGGCGCCGGTGAGCGTGAAATCGTGCCAGAACATCGCGCTCATCCCCTGAAACGAATGCGTCGCGGGCTTCCAATCGAGGTAGTCGCGATAGAAAGCAAAAATCGGAACCTCGCCTGGATGTTTCAGGTCTCCGCGGAGGGCGACGACGAGCTGCTTCGAATCCTTGAAGTGAAGGGGCCGGAGGAACCAGGCGTCGACGATGCTGAACATCGCGGTATTCGCACCGATCGCCAAGGCCAGAATCAAAACGGTGGTGATGGTAAACGCGGGAGTACGGCGCAGAACGCGAATGGCATACTGAAGATCGCGAAGCAAGACGGGCATTTCTCGGATTGGACGGAAATTCCAAGCTTCGGTTTCGAGGGCAATTAGGAATCGGTGAAACTCCCGATACCGCGCTTGTCGGTACTTATGGTACCAATGATAACTGCGAAGAAAAGTACAGTAGTACTGAGGGCCGCTATCGAGCTTTGAAATCTTTTTGACTATTCCAATACAGATCTAATTAGCCGCTCAGTAATTGTGCTTTTACTCGCCATTTCCAAAGTTAGTATTGCCGCCTCGATGCGCTCATAGTACTGTTGTCTCATTCGGTTCTAGTACATAAAGGACTCTAGTGAGGGGACATCGATGCGCTTCGCTTCCATTACGCTCGTGATTTTCGCAGCCGTGGGCTCCGTGGGTGTTCAGACTGCGCGTGCCCAAGTTGTGGGCGCGATCTTGTCCGGAACGGTCACCGATCCGTCCAACGCATTGGTGCCGGGGGCCAAGGTGACCATCCGGAACGTCTCGACTGGAATCGCCACCATGGTGACGTCGAACGAAACCGGCATCTACAACGCTGCAAACCTTCTCCCAGGCGACTATCAGGTGAACGTCGTGGCCAGTGGTTTCGCGCCCCAACAGCGATCAGGCCTGAGCTTGACGGTGGGCGAGCGCCAGATTCTGAATATGCAGCTTCGGGTTGGAGATGCCGCGGTAGCGACGTTCGAAGTAGGCACCGAGCCTCCCGTGATCGACCTTGGCGGGACCTCCATTAATACGGTGGTGAAAGGCGAGGTTGCGCGTGAATTGCCGCTGAACGGGCGCGATTGGACGCAGTTGGCGACGCTCGAGCCGGGGATCAGCCCCATCCGCGCACAGCCCGATCCCAACGGCATCAACAACCGGGGCAATCGCGGCTTCGGAACGCAATTGACGATCGCGGGAGCCCGCCCCTACCAGAACAACTACCGGATTGACGGCATCAGTGTGAACGATTACGCGAACTCGGCGCCGGGCAGCACCATCGGATTGGAACTGGGGACGGACTCGATCAAGGAGTTCTCGATCATCTCCAACAACTACTCCGCGGATTACGGACTCACTTCAGGCGGAGTGATCAACGCCATGACGCGGGGCGGAGACAACGGATTCCACGGATCGGCATACGAGTTTCTGCGCAATGATGCGATGGATGCTCGGGGCTTTTTCGACGGTGCGAAGCTGCCGTTCCGGCGCAATCAGTTCGGGGCTTCCGCTGGCGGTCCACTCAGGAAGGATAAGCTGTTTCTGTTTGCGAATTACGAGGGCCTGCGGCAATCGTTGACGACGACGACGATCGACACGGTGCCCTCACTCAATGCGCGCAACGGGCTGCTGGCGGCAGGCACGGTCAAGGTGAGCCCGTTGGTGACTCCTTACTTGTCGCTGTTCGCGATGCCGAATGGCGCAGTGAGCGGCGACACCGGAATCTATACCTTCGGCGGCAAGTCGCTGACGCCGGAGAATTACTTCACCACCCGAGCGGACTACACGGTGAGTGAGAAAGACACCCTGCACGGCACGTATGTGCTGGATCGCGGAACCACCACGCAACCTGACGGACTCAACGTGGTGTCGAACGTGAATACCACCAATCGCCAGGTGGCGTCGGTCGAAGAGTCGCACACGTTCAGCGCGGAACTGCTGAACACCGTGCGATTTGGAGCCAACCGGGAGGTGGCCGGCACCCTGCAAACGCAACCCGGCGCCAATCCGCTGGGCGCCGACTCCAGCCTGGGCGTGGCACCGGGACTCTACGCGCCCGTGATTCAAGTCTCCGGACTGACCGCCTTCCAGGGCGGCTTGAACGGAACCTCCTACGGCACGTTCTCTTACACCACGTATCAGCTCTACGACGATGCTTTTTGGAACAAGGGCATCCACTCGCTGAAGTTCGGCTTCGCGCTGGAGCGTATCGATTCTAACTTCGTTACGGCCAACAATCCGGACGGCCTGTACAAGTTCAATTCGCTTTCGGACTTCCTGCAAAACAAGCCGGCAACCTTTCAGTTCCAGTCGACGCCGGCGACACCACGCGGCCTCCGCCAGAGCGTGTATGCCGGGTACGCGGAAGACGATCTGCGCCTGCGGCCGAATCTGACGTTGAACGTGGGCGTGCGTTATGAGATGTCGACTGTGCCGACCGAAGTACACGGCCAACTGGCGAATCTGCGTTCGCCGTTCTCCACGACTCTCTACACTGGCAGCCCGTTCTTCGAAAATCCGACGACTCACAATTTCGAGCCGCGCATAGGCTTGGCATGGGATCCTTTCCGCGACGGCAAGACGTCGGTCCGCGCCGGCTTCGGGATGTTCGACGCACTCCCGCTCACGTACCAGTTCAACACCATGGTGGGCAATGCGGCGCCGTTCCAGCAGGTGTCCAGTTCTTCGTCGTTGCCGGCGGGATCCTTCCCCTCGGGCGGCGTCGCCCTGGTCCAGCAGACCAGCGCATTCCGGACTGCGTACCTGCAATTCGATCCGCCGCGCAATTACATCATGCAGTGGAACTTCAGCATCCAGCGCCAGGTGGCGCGCAATCTGGTCTTCATGATCGGGTACGTGGGGTCGCGCGGCATCGACAACGCCATGCGCGTGGGCGATGCCAACATGACGGTTCCCAGTTTCACCCCGCAAGGACTACTGTGGCCGTGCGGCGGCACGATCACCAACGGCATCTGCAGCAAGACAGGGACCGGAACCAAGTTCTTCCCGGGATACGGGCAGATCGACGGACAGGAGTGGAACGGGCACTCCTACTACAACGCGCTCCTGCTCTCGGCGCATCGGCGGCTGGCGAACGGGCTGACCGTGCAGACCTCTTTCACGTGGAGCAAGAGCCTCGACACGAACTCGTCGGTAGGAACAGGCGCGCCGTTCTCCAACTCGATCACGGGGCAGTTCCTGTTTGACCCCATCCGCTCCTTGTCGGATTTCAACGTGGGCCGCACATTCATGCTGAGCGGTACGTGGGAAATGCCTTTCGCCAAGAGCCGCTGGTACGGCGGGTGGCAGTTGGGCAGCATCTTCACACTAAGCGACGGGCTGCCGTTCACTGCGATCATCTCGGGGGATGCGCTGGGGCAGGCGAATCAGAACAGCTTCGACGTTCCGAACCGGCTGAATAATCCGGGTTGCGGACGGCCGGTGAATGCAGGAAATCCGCTGCAGTACATCAATCTGAGCTGCTTCGCATTCGCCACTCCGAGTACGTTATTTGGCGACGCCGGCCGTAATGAGCTGGTCGGCCCGGGCGTGGTCAACGCCGATTTCTCCGTGTTCAAAAACGTCCCGCTGCCCTCCATGCGGGAAGGTGCACGGCTGCAGATCCGGGCGGAAGCCTTCAACCTGCCCAACCGCGCGAACTTCGCGGCTCCTCTGACGAATAACAAGCTTTTCGACACCAAGGGGAACCCGGTCAATTTCGCCGGGCAGATCACCGCGCTCCAAACTCCGGGTCGCGTAGTCCAGCTTGGTCTGAAGCTCCTCTGGTAGTTGCGGGCCTGGTGCAACGGCCCGACATCAGGCAAGGGGCCGGTCTGGCCGGAGAGGGTGGTCCGCAGTTCCGGAGGTGAGGTCACTGCATGAAGGTCTTGGCAACGATTTGTTTTCTGCTAATAGTGCAGCGGGCGCCTGCTTCGCCGGATACGGTGGCACGGACCGGCGAGCAGGTCGTCTTATCCGTCTACAAAAGCATGGAAGACGCCGACCGCCGGGGCGACGGTGAATTGTGGCTCTCGCTGCGCGACCGCAAGACGCGTGACAGCATGAACCAGGCAGTGAAAGACGCGCTTCGCAAGGGCGGGCATTCGCGCCCGAATGTGCAGTACTTGCCGATCGCGGTGCGGGTGGTGAAGGATCGCGCGGTGATTCTGGGCAAGGTGGCTGATCCGGACGGCAAGACCGAGCAGTATGAGGCGGTGCTGCTGACAGTGGAAGAAGGCGGCTGGAAAGTGGGCAGCGAGCAGTGGAGTGAGAAGCCGCTCGACCCGTTCCTGATGTACGCGATGCTGGAGCCGGAGGAAGGGTCGTTTGCGCGGGCAGGTTCGCCGTGGAAACCCGTGCCATACGCGAAGAACAATGGGGAGATGGTGAGGAAGGACGATGTGGTCTGGAAGATTCAGGGCACGTTCGACGAAACTTCCGTCTACGTGCGATTCGAGACGGCCGCGCCGGTTCCGGCGGCGGGCGCCAAGATTCGCCCCGACGTGGGAAAGGCGGGAAAGACGGGAGGTCCGCCACCGCCACCTCCGATGAGGATCAAGGTGTCGGCGCCGGGGGGCGCAGCGTCCCGGGAACTCAGCATTGGGGTGAGCGCGCTGGTCGCCACTACGGATACGACGGATCCGAAAGGAAAGCCGGCGAAGACCTACGCCGTGACGTACTCGCTGTTCGTCAAGAATGGGGATGGCGAAGAGGTGTTTGAGAGTACGCTCGGCGACGGGGCGTCGAGCCACATGCTTACTGTGCACGACCGGTATTTGGAGGTGAAGATTCCGCTGGGAGCGTTTGGGGTGAATCCGGTGCCGGTGCCGAAAGTCGATCTGGAGGAAGCCGATTCGATGGTGCTCGTGCTGCCCTATCACGTGGAGGCGTTCGGGGCGCGCTGACGTAGCGCAAACACCCTTGAAAGCAGGGGTTGGGGGTTAGGGGTTGGGGGTTCGCGGCGTTTCGCCGTGGCCGAGACCATTTGCCGGGCGAACGCGCCGCTTTCATCGGAATCCATGGCGGCGAGCCCAAGACCACTCCTGTTTGCCCGTCTCGAAATGCCTGCGAGACTTTGGAGTTGTCCGAAGACTCTCGAGTCTCCAAGGCCAATTCGTCGCCCCGGAATTGGAGACACTCCGAAAAGCGTCGAGATGAGTCTCGACGCGGCAAACAGGAGTGTTTGCGCCACGTCGCGGGTCTAAAGAGCTTCGATCTTGGCGTATAGCGCGATGATCGGATTCGTGCTACGTGACAGCTCGCTGAGGATCCACGCGCGCTCTTTGGAATCTTCAGCGTGCACCGCCGCTTTCAACATTCGATTCACTTGCGTAAACCAGAGATTTCGATTCTCCGTCACTGCATAGCGGGTCTCGAGAAACGTGCGGTAGTTGCCCATGGCGTTGTCGCGGGCCGGACCTGGCGGCACCAGGGATGCGAGGGTGCTTAGGGTCTCCGACACCAGGAACAGATAGTCTTCCGGCGATTCCTCCTCGTCTTCCCGCCAGCCCTCGATCAGCTTCCGCGTCTCGAGATAGTGTGCATTCCATTCCACTGAGGAACGCTCTGACGGTGTGAAGGAGCGGCCCGTCCCTCCGTGATTGAGCCACTGCAGCGCCTGCAGTACCTGCTTCGCTCGCGCCGAGTGCCAGGGGAATTGAACCGCGTAGGTGCCATCGTCGCTTGCCGCTCTGGCCTCGTCCAACGTGATCGCCTTGTACTGTTCGGCGTGCGGGTCCAGAAGGGAAGCCAGTTTGTTGAACGACGCTGCCGAAAGCGGAAGCTGATCCGGTCTGAGCTTGAGGGAATCACTGCACCGAGGACCGCTGATTTGGCGCACAATGTAGGCGCGCAGCGCCGGCACGAACAGGGGCGTCTCGTGCCACTCCGGCAGGGCCGCCGGGACCAGCAGAGTCTCCGTCGACTGATAGAGCCGGTCGCTGCCGGACAGGTGATCGAGTGTGACCGCGAAGCTAGCCATCAGCTCCTGCCGTTGCGCGGGGGTCAACTGCACCGCGAAGAGCATTTTGAGCGCGGGCACCACATGCGCGGGCGATTGCATTTCCGAGATGCGCAGTTTGAGGAAATGCATGTCGTCTTCGCGCTTGCGCCGCGGCGTGGTGAAAGCGCGATCGAATAGCTTTGCCGCGGTTTCGTAGTAGGCGGAGACATCGGGCGTGGCGGGGCTTTCGCACCTGGCGGCAGGAATTTCCGGCGGCACGATCTGCTCGAAGAGCCCCAGCGCCTTGGCCGGATCGATCGAGAGCATCGCGTCGACTGCCCGCGTCTGGAGGGTGAGGATTTCCAGATCGTTGTGGGAGACTTCCTGGTTGTAGCGCGAGTCGGTAGCGAGCCCGTAAACGGTCTGGCGATAGGGCAGTTGGGCATGTGCGCCGGAGGCGAACGCCTCTTCGATCAACTCCTGTTTCCAACTCGTCTGGTGCATGAGTTTCGAGGCGGACAGGCGCAAGAGCACGTCGGCGGCGAACTCCGGAGGCAGTGTGCGCGCCCGATCGATAAGCGCCAGCACTTCAGTTGGACGCCTGTTGTCCTGTGCTCCCGAGACGTGGGCCAGGCAGAGGACAAGACCTAAACAACGGAAGTTGCCAATCCGACGGCAGACAGACATAGTCGCTCCGATAGCCGCGCCAGGCGCGCGCGGTTGACCCGCTTCTCCTTTATATACGCATCATCCACGACAGCGTGTAGGCCGCTGAACAGAAAGATCGCGGTGAATCGGGAATCTTCGATCGACCACGCTTCCGCATCCACGCCAGCTTGCAGCAGTTGGGTGAGATCGTCGATCACGGGGTTATCGACAAGCCCTTCGCGTGTTGCGGGACGCGAACCATAGAATAGAATGTCGTGCAGCCGGATCGAGTCCAGATATCCGGCCACACACGATCCAGCCCAGGTCGCCAGGCGGTTTGTCCAGGCGTCCTGCGGGCACCGGGCAACGGCAGCCCTGATCTTCGATAGCAGTTCCTGCGCGAAGCGGTCGGCGAGGGCGGCCAGGACGTCTTCCTTCGATGAAAAATAAAGATAGAACGTGCCCTTAGCGACGCGGGCACCGTTGGTGATCTGTTCGATGGTAGTGGAAGCGACGCCGTGCTCCAGGAAAAGGCGCTGTGCGGCGTTCATCAACTCCTGGCGACGTTCTTCCGGCGGCTTGGTTCTCGGCTTGGTCCTGGCGGCTGCGCCCATCGGTCCCAGTCTATAGCACGGCGGGGGACGGCGGCTTTACGCGGCGCGCGCATTTTCGGGTGGGGCTTCACAGAGCTGGCCGGTCCGAGAGATCTCGGGAAAGAGACGGCTCCAGATGCCGACGACAAGCAGTGTTCCAACGCCTCCCAGAAATGCGGCGGGGACAGCGCCGACCCACGCTGCGACGGCGCCCGACTCGAACGCTCCCAGTTCACTCGAGACGCCGATGAAGACGCCGTGGATGGCGTTGACTCGTCCTCGCAGGCCGCTGGGGGTGGACGTTTGCACCACCGTTTCGCGGACCACCATGCTGACCATGTCGAACGCGCCGGCGGCGGTGAGGCTGGCCAGCGAAAGCCAGAACCGGGTGGAAACGGCGAAGACCATGGTTGCCAGACCGAAGCCCGCTACACAGATCAACAAAAGCGTGCCAACGGACCGGCGGATGGCGCGCCGGGTCAAAATCAATCCGACTATTGCGGCGCCGGCGGACGGCGCGCATCGCAGCCATCCCAATCCGGCGGGACCGACGCGGAGAATATCGCGCGCGTAGACGGGGAGCAGCGCGGTAACGCCGCCGAGAAGCATCGCGGCGAGGTCGAGCGAGAGAAGCGCACGGAGCAGTCGATCGGTCCAAACGTAGCGGATGCCCCCGAGGGCGCCCTGGTCTTCGATGTGGTGTACTTCGCAGGTCACCAACTGACTGGCTAGCGCCATGCCTGAGACTGAGAGTGCAGTGACGGCAGCGAACATGCCGGGAGCGCTGACCGCGAATAATAGTCCGGCGGCGACAGGGCCCAGCAATGTGCAGATCTGCAAGACGGACGACGCACTGGCCACGGCTCGTGGAAGTTGCCCAGCTCCGGCCACGTGGGGCAGGAGGGCCGAGATCGCAGGCGAAGAGAAGGCTCGGGCGCCCGCCAGCAGGAACAGCAGGAGGTAGATAGCATGGGGGGAGGGCGACGTCACGGTGAGATTGACAGTGAAGATCGCCAGACACACGGCCTGTATCAGAAACGCCAGGCTGATGACTTTGCGCGCCGGGAAGCGATCGGCCGCGCGTCCGGCCAGCAGGGCGAATCCCATATTGGGAAGCAGTTGCGCGAGTCCGGCATACGCGAGGCTCATTGGATCGCGGGTTGCTGAGTAAAGGTACCACGTGGTTCCGACGCTGAGCATCTGCAAACTCAATTCATCGGCTGCGCGGACGGCGAGCAGGCTCCGCAGGTCGGAGCGGGTGGTTTTCGGGCTTGACATGACAGCACCTGCAGTCAGTCTAGATTAATGACCGACGGTCAGTCAAGAATGAACAGGAGGTTCGGGATGCCTTTCGTACGTCAAACTTGGTGGAGGCCCGAAAATTCCCAACACGATGTCGAGATTGCAAACAGGAGTGGTCGCCGGGCAGATCGGCTCGGCCATGGCGACACGCCGCGAACCCCCCAACCCCTAACCCCCAACCCCTGCGTTCAAGGGTGTTTGCGCCACGGCCCCCCAAAGAAGAACTATTCCCAGCGAAGCGCCACCATAGGGTCGACCCGCGCCGCGCGGCGAGCCGGCCAGTAGCTCGCGAGGAGCACTACCGCCAGCAGCACGGCGCCGGCACCGGTGAAGGTGAACGTATCGTGCGCTTCCGTCTGAAATAGCAGCGACGCCATCAGCGTGGTGAGCGCGTATCCAGCCGCCAGTCCAAGCGCCACGCCCGTCAGGCCGAGTTTGAGTCCACGCCCCACCACCGCGCGCTGCACTGCTCCTGGCGCGGCGCCCAATGCCAGACGCACGCCGATCTCGCGGGTGCTCTGGCTGACCGCGTACGCAATTACGCCATAGACACCAAGAGCCGCCAGCACCGTGGCGAGCAACGCGAAAAATCCGACCAGCGCCAATTCCAGGCGCTGCGGACCGGTTGCCTTTGACAGGCGATTGGACATCGTGGAGAGGTTGAAAATGGCGAGATCGGAATCCAGGGCGAGGATTTCCCGTCTCAGCGCGGCAGAGAGCATCTCAGGAGCGGCGGAACAACGCACGGCGAGCCCCACGAGACCCAACGGTTGCTGGGCAAAGGGAAAGTACAATTCGGGTTCAACCTCGTGGTCAGGACCCATGTGCCGGACGTCTCCGGCGACGCCGGCGATGGTGATCCACGGTTGCGGATCCGGCGTGCCGCCGAAGCGCAGGTGATGGCCGACCGGGTTGACGGCGCCGTAGAACCGCCGTGCGAACGCCCGGTTGACCACGGCAACTAATGGCGCGCCCGGACCGTCGGCCTCCTCCACGCCGCGGCCGGCGAGCACTGGAATACCGAACGTAGCGAAGTAGGCCGGCGTCACTGACATTGTTGCGGCGGAAGGCCGCTCCGCGGGCGCCGCAGCGGGGGCAGTGGCATCTTCGAAATACAGAGTTCTTCCCTGGTTATAATTCGTGAGCGGCAAGGAACTGATCACGGCGGCGCTCTGCACACCGGGCAGCGCGCGGACCCGCTCCAACAGGTTGCGAACAAACGCGGCCGATTGCGCGGGCTCACGATATCGCTGACTCTGCAGGCGCAGGCGCAGGGTGAGCACCTGTCCGGGCTCAAACCCCATCGGCACCGAGAGCAACTTCTGCATACTGCGCAAGAGCAGTCCCGCCCCCAGCAACAGGACCAACGCCAGCGCGACTTCCGTGATCACCAGCGTCGATCGCAGTCCGCCGCTCCAGCCCCGCGCCGTGCCGGGACTGCTGCCCTTGATGGCCAACTGCAGATTGGGACGCGATGCGGCGAGGGCCGGAGCCAAACCCGCAAGTAAGCCAGTCAGCAGCGTGATACCGGCGGCGAAGGCAAGCACCGTGGGATCGACGCGGATCGCCTCCGGTGCAGGTAATTGGAACGACTCCATGACCCGCAGCGCGCGGACCAGCCAGAAAGCACCGGCCACTCCGAGGCTGCCGCCCGCGAACGCCACCATCAGGCTCTCACCGAGCAACAGGCGTACCAGGCGAAGTCGTCCGGCTCCCAACGCCGCGCGCAGACACAACTCACCTGTCCGCGTCGCGGCCCGCGCTAATTCAACAAGGGAGTTCCCCCGGCTTTGCCGGGGAGGCAGTAGAAGTTTGACAAATCCGGGAGTCCATCGTGGAAACTCCAAACGTGAGCCGCCAAGCGCACGAAAGGAGATTTCACACGATGGACGACTACGAGAGTTTAAGCCATACGAAGTGGGAGTGCAAATATCACGTGGTGTGGATACCGAAATGTCGACGCCATACGTTGTATAAGGAGTTGCGACCGCATCTGGGAGAGGTGCTTAAGAAGCTGGCGTTACAGAAGGAAAGCCGGATCGAGGAAGGGCATTTGATGAGCGACCACGTGCACATGTTGATTGCGATTCCGCCGAAGTACGCGGTTTCGCAAGTGGTGGGGTATATCAAGGGGAAGAGCACCATACACCTGGCGAGGGTATATGGGGAGCGGAAGAGGAACTTTGTTGGGCAGCATTTTTGGGCGCGGGGATATTTCGTATCCACGGTAGGACGGGACGAAAAGGTGATTCGCGCCTACATTCAGCAGCAGGAGCGAGAGGACAAAAGACTCGACCAATTGAACCTGCAGCTCTGAGGGCCACCATCAGGTGGCAATGATTTAGCGGGGCCGCGTTAGCGACCCCGCATAGCCGCTTTGAGCGGCTCACGAAACTGCGGGG
>DATGIL010000018.1:0-25777 GCA_035295745.1 Bryobacteraceae bacterium | reverse complement strand
GGGATGCCCTATGCGGTGCTGATGCCGATTTTCGCGGATCGCGTCCTGCACGGTGGCTCCCGCATGTTTGGCTGGCTGATGGGCGCATCGGGCGTCGGAGCATTGGCCGGTGCTCTGATCCTGGCGAGCCGGCAAAGTCTTGCGGGACTGGGACGATGGGTCGCGATTGCGGGAATCGGCTTCGGAGTAGGACTCGGGATTTTTGCTTTCTCGCGTACCTTCGTCCTGTCCAGTGTGATGCTCGTGGCGATGGGGTTTGCCGTGATGCTGCAGATGGGCTCCTCGAATACGCTGATTCAGAGCATGGTGCCGGATCGTCTGCGGGGTCGGGTGATGGCGGTCTATTCGATGATGTTGATGGGAATGGCGCCGATCGGCTCGCTCCTCGCGGGGGCCGCGGCTGATCGCATCGGCGCGCCGTGGACAGTGGCGGCGGGCGCCATCATCTGCACGATCGCTGCGAGTGTCTTCTGGATACGCCTGCCCCTGATTCGCGGTCAGGCGCGGAAACTCATCGCCGCGCAGCAGTTTGCAGGCGATCCGCCAGAAGCCCTAAGCGAAGGCAGCGTTCTCCTCAAAGACTGACTCGGGCGATTTTCGCCCGTTTGTGAATAAGAGATGTTAGTATCTGGTTTCCACTGGTGATGGACTCGGGACGGTCGGCGTCCAGAACGAGACCGGGCCTGGGTTGCAACCAAGCCCGGCCATTACTGTATGGAAAGGAGGTGCCCCATGGTGAAATTCACCCTAGGGATCACCGCTACGATCGTCCTCGCTGTAACGATCACGGTGACGGTCCGCATTTCGCGGCGCCGGATCCGTTCCAAGTAGCGACGCATTACCTGTGGCTGGAGAAGTCCAGCCACAGGACACTCCTTCACTATACACCTATCCTCAAAAATCGGGATTGACTTTTGCGATTTGATCCGCGGCGCCAATAACAGATGCTAATATCTGGTTTCCGCTGGCGATGGACTCGGGACGATCGGCGTCCAGAACGAGACCGGGCCTGGATTGCCACCAGACCCGGCCATTACTGGGCGGAAAGGAGGTGCCCCATATGGTGAAATTCACCTTAGGGATCACCGCTACGATCGCTATAGCAGTAACGATCACGGTAACGGTCCGCATTTCGCGGCGCCGGATCCGTTCCAAGTAGCACAAATTCCGGCGGCTGGAGAAATCCAGTCGCCGGACACTCCTTTACTATACAACCCACGTGCCAGAACTCCAAGACCCTTTGTTTCTGGGGTAATATAGGCGAGCACGTGTCTAATTCCTCCACAGTTTCCCCCTCCGTCGTCAGCGATCACCGTGCAGCTTTGTTGGCCGGATATCTCGGCTGGACGCTTGACGCTTTCGACTTCTTCCTCGTCGTCTCATGCCTGACCGCCATCGGCCGCGACTTTCATAAATCCGATTCCCAGATGGCGCTCAGCCTGTTCGCGACGCTGGCGTGCCGTCCAATAGGAGCCTTCATCTTTGGGCTAATGGCTGACCGCTATGGCCGGCGGTTACCGCTGATGATCGACCTGATCTTCTACTCAATAGTCGAAGTACTCTCGGGGCTCGCTCCGAATTTCACGACGTTCCTGATCCTTCGGGCGCTGTTTGGCATCGGCATGGGCGGCGAGTGGGGCGTCGGGTCTTCGCTCGCGATGGAGAAAGTACCGGTCCGCATCCGAGGACTGCTTTCCGGCTTCCTGCAGCAAGGCTACGCGATGGGATTTCTTCTCGCTTCCGCTTGCAACTACTTCCTGTTCGCCCGCGTAGGATGGCGGCCGCTCTTTTTCCTCGGGGGCCTCCCTGCCCTGCTCGCATTCTTCGTCCGCTACGGTGTCAAGGAGTCCGAAGTCTGGGAAAAAACGCGCCATGCGAACTGGACGCACCTGGGCCGCGGGATCCTGTCGCACTGGAAGCTATTCCTCTATCTCGTGGTCCTGATGACCGCGATGAATTTCGCTGCGCACGGCACGCAGGACATGTATCCGACCTTCCTCGAACGGCAGTGGGGATTCCAGGTCGGAATGAGAAGTCTTCTCAGCGGCTTCACGATGGTTGGCGCGATCCTCGGCGGCACTTTGTGCGGTCTCATCTCGGACCGCATTGGCCGCCGGAAAACGATGATCATCGCGCTGCTCTGCGCGGTGTTGGTCATTCCGCTCTGGGCGTTCGCGCCTTCGGTCCCACTACTCTTCGCCGGCGGATTTCTGATGCAGTTCCTGGTGCAAGGCGCTTGGGGAGTGATCCCTGCGCATCTTTCCGAGTTGTCGCCGGATTCCGTGCGCGGATTCCTGCCCGGCTTCGGGTATCAGGTTGGAGTCTTCCTGTCGAGCTACGTGAGCGTGTTCGAAGCACTGGTCGCGCACCGGACCAGCTATGGGATCGCGATGGCCTCCACGGCCGCGGTAGTTTTCCTCCTGGCCGCGGGCGCCAACGCGGTCGGGCCAGAAAGACACGCGGTCACGTTCGGCCAATAACGATATGTCGCCGATGGGGATGTGTTACAAATAGGCAAACGGCCATGCCGCCATGCCCACACGCACCAACCACAGCCGTTATCTGATTAAGTCGCTGGTACACGCCTCGGAAGTCCTCTCCGCATTCCGATCGGAAGGTGAGGTGCTGCGCCTTCGCGACGTGGTGGCTCGCACCGGCTTCAACAAAGGCATGTGCTTCCGCCTCCTCTATACATTGCACGCGTGCGGCTTTCTGGAAAAGGTCGGTGAGAATCAGTATCGCGCCGTCTCGGAGATTCGCACCACGCGAAAGTATCGCATCGGGTATGCTGCTCAGGGACAGGATTCGTCATTCCCCCGCGAGGTGGCGTCCAGCCTGGTGCAGGCCGCGGAGAGCGCCCATGTCGAATTGGTCGTGGTGGACAATCGCTACAACGCCAAGACGGCGGTGCGCAATGCCGATCAGCTGATCCGCGAAGAGGTGGACCTGGTCATCGAGTTTCAGGCTGACGACGCCGCAGCCCCCGCCATCACACGAAAGTTCATGGAAGCCAACATCCCCATGATCGCCATCGACATTCCGCATCCGGGCGCCACCTACTTTGGCGCCAACAACTACGAGGCGGGTCTGATCGGAGGACGTCATCTGGGCCGTTGGGCGAACAAGCACTGGGAGGGCGTGGTGGAGGAGATCATCATGGTCGAAATCTCCCGTTCCGGCTCGGTGCCGCAGCAGCGCATTGGCGGCATGCTGGCGGGCATTAACGAGACGCTGCGCCATACCGACACCCGTATCACCCACCTGGATGGCGACGGGCAGTTCCGCACGACTCTGGAGTGCATCCGCAAGCATCTGCGCACCTCCAAAACAAAACGGATCCTGGTAGGCGCCGCTACCGACCCGAGTGCGCTGGGTGCTTTACGGGCCTTCCAGGAAGCCGGCCGCATCACCGATTGCGCCGTTGTCGGACACAACGCGGAGCCGGACGGCCGCGCGGAACTGCGGGAGGCGCGCACCCGCCTGATCGGCTCCGTGGCGTACTTCCCGGAGAAGTACGGACCGGGGGTCATCCGCCTCGCACTCGACATTCTGGCGCGCAAAGCCACGCCCCCCGCGATGTTCATCCGGCACCTTCTCATCACGCCGGAAAACGTGGATCACTTCTATCCCAACGATACCCTGATGGGTTTAAGCCGGACCACGCCCGCGACCAGCTAAGGATCGTCCCACAGCTTCTGACCGCGCGGCTCGCAACGAGCCACGACCGTGAGGGAGTGTCCTTGCCTGAATACGAGGCGGTATCAACAAAACGATGAAATTTCAGAGTACCGCCGCTGACCGCTTCCTAACGCGCGCGGCTCGCAACGAGCCACGACCGAATGTCCTACATCCCTGACCAGATTCGTACCGTCATATCGAAGCTGCCGGACACGATGGACCGCCCATCAGGAAGGAAGCAGACGGACCGCACCGTGCGCCCGTGCCCTTTCATCGAGGAGAGCATTTTGAGGCCGATGGCATCGATCACTTTGACCTCGTTGTCGTGACCCGCGGCAGCGAGCTTCGATCCATCCGGCGAAAATGCCAGTCCGTTGGCATCTACCCCGGCGACGACGCCAATCTCTTTGCCGTCCGCCGTGGAGTAAACGCGGACCGATTCGTTATTCAGAGCCGCCGCGACCGTTCGTCCATCGGGAGAGAACGCCAGTGCCTTCACCAT
The DNA here is from genome assembly GCA_035295745.1 of Bryobacteraceae bacterium. Classification (GTDB taxonomy): domain Bacteria; phylum Acidobacteriota; class Terriglobia; order Bryobacterales; family Bryobacteraceae; genus JAIQFL01. Next base: position 21,597 of record DATGIL010000018.1, on the reverse strand, counting down.
GGTACCGGGCTGAATCTTGATCCCAGCCTTCCTCATCGCGACGTTATAGAGGTAGAGATTCCCGCCCGAGGTGCCGCCGGCAAACCACTTGCCGTCCGCGGAAAAGGCTCCGGAGGAGTAGCTGTCGAGCGCCACTTTGACCGCCCCCTGCGGTGCTCCAGCCGCGGCGTCCCAATACCGGAGCCCGCCATCTAAACTGAAGGTCATCAAGGTCTTGCTGTCGGCAGTGAACCCGGTCGCGATAACCGCGGCCTCGTGGCCTTCCAGCACCTTCACCACCTTGCCGGAACGATCGAGCAGATTCACCTTGTGGTAGCGCTCGCCGGACGCGACACGCTTGCCGTCGGGCGAAATGCTGACCGACATCACTGCTCCGCCTCCTGTTGGAGAGGCAATCTCCTGTTTGGAAGCGACGTCCCACAGAAAAGTTTTCTCGTCTTCGGCGCCCGAAACGATCAGTTTACCGTCACCCGAACACGCCACAACATTAACGTCCCGAGTGTGCCCCGCCAAAGAAACCGCGTCCCCGGCGTAAATCACCTGCGACGCCAACAGTATCGCACCGGCCCATTTCAAAATTTGCATATTTCCTCCGTTTTCCTCATTCGCATGTATTTGTAGCGAGACTCACGCCCAACCACAAAGCCGCTATCCGCGGTCCAATGCCATGAGACGGGCAATCCTGAGGGATATTCGCACCTCGTGCCGGAGCTTTATTCGAACCGGTACCGGAGAGCCTCCGCCACCGCGCGATAACCAATCCGGCGATAGATCGAGTTGGAGGTAGGATTTCCAAGGTCAGTATAGAGCACCAGACGGTGTCCCTGCGCGCGAATCTGGTGCGAGAGATCGCTGACGCAAGCGCCGGCATAACCACTCTTTCGCTTGTCCGCCGGAGTGAATACAGGAGCGACGCGAACGACGCCCGCAGTCGGCTGCCTGGTGACGGTCATTGACACCGGTCCCTGATCGTCCCAGATCCACAAGGTGCCGCTCTGCAGCCAGGAAGCTACCACGCGTGACGGGTCGCTGTGAGGCTCGCCGATCTCGGTTTCAAAGAGCCGCACCCATTCCACGACGAGGTCCCGATCGCCGGGCAGCCCCGATCGCAGTTTGCCCTGAGCTACCAAACGTTCTCCAGGCTCCAGGAATTCGTAAAGCCGCATGCCCTGAAACGGAATTGCCGCTGATTTGGTGCGCTCCGTCCACTGCCCGGCAAATCGCGCGGCAGTCGCAGCCTCGCCATTCACCCCGGGAAGCGCAATTCCCGACTGGGCAATCCCATCTGCCATTGCACCTGCCACCTCGGGTCTCATCGGAGTCAAGGTGGCCGGATTTTGCAACGGCGTTTGCAGGACGACTCCGGCAACATCTGCCCCGCTTCGCGCCACCCAATACCTCCCAGGATCGGGACTTGCGATCCGCTGATGCAGAAGCGTCAGGATGAGATTGTGCAAGACCGGCTCGGAGGCCAGAAAATCGCCAGCCTCCCGGAGCACTCGAGCGGGATCGTCGGTGAAGGTGACTTGAATCGGCATCGGCGCCTGTTTTTCAGTATAGGAAGTGGCGGAGCACCATTCCCCCGGTGGCGAGCACCAGCGACGAGACCAACGGTACGCGCCAGAGCCGGCTCGGTTTCTGAACTTCCGGTTCCGCAGAACTTTCGGGACTCGCTTTGTGTGGTGCGCCCGCAATCTCGACGGGCGCGGCAACAGCGGGTTCCTCCGGCGGCCCGGGAACCGCCTCGACCGGCGGCTCACTCGCCACAGGCAAGATCTTCTGGGCGGCCTGCCGGCAGATCTCTCCAATACCGAGCACCAATTCCAGCACGTTGGTGTCGGTGTCCGCGATTCGCTGGCGAAGTTCGGTGATCTCGCGCTCCTTTTCCTCCAGCTCCGCGCGCAGTTGCTGCTCCAGAGGCCTCACCTCCTGGCGCATCGACTCCTGTTCCGCAGCCATTGCAGCCAGCGAATCCTGCACTTCGCGCCGGACCGCCGCAAGACGCGGCTCCATGGCCGATTCGACCGCCACGGCGATGTGTGCCGAAATCGACTGTTCCAATGCCGTTGCATGGGCTCGCACTTGCGCCTCGACCTGCTCCGCGACAATCTGCGCCACCGCTTCGCCGAATTCGCGATTCAGCGTGACCATCTGCTCGTGGAGCGCTTCGATATCGCCGGAAACCTGCTTGGTGATCGAGTGATTCTGATGGTCGAGAGACCGCAGTTCGATCGCCATTCGGGCGTCCAACTCGGTTAACCGCCGTTCTACCTGCCCGGAGTGCTCCACAAGGCGTGCTTCGATGGCGGCGAGAATCGCATCCAGCACCTTCTGATCGATGGCACCTGAAGAAGGGAGCGAAGGCCTCTCTACGCGCTCGAAACGTTTGAGATTCTGCTCGATCTGCTCGACACGATCGGCCAGAGGGTTGGAATCGGAGCGCACGAAGGCGCTCGAAGGCGGCGCAGTTAACTGGCGGCCGGCGGCTTGCGTGAGCTTCATGCCCACGCCGAACGCCAGACCATCCCCGAACGCGACTGCCAGGCTGCGCAAAAGGGACGAATCGCGGCTGCTCTGCATAAACATAATTTACAGCAAATGTTTCGGGGCGGAAAGGGAAATTACGGAGTTGCCGTCGAATGCTCCTGTTTCGGTGGTATAACTCGCGTATGCAAATGGAGATGCCTTGGTACGGGGCGTGGCACGATATCAGCAGATTGCTGGCGTCTTACCTGCTGGTATTGCCAGTAGGATGGTATCGCGAAAAGGAAGGCCATAGCGTGGGTGTGCGGACCTTCCCCCTGGTCGCGATGGCCAGTTGCGGTTACGTTATGCTGTCCATGCCGGCGTACCACAACTCGATCGAAGCGCAATCCCGCGTGATTCAGGGATTAGTCGCCGGCATCGGTTTCATCGGCGGAGGCGCAATCCTCAAGTCGGAAGGCAATGTGCACGGCACTGCGACCGCCGCCAGCATCTGGACCACGGGGGTGGTGGGCTGCGCGATCGCCGAAGATCGCTTCTTCATGGCGTTGACACTGGCGGCCGTCAATCTGTTCGCGTTGCGTCTCCTGCAGCCGATTAAGGCTAGGATCGATGGCGAGGCGGCAACGAAAGCGGACAACGGCGGCAAGTAGCTCACCCAATCGACGGAAGAGCACGAAGCATCCCGAGCAGCGCTTGTCCGCGATGACTGACCGAGAACTTCCGGTCATCCCCTACCTCGCCGAAGGAGCAGCCAAAAGGCGGGTAATAGAAGAGCGGGTCGTATCCAAATCCTTCCGAGCCGCGGGGCGCGTCGAGAATCGACCCCTCCACCGTACCGCGATACACGCCCCGGACCTCGATGCCCTCCACCAGCGCGATCACGCAGACGAAGCGCGCCGTCCGATTCGCCTCGCCTTTCAGTTTCTCGAGGAGCAGCCGATTGTTCGCCTCATCGGTGGCATTCAGCCCTGAGAAACGAGCCGAATAGACGCCCGGTGCGCCGCCCAAGGCGTCCACTTCGAGGCCTGAATCATCGGCAAACAACAGGCCCGAGGCATGCCGGCCATAGTGGCGTGCCTTGAGAATCGCATTCTCCTCGAACGTTGCACCGTCTTCCACGCAGGCTGGAATGTCGCGAAAGTTGGCGAGTAACTCGATTTCGACCGGAGCGTGATTGGCCGCGATACGAAATTCCCGGAGCTTGCCAGGATTTCCAGTGGCGCAGAGGAGCCTCGTCAAATCCGAGCCACCTTCTTCTGAACTTCGATCAGTTGCGCGATGCCGACCCGCGCCAGCGCAACCAAGTGAGCCATCTGTTCGTCGTCGAAGGCGCCGTGCTCCGCCGTGGCCTGCACTTCGACGAAGCGCCCACCGCCCGTCATCACAACGTTCATATCGACATCGGCCTGCGAGTCCTCGTCGTAGCAGAGGTCGAGCATCGGAACTCCGCCTACCAGTCCCACACTCGTAGCGCCAATGAAATCGCGAACTGGCATCGTCTTCAAAGCGCCGTAGCGCACCAGTTGCCGAAAGGCCAGCGTCATGGCTACAAAGGCCCCGGTCACCGAGGCCGTACGCGTTCCGCCATCCGCCTGCAGTACATCGCAATCGATGATCACGGTGCGCTCTCCCAAAGCAGCCATGTCGACCACCGAACGCACCGAGCGCCCAATCAGCCGCTGGATCTCATGGGTCCGCCCGGATGCCCGGCCCTTGGTCACCTCTCGAGGAGTACGTTTCGCGGTGGCGCGCGGCAACATCGAGTACTCCGCCGTCACCCATCCTTTACCCGAGTTCCGAAGGAAGGGCGGAACGCTGTCTTCGACGGTGGCGGCACACAGTACGTGCGTGTTGCCGACTTTGATCAACGCGGATCCCTCCGCGGTTTTGAGAAAGTCTGGGACGATCTCGACGGGACGCATCTCGTCTGGCTGACGGTTATCCGATCGCATTGTATTTCATCACGAAAAATAGGAAAAGCATGACCAGGAACATCCCCACGATGACGAGGATGACGCAGGGAAGCCCGCCTTGTGGCACGGCCGTGGCTTTCTTGCCCTTCACCGGCTTGAATTTCCCCATAAATTCGATGGTATCATCCCGCCCCTTCGAGGCATGCAAGAATCGAAGCAGATGACGCGCCGCAATTGCATCTGGCTCGCGCTCGCGCTGGGTGCCTGCCGCCAAAGGACGCCGCTGCCCAGCCTGCTACCGGAAACTGTGGCCAATGTCTGGCGTCGCACGAGCCTGCGTGAACTGTCTGTCTCCGACGCGCCGGACCCGGTTCCGCGTTCCAGCATCCGGCGATTGGAGATTGCAGGGTATGAAGGTCCGGGAAAACTCGAAGCCCGCGTGTACGAGATGTCTTCGCAGGGCGTGGCCTTCGATCTGGTGCAGCGATGGCGGCCTTCCGCGGACACCGTCTTCTTCAATCAAGGCGAGTTTCTGGTGGTGGTGAAATGGGAGCAGGCGGACCGCCAAGCCCTGCGCGATTTCGTGCGCGAGCTGGAGAGCCGCCTGCCAAAATGAGGGAATTTTCGATACGTGGTGCGTGCGCTATTGTTTTTCCGCGCGGAAGAAGTAGTAGTCGGCTGTGTACGGCACAAGCACCTGTTTGCCCACATCGGTTGAGACCAGACATCCGTCCGCCGGAGCAGATCCGCCATCGGTGTTCAGGCGCTGAACGTACGTGGTACGAGTCATGGCACGGCCACCCGCCGGTCCACGTTGAGTTCCGATAGCCTGCAGCAGCAGACAGGGAATCGCACCGTTATTCGGGCAGGACGGGTCAGAGCCAGCCGGAATCGAATGCAGCGCTTGTGCCCACACCATGCTGCTATCGAGGGAGTTCTGCCAGGTCGCGTTGGCGAAAGCCAGCGGGGTTGGAGCGAACTCGTTGGGGTTGGTATTGGGGCTGAGGAAATGCGAAATGATCTGGATCTCCTGCCCGATGATTCTCGTAAACAGTGCGGCTTCAGGACGGGCGGCATTGACGGTCCAGGACGCGCCAGTCCCCGACGGCAGGCAAACGTAGCCTTGCGTTCCGATGGCATGTCCCAACAAAAAGGCAGGGTTTCCCTCGGGCACCGCAATCGTTGCGGGTGTGGTGGGCGCGGTTACGCGCTGTGCCGCCGCGTTGGAAGCAGTGATCAATGCACATCCGAAGATGAGGCCCGCCGCAATCAATCTGCGCACAGACGTCCTTTCCAGTTGCTGATGAGAATTGCGATTCATTCTTTGGTTCTCCTACCTTAGACCTGCGGTCCGCCGGGCGAAGATTGATTCCCGCGATGTAAGGTGCCGGTAAAAGCTTTGTAAGAGCTGATCGCCTCGGTCCCGTGGCGCAAACACTCGTGTTTGCCGTCTCGACACTCCTGTCGAGACTTTTCTCGCGCATCCACCAAGTCTGACTGCCGTTCGTTATGTGCCCAAGCTGATAAAGCCTGCGCCACCCGATAGAATGCAGTTGGGTGAGGATCCGCTTTCTTACTTCCACGCCGCTCGATATTCGCCGGGGCAGCGGCACCTTCGTGGGCATTCACGTCCTGGCACGCGCTCTCGAGCAACTCGGTCACACGGTCACATTCGAAGGTCCCCGTCATCACTTGCCGGTCTATACGCTGGAGCGCCTGGTCTTCAATTGCGGACTTCGGCCCTCCCCCGCTCACGACCTGACTGTGGGCTTCGACATGGACGGCTACCGGATCGCGTCAGCCTCGCGCAATCACGTGGCATCGCTCAAGGGCGTGATTGCCGACGAAGTACGCTTTGAATCTGGCGCGGCGCGCTTGACGATGTCGATGCAGGCCCGGCGCGAACTTCTACACGCGCAGCGTGCGGCAAGGGTCCTGGTGACCAGCCGGTATTCGGGTGAGCGCGCTCAGGAATACTATCGCCTGGGTCGATTCCCTACCGTGGTGCCGGAGCTCATCGATCTCGCACAGTGGCGCTCTCTGTTGTTGCAGCATGGGGCGCAGTCGTCCCGCTTCGTGGTGTTGTATGTCGGCCGCTTCTATTTCCGGAAGCGCGTCGACATACTCCTGCGAGCGGCCTGCATTCTTCGCCCGGCGATCCCCGAACTCGAGTTTCGGATCGTCGGCAACGGTCCGTGTACACCGTCTCTGCACCGCCTGTCGCGCGATCTGCATCTCGGTGATACGGTCTCGTGGTTGGGAGATATTTCGCGCGCGGAGCTCGCGGCCGAATTCAATCGCTGCACGGTATTCTGCCTGCCTAGCGTACAGGAAGGTTTCGGCATTGTACTACTCGAAGCCATGGCGGCGGGCAAGCCGATTGTCGCCTCGCGTGCTGCCGCGATTCCTGAGGTGATCCCGCATGGCATATTGGTCGAACCAGATAATCCCGAAGCACTGGCCGCCGCCCTCGAGCAGCTCTACCGAGCTTCTGATGAGAGGGCGCGGTTAAGCGCAATCGGCATGGAGTGGGTGGAGCAGTTCGACGCCGCACGAGTGGCCAGCCTTTTCCTCGAAGCGTCTTCCCCGCCCTACCTGTAATTCAAAGGAATGGTGAATTGCAATTGTAACGACGGACCCGGAATCACCACATAGGTAGCCGGCCCTTCGGACTGCTTTTGAATGCCCGCCACCTGGTCTCGAAGGACCGCGCCCGTCATCGTTGCAGGCGACCTGATCAGTGTCACTTCCAACTCCCGATCGGCAGACTGCAATGGGGGAGAATTGAAGCTCTGTCCTGCCGTGACGTGGCGGGTAATCATGTCATGCCAGGGTCCGTCCGCGCCTCGTGCCCGGAGCGTGAGAGTGCCGGCGTCATTGGCCGTAATCTGGACCTCAATCGAGTCGCCTGTTTTCAGGATCTCGGGGGCAACCGGCTGATAATCGCCACTCGCCGTCTTACGCAACAGAGCGTAACGCACTCCTAAATTGACCGGGCGCACTGCCACGGCTTTGGCGTCGGCGCCCACCGCCTTCACCGTCACCGAGTCGGCCTTCTCTTCCTGCGGAGCCGTCTTTTGACGAGCCGCAACTGCGGAGGTGCGAGCGGAACTGAATGCGCCTCCTGCCGCGCCGCCGCGCCCACCGGCCGAGCCTGGGGGCAAAGAATTGACGGGGGCAATCGCGTAGTAGAGCGTTCTCGCATCGGGAACGGGAGCTAAAGGAGCGAGAGCTATGGACGCGTTGGAGGTTCCGGCCACCTGGATCTGCTCCGCGTTCGAAGGCGAATTGAGTGCATTTGGGGAATTCTGCGCATTCTGCACCAGGCGAAGCTCGTCGGCTTGCCGCCCGGAAATGGGTAACTGCTGCCCGCCCACAACACCTTGTTGCGCTTGCTGCGCTGGGGCGGGCGCGGATTGTGACGGCGCCGTCTGCAACACCTGTGTGGCCTGTGCTTCCCCTTTAGGAGCCGCCGGCGAGGCGGGCGGAGGAGGTGGCGCTGTCATCGGGGCCACACGTCCGCCGAGTGCAAGTTCGCGCTGGCCCACAACCGGCGCAGGGGCCGCCCGGAACCCTGATCCTAACGAAACCGCGGGCCCGGGAACGGAACGCCGGGTCTCTGTTTCGGCGCGAGCGAGATCCTTGCGCTCTGGAGACGCCGTGGATTTCGCTTCCTTCCGCAGATCCGCTTCGGGCTCGGAAGCCGCCGGCGTGCCGGAAGTTTTGTCCAAATCGGCCTTTGCTTTTTTATTGGCGGTCGTCGCCGGGGGAGCTGGCGCTTTGGCCGCCGCAGCAGGTTCGGCAGTCCGATCGTTCAGCGCCTGAGGCGCGGGCGAAGAGTCTCCGGGAGGCTGGGCCACGGGACTCGGCAACGCCGGTGGGTTGTACTTTGCCATCAATTCCGGCTTTGCCGCGCGACCGTTCTGCCACACCACTACTGCGATCGCACCTACACCTGCCATTGCCACCACCGCTGCTATGGGACGCCAACTCTGCGCCAGCCGCTCATACCAGCGTAGAGGCTTCTGATCGAGTGCCGCCAGAAGTTGCGCCTTACACGCCGGGTCCCGCAACAGGTCGCGCAAAGCCTGCTCGCGCGCCAGGGTGTCAAACAAGTCCTGATCGTCGAGAGCGGCATCAAACAGCACCTGCTGCTCTTCGGGAGTGAGAGTGCCGGTCGCGTATCCGCCCAGTAATTTTTGAATCTCCTCGCGGTTCATCGCTTCGGCTCCCAATCTCCGCCCATCAATTCCAGCAGGTGCTTGCGGCATCGATGATCCCAGGTGTAGACGGTGTTCAGCGCGCTCGCCCCCATGATCTGCTGAATCTCCGGAAACGACTTGCCCTGCAGCTTCAGGCGCATCAGATCCCGGCACCGCTCTCCCAACTGGCCCATGGCCCGCGCCAGACGGTCCGTCATCTGCTTGCGCTCCACGTAGTCGGCCGGGTTGGCGTCCAGGTCCGGCAATTGGATGTCCGTGATGGAGACCTGCGTGTACTCGCCGCGGCGCACCGACTTTCGCCGCAAACTCATGATCTTAAAGCGGACAATCTGCAACGAGAGCGGCAACAGGTCTTCCGTGCGTTCGAGGTGTGCGTATTTTTCATGCAACAGCATGAGCACCTCCTGGGCCAAATCTTCGGCGACATCCCTCGATAAATGAGATGCCGCGAACAGCACAATCCTTTCACGAAGCTTGGCAAGAACCTCTTCCCGCGGCACGGTTTACCCCGTTCAAAGTGATCATAACAAGTCGCTTCACTTCGAGGTTGGGAAACCCGTCAGGCGCAGGGGCCAAGAGATGGGCGGCTACGCTTCCCGCAGGCGCTCCGCGGCCGATTCCGGGGTGATGTCACGTTGCGGCGTGGCGAGCATCTCGTAGCCCACCAGGAACTTTCGCACTGTCGCCGAGCGCAGCAGTGGCGGATAGAAATGAAGATGCAGATGCCACTCTGGGTGCTCGGCATCGTCGGTAGGTCGCTGGTGGAACCCCATCGAGTAGGGAAACGAAACCTGAAACAGGCGGTCATAGCGTGCGGTGGTCCGCTGCAGAATATCCGCCAGGCCGTCGCGCTCCTCGCTCGAGAGCCCGTCGATCGCAGACAAGTGGCGCTTGGAGATCAGCATCGTCTCGAAGGGCCATACCGCCCAGAACGGAACCACTGTCATAAAGCTTTCGTTCTCTTCCACGATGCGCGCCCGCTCCGCGCTTTCCAACGCGGCGTAATCGCACAACAGGCAGGTAGCGCGCGCTTCTCGCCATGCTAACTGCGACGCCTGCTCCTTAGCGACCTCGTTCGGCAATGCATGACTCGACCAAATCTGGCAGTGCGGATGCGGATTACTCGCGCCCATCATGGCGCCGCGATTTTCGAAGATCTGCACGTAGCGGATCAAGGGACGTCCGCCGAGATCGGCGAACTGTTCGACCCACGTATCCACGACTTTGCGCAGCGCCTGAGGCTGCATACCGGCGATGGTCAGATTGTGCTGCGGAGAGAAACACACGACGCGGCAAATGCCCGGCTCGGATTCAGCAATCAACAGGCCGCCGCTTTCGTAGCGATCGAGCGGCGTGGAGGGCTTGAGAGCCGCAAAATCGTTATCGAAGACGAAGGTGGATGTGTACGCGGGGTTGCGCACGCCGCCCGCCCGCTCGTTACCGGGGCACAGGTAACATTGCGGATCGTACGCGGGCTGCTGGATAGCATCGTCCTTTTCGAGTTGCCCTTGCCAGGGCCTTTGCGTGCGATGCGGCGAGACCAATACCCACTCGCGCGTCAGCGGATTGTAGCGGCGGTGCGGATCCTGCTTCCAGTCGAACATGTAAATACGACGCTAACACGGGTTTGGATCATCAGGTTGCGGATTCCGGTAGTGATAGTGAAATGAAATTCAGGCTGTGGTCGACAGCGAGATCGGCCAGGAAGAAGAGATGGACCGGCGTCATTGGAGCAACCGCCGAGAGGTGCAAAGTGAGACGGAATCCTAAGCCCCAGACCGTCCAAAGTCTATCGGAAAAGCCTCGGAAGGTCTGTGTGTCGGGCCAGTTGGTCTTCAAAGCCGCATGCAGGTCATGTCACTCTAAGCGAGATGACATGCTATACTCCCCGGCATGTCTCTCGATGCGAAGTGGACCAGGACTGTCGACGACGGAAAAACTAACGCGGCTTGGGATACCTATGACAGCACAATCATGAAGGAGGTCAACGACTACAATTCCAAATTCAAGTCCACACCCGGGTTCAAAGCGGCGGATTGGACGCTCTTCAAGGCCTTATTGTGGGTCGAGAGCGGCGGCCCTGGCAACCCTTCCTGGACCAAGAGAGTCATGCAGATTGGGAATCCGCACGATCCCGGATACAAGGTACTGAAAGGTGGTACCGAAGGCTCATCCTTAGTCATGAGTACTCAACTTGCCTCCGACATCAAAAGGAATAGCATCGACGATCCCCAGTTGAACATCAGAGCGGGAATTGCCTACGTTTACACTCGAATGGCCAAATTCGACACTAAATCAGTGGATGATCCCAAAGATGCCTCTGATCATTCCTACACGGTGCTTCCTGGCGACAGCTTGGAGAAGATTGCGGCGAAGGTCGGCACCACGGTTGAAGTTCTTGGCAAAATGAATCCTGCAGCAAAGAGGATGATTCATCCGAAGCAGGTGCTGAAGTTCAGGAAAGCCAGCATGCAAAGGGTGATTGTCGGCTGGCGGGATTTCTCCACCGCCAATCTTCAAACCCTGTACAACGGAAATCGAGACCCGGACTACGCGGCAAAGCTGCAATATGTTCTCGAACTCTTCGGCCACCTCACAAGGCCGGCATCCACCCAGACCACACCACCATGAGACCGATTCTCCTAGCTCTCTTAAGCATTACATGCACGGCTCAGATCGCTTCCCGCGACCAGCTTTATCGTGCTCTGATCCAATCCAAAGTGCTTCACTCCGATCTTCAACTCGTTCATTTCTCTCAAACTTGCACCCTTCGGATGGAGGGAGGCGAGTATCCAGTGGTCGACGTGCAGGAGATGATTAAGGGTGCGTCCACTCCCCGGGGCCTGAATCGCATCGTAGTATTGGATCGCGAGTTGAAACCTGTGCGGGAGATCGAATACACCTCGCAACGTCCGCTCTTTTGCGTGGAGAATCGACTTTACGTTTTCGGGGACCTCGAGATTGACAACGTGCTGCCCGAAGGGAACGTTCTGACCTTTTCCCGGCGCGGACGGACCGTTACCTTAACTCATGTCGAGGCCAACGACTATCCGATTCCGCTAACTGGAGCGCGTAAAAGCCCGCCACAGTGAACGCTGCGGACGCCGGCTAGGTGACGGGTCCCGGATTGAACGGCGAAAGCGCGTTCGCCAGTCCCCAATGCTCCGCCCAAGTCTTGCGGCGCCCGCTCGCCACATCCAGAAGATAGCGGAAGATCTCCCAACCGACAGTCTCGATCGTCCCTTGACCGGTAGCGATCCTGCCCGCATCGATATCGATCAAGTCGGCCCACTTCTCCGCCAGCGCCGTCCGCGAAGAGACCTTTACAACAGGGACCAGCGCCAGGCCGTAGGGACTTCCCTCACCCGTCGTGAAAACGTGCAAATTCATCGAGGCGAGTTGCTGCGTGCCACAAATAAAGTCGCTGGCGGGAGTGGCGGCAAACACCAGGCCCTTCATCCTTACTCTCTCGCCATGAGTCGCGACCCCACGAATCGCAGTGCTGCCCGCTTTGGCCACGCTTCCCAGAGCCTTCTCGACAATATTGGCCAGTCCGCCTCGTTTGTTGCCTGGAGTCGTGTTGGCGCTCCGGTCTGCCGATCCACGCGCCAGATACTCGTCGTACCAGCGCATCTCGCGGACCAGGTCTCGGCCCACCTCGGGAGTCGCGGCCCGCGGGGTCAGCAGATGGATCGCGTCGCGGACCTCGGTGACTTCGGAGAATAGAACAGTGGCGCCGGCACGCACCAGGAGATCGGCAGCATATCCAACGGCGGGATTGCAGGTGACACCGGAGAATGCGTCGCTGCCCCCGCACTGCAGGCCGACCACGAGCTCGGAAGCCGGAATCGTCTGGCGGCGGCGCCGGTCCAGTTCTCCCAGTCGTATCTCTGCTGCGCGCATGATCGCCGCTACGCTTTCCCCGAAGCCGCGCTCGTCCTGCAGGCGAATCACGTTGGACTCGCCGAGAATCGGCAACTCGGCGCCGAGAAGCCTCACGGGTTGCAGTTTCTCGCAACCCAAGCTGACGAGCAGTGGCTGACCCGCCACGTTGGCGTGCAGGCTGATGTGTTTCAAGGTGCGCATCGGTACCGCTGCCCCGGGTGCCTCGATCGCCACTCCGCAGCCGTACGAATGCGTCACCGCCACCACGCCGTCTACATTCGGAAAGAGCGGCAACAATTCGGTCTGAATTCGTCGCGCCGCGTACTCTACAGTGGGCGCAACGCATTGCACGGTAGTGGCGATGCCGAGCAGATTGCGCGTGCCGGTGGTTCCGTCCGCATTGCGGTATCCCTCGAAGGTGAAACCGTCGAGCGAAGGTAAAGGCGCCGGGACTGCGGTGGCCAGCGGCAATTCCTCGAGCGCCGGTGCGGCCGGCATATCGAGCATCTCTTCCCGCACCCACTCTCCGGTCCGGATGGCGCGATTCGCGAGTCCGATGGACTGCCCATAGCGGAGTACCGGCTCGCCCTTGTCCAGGTCGCGGATCGCAATCTTATGGGACTGCGGAATGCGTTCTCGCGCCAGAATGCCTCCTTGCAGCGTGGCGCCAGGTGCGGCACCTTCCGGATCCACGAGAATGGCTACATTGTCGCGATCATGGACACGAATGTAGCTGGGTGCTTCCGCAGTCATACTTTCAGAGTACGGTATGCTTTCGCTCGCCGCGAATATCGTGCTGGAAACCTGTCAATCTGAATTCGTCCAGAACTGCAAGCGTTTTCGACACGGATTTGGGAATAGGCATTCCTTTGCATCCGCCATTTGCTCTGCCGAGACGACGCCGATCCGCCTGACCGGATGAGACACCCGACGTCCGCCGGCGCGTCTCTGAGCACGAGAATGCGTCGAGCGGATCATGCCCTCCGGCAGAAGGCCTCCCAGCAGGAACAGATTCGGTTCGGGATCGCAATCGAACTCGTTGTGGCAGCTTTTTGGCGTTTCCACATGGCGCGACACGTGCTCTTTTTGACATCGGGCCGATGCGGGAATGTCGTCACAATCTCGATCGTCCATACTACAGCCAGGAGTGAAACCTTATGCATGAAATCCGGGCGACGATGGCACCTCAACATGTAGCGGAAGCGGCAAGGTTGGCTCATGCTTCGGGAATCGAGCGCGTCGCCATCTCCGACGTATCTTGATGGACCGAACCTTCTCCATAAGGTCGTGAGCGTCGAGACGTCCACGCCGAATGCGCGGTTGTTCGTCGAGGCTCTGTTGTCTTCCCCGGTTCTCTCCGCCGCGGAGTATTCGCTGACCTCACGAGAACTGCGCGCGATCGTGGACCGCACGGACCTCGCTGCCGTGACCAAACCTATGAGCGAGCCGTTTCCCGACGTGATACAGGACCTATGGCAATTGAGCCACTTGACCGCTAGTTATATTGGACGCGCGGCTGCCGGCGGCATCCTTCTCGCCACAGGCATCATTGATGACAATGCGATCGCCATCGTTGTCGCGGCGCTCTTTTTGCCCTTCCTCGCGGAAGTTTTGGCGGTGAGCTTTGGCTTGTGGAGTCGCGATCGGCGGTTGATTCTACGCGGAGCTGGCGCGCTTCTGACAAGTGCGGTCTTGGCGTTCCTGGGCGGTCTCGTCGTGGCATGGTTCGCTGGCGGCCCGATCCGTTTCGTGGGTTTCAAATCCCCGCTGCCCAGCTTCGCCATATCGGCCGTCATCGGCATCACAGCCGGATTGTCAAATGCGGACGATACGGGCAGACGTTACCTGATCGGCGTCGCGGCGGCAGTGCAGCTGGCAATTTTCCCGGCTTGGCTTGGAGCGGCTGCCGTTATCGGTTTGCCACCGAAGGAGATTCTCGACGGGCGGCTGCTGAGCTTTGCAATTAACCTCGTCACGATAGCGGCAACCACCGTCATCTCTTACGCTGCCCTGCACCTTCGGAGTGCACGTAGCTGGCAGGCGCCGCGCAGCCGGCGGTAGGCAAGACCCGGGGTGGCACGAGCGCACCTGGATGGGCCCCGAACAGCCCTCGGTATCGCAAATCCACAGACGAAATGCACGCTTGCCGAAGGTGCCCAGATACCCGCTACCACCGGAACTGCCCAGGGGCGGCTTGCATCGAGAAGATCCGATCTGAATCCGATGAACGCTTCGCGGATGCCATCGGGCACTGAAACCCGTTTAATTGCTACCACCCGTCGACACGTCAACTGTCTGCAAAGGCCGACGCGGCGTACGCAAGACTACCGCAAATTGAACTTTTTCATTTTGTAGCGCAGCGTGTCGCGCGTCACGTGCAAGAGGCGCGCCGCTTGCGTCTGATTGCCGCTGGTCTTTTCGAGCGCCCGTACCAGAAGCCCGCGCTCGTTATCCTCGAGGGAAAGACCATCTCCCGGGACTTCGCTCGTCATCGGAATGACCACAGGTGCGAGCGGATCGGGACGCGAGATGGCAATGGGCAGGCTGGCGGGCGTGATGAATGCCGAATCCTCCAGGATCATCGCCCTTTCGATGGCATTACGCAGTTCGCGCACGTTGCCGGGCCAGTCGTGAGTGGCCAACAACTTTCCGGCCGCTTCGGTTACGCCTTCGATGTTGCGCTTGAATTTCCGGTTGTAGTGTTCGATGAAGAAGCGGGTCAACGGAATAATGTCGTCGGTGCGTTCGCGCAGTGCCGGAATTTGAATCTGAATCACGTTCAGACGGAAATACAGGTCCTGCCGGAATGCCCCCTCTTTTACCGCCTCCCGCAGATTCTTGTTGGTCGCCGCCACCACCCGCAGGTCGAGTTTAATGTCCTTCAATCCGCCGAGACGCCGGAAGGTCTGATCCTCCAGCACCCGCAACAGCTTTGCCTGGAGCATCAGCGGAATCTCGCCAATCTCATCCAGAAAGAGCGTGCCTCGATCGGCCAGTTCGAAGATGCCCCGTTTCTGCGATCGGGCGTCGGTGAACGCGCCCTTTTCATAGCCGAACAACTCGCTTTCCAGCAAAGTTTCGGGTATGGCTGCACAGTTGATCGAAATGAACGGCTCGGCTTGCCGCACGCTCTGGTAGTGCAGCGTCTTGGCCACTAAGTCTTTGCCGGTTCCATTCTCGCCTTCGAGCAGAATCGTAGTGGCTTCGCTCGATGCCACGCGGCGCACGAAATTGAGTACGTCCCGCATGGCGACCGATTCAGCAATCACCTCGCGCTTCTGCGGAGACGCGGCTTCGGTGATGTCCTTAATGGTTGCTACCACGCCGCTCAATTCCCCGTCCTCGTTGTACATCTGGTTGGTCCGCATCACCACCAGACGTTCCATGCCGGCATCGGTATTGAGCCGGACGGTGCAATTGGGGGAAGCGGGTACCTGATTCAAGCCAACCAGGACGCCGCATCCCGGTTCACACACCGAGCATCGGAAGACATCCTGACAATGCTTGCCGAGCATCTCTTCGGAAGTCATACCGAAGAGTTTCTCGGCGGACCGGTTGACACCGGTTATGCGGAACTCGGGATCGTACAGAATCAGCGCGTCCGACAGCTGGTCGAACACAGATTCCAGTACGCTGGCCCTCTGCCAGCCTGGCGTAAGCTTGGACATGGATTGAGTGCTTGATTTGATTATATCAACGGCAATTCTGCGCCAATTGACTCAATCGACTACTTTTTTGAGGGGAATTACCCCCACCGAATGTGGGGTAGGGCCTTCCAGGCATAAGTAAACCCGTGTTTCGTGACGTGGAGATGCAATTGCATCGACCCGTGTTGGATGTCCCACTTAAAACTCATACTGCCAGCAGCCATCGTGCTGGCCGGTTTTCTGGTCTGCTCTACAGCTTCGTACGGCAAGCCGGACTACACCAAAGCAACCAAAAAGGCGTGCACCTACTGCCACGTTGATGCCCAAAAGACCCCCAAGGATCTGAAGGACGCTGGCAAGTACTACCAGGAGCACAAGAGCCTGGACGGGTACGTGGAAAAGAAGTAGCGCCTGGATGGTGGAGGAGTGGAGTCGAGTATGATGCAAACGGTTCAGCTTTCGATTGCCGATAGCGGCTACGCCGCGACGGTCCGGGAAGCACTGTCCCGATCGTGTGCCTGGCACATCGAATCCGTCGATCGCCCCGACCCATCGCAGCACTGTGCGCTGGTCGTGGACGAAATTGCGTTTGTGCGCCTGCCCCTCCCCTTATCCAATCCGGAGCGGGTGGTTCTGATCACCCGCAAGGACCCGCAACTCCTGGCTCAGGCTTGGGAAGCGGGAATCGTTTCAGTAGTCTCGGAAGAGGATCCCATCAACACGGTTCTGCTTGCGATCATGGCGGCCGCTTTGCGAGTCGCCAAATCTGCTCAATCCGTCGCTCCAAGCGGAATATCCCCCAGCACTCCGTCCGTATCTGCGTCAATAGCCCCACACAACCGGCATTCCGGATCAAAGCGTTGCAAAATCCAATAGTTTAGGTGCAAACAGGTCTGGAATCCTGCGTGCATAACTCTTAACTCCGGAGTTAACAAGGAGGTAGCTAAGATGCCCCAGTCTTTAGCACAATTAGAGGCGATTATCCGAAACAAGATCTGCAGTGTCTGTTCGGACCGAACCGTGAACGGCGAGTGCGGGCTGGAGAATCCCTCCAGTTGCGCCTTGTTCCGTCTATTCCCCCAAGTGGCCGAAGCTGTTCAATCGGTGAGCAGCAACGACATCGATGCCTACCTGCAGGCCATCAGAAGCAATGTGTGCTCGATCTGCAGCGAGCAGCAGGCCGACGGCTCGTGCGAACCGCGCCGCGAAGTGCAGTGCGCACTCGACGCCTATCTTTTGCTGGTGGTGGATGCAATCGAAGAGGCCACCGGAAAAACCTTCGACAAAACGCACATCGGTCCGGCGACGGGCGGTTCCCCCGTCACCATCGGGCCCCAGATCCTATTGTGAACCGATTTGGGAGGTATAAGGATGAATTTCGATTTACGTCCATTATTCGCTATTTGGATCCTTCTGGCCGCAACTGTGGGCGTGCTTTTTGTGCGCCGCAAGATGGTGGCCAGCCACGAAGACGATAATCTGCACGTGCTCGATGGTGCTCCTGTGGCGCAACAGGCAACCGTCGCGCAAAAACTGGATCAGATCGACAGGTGGGGAAAGATCTTCACGGTGATCGCGGTCGTCTTCGGACTGCTCGTTGCAGCAGCCTATGTCTACCAGGTCTGGGTGCAATCCACCCAAATCCCAACAGGAGCGTAATTCTTTATGATGAACCGGGCACTGAATTTTATTTCACGACGGCTCGGTTCTGCCCTACTTGGCCTGCTCATCGGGGCAGCCGGCGCGCATCTTCAAGCCGCGGATGCGGCGCCCGCCGTGGAGTGCACTTCCTGCCACGCCGACCAAGGGCAGAAACTGCAGAAAAGCGCACACACGGGGCTGCCCTGCGACACCTGTCATGATTCTCATGACAAATTCCCTCACCCTGTTAATATTCCCAAGCCCGTCTGCACCACCTGTCATGAGGATCAGGCCGGTGATTACGCCAGCAGCGTCCACGGACTGGCCCGCAAGGCCGGCAACGAGGGTGCTCCCGATTGCTCCCTATGCCATGGCAGTGCACATGAGCTGCTGCCGCCGAAGTCCCAGGTCTTCCGCATGGCGGTCCCCGATACCTGCGGCATGTGCCACAGCGATGTCGTAGAGCAATATCGCGGCAGCGTCCATGGACAGGCTTTGGCGAAAGGAATCACGCAAGCGCCGTTATGCACCGATTGCCACGGCGAGCACAAGATCATGAAACATACCAATGCAGCCTCGCCGGTCAACGCCGCGCATATCCGCGACACCTGTGGGAGCTGTCATGGAGATGTCCGGTTGACCCGCAAGTTCGGCCTTCCCGCCGACCGGTTGGTGAGTTTCGACTCGTCTTTCCACGGACTCGCCGCAAAATCCGGTTCCCAGACCGTCGCCAACTGCGCCAGTTGCCACGGCGTACACAATATCCTGCCGTCATCGGACCCGAAGTCCACCATCAACGCGAAGAATCTGCCCAAGACTTGCGGACAATGTCATGCTGGCGCTGGTACGCGGTTCGCCATCAGCCAGGTGCATGTGGCCGAGGGTAAGACGGAACCAGCCGCGCTGCGCTGGATCCGCGAATTCTATCTGGTCCTGATTCCGGTGACCATCGGGCTGATGCTGCTGCACAACTTCGGTGACTTCGTTCGCAAGCTGATTCGCCTGCGATTCAGCGGGAAACCTTCCCGGACCACGACAGCCACGTCTCACGGCCCTGCTGCACATGGAGAAATCCGTATGCTGCCATTTGAACGCGTCCAGCACGCCCTGCTCGTGATTTCGTTCGTGATTCTAGTCTGGACCGGATTCGCGCTCAAGTACGCCGACCAGTGGTGGGCCCGGCCTCTGCTACTGTTGGAAGGCACCCTCTCCATGCGAAGCCTGATCCATCGCATCGCGGCCGTGGTTTTCGTATGCGTATCCATCACACACGTGGTTTCGCTGATCGTCAGCCGCCAATTGCGGAAGCATTGGAAGGAGATGTGGCCCAACATCAACGACCCGCGCGAAGCGCTCTCCAACTTCGCTTACAACATCGGCCTCGGGTCGCAACCGCCGGGACGCTCCGCTCACAGCTATGTCGAAAAGGCCGAATATTGGGCCGTGGTCTGGGGCGCCGTCGTGATGGCCGCCACCGGGCTGCTGTTGTGGGCCAACAACCTGGCGATGAGGCTGCTGCCCAAGATTTACCTCGATGTGGCGACCTCTGTCCACTTTTACGAAGCGGTCCTGGCAACCTTGGCTATCATAGTGTGGCATCTGTATTCCATCATCTTCGACCCGGATGTCTACCCTTTGAACACTGCCTTCCTGACCGGCAGTAGTATCAAGAAGCAAGAACACACGAAAGAACAGAAATTGCCGGTTGAAGCCGAGGTTTCGGGAGACTGAACTGTGCAGACAACGACGCCTGAACAATCCAAGCGGGGCGGAGGCTGGCTCTCCCCGCTAATCCACCTGTCCAATAACTGGGTCAGCCTGGTGGGTGTGGTGCTGGTCACCACTGCCTCGGTCCTCTGGCTCTTCCTCCTTCCCCTAACCTTACGCGGCGAGGTTTCCAACCCCTATCTCGGTATTCTCGCGTTCCTCATCCTGCCGGGTCCGTTTTTTGCCGGGCTGGTGATGGTGCCGGTCGGAATCTGGATCAAGCGCAAACGAGAGGGGCGTATCGGCATCTATCCGCCGGAGTTCCCTCCCCTGAACTGGCGCAATTTTGAATTACGCAAGCTGGTGTATTTCGTTGGCGCGACCACCTTCTTGAATCTCGTGATCGCGGGTCAACTTGGCTACGGGGCCGTAAGCTACATGGATACCACCACGTTCTGCGGCCAGACCTGCCACACGGTGATGCAGCCCGAGTACACGGCCTACCAGAATTCGCCGCATTCGAATGTGGAGTGCGTCAAATGCCACATCGGTCCGGGTGCCGGATGGTTCGTCAAGAGCAAGCTCTCCGGCGTAGGCCAGGTGTTCGCGGTCACGTTCAACACCTATCCGCGGCCGATTCCGACACCGGTCCACAATCTGCGCCCGGCCAGAGAGACTTGCGAAGCCTGCCACTGGCCCCAGAAATATGGCGAGGATCGCATCAAGGTGATCTCGAAGTTTGCGGATGACGAAACGAACTCCCTCACTAAGACTGTGCTGCTGATGAAGATCGGCGGCGGAAACGGCGGTCTGGGGATCCATGGAACACACCTGGGCACCGGCGTGAAGATTCGCTACGGCCATTCCGACGAGGCGCGGCAGACCATCCCCTGGGTGGAGTACTCGGCCAACGGGCAGACCACCGTATATAAGACTGCGGATGCCAAACCCGACGGCGCGGGCCTGCAGATGCGGGAGATGGACTGCATGGACTGCCACAATCGGCCGTCTCACAGCTATCAACTTCCCGAAGGAGCGGTGGATAAAGCGATGAGCGCCGGTCTGATCGCGCCCTCGCTGCCCTTTGCGAAGAAAAAGGCGGTGGAGATTCTGAAGGTGGCGTACCCTTCGCGCGACGACGCCGCCCAGAAGATTCCTACGGCCTTCGCGAAATATTATCAGGACAGCTACCCCGCGGTTTGGGCACAGCATCAGGCCGAGGTGACGGCGGCTGGCAAGGAAGTGCTCGCGATCTACGATCGCAACATCTTCCCCGACATGAACGTCACCTGGGGCAAATATCCCATCAACATCGGGCACACCGATTTCCCCGGTTGCTTCCGGTGTCACGATGGCTCCCACAACGCGGCGGGAGATAAGTCGATCTCGCAGGACTGCAGTGCCTGCCACAATCTGCTGGCGATGGAAGAGAAGGACCCCAAGGTCCTCACCGATCTGGGGATTACGGAAGCAAAGCCCCCGTCACAGCGGTAAGAAAAGGCGATTAGGACCGGGAGCCGCACTGCGCCGGCACGTCGTGCCGCTCTCGATCCTCGGTTCTACTCCATCAGTTCACATCTTGAAGGTCGATATGCCGTCCGGACGATCGCTTATTCCGGATCAGGTCTTCCTTGCCGATCGATCAAACCTGCGCGTTCCACAACCGGGACTCCTGCCGTTTGGGCAAAGCCTCGGCGAAATTCACACGGTCAACGGACGTCAAGATATCGATTTTGGATGGGAGGAAGGCCTGTCTGACAAAGCCCTTGGAGAGAAAGTCGGCTGGCGTTAGTCCCTTCAATGGCGCCCCAAACGTCGCCAGATCTCGATATCCGCCGACGATTAAGCTCGACTTGTTCCATGCGTCGATCGCTCCAACGTGGAGACGCCCCTTCACGGGTCCCGGCTCGCAAAACACTGACGAGCCGCGCGCGTCGCCAAGCGATCACCAACCAGAGGGCAGAGACGCTCCCTCACGGTCGCGGCTCGTAGCCTACCCGAAGTCGCGGCTCGTAAACTACCCAAATACGTTTCGCGCGATACGTGTGCTTACGAGCCGCGCGCGTAAGCAAGCGATGCCTCATCGTATGTGGG
>DATGIL010000017.1:0-48614 GCA_035295745.1 Bryobacteraceae bacterium | reverse complement strand
GCGCGCAGGCGGATCGTCGTCAGCGAGCCGCGCGCGGAAGTAAGTGACGTCCCGATCCGTTCGAATATCACTCCCCTACGGTCGTGGCTCGTTGCGAGTCGAGTACGTTAGCCGAGTGGCGCGCAAGCGGATCGTCGTTAGCGAGCCGCGCGCGTAAGCAAGCGATGTCCCAATCGCTCCCAAAATCACTCCCTCACGGTCGTGGCTCGTTGCGAGCCGCGTGGGGCAGCAAGCGATATCCCAATGGCTCAGAATCGTGCGGTCAAGGTTGGACGAACGGAAGCGTGGCCTTCTGGAAGAGCTCGTCGTTCGGCAGCCACAGGTCGTACCGGCGCAGAGTCTGGATCGCCACATCGACCTGGCCCGTGGTAAAGCTGAGGGCGTGCCCGCCACCTTTCAGATCGTCGGATACGAAGTGGTAGTGATGCGCCACCTGGTTGATGCCGGCTGCGAAGGCGGGTGATCGGATGTCCACCGCGGTGCCGGTCACATTCGAATAAGTGAACATGCTCTGGACCGGGATCAACTGCGAGAGCGGCGGATACGGCAGAAACTGCATGGGAATCGCGCGCGTGGTGATGGTAGAGAAAGCGCCGTGTATCCGGATCGCGTAGAAATAGTTCCTGGTCGGCAGCACCGAATCGATCAGGGTAGACAGGTCTGCCATCGAAGAATTGTTGACCGTGAACTGTACGCTCGGCTGAAATTCGGTGATCGCTGCGAAAGGAGCCACCTCGCTGTCGTCGGATTCCGAGAGGACGCCGTTCGACCGCATGTGATAGTAGTGGCCGTCCAGCACGATCATCTCGCCGTCGAGCCCCTCATATGTCCCCAGCCCGAAGTTGCCATGCTTCTTGAGCTGGCCCCCGCTGAAGGACGCGCTGTAGACTCCCTGGAGCAGGGCATCGAGAGTGGATACCTGGAAAAGGACGCCGGCATTGGGTGACGCGGTTGTGGCGGCGGAGGCCGCGTCCGTCTGAGCAGTGGTCCCCGCTGGCATACCAATTGCCAGGCATATTCCAATGGCAGTGATGACGCGCGATCGCTTCATATTTCCCTCTTTGAGTGCTCCGGCAGACTCGCCGCCGTGTAGCCTAATAAGTCTCCTCGTTCCCGCGCCAACTTTTTCATAGCGGCAAAGTCTTGCGACATCTGGCACAACTCCATCGCGGGAGGACAGTTCAACTCATTGGCAGAGGCGTCCGGAAAATGGGCGAGTGCCACGGAGAGCGCCTGCGGATATAGAGCCAGGCGCGCCAGAAGCTTCACCAGCAATTGCGCAGGTAAGGTGCCCACACGCTCCGGATCGCTCTCTGCGAGCTTGCGGCGAAAGTGATCGAGGTGAGCTTCCACGTTCTCCCGCAGCAGCGCGCGCGCATAGTGGCCGTAATCGGCGTACACGTCTTCAAACGGCGGCTGGCCTTGCACGCGGAATTGCATCGAAAGATGCTTCCCGTACTCGCAGAGATCCACGAAGAGCCGCAGCAATTCCGGATCGCTCGCTTCCGGACTGTATTGCAGGATCGAGACCAGGTGAGAGGTGTCCACGTAGCTGTCGTAGTCGCCGAACAGCCAATCGCGGTTTGGGATAAGCTCGACAATCGAAGACGCATCCGGGCGGAAGCCTTCGCGCGCTTCGATGACGTTGCCGATGCGCTGTAGGATCTCCCTGTGGATGTCGCGCGCCAAAAGGCCGATGCACTTCTCGCGGTCCTTCTCGACGGGGGCCATACCCAGCGCGCTCAGCGCCTGGTAGATTCCGTACTTCTTGAGAATCAGCTCCAGGCCTTTGCGAGGATGCACGCCCTCCTGAAAGGCGATCTGGATGATCGCGTCGCAATGATCGTCGGGCTCTACCGATTCGATTGCCTCGGCCACGCGATCCAGGTCGCCCGTGGCTCGCAAATAGGGCCATGCATTGACGATCTCGCCATCGGCCAGAAACAGATTGCCCACTTCGCGCGCCGCCGCCGTGACTGCTTCGCCGTAGGTGGATTGAACCTCCTGGGGCAACGCCGAGAGTTCGCGCAACTGGTACGCGGGCAGGCCGAGATCGAGGCGCTTGCGCATGAGGCGAGCCTCGAAGAGCGCACGATAGTCCTTGGTCTCGGAATATCGATGCGCCAGGAAATCGAACGCGCCGGCCGAGTCCCCCAACTGCAGCAATTTGTCCACTTCTTCAAAGGGATCGTCGGCCATGATCGCCAATGATATCGTGGAATGTACCGGCGTCTGAACCCTATGATTTCCCGTCGCCATTTTCTGGCCGCGCTGCCGGCGTTGCCCACGCTCAGCGCTTTCGCCGACACCAAGCCCGTGAAGATCACGGCCGTGGAGGTCTGGGAGATGCGTGGCCATCGCGAAACTCTGCCCGGAGTCGACCAGCAGTTTCAGGTAAATCCGCTGGATTTTTACGACGAACTGCGCCGCAAGCCTTATCGCGATGCGACCAATGCCACACCCCGCAATTCGCCGGTTAGCGCGATTTACGTAAAGATCCGTACCGATGAGGGCGACGGCTTCTATGGGCCGATCGAAAAGGACGCCGCCATCGTGGTGCAGGAGGATCTGCGGCCATTTCTGATCGGCAAGGATGCGCTGGCACACGAAAAGCTGTGGGACCAGATGTATCGTTCGAACCGCCACTCGCGCCGCGGCTTTTTCCTGATGGCCATCAGCGCGGTGGATAACACTTTATGGGATCTGCGCGGGCGATATTTCAAGACGCCGGTCTATCGCCTGTTGGGTGGTCCGACACGATCCTCCGTGGAAGCATACGCGAGTTGCCTGAGCTTCTCGCTGGAACCGGAGAAGGTACAGGCGCGCGCGGTTCAGGTGAAGAAGGAAGGCTTCCGATATCAAAAGTGGTTCCTGGCGTACGGCCCCGGCGACGGTTACGAAGGACTGAAGAAGAATGTCGAACTGGTGCGCATCTTGCGCGAAGCGGTGGGCGAAGAGACCGAACTGATGTTCGATGTTTACAGCGGGTGGGACCTGAGTTATACGCTCGAATGGGCGAAACAGGTGGAGCGCTACCGGCCGCGCTGGATCGAAGAAGCAACGCAGGCGGAGAAGATCGACAGTTTCGCCGCGCTTCGGAAGGGCACCACGATACCGATCGCCTCCGGGGAGCACATCCAGGGACGTTGGGAAGTTTACAACTACCTGAAAGAGGGGGCGCTTAACGTGGTGCAGTGCGATCCCGAGTGGTGCGGGGGCACCACGGAGCTACAGAAGATCTGCGCCCTGGCTACGATTTTCGACGTCCCGGTGATTCCGCACGGACACAGCCTGCACGCCGCCCTGCATCTGATTGCCAGTCAGTCGCCGGCCGTCTGCCCGCTGGCGGAATACCTGATCGTGAAGATGCGATCGTATTATCACTTCGAGAAACACCCGCTGGTGATCCAGAATGCGCACTTCGCGTTGCCCGATTCACCGGGTTACGGCATTGAATTGGATGACGCGAAGGTGGAATCGAAAGAGCAGCTACGTTCGGTGTAGAGCCCGCGAATCTACCCGATCTTCTCCTGGACGCTGCGGACCTTGTCTTCCATCGTCTGCTCGCGGTCGGTGCGGGTGCCGAATCGCAGATTCGACGAGATGCGCGGGGCTCCCATGGAGTGCACCACTTCGTGGCAGCGCTTGATGGCCGCGAAAACGTCATCCCATTCGCCCTCGATATTGGTCCCGTATGCGTGGAGCCTCACTTTCAGTCCAGCCTCAGTCAGAATGCGCTCGCATGCGGCGATCTCTTTCGAGACCGACACACCGATTCCCAGTGGGACCAGACACAAATCCGCAATCACTCGCATGTTCTTCCTCAGGACTATTGTCGCAATCCAGAGGGACATTTCGAGGCATACCGACGTCTATTAGTGGAACCACTCGTCCGGAATTCGAGAAATCGCGCTGGACGCGGAGGTACCATAGGTGAAGTTTCAGGGGGTGAAACAGATGAAGAAGGCAATTGCCGTTTCCGTATTTCTCGCGGCGGCGTCGCTGGCGCTGGCTGCCGACATCAAGGAAGTCAAAGTCCCTTTCAAGCAGTTCAAATTAAAAAATGGGCTTACCGTCCTGTTGTCTGAAGACCACACGGCACCCACCTATTCGATCGCCGTCACGTACAACGTAGGATCGCGCGACGAGAAGCACGGGCGTACCGGGTTCGCTCACCTGTTTGAGCACATGATGTTCCAGGGCTCCGAGAACGTCGCCCGGAACGAGCACTCCGGCCTGATTAGCGCCAATGGCGGCCAGGACAACGGAACCACCGACGAGGACCGCACTCTCTACTTCGAACAACTTCCCGCAAACCAGATCGATCTGGGAATTTTTCTGGAAGCCGACCGCATGCGGGCACTGGCGGTAACGCAGTTCAATCTCGACAACCAGCGCAACGCGGTACAGGAAGAACGCCGTTTGCGTGTCGATAACCAGCCTTACGGTAAAACGTTCGAAGCGGTTAACGAGACAGCTTACGATAATTTCGGATATAAGCATTCCGTGGTGGGATCGATGGAAGATCTCAACGCGGCCAGCTTGCAGGACGTGCAGGAGTTCTTCAAGCGCTATTACGCGCCCAACAACGCGGTGGTCTCGATTGTGGGAGATTTCAAGACCGACGAGGCGCTGGCGAAGATTAAGAAGTACTTCGAGGATATTCCCTCGCAGCCGCCTCCGCCCCAGCCCGATATGGCCGAACCGCAACAGACGGCCGAGCGCAGGAAGACACTGGAGGACCCGTTTGCCCAGCTTCCGCGCATCGATATTGCTTACAAAATCGGACCGGGCAATACACCCGACTACTATGCGCTCCGGGTGATGAGTCAGATTCTCGGGGCCGGACAGTCGTCGAGGCTCTATCAGCGGCTGGTGAAGGAACAGGAGATGGCGACCGGAGCAGGCGCCTTCGCGGCGGATCAGCGCGGGCCTGGATTGGAGCAGTTTTTCGTCATGGCGCGGCCCGGGAAAGACCTGGCGGCGATCGAGAAAGCTGTGTACGAGGAGATCGCCAAGATTCAGAACGAGCCCGTGACCGATGACGAGATGGAGAAGGTCCGCATGGTAGCGCGGCGCGGACAGGTGGCGAGCGCGCAGAGCACGCTCAACCGGGCCATTTCCCTGGCCGACAACTATACCAATTTCGGCGACCCGAACCTGATCAACGAGAACTATCAGAAGACCACGGCGGTCACCAAGCAGGACATCATGCGTGTGGCCAAGAAGTATCTCACCGAAAACAATCGCACCGTGATCATCACGATGCCCAAGAAGGCTGCTCCGGCGGGGCCGGCACAGTAGCGCTCCGCCAGAGAGAGGAGAACACCATGCGAAAAACATTGCTTTGCCTTATCCCCGTGGGACTTTGGATGGCTTGGGCACAGGCCCCGCAGATGCCAATGCCGGGCGGCGGCGCCCCACCAAAAAAGGAAGCCAAGGATCCATTCAAGAATAAGGCGCCGGTCTCGAAGGAACTGCTCAAGGTCAAGCTGCCAAAGCCGGAGGAGTTCCACCTGGATAACGGGTTAACGGTCATGATCCTAGAGGATCACCGGCTGCCGCAGATCACGATGTCATTCGGGATTCGCGGTTCGGGAGGTTTGGACGAGCCGGCCGACATGAGCGGCCTGGCCACCGTGACAGCAACCATGTTGCGCGAAGGCACCACCACGCGGAGCAGCAAGCAGATTGCGGACGAATCGGACCGGCTGGCGGCGGGTATTGGCGCGAGCTCCGGATTTGGTGCTACCGAAACCAATTTCACCATGTCCGGCTTGACTGACAACTTCGACAAGTGGTTCGCACTCGGCGTCGATGTGATGCTGCATCCATCGTTCCCCGCAGACGAGTGGGGCAAGCTCAAGCAGCGCCAGTTGCTGGGATTGCGGCAAAACCGGACGTCCGCGCAGTTCCTCGCACAGGAGCAGTTCAGTCGAGCCGTGTTCGGCAGTCATCCCGCGGCAAGAATTGCATCCAGTCCGGAATCGCTCGGCGCCATCACCATCGAAGCGATGAAGAAATGGCACGATGAGCGCTACGTGCCGCAGAATACCTTGCTGGGCGTGGTAGGAGATGTAACTCCGGCACAGCTTCTGCCAAAGCTCAAAGAGGCTTTCGCGTCCTGGAAGAAGACCGATCTGCAACCGGCAATGCCGGGGAACCCGGCTCTGACGGAACAGGCGCGGGTCCTGCTGGTTAACCGTCCAAACTCCGTGCAGACCAACCTTTTGATGGGCAATCTCGCCATCGACCGCCGCAGTCCCGATTACGTGACCTTCGTGGTGATGAACGAGATCTTAGGAGCGGGTCCGACGGCGCGGTTGTTCAACAACCTGCGCGAGGATAAGGGCTACACGTATGGCGCCTACAGCAGCTTCGCAGCGCAAACCTATCCTGGCCCGTGGCGGGCGAGTTCCGAAGTGCGCACCGACGTGACCGAAGGTGCGATGAAGGAGTTCTTCAACGAGTTCAAACGCATGCGCGACGAGAAGATCCCGGCGGCGGAACTGGAAGAGAAGAAACGCTCGGTAGTGGCGCGCTTCGCGCTTTCGCTGGAGAGTCCGCAGCAGTTGCTCGTCTATGCCCACGAGCGCAAGTTCTACGGTCTGCCCGACGACTATTGGGACACTTACCCGGCTAAGATTTCCGCTGTAACGGCCGACGATGTGCAGCGGGTGGCGAAGAAATATCTGAATCTTGACGACATTCAGATCGTGGCGGTAGGCGACGGCTCGAAGATCAAAAGTGTGATGGAGAAGTACGGAAAAGTTACGGTTTACGATACCGACGGAAAAGTAATGCCGTAGCAGCGGGAGGAGGCAGAGGGGCGCGCCCCAAGGGCGCGCCCCCCTTACTCCACCACCCAATGTAAGAATTGTCCCTGAACGCTGGATTCGCTTCTCACCGTGTATTCGGAGTGGCGGCGAATCGGCCATAGAAACGGGAAGTACGAGAGCGAGACGCGGAATTCAAAGCTGCTGGCGCGAACTCCCGACAAGTTCATTCCACCGACGCATTCAACGGGCACCCGTTGGTGGAAGTACAGGCTGGATTGGGTCTTCGGACCTTCCACTGGCTTGTGGGTCGGGGGAAGGGTGAAGCCGGCCTGATCGGTTGCGCCCACGAACTCGCAGATGTAATTCATCCGGTAGAGCGGCAGCAAGCTGCCGTTCACCACCTCCACTGGCGGAACAATCGAAAACGCGTAAGAACTCGGTGTGGGGACGTAAGGCGGAAAGATCAGCGACAGAATCGCACACAGGCACGAGAGGCCCACCAGCACCAGCGCGATGCGCGCCGGCCAAATAAACTTGCTGGGAACCCGTGCGAGTGGATTGCGCAGGGCGAAGTTTGGCCGCTGTGACGGCGGGGCTTGCGCAAGGGCGGGCGAAATGCCGCTCCCTTCCTTCCTTTGGCGCTCGGCCGTTCGGAGTTTCTGTAACTGAGCAAGACGCTCACTCTTTTTGGACATGGTTCTGTTGTCTTACAGGCGGGGCGGGAACGGGCAAGCAGATTCGGCATCGGAGCCCGCTGCCAGCCTTAGCAAGTTACTCTGCAATCATTAGTATAAGGGATCGTAGCGGATCGGCGGGACTACCAGAAATAGCTCGTCACCACGGTCGGAGGTCCTGAATTCCCGTTGATCACCTTGGTTGCAAGCACCAATTGCATGTTCTTGCGATACCAGCCGGATGGCGCCGTCCTGGCAAAATCGTCAAGATATTTGGGGTTCGTCAGGAACTCACCTGCGGCGACGGTCCCGTATTGGACGAGTCCGGCAGCCACCACCACCATTCGCTCGGTTGCCGGATCCAGGAAGCGGGAGATGAGCGCGTAATCTTCGGACAATTTCACGTTAGAAGTGTTGGCGTCCACCATCCAATCGCGTTTCGCGGGGTTTTCGCGGTCCTCGATCCACTCGACCTTGGTTTCGGAGTCACGCGCAAAGTGATAGCGGAGTTGCGACAGCATCCGCATCGACCATCCATTATTGAATCCTGCCACGAGAACCACGGGACCGCTCCGCAGGTCGGCGAACGTGGTGGATTGGGCGATGCGCAACGAATACTGCCGGTTTCGCGCCTGGAAGAGACCCGCCACCCGCGAAAGCGTCATGGCGTCCGAGAAAGCCACGTACTCACGCCGGATTTGTTCGGTTACGGTGATGGTTTGCGTGTTGGGTTGAGGAGCGGCGGCCACCTCCTGTGCGACCCCCGCTCCTCCCATACAGAGAACCACGGGCGAGGATGAGTCCCAAAAAGGACGCCAGAACCGATCTATCGCAGAGATGGACAACTGCCATACGCCGAACCCTGCCAACAGCGGTACGGCCAAAATCGCGGCATATAAGGGTCTGACGGTTAGAGTTCTCGCCTGACGTCGAGTCTCCGGTTTGGGGGACTCCAGGGGCGGGGCCGTACGCGGTCGATCCACTACCAACGGCCGATGAAATTCCGGGACATACGATCCGGTGGGAAGGTCGATGCGGACTTCAGTTTCCCTGCCGGGCTCATGATAATACTGGGCGATCCGCTTGCGGATCTCGCCTGCGGTGATGCGGACGACGGGATCTGCATTGCTGTCGTAATTCGGATGGCGGCCAAACACCTCCACCCCGAGGGTCCGCTCTTTCAATTGGCTGGTGTCGCCTTCCAGTGCACGCTCCACCACCCAGCGGAGGAGCAACGGATAGCGCTTGCTGTGTGAGAATAACGGGTTCGCGAGAATCCGTTCCAATTGTTCCCGAACAGCTTCCCGGTCGATCTCAGGTTCCGGTAGTCGCACCGCCGGAGCCAGTTCCTGCTCTAAAACTCGCCTCTGCGACATGGCAGTATCCCCCAACTAAGGCATCCAACGCGCTTATTCCCGTTGATCCCAGACGGTCGAACGCCCGCAAATTATGCTCCCAGATTGTGGATGATTGTAACACCGTCTTGACCAGTTGCATATGTCAATTTTCCCAACAGTACGATACGGTCTTGCCGGAAGCCGGTAATCCCGTATGATACGTTGTATAACAAGACGCACAAACCATTGAAAATAAGCCCTATTACCGTATAGTTCTTGCAATCCCTAATCTGAACGTATTAGCTTCACACGACAATCCAAACTTGGCTGAGTGGTGTGCCCGCTCGAGACTTCTGTTAACTGTTGAGAACGGTTTCACCCAAAACTCGATCAATTTGGAGCTGATTTGTGGGGGCTGTTCGGGAAATTTAAACGCTTTAGGTGAGGAGAAAAGGGATGCACATCAAGAAAGCAATATATTCTTTGTGCGCACTCGCGCTGCTATGCGCGGGTGTGTATGCGCAAACCGTCGCCAGTTCGTTGATCGGGGTCGTGGAGGATCCAGCCAACGCGGTAGTGCCGAATGCGACGGTTACACTAACAGAGAATGAAAGTGGAGCGGTAAGGACCACCGTCACTGATTCGACTGGCGTATTCCGGTTTCTGAACATCACGCCAGGGACTTATGCGGTAGCCGTCAAAGTGACGGGCTTCAAAGGCCTGAACCAGAGTCAGATTGTTGTACAGGCGAACGAAACCCGCGACGTTGGAAAGCTGACGCTCGCACTAGGTAATACTACAGATACAGTATCGGTTACTGCGGAAGCCGCCGCCGTTCAATTGGCGAGTTCGGAGAAATCCGCGGCCATCGAAGGCCAGCAATTGAGCAATGTTACGCTTCGCGGCCGGGACATGTTCGGTTACATGAAACTGATCCCCGGCGTAATCGACAACAGCTATAACGGCACTAATGGCGGAAACCGGGACGTGACCTCGCCGAACGCCATTCGCGGCATCACCATTAATGGCAACACTTCGGCCCTCAACTTTACCGTCGACGGTATCACCGACATGGATACCGGTTCGAACAGCACGTTGCACTACGAGCCGAATGCCGACTCGATTCAGGAAATGAAAGTCCTGGTGTCCAATTACCAGGCGGAGTTCGGCCGCAATTCCGGCGGTGGCATCACCGTGGTCACGAAGAGCGGCACGCAGCAGTTCCACGGTTCTTTCGTCTGGAATCACCGCAATGAGGGATTCAACGCGAACCAGTGGGAAAACGACCGTAACGGCCGCAAGGCAGATGGCACGCCGGTATCGCCCATTTCCCCGTACCGTTTCAACGTCGAAACCTACACCATCGGCGGGCCGATTTTCGTTCCCAAACATTTCAACCAGGACAAGAAGAAGCTCTTCTTCTTTTGGTCGCAGGAGTACACCGGCCAATTCGTAAGCGGCGGCAGCCAGACGAAGTACACGCCGACGGCGCTCGAACGCCAGGGGAACTTCTCCCAGAGCTTCAACAACAACGGAACCCTCTTCCAGATTATCGACCCGACCACGGGAGCGCAGTTCCCGGGCAATATCATTCCGGCGTCGCGCATCACCCCTCTCGGACAGGCGATGCTGAACTTCTTCCCGCTGCCGAACTTCGCGGGCACTGGATCGCAAGCCAATATCGTCAACTACTTCGAGGCAGCCAGCGCCACCCACCCGCGCCGCAACGACGTGTTACGCGTGGACACCTACCTGACCTCGAAGCTCAGCGGCTACTTCCGCTACATCAACGATCATGACGACATGGCAGCGTTATATCAGGGCGTTCAGTTCTCTCATGACACCGGCGGCCTTCTCGGAGACGCCGGCATCGCGCCTATCGACCACCCGAACCCGGGCCACGGATATTCTGGCACGGCAACGTACCAGTTTTCTCCCACGCTGATCAACGAATTCACGGTCGGCGAGAGTTGGAATACCTGGTCGTACTACACCACGGATGGCGGCAAGAGTCAGGACCGCTCGCTGCTGCCTTCGCCACCGGTGCTGTTCCCGATCCCGACGACCGCTCCGGCGGGTGCATCCGCTACCAACGGATACTTCAACGTCCTGCCCGAGTTCCAATTCGGTGCGGTTCAGGCCAACGCTTCGGCAATGAACTTCACGCGCGTGGGCACCTCGGCCGGTAACTACGAAAACTTCAACACCATCTGGAGTTACCAGGACAACCTCAGCAAGGTGCTGGGCAGGCACACCTTCAAAGGCGGCTTCTACCTGGAAAAGAACAACAAGATCCAGCCCTCGACACCCGCTTACGAAGGCAACTTCAATTTTGCTCCGGATACCAATAACGCCTTGGGCAACACCACCAACGGTTATGCCAATGCGCTGCTGGGATATGTGGATTCGTACAGCCAGACGACGGCGCGCGCGGTATTCAACACACAATACTGGAATGCCGAGTTCTACATTCAGGACAACTGGCGCGTGAACTCGCGGCTGACTTTGGATTTCGGCGTTCGCTTCTATCACCAGACTCCGCAGGTTGACCTCAACGACACCTTCTCGAATTTCGTTCCGAGTCTCTACACGAAGTCCTCGGCGCCCCGCGTCTATATCCCAGGGACCAGCGGAGGCAAACGCGTCGCGATCGATCCCGGTACCGGCACCGTAGCTCCAGTGGCGTACATCGGGTTGTACGTTCCGAACTCCGGCAATCCGGCGGACGGTCTCCATCTCCTAGGGGTCAACGGAGTTCCTTCGGCGCCGTACAATCAGAGCGCAATCGCGGCGGCTCCCCGCGTGGGCTTCGCCTACGACCTCACCGGCGACGGGAAGACTGCGCTGCGCGGCGGATTCGGCATCTTCTACAACCGCCTCGACGGCAATCAGGTGTATGCTCTGTCCGGCCAGGCGCCGTACTCGTATTCGCCGCAGGTAAACTACACCACCTTCGCCCAGATCTCCGCCAGCGGCAACAGCCTGGTGTTCGGACCTTCCACGATCAACTCGTGGCCGGCTGCGCAAGTGCCTTGGGATCGCGCCCAGAACGCCAGCATCAACATCCAGCGGACGGTCACGCGAACCCTGGTCCTCGACGTCGGTTACACCGGCAACTGGGGCTACAACCAGCAGCTTTCGTATGACATCAATCCGATTCCGATCGGAACCCGCGCGCCCTTCAATACGGCCAACGCCGATCCGACCAACGGAAACAAAACGCTGCCCGACGTTCTATTGCGCACCGTCTTCCCCGGGTTCAATACGGTCAACACCTACAACCACCTGGGACACACCAACTACAACGGCCTGACGGTTTCGCTGCAACAGCGTTTCTCTCATGGTCTGAGTTACGGGCTGGCATACACCTGGTCGAAGGCAATGGGCACCACCGCCTTCAATCCAGTGGTCCCGAACAACGAGGCATGGAACTACGGCCGTCTCGGGTTTGACCGGCGCCACAACTTCCAGTTCAATTACGCCTACGAGTTTCCGAACCTTGGCAAGCGGCTAGGTTCCAAGGTGCTGTCGGCCATCGTAGACCGGTGGACGTTGTCGGGCATCGTCTCGATCATCAGCGGGCCGCCGTTCAATCCGGGCTTCAGCATCACGACCGGAACGCCGGACTACACGGGTACTCCCGATGTCACTGCGCGCTTGAACGTAGTCGGCGATCCGTTCGCTAACGTGCCTGCGGGGCACTTTTACAACCCCGCGGCATTCGCGGTGCCGGCCGTCGGGACCAACATCACGACTCCGGTTCTCGGCGATCTCGGCGGCGGGGCCGGCGTGCTGTCGCTGCCTCACACCACCAACGTGGATGCAACCATGTCGAAGTTCTTCCCGCTGTTCGGAGAACGGCGCGGCATCCGCATCCAGGCCCAGGCGTACAACGTCTTCAATCACCCCGAATACATTGGCGTCGGTACTGGACTCACTTTCGATCCATCCGGCAATCAGACCAGTCTGACGGCGGGAGTCTTCAACGCCACGCTGCCGGCTCGCGTCATGGCTTTCGCGGTGCGGTTCGAGTTCTAGTTCCGCGGGCATTTCCTTTCAGGGGCAGGTCGCCGTTTGCTCGGCGCCTGCCCCTTTTATTTTGGCGATTCTTTCTGTGAACCTTTCTCCCCTGTCCGACGTATGGATAGTTTGGAAAGGGGAGTTATGGGAGAACGGACCACTCCGGAGCTGCTGCCGGGCACCTTGTACATGCTGATTTTGAGGACCCTTCGCGGCGGAGCGCTGCATGGCTACGCCATCGCGAAACGGGTGAAGGAATCCTCGAACGAGGATTTGATCATCGAAGACGGGTCCCTGTATCCCGCCCTCAACCGAATGCTGGTGAAAGGCTGGCTGAGCGCCGAATGGGGCATTTCCGAAAACAACCGCAAGGCCCGCTTCTACAGCTTGACCACCGAAGGCCGCAAGCAACTGGAAGAGGAATCCGAGGACTTCGAACGCCTGGTGCGCGCCATTCGCCTGGTAATGAAGACCGCGTGAAGGAGATCGCCATGTCATTCTGGAAAGAAGCCGCCCGCCGCGTTTCGTACCTCCCCTTCCGTTCCCGCTTCGATCGCGAGCTCGACGACGAACTGCAGTTCCACATCGAGACGCGCGCCGATGAGCTCGAGCAGGCCGGCGCATCGCGTACCGCCGCCCTCGGCCAAGCCCGCCGCGAACTCGGTCCCACCGCCCGCGTCCGCGAGGACGTTCGCTCGGCGTGGCAGTTCCGATGGCTGGAAGATCTGCTCGCCGATTTGCGTTATGCCGCTCGTGGTTTGCGCCGCAATCCCGCATTTGCCCTGACGGCGATCGCCTGCCTGGGCCTGGGCATCGGAGCCAACACCACGATGTTCAGTATTGCTGCGGAGGTGCTTTTCAGCCAACCTTCCGTCCGCGACGCTCAGTCGGTCGACCTGGTCAACATCGGCGGCAACAGCCATTCGCCGATGTACGGATACCACTTCATTCGCGAAGCGGGAATTTTCACGGACGTCGTAGGCGAAAACGAAAACATGGAAACCAACTGGCGGCATGGCGATGCCACCGACCGCCTGTTCGCCATCCTGGTCACCGACAACTTCTTTCAGGCGACCGGGGTTCCCCTCGCGATGGGCCGGCCCATCCTGCCGGGTGATTCGAGTGCAGTGGTGATCTCGTATCAACTCTGGCAATCGCGCCTGGGCGGTGACCCGAACGTGATCGGCCGCAGGCTGGTGCTGGATGGGCGCCCGTTCATGGTGTCAGGAGTGCTGCCGCGCGATCACCGCACTCTCTTCGGGTTCGGATTCGCGCCCGACCTGTACATGCTCGCGCCGGACGACAAACGTCCCGTAATGCTCTTCGCGCGGCTTCCCGAGGGCATGACCCGTCAGATCGCCGAAGCCCGCCTTCTTGCGCTCTGCCGGCAGTTGGACGCGATTCATCCCCATGAGGCTTGGGATCAGGGCGTCAGCGTGACCGCCACCGCCGGGCTGGCGCGGATCACCGGCAACCAGGGAACCATGGCGGTCGCCGCCTTTTTCGCGATGCTGATGGTCGTGGTCGGCCTGGTGCTGGCGATCGCCTGCGCCAACGTCGCCAGCCTGCTGCTGGCGCGCGCGTCGAGCCGTTCCCATGAGCTTGCCATCCGCCTGTCGATTGGGGCGGGCAGAGGACGCATCATCCGTCACCTCTTCGCCGAGAGCCTGTTGCTGGCACTGATAGGTACCGCGGCCGGACTCTGCTTGAACATCGGTCTCACCGCGTTGTTGAGCCGCATCCGTCTGCCCCTGCCAGTTCCGATCCAGTTTGTAATCACACCGGACCAGAGATTGCTGGGCTATTCCATCGCTACAGCCCTGGGTACGAGCCTGGTCGCCGGGCTCTTCCCTGCCATCAGGGCGACGCGCGGGGGCATCAGCACCTTGCTCAAACAGGGCGAGCGCCAGATCTCCGGATGGTGGTCTCTGCGGAGCATGTTGGTCACGGGGCAACTCGCCATCTCGATCGTTCTGCTCTCGGCGGCGGTTCTGTTCGTGCGCAACCTGGTGGACTCCGCCACCATGAATCCCGGCTTCGATATTCAACACACCGTATGGGCGTCCATGCGCCTGGTGCCGGAGAGTTATCCGGATTCTAAGCGGGTGCGGCTACTGACAGACGATGCGCTGGAACGCCTGCGCACCATACCGGGCGTGGAAGCAGCCTCCATAGCCCAAGTCGTGCCGCTCAACGACTCGATGAATTACCAGATGAGCGTCAAGACCGACCTGGACGGAACACCACACGTCCTGCGCTGGAACGGCAATGAAGTGGGTCCGGATTATTTCAAGACCATGCGGATTCCCATTCTCGCAGGCCGCGAGTTCCTGCCAGGCGACAAGACCGGCACGCAGCCGGTGGCCATCATCAATCAGGAAATGGCGCGAGCACTGTTTGGCGACCATGACCCCGTGGGCCACGTCGCCTGGTTCGGGTCGAAGCAGCCCGTGCAGATCGCGGGTGTTGCGCGGAACTCCAAGTACATGACGCTCGGCGAAGAGAACAAACCAGGCGTCTACTATCCCTATGCGCAGCAGGACGTTGCACCGGTCAACCTCCATTTCCTGATCCGCGCCACGGGAAATCCCACCGCAATTCTTTCCGGCGTACACACTAGATTGCACGGCGTCGATTCGACTGCGGCTCTGGAGGTCAAAACGATGCAGCAGGGACTGGGCCTGGCACTGCTGCCGAGCCGCGCTGGTGCCATCATCCTGGGTTCGATGGGCTTGCTGGGTCTGGCACTGGCTTCCATTGGATTGTACGGCGTGCTGCTGTACTCGGTGAGCCGGCGTGTCCGGGAGATCGGCTTGCGCATGGCGTTAGGCGCCACGCCCGGCGCCGTGCTCAAACTGGTGGTCCGGCAGAGTGCCTCGTTGACGGTGGTGGGCGTGGCGATCGGGCTCGCGATTTCGATCTTTGCTGTCCGGCCTCTGGCTATGTTCCTCAATCCGGAAGTGCACACTGGCTCGCCGACGAATTTCGTGATCGTAGCGGCGTTTCTATCGGCGGTGGCGATGGCAGCGACTGTAGCTCCCGCGGTGCGTGCCGCGCGCGTGGATCCCGTGGTCGCTTTGCGCGAGTAAGCACCTGAATCACTCTTGAAAGCAGGGTTGGGGGTTGGGGCCCGCGGTGGGTCGCTGCGGGCGAGCGTGCCGCTTCATCGGAATCTATGGCGGCAGAGCAGCTAAAGATTACTCCTCGAACGACTGAGCGTTGCACTCTTCTTTTCGGAAGTTGGCGGACGGCGCGAAAGTCTCGACATGAGTGTCGAGACGGCAGACATGAGTGTCTGCGCCACGTCGATCGCACATGCATGAGGCCATAATGGAATTCACTGGAGGAGATTTGGGAAATCAGACTGGGGGCCCCGGACGATTATTTCGCGTCGACGGCAAAGTGGCGCTGGTGACGGGCGGGTATGGCGGCATCGGTGCGGCCGTCTCGGAGGGGCTCGCTGCCATGGGAGCGAAAGTGGCCATCGCCGGGCGCAATCGCCAGAAGGCCGAGGAGGCGGCCGCTGCTCTCCAGGAGCAAGGATCAGAGGCGTACGGTGCCAGCTTCG
The DNA here is from genome assembly GCA_035295745.1 of Bryobacteraceae bacterium. Classification (GTDB taxonomy): domain Bacteria; phylum Acidobacteriota; class Terriglobia; order Bryobacterales; family Bryobacteraceae; genus JAIQFL01. Next base: position 32,236 of record DATGIL010000017.1, on the reverse strand, counting down.
ACGCCGCCTCCGTCGCCGAAACGCGCGCGATGGTGGATGCGGTCGCCGGCCACTTCGGCGCGCTCGACATTCTGGTCAATTGCGTGGGCCTGAATCGCGAACAGAAGGCGGAGGATTACGACGAGGCCACCTTCGATCACGTGGTGGACGTCAATCTGAAAGGTGCGATGTTCCAGGCGCAGGCGGCGGCACGGCACATGATCCGTCAGGGAACCGGCGGTAAGCAGGTACACATCGGATCGGTTCGTTCGCGTGTGGCTCTACGCGGCCGCGGTTACTCGGCATATTGCGCGACGAAGGGCGGCCTCTCGATGCTTTGCCAGCAACTGGCCGCCGAATGGGCGCCGCACAAGATCCACGTGAATGTCGTCGCGCCTACCTTCGTGCGCACAGGCATGATTGCCTACATGCTTTCGGACGAGGCCTTCGTCAATCAAATCCTCGCGCGAATCCCCCTGGGCCGCATCGCCGAGCCTGAGGAGGTAATGAGCGCTGTGCTCTTCTTCGCCTCGGCTGCGTCCGACTTCGTCACCGGCCAGACCTTGTACATGGATGGCGGCGTTACCGCCACACAGTGACCTATTCGTCTGGACCGCAAGATTCGGAGCGACTGGGATGCCGCTTGCTGAGAAGCTGTGAAAACTCCGGAGCGCCTGCGCCACATACGATTGGACTTCCCAATCGCTCCCAAAATCACTCCCTCACGGTCGTGGCTCGTTGCGAGCCGCGCGCGTAAGCAAGCGATGTCCCAGTCGCTCCCAAAATCACTCCCTCACGGTCGTGGCTCGTTGCGAGCCGTGCGTGTGAGCAAGCGATGTCCCAATCGCTCCCAAAATCACTCCCTCACGGCCGTGGCCCGTTGCGAGCCGCGCGCGTAAGCAAGCGATGTCCCAATCGCTCCCAAAATCACTCCCTCACGGTCGTGGCTCGTTGCGAGCCGCGCGCGGCTCGCAAGCGCACTTGTCGCGCGAACGTCTTTAGGTAGCTTACGAGCCGCGACGGTAACGGAGCGTTGCCATTGACTGGCGCCATTGCTGCTTGAGCGAGAGCCCCGAGCAGCACTCCCGTATAATCGATGTAGGTGGGGACCTATTTCGTTCAGAATTTCGGATGCCGTGCCGCGCAAGCCGATGGCGCCGCTCTGGACTCTCTGCTCGCAGCAAAGGGATTGACTCTCGCCGAGGATCGCGCCATCGCGAACCTGGTTGTGCTGAACACCTGCACGGTCACCGCATCGGCAGACGACGATGTGCGGCAGACGATCCGGCGCGTCCATCGTGAGAATCCTGAGGCGCGGATCCTGGTCACCGGCTGTTACGCGCAGCGCGCGCCGGAGGAGTTGGCTTCACTGCCCGGGGTCGAATGGGTGGTGGGCAATTCGCACAAAAGTCAGATCGCCAACCTGGTCACCATCGGACAGGCCGGTACGCCGTACCACGGGAATATCTACGTCGGGGATATCTTTGGAGACGACGGCTTCTTGTCGGCTGCCGTGGAAGATGCGGCGGGCGATCGCACACGTCCCAACCTGAAGATTCAGGATGGATGCAATAATCGCTGCTCCTTCTGCATCATCCCGTCAGTGCGTGGGCGCAGCCGCAGCGCACCTGCCGAGCGCGTGGTGGCACAGGTGTGCGGGCTGGCGAACCGCTATCGCGAGATCGTGCTGAGCGGCATCAATCTCGGACGCTGGGGACGCGAACCGGGTAGCCAGATCCGTCTCGCCGGCCTCATCCGGCGGCTGCTCGCAGAAACCGCCGTGGAGCGCTTGCGCCTCAGTTCCGTGGAGCCGATGGACTTCACAGACGACCTGCTCGAACTGATGGCCTCGACTCCTCGGATCGCCAAGCACGTTCACGCGCCTTTGCAAAGCGGCTCCGAGCGAACCCTGCGCCGCATGCTTCGAAAATACCGTCCACGGCACTATGCCGATCGCGTTCTGAAAGCGCACAAACTGATGCCTGATGCCGCGATCGGAGCGGACGTGATGGCTGGATTTCCGGGTGAGACGGACGCCGATTTCGAAGAGAGCTGCCGCTTTATCGAGAGCCTGCCATTCACTTATCTGCACGTTTTCACTTACTCGGAGCGCCCGGGTACCAGTGCCGCGGACGCCCTGGAACCGGTACCGATGGCGGTGCGGCGGTCGCGAAGCCGCCGGCTGCGCGAGATCGCCGAGGGCAAAAATCTCATGTTTCGAAGCCGCATGGTCGGCCGCACGCTTTCGGCAGTGACCTTGCAAACAGGCCACATAGCACTCACCGGGAACTTCTTGAAGGTGCAACTTGCCGCGCCGCGGTTGCCGAATTCGATGGGCGATCTTGCGATCGGGTCCTTGACCGCCGACGGTCTCGCCGAACTCGCAGTTAAATAAGTACCAAAATGTTAGGCGCCAATTAACATCAGTAATATACTGTCCTGAAGCAGTAACTACGTTTCGGATTTAGAAGGAGAGGATATGGACAGTAACGCAGGGTTGTTTAGCGGCGTGTTTCTGATTTTCATGCTGGCGATCGCGGTGGTCGTGATCGCGTCCGCGTGGAAGGTATTCGTCAAGGCGGGTCAACCGGGTTGGGCGGCGATCGTTCCGATCTACAATGCCGTGGTGATGCTGCAAATCGTCGGGCGGCCGATCTGGTGGCTGTTGCTGTTGTTCATTCCGATCGTCAGCTTCGTCGTGGGCATCATCGTCATGATCGACTTGGCGAAGAGTTTTGGAAAAGGGACGGGCTTCGGAATCGGCCTGTTGTTCCTGGGGATCATCTTCTTCCCGATTCTGGCCTTCGGAGATGCGCGCTACATCGGCCCCGCGGCCGCTCCGGCTCAGGCTTTCCGCGCCACCGCTTAGACTTCGTGGCGCAAACCCTCCTGTTTGCCGCGTCGAGATTCTTTCTCGACGCTTTTCGGTGCGCGTTCCGAAAAGTCTCAACACGAGTCTCGAGATCGCAAAGGTGAGTCTCTGCGGAACGTCTGTAATAAGATGCGCGCGTCTGGCATAATCAACCGGGACTCAGGAGGTCTCGAAAATGCCAGGCTTTTTCTTTTTGCCGATTTTGCGCGCGTTGAGTGACGGAAGAGTCATTCGCAAGATCGTATCTGTCGCGCTGAAAGTGACCGCTGTGCTGGTGGCGATTGGCGGACTGATTCTGTTCGTGACGATGCTGATCGCTGCCTTCGCCCTGCAGGCGGCAGCCACGTTCGGGGTGATTCTGTTCGCCTTGATCTTTCTGGGCATGATGGCCGCCGTCGCTCAGATCTACTGGTTACGGGCCGATACCATCCGGCAACTTCCCGATTCGCCGTTCACCGTTATTCCGATCATTTCGGTGCTCTTGCGGACCAACGGCGAGGTGTACGCAACCGTCGGGGTTTCGATCGGCGTAGGTGGCGGGATTCTGATCATGATCGCCGGGGTGAATCCCATGCAGTTTCTCGGCCCGATGGGCGCATTGGTGCCGTCCTTTTGGGCGGGCGGCAGTTTCCTCGGCGGGCTGACTTTTCTGGCATATTTGTGCATCGTCTCGTTCCTGGCCCTGCTGCTGTTCTACTTCCTCGCAGAGGCGAGCGTGGTGCTGGTGGACATGGCGCTCCACATTCGCCTGCTGGTACCGCAAGCCGCCGCCATGGCGCCTGCGCCGTCAGTGGAACCAGTTCCCGCTCCCACTCCGGCCTACGAAGCCCCAGTCTATGCGACCTACCGATGCCCGGTCTGTGCCCGCGAGTTGCGTGCCGGCGCGCGCTTCTGCCCTGGATGCGGCAGCCAGATGGCTGGCGCCCAATGAGCCCTCCGCCTTCGGTAAAATATGTAGAATGTTTTGATTGAAAACTTTAGTATCGCTAGAATTACCGATCTATACTGACGCTGTACCATAGCCGTGGCGATGAGTGATGCCTCGAAGCCGCAATGGGCGTGCTGCCGCCCTTCTCTCCGGGCTCTCCCTGGACACCAAAGGTGTCCTGGTGGTAGCTTTTCCCGTCTGCGCCTTGCTGGCTGCGATGGCTGTTTTCTACCAGTTCCAGCGGCAGACCCGCCTGGCTTCCGACGCGGTACAGCAATCTTATGAAGTGCGAGCCGAGATCCGGCGCGTCATCATCACCCTGATCAATGCGGAAACCGGGACGCGCGGCTACCTCTTGACTCGTCGCGCCGCCTTTCTCGAACCCTACCTCAAGTCCCGGCAAGAGTTGCCCAGTCATCTCCAGAACCTGCGAACCCTCATTGATGGCAACCCTTCCCAATCGAGCCGGCTGGCTCGCGTGGAAGACCTCACGGCCGCCACCACGCAAGCCATGGAACAGTTTCAGCAGGAAGTCGCCGCAGGCAATCTGGAAGTCGGCGTGGACCGGCTGGAAAGTGCCAAAGCCAGCATGGATTCGCTCCGCGGCGAGCTGGACGGCATGCAGGAGGAGGAGCAGCAGTTGTTTCGCCAGCGCGTCGAGGCCGAACATCGCGCGCAGCAGAGACTGCGTACAGCGATCTTCGCCGGCGGCTCGCTCGGTCTCCTGGGTGGTGTTGCCGCTGCGTTATTCTTCACCACCAGTATCGGCCGCCGGATCCGCCACCTGGAAGATCAGGCCCGCCTGGTTGCGAAGGGCCTTCCGATCGTCGAGGAGCCTGCTGTCAACGACGAAATCGGGCGCCTCGAGCGCACCTTGAAACAGACCTCGGAGTTATTGGCGCAACAAGGCGAAGAGTTGCGCCAGGCCCACAGCCAACTCGAAACGCGAATCCAACAGCGGACCGCCGAACTGAGTCACGCCAACGAGGAACTGAGGCAGTCGAACCAGGTACGCGAAGCCGTGCTGCAATCCTCGCCGTTGGCGATCTGGGCGACTGATCTGGAGGGCCGCGTGACCTTCTGGAGTCCGGCTGCAGAGCGCATCTTCGGCTGGGCCGAAGCCGAAGTGATCGACAAACCGCTGCCCATCATTCCGCCCGATCAGACGGACGAGTATCGCCTGTGGCTTGACCGATTCCGCCAGGGCGAGGCTCTGGCATCGGTGGAGCGGAGCCGCGTCCGCAAAGACGGAACCCGCATCGAAGTCACGATCTGGACAGCGCCGTTACGAGATGCCGCAGGACGAATCAGCGGCGCCTTGGCTATCGACAACGACGTGACCGAACACAAGCAGCTCGAAGAGCAGCTCCGCCAATCGCAGAAGCTCGAGGCTGTGGGGCGTCTTGCAGGAGGGGTGGCGCACGATTTCAACAATCTGCTCACCGTAATCACTGGTTACGCCGAGATGCTGATTATGGAGGTGGAGGACGACCAGAGCCTGCGCGACTATGCGCAGGAGATCCAATACGCCGCCAGCCGCGCGGGTGCGCTCACCGCGCAGTTACTGGCCTTCAGCCGGCGGCAGATCAGCCAACCGCGGATCCTCGATCTGAACGAGGTGGTGAGCCACTCCATCAAGCTGCTGCGGCGGGTCATTGGCGAAGACATCGAGATCGCCACCCATTTGCAACCGGAACTCGGACGCGTGAAGGCGGACCCCACCCACATCGACCAGTTGATTATGAACCTGGTGGTAAATGCGCGCGATGCCATGGCGCGCGGCGGCAAGCTGACCATCGAAACCGCCAACCAGATGCTCGATCGGGAGTATTCCGGCCGCCATATTGGGGTGCAACCGGGCCCATATTGCATGCTGGCCGTAAGCGATACGGGTACCGGAATGGACGCAGCCACTCGCAGCCGCCTTTTCGAACCGTTCTTTACCACTAAGGAAACCGGCAAAGGGACCGGCCTCGGCCTATCCATCGTGTACGGGATCGTCAAGCAGAACGGCGGCGAAATCATGGTCTACAGCGAACCCGGCAAAGGAACTACTTTCAAGATTTTCTTCCCCATGGCCGTCGTCCCAGAGGCATTTGCGGTTGAAGAAGAGCGTACCACCGAGGCCCGCGGCTCGGAAACGGTCCTGCTTTGCGAAGACGAAGCCGCCATTCGCAAGCTGGTGCATGCGATGTTGACGCGCTGCGGATATCAGGTAATCGACGCCGAGCGGCCCGAAGAAGCCGTCCAACTGGCCACCAAACACACGGACGACATTCACTTATTGCTGACCGATATTGTGATGCCCCAGATGAGCGGCTTCGATCTTGCGAAAGAGATCCGCCAGGTGCGGCCGAGGATCCAGGTACTCTACATGTCGGGCTACACCGACAACCAGGTGAGCCGGAGTTGGGTGCTCAACCCCGACACACCTTTCATTCAGAAACCCTTCACCGCCGCCGCGCTCTCGCAAAAGGTGCGGGAAGCCTTACGCAGGTCATCCACAGCATCGTGAAGCCTAACTGCCGACATCGCCGCTACGATTCCATGCCCATCTGCGTGAGCCGGTAGCGGAGAGCATTGCGCGTCAGTCCGAGCAATCGCGCGGCCTGGCTCTTGTTGCCATCGGCTCGGCGCAGGGCTTCTTTGATGATCTCCTGCTCGTACTGATCCAGACTCATGCCGTCCGGGACAAAGTGCGAGTCGCTTTGCGTGCGCGCCGCTCCGGCGTGGCTCGGCGCGCCTTCGAGCTTAATGTCGTCCGCTTCGAGCACTGGCCCCGACGCCATCACCAGTGCGCGCTCGATCACGTTCTCCAATTCGCGCACGTTCCCAGGCCAGTGATACGCCATCATTTTCTCCATCGCCTGATCGGAAATGGACTCCACCCGGCTGCCCGTGTCGGGCGCCAATTTCTGGATGAAATGATTGGCCAGGAACGGAATGTCCTGCTTGCGTTCGCGCAGCGACGGAATGTTCATCGGGACGACGTTGAGGCGGTAATACAGATCCTCGCGAAACGTGCCTTGTTCCAACGCGGCACGCAAGTCCTGATTGGTCGCGGCAATCACCCGCACATCGATGTGTCGCGTCACATTGCTACCCAGCCGCTCGAATTCGCGCTCTTGCAGGACCCGCAGCAGTTTCACCTGGATCACGGCCGGCACATCGCCGATCTCATCCAGGAACACGGTACCCGTGTCGGCCTGTTCGAATTTGCCCGGCTTGGTCATGTTGGCGCCCGTGAAAGCGCCTTTTTCGTAGCCGAACAGCTCGCTCTCCATCAGGTTCTCGGGAATCGCGGTGCAATTGATCTTGACCAGCGGACGGTCGCGGCGCGGCGAATGGAAATGGATCGCGCGCGCGATGAGGTCCTTGCCTACGCCGCTCTCACCGGCCAACAGCACAGTCGCGCGCGTTGGTCCGACCCGCTCGATGGTGGCGAAAATCTCTTGCATCGGAGAACTGCGGCCGATGATGTTGTCGAACTCGTAGCGGCGTCCGAGTTCCTCTTTCAACTTTCGATTCTCATCCCGCAGAGCGCGCATTTCGAGCGCCTTCGAGATTACCTGCATCAGGTGATCGAGAGAGAACGGCTTCAGCACGAAGTCATTGGCGCCGGCCTTCATCGACGCCACCGCAGTTTCGATGCTCCCGAAGGCGGTCATCACGATCACCGGCACCAGCGAATTCTGCCGCCGAATCAGTGCCAGCATCTCGAGGCCGCCCATGTTCGGCAGCTTGAGATCCGTGAGCACCAAGTCGGCGCGGTCGACGATCTTGAGACCATCTTCGGCATTGGCCGCCTGGTCCACGTCGAAGCCTGCTGACGTCAGTTGCAGTTGAATGACCCGGCGAAGCTTCTCTTCGTCCTCGACCACCAGAATTCGTTTTTTCATGCGGTGACAGATCCGGTCCCGGCGGTGGTCTTCTCGGCTACCTGGCGCTCGCGGCTGGGCGGATGCATAGGCAGGAGCACGTGGAAGATGCTCCCCTTGCCGGGTTCGCTCTCCACTGCTATCTTACCGCCGTGTTCATCTACGATCTTGGCAACGATCGCGAGTCCGAGCCCGACACCTTCGGGCTTCGTCGTGAAGAACGGATTGAAGATTGAATCCAGGTGCTGGGGATCGATTCCCACCCCGCGATCGATCACACAAACTTCGGCCATGCCGTCTATGGCACGTGTCTTCACCGTGACAGCCCCACCCGGGGTGCTCGTGGCTTGCGCCGCATTCAGCACCAGGTTGTAAAAAACGCGCTCCAGCAATTCGGCGTCGAAGGGGAATGGCGGCAGTTCGATTTCGTAGTTCTTGTAGATCGCGATCTTCGGAGTTTCGCGTTCCACGAGAGCGATTGCGCGGTCGAGCGTCTGGGAAAGATCCGCGGTGTCCATCTGCAATTGGAGCGGCCGCGCAAATTGCAGGAATCGCGTGATCAGCGAGTTGCACCGGTCCACTTCGGAGTGAATGAACTCCGCCATTTCCTTGGCAACTTCGTTCTCGGCGGCGACGGTGCGGCTGAGCATCTCGGAGGATGCTTTGATCGTGCCCAGCGGATTGCGCAATTCGTGCGCCAGGCCAGCGGACAATTGTCCTAATGCGGCGAGCCGGTCAGAGCGGCGGACCGCTTCCTGCGCCTGACGGATCTGCACGTTGGCTTCGGCGAGTTGCTCGGCGGTGCGGCGGTGCTTTTCGGACCGAATTCGCAGCTCGCCGGCCAGGATATGCGCGAGGTTTCCAATCATCGCCAGCGAGACAAACGGCATCACAATATCCAGGATGTCGACCAGTTGCTGATCGTCCTCATGGAGCTTATTGAGTAGGTTTTTCAGGAAAGTCAGGTAGGTGCCGCCGGCGAGAAGCGTCACGATGAGAGTTCCACGGCCGCCAAAGCTGGTCGCCGCCGAGAGCACCGGCAGGAAAAGCACCGGCCAGTAGCTGCTGTAGATACCGCCGGTATATCCGATCACGACGAACCCAAGGATCAGCTTGAGACTGATCCAAAAGATCCGCGAACGCGTGGTGGGCTGCTGGGGTAACCGAGGTTCTAGAATCTGGGCGATCGCCAGTGCGATCAGAGGCAGCAGTTCGGGTAAATCACCTGGGACCAGAGGGAATGGCAGAAGTCTCAGGCAATAGACCAGGCCGCCGAAGACCACCAGCCAGACCAGATCATGGGCCTTGACCATCCGAACCCAGTGTGAGATGGATTTCCGCACGCGCAATTCACCTGACTACGACGACCCTTAGGAGCGATTACCCCGCCGGTTCAGCTCCCAGCCGGGCTGCGTAGGGGATCCTGGGAGAGTTGAGACTAACAAATCACTCCCTAGGGATCATCGCTCGCTAAACCAGATCACTCGAGACCTATTACCGAGCCGCGACCGTCGGGGAGCGTTGCCACTTCATCCCAGGCAAATTCCCGGAAACGCATAAGCGCCCCAGTCGGGATTATGCCATAAACCTGCCCCATGCTATTCTTCCAATAGATACGTACAAGGCTGGCTCCGGCCGTGGACCAGTGAAACGGGGATAGGAGTACCAAACGAATGGCTGAGAGTCTCAATACGCGCGTCGCGCGCCTGGAACGGCTGGTGGAAGTCCTGGCAGACAACCAGAATCGCCTCGATGAGGCGTTGGTGGTGTTGACCGAAGCGCAGATCGAAACTCAGAAACAGTTCCGCGAAACGGAAAGGCGCTTCCGCGAAACCGACGAGCGCTTCCGCCAGTCTGACGAGAGGATCAACGCGTTGGTGTCCGCAATCGGCGAGTGGTTTCGCCGCTCTTCCGAAAAAGCATAAATTCAGTCAGGATATTCCCGGCGTGCGAACCCGCCCGTCCCTTCCGTAATGCGCCGTACGCTGCGATTATGCCACAATGAAGCAGTAACATCCCATGCCCAATCCAAGTATGCTGGATCGTGACCCGGACACCGGTTCGCCATCCCAACCCAACAACGAAACCAATGAGTCTTTCGGCGATATCCTGTCGCAGTACGAACAGGCTCATTCCCATAAACCCGAAGAGGGCGGACACAACCTCGAGGGTACCGTCGTCGCGGTGTCCAACGAATCGGTTTTTCTCGATATCGGATTCAAGACGGAGGGCATCATCCCGCTCTCCGAGTTTCAGAAGACGGGCGACTCGGTCAAGCGCGGCGACAAGCTGCCGGTTTCGGTAAAGGGACGCGATCCTGAGGGCTACTACGAGCTCTCACGCATCAAAGTGGAGCGGCCCAAAGATTGGTCATCCCTGGAAAAGGCGTTCGCGGACAAGGCAGCTATCGCGGGGGTGGTGAGCGCGGTCGTAAAAGGTGGCGTGAGCGTAGACGTGGGAGTGCGCGCCTTCATGCCGGCGTCGCGCAGTGGGGCCAAAGACGCCGCCGAGATGGAAAAGCTCGTCGGGCAGGAGATTCGCTGCCGAATCATCAAGCTGGATGTAGCCGATGAGGACGTGGTGGTCGATCGCCGTTCGATCCTTGAGGACGAAGAACGGGCTGCCAAGGAACGCCGCTACACAGAGGTGAAGGAAGGCGAGACGGTCCAGGGCACCGTCCGCAGCCTCACTGACTACGGCGCATTTGTGGACATCGGTGGCGTGGACGCTCTGCTTCATGTGGCGGACATCTCCTGGGGCCGTGTCAACAAGCCTGCGGACGTGCTTTCGGTGGGCAAAACCATCGAGGCCAAGGTGCTCAAGGTTGACCCTGCCAAACGGCGCATTTCGCTCGGCATGAAGCAGCTTCAGCCGCATCCCTGGGACTTGGCAAGCGAGAAGTATAAAGTCGGCGATCGCGTTCATGGCATCGTGACCAGGGTCGCCGATTTCGGCGCCTTTGTGGAACTCGAGAAGGGCGTGGAGGGGCTGATACACCTCTCTGAAATGTCCTGGTCGAAGAAGGTCCGCAAACCGTCCGACGTGGTGAAGCCCAACGACACCGTCGAAGTAGTGGTTCTCGGCGTCAATCAGGCCGACCGCCGGATCTCGCTTGGCCTCAAGCAGGCACTGGGCGATCCGTGGGCCGATGTAGTGCAGAAGCATCCGCTCGGATCGGTGGTTGAAGGCCCGGTTACCAGCCTGCAGAAGTTTGGGGCATTTGTGCAGATCACCGAAGGCGTGGAAGGCATGGTCCACGTCGGCGACATCAGCGGCGAGAAGCGCATCAATCACCCGCAGGACTTACTGAAGGTGGGCCAGGTGGTGAAGGCGCAGGTGCTGGAGATCGACGCCGAAAAGCGCCGTTTGCGTCTGGGTATGAAACAACTGGTTCCCACCAGCCTCGACGAATATATCGCCGAACACAAAGAAGGCGACCTGGTCACCGGCCGGATGATGGATGTTTCGAGCGGTCGGGCAAAAGTCGAATTAGGCGAGGGCATCGTCGGGACCTGCCGCTTGGCCAGTGATGCCTCGGAACGCGAGGAGAAGCAGGCCGAACCCTCGGCCAATCTATCGTCCCTGTCCACCATGTTGCAAGCCAAGTGGAAAGGCGGGCAAGGCGGCGGTTCGCGCCGCGAGGCAGCGCGTTCCGGACAGATTCGTAGTTTCCGCATCGTCAAGCTTGATGCGGCGGCCAAAAAGATCGAAGTGGAGATCGTGTAAGTCCCCCTGAAACTGAATTCTCGATTCGGTCCCGCCGGTCGCAAGGCCGGCGGCGACCGGTAACTACCCGGGCCCCACTCACCCTTGAAATGCTTCACAATAAAGACAGGATCTTTTTTCACCTTTTCTTTTCATGACATCACCTATTACTCCAGTTCGAGATATCGAGATGACTTCGCTCGCCAACGGAGTGCGAGTGATTACCGAAGCCATGCCGCACGTGAGATCGGTATCGGTGGGAGTTTGGATCGGCACTGGCTCGCGCCGCGAAAGCAGCGACCAGAACGGTCTATCGCACTTCATCGAGCACATGCTGTTTAAGGGCACCACCAGCCGCTCCGCCGAGGATATTGCGCGCTCGGTCGATTCCATCGGAGGCAATCTCGACGCGTTCACCGCGAAAGAGCTGGTCTGCTTCAACACCAAGGTCCTCGACGAACACTTGTCACAGGCATTCGATGTTCTCGCCGACCTCGTCCTGCATCCCATGTTCCGCGAAGAGGACATTGAGAAAGAAAAGGGCGTCATCCTTGAAGAGATCAAGATGGAGGAGGATAGCCCGGACTACCTGGTCCACGAGATCTTCTCATCCAACTTCTGGAAGGATCACCCGCTGGGCAAGCCGATTCTGGGAACGCCCCAAAGCGTCAAGCGCTTCGACCGCGCGATGATTCAGAACTACTACGAGTCGGTTTATTCTCCCGTGAATTTGCTGGTGACGGCGGCCGGTAACTTGACGCACGAACGGATGGTCTCGCTGGTGCGGCAGCACTTCGAAAGCCTGCCGCCCAGGCAGCCTCTGCCGCCCGATACGGTGCCGGCCACTCACGCGCGGATCGCGATGCGCAACAAGAAAGCGTTGGAGCAGGTGCACCTCTGCCTGGGTGTGCCGTCTTATCCGCTACCCCATGAAGAGCGGTTCGCTTGCTATGTGCTCAACACCCTGCTCGGCGGTGGGATGAGTTCTCGCCTGTTTCAAAATATTCGCGAGCGTCAGGGCCTGGCATACGCGGTTTTTTCGGAATTGAGCCCCTATCGCGACACCGGATGCCTCTCGATTTACGCCGGAACGTCGATCGAATCGGCACGGAAAGTGGTGGAGTGCATCACTAACGAGTTCAAGCAGCTAAAGCAGCAGCGGGTGTCGGACGAAGAACTACGGCGGGCCAAGGATCATCTGAAGGGTTCGCTGATGCTGAGCCTGGAATCGACCGCCAGCCGTATGTCGAATCTCGCGCGGCAGGAGATGTACTTTGGACACTTCTTCAGCCTGGATGCATTGCTCGAAAGCATCGAAACTGTCACTGCGGACGACGTGCAGAGGATTGCGCAGACGTTTTTCGATCCGCGGCAAATCGCGCTGACGGTGCTGGGGAATCTGGAAAATTGGAAGATCGGGCGGGAAGATCTGGTCTGCTAATGGGAATTCGGCTGAAATGCGAAAAGGGCGTGCCGCCGAAACGGCACGCCCTTTTCAAGATCGCACAATATCAAAATCTTTACTTACGTGCAACGCGACGACGGCCGATGAGTGCCAAGGCCAGCAATCCACCGCCAACCAATGCCATCGAAACCGGCTCTGGAACGCTGTTCACCACCGCGTTGTAACTGAAGGTCACGTCTACCGACGCATCGCTCAGGCCGCTGGTGAAACCCCCTGCGTCCACGAACGCGTTGACAGTAATTGTGAAAGTATCCAGGAGGGCTCCAGTCACGGCATCAACCGTGGGAGGCGTGTACACCGTACCGCTGAGACCACCTGAAGTGGTGTTGTTAATGGTCGAGGCGCTGGAGTTTTTGTTGCCGATCGTAAATAACGTCACGCCAGGGGCTGAAGACAGCGACATGGTGGTCGTTGTGGCTCCCGCCATCGCGATGCCCCAGGTGGTCGCACTATTGGAAAACGTAAAGCCGGCCGAGTTGTCGCTCGGGTCGGTTCGTAATCCATTTCCGTTGGTGTAGTCCGAAGAGATGTTTACGCTCTCCGCAGTCAGCACGATTGAACCAAGGCTGGCATCACTGCATACGAAACTCGCCGTGCCCATTCCGTTATTGAAGAATGCCGTATCACCAAGAGTGCTGGTGCCACCAGATGCCGTACAAGTAAGGGTGACGGTCGAGCCGAACACCGGAGCCGAAAGGGCCAAGAATGCCAATGCGGGAAGTAGCGTTTTCATCAGTTCCTCCGTTTTTAGTACCTATACAGCTTTCCCAACAACGAGATCTTAGCTGGAAGGGAGCGCTATGTCAAGTGTTAGCCTACACTTGGCCATTTACAGGAATTCCCCTGAGAAGCGGGTTAACCGGGCTCGGATCAGCACCTCCAGACAAAATGCAAATCTTTTGTTTTCAATGGGTCTGGCGGCTCTGGCGCACCAGAAGACGGTTCCGCTTTCAGCCTCGCTTCGCCGTGCCAGGCGGTATGTACCAATACTTCTCATAACCAAAGAGTAGGGCCCCATACTTTCCAACAATACCGGTATCGTACTAGTACCGAAAAAAGTGTTAGCCAGCACACGCTTACGGGTCACGCCAGAGCCTCACGAATCACCTCGCCGCTCACAATGGTTGGCCGTTCGGAACGCCCATTGTGCAAATACGTCACTTTCACGTGGTCCAAGCCAAGAGTCCAAAGTATCGTGGCATGCAGATCGTGCACGTGCACGGGTCGCTCGACGGCGCGCAATCCAATATCGTCCGTTCGCCCGACCACCTGCCCGCGCTTGACGCCGCCGCCCGCCATCCACATGCTGAAGCCCCAAGGATTGTGATCACGCCCGTTGCCGTTTTCGTTGAACGGCGTCCTCCCGAATTCGCCTCCCCACACCACCAGGGTGCTATCGAGCAGCCCCTTGGCCTTCAAATCGGTCAAAAGCCCGGCAATCGGCACGTCCGTTTCCTGGCACCTTCGGGAGTGATTGCGCTCGATATCGGAATGCGCATCCCAGGCACTCCCGCTGCCCGAATACAATTCGACGAAACGAACCCCCCGCTCTACCAAGCGCCGTGCCATCAAGCAGTTAGCGCCGAATTTCGCGGTCACCTCATTATCCATCCCGTAGAGTTTCCGGGTGGCTTCCGACTCCTTGGCTAAGTCCGTGGCCTCGGGAGCGGCCGATTGCATCCGGTAGGCAAGTTCGAACGAGCGCAAGCGCGCCTCGATCTCGGTGTCCTCCGGCCGCGAATCTCCATAGTGGCGATTGAGAGCATTGAGCAGATCGAGCCGGCCGCGCTGTTGCCCATCCCCGATACTGGGTGGGGGCGCGAGATCGAGGATCGGCGCTCCCTCGCGGCGGAAAAGCGTGCCCTGGTAAGTGGCCGGCAGAAATCCCGAACTCCAGTTCTTCGACCCGCCCAGCACTTCACCCTGATCGGTGAGGATCACGAAGGTGGGCAGATTGTTGTTCGCCGTGCCCAATCCGTATGTGACCCAGGCGCCCATCGACGGACGCCCCGCGAGAATCGACCCGGTATTCATCTGACAAACCGATCCGACGTGGTTCAGTCCGTCCGCCCAGCAAGACCGGAACATCGTCAGATCGTCTACATGCCCGGCGATCGCAGGATACCAGTCGGAAACCCACATACCGCTCTCGCCATACTGCTTCCATTTGCGCGACGACGGCATCAGGGTGTTGGAAGACGTGCCCATCGCCGTGATCACCTTGCCGTACGACTCCGGCATCGGCTTGCCGGCCAGTCTTTCCAACTCCGGCTTCGGATCGAAGAGGTCCAGGTGGCTCGGGCCGCCCTCCATAAAGAGCCAGATTACGGACTTCGCGGTAGGCGGATGATCGGGCTTCTTGGGCGCCAACGGATCGGCGGGTGTCGCCCCGTGCAGCATCGAAGAGACCGCCAGCGCACCCAGACCGCCACAAGAGCGCATGAGGAACTCTCGGCGGCTGCGCGGTCGCGATTCGCCTGGATGATGCATACCTTACCTTTCGTACACGAATTCGTTGGAGTTCAGCAGCATCTCGCAGAAGTCCACGAACGCCGCTCCGTAGGCTTGGTCAGTGCCGGCCGGCATCTGCGACGGCAGTGCCAACTTCTCGCCCTTCGCTTCACGCTCCGCGATCAGCGCCTTCTGCTTATGGAAAAAGGTCGCCACAGTGTCTTTCTCCCAGGGGTCCGGAGGGCGCGAGTAAGCCAGCCGAAACGCGCGATCCACCGGATCCTGCGCTTCCAAGGCGCGAGCCGCAAAGGCCTGTGCCCATTCGAGCGTCACCTTGTCATTCAACATCGCCAGGGCCTGCGGAGCCGTCGTAGTCACCGATCGCCGCGAACACGATTCGTGTGTGTCCGGCATATCGAACACTTCCAGCAAGGGGTACCGCGAGTTGCGCTTGGCAAAGATGTAAACACTGCGGCGATTCCGGTCGGCTTCACTTGAGAGCTTCCATCCGCCTCGAGGCGTGATCATGCCCTCAGGCAGTTCCGGATACACACTCGGTCCGCCAGTCTTCGCATTCAGGACACCCGAAATCAACAGGCTGGCATCGCGAATCTCTTCCCCGTCGAGCCTCTGCCGCGGAAAAGCCCATAGCAGACGATTGTCAGGATCGGCCTCGGCTGCATCCTTTCGAAACTCCGAAGACTGCTGATACGCCGCCGAGTTCATGATCAGGCGGTGCATCTGCTTCAGACTCCATCCCGTGCGGATGAATTCACGGGTCAGCCAGTCGAGCAGTTCGGGATGCGTAGGCCGCTCGCCCATGCTTCCAAAATCGCTTGGCGTGCCTACGATTCCGCGGCCGAAATGATAGTGCCAGATGCGATTCACCATCACGCGCGCGGTCAGCGGATTCTCGGGATCGGTAAGCCACTTCGCAAGGGCAGTGCGCCGTCCCGTCGAATCCAGCCCCTCCGGAGGCGCAAGCTTCGCGTTGCCCGGAGCCAGTAACGTCAGGAACCCGGGCTGCACTTCTTCGCGCGGCGCATCGTAGACTCCCACGGCGAGAATGTGGGTGGCAGGCGAATTTCGGCTCAGATCCGCCATGCCCATTCCCTCAGGCAGGTCACCGGGATTCAGATCGTCGAACTTCGCCAACTCGGCTTTCAACACGTCGTATTGTGCCTTTGCGTCTTTGCCCAGTTGCTTCGCGGCGTCCGCGTCCGATTGCTCCAGGTACGGCTTCGCTTTCGCGACCATTTGCCACTCGAAAGGCGAGCGCTGCGTCGCGGGCTTCAGGATCATGGCCTGAATCTCGGGCGGATACTTGTCGAAATACCCTTTGATATAGGTCTGCTTCGCGGGCTCCAGCAGCGTCGCGATCTGGGCGCGGAGTCCCGCGGTCTTTTCTTCCCAGACCGCCTTTCGCCCCTGATACTCTGCCAGCTTGGCGGCCGGCAGGTATGGAATGTGATCACTCGCCGCCGTATTGGCGAAGAAGGCCTGCAGCCGGTAGTAATCGGACTGCAAAATCGGATCGAATTTATGATTGTGGCAGCGTGCGCAACCGTACGTCAGGCCCATGAAAACGGCGCCGGTGGTATCGGTGATGTCGTCCAGGATCTCCTGCCGCCGCTGTTGCAGATTGCGGGCGTTGCTCTCATCGGGATAGTGCCGGTTGAACCCCGTGGCGATGCGCGCATCCGGATCATCGGGCCACAACTCGTCGCCCGCGATCTGTTCTTCCACAAAACGGTTATACGGCTTATCGGTATTGAACGACTGGATCACATAGTCGCGATACCGCCATGCGTTCGGGCGCGGCTCATCAGCCTTGAATCCCTCGGACTCGGCGAATCGCGCCAAATCGAGCCAGTGCCGTCCCCAGCGCTCCCCATAATGGGGAGACGCCAGCAGTCGCTCTACTACTTTTGCGAAGGCATCAGGCGAGCGGTCCGCGACGAACGCTTCCACTTCTTCCGGTGTCGGCGGCAGACCGGTCAGGTCGAAGGTGGCGCGCCGCAGCAGCGTGACTTTATCCGCGGCGGGCGCGGGCTTCACTCCCTTAGCTTCCAGTTTCGCCAGAATAAACGCGTCGATGGGGGTGCGCACCCATGTCTTCGCCGCGACCGCCGGCGGTGTTGATTCCTTCACCTTTTGGAACGACCAGAAGTCGCGTTGCCGCTGGGTAAAGGTGTCCGCCGCCAGCAAGACGGTGCATGCGATCAACAGAAATAGAGCCGCTCGACGCAATGTCCCCTCCGCTCTTACCTCAGAATGCGCCAGTTAGCGCAAAAGGTCAACCGTCTGGACGGTTTTCGAGGTGCCATCACTGGCGCGAGGGTCGTACCTTCCTTAGCCCACGCTTGTCAATGAACCCGGCGCAGGAGATGCATCCGAACGACGCCGATCAACGGACAGCACGGGGAACACAATCTTGAAGACAGCACCGGCGTTCTCTTTGCTCTCTGCGGTAAGCGATGCCTGGTGGACGCTTGCGATCCATGACGCGATGGAAAGGCCGAGTCCCGAACCTTCCACCTGGCTCCTGGAGGGGTCGGCGCGATAGAAACGGCCAAAGATATGTGGCAGGTCCGCGGCGGCGATTCCTATGCCGTTATCCTCGACGGCAGTTGACCGCTTCCCGGTTTCTCCAACGTCGCCCTCGGCGGAGGGTCGGAAGCTGTCGTAGCCCACTCTAAATTTCGCCCCTCCGCAAGACCTGTTTTTCACGCTGTTCCGATGCTGCTACACTGTTTCCACACCCAGTTGGTAACAAGGAGAAGTAATGAAGCGAACCCTAGCAGCCCTTTTGGTGGGCGTTTGCGCTGCCGCAATTGTGTCAGCGCAAGACCCTGAAACGCCGGCGCCAACCCCGCAACAAGGCGGGCGCGGCGGACGCGGCGGTGCCGCCGATAACCCCGATCCCCAGCCCTACGACCGGGTCATCACGAAAGAAGCCAAGACCACTAAAGGCCTCTTCGTGGTGCACCAGATCAAGGACCGCTACTACTACGAGATTCCCAAAAGCGAGTTGGAAAAAGATTACTTGTGGAACTCGCAGATCGCCAAGACGGCGATCGGGACCGGATATGGCGGAGGGCAGTTGACCGATCGCGTCATCCGCTGGGAGCTCAAGGGCAACCGAGTGCTGCTCCGGGAAGTGAACTTCAGTGTGGCGGCCGATCCCAAGTCGCCTATCGCGACGGCTGTCAAAGCGGCGAATAATGATGCGATCATCATGTCGTTCCCGGTGGCCGCCTTCGCCAAGGGCGGTGAGCCTGTGATCGAGGTCACTCGCCTCTTCACGACCGACGTGCAGGAGTTCAGCGCGCGCCAGCACCTGGGCGCTTCCGGCGTGGATGCCACCCGCTCCTTCATTGAGCACATTTCACCTTTCCCAGAAAACATTGAGGCGGAGGTCACCATGACCTACACCAACAACGCGGCTGGACGCGGGGGAGCTGCTGGAGGCCGCGGCGGTGGTGGCCTGGGCGGCGGCTCGATGCGCGGCACCAGCGCCACGGTCGTTCTGCACCACAGCATGGTCAAGCTGCCGGATAGACCCATGATGCCGCGCCTGTTCGATGAGCGGGTCGGCTACTTCACCACCCAGACGATGGACTACACTCGCGATGAATACAAGGCCGAGAATACACGCTATATCGCGCGATGGCGCCTGGAGAAGAAGAATCCCGGCGCGGCGCTGTCCGACCCGGTCAAACCGATCATCTATTACATCGATGCCGCCACTCCCACCAAATGGGTGCCGTGGTTGATCAAGGGCGTCGAGGATTGGAACCAGGCATTCAAAGAAGC
The DNA here is from genome assembly GCA_035295745.1 of Bryobacteraceae bacterium. GTDB lineage: Bacteria > Acidobacteriota > Terriglobia > Bryobacterales > Bryobacteraceae > JAIQFL01. Next base: position 13,142 of record DATGIL010000017.1, on the reverse strand, counting down.
CGGCTTCACCAACGCGATCATCGGCAAGAAAATGCCGACGCCCGAAGAGGACCCCACCTGGAGTCCCGAGGACGTGCGCCACTCGGTGATCCGCTGGCTGCCGTCCACTGTCGAGAACGCCAGTGGACCGCACATCTCCGACCCGCGCACCGGCGAGATTCTCAATGCGGACATTCAGTTCTACCACAACGTGATGGTGCTGGCCCGCGACTGGTACTTTACACAGGTGGGTCCGCTCGATCCCCGCGCGCAGAAGCTGCCCCTGCCCGACGACCTGATGGGCCGTTTGCTCGAGTACGTCGTGGCGCACGAAGTAGGCCATACGCTTGGCTTCCAGCACAATATGAAGGCCAGCTCCGAGTATCCGTTCGAGAAACTCCGCGACAAGAACTGGGCTCACACCATGGGCCACACGCCGTCCATCATGGACTACTCGCGCTTCAATTACGTGGCGCAGCCGGAAGACGGTATCGACCCCGAAGATCTGATCCCGCGCATCGGCCCCTACGACATCTGGGCGACGAAGTGGGGCTACACGCCGATCCCCGACGCCAAGACTTCCGAAGAGGAACGGGCGACGCTCCACAAATGGGCGAAGGAACAGGACGACAAGCCGTACCTGCGCTTCTCGACTGCGAATGCGCAAGGTTCGGACCCGGGCGATGAGACCGAGGCTGTAGGTGATGCCGACGCCGTGAAGGCCACCGCTCTCGGCGTGAAAAATCTGCAGCGCGTTGCCAAAATGCTGATGGCCGCCACCGCGTGGAAAGAAGGCGAGACCTACGACGAGCTTTCGGAACTCTACGGTCGCATGATCAGCCAGTGGCAGACCGAGATGAACCACGTAACGCAGATCGTGGGCGGCTTCAACAGCCAGGAGAAGGTGGTCGGACAAGAAGGCCGCATCTTCAGCCTGGTCCCCAAGGAGCGCCAGGAAGAGGCTGTGAAGTTCCTGAACGAGAACGCATTCGTCACGCCGATGTGGATGGTGGATGAGGAGATTCTGCGGCGCATCGAGGCCGTGGGCGTTCTCGACCGGATCCATAACGCCCAGCAGAGCGTGCTCACCAATCTCTTGAACAGCGCCCGGTTCTCACGCCTGGTGGAGCAGGAGACCTTGGACGGCAGCCGCGCCTATGCACCGACGGAGTTCCTGACCAGCGTGCGAAAGGGCGTGTGGAAAGAGCTGGATGCTCCCCAGGTGAAGATCGATGCGTACCGGCGAGGGCTGCAGCGCTCGTACCTCACCCTGATCAACAATAAACTGAATCCGCCAGTGACCGCCGTGGTTGCCGCGCTGCCAGGCCAGCCGGCGCCCGCTGGACGCGGCGGACGTGGCGGCGCCAGCACCAGCGGCGACGAGAAGCCGATGTACCGCGCTGAACTGCATAGCCTCAGCACGCAGATCAGCGCGGCACTGAGCAAGACCACCGACCACGAAACACGCGCGCATCTGGAAGCTTCGCGAGACGAGATCGCCAAGATTTTGGATCCGAAGTTCCTGCCCCCCGCTCCCACGGCTGCTGCCCCGGCGGGCGGCCGCGGCGGAGAATAGTCAGTCAGTCTGTCCGGGTCGCGGAACTTAAATTCGCGGCCCGGTTCCCTCCATCCACCTGACGCTCTCGATGATCCCGTAAAAGATCGCGAGGTCCGCTTCCTCTCTTTTGAACGTGCCGTAGAAGTGCTCCTCGTCGATGCCGACTGGCGTCTGGCATTCAACTCTCCACAACCCATCGAACCAACGCGTCGGCACAACAGAACGCGCTTGAATCGCCGTCGGCGCGTCACGTGCGCCGGATGCGCCTTTTGCTCAGCCTGGGAAAGCAGCCATCTTTCGGCGTCGTATCGGACCTTCCACAGCCGGGTCTTTCGCCGCACCAGCGCAAATCCCGCGATCGTCAGAAGCACGGCGCAGCCCAACACTGCAGAGGCGATCAAACAATCGCCGCCGTAGTAGCAATCCGTGGAATAGGAGATGGAGATGCCGGCTGCCAGCGCGATCGTAAATCCGAATACGAGAACACCCAACTCCGCGGCAAACACAAGGAGTCGCGTGACCGGCCGCCGGATGGAAGCGCCCATCAATTTCGTAATCGAATGCGAATCAGGATGCTCACCTCTGGTTGGATGCCGAGTGGGGATCGTTTGTTCCGTGGCGCAAACACTCGTGTTTGCCGTCTCGACAACTCATGTCGAGACTTTTCCAGCGTCCTCCAAATCTAGTCCTACGAAGTACACTCTTGGAACTTAGATTTCTGCCGCGGTGTCCAACTGTGTCATGACTCGTCTGAGTGGGTTGGTGGCCATCGAAAATGTTCTGCCGGGCCGCTATCTCGCCTTCGCTTTCGTCTGGGGTGAGCAGTGGCGGACGAAGCTCGTTGACGTGAATGTCACCCATTCGAAATTGATCCTTCTCCAGTTGAAGCACTGATTCCACGACCGGCGCCGGCACTTTTGTCGACGCTTCTTTCGAGTGCCCACTGAACCTCCGGCCGCGAAGGGGTTTCATGCAGTCAGACTTGGTCGCCACGCGAAATGTCTCGACAGAAGTGTCGAGACGGCAAATAGGAGTGTTTGCGCCACGGGGATTTTCACACAACTGCAGGCGCCATCGTACACTGGTTCTTTGATGCCTTTTTCGTTCCGTCATTCGATCTGTAACGAAGCTTTCGAAGGATGGCGCTTCGCCGACGCCGCCAAGGCTATTCGCAAAGCCGGGTACACCGGTATCGAGATCGCGCCGTTCACTCTCGCCGAAAGCCCTTCGGACATCTCCGCGCCGCAACGCACCGAATATCGCGACATCATCGCGTCCGAAGGACTCGCCTTCGTCGGCCTCCACTGGTTGATGGTCAGCCCCAAGGGACTGCACGTAACCACGCCCGAGGCCGCGCTGCGCAATCGAAGCTGGGACCACATCCGTGCGCTCATCCATCTCTGCGCCGACCTCGGCCCTAATGGCGTAATGGTCTTCGGATCGCCCAAACAGCGGTCCACCAGCGGTGGTCTCACCCGCGAGGAAGCGACCCGCAATTTCGTCGACGGACTCCGCAGTGTGGCCCCTGATGCCACGGCTCGCCAGGTGACGGTGCTCGTAGAAGCGTTGCCCATCGGACAATGTGACGTGGTGCAGACGCTCGGCGAGGCCGCCTCCATCGTCGGCGATCTAAATTGCCCGTTCATCCGAACGATGTTCGACGTCCACAACGCAATCGACGAGGTTGAACCGCACGCATCCCTTATCGACCGCTACTTCGACGTGATCCGCCATGTCCACGTCAATGAGCTTGATGGGAAGCACTGCGGCGCGGGAACCTACGACTTCAAGCCGATCTTCGAAGCGCTCCGCCACCGCAGCTACGCTGGATGGATCTCGCTCGAAGCATTCGATTTCAGCCCTGGCGCCGAACGGATCGCAAACGAATCGCTGCGTTACCTGGAATCCGAAATCGCCCAACTATCATGAGTCACTACGTCGTAACTGGAGGAGCAGGATTCATCGGCTCCGCAATCGTCCGCAGTCTTCTGCGGGAAGGTGCCGGAAAAGTCGTGGTCATCGACAACCTTCTGACCGGCAAGGAGGCGAACCTCGAAGAGGTTCGCAGTTCGATCGATTTTCAACAGGTGGATATTCGCCACTACGAAGAGCTCCTGCCCCTGATTCGCGGCGCCAAGGTGGTGTTTCACGAGGCCGCGATCCCTTCGGTGCCACGCTCCATCGATGATCCAGTGCCCTCGCACGAGATCAATATCGATGGCACCTTCAACGTGCTGCGTGCCGCGCGCGAAGGCGGCGCCGGCCGCGTAGTTTACGCCGCCTCTTCCTCGGCGTACGGCGATACCGACGAACTGCCCAAGGTCGAGAGCATGCTGCCGCGTCCCAAATCGCCCTACGCGCTGCAAAAGCTGGTCGGCGAATATTATTGCAACGTCTTCTCCGCCGTCTATGGAGTCGAGACTGTCGCCATCCGGTACTTCAACGTCTACGGCCCGCGGCAAGACCCGTCGAGCCCTTACTCCGGTGTGCTCTCCGTCTTCATCAAAGCGATCCTGGAACGCCGCTCTCCCACGATCTTCGGTGATGGAGAACAGTCGCGCGATTTCACCTATGTGGAAGACGTGGCCGATCTCAACCTGAAGGCCGCGCGCGCGAAGAACGTCTCGGGCCAGACCATCAACGGCGGCAATGGCGGACGCATCACCCTCAACGAAGCCTGGGCGCTCCTGCAGAAGTTCGAAGGCGTCGTCATCCCGGCGCAGTACGGCCCGCCGCGCGCCGGCGACGTGCGCGATTCCCAGGCCGAGATCTCGACCGCCGTTCGCGAACTCGGCCACTCGCCACGTTTTTCGTTCGATGAGGGACTTCGCCTCACGCTCGAGTGGTATCGGTCCGGCACGCGCTAAGCCTAGCCGTACCCGGCTTCTCGCAGGCGCACGCGCCGTCCCAATAACGGACACCTGCGGCGCGCTGGTATGAACGATAAGCCATTCCTGTGCCAGAAGATACAGTCTGGTACGGGAAGTGCCTGAGATTCCGCTCGTGCTCTCTTTTCCGCTTTGCGGTATGAATAGGATCTGATGAAATCTTCCGAATCTCGTACGCCCTGCATCCTGATCGCCGACGATCAGCCGGATGTATTGGAGGCGCTGCGCTTCCTCGTAAAGGGCGAAGGTTATGCCGCCGAGACTGTGAACTCTCCGGGGGCAGCCATCGATGCAGTGGAATCTCGCGATTTCGATGCGGTTTTGATGGATCTGAACTACACTCGCGATACGACGTCGGGACAGGAAGGCCTGGAATTACTCAATCGCATTCAGACGCTGGACACCACGCTGCCGGTGATTGTGATGACCGCGTGGGGGTCGGTCGAATTGGCAGTCGAGGCGATGCGGCGCGGCGCGCGCGATTTTATCCAGAAGCCCTGGGACAACGCGCGACTCTCCGCCATTCTGAAAACTCAGATCGAACTGGGACGAGCGCTCCGTAAGGGGCAACGGTTGGAGGCCGAAAACCGCGCACTACGCGCGGAGCGCTTTCCCCAGTTAATTGCAGGCTCCGCCGCTATGCGTCCGGTGCTCGACGTAATTTCGCGCGTCGGCCCATCCGACGCCAACGTGCTCATCACCGGTGAAAACGGCACCGGCAAAGGACTCGTCGCTCAGACGCTCCACTCGGTTTCCCTGCGATCCACCAGGCCTCTGGTGACCGTCAACACCGGGGGACTCGCCGAGGGCGTTTTCGAAAGCGAACTGTTCGGTCATGTGAAAGGCGCCTTCACGGACGCCAAAAGCGATCGTGTGGGGCGCTTCGAAATGGCCGACGGGGGTACACTCTTTCTCGACGAAATCGCCAACATCTCGCAGGGTCTGCAGTCCAAGCTGCTGCGCACCATCGAAACTGGTGAGTTCGAACGCGTGGGCTCTTCCAAGACACGCCGCGTGGACGTGCGTGTCTTCTCGGCCACCAACGCCGATCTGAATAGCGCCGTCGCGGAAGGCCGCTTCCGCCAGGATCTGCTCTTCCGCTTGAACACCATCGAGATCCGGCTGCCTCCACTACGGGATCGCCGCGAAGATATCTCCACACTCGCGGCGCATTTCCTTCGCCAGCACGCCGAACATTATCGCAAGCCCATCACCGGCTTCGACGAGGGCGCCATCAAAACCCTGCTGGCACACGGCTGGCCTGGCAACGTACGAGAACTCGATCACGCCGTGGAGCGCGCGGTTCTGATGGCGCAAGGCGATTCCATCCGCGCCGCAGACCTGGGCCTCCGGGCCGGCCGCGAAGGTCCGCCTCGCCTGGAAGAGATGAGCCTCGAAGACGTGGAAGCTCTACTCATCAAAAAAGCGTTGGCCCGCTTCAACGGCAACGTCAGCCACGCCGCCAACGCGCTAGGCCTGAGCCGCAGCGCACTCTATCGTAGATTACAGAGATACGGGCTCTAGACAGCGGGGGAGGAGTCCGAGTGCCGATTTCCGGCCCCCGGTCCCTGGCCCCCGGCCCCTGGTGTTCACCATGCCGCCGCAACAAAAGGTCGCTCGCATCAGCCACGAAGGACGCGTCGTGCTGCTGGCCCTGCTATCCGGGCTGCCGGGGTCGGTCACCGCGTTGTGGATCCTCTTTCGTTATGACTTCCGGCCCCAGACGGTGGCCACGCTGGCCGTCCTGATCGTCGGCGCCTGGTTCGGATTCGCCCTTGCCGCCCGCGAGCGCGTGGTCTTTCCCCTCCAGACCCTCTCGAATCTTCTCGGCGCCTTGCGCGAAGGCGACTTCTCGGTGCGGGGCCGCTCCCCGCGCCCCGACGACGCACTGGGCGAGGTGATGCGCGAGGTCAACACGCTCGGCAGCACGCTTCGCGAACAGCGTCTGGGCGCACTCGAAGCCACCACCCTGCTGCGGACCGTAATGCGCGAGATCGATGTCGCCATCTTCGCTTTCGATGAGCGGCAGCGTCTGCGCCTCGTGAACCGGCCCGGCGAACGTCTCCTCGACGCGCCTCCCGAACGCCTCCTCGGCCAGACCGCCACCGAGCTCAATCTCTCGGGCTGCCTGGAGGGTCCGCCGCAGACCACCATGCAGGCGGTCTTCCCCGGCGGCGCCGGACGCTGGGGCGTTCGCCGCACGCGAATTCGCGAGCGCGGTCTGCCCCTCGAACTGGTGGTGATCTCCGATCTCACCCAAGCCCTCAGCGAACAGGAATTACAGGCGTGGCAGCGCCTGGTACGCGTGCTTGGACACGAGCTCAACAATTCGCTCGCGCCCATCAAATCGATTGCCGGAAGCCTCGAGAGCATTCTGGCACGCAATCCGCTCCCAGAAGACTGGCGCGATGACATGCGCCGCGGACTCAACATTATCTCCTCACGATCTGAGAGCCTCAGCCGCTTCATCGGCGCCTATGCGCGGTTGGCCAAGTTGCCGCGTCCTCAATTGCAGCCGCTCGACGTCGCCGCCTGCGTGGGCCGCGCCTCGAGTTTCGAAACGCGCCTCGTGGTGCAGGTGCAGCCGGGACCCGACATGACCGTGCAAGGCGACCCCGACCAATTGGAGCAGGTACTCATCAACCTTTTGCGCAATGGCGCCGATGCGTCGCTGGCTTTGAACCGTACCGGCTTGTGGGTAGGTTGGCGCCGGGACGGATCGATGCTGGAAGTCTGGGTGAAGGACGAAGGCCCCGGGTTATCGAGCACTGCGAACCTCTTTGTTCCATTCTTCACCACGAAGCCGGGCGGCTCCGGCATCGGCTTGGTGCTTAGCCGTCAAATCGCCGAAGGCCACGGCGGCGCGTTGATGCTGGAGAATCGCACCGACGGCCCGGGCTGCATCGCGCGCATGCGTCTTCCTGCATAAAGGACGTGGCGCAAAACTCTTCGTTGCCTCGTCGAGGCCCATCTCGACGCTTTTCGAGCGTCCACCAACTGTTCCGCACGTGGAAGAGTTTTGGCAGGAGTCGAGACGGCAAACAGGATGTTTGCGCCACACCAATCACTATCAGAAGCTATAACGAATCGTCAGAATCCCATGCGAGTTGCGGTGATACTGCCCCAGGAAATCACCATCCGCGCCGCGAATCACGACGAAGCCCGCGGTCACTCGCCAGTGCTGTCCGAAAGCTTGTGTATACTCGGGCTTCACATACGCTCCCTGGCCGTTCTGGCGAGTCACGGTCTCCAGCGCGACACTGCGATTCACGTCGAGGGTGTAGCCCGCGCGGCCCACAAACGCGCGGGTCGAGCCGCGAACCGGTGAAAAGGACAGCGCCGTCCCGTGCTGCGTGATCGCCTGTCCGGCGTATCCGCCTACAAAGGACCATTCGCCCGTCTGCCGTTCGAGTTGCAGGACGTATAGCGCGTACTCGTCGGACTGCGGGGTCGTCGAGGTAAAGTATGCCGTCTCTGCCTTCAATGTCACGAACGGCAGCGGGACCGCGGCATCCGCGCCGTACATCCGCATCTGTGGATAGTAGCGCCGGGCTTCGGCTTCGAATCCGAGCGAGGTGAGCTGCAATTGCCCACGATAGAGCGGCAGATGATCGTAGCCGTTGTAGAAGGAGAGTGAGAACTCCGCCGCGCGGCCGATGTGATTCCACCGCGCGCCCACCTGCGGGCCGCCTGGAAAATCGGGGGCCTGTTCCACGATCGGAATTCCCGCGGGAAGCACGGCCCATCTTTGGTTCAACAGGGGCACGCGGCTGGGGGTGAGCCGGGGAGCGAAAACCACGTCGATGGTGTTGGACTGATCGCCATAGGTAACTCGCGCGGCCGTGATCCCGAGGAAATCGTTATCCACCACATTGACGAAATCACGCGGTGCGAAACGGTCGGTGGGATTCAGAACGTCAGTCTTGCCCCAACGAATGAACTGCTTTCCGGCTTCCACGGTCAGCTTGCCCCGGGTATAAGTCGCGCTCAGCCGGCGGATCTCAAAAGCAGGGCGGAGGCGCTCGCGATCCCAAAACGAGAGGGTGAAGTCGCGATCGGTCTGCTGATGGGTGTCCATGCGGGCATCGAATGCGCCCGCAAAACGCAGATTGGGAATGAGTTTGTAGAAGGCCTCGTAACGGAACAGGGACTCGTCGGTAATGTGGGAACTATCGTTCGGAGCCGACTGCGGATAAATTTGAGTGCTGGTCTCGAGGAAGCCGCGCTGCGTGAAGTCCTGGGCGCAAAGGAGCGCGGGAAGCAACGCTAGCAGAAGCTTCATTGATCCCGCCGCAGGGCCGGCACGGTGAAATCCTCGTCCTTCATCGGAGAGTTATACTCCAGCTTCTCCAGCCGCAGAGTGGTCTTGCTGTTCCGGCGCAAGTCGGTCATCTCGAGGTTGCACGCCGTCCAGATGCCTTGCACGTTGCGAATGTCGGTGAGACTCAGGCGCCGGGCCAGTTGATCCTTGATGAAATTCTCATACTGGACGGCAACGTAGTTGTCCTTGCGTACCCAGATCCGCGAGAGGGTGTACTGGGACGACTTGCCTTGGCGGGGGCGGGCCTCGATACGCCAGCATGCCACACCATCCACAGCCTCGTCGCCCTTCAGACTGTAGTCGAACTGATCGACGTCGCGTTCTTCCAGGTCCTCGAAGCTAAAGTCGGTGCCGAAGAAGCGCGTGGAGCGATCCTGTAAGGCGATGCGGCGCTCACGTCCAATGGCGGGAGTCCACATCCATTGGTCCGAGGCGCGGTCGGGATGATTGAGCACCAGGAGCGCGACGCCCTTTACTTCTGCGGGCGAGGTGAAGCGAAGGACCGATTTACTCTCACCATAAGAGCCGATCCGAAACGACTGCCAGGATTTTCTCGTGACTTTACCGTTCGCCGGAATCACCTCCAGGACACCCTCGTAGTGTTGGGAGTTGGAGCGCCCGCGTTTCTGGGCCTCCGCTACGATCTGGCGGGCATCCTGGGCGAAGACGGGCACCACCAGAAACAGCGCAAGCCAGGCACTCCTACTCATATTCCAAAGCCTCCACCAGGGAACTGCGCACAGCGGTCTCGGCGGGCACGATCGCGGAAGCTACCGCCGCCCCGAGAATCACCGGCACCAAGACCACGGCGATGCCGGTGGGAAATTCGTACGCCAGCGGCATGCCGCCGAAGCCGTGTTTGAGCGCCTGCAGGTCGTAATAGAGGAAGAGGCACCCCGCGGCGATTCCGAGCACTAGTCCGATGGTGCCGATGGAGATGGCCTCCAGCCAGATGGTGCCCCGGATCTGCGCGCGCAATCCGCCCACCGCGCGCAGCACGCCAAGTTCGCGGCGTCGGTCTGAAATCGAGACGGTGAGCGTGTTCACGATGCCCAGCAGAGCGACCACCATCGCCACTACCACCTGCACGTAGGTCATCCCGAGCCATGCGTCCGCAACCTTCATAATGTAATCCTTGATCTCGGCGTTGAGCATAATGAAGAGGCGGCGGTGATCGCCAAGCCGTTCGTTCACTGTGCGGCGGACATCCTCGGGCGCGAAGCCGGGCTTCAGATACACGCGGAAGATGTTGACGGTGTCGTCCTGAAAGGTGCGCGCATATATGGCGCGGTCGAGAAAAATAGCTCCGAGCTGATTGGAGTAGTCCCGGATGACGCCGGCCACCGGGAGGGGCAGGGAGCCGGAGTTGACCGGCACGTTGATGGTGTCGCCGAGATGTATGTTCTCCAGTATCGCGAGATTCTCCGCGATGATGACACCTTTGCCCTCCGCGGCCAGGCGGTTCATGGTGGCGTCATCGCCTTCGACGACGTGACGGCGCACCCGCTTGGCCACGGAGGTCATATCCAGCGCGACGATCATCACGGGCTTGCCGCGAAACTCCTTGCGCAGGGTTCGCACCGGCTGAACCTCATCGACGCCTGGGATGGCGCGAAGCTCCGATTCCATCCCAGCCGGGAATCGGAATTCGGTGGACGCCAGGTTCGCGCTTGCGTTGATGAAGAGATCGGGATTGAGCGTACCCTCCATCCAATCGCGCAGCGATTCAACGCTCGAGCGCGCCATTCCCCCCTGCCCGATGACGAGTGCGAGTGAGAGCATCAGGGCGGCAACGGTCGCAGATGTGCGTCGTGGCGCCTGGATCAGGCTGTCGGCTGCCAGCGAACCTTCGATGGGCCTCAGGCTCTTGAGTGGGCGGCGCAAGAGCTTGGCCATCTCCAGGGAGAGAAAGGGGGTGAGCAGCAGGCAGGCGAGTGCCGTCAGGATAAAGCCGCCAAACAAGGCGGTGTGATATTGGCTGAAGGGCAGGCAGGCGAGCGCGATGCCGGTTGCGATCAGGGCGGTGATACGGCGGGTCCGGCTCTCGCCCGCTCCGAGTACCTGGTAGCGCCCTTTCTGCAGCGCCTGAATCGGTTCCACTCGCGCGGCATTGCGGGCAGGGATGAAGGCCGCGATCATACTCATCACCACTCCCAGAGCGATCGCGCCCACGACGAGGTTGGGATCGACGAGCACCTGGTCGGTGCTGTTCGGAACGCCGAACAACTGGTCCATCAACCGACCGGTGGTCGCGGTGAGATTGCGTGCCAGTGCGAGCCCCACGAACGCGCCGATAGAAGATCCAATCAGACCGGCCACCGCGCTCTCGCCGAGGAACAGCGTGCGAATCTGGCGGCGGGTGGCGCCCAATGCGCGCAGGATTCCGATCTCGGATCGCCTTTGCGTCACCGCGATCGAGAACGAATTGTAGATGATGAACATCCCGATGAACAATGCGAAAAGACTCGAGATGCCGGTGGCGGCGGTGTAGACACCGATCAACGACTCGAACTGACGGCCGCGGCCCGACGGCGGTTCCACGGTCAAGCCGGGGCCGAGGGCCTTGCGCAACACCGCCTCGCCCTGCTCAATCGAGACGCTCGGATCTAAACCGACGTCGATGCGATCGAAGCGGCGGCCGCGGCCAAAGACCTTTTGGGCGGCGTAGATATCCATGATCCCGAGATTGCCGCCGAAGGCCGCCGCCAATCCTCCGGCCTTCAAGATGCCGCGAACCGTGAACTGCTTGCGGCCCTCCATGGTGTCGAAGGCGAGCTTGCTGCCATTGCTGAGCGAATTGCGGTCGGCGAACTCGCGGGTGATGATGAGTGAATCGGGCTGCGCAAGAAAGACGAGTGGATCGTCGATCACGTCCTCGTCGCCATTTTCGAAATCGTAGTCACGCAAGCTGCGGTCGCCGGTCATGTCGACAGCGAGGATCAGGAGTTTGCCTTGACCGTGAAGATTGGTGTCGACGGAGGCTTCGATCGCGGGCGCGGCTGCCTTCACTCCCGGGACAGCTTCGACTCGTTCCAGAACATCTTCGGTGAATCCCGAGTCTCCAGCCGTGACCTGCAATTGAGTCTTGCCGGCGATGCGGTCCACGGTCCGATTGAACGACTGGAGGACGGACTGGTTGGCGGTCTGCATGCCGACGAGCAGAGCGACGCCGAGCACGATGCCGGCGGTGGTCAGGACACTGCGCAACAGGTGCTTGCGCACATACGGCCAACTGATCAGGCGAAGCAGAATCATCGGCGAAGATCTCCGGCAATGCGGGCATCGCGCAAGGTGACGGTGCGAGGGCAACTTTCGGCGACGCTGGGATCGTGGGTGACGATCAGGATGGTGGCGTTAAGGCGCTGGTGCAGGTCGCGGATCAGGCTGAGGATCTCGGCTCCGGTGTGGCTGTCCAGGTTGCCGGTGGGTTCATCGGCCAGCAATACCGGGGGATAGAAGGCCAGTGCGCGGGCAATGGCGACGCGCTGGCGTTCGCCGCCCGATAACTCATCGGGAAGATGGTCGAGGCGCTGCCCGAGTTGCACCAGTTCCAGGAGATCGCGGGCGCGCTTGTCAATCTCCTTCCGCTTGAGGCCCTTCAAGTGGAGCGGCAGGGCGACGTTTTCGACGCAGGTCAGGCTCGGCAGGAGATTGAAGAACTGAAAGATGAAGCCGATCTTGTCGCGTCGAAGGCGAGTCAGGTCGTCATCGGAGAGCGACGCCACGGCTTGACCATCAATGCGAATCTCGCCGGACGAGGGTCGGTCCAATCCGCCGATGAGATTCAGGAGCGTGGACTTCCCGGAGCCCGAGGGGCCCACGATGGAGACCATTTCGCCGCGCTCGATCTGCAGGTCGATCGAATCAAGAGCTATAACTTGGCGTTTCCCGTTGAAGTGCTTGGAGACCCCAGTGAGGGCGATCATCTAATTAATACGATGATAGCGAACCTCGGGCCCGCTTCCGGAGAGGAGGGTGGCCAGCGATACCTGGCGGCGCTTAGTGGCCTGAGGCGATCTTCGACGCCGCCTGGGAGATGGTAGTGGACGCAAATGGCAATGGACGCGATGAACTTCGAGTTCGCAGAACTGTTGAGAGCTTTCAACGAGTGAGGTGTGAGTGTGAGAAGCTGTGAAAAATCCGGACATAGCTTGCTGACGCGCGCGGCTCGCAAGTGCACGTATCGCGAACGTATTGCGGTAGGCTACGAGCCGCGACCGCGACCGTGAGCGTGAAAAGCTGTGAAAATCCGGGGGCGCCTGCCCCACATACGATGAGGCATCGCTTGCTTACGCGCGCGGCTCGTAAGCACACGTATCGCGCGAAACGTATTTGGGTAGTTTACGAGCCGCGACTTCGGGTAGGCTACGAGCCGCGACCGTGAGGGAGCGTCTCT
>DATGIL010000016.1:0-55900 GCA_035295745.1 Bryobacteraceae bacterium | reverse complement strand
ATCCCACGAATACCACCTTCCCCCTGCGCGTCAACACCAACCGCGATCCAATGTACCCGACGTTTTGGCCCTTCATCAACCGGCCGATCGCGCCGGGTGCCTCGGACCAATACCATCTGTCGCTGCGCTTCGGTACACCGGGTTCGACCTTGCAGGCGTTGGGGGGCGATCTGTATCAGAGCTTTGGCGCCGTTTTCCCATCGCAATTGAATTGGGCGGACCGCCGGCCGATCGGGATGCTGATTCTGGGGACCTCGAATGCGGGCTATCCGACGAATCCGCGAGGCTGGCTGCTGGATCCGACCATCGACGTGACCACCGCCGCCGGGCTTGCCGCCTTCAAGACGCGCGTTCTGCAATGGGCGGACAACAGTATCCAAATCCTGCAGAGCGCTAATGCGCAGGGGATGATCACGTGGGACATCGAAGGCGAGCAATTCCCGCAACCGACCAGCTACGTCTGTGACCCCACGGTGCTTGCGACCACCGCGCCCGAGATGGCGAATGTGGCCGACGCTTACTTCCAGAAGTTCCGGGATGCCGGGCTGAAAGTGGGCGTGTGCGTGCGTCCGCAACAGTTTGTGCTGGGACCCGGCGGGAGCAGTGCCTCGCAGCAGGATGTCGCGGACCCGACGCAACTGCTGATCAACAAGATCAACTACGCGCGAAGTCGCTGGGGCGCGACGATTTTCTACATCGATTCGGATGGCGGTCCGGGTAGTCCGATGGATCCTGGCGTGTTGCAACGAGTCTCCGCGGCGGAGCCCGGCGTGCTGATCATGCCGGAGCATTCCAATCTACAGTATTACGCCTACAGTGCGCCTTACCGGCAGGTGAACCAGGGCTACATGTCTGCAGAGGCGGACGCGCGGCTGGTGTATCCGCAGGGATTTGCCATTTTGAACCTGGCGGACGCTCCCATCCAACAGGATTATGCACAGTTGCTGAACGCGGTTAGCCAGGGCGATGTGCTGATGTTCCGCGGTTGGTTTGACGATGGTTCGTTGGCGAGCGTGAAGTCTATCTACCAGGCTGCGGGGCATCCGGCCACCGACACGACGCCGCCCAGCATTTCCATATCGAGCCCGCTGCCCAACAGCACGATCTCGACGACGGTGACCGTGTCGGCTTCGGCTTCCGACAATGTAGGGGTCGCGCGCGTGCAATTCCTGGTGGATAGCACACCGATCGGTGCTGCGATCCTCACGCCTCCTTATTCGACGACTCTCAATCCCGCTCTGTTCGCGAATGGCCCGCATACCCTCGTGGCGGTCGCTACCGATCATGCCGGCAATTCAGGAAGCGCGAGCATTGCGATCACGATCGCCAATGCCACTGCTGATACGCTTCCACCTACGGTATCCATCACAGCGCCCGCAAGCGCCAGCTCGGTGTCGGGAACGATCACCTTGACGGCGAGTGCGTCGGACAATGTGGGCGTGGCCAGCGTGCAATTCAAGCTGGATGGCGTGAACTACGGCGTGAAGCTCACGAGCGCGCCTTATTCGGCGACACTGGATACGACTACGCTTTCGAACGCCCAGCACAGCGTGTCGGCGGTGGCGATGGATGCGGCCGGCAACGCGGGCAACTCCTCAACGGTTTCGTTCACAGTGAACAACGTGGCGTCTGGCGCGCCTTCGAGTGGTTGCAGTCCCGGGGCGAACACATTCATTGGTTGCTATTACAATGGGCAAAATTTCAATACGTTGGTATTTACGCGAACCGATCCGGTGATCCATTTCGACTGGAGCGGCACCGGGCCCCAGGGACCCATAGCTCTCGGGCCGGATAACTATTCAGTACGCTGGCTGGGGAATTTCCAATTCCAGGCGGGAACCTACCAGTTCACCTTGAACACGGACGATGGCGGAAAGCTTCTGATCGACGGCCAACAGGTGTACAGCAACTGGGTGCCCCACGGCGCGCTTCCGGTGAGTGTGAACGCCACGTTGACGGCCGGCACGCACCTGATCGAGTTCGATTATTTCCAGGCGCAAGGCGGCGCCGTGGCGCAGCTTTCGTGGAGCGGACCTTCGGGAGGTGCTCCGGCACCAGTAGGGCCTGCACCGGCGCAGCCCACGATCTCCATTACCTCGCCGGCGAATGGCGCGACGCTGTCGGGTACCGTCAACATTGCCGCGACAGTCTCCGCCCCCGCTGGTGTCACAGGAGTGCAGTTCCAGATTGACGGAGCGAATGTGGGAGCGCAGCTCACCGCCGCGCCCTACAGCATCACCGTAAACACCAGCAGCGTTGCCAACGGGAGTCACTCGTTGACCGCCACCGTGCGCGACCAGGCAGGGAACAACGCAACGTCGCCTGCAGTCACGGTCACGATCAGCAATGCGGCAGCGCCCGCTCCGACAGCACCGCAATCCTGCGGACCCGCCGCAACCAACGCTTTCATGGGCTGTTATTACAGCGGCCAGAACTTTGACGTTTTCGTATTCAATCGGACCGATCCCGTGATCCACTTCGATTGGAGCGGTACCGGTCCCCAAGGCCCGGCGGCATTAGGACCGGACAATTACTCGGTGCGCTGGCAGGGCAATTTTTCCTTTCAGGGCGGATCTTACCAATTCACGGTCAGCTCAGACGACGGAAGCCGGCTGTATATCGATGGCCAGTTGATCTACAGCAACTGGAGCCAGCACGGAGCTCTACCAGTTCCGGTCGGCGCCACGCTGACCGCAGGAACGCATCTGATCGAAATGGATTATTTCCAGTCTCAAGGAAGCGCTGTAGCACAACTGTCCTGGTCACCGGCTCAGTGACGACCTTCGCACGACACGTCTAATCCTGTGCACCGCCGGCGGCAAGGGCTTTCAGATCCTGCCCCGCTGGCCGGTTCTGTTGGATGGTATTGGCGGCGTATTCCTCGAGTTCCTGGCGCGATTCGAGACCGGTCTTGGTGTACAGATTCCGCAAGTGCCAGCGCAAGGTCTCTTCACTAATGTAAAGATGTTGCGCAATGTTCTTGTTGCTCAAGCGCTGGCTCAGCAGTGCCACCACTTCCTGCTCGCGGCGGCTGAGCTTGGGCTGGCCGCTGCCTGCCAACAGGCCTTGCAGTGCGCGCGACAAGACCTTTCGCGTGGCTGCAACTTCGCCCTGGCTGACGACTCGCAATACCCGCCGCAAGGACGATCGCGAGATTCGCTCGTTCACGAAGCCGTGGCAGCCTCGCAGCAGCAGGCGCGCCAAGTCCTCGGTGGTTTCTTCGCCTTCAATTCTCGCAATCAGCCGGACCGATCCACCGGAACGCGAAAGACTTGCCAGCACCTGCGGCGTGACCGAATCAAACATGCGCTGATCGATCAAGGCAATGCAGTCGTCAAAGCGCGAGCAGCAGTGAACCAAGTCTTCTATTCGATCCGGAAACCGGACCGAGACCAAATCCTCGCTCACATCGGCGATGCGCTCCGCCCACGTTTTGGAGCGGAAGATCGCATCCTGGACGATGAGAGCGGTGAATGATTTAGACGGGCCGTTGTATACTTCTCGCGTCACTACGAAATCTCCTGATTACATGAAGTAGGTAGTTTTAGACCGCGTTCCGGGCAAAACGCGGGAAGCAAACGAGGCTGCCCTTCGAATATACACGCAATCAAGAGACGCTCCAAGTAGGGAAAGAGAATTAGGGTACCGGTTTACATGTGATCTGCACTCAATCATACAACCGGATGGTGGGTTCCCCCTCAGACGCTGGGTTTTCAGCCACCCCGTGGCTGTCAAATCCCTCCTGCCCCATGCGACTTCGTGGATGCTACAGTCTGATTCATGTTGGCTGTGATTGCTGTCAGTCGAGCCGCTGCACAGGTTGTGAGCTACCGTACGCATTGGGTGATTGTCGCAGCACTCACGACGGTAACAATATTACAGTCTCAGACTGTTGGCTCGGGCCCTTTGCCGAGTCCCGAACAGCGCTCCACTTACGTTTTAGGACCCGAGGACCAGATTCTTATCCGCGCCCTGCATTGCGAGGAGATATCGGATAAACCCTACCGCGTGCAACCCGACGGATACCTCAATCTGCCGCTCGTGGGCTCAGTCAAAGTATCCGGGCTGGATGTAACCGCGCTAGAAGCTTCTCTCCGCGATCTATTACGTAAGTACTATATAGATCCCCAAGTCACAGTTACCGTCAGTGAGTTCCGCAGCCAGCCAGTTTCCGTCGTCGGAGCTGTAGCTAACCCTGGCGTACAGCAACTACAGGGACGAAAAACGCTGCTGGAGATCATTTCGATGGCTGGAGGTACTAAACCTGATGCAGGCCCTGTCGTCAAGATCACACGCGAACTGCAATGGGGAAGGATCCCTCTGGCATCGGCGCACGACGATGGGAGCGGCAAGTTCAGCGTGGCGGAGGTACGGCTCAGCGGCCTAATCGAAAGCCGGAATCCGGAGGAGAACATTCTCATTCGGCCCAACGACGTGATTTCGATCCCGCAGTCACCACTGATCTATGTACTGGGAGAGGTCAAGAAATCTGGCGGATTCGTGATGGGCAGCCGAACTTCGATGACGGTGCTGGAGGCGCTGTCGATGGCGGAAGGGCTGCAAGTGCGAGCGGCTCCCGGCAAGGCGCGAATCCTACGTTCCACCGGCGAGACCGAACGGAAGGAAGAGCCCATCAATGTCTCGCGTATTTTGTCTGGAAAAGACAAAGATGTGGCGTTGCATCCGTCAGACATCTTGTTCATCCCCAACAGCACAGCGAAGAGCGTCACCACACGAAGCCTGGAAGCGGCGATCCAAATCGGTACCGGGCTGGTGATTTGGCGCTGAGGCAGTCCGCCAGTTCGAAGCGCAATTGCAACGCAGGGCTTGCATTTCAGGATGACCTATGCCAAACGAGATTAACGGATATCGCAGAGGAGTGCCGTCCAGGCAATACGGCGCGCCGAGGCCCGAAGCCTATCTGTATTATCCGGCTTCGCGTGAACCCGCTGGACACGAGCACACCCAGATGCTGGAGTATTTGCACATCATCCAGCGTCACCTTCTGTCGATTGTTCTTCTAGCGGCGGCGGGAGCGCTTGCGGGCGCACTAATCGCCTATCTGTCGCATCCCCTGTATCGCGCGCGCGTGACGCTCGACATTCAACAGTTCGACCAGAACATCCTCAACATGAGGGGGAACGCCGAGCCCACCAACAACTCGAGCGCACCGGCCGAATCGTACATTCAGACCGAGATCAAAATTCTGGAGAGTGAGGCGATGGCGCGGCGGGTCGTCGAGAAGCTCAGTAAGACTCCGGAGGCACCGGCAGGCGCGCAGACTTCAGACATTGCGGCGTGGAGCAAGAATTTCTCGCCGCCGCCGACCAGCGCGGTTGACAGGCGAAATGCTCTGGATGAAATCGGGAAGACCATTAAAGCGAGAACGCTGGGGCTGACGCGGATCGTGGAGGTGCTCTGCGATGCGCGCGATCCCAATCTGGCTGCCGACTTTTGCAATTCGCTCGCGACGGAATATACGGCTCAGAACGCGGAAAGCCGCTGGCAAACCGCGCAACAGACCGAGAACTGGCTGAGCCACCAGCTGGAGGACACCAAGAAGCGTCTGGCCAAGTCCGAGGAGGAGTTGCAACGCGCCGCGAAGGACTCCGCCGTGGTACTGGCCGAGAACGAGAGTCTTTCGCAGGACAAGCTTCGCCAGATGCAAACGGAGTTGACCGCGGCGGAAGAGGACCGCATGCGCAAACAGTCGGCGTATGAGTTGGCGTCGGCCTCTTCGCCCGAGTCGCTGACCTTGTTGAGCGATGGGCCCGCGCGCGAATACGAAGTCAAACTCACCGATCTTCGCAGGCAGCTTGCGCTTCTTGGGACCACGATGACTCCGGCGAATTACCGGTACCAGGAGGTGCAGTCGCAGATCAAAGTCCTGGAGAGTTCGCTCCAGCAGGAGCGTACGGCTACCTTGCGCCGAATGAAGAACGACTACCAGGCCTCCCTGCTGCGGCAGAACATGCTGAAGGAGAACTACACCCTGATGGTGTCGAGCCTCTCCGGCGAGGCCCCCAAGATGGTGCAGTACAACCTGCTGAAGAGCGAAGTGGAGTCGGGCCGAACGCTGTATCAGGGAATTCTCCACCGCGTGGAAGAGTTGGGAATCGCGTCGGCGATGCGCGCCAGCACGATTCAGATCGTCGACCGTGCTAATCCGCCGCAGCGTCCCTTTTCTCCCAACTGGAAATCGAACTGTATCGTGGGAGCGTTCGGAGGGGTGTTTCTCGGACTCACCCTGGCCTGCCTGCGCTCGCGCAACGACCGCAGCTTGCAGGATCCCGGTGAGGCACCCGAGTTGCTGAACTTGCGGGAACTGGGCGTGATCCCGTCGGTCTCGGCGCGACAGGGCTGGCCTCGGCTCTCGCGGCGCGAAGAGCCCGGCATCATGGATATCGATGTGCCGGAAAGCCGGCTCGAGTTGGCGGTCTTGCGGCAGAAGAATTCGGCACTTGCGGAGAGTTTTGCCGCGGCGATGAACTCCGTTCTGTTCGCGCGCGAGAATGGCGCCGGTGCGAAAGTGTTCGTCGTTACCAGTCCTGAGCCGGGGGATGGCAAGAGCACGATCGCCAGCAACCTGGCGATTGCCCTGGCGCAGATCGATCGCAAGGTTCTGTTGGTGGATGGCGACCTGCGCCGCACTTCACTGAGCACGCTGTTCCGGTCGGAGTCCGATCCGGGGTTGATCGCGATTCTTCGCGGCGACGAGCCGATTGACGAAGTGCCTATCACCTCGGTGGGGAGCAGTTGGCGGCTGCCCAACTTCTACTTCATGGCCGCGGGCGATCCGCTGTTCTTCGAGCCGCGCCTGTTGCATTCGGCGCGCATGCTGCAGTTCGTGCGCCGCGTCAGAGAGCAGTTCGATATCGTGCTGATCGATAGTCCGCCCATGGTGCATATTGCGGACGCCCGCGTGTTGGGCAAGCTGGCGGACGGAATCCTGCTGGTGTTCCGTGCGGGAAAGACCACCATCGACCTGGCTACCGCCGCGCAGCGGTGTTTTCTGGAAGACGGCACACACGTCCTGGGCTCGATCCTGAACGACTGGAGTCCCCGCAACGGCAGCCGGTTCCGCGGCTATGGCAGCTACGGCCGTTACGCTCGCACCGCTTAATGTTATGGCGACGGTACCCCAAATCACGGAACGGGAAGAGGCGCCCCCGAGCGCACCCTCGCTATCGAACTCGTTGTTCACTGGAACGTCGTCGATCGGCGTTGCCGTCTCGATCGAGCGAGGCCTGGGATTCATCGCACACCTGCTCGCGGCGCGGATCGGAGGCACCGGCGTGTTCGGTACGTACTCGCTGGCGCTGACTACGGCGAACAGCGTGGCGGCATACGCAGGAGCGGGAATCGGGACCACCGCGAATCGATTTTCAGGGATGTATCCCTTCGGCACGCCCGAGTACGCGCAATTGCAGCGTACCCTGGCCATGGTGAGTGCGCAATCGGCCCTGGTGGCGGCTGCATTGCTTTGGGCGGCTGCGGGACCGATTGCTTCACGCCTCATCGGCAAGCCCGCACTGACTCCGCTGCTCCACCTGGCGGCGGTGTCTTCGGCGGCCATTATTCTGCTGGAGTGCACGCGCGGGTTCCTGATTGGCCAACGGCGCTACGCGGCGCTGCTGACGCTCTCACTGGTGGCGGGCGGCGGCATGCTGCTCTTCATCCCGGCCGCGACGTTTGTGGGGCCGATGGCGATGATCGGCGGACAAGCGTCGGCGGCACTCGCAGCGGTATTGGTTTGCGTCGTTTTCGCGCACCCGTTGGGGTTGACGGTGCGGCTGTCCGGCGGCTCGCCGGGATCGCGGGTCCGCGTTTCGGCGGTGTGGCTATTCGGATTGGGGCAATTGGTAGGCGTGGTCGGTCTGAACGCGGCGGGGTGGTGGACTGCTTCGCTGGTTAGCCGCGCCGACCACAGCATGTTGCAGATGAGCTTCTACATCGCGGCGACGCAGATGCGCAACGTTCTCGCGATGGCGCCTGGCCTGGTGCAGCAGGCGTGTTACGCCTTGTTGACCGATGAAGCTGGAGCGGGATATGGCGGGCCCGAGCGTGTGCTGATCGCGTCCACACTGCTTGCGTCGATGCTCGCGCTGGCGCTCACGGGGATGGCGATCGCGGTACTACCATGGACTGTCGGACTGCTCTTTGGGAGGGCGTTCGCGGGCGCGGAGCCGGCGGCGGCGATTGCGATTGCGACGGCGTTGGTGCATATGGCGGCGGCGCCCGCTGCATCACGACTCACGATTCTTTCCCTGAAGTGGATTGGCATCATCAACGGCCTCTGGGCGGTGGCAGTGATCGCGATGGGACCTGTGTTCATTCCGCGCGGCGCGGCGGTTTCGGCGACCGCGATCATGCTCGCAATGCATCTGGTCAGCGCCGTCCTGGTGCTGGTATGCCTGTGGCGGAGGCGGGCCCTGCCACGCGGAATGACTGCGATTTCCATGCCCATGATGGCTGGCTCGCTGTTATTCGGGGTGCTGGGGTGGGTGCGGTTTGCGCGCCCTGACTTGCGGCTGTCTCTGAGTGCGGCCATCGCGGCACTGACACTGGTGCTGCTGGCCGCGACATTTCGCGCCGGCCGCTCGGTTGGATCCCTGCCGCCGCTGGTGAAGTGCCGCCAGATGGCTTGGTCCGCGTTCTGGGGGCTGTGCGCCCGGAGGGTACCATGCTGAACGTACTCGCTTACGTACATCTGCGCCGAATTGTGAAGTCGACTGGCGCCGGACGCGCGGCGCGATGCCTGACAGAGAACCTGGCGGCTTGCGGTGGCACCGATGTCCGGGTACTGGGCGACTCGGGAGATTATCAGCGGATCGCTCCTGAAGCTGGCCCCTCGTGGACGGGGCTGAAGCATTATCTCTTTCCGCGCGACACTTCATCGCAGCAGGCGCGTTGGCTGTTTCTGGCGCGTCCCACGGCCGAGGCGTGGTGGCCCGATGTGCAGGTCACGCTGTGCACCTCAGAGTCGTACGTTCCCGTGAAGCGCAGCCGCCTGGTAGTGACTCTCAACGACGCCGCGCATCTGGAACCGCAGGCACATCGCCGGGGGCTATCGATTCTCAAGCAACGGATGAAGTGGAATTGTCTCTATCGCGTGCTGGAGCGCAAGGCCGACCTCCTTCACACCGCCTCGACATTTTCAGCGGAGCGGCTGGCCCATTTCTGGCCTGGGATGCGCGACCGGCTGCGCGTGGTTCCACACGGAACACCCCAGCGATTCTTCGAACCTCCCAGCCAGGAAGCGTTGGACTCAGTACGGGTGCTGGGGCTGGAGCCTCGTCAGTTTGTCCTGCTGCCCTGCGGTCTCGACCATCGTAAAAATGGCGACCTGGTGCTGTCGGCATGGAAGACCATACGTGAGTTGCTTCCGGGATTAAAGCTGATCGTGACGAGCAACGCCAGCGACCCGTCTTATCTCGAGCGCGCCAAGGCGCACGGTGACTCCATCGTCATCCCGGGCCATGTCACCGATGACGTGATGTGCGCACTCTATCATTCGGCGGCGGTGGTGTGGTTCCCGTCGCGCTATGAAGGCTTCGGACTGCCGATCCTGGAAGCGATGGCGTGTGGTGCGCCGGTAATCTCGTCGAACTGTACGTCAATTCCGGAGGTAGCCGGCGACTGCGCGCTATTACTGCCGACGGACGATACCGGCGCGCATATTGACGCGATCCGCTCATTTGTGACGTCGAGCGCGGTGGCCGACCAGTGGCGCGTGAAGGGGCCGGATCGCGCTCGGCAGTATACCTGGGCAAACTCAGCAAGGAAAATGCGGACTCTGCTGGAGGCATTGGTCTGATGCGCGTAGTGGTGGCACATCGCGGTGCTCGCGATCTCTACCAGACGGCGTGTGCGCTCGAAGAAGCGGGCATGCTGGAGGCGCTGGTGACCGACCTGTACTGGCCTGCCGATCGCCCCTGGGCGGCGGCGGTGGAGCGGATGCTCCCGTCGCGAGCGACGCGGCTGTTGCACGCACGGAATGAAAGAGCGCTGCCCGGGCGGCAGACGCGGAGTTGCCTGGCGAGCGGAGTGTCGTCGGTAGCGGCGACACGGATGAAGAGCACTCCGTTCGGTTGGCAGCGGGCGGCACTGCGCTGGTCGGATGATGTGCTGGGGCGGCGCGCCGGCAAGCTCGCGCGGAAGAGGGGCGCTGCCCTGCTGGCCTACAGCTACTACGGGTTTAGCGCGTTTTCCGAGTGCGGCGAAAACGTGCCGAAGATTCTGTTCCAACTTCACCCGCATCCGTTGAGCGTGCGCCGCATTCTCAGCGCGGAACTCGAGAGACATCCCGAGTGCGCGCCCACACTGCAGCGCGAATGGGAACTGGCGCTGCCCGAGCAGGACTTCGCGCGGCTGGCCGCGGAGCCGCATATGGCCGACCACTGGATCGCAGCCTCCAGCTTCACCAGGGACACGCTGGTGGAGCACGGGATCGACGCGGGCCGTGTACACATTGTGCCGTACGGCGTTCGGCCGGAGCGGTTTCAGAAAACGGGCGCGCGCGCGCAGGGGCGCCTGAAACTGCTCTTCGTGGGCAGCATCACCCAGCGTAAAGGCATCCGCTATTTGCTCGAAGCGCTGCGTCTGTTGGATACACGTCAGGTGGAAGTGACGGTGTGCGGTTGGGCGGTGGATGACTTGATGCTGTTTCGCGGCTTTGAGGACGTGGTGAAGGTGTGCCCGTCCGCCAGCGCGGTGGAGCTTTCCGAAGCCTACGCTTCGTCTGACTTGTTCGTTTTTCCGTCGTTGGCCGAGGGATTCGGGCATGTCCTTTTGGAGGCCATGGCGGCGGGACTGCCGGTGGCGGCAACTACCAGGACCGCCGCTCCGGACCTGATTCGGAATGGCGACGAGGGCTTTGTAATCGAGCCGGAAAGCGCATCTGCGATTGCCGAGGCAATTGAGTGGGCACTCGTACATCGAGCGCGCCTTAGGGCAATGGGAACCGCAGCTCGGGAACGTGCTCGCGAATTCACTTGGGAGCGATTCCGCGGCGGAATCGCGTCGGTGGTTCAATATGCTGCCGTTTGAATATCTGGTGTGGGCCGCCATTGCCATCGTTATCGCGGCCATGATATGCGCATACGACGGCACTCGCGATGTGTTCCATCCCCTGATGTTCCTCGGCCCGATGCTGGGATTCATATACGGCTGGATGCCACTCAAGCTCAATACCACGCACGGATTGGAGGGTTTCTTTCACCCCGATCAGCTCTCGTTTGTGCAGACCATGAACGTGCTCGGCATTCTGGCGCTGGTGATGGGGTGCCTGAGCTGCGGCACGCGGGTGTTGCCGAGTCTGCCGGAGCCGCCGCTTTCGGCGAGCCTCAATCGAAGGCTCCTGGTGGGCGGTACTCTGCTTGGACTTGTGGGGCTGGCGGCCTGGAGCTTTTCGATCATCGAGGTGGGAGGGTTCAGCGAGGCTTTTGGCAAGCCGTATTCGGGTGGATGGGACGATAGCGGTTATGTGCGCGACGCCGCGCTGCTGATGTTCCCGGCGTTTCTGATGATCCTGTACGCCGGAATCCGCAGCGGGCTCCGTCCGATTCATCTTTTGCTGATCGCTCCTTTCCTGTTGCCGTGGATGGTGCAGGCGTTCTTCACCGCGCGCCGCGGTCCCACTTTCATGATCAGCGTACTGGTCGGCATGAGCTGGTATCTGTATCGTTGCCGCCGGCCCGCCATTATCACCATGGTGCTGGGCGGTGTGGCAATCGGGTACTTCATCCTGCTGCTGGTGGTGAACCGGCAGAGCATCTACCTGGGCTCCGATTTCAGCTTCACCACCGACGTGTCGGGCATGGTGGAGAAGCCCGATACGGGCAATGAATTCATCTACGGCACGGGCTCGCTGCTCAGCGCGGAGCAGCGCGGCACATTCTTTTGGGGACGCCGCTACGCCGCGCAATTGATGGTGCGGCCGATTCCGCGCGCGGTGTGGCCCAACAAGTATGCCGACTTCGGAGTTCCCGAGTTGGAGCACAACGCGGGGACCGGGGAAGGCTTCGCCGATGCGCTTGGCTGGAATGGCGCGGATGGTTCGGCGCCCGGGCTTATCGCCGACCTATGGCTCGAATTCCGGTGGCTGAGCCTGCCGGTGATGTGGCTGATCGGCCGATTCTACGGCACGGTCTGGCACAAGATGCGCAGCCAAGGCGGCGTGTGGAAGGCGCAGTACGTGATCATCTCGGCACTCTCGATTTACCTGGTGATGCAGACCATCGAGGCGGTGTTGTTCCGGGTGATCGAGTTGTCGGTGCCCATCTGGCTGTTCTGGGGCTTCGCCCGAGGGTCCCGTGCGAGATGGGAGTTGTGGCCGGTGCCACCGGAGGAGTTTGCCGAGGCCGAGTATTTCGAACCGGAGGTAGTGGAATGCCTCAAGTAAGTCTCACGCGGACCAAGGCGCCGGATACCACTCCCCGCCCACGTCCGGGCGAGGTCGAGTCGATATTCTCCATCGATGTGGAGGACTGGTATCACATCCTCCAGGTCCCGGGAACGCCGGCAATTCACTTGTGGGATCTGTTGCCATCGTGCGTGGAACGAGACTTCATGCGGCTGCTGGATTTGATGTCGGAGCGCGGTGTGCACGCCACCTGTTTCTTTCTAGGATGGGTGGCCCGGCGATTCCCGAGTCTGGTGCATGAGGCCGTAGCGCGTGGGCACGAGATCGCGTCGCACGGCTTTGCGCATCGGCTGGTGTTTCAGATGACGGCGCGGCGCTTTCGCGAGGATTCGGTGAGTGCCCGCTGCATTTTGGAAGACCTCGCCGGATGCCCGGTGCGGGGGTATCGCGCCGCGGGATTCTCGGTGATCGACCGCACGCCGTGGTTCTTCGAGACGCTGCTCGAAGCGGGATACGAGTACGATTCGTCGGTGTTTCCGGCGGCGCGGCAGCACGGCGGCATCAGCACGGCGCGTCGCGCCCCGTATCGCCTGGTGGGCGACTGGGGGGAGTTGATTGAGTTTCCCATCAGCGTGGCGGATGCGTATCCACGCGCGTTCTGTTTCTTCGGCGGGGGATATCTGAGGCTGTTCCCGCTGTGGCTCATCCGGCGGATGGCCCACAAGGTCCGTGCGGAGGCGCGTCCGGTGATCTATTATGTGCATCCGCGTGAGATCAACCCCGATCATCCGCGACTGCGCATGCCGCTGCACCGGCGATTCAAGTCATACGTGAATTTGCGAACTACCGAACCCAAAGTAGCGGGGATCCTTTCGGAGTTCCCCATGATTACGTTTCAGGAATATATCAAGCGCTATGGCGACTCATTGGAGCAATCAAATGTCTGAGACTAGTACAGCAACCCAAACCCAGGAATTTTTTCACTCCTATGCGGGGGATTTCAATGCGATCTACAGCAGCCGCAATGGAGTCTTCAACAATCTGATCAACCGCACGCTGCGAAAGAGCATGCAACTCCGGTACATCAAGACGCTGGAAGGCGCTACACCGGTAGTGGCCCGAACCGTTCTGGATGTCGGCTGCGGCCCCGGACACTACGGGATCGCGCTGGCGCGACGCGGCGCCGCCCGGGTGACCGGCATCGATTTCGCCGAGGGCATGATCGAACTGGCGCGACAGCAGGCGAAAGTGGCGGGAGTATCGGACTGCTGCGAGTTTCTGGCCGGCGATTTCACACAGTACCGTCCCGAAGCGCCGTTCGACTACGTGGTGGTGATGGGTTTCATGGACTACGTCAGTGAGCCCGCGGCGCTGATCGACCGGGTGAATTCGCTGACGCGACGTAAGGCGTTCTTCTCCTTCCCGGCAGCGGGCGGAATTCTCGCGTGGCAACGCCAGGTGCGTTACCGCCGGCGCTGCCCGCTGTATCTCTATCATCGCGAGGATCTGGAGAAGCTCTTTGCGAACGTGAAGGACGTGCGGGTCGAAATCGAGCCGATCGCCCGTGACTATTTCGTGACCATGACCAAGAGGTAGACCGTGATCGCCGTCATCTGGACAGACTGGTACGCCTATCACATCGCACGATTGCGCGCGCTATCCGACCACTCGATGCTGCGAGGAAAAGTGCTCGGCATCGAACTGGTAGGAGGCTGCGGGGAGCATGCGGGCCTCCGCTTCCGGAGCGACGAGCGGCAAGGCCTGCCGATCGAGACCCTGATGCCACAGGCGGACTGGCGCACTGCGGGGCAGGGGCGCGTGGGAGTGGAGCTTTGGCGAAAACTGCGGACCGCCAATCCGGCGATGGTGCTCGTACCTGGCTACTACACGGTTCCGGCGTTGATGGCCGCTATGTG
This sequence comes from Bryobacteraceae bacterium, assembly GCA_035295745.1. Classification (GTDB taxonomy): domain Bacteria; phylum Acidobacteriota; class Terriglobia; order Bryobacterales; family Bryobacteraceae; genus JAIQFL01. Next base: position 41,620 of record DATGIL010000016.1, on the reverse strand, counting down.
GGCCAAGCTCCATCGGCGCCACAGCGTCCTGATGTCGGAGACGACGCGGGAAGACCACAGCCGGGTTTGGTGGAAAGAGTCTGCGAAGCGGTGGATCGTCCGGCTGCTGTTTGATTCCGCGATCGCCGGAGGAAAACCGCACGTCCGCTATCTACGTGAACTGGGCGTCCGGCCGGAAACGATTCGCCGTGGCTACGACGTAGTCGACAACCACTTCTTCGCGGGGGAGGCCGACCGTATGCGCGCCTCGGAGAGTCGCGCGGCTCTCGGATTGCCGGAGGATTACTTCCTCTTTGTGGGACGCTTCTCACCGGAAAAAAACGTCGAGCAACTGGTACGCAGTTTTGCCGAATTTCGCGGGGCGGGTGGACGCTCGCACCTGGTCCTGTGCGGCGATGGCCCGTTGCGCGACACGCTTGCCCGCATGGCAGAAGAACTGGGCGTGTCCGAATGTGTCCATTTCGAAGGCATGAAGTCCGTGCGCGAATTGCCGCCGTATTATGCGTTCGCGCGATGCCTGGTGCTGCCCAGCACGCGCGAGCCTTGGGGCCTGGTGATCAACGAGGCGATGGCTTCAGGCCTGCCGGTGCTGGCGTCGAGCCGCTGCGGCAGCGTCGAAGACCTGGTGGAAGATGAGGTCAACGGCTTCGTCTTCGATCCGCGCGAGTGCGGCGCGCTGACCGCAGCCATGCTACGCGTCGCCCGATTGAACGAACGCCGGATCGCCGAGATGGGACAGCGGTCACGCGAAATTATTGCTCGATATTCTCCCGAAATTTGGGCTTCGGAGGTGGCGCACCTTGCCAGCCAGTGCATATAGTCTCGCGATTGAAGAAAAAGCGGAAGCCAAAAAAGCGTCGGCCGTTTGGCTGCAAGTTGCGGAACATCTGGATCCGCGGTTCGGCGGCATTGCCGGAAGCGTGCCGTTGCTGGCGCAGGCGGCTGAGAGTGTAGCTCGCCACTTCGCGCCGATCGCCGCGTTTACCGGACCGGAGGAGAATCTGGCGCACCTGGAGCAACGAAACCTGCACGTCTTCCGCTTTCCCAGGGGCCGCTCCGCATGGATTCGCAATCCTACGTGGAAGAGCCAGTTGCAGAACCTTATCGAGGCGGTGGACGGCGTCCACATCCACGGCATTTGGGGAGAGCATTGCGCGATGGCGGCGGCGCTGGCGCGCGAGGCCGGCAAGCCGTACATCGTGGCCGCGCACGGCATGTTGGAAGGCTGGGCATTGCAGCAGAAGCGCCTCAAGAAAATGGTGTACTCGGCGCTGGTCGAACGCCCCAATCTACAGGGCGCGGCCTGCTTGCAGGCGCTCACCCGCAGTGAAGTGGACGACTATCGCCAATTCCACGCTCACGCTCCGGTGGCGATCATTCCCAACGGCGTGGACGTTCCAGTGGGCGCGACCCCCGATCGCTTCCTGGAGATATGGCCGCAGTTGAAGAACAAACGGCTCCTGCTCTTCCTGAGCCGCCTGCATCCCAAGAAGGGGCTCGACATCCTCTGCCAGACGTGGAGTCGGCTGCGCCGCAAGTACCCCGATCATCATCTGGTGTTGGCCGGTCCCGACTTCGAGAACGCCCGAGCTTCCACCGAAGAACTCGTAGACATGCTCGATATGCGTGACGCGGTGACGTTCACGGGGATGCTCGCTTCGGGCCTGAAGTGGAGCGCGCTGGCCGCCTCCGAGTTGTTCGTTCTCCCATCGTACTCCGAGGGTTTCAGCATGGCGGTGCTGGAGGCGATGGCGATGGCGGTCCCGGTGGTCATCACCACGCCTTGTCATTTTCCTGAGGTGGCCGAGCATGGCTGCGGCGAGGTGGTCGAACCCGATGCGCGCCAACTGGAAGCTGCACTGATCCGCGTGCTCAATGCCAGCCCGAGCGAACGGCAAAGAATGGGACGCAACGGCCAGGACCTCATCTTAAGGCGGTACACCTGGGAAACCGTCGGCCGCCAACTTACGAGAATCTACGACTGGCTGTTGGGTGGACAACTTCCCTCCAGCGTCGAAATTTACCGGACACCAGGAGCGCATTCATGAGCGCGGTGGACCTGTCCGCGTTCCACAACGAATGGTATCGGCCCGGGCGCTCGCGGCTGGTGCAGGCGGCTTGGTTCTTCCTGGGATCGCCGCTGGTGCGATTCCCTCTGCTGCCGTTGTCGGGAGCGCGCCTGGCGGTGCTCCGGCTATTCGGAGCGCGGATCGGCCGTGGGGTAGTCATCAAGCCGGGTGTGCGCGTGAAGTATCCCTGGCTGCTCACAACGGGCGACCATTGCTGGATCGGCGAGGACTGCTGGATCGACAACCTCGCCGAGGTCACGTTAGGCAGCGATGTCTGCATCTCACAAGGTGCATATCTGTGCTGCGGCAATCACGACTGGTCCGACCCGGCGTTCGGGCTGTTGGTCGGAAAGATCTCCGTTGCAGACGGCGCGTGGATCGGGGCGAGGGCGGTTGTCGGGCCAGGCTCGATCGTGGGCGAATGCGCGGTGGTTACGGCGGGCAGCGTGGTCACCAGGCGCGTCCCGGCGTTTGAAATTCATGGTGGCAATCCTGCGGTGTTCCTGAGAAATCGACAGATCAGAAAGGCGAATCGGGCGGCGGAAGCCGTCCATTCGGAAGTGCTATGAAGAAAGCGGTCATCACCGGTCTCACCGGCCAGGACGGATCGTACCTGGCGGAGTTCCTGCTCTCGAAGGGTTATGAGGTCCATGGCCTCAAGCGGCGCGTTTCCTCACTGAATACGAGCCGTGTCGATCACATCTATCAGGACGCGCACGAATCTGGCGCGCGGCTATTGATCCACTATGCGGATCTTGCGGACGGTCCGTCTCTCACGCGGCTGATGAACGAAATTGAGCCCGATGAGGTCTACAATCTCGCGGCGATGAGCCACGTGCGCGTGAGCTTCGAGGTGCCCGAGAGTACGGCCGACATTACGGCGCTCGGCGCGCTGCGCATTCTCGACGCGGCATGGCGTGCGGCCCCGCGCTGCCGGTATTATCAGGCGTCCTCGAGCGAGATGTTCGGCGCTGCACCGCCTCCCCAAAGCGAGAATACGCGTTTTCACCCGCGCAGTCCCTACGCCTGTGCCAAACTCTTCGCGCACACCGTCACGGTGAACTACCGCGAGGCTTACCAGGTGCATGCCTCCTCGGGAATTCTGTTCAATCACGAATCGCCTCGCCGCGGCGAGACCTTCGTGACGCGCAAGGTCACTCGGGCGGTGGCCCGCATCAAGCGCGGACTGCAAGACAAGCTCTTCCTCGGCAACTTGAATGCGCGCCGCGATTGGGGATACGCCCCTGACTACGTGGAAGCGATGTGGCTGATGCTACAGCAGGACGAGCCTGACGATTACGTCATCGGTACGGGCGAAGCGCACAGCGTCCGCGAGTTCGTAGAGAAGGCCTTCGCGCACGTCGGGCTGGATTGGCGCGATTACGTCGCGATCGATCCGAGATACGAACGTCCTGCCGAGGTAGATTACTTGCTCGCGGATTGCACCAAGGCCAGACGCCAGTTGGGGTGGGAGCCCAAAGTGAATTTCGAACAACTGGTGCGCCTGATGGTGGATGCAGACCTTGCCGAATGCGATTCGGGCAATCGTACGCCGTTGCTGGCCACGCATGCCATGTCGTAAAGGATGTGTCGCAGGCCAAGTCGCCTGTACCGCCGGCTAAGTGCCGGCTTTTTCGGTACAAACTATGAACTTACAAAACCAAACGATTCTGGTGACTGGAGGCGCAGGCTTTCTCGGTGGTCACATCGTCGAAGAACTGCAGCAAGCGGGCTGCACACAAGTCATATCCATACGCAGCTCCGACTATGACCTGCGCCAGGCCAGCGATGTCTCCAAGGTCTTTCAGTTCTACCGTCCCGATGTTGTGATCCACGCCGCGGCTGTGGTGGGAGGCATCGGAGCGAACCGAAATCGCCCAGGCGAATTCTTCTATGACAATGCTGTGATGGGGTTACACGTAATCGAAGCGGCGCGCCGTTACCGGACGGGCAAACTGGTGGTTCTCGGCACGGTTTGCGCCTATCCGAAGTTCGCGTCGGTGCCGTTCTCGGAAGACGACCTGTGGAACGGTTACCCCGAGGAGACCAACGCGCCCTACGGTATCGCCAAAAAGTCTCTGCTGGTACAGTGCCAGACGTATCGCCAGCAATTCGGCCTCAATGCTATTTATGTCATCCCGGTCAACTTGTATGGTCCGCGCGACCATTTCGATCTGGAGACCTCGCACGTAATTCCCGCGCTGATTCGGAAGTGCGTGGAGGCGCAGGAGCGAGGCGCCTCCAGTCTGGAGCTCTGGGGAGACGGAAGCGCGACCCGTGAGTTCATATTCGTGCGAGACGCCGCGCGGGCGATCGTTTTGGCGACTCGACTCTATGAGAAGTCCGATCCAGTAAATATCGGCACGGGCCAGGAGATCTCGATTGCCGATCTGGCGCGCCTGATCGCGGACCTCACGAACTTCCGCGGGGAGTTTCATTGGGACAGCTCGAAGCCTAATGGACAACCCCGCCGTTGCCTGGATATCAGTCGGGCGCAAAGGGAATTCGGCTTCCGCGCCTCGACCGAGCTGCGGGAGGGCCTCAGCGAGACCATCGCGTGGTATCGCTCCAGCCGCCAGACCATCGGGGCGTCGTAATGAAGATCCTGTTCATCAACCAGTTCTTCTGGCCGGATGCCGCGGCAACCGGCCAGTTTCTGGAGGATCTGGTGCGCCACCTCGGCGCGCAGGGCCACGACATCACCGTGATCGCGAGCGGCAATAAGTACGCCGATGCGGCTCCGTTGACCAACGCGCCACCGGCGCGAATTCTGCACGTTCGAGGCGTCCCGTTCGCGCGCAGTGTTTCCGGCCGGGCCCTGTCGTATCTTTCCTTCTTCACCGGCGCCTTCTGGAAGGCCATTCGCTGCGAGCGTCCGGATGTCGTCGTCACCATGACTACTCCGCCGCTGCTCTCTGTGATCGGCGAGTTTCTGCAACGCCTTCGCGGCGTGCGTCACGTGATTTGGGAGATGGATTTGTTTCCCGACGCGCTGGTAAGTTTGCAGGCTATGCGCGAGGGAGGATGGGCTGACCGCGCGCTGGGCCTGGTCGCCGACTATTGCCGCCGCCGCTCGGACGCCATTATCGCTCTGGGGCCTTGCATGGAAGCGCGACTTCGCAAGCGGGGTATCCCCGCGTCGCGGATTCACGTGGCGGACAACTGGGCCGATGGAGAGGAGATTCGACCGCAGCCTCCGCGTGAGGCTCCCGATCTGCACATCCTGTACTCGGGCAATCTGGGGCTATCGCACGATATCGATACCATCGCCGGCGCCATGGAAACGCTCGCGGGCGATCCTCGCTTCCGCTTCTCGTTCGCTGGTGGCGGCGCCCGCCGCGCGGAGCTCGAACTTCGCAACCAACAGCGTCCAACGGGCAACGTCACGTTTCTGCCCTATGCCAGCCGCAGAGATGTTGCTGCCAGCCTCGGTGCAGCGGATATCGGCCTGGTCACGCTGCGGCGCGAGTGTTCGGGTACGGTGGTACCGAGCAAGGTCTACGGCCTGATGGCCGCCGGCCGGCCCATTCTATTTATTGGGCCGCTCGATGCCTCAGCAGCTCGCCTGGTGGAGCGTCACGATTGCGGATGGCGCGTCGATGATGGCGATGTCGCGGGCCTGACCGCGCTCTTATCGAAGCTACAGCGCGATCGCAGCATGGCTCGAAATGCCGGAGCCCGCGCGCGCAAGGCCTTTGAGAATCACTACGACATCGGTATCGGCGTGGCCCGGATCGCGGCGATTCTCGGGCTGCCGGAAAGTTCTTATGTCATACCCAAATGCGTTTCCAGAGTGTTGGAGACATAAACCATGAATGTCCTCTGCTATCTTCTGGTGTGTTCCTTTTTCGCGGCTACGTTGCTCACCCCGCTGTGCACCAAAGCCGCTTGTAGGTTGGGGCTGGTGGATCGCCCCGACGGGCATCGCAAACTGCATCACAATCCGATTCCGCGCGTCGGTGGAATCGCCATCGCCCTGGCTTATACCCTGTCTTTTTCCATTCTTCTGATCTTCGCCCATCGTGATGGCCGTATCGTAGCCGACAACATGAGCCTGGTGTGGCGTCTGTTTCCCGCCGCCGGGATCGTATTTGCGACTGGACTGCTCGACGACTTGATTACCCTCACGTCGTGGCAGAAGCTGTTGGGCAACTTCGCTGGAGCTGCCTGGGCATACTGGGCCGGCGTGCGGATCGTAGTAGGAGGCCACACGTCGCACTGGTGGAGCCTGCCGCTCACTCTGCTGTGGCTGGCGGCCTGCACCAACGCCTTCAATCTGATTGATGGGCTCGATGGCCTCGCGGCTGGAATCGGGTTTCTCGCCACGCTAACGATTCTGCTGGGAGGGCTTATCCAAGGCAATTTCGCACTGGCAGTCGCGACTATTCCGTTGGCGGGCGCATTGATCGGCTTCCTGCGTTACAACTTGAATCCGGCATCCATCTTTCTGGGCGATTGCGGGAGTCTTCTTATAGGTTTTCTCCTCGGTTGTTTCGGCGTGATCTGGAGTCAGAAATCCGCCACCCTTTTAGGAATGGCGGCACCCCTCTTGGCGATGACGGTACCTGTTCTCGACGTCGCCCTTTCTATTGCCCGGCGCTACATGCGGCAGCAGCCCATTTTCAAGGCCGATACGGGCCACGTCCATCATCGGCTTCTGGCAATGGGACTCGGGCCCCGCCACGTCGCGCTGATCCTCTACGCCGTGGGTGGTCTCGGCGCGGCGTGTTCGCTGCTCCAGGGTTTGACGGGCGTACGATTCGGCGGCGCGGCGATCGTGCTGTTCTCGGTAGTGGTCTGGTTCGGCGTGCGGCGGCTCAAATATGTGGAGTTCGGCGTGGCGCATCGCATGCTAAAGACCGGCGAATTCCGGCGCCTGTTGAAGGCCAACATCCGGCTGCAAATGTTCCAGGAAGCAGTAGCGCGTTCAGCTTCGGGCGAGGAGTGCTGGCCCATCATCCAGGAAGCCTGCCGCGACTTCGGCTTCACCTCCGTGCAGTTGCACGTGGGGAATCAGTGGTTCGAGGAGACATTTGTCCGCCACCCCCGCCGGTCAGACGATGACGATTGGAGCGTCAGGATCGAGCTTTCGCGTGGGGATTACGCCATCGTCCGCCATGCCGTCAACTCTCCGCTCGAAGGAATGATCATCCTGCCTTTCCTCGAAGCGATGCACGGCTTGCTATTGGAGAAGCGTCCGGAAACATCGGGCGCTGCAGTGGGATGAGGAATCGGAGTTTGGGAGGCCCCATGCGTAGTGCAACCAGTTCCAAGGTGAAGCTGATCCTGATCGCGTGCCTGCTGTGCTGCAGTGCAGCCGGAGTGGCCGTGTATCATTCACGCGAACCCCATCCGTCCATCGAGTTTACCTCGCAGGGACTGAGTTCGCTGCAGTTCCGCGGGGTCGAGTTCCTCTCCTTCGGCGACCTGCGGGTTTCGCGCGCCGTGATGCGCGACTCCAGCGGCCGGTCCGCTCCCGCATCCCTCGATTCCTCGCTCGAGGTCGACCCCAAAACCGGCACCGTGTTGCGGCGTTTTCCCTGGGGAGAACTGTCGGCGCGCTACACCACTTCACCTGGACGCCTGGCGATCGCAATCACCGTCACCAACCGCTCCCAGAACACATTGCAAGAGGCGTCCTACGAGCCGCTTGGTTTGAAGTTCCCAGGCAAAGTGGTGGAGTACGATGGCACGGTTCCATTACTCGGTCACAACTATGGCGACCCCACGCTAATCGGGATGAGTTGGGGAACCGGCATAGCGGTTCTGGCTAATGATGATGTTACACAGCCCCTGATCTCGGGCTTCCCATGGGCGCTGGACCGGCCCGGCAACACGACGTTTCCCCTGCGTGTCTGCACCGGCCGCGACCCCATGCTTCCCGACATGCTTCCCTACATTCAGCGGCCGGTGGCGCCAGGAGTTTCGGATACTTATCATCTCTCCATCCGCTTCGGTTCGCGAACCACGGGTGTCTCCCAACTCGGCCACGACGTCTTGCAGCGATTTGCGGAACACTACCCCGGACACTTGCAGTGGAAAGACCGCCGGCCCATCGGTACGATCTTCCTGGCGAGCAGCGGTTCACACTCGGCTAAAAATCCTCGAGGCTGGCTGCTCGACCCCAACATTGATGTGAAGAGCGCGGCCGGTGTCGCGGACCTCAAACAAAAGATCCTGCAACTGGCCGATTCCACGACTCGCATCTTGCGATCCATGAATGCACAGGGTGCGATCACCTGGGATATCGAAGGCGAAGAGTTCCCGACCGCTACTTACGCCGGCGATCCGCGTCAGTTCACCGCGATGGCTCCCGAGATGGCGGGCATTGCCGATGCCTATTTCGAACGCCTGCGCAATGCCGGCTTTCGCGTGGGAGTGTGTGTGCGCCCGCAAGAGTTGGTCTTCGATCCGCAGCAACAGACGGCGATTGAGCGAGACACCCAAGACCCTGCCGCACTGTTGACGGAGAAGATTGCCTGGGCGCGGAATCGCTGGGGCGCCACGCTCTTCTACGTGGACACCAACGGCGACCCGAGCCGGCCGCTGGATGCGGACATTCTGGAAAAGGTAGCGGCGACTTTCCCGGATGTGCTGCTGGTGCCGGAGCATAAGAATGTCCGCTACTTCGCATTCTCCGCACCGTATTTCAGCTTGCATGAAGGGCTGGCTGCCACGCCCGAAGCGATCCGCGCGGTGTACCCGAATGCCTTCAGTCTGATCAACACCGCCGACGGACCTATCGCGCACCGGCGCGAGGAATTGATGTCAGCCATCAAGCATGGAGATATTCTGCTCTACCGCACCTGGTACGACGATCCAGCCAATACGGAAGTCAAGAGCTTGTATTAGTCGTGTGTCGTTTGCTCATTCGGAACGCTTGACTGCGAGCATGGCTGGTAGAGGAGCGTGCGACGCGACCCACGAGCCGCGATCGTGAGAAATTTTGTGAGAAGCTGTGAAAAATCCGGACATGGCTTGCTCACGGTCGCGGCTCGTAACCTACCCGAAGTCGCGGCTCGTAACCTACCCAAATACGTTTCGCGCGATACGTGTGCTTACGAGCCGCGCGCGTAAGCAAGCGATGCCTCATCGTACTTGGGGCAAGCGCTCCCGGATTTTTCACAGCTTCTCACCTCACGCGCGCGGCTCGCCAGCGTACGTATTCGCGCGAAGGTAGCTTACGAGCCGCGATCGTGATGAAGGTGCGTTCCTGGCAGTGACAACTGTCAGAAAAAGGCCGCGTCGAGGTCGCGTGTAATCTCTTCGCTGAGCGGCATCAGCGATCCGATGGCCCGGCAGTTGATGATCGCCTCAGCCGTCGACTCGAGCACCTCCAGGCGGTCGAAGGCGTCCAGCACATCCGAGCCGGTGACCAGGACGCCATCGTTCTCCAGGATAAGTACGGGCTGTTCTGGTGAGAGCCGATCGGCGAGGTCGCCGGGATCCTGGAACTGCAGACCGAACGGCACACTCCCCACCTGCCGGATGACGACGTAGCTTTCGGGGATCGTGCGGCTATCGAGCGGAACTCCGCTTACGCTGAAGGCAGTGGCGTTCACGGGATAAGCGTTGACGATGGCGCCGACATGGGGGTGGCGACGGTAGATTGCTTCATGAAGGGCGGCTGCACGGCTTGGCTGCTTGCCGGCCTCGGCGCGGCTCTCGCGGATTGACACCAAGTCCTGGAGGTCGAGCGTGCCGCGGTCTACCTGGTAGGGAGTAATCACAAAGTCAGGACCATCTGTGCGCGCGGAGTAGCTGCCCTGCGTGCTGATGAACAACCTCTGCCGGTACGCCCGTCTGACAAACTCGCAGAGCCGCCGGCGCATTTCGTTCTCGTGGCTGCTGGGTGGGGTCGGCGCCAATTCCTCCCATCGTGTGGTCCGCTGCCGTTCGATCTCGAGTTCAGAATCGCTGAGCACACGAATGTCGCCGCCCAGCAGTTTCGCCTTGATCAATGTCTTGGCGGTGAACTCCAGGGTTTCGAACCGCCGAAAGGCCTGCTGCAGATCGTGACCGGCCGTAACCACGCCGTGGTTCTCCAGGATCACGCAGTCGTACCCTTCCCCGAACACGTCCGCCACGCGATTTCCCAGCGCCGCGCTGCCCGGTAGTTCATAAGGCGCGAAACCGGCTTCGCCGCAGATACGCCGCGCCTGGTGAAAGAGCCGCGTGTCGGGCACCTGGTGGACCAGGCTGAATGCCACCAGCGCGGTGGGATGCGCATGCACGATTCCGCCTAGTTCGGGCCGACGCTGTCGAATCTGCTGATGAATCGGAAGCTCGGAGGAAGGCCGGCGCGTTCCCTCCGTTCGGCCGTCCGCGCGAATCCACACGATGTCGTCGCGCCGCAATCCGCCTTTATCCACGCGCGCCGGAGTAATCCACACGTCACCGTTCGCCTCGCAAATGGAGAGATTTCCGCCGGACGTGGTCGTCATGCGATACCTGTAGATCCTCTCCATCGCATCAAGGATCTGGTCGCGGGGGTGTTGGTAATGGTAAGGATTCGGCATAATCTTCACGAGGACGCCAGGATCGCTTCAATCACGCGCTTCGTCTCGCCGGGATCGCGCACCTGGATGCAGAGTACACCTGCTTCGCGTGCCGGGTAGTCGTTGCCCCCAGGAAATATTGCGTCGCCGATGAACAGCATCTCGGAAAGGGCGACGCCGAGCGTGTCGCGTAGTTTGAAGATGCCATACGCCTTATCGATACCGGGCTTGGTGACATCGATCGAAGTCGCGCCGCCCATACGCACCGAAAATTCGGGAATGAACGTATCCAAAATGGCTTTGATCTTCTTCCGTTTCGAAAAATCGGGGTCCCATTTCTTCTTCTCTTCCAAGGGAGCGGACTGCCCCAGTGCCGAGAAAGTGATCTGGCTGCCGCGATCTTCAATCGCCTCGCCCCACAGCTTCTCGGGCTTATACCCAGCCTGGTCTATCGCCTTTTCCAAAGAACTGATGATCTTCACTTTCTGCTCAGGAGTGAAGTCCTCGGCGTACAGCAGATTCCAGTCGGATCCGTATTCGTAAAACTTGGTCCCGCAGGTGGGCAGAAGATACAAGTCCTCCAAGTGCCCGTCCAGCGGCAGGTTCGAGAGCAACTGGTTCTGAAACTGCGGCCAGTTGCCGCCTGAGATGACTGCCACTTTAGCGACGCCGAGCAGGCTGGTGAGCAGTTTGGCCATCTCGGGATCGAGAGAAGACTTACTCTCGGCAAGCGTTCCATCCAGGTCGAAGACGATCAGTTTTTTCATCGTGTGTCGATTCCTCAATCGGATATTTGGGCGCGCGTCAGGCGAAAAATCCAGGCGCCCGGAGTCAGTGCGGCCAGGTGCCGCGCGCAATTCCATTCGAGCAGTTTTCGGCAAATCGCCGAGATACCGAAGGGCCGGCTCAAATGTGCCCGGCATTCGCGAAGATGGCTCGCACAGGGTGTTGCGTGCGCGGCGTTTCGTCCGGCCAGCCGTCCCGTGAACAAGGCGTTCAGGATGCCCGAACCAGTAAACGGGTCCACGAAGCCCAATGCGTCTCCCGCCGCATAGACCCGCTGACCGCCTTCGCTCGCCGAGACCGGTGCATACGAGAGCGGGCCGGTGCGCAGCCATTCCATCCGGCGCCGCAGCGGTTGCAGGCGCTCAGCCAAGACCGGAAAGCCCCCTAGATACTCGTCCACTTGGAAACCGCAACTTCGCAGAGCTGCTTCAGGAGCGATGCCGCAGACGTTCGTCCAGCCATTCTCAATCGGGCTGACCCCGACGTAAGCGTGGCGGCCGAAGAACAGCTCGATGGCATCGTCCTGCGGGCCCTCGAAGTGCGCCTTGAATCCGAAAAGACGATTCTCACGCGAGCCGGAGGGTCGGCGGCCTACCGAGACTACCCTCGCCCCACCATCGCGATTGTCCTCATCCAGCGAGACGCTTTCGCCGCGATGCACCTCCGCGCCCGCCGCCTCCGCGCGCTCCAGGAGAATGCGGTCGAGTTCCAGACGGCTCAAGCCCAGCGCGGGCTCACCGAATCTCCATTCCTTCTTGCGTTGACCGAACCACAGTCGGCAGGTGGCGATGCGTGCTGGGCGGAGTCCCGCGAAGTCCGCGATGCCTAGCGAGTCCAAAACGCGCAGCGCGCCGGGGGACAAGAATTCGCCGCAGACTTTGTGTTTGGGACGTGGAGACCGTTCGAAGAGCTGCACGGAGACGTTTTCGCCAGCCGCCGCAATCGCCGCAGCGGCACCCGCCGGTCCCCCTCCGATCACCAGAACTTTTCCCATGCGTCAGGCTCTTTGTCTATTATCCGACGTCTCACGGCGCCCATTGCATATAATGCGTTCAAAGACACATGCGCACTCAGCAACCGGGGCCACGATGAAGCGTGCCGTGGAGCGGGAAATTCTGGACGAACCCGATGTTCCCGATGCCCTCGCCGATCTCGCCTACAGCGACCTCACCCGCATCCATCGATATCTGGGCGACACTGCGGTGATCGTCAACGCCATCCGCCGCGATCCGCGGCCCGTCCGCAAGGTGATGGATTTGGGCTGCGCGGCGGGCGGAGTGCTGCGCGAGATTCGCCAGAAGCTCGGAGTGGAGACCATCGGTGTAGATGTGGCGCCACGCGGGGTCCGCGATGGCAAGCAGGCGATCATTCGCGCGGACGCGGTGCGAGACGCGCTGCCGCAGGCCGATCTGGCTTTCTGCATGTACCTCGGGCATCACCTCTCGGAGCAGGACGTGATCGGTCTGATCCGCAACGTGGGCCGATGCTCGCGGCGATTTCTGCTCTTGGACCTGGTGCGCCATCCGCTACCGCTCGCGCTTTTTCGCGTGTTTGTCGCGCCATTTGTCTCGCCGGTGGTGGTGGCGGACGGCTCGGTCTCGATTCGGCGTTCGTTTACACGGCAGGAGTTGGGCAAGCTGGCGAGCGAGGCACTGGCGGGCTCCAGTGGCCGTTTCCGGCATTCCGTGGCGCCTCTGTATATGCGGCAAGTGCTCGACATTTCGTACGGCACGTGAGCGGTGGCGCAAACACTCCTGTTTGCCGCGTCGAGACTCATCTCGACGCGGCGAACAAGAGTGTTCGCGCCACGGGCGACGCTAGAGGTCAGGAGTGCCGATGCTACAGTAAAGGCTTGCCCTATCACCTGCCGGAATCCTCTGGAATCGCCGCACCCGCACTGGCAACGGCGGTGGGGCTGGGTGGTGCTCTGCTGGGCCTATGGCTCACCGGAATGCGGCGCCGCGCGCAGGTAGTGGTTCCCTTCAGCGCGGGCGTCCTGCTGGGCGTGGCGGTGTTCGGCCTGGTTCCGGAACTCGCGATAGAACTCGGCTGGATGGTGAGCTTGCTGTTGTTTGCCGCCGGGTACGGCGTCCTGCTCCTCCTCAATCGTTACGCGTACCCGGTCTGTCCGACCTGTGCGCACGATCACGATCACAACTCCTGTGCCACGGAATTACATGGATTCGCGGCTCCGCTAATCGTGGCGGCGACGCTCCACAGCTTCCTGGATGGCTGGAGCATCGCGACCGTCCAATTGCATGTGCCGCTTGGCCTGCGAGTCGCGGTCCCGGTGGCGGTGGGACTTCACAAATTACCCGAAGGCATCGCTCTTGGAGGCGTCTTGCGGGCATCGGTGAAGTCGCGTTTTTCGGCCACGGCGTGGTGTGGACTGGCCGAAGGAAGCACCTTGCTCGGTGGCGTACTGGGATTAGTGATGGCGCCGCGATTGGGAACTGCCTGGATCACGTATCCCTTGGGTGTCGCGGCAGGATGGCTCTTCTATCTGGGATTCCACGCTGTTCACGAAGAGTGGAAGCGGCGCGGAGCGCGCAATGCCTTCCTCTCCGCGCTCACCGGAATGGCCGGGGCCGCGGCCCTGCAGCGGGGAGCGGAAGCCCTCTTTCGATAGGCCTAAAACCGCGGACCCCTGGCATTCGTATTCCTGCGCAGAGAGATAATACGAAGACTGTCATGACCGGCCGGAAATTAGGCAACTACGAAGTACTCGATAAGCTCGGAGAAGGCGGCATGGGTGAGGTGTGGCGGGCACGCGATTCGCGCCTGAATCGCACCGTCGCCGTCAAGGTGCTGCCGGCCGATGTGGCAGGCGATCCCGCGCGCCGCCAGCGCTTCGAGCAGGAGGCGCGGGCGTTAGCCGCGCTCAATCATCCCAATATCGTGGCGGTCTACGATGTAGGTCAGAGCGAAGGCCGCGCGTACATCGTGTCGGAGTTGGTCGAGGGCGAATCGCTTCGCAAGATCATCGACCAGGGCCCGCTGGCACCCCGCCGACTCATCGATATCGCCGTGCAGACTGCCGAGGCGCTGGCGGCTGCTCACGCGCTCGGCATCGTTCACCGCGATCTGAAACCGGAAAACATTATGGTTTCGGGATCCGGAAGCGGTTCGAGCGGGCGGGTAAAGGTGCTCGATTTTGGGCTTGCCAAACAGGCCGCGTCCACGGGCAATACCGACGACACAGCCACCATCATGTTGTCGCAGCCAGGCATGGTATTGGGCACCGTGGGCTACATGTCGCCGGAGCAGGTGCGCGCCGAGTCGGTGGACGCGCGGTCGGATATCTTCAGTTTCGGATGCATCCTTTACGAGATGGCGACTGCGCGCCATGCCTTCGGTGGAAAAACTGCCGCCGATGTCATCAGTGCGGTCCTGAAGGAGGAGCCTGCCGAGATCTCCGGGACCGGCGCCCAGGTTCCGCAGGCGCTCGAAGCCATTGCGCGTCGCTGTCTGGAGAAGGACCCGGCGCAGCGGTTCCAGTCCGCTGCCGACTTGGCATTCGCCCTGCGCGCGATTTCCAGCGCCTCTCCTTCGCAATCCGGTTCATTACTGGGAGCCCCGGCCGTGCCCAAGCGCCGGAAGTGGCTGGTCCCCGCGGCCGCAGTACTGGGCTCCATCGCAGTCTTCGCGGGTGGTTTCGCACTGCACGCGCGCCTGGCGGTACCGGTGGTCCCGCGCTTTCATCGAGTGACCTTTCGCGAGGGGAGCGTTTCCGCGGCACGATTCAGTCCCGACTGGCAGGACGTGGTCTACACAGCCGACTGGGATTCGGGCCCAAGCCGCATTTATCAGTCCCATCCCGGCAGCCCCGAGTCTCGCGACCTCGAACTCTCGGACAGCCGCCTGCTCGCGGTGTCATCGAAAGGAGACCTCGCTATCCTGCAGGGCCCATTCACACCGGAAGGCCTGGGCACTCTGGCTCGAAGTTCGATCAGCGGCGGCCAGGCACGCCAACTGCTCGAGAATGTCGGGCTCGCGGATTGGTCTCCGGATGCGTCGGAGATGGCGATCGTGCGCGCCGTCGAAGGCAAGTATCGCGTGGAGTACCCTGTGGGCAAGGTGCTGGTGGAGTATCCGTTTCCACCCTTCGCTCTGCGCATCTCTCCCGACGGCCAGCGAGTCGCCTTCACCCAGTTCACCATGGGAACGCGCATCGGCCTGTTTGTTGTGGATCGGGGCGGCACGGTGGTGAAACTGGGCCCCATTTCGGGACAGGTGTCCGATCTCGACGTGGCGCCACTGGCCTGGACGCCCGACGGACGTGAGATCTGGGTCCGCTCCTACGACTCCAGCGAACTCAATACCATCTACGCCGTGAATCTGGGTGGCAATCATCGCGTAGTGGCACGCTTTCCCGGCCGCGTGACGCTCTTCGAAATCGCAGCCGATGGACGTGTCCTACTGAGTACGGAGAGCGGCCGCAAGGGGATTCGCGGACTCGCACCAGGAGGCGAGATGGACCGCGATCTTTCGTGCATGGATTCCAGCCGGCTTCGCGGGCTCTCTGCGGATGGCAGTCTCATTGTGGGCGATGTGCTGGGTGAGAGCGGAGGTCCCAAGGGCAGCATCTACATGCGGCGCACCGACGGCTCGGCGCCCGTTCGCCTTGGCGACGGTGTGGCGTATGGCCTGTCGCCCGACGGCAAGTGGATTGCCGGCTTTTCCTCTCGCGATACCGGCAATCGCATGTTCGAGTTGATGCCGACCGGTCCCGGCGAGACCATTCGTTCGCGGATGATCGTCGGATGGCTTTCGGGCCAGGGGAACTATCTGGTTTTCGAAAAGGCTCCCAGCGGGAAGGGGATGCGGTATCAGGCATGGGATTCGGCGTCGAACGTCTCCCGCTCCGTTTCGCCAGACGGGATGCCCGATACGGATGAGCATCCTCCGGTGTCGCCGGACGGCCGCCGGTTCTTGACCGTCGGACCGGATGGGCAGCATCACATTTATTCCATCGATGGCGGCGAACCGAAGATGGTCGTAGGGCTAACGCCCCACGATCGCGTCGTTGGATGGACAGCGGACGGCCGGTCGGTCTACATCACCACGCACCACAATCAAAATCGAACGCTGCCGGTTTCGGTGCTGGATCTGGAGAAAGGGACACGGACACCTTGGAAAGAGATCAAGCCGACGGTACCGGTCGATGAGGTGAGCGGTCTGCGCATCACACCCGACGGCAAGGCATACGCGTACAACTACACGTATTTGCGTTCCGAACTGTACGTGGCAGATGGAATTCGGTAGAGGTGTTGGGTTACGAGCCGCGACCGTAAGGGAGCGCAAGCGGGTGGGCCCGACGGCGCTTGCTTACGCGCGCAGTTGCAACGAGGCACGACCGTAAGGGAGTGATTTTCGGAGCGATCGGGACGTCGCTTGCCTACGGGCGCGGCTCGCAACGAGCCACGACCGTAAGGGAGTGATTTTCGGAGCGATCGGGACGTCGCTTGCTTACGCGCGCGGTCGCAACGAAGTACGACCGTAAGGGAGTGATCTTCGGAGCGATCACGACATCGCTTGCTTACGCGCGCGGCTCGTAATCACATCACCAATCCAGCCTGACACCGAACTGCACGATACGCTTCTCCAGCACTGTACTCGAAGGCTGCAGAAAGGTCGGCGACAGCGACGGCTGCATCACTCCGAGCGAATCGACGGCGACCGCGGTGTTCAGCGCTGTGATGTTTTCGCGATTGAAGAGGTTGTTCACCTCAGCGATGAATTTCGGCCTCAGATGCTCCCACAGCGTGAAGAAGGTGCGAGTGTAGCGCACATCCACCTGATAGATGTTCGGCCCGCGCACGGTGTCGCGGCCGATAAACAGGGGGCGCGTCGCCGCCTTCGTATCGTTATTCAAATTGCGCGTCGACGTGATGTTCTGCTGGTCGCCGGACGAGAAATTGCCTAGAATCGCGAGTTCATTGTTGTTCGCAAGCCAGTTCCACGCCTTGTTGGAGGCTGTCACCTTTGGTGCGAGGACGGCGCTCAGAGTCAATGCCGAAGGCCGATTCACCAGGCTGTTTCCCCGGTCGCGCAGACGGCTGGTATTGTCTTCGATGAAGACATTCTGTTCGAAGCTATTGGCATCCGGCGCGTCGCTGATGGAGTGCGACCAGGTGTAGGATGCGCTCAACTGGAACCCGCGCGACACGCGATGCTGATAGTTCAAGATCATCGCGTTGTAATCGGTGACGGCGCCTACATCCTGCAGCGTGATGTTGTTGAACCGCGGATCGAGCCGTGTGGACGCGCTCTGCGTGGTCGAGTAGATGGGGCGGCCATCCCCCAGGAAGCCGGTCGGGTTTACGAGATTCAGGTTGCGCAGATAGGTCAACTCGCGCGCGCCTGTGTTGACGTAGCCCACGGTGAGGGAGTCGTTGTTGGTCAGTGCCTGGGTGACCTGGATGCTGGTGTTGATAGTGTAGGCGTTGCGAAAATTCGGCGTGATGGTAGTGATGTCGGCCGAGGGCGGCACGGAGCCCGGGACCAAAGAGATCACGTTCGGAAATGCAGGAGCCAGCGGACTGCTGGCCGCGATCGATGCCGAGTATGCCGTCGTGCTGCCGCTATTGATAAAGGTGTTGTACCAGAGATTGGTCGGCACCGGTTCGAAGAAGATCCCGGAACTGGCGCGCACCACGGTCTTCGGCGTGATGGACCATGCCAGGCCGACGCGCGGGGCGAAGTCCTTTCCCGGCGTCCGGAAGTGCTGCGAGTAACTGAAGAGGGCGTTGGGATCGGCGTCCGGTCCATGGAAGCGGTCGTAGCGAACGCCGAAAATCAGCAATAAATTCGGCCGCACCTGCACGCTGTCCTGCGCGAACCAGTTCCAGAAAAACGAATGATACCAGGCGCCCGGCAATCCGATCACGGACGCATACGTGTTGTAGGAGAGCGGGTTTCCCGCCTTCGCCGACAGATATTGCGCCACCGAGGCGAAGTTGTACTGGCTGTAGACGTCCGCGGTCTGGGTATCGAGCATCTGCTGGAAACCGGCCCCAAACTTCAGAGTGTTGCGCCCACGGATCACCGTCACGCTATCGTTCAGATTCGGAATCTTCTCCTGGTAGCGGTCGCCCACGCCCGTGCTGCCATTGAAGATCGCCACGCCGCTGATGTTGATCTGCGGACCCGGTCCGGTCAACGGGTCGGCGAAGTGGTGCTCATTGCGGTAAGGCCAGCCGAAGCGGAGTTCATTCAGCACGGTGGGCGAAAACGTCGTGAGCACCTGGGCGCCCATCACGTGAGCCCGGTCGCGAAAATCGCTTGCCGCGTCCAACGCGTTCTTACCGCCCACGGCAGTGTTGAACGGATACTCATTGCGGAAATAATTGTAACGGAAGAATACCTGATTCTTGTCGTTTACGGTCCAGTCCACGCGGACGCTGAAGAACTGCGCGTGCTGAATGCTCGGCGCCACCGCCAGCAGACTCGCCGGCAGTCCGATCGCGGCGGCATCCGAAGCAGTAATGGTATTGGGTGCCGGCAATCCGCGATCGAGGTGCTCATAGCCTCCGAAGACGAACAGCTTGTCCTTGATGAGCGGCCCGCTGCCATTCACCGCAACATCTTTCAGCGACAGGTCGGGCTTTGGCGAACTGAGTGCCAGCAGCATAGGCCGCGCGGCCAGCGCGATCGGCCGGCCTATGTAGTAGAACTCCGCGTGCGGTGCGTTGGAGCCGGAGTTCGTGATCACATTGTAGATGTCACCGGCCGTGTTGCCGAATTCCGGCGCGAAGCTGTTCGATACGGTCTGCACTTCGCGCACATAGATGTCGGAGATGGGGAAGAGGCGCAGGCCGTAGCGATCGCTTTCAGTATCCACCATGCCATCCATCTGGTAGTTGATGCGATCCAGCAGGCCGTTGGTATTGAGGGTTCGCGGAATGCCCAATTCGGGGTTCGGATGACCGCTCACGCCAGGCTGGAAGATGATGAAGTTGTAAGGATTCCGCGAGGTCAGCGGGAGATTGTCGATCTCCGCATTGCTGATGGTGCGGCCGGTGTTGACGCGCGACGGCTCCACCATCGCGGCGCCGCCCGTGACTTCGATTTCGGTGGTCACCGCGCCAACCTTCAGTTGCCCTTCGACCACCGCTTCGGCACCTGCGGTGAGCACGATGCCAGGATGTCGCTCCGTCTGGAATCCTTCCTTCTGCATGGAGAGCGTGTAGGTGCCGAGTGGCAGATTTGGCACCACGTAATAGCCGTCGTCCTCGCTGGAGGCGGTGCGCGTGAACGCCGTCTCATCGTTTACGACTGTAACCTTGGCAAGCGGGACGGCGGCACCCGCGGCGTCGGTGATCCGCCCCCGAATGCTGCCGTTAATGGCTTGGGTTTGAGCGAAAGCAGAGATTGCCAGCGCGGCAACCACCACGCCGGCTGCGGAAATACGCGACAGAAAGCTGAGAGTGAACATGGAGTATTCCCCGGAACCTAAAGATTAGACGCCCTTAATGGGATTCAGTATGGTCCTTTTTCTGATGCTCGTCAACGCCTTTCGGGTTCGCTGGGCTTGACGCCATTTCGCCGTCCAGGTATCATGATCTCGGTAACCGAGACTATATGAGCAAGCCTTCCGATCTCGTTCAAGGCACCCTGGAAGCTCTGCTTCTCAAGATCCTGGCCCTCGAGCCGCTCCACGGCTTCGCCATCAGCCAACGACTCAAGCTGGCCTCCGCCAACGTCCTCCAAGTCAGCGATGGATCTCTCTATCCGGCGCTTCACAAGCTGGAGCAATCGGGCTGGATTACGGCCGAATGGAAGACTAGCGAGCTGGGGCGTCGCGCCAAGTTCTATTCTCTGACCCGTCTGGGACGCCGCGAACTGGCAAAGCAGGCTGCCGATTGGGAGCGGCTTTCGCAGGCGATCACACAAGTGATGCGCCTGGAGGAGGCGTGAGCGATGCGCGTGGAGCACTGGGTCTACACGATTCCACTGCGGCTTCGGTCGCTCTTCCGCCGCTCGAGAGTGGAGCAGGAACTCGATGAAGAGCTACGGTTCCATTTGGAGTGCGTTGGGGAGGCTCCCTCTACCTGGAAAGCATTAGAGCGCTCGAAGGAGGAGTGCCGGGATATGCGCCGTCTCAATCTGATCGACGATCTGGTCAAAGATCTGCATTATGCGGGCCGCACGCTGCGCCGCAGCCCAGCCTTCACGAGTGCTGCTGCCGCGACTATCGCCTTGGGCATTGGCGCCAGCGCCGCGATCTTCAGTGTGACCAACGCCGTGCTGCTGAAGCCCCTGCTGTACCGCAATCCGGAGAGCCTGACTTTGGTTTATCGCTCCAATCCCGCCAGTGCGCTTGGGGCTCGAAACTATTATTACTCGAATGCCGAGTACTTCGATCTTCGTGACGAAACGAAGTCTGTGTTCGAAGAGATCGCGGGCGTTTGCCTCTTCCGCGCCTTCGTGCCTCGTGAAGACGGCAGCATGGAACAAATCGCCAAAGGACTGGTCACCCCCAACTTCTTCCGACTGATGGGCGCGCGAATCGCCGTGGGACGCGATTTCGTGGACGCCGACGCCGTTCCCCAGCCCGCAAACGCCGAAGTCCTTATTCCTCCCGGAAGCAGCGCCATTCTGAGCTATGAATACTGGCAGCGGCGCTATGGCGGGAACGCGGCAGTTCTGGGGCAACAGATGCCGGGCACCGATGGCGTGACTGCCGGACCAACCATTGTCGGCGTGCTGGAGCGAGGCTTCCAGCTTTATTATCCTTCCGGCCCCGTGACCGGACAGCCCGATTTCTGGGTGGCCAACAATGTCGGCTACGACAATGCCCATCGCAATTTGCTGCTGGTTGGGCCGGTCGCGCGGCTCAAGCAAGGGATCACATTCCAGCAGGCGCAGGAGCGGATCGCCGTTTTGACGCCGGAGTTGCGAAAAACCTCCTTCGACCGGAATGCCAACTTTGGCTTGCAGCCCCTGCGGACCAACCTGGTGGAGAACGTCCGGCCGGCGATCCTCGCCCTCATGGGCGCCGTGGTGTTCCTGCTGCTGATCTCGTGTGCGAACGTGGCCAATCTGCTGCTGGTACGCGCTGCGCGCCGCGAGCAGGAACTAGCTCTGCGCGCCGCGCTCGGAGCAGGACGATGGCGCCTGCTTCGTCAACTGCTGGTGGAGGCGCTGCTGCTATCCGGCATTGGGACCGCGATCGGAGTCGGCATCGCGTGGGCCGGGGGCAGGGAATTGGCGCACGCGGCGCCGGTCGCTCTGCCTCGCGTGGAGAATGTGGCGATCGACTGGCGCGTGCTCGGATTTGCCGCCGGTGCGGGGCTGATCGCCACGCTGTTTTTCGCGATCGCCAGCTTCAGCCTGCCATGGAATCATCTTCTGCGGAGCCGGCAAGCGCAAACACACCGGACCTACAATCTTGTGGTGATCGCAGAGGTCGCGCTCTCGTTTGTATTACTGGTCGGGTCGGGGCTGATGTTCCGCAGCTTCCTGGCGTTGCAGCGCATCGATCCGGGCTACGACACCCATGGGATTCTGACCTTCTACGTGACGCGAGATTGGCCGCTGCAGCGGCAGCAGGGGCGTTACGCTTTACTGCGCGAAATGCAGGACCGCCTCCGCGCCATTCCCGGCGTCGAAGGGGTTTCGGAAGCGCTGACCATCCCCCTGGCCAGCAGTGCCCGGCCGCGAAATCCTAACGCTCCTCGTCGACAGCCAGGGCCCCCTGCGGTGGAGGGGGCGGACATCCAACAGGTGATGCCCGATTACTTCGAAATTCTGCGCACGCCGCTGCTCGAAGGGCGCACCTTCACTGCCCAGGACGATCAGTCCGCGCGCAACCTGGTGGTGATCGATCAGTTGCTCGCGGAGCGCGCATTTCCCAATCAATCCGCGGTCGGGAAGCTCATCCTGACGCCGTTGCCGAACGCGCCATCCGCGGAGGTAATCGGGGTCGTGAAACATCAGCGGCTCTTCTCGTTGGCCGATCCAGGACGCGAAACCGTTTACTTCAGTGAAGGCTTCGCCGGCATCGGTGTGTCGCGCTATTGGGTGATTCGAACTACGAGCGACCCCGCGCGCTATGCGGGAGCAGTCCGGGAAGAACTCAGAAAGCTCGACCGGCGAATGGTGGTTTCGAAGTTCCAGACAATGGAATCGCTAGTGGAACGAGACCAGGCCGGGACCCGGTTCTCGCTTTTGCTGATTGGACTCTTCGGTGGAATCGCGGCGCTCCTGGCGACAGTCGGCCTTTACGGAGTGCTCGCTTCCATGGTCAGGCAGCGGACCGCGGAGATCGGCATTCGGATGGCGGTTGGTTCGACTCCCGCGGGAATTCTCCGGCTGGTGATTGGTCGCGGATTGCGACTGAGCGCCGCTGGAATCGCCCTCGGACTTCTGGGCGCACTCGGGCTGACGCGCACGATGTCGAGCATGCTCGTGGGAGTGAGGCCGATGGATCCGCTCACATTCGCTGCGATGGCGGCGCTATTCTTGTCGGTTTGCGCAGTGGCATCGTGGCTGCCAGCGCGTCGCGCGGCGCAAGTCGATCCGTCAGTCGCATGCCGCACGCTCTAAGAGGCTTGGCCCGTGGCGCGAACACTCTTGTTCGCCGCGTCGACACTCCTGTCGACGCTTTCGGGGGGCCATAAAGTCTGCACGACGCGCAGATTTGGTGCGCCCTCGAAAAGCCTCGACAAAAGTGTCGAGACGGCCCGTGGCGCGAACACTCTTGTTCGCCGCGTCGACACTCCTGTCGACGCTTACGGAAGTCCGTAAAGTCTGCACGACGCGCAGATTTGGTGCGCCCTCGAAAAGTCTCGACAAAAGTGTACGAGACGGCCCGTGGCGCGAACACTCTTGTTCGCCGCGTCGACACTCCTGTCGACGCTTTCGGGAGTCCGTAAAGTCTGCACGACGCGCAGATTTGGTGCGCCCTCGAAAAGTCTCGACAAAAGTGTCGAGACGGCAAAACAGAGTGTTTGCGCCACGACCTAAACCGCGTCGCACGTCGTTAACTTGCCGCCTGCCGCGCAAACTTCCGCTAGCGCTCGATCGGAATCCTCGCGTTTTAGCGTCTGCACTGCGTCCGTGACCACCGTGACCTGCTTCCCGGTCTCCACCAGACCGCGCGCGGCGAACAGGACGCAAATCTCCGTCACGACGCCGTAGACCACGAAGTGATCCGCCCCCAGCATCTCGATTAAGCGGCGCACAGTATGCGTGAGAAATACATCCGTCGTCTGCTTCTCAACGATGATCTGTTGTGCACCATCCAGCGCAAATGCGCCGTCGCGATTCGGAATCACCACACATCTTTCGAGCAGTGTGCGCTCGGGCTTGTGCTGGCCGTTCGTCCCCAAAACGCAATGGGGAGGCCATTTCGCGAACTCGGGGTCGTTTTCGCTGTGAGCATCCACCGTGGAAATGACCGGAATGCCACGTTCCGCAGCCAATCGATTCAAGCGAGAGATCGCAGGGACCACATGCTCGGCACCGGGGACATACAGAGCCCCTGCGGGGTATAAGAAATCGAGCTGAGAATCGACATCGACAAAAACCGTCTTCATCGGCCCAGATTCCGCCGTGTCCGCTCGATCAGGTCACGCAATTCGCGGCTGTGGATGACCGGCCATGGCTCTCCCACTTCCAGCTCTCGTAAGGCGGGCGACAGTTCCGCCACCGACTTTGCCGCATGTTCCCGAGCCTGCTCTAGCGATGGCAGCGGTTCGATCAGTTTGCCGCCCAGCATCACGGGCTTCAACAATGCCGCACCCTTGCCGCATTCGCCGGAGCGCGCCACCACATCCCGGGCCACGTCGCGAAACAATTGCTTCGCCCCCGGAATCGAAATCTTATCCTGGCTATATTTGGCGGTGAAGCGCTTGATGCCGCTGATGTCGAGCTCCACCATTTTATAGGTGGCGCTCAAATTTGGCGCATCCGCCGAAGTGGAAAGCTGTGTGCCTAGCCCGAACATATCGATGGGAGCGCCCGCCTTCACCAGATCGCGAATCTTGTACTCGTCGAGATCGCCGCTCACCATGATCTTCGTCTCGGTGAGTCCAGCATCATCGAGAATCGTACGCACCTCGCGCGAGAGCGTTAGAAAATCGCCGCTATCCAGCCTGACCGCGGCCAGCGGTTTGCCCAACTTTGCCGCGTGCCGCGCGCCTTCCAGCGAATCGTAAGTATCGATCAGTTGAACCGTACTCTCTCCCAGCACACGCTGCAGGCGCCGGAAAGCTTCCATCTCGCACGGAAACGACATTACCCAGGAATGCGCCGACGTGCCCATTACCGGGATGCCGTAGCGGAAGCCGGCGAGCGTGTTGCTGGTGCCGGAGCATCCCCCAACGTAGGACGCACGGGCAGCCAGAACGCCGGCGTCAGGACTGTGCGCGCGGCGAGTGCCAAACTCGATGATCGGCCTGCCCTCGCTCACCTCGACAGACCTGACTGCCTTGCTCGCGATCAGAGACTGAAACGAGAGCGCCGACAGCAGGTACGTCTCGGGGATCTGCGCCTCGATGATCGGGGCGCGAAGCGTGAGCATGGGCTCGCCCGCAAATAGCGGCGTACCTTCCGGTACTGCGAACAGGTCGCCCGTGAACCGCAAACGCCGCAGGTACTCCCAGAAGTTTTGGGACGCGTTGGCGAACTGCGGGAGGCCTCGCAGGTAGTCGATCTCTTCAGGAGAAAAGTTGAGATTCAGAAGGTAATCGACCACCTGAGGAAGTCCGGCGGCCAGCACAAAATTGCGGTGAGGGGGTAGCCGCCGGATGTTGAACTCGAAGGTCGCCTTCTCGTCAGCCTTGCCGGTTTCGAAGTACCCGGCAGCCATGGTCAGCTCGTACAAATCGGTGAGAAGTGCGTTCATAAATGCTCATGGGACAGGCCGAAAGACCTGTCCCATAGACTACTTCTTCTTTGCCGGAGCCTCTGGGGCCGCTTCCTTGACGTCCGCCGCCGCTTTCTGTATGTCGTCGACGGCCTTGCCGTCTACTTCATAGATGCTCGGTTCGTTCTCGCGTTGCGCGAAATAGCGGTCGCCCTGCTTTTTCACTGCCACTTTCTCCACGCGTTTGTCGCCGTTTGACGCCACGGTGATATTTAAGACCGGGTCTCCGCCGCCCTGCTCCACGAATTTGGTCGCGCTGAACTCGCGAAGCTTGTCGATCAGGTTCTGCACGGACGTGTTGTCCATGGTCTTGGCCCCGGACATCCACTTGTCGCCGCTCTTGGTATATGTGGCGCCTTTGATCTCCACACGGTTCGGGTCGCTGAACCCGAAATCGAAAAGCTTCTTATTGCGGAAGTCGTCGCGCGACTTGTCCAAAGCATCGCCCACATCCGTCGCGATCTTGAACACGCCTGGAACCGCGGAACTTTTGGCGTAGTAGTTATTGTCTTTGGTCTTGTGGACTTCCAGCGTCTGGGTGCCGCTCGAATCCGCGACCGTCACGGTGGCGATTTTCGGAGCCTCGCCAAACTTCTTCGCGGCGTCCGGGTCGGGATTGGTCAGGTCCATCTTCGCGTCTTTCAGCTTGCCCACCAGCGAGTCCACCTGCGAACTATCGGCGCGCAATGGCTGCGGCTTGACGATCTGCCACTCGTTCGAGCCGTTTTTCCCGAACTCCACCGCCGACCCTTTGGCCTGCAACTCCACTCGCGTCAGTTTGTCGGAATCGAAGGTGAGCAGGCGCTTGTCGCGCAGATCGTCGGACTTCTTATCGAGGCCGGTCTTCACGAAGCTGCCGATGGTAAAGACGCGCGGATCGCCGGGCAACTTGGCGTACGCTCCCGACCCAGTCGGCACATCATCTCCGATCAAGACTTCCGAAGTTTTGCCGTCCTTCTTGGTAATTACGATGTCGAGCGTTGGTGTGTCGAGGCCATAAGGCTTGAGGTCCGTTGCATTGTCCTCGATCACTTTGTCGGCATTGAGCGCAGAGAGGCTCGTGACCATCGAACCGACCGCGTCCTGGTCGGCTGCAAGTGGGGCGGGTTCGGTGATCCGCCACTTGCCGTCTTCGCGACGGAGATCGAGCACCTCGCCGGTGACTTTCTTCTCCCGGATCTCCTGGAAATCGGCATCCGGAATCGTGAGCATCTTGACTGTCGTATCGGCGGGTTTCTTGGAGTCCGCCTTCTTGTTGGACCAAAGAACCAGACCACCCGCAACCACCAGGAGGCCCAAAGCGATGAACAACCCCTTCGGGTTCACAACCTACCTCCTCTTCAACCAGGTGACCATGCCGAACGCGACGACGCCCAGGGGGAAGATCACGCAGCTCAGCCAGAACAGCATGCTGACCTTTTGCGGAGTGATGTTCAAGGGGCGATCTTCGGGCGCCTTCGGCCGGATCGAGATCAGATCTTCGTCCGCTGTCAGCCAGTTGATCATGTTGAGGAACATGTCGCGATTGCCGTTAAAGCGGATGAAGTTGTTGGCCACCCACAGCGAACTGCCCACCACGACGAAACGCCCCGCTGGAGTGCCGTTGAAGGTTCCCGCAGCCGCCAGAGTCAGCGGACCGGGCTTGTCATTCTTCGGATCGCGCCGAATGCTGCCCGAACTCAGGTCGGTGGTCGCAAAGCTGTTTTCGCCAGTAGCAAAGAGTTTCGAAACCGTCGTTTTGTCGCCGTTCTTCACATCGAGCGACCGCGCCAGCGGATACGCCGTGGCGACGTCTTTCATCTGATTCACGATCGGGTGAGATTCGTAGCTGGCCACCAGCGGCACCTCGGGACCGAGTCCGAAAACTTGTCCGATGCCGCTGGTGTCGAGTACCAGATCCTTGACAACCGTGACGCCCCAGGTATTGAGCAACGCCACAAGCGTAGCCACTTCGTCCGTGCCGGAACGCGCGGTATTAATCGGTGGATCGAGCATGAACAACGCATGTCCTCCGCCCTCTACGTATGCTTTGATTGCGTCCGTCTCGGGCTGAATATAGTCGTGTTGCGGGCCACCGACGACCAGCACCGTGCAGTCGCCCGGAACTTCTACCTTGCCGGCCGTGGGTGCCGTGGCGTCGCCGCCCGCAGCGGCGCCCGCACGCAGCAGAGGCAGATTCCGTGTTTTATAGTTGTTGCGCTCCAGTGCCTGCTTTACCGCTGCATAGCCGCTCCGATCCGTGTCGTCGAGGCTATGCTCGCCCGACCCGGTAACGAAGCAGGCATTGCGATCGCCCGATTTCAGCGACCGGATCAGCGCACCGGTTACCTCTTCTTCAGTGAGGCTCTTGGCTTCCTCTTTCTTCGGACCGCCGCTATCCACCAGGATCTGAACGTCGCGACGGTAGCCCGCGGCCTTGGCCTGCTGGGGCTTCTTTACCGGGTCGACATAATCCACGTGCAGATTGGGGGAGAGATTGGAGTAGCGGTCCAGAAGGTCGCGCGCGGCGGGAAAGCGGGACTGCTCATCGAAGTAGGTGACATGAACGTCTTTCTTCAGTCCGCGCACCACCTTGATGGTCTGGTCGGAGAGGCTGAACTCCTTGTTCGAAGTGGAATCGTAAGAAGTGTCGTGATTGGCGACGAGGTAATTCAATGCGCCCACAAGGGCGAACACCACCAGAATGTATACGGTGACGTAGGCGGTGTACTTGGTCTGTCTGGTCCTGACCCATTCGGTTCTCATGTTACGACCTCCACCGCAGCGATTCCATCCGCCGCAGCGTCAGGAATAGCGCCAGGAAAATAAACGATACGTAGAACACGACGTCCTTTAAATCCAGGACGCCTTTACTGAAATTCTCCATGTGCGTCACAATCGACAGATAGTTGGCAAGCTGCGATACCCAGGTGTTGCCGAACGCCGTGAACCAGCTCAGCATCCACAGCATCAGGCTGAGATGGAACGTCACCACCACGGCGACAATCTGATCCTTGGTCGTGGTGGAGATGAAGGTACCGATCGCCAGCAGGCATCCACCTTGTAGGATCAGGCCCAGATACGCCACCAGCACCGGCTTGATGTCCGGCTTGCCCCACGCGAACAGCACCAGTACGCTCAGCATCGACATGCCCAGAACACAGAGATAGAGAGCCATCGCGCCGAGCCACTTACCGATGATGATGCCGCTATCCTTCACCGGCGAAGTCATCAGCAGCTCGATGGTGCCACTGCGCTTCTCTTCGGCCACCAGCCGCATCGTGATCATCGGAATCAGAAACAGCGCGACCGTCGCCGCGAAGCCCAGCAGCGGCCGGATGATCTGGGCATTGATGTCCATGGGCTGCTGCTGGCCCATCATCTGGCTCTGGAAGCTGAACCGGACGAAGTCCGCAGTAGCGGTGTAGAAGGCGACACCGAAGACCAATGCAAAGTCCGCGAGCACCGCATAGGCGATGGGGGAAACGAAGTAGCTCTTGAGTTCCTTGCGGCAGATGATCAGGATTTTGTTCACTGGGTGCCTCCTTTGGCAGACGGGCTTTCCTTCGTCTCAGGCTTCGCTTCCGACTTGGTCAGGTCCAAGAAGACATCCTCCAGGCTCGCGCCGAGAATCCGCAACTCGGCGAGGCTCCAGCCCGAGTTGACCACCGTGCGAGCCAGGTCGGCGCGGATCTGCCGCCCCGGAAGGCCTTCCACCTCGAACCCCAGACGCCCGTTCCTCGAATCCTTCATCACCACCCGGCTGACACCCGAGACCTGCTCGAGACGCTGCTGCACGTCGGTCGGATTCGGATTGCCACCGGTAGCTTCCACTTCCACCGCCACGTGCTCGAACCCCCGTGGCCGGTTGGTGAGATTGACATAGGTGTCGTTGGCGACCAGCTTGCCTTCGTTGATGATGATCACACGCTCGCAGTTCTGCTCGACTTCCGAGAGGATGTGCGTACTGAGAATGATGGTGTGTTCCCCCGAGAGTGCCTTAAGAAGGTCACGGATTTCGATGATCTGCCGGGGGTCGAGACCGGAGGTGGGCTCGTCCAAAATCAGCACATCGGGGTTGTGAATGATCGCCTGCGCGATGCCTACGCGCTGCCGGTAGCCTTTCGAGAGGCGGTCAATCAGCTTGGTGCGGACATCGCCGAGCGCGCACCGGCTCATGGCTTCATCCACGCGCCGTCCGATCTCGCTCGAGGCGATGCCCTTCAACTTACCGACAAAGGTAAGGTATTCGAAAACTTCCATTTCTGGGTAGAGCGGGGGAGTTTCAGGCAGGTACCCGATGCGCTTCTTGACTTCCATCGGATGGTCCATCACGTCGAACCCAGCGACGGTGGCCTTGCCGGCGGAAGGCGGCAAAAAGCAGGTCAGAACCCGCATAGTGGTAGTCTTTCCGGCCCCGTTGGGGCCCAGAAAACCGACGATTTGCCCTTTTTCGACTTCGAAGGAAATATGGTCCACCGCAAGCGTACGGGCGTATCGCTTGGCTAGACCTTCGACTTTAATCATATTGCGGTATTCCAGAGAGGAGAGACGTGGTTAAGTGTCATTTTGGCGCAAAGAACGCGCGTTAGAAGTTGGCGCCGTAACCGATATAGATGAAATTTCATGATACGGATCGCGGACCATTATTGTCAATCGCTTAGAAGATCACGCAGCCCATGCGAGTACCGTCTCCAGCAGAACCTCGACCCCACGTGCGCAATCTTCCCACCGGCTGAACTCCGCGGGAGCGTGGCTGATCCCTCCCACACTGGGCACGAATATCATTCCCATGCTGCCGAGCGTCGCCATCATTTGCGCGTCATGGCCAGCACCACTGGGAAGGCGCCGCGACTTCAGTCCCAGCTTCGCGCAAGCGGCCTCGATTGACTTCTGTACTTCCGGTGTGGCGAGCGCCGGATCGTGATGCGCCGCGGGGCGGACTTCGATCTCAGTGTGCGTCTCTGCACCGATTTCCTTGGCGCGGGCGACGATCTGCCTTGCCAGTTCCGCGATCTTCGCCGCGGCGAGATCGCGCAGTTCCACCGTTAGCCGCACGAGTCCAGGCACGACGTTCGGCGCATTCGGAGTGACCGAGATCTGGCCCACAGTGCCCACCTGCGCTCCTGGCTCGCGGCGGACGATCTCATTCACCGCGATCGTCAGATAGGACGCGGCCAACAGAGCGTCGCGGCGTTGCGGCATTGGAGTTGTGCCTGCGTGATTGGCGAAGCCGCGGATCTCCACGTCGTAGCGGTCGATGGCGACGATCCCTTCCACCACGCCGATGGGAATGCCGGCTTGTTCGAGCGTGCCTCCTTGTTCGATGTGCAATTCCAGATAGCAGTGGAACGATCCAGGCTTAATCCGCGCTTCCGCAATCCGATCGGGATTGCCCCCAACTTTGCGAATGGCGTCGGACTTCTTGACGCCGTTCCAGACCAGGTCCAATTCGCCCGGGTCCAGATGCCCGGCCGCGGCACGGCTGCCGTAGATCCCGTTGTTGTAAGCGTAGCCTTCCTCGTTGCACCAGACTACGATTTCGAGCGGCCTCCGGGTCGTGATGCCTGCTTCGTTGAGGCTCTGAATCACCTCGATGGCGCCGAGCGACCCCAGGTCGCCATCGAAATTCCCACCGCTTGGGACCGAATCGATGTGCGATCCAAAGAGCACGGGGGGCAGGGAAGCGTCCGACCCGGCTCTGCGCGCGAAGATGTTACCGGCGGCGTCGATGCGCGGCTTGAGTCCTGCCGTTTCCATCAGTCCCATGGTGTAGCGGCGGCCAGCGACATCGGCATCGGAATACGCCACGCGGCTCACTCCATCGGCGAAGGTGCCGTTTGCAGGCCGGCCAAAGACGCTGAGTGCTTCGATCCGTTCGCGCAGGCGAGCAGAGTTTACGCGCGGAGTCCCCGGTGCGGCGAAGGCAGTGGCAGCAACGGCGCCCAGGAAATGTCTGCGGTTCATGGGTTCCATCGTGACACAGACGGAACTCTGACGTGGAGCGGACACTCGCGCCCATCGCTCGCGCCTACTTCGCAGGCGGATTTGAAGTCAATTCGTACACGTTCCCGTCAGGCGCCCGAAAGTCCTGCCAGTCCGTGCCGTCTTCCGACTGCACCTCGCCCAGCAACTCCACCCCCGGAACTCCGATCAACTCCTGCCTCGCCGCATAGACGTCGTCCACCAGAAATCCGATCATCACGTGGTTGGGATGAAACTCCCACGGCTTGGTCTCGCCGCCGGGTCCGTTCAACTCGAATCGGTCGCCATTTTCGGCGATGGCTTCCAGGAAACCGGTGCTGGTCTGTCCCTTTTGCAATCCCAGCGTGTCGATCACGAATTGGGACATGGCATCGAATCGATGGGTCTTCAGGCCGGCCCATTGGATTCCTTTGATTTTCATGCAGAGATGATCATAGCAACTGTTGTTGACGCCAGGATCGCGCATGCTAAGATGTCTTAGTATTGGAGGGTGCTGATGCCCTGGGTGCGACGATTCGCTAATCACTTCCACCGGAAAAAGCTTCAGAGCGAGATCGACGAAGAACTGGCATCCCACCTGGAAGAAGCGATCGAACGCGGACGCGACGCTGCCGCGGCCAGACGCGCACTCGGCGCGCCTCTCCGCCATCGAGAGCAAAGCATGGATCTCAGGCTGCTCCCCTGGCTCGACGCCCTCGCCTCCGACATCCTGTTCGGCTGGCGGCAACTCCGCAAACATCGCGTGGCGAGTGGCGCTGCCATCCTTTCCCTCGCCTTGGCGATTGGTGCAACCACGTCGGCTTTTCGCCTCGTGGACGCCGTTCTCTTGCGACCCCTACCCGTCTCCGAGCCAGGCAGACTGTTCTTCCTGGCCGTCACAGAAGTCGATCCGCACGACGGACACCTGGCCGTCCGTGACGACTCCGATTACCCCACCTTTCGCAAGAGGCGCGACCAGCTCGCCGACCGCGCCGATGTGATGTTGGTGGGCTTCAATGCCCCCGTGGCCATCATCCTCAACGCTGATAACCAACCGAACCAGGTGTACCGGCAGTTCCTGTCAGGCAATGTTTTCGCGATCTTCGGCCTTGTGCCCGCTGCCGGCCGTCTGCTCGCGCCCGACGACGATTCCGCTCCGGGCGCGCATCCTTATGCCGTTCTGAGCCACGACTTCTGGAGCAGGCGCTTCGGGCGCGATCCCAGCGTCGTCGGGAAGACCTTCCGTATGGGCCGCGCCAGCTACCAAATCATCGGCGTCGCTCCCAAAGGATTCACTGGAACCGAGCCGGGTAAAGTTACCGACATCTTCCTCCCAGCCACGATGAATGTGGACGCGCTCGATAGTACGGGATGGTCATGGTTCCGCATCTGGGTGCGTCCGAAGGCAGGATTCTCACGCCAACAAGTGGCGCAGCCGCTACAAGCGGAGCTGTCAAGGTCGCTGGAGGAGTTCTTCCGCAAGACTGAAGCCACTACTCCCAGGGCCGTCGTCGACGCGTACCGGAAAACCCAGGTAATGCTCCTGCCCGCGGATGCCGGGGCATCGGAGTTGCAGAACAGCTACCGTCGCCCGCTGCTCATTTTGACGGTGCTGGTGGCGCTTGTACTGCTGATTGCGTGCGCGAACGTCGGAAATCTGCTCATTGCACAGGCGGCGTCGCGTGCGCGCGAAATGGCTCTGCGCGTCTCCATCGGAGCAGGGAAGGCTCGCCTGATTCAACTGATGCTGGTGGAAAGCGCGCTGCTTGCGGCAATTGCCTCGTTTGGTGGAGCACTGTTTTCCTGGTGGTCGGCTCCTCTTGTGGTGTCGATGCTGGCGCCCGAGGAGCAGCCCGTGCGGCTTATCCTGAATGCCGACTGGCGCCTTTTAGGATTCGGCTTCGCCCTTACAGCGGCGGTCATTACACTCTTCGGACTGGCGCCTGCGTTGCGCGCATCCTCGGTCAAGCCGATGAGCGCGTTGAAAGGCGGCGCGGATCCACAAAGCCGGCGCGGATTCATGCAGTCCATGATCACGCTCCAGGTGGCCTTTTGCGTCCTGGTGCTCTTCGGAGCCGGACTTTTCGCTTCCACTTTCGACCGTCTCTCTCACCGGCCTCTGGGATTCTCGCCGGCAGGCGTTCTGGACGTCAAGGTGGAGTCGCGTGGCGGGAGTTCGTCCGCGACGTGGCAGCAGGTCGTCGACCATCTGCGGGAGGTCGATGGCGTCGAGGCGGTAGCAAATGCCAGTTGGGAGCCGCTTAGCGACAATCGTTGGACCGGCAGTGTGCGCGTGCCCGGCCATCCGGAGAGTTTACATTCGCCTTTTCTGCTCGATGTTTCTCCAGGATACTTCTCGACGCTGAAGATCGGCCTGATTGATGGCCGCGAGTTTCGTTCCGGCGACGTGCATCCTAAGTTGGTTGGAGACAACCAGCCCGTAGCCGGGTCCGGCATCGTGAACGAAGCTTTCGCGCGAATGTACTTCGATGGATCGAACCCGGTTGGCAAGACGATCGGCGTTCGCGAAGGGAAAGATCTTTTCGCCGAGATGACCATCGTCGGGTATGTACGCGATGCCTGCTACAACAGCGTCCGCGAGGTCGTCCCGCCCACCGTTTATTTTCCCGTCGAAGACAAGGGCGCCGGTACGTTTCTGGTGCGGAGCAACCGTGATGTGCGCGTGTTAACGCCCATTCTGCGTCGAGAGATTTCGCAGGCGCGCGCCGATCTGGGAGTTCGCAGCATTCACACCCAGGACGGAGTGGTGATAGGCCAGATGGTTCGCGAAAGGCTCCTCGCCACTATCTCTCTTTTCTTCGCGATAGTGGCTGTGGTGCTGGCGGGAGTGGGGCTCTACGGTGTCCTGAATTTCTCCGTGACGTTGCAACGCCGCGAGATCGGCATCCGTATGACACTTGGCGCGAGACCGGGACAGGTAGTGCACCGCATCACCAGCAGCATCGCGGGGTTGGTGTGCCTCGGAGTCGCGATTGGGCTCGCAGCCGGATTGGCTTGCCAGCATTTTGTCGAAGCGCTGCTTTTCGAGGTGAAAGGCAACGATCCCGCGTCGCTCACCAAGCCTCTCGCCATGATCCTGGGTGTCGCCGTGTTGGCCGCGGTGCCTCCCGCCGTTCGGGCTGTGCAGACGGACCCCGCTCAAACGTTGCGGAGTGAGTAGCCAGGGATCGTGTGGAGCCTCAGAAGCCGTAGCGTTCCTCTCGCCAGGGATCGCCTCGCATGTGATAGCCATTCGCTTCCCAGAAGCCGGCTCGATCCTTTTCGATGAGTTCGACTCCCGCCACCCACTTAGCGCTCTTCCAGGCGTAAAGTTGCGGCACGATCAGGCGTGCCGGCCCGCCATGCTCGAGCGAAATCGCCTCACCATCGTGGAGAATCGCCACAAGCGCGTCTTCCGCCAGGAAAGCGTCGAGCGGGAGGTTAGTGGTCCATCCGCGATCGTAGCCGTGCACCAGCACGAATCGGGCTCTGGGGTCTGCCCCGCCTGCCAGGCGCACCAACTCGCGGGTCGAGACGCCCTCCCAAAGGTTACCCAGGCGCGACCAGCGTGTCACGCAGTGGAAGTCGGCAAAAACCTTCACCCGCGGCAACGCCTGAAATTCTTTCCAGTCCCATGCAACTTCTGCACCTGTCAAACCGGAGATCCGGAATCGCCATTGCGCGAGATCTACGGCCGGAGGGCCGCTAGCATCGAGGATCGGCCACTTCTTCGTACGTGTCTGCCCTGGGGGAATTCGCCCAGCCCGCAGCGTGTCTGTGCTCACGATGACATCGGGCGGCAATCCTTCCGGTAAAGGGATATCTTCGCCTTGCGTTTTGGTACGGTCCATACCGAACATCCCGTTGGCACCCTCCGACAAACATTCTATAATCGACGCGGGCCATAATCGACCCGGGCGGGCGTCTGCGGGCGAAAGGCGGTATCGTGCGCAATTTATCAAGGTTATCGATATTATTTTTCACGCGCCTGCTGAATCTGCGCCATAATACGTAGACAAGCCGCCAGGGTGTAACGGCTACGTTGGTACCACGGGTGCTCACGGTGATGGCGATGCTTAGGTGCTCGATCGGGTGCGTTCCTCACAAAATTAAGCTCTCGGCCTGTCTGTTAGTCGCAGGCGCCAGCATTCTCTCCGCGCAAGACCTCATGCCTGTCTCCGGTCCCGGTGGCCGGGTCCGCTTATTTACTTCGGATGCTGCGATTCTGGAATCGCAGGATGTGCGCAAGGATCTGCCCTGCACGGTCAATGTCACCAAACCGGTGCTCGGCTTCGACCTGAAGTATCATTCGGGGTACGAGGTGACGGTTCCGCTAAAGGAACTGGCCGGTTCGGACAATCAGCTCACCATGGTCTTTCGGGTGACTCCGGAGAACCATCCCGATGAGCCCGTTTACTTCTCCCAGCACATTCAGGTTCCCAACATCGATGAGGATGCCGGTGGCCCTGCTTATCTGCAAGGCACTTTTGAGGTCGGCGAGGGCAAGTACCACGTCGATTGGCTGATGCGCGATCGCG
This sequence comes from Bryobacteraceae bacterium, assembly GCA_035295745.1. Taxonomy (GTDB): domain Bacteria; phylum Acidobacteriota; class Terriglobia; order Bryobacterales; family Bryobacteraceae; genus JAIQFL01. Next base: position 5,913 of record DATGIL010000016.1, on the reverse strand, counting down.
CCGAGCGCCTCTGTTCGTACTATTGGGACATTGAAGCGAGTCTGCCCTCGCGAGACAAGCAGATGGCCCTGGACATTCCTCCCACCGCGGTGCAACCTGCGGACAAAGAGCCCTTTAAGCAGGAAGCCCCCGTCGAAAGGCATTCTCCGGATACGCCGCTCAACGTCAAAGTGGTGATCAATTTCGCGCCACAGGACTCGGCGTCGGCCACCATGCAGCCGCTCGACATCAACGCTTTGGTTTCCATCCTGCGCAACATCGCCCGCGAGCCCCGAATCGGAAAATTCTCGATCATCGCTTACAACATGCAGGAGCAGCGGGTCATCTACCGGCAGCAGGACGCGTCCCAGATCGATTTCCCGGCATTGGGAAAGGCGTTGAATTCCCTCAGTCTGGGCACGGTGGACCTGAAGCGTCTGAGCCAGAAGCATGGCGACACCGAGTTTCTGACCGGCCTGATGACCAAAGAGCTGAAAGACGAGAAGCCGGATGCCGTGATTTTTGCAGGACCTAAAGTAATGCTCGAAGACGGCATCTCGCAGGATACGCTGAAGCAGCTTTCCGACGTTAAAGTCCCTGTCTTCTACATGAATTACAACCTGAACCCGCAGGTCAACCCCTGGCGCGACGCCATCGGAAATACGGTCAAGTACCTCAAGGGTCTCGAATTTACGATCACCCGGCCTCGTGATGTGTTCTTCTGTTGGAGCGAAATCATGGGCCATATAGTAAAATCGAAGTTCGGGAGGACCGGAAGCGCTTCGGCTTCGCAATAATTATGCGGGCATTGCCCCTTGGATTGCTGTTGCTCTCGTTTGCATCTCCTGCCACTGCTCAAAAGTTTGGCACCGCAGAGAATCTGGCGCCCTACATTCCAACCCCCCAATACCTCGTCGAGAAGATGTTGGAGGCCGGTCATGTCAAAGCCGGCGATGTGGTCTACGACCTCGGGTCGGGTGACGGCCGGATTGTGATCACAGCTGCGCAGAAGTTCGGCGCACGCGGCGTCGGCGTCGAAATTCAACCCGATCTGTGCCGCAAGGCGACCGAACTGATCAAGTCTTTGGGACTCGAGGATCGCGTCAGCATGGTGGAAGGCAGTGCGCTCCATGTGGATCTGACCCCGGCTACCGTGGTGACGATGTTTTTCCTCACGAGTTCCAACGAGCGGATGAAGCCGAATCTGGAGAAGTATCTGAAGCCCGGCGCGCGCGTGGTCTCCAATCAATTTCCCATTACCGGCTGGAAGTCCACTGAAGTGGTGCATGTGAAGGCCGGGTCTATGAACCATACCATCTACGTGTACGAAATCGGGCGTACACGGTAAATTCCTTGCCATCCTCTATTCGTCTCTTGACTGCTCCGCCAATTACCACCACAATGTGATGGTAATCTTGAAAGCGAGGAGGGAGAGTTCTATGAGACGTGTAATTGCGACCCTGCTCGTGGTCGCCGGTGCCGTTGCGGCAGCCGATCAGCCGGGGACCCGCGCCATCTTACAGCCACCAAACGAACGCAAAGCGGCGCCCGATTTCGTTCTCCGTGACAGTACGGGGAAGATGGCGACGCTCAAGAAGTACCGTGGCAAAGTGGTGCTTTTGGACTTCTGGGCCACTTGGTGTCACGGATGTAAAGAGGAGATTCCGTGGTTTTCCGAATTCGCCAAAACCTCCTCCAAAAAAGGACTCGCGGTGGTAGGCGTTTCCATGGACGAGGGCGGATGGAAAGTCCTGGAGCCATTCCTCGCCGAAAATCACATTCCGTATCGAATGGTGTTGGGCGATGACGCGACTGCCAAAGGCTATGGCATCGACAACCTGCCCGACACGTTCCTGATCGACCGGCACGGCAAGATTGCTGCCGCTTACGTGGCGGGGATGGTCGATCGTGGCGACGTCGAGGAGAACATCAAGAAGATGTTGGAGCAGCGGTAGCTCGATCCCTCACCGGGCCGAGGTCACGCGCTTCATAACGCCATCGAGAGCTTCCGACAAGCGATCGAAGACGCCGTGTTGTGACAGGTAGGCCATCACCTGTTCGTTGGTTCCCCCAGGCGTTGCGTGTTCGGCCGACATCGCCCGGAAGCTCTTTTCTGGAGATTCCATCGCCGTCGCGGACAGCCCCGCAAAAATGCTGGTGATGTAGTTCTGCGCCTGGCACGGCGGTATCCCGTGGTCCGTCAACCAGGATGCGATTCCTTCCGCGTATCCGAAGTAAGCGGCCATGGTCGCGGTAGCCGTGCACAGCGCGTCAAACTGGCCTTCCGTCTCCACCACAATCGCCTTGCCAAGCAGTCCGAAGATCTTGGCCGACTCGGTGTCACCTGGATAGATCGGCGTCGGGCAGCGGCGGCGGGCGGTGGACGGAAGCGGAACCGCTCTGGAGATCGTTGTAGCGGGAGACACCAGTGCGGCCAGTCGCTTCACCGAAAGCCCGGACACCAGGCTGATCACATTGTGGTCATCGCGGAACCGCAATTCCGCCAAGACGCGATCCACAACCTGAGGTCTCACGGCAATCACCACGATACTGCTTTGGTCGACGACCTCCTGATTATTCGAAGCAACCGACACCTGCGGAAAACTTCGCTTCAAATGTTCCGCCACAGTCGCATTGCGAGGTGAGACGATGACCTCGTATTCCGCGGTACCCGTGGCGTGGAGGCCGGTCACCATCGCCGAGGAAATGGTGCCGGTTCCGAGAAACCCGAGTTTCATAGACACGGAAGCGTTAACGGCGGCGTCCCTGACGATCGCCAGCGGCCGCGGCGCCTTGGCCGATGAATCCGGAGCGGGGCGGATTGCCGTCGTCCAACAGCACGTACTCCGCGGGCGCTTCGGCGCGCGAAGCTTTTACCGTACGCAGTGCGTCGTTACCTGCAACCGTGAGCACCATGTGCGCAGCGTCCAGCGGATTCTTCGCGGCGAAGACCAAGCCTTCGCGCTCGGAAGCGTGAGTTTCGCCATCCATGCGGAATACGGCTCCGTCATACGAGAGCCCCAGCTTCTCGGCCCACGCGGCCAGCGCCGAGTTGGCCTCCGGACGTCCCACGAAGATCACATCGTGGTGCCGCAGGAGTTCGTCCGATACTTCAAAATCCTTGTAGATGGGCACTTCGCTTTCGTAGCGGTCCAGGTAATGGAGCTGCATCTGCTCCGCCGCATAGCGATTCGCCCCTGCCTCGCGCACCGTGCCATATACGAGAACCGCCGACGCCAGATGGCGCGTGATGTCGCTGGTCAGGTAAGCAGGTCCGGGACCCGGCTCGGTGAATTCGAAGGGCACGCCGGCCTTGTCGAGAAAAGATTGCGCAGTGACAGTCTTCGTAGCGTTGGCTGCGAAATAGTCCGCCATCAACTTCAGGAAGGCGTCGTCGCCCATCTTGCGGCGAAGGCCGTCCAGGAAGAGTGCGCCCTTCACCTCTTCCAGATGCGCGCGATTCATGGCGTTGTCCGGACTGAGCTTGAGGCCGCGATATTCAGCACGCTGCCCGCTCAGCGCCTTCTCCACCTCGTCCGATTCCAGAACTCGGTAATAACTCGCCGAGCCGCCGACGAACCATGTGTCCGCCTCGGAAGCGGGCAGCAGCCAGCCTTTCCACAGACGATCCTTCAGAGATACGGAGCGCTTGGCGTTGCGTTCTTCGGCCTTTGGCTTCTCTGCCAAGCGCGCCTTTTCGTTCTCCTGTATCGCCGTGCGTAGTGTGTCCGACGGCTCGGCGCGGAACAGCGAGTAGCCCGACGGGTAGAGTCCGTCATTCTTCGCGTATCCATACCTTTGCGAGGGCACCCATTCGCGTTGATTCGGTTTGCCGATCTCGGCCCACACCATCATGCGCGAGGCCAGGTCGGAATTCGCCACCTTGGCGTCCATCGTGCTCGCACTCACCAGCGGCGCTGTGCGGAAAGCGAGAAACGCGAACTGCTCATCGATCTGACCGCGATACTTGTTGTACAGATCGTTCCACGCCAGGTCGCGAACTCCGGGAACAAAGGGAATGAAATCGGGAGCGCCCTTGGGGTCGGGATAGTTTTCCAGCCGCACGTCGAGGTCCTTGGCGTTGTTGTTGCCCCAGTAGAAGCCGGGAGTATTGCCGAACCATTCGTGCTTCGAGCTGCGCCATAGCTTGGTCTTGTTGGTGCCGAGTTCATACATGGCGATCTCGTTGTTCTTGGCGTCGCCGATCAGCCACTCGTTGGTGTAGAGTCCGTTGTTGCGCGTCCCGAGCTGCTTCACCACCTCATCTACATTGCCCCCGTATTGGATAGCCATGCGAGCGCGAAATGCCACCGGCGTGCCTTGTGCATTGAACGGCGTCTGCCGGATGGTCGTCTCGGTGAGCACCACACCCGCATCGTTCTGATACCAGTCGGTTCCGCTCTCAATGCCGCCGGGATAGCTCTGGATCAGCATGCGATGGCCCGAGGCAGGCTTGATGTCGAGCATTACATTGGTCTGCTCGGCGAGAGTCAGCGGCCACCAGGTGACGTGACCGATCACCATCTTCCCGTCCCGCGTGGCGGGCCCGGTGGCCGCGAAGGCGCTGCAGTGGTCCATCACGGAATCGCGCTTGGCGCCCGCATAATCGGGCTTATCGAAGCTGCTGCCTTCGAGGCCGGTGGCCGTGGTGCCGACAGCCGAAGCCAGCTCGCCCAGTTCGACCGTCACGTTGGCGACCACGATATCCATCAGATCGATACGGCGGTTCAGCCATTTGGCGCCCGCATCGGACGCACCATCGGCGATGCCGCGCATCTCTTCCATAATTTCCTTGTCGAAGCCGCGGAGGAAGAGCGCATTCGCCGTGGTGCGGTATTGGCTCCACTGGTCTTTCGACCCCAGGTCAGCCGCGCAGCGTTCCAGATATTCGGGGATCTCGCGGGCCATCAGATGTCCATGCTGGTAGCCGCGTTCGTATGGCGCGCCTTCGATGTGCAGGTAGATCCAGCCGGCCTGCGGATAACGATAGGCCGGGCCGAAAGTCTGCACGGCGTCGCGGGTGGGCCACTCGTCGCCGGAAGATATTTCGTCGAGGCTCACGCCTTCAAACCAAGCCTTCCCGCGCTGGAAGGTACCGCCGGCCGCGGCCGTGAGCATGATCGAGTCCTGGGCTCGAGTTGCAACAAACTTCAAAGAGAGGCGGGTCCATGGCTGGGTGCCACCCACGGAGGCCGAGTGGACGTCAAAGGGCATGGATGCCATGGTGAGTGCGGCGCCGATCGCAATGGGAGAGCGATCGAGATCCTTGACTTCCAGGTCTTCGGTGCGCACCCAGCCGCTGAGTTCATAACGCTTGCCGATAGTGAGCGCGATTGGCGCGAAGCGAACGGCAACGTCGGGCTGGGTCTTGACCCCCTCCAGGCGCAGCGACTTGTTATTGTTGTGCAGCACGGTTGCGTCCGGCGAGGCGGTGCCGCGCACGGCGGTCCAACCCTGGCCGGGCTTCTCGAAAGAGGCTTGAAACAGAGGTGCCGCGGCATACGCGGCGACCGTTGACAACAGACAGCACAGCACCCGAAACATAGCTTCTCCTTGTTGCTCCAGAATACCTGATCCGGGAGGTCCTCGGAGTGTGTCACGAACCGCGCACGTAACCAAGCGTTGTCGTAGATACGAGCCGCGCGTCTGAGAGCTGCTGAGAACTGAGAACTGAGAATTGCTGAGAAGCTGTGAAAAATCCGACTGGGACATCGCTTGCTTACGCGCGCGGCTCGCAACGAGCCACGACCGTAAGGGAGTGTTTTTCGGGCGATCGGGCATCGCTTGCTTACGCGCGCGGCTCGCAACGAGCCACGACCGTAAGGGAGTGTTTTTCGGGCGATCGGCATCGCTTGCTTACGCGCGCGGCTCACAACGAGCCACGACCGTAAGGGAGTGATTTTCGGGCGATCGGACATCGCTTGCTCACGCGCG
>DATGIL010000015.1:0-331891 GCA_035295745.1 Bryobacteraceae bacterium | reverse complement strand
TTGGAGGAGCTTGGATCGGACACCTTCGAGGTCGGAGAGGGAATCGGGCATCGCAGCCTCTTTCTGAGAGTATATATACGCTCAGAAATATCCCATAAACACGGGCCCGGTGCAACTCGCCACTTTTATGTCGCGCACCCTTTACAAAGCGGTTACACCCCATCGTCCGGATTTGTGTGATAATCATTACAGTTTAGGGTCCAATGGTTCCAAACCGGGTCGTTCTCTTCAGGGCTATCGTTCGGGGCTTTCTTCTGCTGCTGTCGATCTCCCCTTTATGTGCTGCATCTGCCACGATTTCCGGCGCTGATGGGCTCACGGTTAACGTGCAGTCCAGCGGCGTCTACACCATCAATCTCACCAACCCCGCTTGGCGATTCAGCGGGCAGACTGGATTTCCACTTTCGAACCTCTATACGGCGGTCGGCAGCGACGCTATGGGTCCATACCAGGAGATCACTTTCGATTTCCAGTCGGACGCGCCACACCATGCCGCCATCCGCGCCTGGTTCAATCAGATGGCGGTGATGTTCACCGCGAGCAATTCCTCCACCGCCGCCAACAGCCTGGCCTTCCCGTCGTTCACTCAATTCCCGAAATGGACCGGGCGGATTGCCTTCGCCGGAATGTTCGGCTATCCGACTTTCTTCGGCACCTCCGATGACAGCCCCTGGATCGCGTTCGATTCGGCGGCCAACACCTTCGTCCTCTCCCCGCTCACCCACGCCATGGTGGCCAGCACGGCGAACGCCGGCGGCGTGCTCTCAAGTGGCATCTCCACGAAAATTGCGGCTCTCCCCGCAGGCTTCACGCAGCAGACCCTCCTGGTGATCGAGACCGGCATCAATCGCGGCTTCGATACATGGGGCAAGATGATGACTACTCTGAGCGGCAAGGTACGCCCGGCCAATGACGCCGACCTCATGCTGAAGACCCTGGGATATTGGACCGACAACGGCGCTACCTATTACTATGCGACTGACCCGGCGCTCAGCTACTCCGACACCTTGCGTGCCGTGAAGGCCGACTTCGACCGGCAGGGGATCGCCTTGGGCTACCTGCAACTCGACAGTTGGTTCTACCCAAAGGGCGCCGCCGCCGACTGGAACGACCACGGCGACGGCATGTACGAGTACCACGCCGATCCATTGCTATTTCCGTCCAGTCTCGCAAGCTTCCAACAGGCATTGGGCGCGCCGCTGATGACTCACGCCCGCTGGATCGACGCCAGCAGTCCCTATCGCCAGCAGTATCAGATTTCGGGCGACGTCTCCATCGATCCCTTGTACTGGGGTGAGGTGGCGCGATACCTCGCGAATTCCGGCGTCACCACTTACGAGCAGGATTGGCTTTACGATCACGCGCAGACCGCTTTCAACCTGACCGATCCCGACGCGTTCCTCGACAACATGGCCGGCGCGATGGCCCAGCAGAACCTTACGATGCAATACTGCATGCCCACCGCGCGCCACTTCCTCCAAGGCGCGCGCTACAGCAATCTCACCAGCATCCGCACCAGCGAAGATCGCTTTGGCCCCACGCGCTGGCGGAATTTCCTCTACGCCTCCAGGCTCGCAAGCGCGCTCGGCATCTGGCCCTTCACCGACGTCTTCATGAGTACAGAGACCGGCAATCTTCTAGTCGCCAATCTCTCCGCGGGCCCAGTAGGAGTTGGCGATCCGATTGGCACGATGAGCACCGCCAACCTGTTCCGCGTGGCACGCCGCGATGGGGTGATCGTCAAGCCTGACGTGCCGCTCACACCGCTCGATAGCAGTTATTTGAGCGATTCCCAGATTGCGCTGGCGCCGCTGATCTCATCCGCCTACACGGACTTCGATGGCTTGCGGGCATGGTATGTCTTCGCCTTCCCACAGGGAGCCAATACCGTAGCGCAGTTTCAGCCAGCCGATTTCGGAGTAGGCCAAGCCATCTATCTGTACAACGCCGCAGACGGCACGGGCCGCGTGGTGCAGCCGTGGGAGTTGGTGAGTGAATCAATCACCAATCAGTACATCTACCATGTCGCGACGCCCATCGGACCCTCCGGCATGGCGATCATCGGCGATACTGGACATTTCGTGACCTTAGGCCGCAAGCGCATCACCAGGCTGGCGGACGATGGCACCGTACACCTGACGGTAGCGTTTGCCAAGGGAGAGCTTTCCCGCACGATTGAAGGCTATTCGCCCATGGCGCCTACCGTTTCGGTGGTCGAAGGCGATGCCGGACCAATGTCCTACGATGCTCAGGCGCAGCGCTTTGCGGTATCGGTCGCGCCCGGACCGGCAGGCTTCGCTTCGATCGAAATTACAAAAGGAGCGAGAAGTGGCCTGGCGCCCGGCTCACCCCGCAGGTCGCAGCGCTAATCGCGCAGGCTCTACAAATCCGCGAGCACCTGGGCGGCATGCCCTTGCGCCTTGACCTTCGCGTACACCTTCTCGATCTTGCCATCGGGCCCGATGATGAACGTCGTCCGCTCGATGCCCATCACCTTCTTGCCGTACATATTCTTCTCTTTCCAAACGCCGAAAGCCTGGGCAGCGGCCTTATCCTCATCCGCCAGCAAAGGAAACGGGAGATGATACTTGGTCTTGAATTTCGCCTGGGCCGCGGGCTTATCGGGCGAGATGCCCAGCACCACCGCATCCTTTCCGGCGAAGTCCTGGATTCCGTCGCGAAACTCGCACGCCTCCGTGGTACATCCCGGCGTATCCGCCTTCGGATAGAAGTACAGCACCACCCGCTTTCCGCGCAGACTCGATAGAGAAAACTCGTCACCGCTATCTGTCCGCAGATGGATGTCCGGTGCCTGGTCGCCTTCCTTCAGCATATTTCTCCTGTGCCCAATTTTCGCTTAAGCATGTCTGTCACCACGGTGACATTCGCTTGCCCGCGAGTGGCGCGCATCGCCTGTCCAACCAGGAAATTGATCACCGTCGTTTTGCCGCCGCGATACTGGTCCACCTGCTTGGGATTATTCGCGATCACCTCTTCGATGATCCGGTCGAGCGCCCCGGTGTCGCTGATCTGCTTGAGTCCCTCTCGTTCCATAATCACGCCTGCCGCTTCCCCTGACGAGAACATCTTGGGAAAAATCTCCTTCGCCAGTTTCCCCGAGATCTCGTTCTGCGCAATCAACTTCACCAATTCGCCTAAATTCTCGGGACTCACCGGCGAATCCGCGATCTCCTTGCTCTCCGACTTGAGCAATGCCATCAACTCGCCCATCACCCAGTTGGCCGCCGTTTTCGGATCGCCCGAAATGCGCGCCACCGCCTCGAAATACTCGCTCGCGGGCCGCGACGCCGTCAACACCTCGGCATCGTAAGCGCGCAACCCAAACTCGTCGATGAAGCGCTTCCGCTTGCGGGCTGGCAATTCCGGCATTGAAGATTCGACTTCCGCCAGCCACTTATCGCCAACGCGGAGCGGCACCAGATCCGGCTCGGGAAAATAGCGGTAATCGTGGGCGTCCTCCTTGCTCCGCATGGTAAATGTCTCGCCCATATCAGGATTGTACAGACGAGTCTCCTGCACCACGCGGCCGCCTGATTCGAGCAGCGCCACCTGGCGCGCAATCTCGAAATCCAGCGCCTGCTTGAGAAAGCGAAACGAATTCAAGTTCTTGACTTCCGCCTTGGTGCCAAACTTCTCGGCACCCCTAAGACGTACCGAGACATTCGCATCGCAGCGCAGATGACCCTTCTCCATGTCGCACGTGGAGACCGCGATGAATTGCAGCACCTGCTTGATCTCGGTCACGTACGCGTACGCTTCGGCCGAACTGCGCATATCGGGTTCGCTCACGATCTCAATGAGGGGCGTCCCGGATCGATTCAAGTCGACATACGAGTAGCGGTCGGAATCTTTGAAGCCGTCGTGGATGCTCTTGCCCGCATCGTCCTCCATGTGAACGCGCGTTACGCCAATGCGCTTCTCCACGCCCTCCACCATGATGTCGAGATAACCGTGTTCGGCCACCGGCTCATCGTATTGCGAAATCTGGTAGCCCTTCGGCAAGTCGGGGTAGAAATAGTTTTTGCGCGCGAACCGGGACTGGCGCCGAATGCTACAGTTGAGCGCGAGTCCTGCCCTGATCGCCAATTCCACCGCCTCGCGGCTCAATACCGGCAACGCACCGGGCAGTCCCAGGCACACCGGGCAGACATTGGTATTCGGAGGCGCGCCGAATCCGGTGGGGCATCCGCAGAAAATCTTGGTCGCGGTGGCGAGCTGGACATGGACTTCGAGTCCGATAACGGGCTCATAGCGCGCAAGGGCGGCAGGTGTGGCCAGATCGAGAACGGAGGAAGACATTGGCGTAATTTCATTATAGGGCGGGCGCTGCGCAGTTAAATGAGAGACGAAGTCCCATGAGACCCTCGCTGGAGGCTTGACCCTCCATAGATTTAAATCGATTCGTGAGCTGAAGGATTTCGATCCCGGGCGCCTCACGTGGGGTACCCGCGAACCGACTCGTAACGCAAGGGGAGATAGCCCACCTCACGCTTCGGCGCTGCGCATATTCACCCACTTGTGGGTATCTTGCAGAATTAACGTCCTGATTATCTGCTTATTGACACTGCATCACTCGTGGCACCGGAATTGCAGCGATTTCGGCATAATGGCATACGTAATTACTGATACTTGTACTAAAGATGAACTGTGCGTGCAGGCCTGCCCCGTGGACTGCATTCACCCCAAGCAGGACGAGACGCAGTTTGCGGAAGCTCCGCAACTCTACGTCGATCCAAACGACTGTATCGACTGCGGGGCCTGTATCCCGGTCTGCCCCACCAATTCGATCTACGCGCTGGACGACCTCCCAGCCGAGTTCGCGCGCTTCGCCGATCTGAACGCAGCACACTACAACTAGCGCACCGTCCGGCGTGGGGCAACTCTCCTGTTTGCCACGTCGAGACTCATGTCGACGATCTTGGGTATCCATAAACCTGACGGCCACGGCGTGTCGAAGCATCGGACCGCGGCCGGTGCTCAATCCGGTTTCACTCGCGCTCTCCGGAACGACGTGGGCTGATTGTCCATCAGCGCGGGATACGCTTCGTCTTCGTCAGTGACGTCGGCGCAGGATGGCATCGAGTCCGTTGTTCCTGTCGCTCCCCGCGACGGGAGCGTGGATTGAGAACATCGCGCGCAACGGAGGAGGCAATGAGTACCGTCTCTTCCCGCGCGGCTCCCCGGCGCCGCCCCTCTCGTGCCCACTAACTGATGGCACATTCTCTAATGACAATGTAGTGCTGTTGCGCGCCACGGCCTGGAGGACATCCTCCCCGCCGCTGACACCACTGACTCTTACTCCACTTTGTGTCAACATGAAGGAATCGGGGTTCTTCTAATGACTGAGAACGGGAAAGAAGTAGCAAAAGCGGCGGCGGTGGCAAGTGTCGGCGCAGGGGTCGGGGGAGCGGGCGGCGCGTCGGTGGGAGTGTTGGAACTCGCTGCGCAGGGAGCCGCCACGGGGCTGGCAGCCGGTGTCGTGATCGGAGTTGGCGCCGCGGCTGGAGCGATTGTGTTTCTGTTAGGTTACAAATTCTATCGGAATCTCACTAAACCGAAGGGCGCCGAAGCGGGTAAATAGAACCTGGCTGGCGCGGAGGGGGCATGCGCCTGGGATTTCTCTCGCTGTCTGTGGTGTTGCTGGCAGGTCTCGCCGGGAATGCCGCGGCGGATACGCTGCGGGGTCTCGTCGTCGAGGACCACACCAATAACCCGCTGGCCTCGGTCGAGGTTCGCGTTTACCAGGTGGGCGTCCGCCAACTGGCCGCCGATCTGGAAACGGACTCCACCGGTCGATTCGCCGCGGAAGGATTGCCCGCGGGCGAGTATCGAATCGAGGCATTGAAACCCAACTACGTCACATCTTCACTGCGCATGACCGGCTTGAAGGAAGGCATGCTGATCCGCCTCGTGCGCTGCGGGGTGATCGCCGGCCAAGTCCTGGATGCGCGCGGACAGCCGATTCGCGGCGCCTCCGTGTACGCCATCGGCAAGCCGGCGGAGGGCACGGTGCTGCGACCCTTCGATATTCTCGGACAAGGAAGCTACACGCGGGTCAATGAGCGCGGCCAGTATCGTCTGCATGGTCTCCCTCCCGGAGAATACTCGGTGGCGGTGAGCTATGGCGCGTCGACAGCCACATTCGGATCGATGGGAGGCGGGTCCGCGCAGGCAGGGCTGGGGTCTGGAGTGCAGTTTTATCCGGACAATGCGCGCCCACAGTTTTTTGCGGTCACGGGCGGCGAGGAGTATCGCGCCGATTTCGCAGTGATTCCCAGCGGTCTATATAAAGTCACGGGGAAGGTCGATCAGGCGAACGCGAAGACACGGTATTGGCTTGCCCTCACCAACGAAGAGCAACCTGCACTGGCGACGGCGGTGGCGGAGACCCAAATTGACGGCAGCTTCGAGTTCGAAGGTGTCGCCTCCGGCAGTTATCAACTCACCGCTTCGGGTCCGATCGGTGGATACGGGGGCAAGGGAATCCTTCGAGATGCGCCGCTGTTTGGCAGAATCCGGCTTGGCGTAGGCGGCGGAAACGTGGAAGGCGTCTCCGTTCCGCTGCAAAAAGGGCGCACCATATCGTTTCTTCTGCGCGCCGCCATGGGGGATATGCGGCCAGGCACGTGCCCAGCAACCGCGCATCTGGCGCTCGCGGCGTTGGAAGACTGGGCGACGCAGATCGACCGCAGCGGCGAGGTGAGTTTCCAAACGGAACAGACGGTCGAAAGGCTCGCGCCGGCGCGCTATCAGATTCAATTGTCGGGCTTGGGCGAGTCATGCTATCAACCTGCCTCCGCGACCCTCGACCTTTCAGGGGCATTTGATGGAAAGCCGGTAGCGATCGCGGTGGCGCCGGCAGGATCGATCCATGGCAGACTGACGGGGACCACAAGTCCCGGAGATTTCGCCGTCGCGCTGGTGCCGGGAGATGCGGCAGGCGGTGCGCAGGCGGTGCAAGTGGCGTTTCCCGATCACGACGGCCGGTTTGCATTTGGCGGCTTGCGGCCGGGAACGTACCGCATCGCTGCGCGTCGCGCGGGAGAGGGATCGAAAGCGCGCTGGGTGGCGGACCGGTCGCGGTCCATCGAGATCCGAATCGCAGCGGGTGCGCCCACGGAACTCGAGTTGCCGGCGCCTCCTCCTGACCCGAACCAATAGGAAGAAGCCATGACCCAGAAGCTGCTGCAATTTGTCCTGGTGCTCTCATTTCTGCTTCCGATGGCGATGGGACAGGCGCAGGATCCGAACGCGCCCAAAGGCCCCGCACCCGGGTCGATCCGCGGAACGGTCACGGATGCGGGTTCCGGCGCTCCCATGCCCGAAGCGGAGGTCTACGTCAACAACACGACGCCGCAGATGAGCACGGTCACAGACACGCAGGGGCACTATCAATTGCGCGGATTGGAAGCACGGCGGTACCGGGTAACGGCGAATGCACCGTCGGCGAACGGAAGGAACGGGTTCGGGCCCTCGCAGACGCGGCAAGTGGAGTTGCTGCCTGGACAGGACTTGGACGGCTTCGATTTTCACATCGTGCTGCCTGGGCAGATTTCGGGCCGGGTAGTGGATCAGAACAAGGAACCGGTGCCGGGGATCGCCGTGTATCTGGTGGTTCGCGAATATGTGGCAGGAGCACTACGAGCCGTGTTCACCAATCTGGCGATTACGGATGACCAGGGCGAGTATCATCTCGGCCGGGTGGCGGCTGGCCGTTCGTACATGGTGATGGCGCAGCGGCTAACCAGGCGTTTAGATGCGGTTTCGGATGCGCCCGCCGATCCCCGACTGCGGAGGCCGGCGGTGGTGCCGACGTTCTATCCCAACTCCCGCTCTATGGACGGCGCAGAAATGCTGGTGCTCCGATCGGGCGAACAGCGCGAGGGTATCGACATCCGCCTGGTGCGGTCGCCGGCTTATTGCCTCGACGGCATTGTAGAAGGAGGCAGCGGACCGGCGAACCTGCGCTTTGAGATTGGGGATACCCAGCCGGCGAACGGGACCTCCGGCAATGGCGGCTTCTACTCCTCCCTGCCCGGGGGTACGCCCGGGCCTGATGGTAAGGTCCGGATCTGCGACCTGCATCCAGGCGATTACGCATTCGGTGTGCAGGAATTCGCGAAGGAGTCGCTAGGTTCGGCGCCGTACTATGGATCGGTGCCGGTCACGATCGCCGATCGGGATTTGCAAAATGTGCGGGTGAGTGCGCGGCCACGCGTTCCGTTGGCGGGCGAAGTGGTATGGGACGGGCCGGCGCCGGACACGCCGCTGGATACGAAGCTCGCCGTAGAGTTGCAGGCGATCACGCGGACGGAGCGCGGTAACTTCGAGTCCGCGGTGCCGGGGCAGTTTGCGATTGAGGGTGGATTGCTGATAGACGAATTCGGACTGCGGTTCAGTCGCGTGCCGGCGGGCCTGTACATCAAGGACGTCACGTACGGAGGTCACAGCATTCTCTATGGTTCGCTGAAATTGGGCACGGCAGTGGGAGACGCGGCGTTGCGGATTGTGGTGGCGCGAGACGGCGGAACGGCGAGTGCCCGGGTCACGGACAAAGATGGAAATGCGGTGCCGGAATGCGCAATTGTGCTGCTGCCGGCGAGCGCGTCGAATGAAGCGACGCTGGCCGCGGCGCTGACCACAGGCAGGACGGATCTGCGGGGCACTTGGACTTCGGCGCCACTGGCTCCCGGCAAGTACTATGTACTGGCTACGAACGACGCCATCGACAAGAGTCAGGAGACGATTGCGAAACTGTGGAGGGCCAGGACGGGAGCGCAGGAGTTGGAAATCACAGCCAATGGGTCGGCTGCCGTGACGTTAGTGCCGCGGGGGCTGGAGTGAGAAATCGTATGGCCGATGCGAGTTGCCCCACGTTGATGGGTCGCCCGAAAAGCGTCAAGGGAGTCTAGACGCGGCAAACCAGGGTTTGCGCCACGCTACTTCCAGAGCCTTTCCCAATTCCAGAGTCCGTAAGCGACCTTGTTGGGCAGCGGGAAGCCGAGCTGATGCGAGAGCATGCACACCTGTCCGCGATGGTGGGCTTCGTGAGAAACCATGTAGCAGAGCATTTCGGGACCGGCCGGCCATGGCGGGGCCCAGCCGTCTCTGCGAAATTCTGTGACGCGGCCTGCACCCGTGCCCAGCGCATCGGCGAGCATCTCGGCGCAACGGGCGGCGCTCTCGGCCAATGCCGCACGGGCCTGCTGCGGCGTGCAGTGCGCGCGATTGAGCTGATGGGGAACTGCGAGGTGCGGAGCGCTCAGACGGATCCACTTGGTGCGGACATTGTGCACGTGGGTGAAGATCGCCGCTATGGTGCGGGTCTTGACCGGCGGCCTGGCGGTCCAGGCGTCGGGATCCAGATGTTCGATCAGCATCTGGTTCATGCGATCGTTGGCCGTAAATATGCGGACGGCGGCTGGGCCGAGTGGAACGGACATCTGGGGTTGGCGGGTAGCCACGGGCTCTCTCCTTGACCTATGGTATGTCCGCGGGTAGTATCGGATTCGTGCCTGATCGCCAAAAGCTCCGCGAGCTACCGTCCGTCCACGAGATACTGGAGCGCCTTGCGCCCGCTACCAGGCGCTTTCCGCGAACGGTGGTCGCGGCGGAGGTCCGGCGCGCGCTCGCCGAGGTCCGCGCGGAACTGCAGGCAGGCAAGGTGAATGAGACACCCGTGGAAGCGCGGGTGGAGCGATCTCTTGTCAAGCTGGAACGGCCCTCTTTGCGGCGCGTGATCAATGCCACTGGCGTGGTGCTGCATACCAACCTGGGGCGTGCGCCTCTGGGTGCGCTTTCGGCGCTCGGCGGATATTCGAATCTGGAATACGACCTCGAATCGGGCAGGCGGGGCAAACGCGATGTGCATGTGGCGGGGCTGCTGGAACGACTGCTGGGCGTGCCGGGGATCGTGGTGAACAATAACGCTGCCGCCATCTTTCTGGCATTGAACGAATTGGCGGCGGGCGGCGAGGTGGTGGTGTCGCGCGGAGAGCTGATCGAAATCGGCGACGGATTTCGAATCCCCGACATCATGGCGCGGTCGGGTGCGGTGTTGCGCGAGGTGGGCACCACCAATCGCACACGCATCGAGGATTACAGGGAAGCGCTTGGCGAGCGGACGCGTGTACTGCTGCGCGTCCATCCGAGCAACTTCCGCATCGTGGGATTTACGGAGCGGCCCGAGTTGCGCGAACTCGCGGCTCTGGGGAAGGAACGCAATGTGGTGGTTTACGAGGATCTCGGCAGCGGATGCCTTGCGGATCTGCGCGAATGGGGGATCGAGGAACCGCTGGTGGGTGACAGTCTGAAGGCGGGCGTCGATCTGGTGTCGTTCAGCGGCGATAAGTTGCTCGGCGGTCCGCAGGCAGGTATCCTGGCGGGCAAGCCGGACCTGGTGACGCGGCTGCGGCGGAATCCTTTATTTCGAGCGTTGCGCGCCGATAAGCTGATTTACCAGGCACTGGAACATACACTGCGCAATTTGTTATTGGAGAACTGGGACGAGATCCCGGCACTGGCGATGATTCGGCAACCGGTGGAGGAAGTCCGTAAGCGCGCGCTGGCACTGGTGGCGCGTGTTCCCGGAATGACCGCCGAAGTAGTGAGTGGTCAGTCGGTCGCGGGAGGCGGCGCCACTCCGGAGCAGCCGATTCCGACGTGGCTCATCGCCATCAAGTGTGCGGATGTGGTGGAGTTCGAAAAGCAATTGCGTGCCGCCGACCCGCCGGTGGTGGCACGCATTGAAGGAGAACGGCTGATGCTGGATCTAAGAACTGTACTGCGAGAAGAAGAGAACGACCTGGCAGCCGTCCTAAGCAGGCGCTACGCGCGTTCCTGATAGGTTCCTTCGGCGGTGTTGACGCGAATTTTCTCGCCTTCCGTGATGAACGGCGGGACCTGCACGACGAGCCCTGTCTCCGTCTTCGCAGGCTTGGTTACGTTGGAGACGGTGGCGCCCTTGAGGCCAGGCTCGGTTTCCACAACCAACATGTCCACGGTGGGGGGGAGTTCCACGCTCATGGGCTTGCCTTCGTAAAACTCCACGGTGACGTGCAACTGCGGAATCAGATACTGGGTGGCATCGCCAAGCAGGTCCTTCATGAGGTGCATCTGCTCATAGGTCTCGGTGTTCATGAAGTAGTAGTATTCGCCGTCGTCATACAGGTACTCCATCTCCTGCTCTTCCAGAAGCGCCTTTTCGACGCGATCTTCGGAAGAGAAGCGGTGTTCGGTCATGGTGCCGTTTTTCAGGCCGCGCATCTTGGCCTGAACGAAGCCGCGGAGGTTACCTGGCGTCCGATGGGTCACGCTGAAGATCGAATAGAGTTCGTTATTGAACTTGATCACCATACCCGGACGCATCTGTGTTGCAGAGATCATGAAACTCCTCAGTAATGAATAATTGAACCCCTTAGTATACCAAGCTGCGCTTTTCAGAACGGCAGGATCTCCTCGCGGACCGGGTCGAAATCGATGCGCCGCTTCTGCATGTAAGAGATGTTTCCGAGGTGCGACGCCTGCGCAGAGCGATGCCCGATGAGCACGTCGCCGTTGGGCAGTTTCCGCGATTTCACGCACTCCAGGAAGTTCTGGATGTGGTCTAGGTCGAGATTGATGCCGGTCGGTTTCACGGTGGTGGGCTGCGCATTTCGTCCCAGGGGGCGGAACTCGTAGCCGCCGCGGTCGATGTAGAGACGGCCCTGGGTTCCACAGAATTCCACGCCGGCGCCTGTGATTCCGGGTACGAGGGTGGCTTCGAAGGTCGCGGTGAAGCCAGCAGGGTACTCGAGCAAGACGTCGATGGTGTCGGGGGCGGTGCGGCCGTCTTTGTAGTTGTAGACGCCGCCGATTCCGGATGCGGCAACGGGGATTTCGGAGCCCATGAACATGTGCACGACGTCGATCCAGTGGGTGAAGAGGTCGGTAACCTGGCCGCCGCCGAAGTCGAGGTAAGCGCGCCAATTCCAGTATTGCTGTGGGTCCCAGTCACGCCACTTCAGGGGTCCCAGGAAGTGCGCCCAGTCCAGGTTGGATGGCTGCGTTTGCAGAGAGGCCGGCGCTTTGCGAAGGTGATAGCCGTTGCCATGCCACCAGGTGCGTGCGAGGGTGATCTTGCCGAGTTTACCGGTATCCATGAACTCGTGTTTGGCCTCGAGGTAGTGCTTGCCCGAGCGCTGCTGCATACCAACCTGGCAGATACGGTTGTTCACACGGGCTGCTTTGACGATGGGCGGTCCTTCTTCGATCCGCAGGGTCAGCGGCTTTTCGACATAGACGTCCTTGCCGGCGTTGAGGGCATCGATGGCGATGGTGGAGTGCCAATGATCGGGGACGCCGATAAGCACGGCGTCGACCTGCTGCATGTCGAGCAGTTTGCGGTGGTCACTGAAGCTCTTGGCATTCGGGGCGAATTTCTTGGCTTCATCGATCTGGTTGGAGTAGATGTCGCAGAGGGCGGCGATATCGACGCTGCCCGCCTTCAGGAAATTGCCGGCATCTCCGCGGCCACGCTCGCCGCAACCGATGAGGCCGAGTTGTACGCGTTCATTGGCTCCGAGAACGCGGGAATACGACAGCGCCGTGGCTGCCGTGATACCGCTCAGAAATGCACGGCGGGGGACATCAATTTCAGACATAGCTAGATTATATGCCTTAGCTCCCTTCGCTCGCGGGGTTTGGAGTTAGGGGTTGGGGAAGATGCGGTTCCCCACGCTCACGGGGCCGGGTGACTAGGACGGGGATTAGGCTGGCTCGCGGGTGCGGACCTGGTGGACTCACGAAAGGTCTCGGCAGGAGTGCCGAGACGGCAAACAGGAGTGTTCGCGCCACACCGGCGCGCAGAGGAATGTTCGCGTTCGGTAATCGTTTCGCTAAGTGTTCGTAAAAGGGCGGTTAAGAGTGTTAAGTCGCGTACCGGCGAGCGTCTGGCCGCGCATCTGAAGGTGCGTAAGCGTCGTAACGAAAAACAACAGTGTGGGCACTGCCCGCATCTTTGCCGTGCTCTATCCGCATCGCCCCTGTACGCCGCGCGGTAGGGCCGTTCCTCATTTCACAAAAACAAATCGACTAGGGAGAATTGTATGCAAACACCGAGACGTCATCAATCCAGTACATCCGGCCTGCTTATGCTGCTTCTGGCGGCCGGCGCCGTTGCCGCGGACCAGACAGTAGAACCGGTATCGATCGAAGCCGGTTCTGCCAGCTTCGAGGCCGGGACCAATGTGCCCGGGATTGAGATTAAAGGCGCCTCGAGTAACTTGTCCGGACGCGCGAATGTGTCGCATGGCGCGTCGGGGCTGGTGATCGATCAGATTCACGTCACTCTGCCGGTCAAGAGCCTGGCGACCGGGATGAAGGTGCGCGACGAGCACATGCGGAAGTACATCTTCACGAACGCCGATGGGCAGGTGCCGGACGTTGAATTTGCGGCGGACCAGGTGACGTGCAGGAAGAACGGCGGGGCGGAAGATTTCCTGTGCCAGGTGGCGGGGAGCCTGACGATTCGCGGAGTCGCGCACGCATTCAGCACGGCCCTGAATGTGAAGGAGCAATCCTCCGCCGCCGGCGCTACGTTCCGCGCATCGGGGGACGGCGTGGTCAAGTTGAGCGACTATGGGATTCCGCTGCCGAAGCAGTTCGGGGTATCCACCACGGACGAAGTGAAATTGAAGATCAGCTTCGTGGGCCGCACCAGTCCCACGCAGACAGCCGGTTCGGGAGGTGCGCGTTGAGACGCCTGACGCGGGCATGGATACCGGCACCCCTGGCCGGGCTTCTGATTATCTTCTGCCTGTTGCAGCCGAAGAGTCAGGCGCTGCCGACGATGATCCGGCTGGGATATACGAATTGCTCGTCGTGTCACATCGCGCCGCAGGGAGGCGGGCTGTTGAATTTGTACGGGCGTAGTATCGACCAGGCGCAGAGCTTGGTCGGAGGCGAGTACGAGCCGTGGCAGAGCGCTTTTGCGCAAACGATCAACTGGGGTGGGCGGATCACGCAGGATTTCCGGCTGGTAATGCAGCAGCAGGACACGTCGACTACGGATAAGGCGGGCACGCAGCTTTTTCGCAACCGCTTCATTTACCGGAATGCGACCGAGTTGGGCCATGGCTGGCGGATTACCGCGACGGTGACCGGCGAAAACGCAAGCGCGCCGCGTCCGACGCTGAGCTACGATCTGCCGGCGAAGCCGCTGGAGGTATTCGTGAATACGGCGCTGATCAGTTACCGAACGGGTCACAACCTGGAGTTTTCGGCGGGCCGCGATATGCTGCCGACTGGCGTGGACATCGCCGATCTGTCGGTGTTTGTACGCGCCCGAAATCGCCTCGGCTACTACGACTCTCCGACGCAGGCCAAGGTGTTCTGGTGGGGGAAGCGATACCTGATCAACCCGTATGCCTTCGGTCCGGGCGGCAATGAGCGCTCGGGTCTGCATGAGTCGGGCGGTGGCATGCTGGCGGAGATGGACGTGCTGGGGAATCATCGGACTGTGGCGGGGATGAACTTTCTACAGGGCGAATCGGCGGGCCAGAATCGACGGATGATCGGACCGTACACGCGGCTCGGATTCGGCAGGTGGGGCTTTCTGGCGGAGCACGATATTACGGATCGCACGTTGAAGACGGGCACCCTGACGACGTTCCGGCAGACGGCCAGTTATGGACAGTTGTTTTGGGCGGCGCGCGAGTGGCTGGTAGCCTCGCTAATCGGCGAGCGACTGCGCGTGGAGGCGCCATACACGGAGCACTTAAATGCCGCGAAGTTCGAGCTGGCGGCGCGGTTGACGAGTCAGGCGACGGTGAGCATTGGGCCGCGAATTCAGTGGGATCCGATCTCGGGGCGGATCACGCGATCGGTGGTGTTTCAGTTGGCCGTGAAGACGGTGCACTGAGGCGCAAAGGCTGGAATGGAACCATTTCGTGGGCCAGCCGTGGCAGAGGCTCGAAAAGTCTCGACAGAAGTGGCAAGACGGCAGAGATGAGTCAGTGCGCCACGGCTGCAGTGGTATCTTCGTGATTAGGACAATGGAGGTCCGATTAACGAATGAAACAGATCCGTATCGCAACGGCATTCGCGTTACTCTTGTTTCCGCTCGGTTTGACGCGCCTCGCTCGCGCGGCAGAGGTGCCCGCGGTGGGACAGCAGGCGCCCGATTTCACGTTACCGTCGCAGGATGGAACGCCTACCAGCCTGAAGAGCTTTCATGGCAAGTGGACTGTACTGTATTTTTATCCCAAGGATATGACCCAGGGCTGCACGATTGAAGCCCACAATTTCCAGCAGGACCTTGCGAAGTACCAGCAGCACAACGCGGTCATCGTCGGTGTGAGTGTGGACACGACGGACAGCCACAAAGAGTTCTGTGCCAAGGAGAGCCTGACGTTCAAGCTGCTGGCGGACACGGACAAGAAAGTTGTGGATGAATATGGATCGTTGGGGACCCGCGGCGTTGCATCGCGCAATACGTTCCTGATCGATCCTTCGGGGAAGATCGTCAAAGTTTGGACGGGTGTGAATCCAACGCATCACAGCGAAGAAGTGCTTGCTGCGCTGGACGCCAATCACAAGATGTAGGATCCAGTTGCTATTGGCCCCGCGATTACGGGTGTGCGGCCGAATCGCGGGCCTTCGCAGGTCCTGGGGTTATGTCTTCTCCTTCCAACCGCATCGCCCACCGAATCGCAGCCATGTACATCTTCTGCACTTGCGGGTTGTCCCAGGTCTCGGCCGCATGTCCGAAGGTAGAGTAGAAAACGCGGCCTTTTCCGTACATCTTGGCCCAAGCCACAGGGAAATCGCGGTCTGTGCGATGGACCTTGGGGTTGGTGAGATCTATCTTATCGGCGTCGAGACGCGCAAGGACGCGGACTCTTTCGCGCACGAAGTTTTTGTGCTGGTAGATTTCGTCGTTGATGGTGAAGCGGGCGGGGAAAGGTTTCATGGCGGGGAAGTTTGGCTCTTCGACGATGACGGGTGCGTCGAACACGCCCCAAGGGTGATCGTCGAAGTACCCGCCGATCATGTCGCCGAACTCCGGCCACTCGAAGAAGGCGTCGTCGCCGGTATGCGCGCCGATGAAGCCTTTGCCTTCGTCGTGAATGAACGACATCAGGTCCTTCTTCTGTTGTGGATTGAGATTGTCGCCGGTGCCCATGAAGAAGATGGCGTCGAAGTAGTCAAGATTGCGGGCATTGCGGGCCGGTGCGGGGACGGGCTGCTTAGTGATCCACTGCGAGTCGGTGCGGATGAATGTGTCGAACGCACCGGTCTCACGGCCGAGGCGATCGATGGTGGCGAAGGCGTGCGAGATGGAGTCGTGCTGGTACGCGGTCAGGGTGTCGCCCCAGGCGAGAAGACGCAGTCGCCTTGCGGGCTGTCCATCGGATAGGTGCGGAATGAGAAGGCAGAGGAAGAGGACAGTGCCGGCGGCCTTCGCGGGTCTGGTCATGCCATTATTGTGATACGAAATTGTGACACGAAAGGCGGCGTGATTCGGGGCATTGCGTCATGAATCAGGGTGTTGGTACTCGGACAAGGCTCTTTGAACTGCCAGTTTGAGCGGGGGAAGGTCGTCTTCGATCATCAGCCAGATACGAACGGCGTCGACGTTGTCATATTCATGGCGCAAGAGATTGCCAAGAGCTCGGACCTTGACCCACGGAATCTCGGGGCAGAGTAACTCGGCATCGGCAGCCAACTTTTTGGCCGCTTCGCTAATTCGCTCCAAACAGCACTCAACCGCGTTGGTCGTTTTCGGATCCTCTATGAAGACACTCGATGTCATGCCAGTGGTGAACTGTTCGATCAGGGAAAGGTTCCGCAGAATGTCCTCGAATCGCCGAACAGGATCCTTAGAAGGCACGGACAATCTCGCCTTCAACACTCTTCTGGACCCGCGGTTTGAGCGTGCCTTCCTCGACTAAATCCACCTCTTGTCCGAGCAGCGTGGATAGCTCCACCTGAACACCGGCGATATCCAGCAACGATATACGTTGCGATCGGTAAAGACGGCAAGAAGATCGATGTCAGAATCGGCGCGGCGGTCGCCGCGTGCCGTCGAACCAAATAGGGAGAGATGCACGACGCCGGCCGCCTTTAATTGCGGTTCGTGCCGGCGAAGGATGGCGATAACGTGCTCCCTGTCCATGGCTCCATTTTGCCCACACCTTATTCCGACAGTCAAAGAACTCGGTGACCTCCGTTTATTCAATCACCAGTAGCAAGTCTTTGGCTTCCACGTGCTGGCCGGGGTGCACCAGCATCTGCGAGACTTTGCCCGACTGCGGCGCGTATACGGTGCTCTGCATCTTCATGGCTTCCATCACAAGCAGGCGATCGCCCTTCTTGATCTGCTGATTCAGCTCGACCGCTACCGTCGAGACCACGCCGGGGATGGGTGCGCCGATCTGACCCGGTTGGCCCGGGTCCGCCTTCGGCACCGCCTTCTCCTTGACCTCCAGTTTGCGGTCGCGGATAGTCACTTCGCGGGGCTGCCCGTTGAGTTCGAAGAACACCGTGCGGGTACCGTCGGGATGGGCCTCGCCCACGGTGAGGAACTTGATGACGAGCGCTTTGCCGGGCTCCAACTCTACCGCGATGTCGTCGCCGCGCTCCATACCGTAGTAGAACTGCGGAGTGGGCAATACCTCGACGTCGCCAAACGCCTGGCGGGCGCGCGCGTATTTGACGAAGACATCGGGATACATCAAGTAGCTCAGAACCTCGTCATGGGAGGGGCGGCGGGCGATCTTCTTCTCGACGGCAATGGCGGTCTGCTCCAGGTCGACCTTAGGTAGATTCGCGCCAGGGCGTCCGCCCTGCGGTTTCGCGCCGCGCAGGATAATCCTCTGCAGTTCCTTGGGCCACCCGCCATCGGGTTCTCCGAGAGAGCCCATGAACATCTCGATTACGGACGTCGGCAGGGTGAGGGTGTGGTCGGGTGTGAGGCGGGAGAACTGCTCCATGGTCATGTTGTGATTGACCAGGAAAATGGCCATATCGCCGACGACTTTGCTGGAAGGCGTCACCTTCACGATGTCGCCGAATGCCATGTTCACGTCAGCATAGGTGCGGGCAAGTTCGTGCCAGCGGGCGCCCAATCCCATCGACTCGGCCTGCTCTTTGAGATTGGTGTACTGGCCGCCGGGCATCTCGTGGATATAGACTTCCGCGGTGCCGGACTTTGGTCCGGTGTCGAAGGGAGCATAGTATTCGCGCACAGTTTCCCAGTAGTCGGCACAGAGGTTGAGGGCGTCGATATCGATCGACGAGGCGCGCTTGGTGTGATCGAGTGCGGCGACCATGGAATTCAAGTTCGGCTGGCTGGTCTGTCCGCTCATCGACGCCACCGCACCATCGGCGATGTCGACCCCAGCGTCGGCGGCCTTCAACACGGATGCGGCGTTGATGCCGCTGGTGTCGTGGGTGTGAAAGTGGATGGGAATGCCGAGTTCCTGGCGTAGAGCCTTGACCAATTTCTCCGCGGCGTAAGGCTTGCAGAGTCCTGCCATGTCTTTGATGGCGAGCATGTGCGCGCCCATCTTCTCAAGTTCCTTAGCCATCGCGACGTAATAGGTAAGGGGATACTTGTCGCGCTTGGGGTCGAGAATGTCGCCGGTGTAACAGATCGCGGCCTCGCATACAGATTTGGTCTTGCGAACGGCTTCCATAGATGCCTTCATATTGGGAAGCCAGTTGAGCGAATCGAAGATGCGAAAGATGTCGATGCCCTGGGCCGATGCTTCGTAGATGAATTCGGCCACTACGTTATCCGGGTAGGCAGTGTATCCGACTGCGTTCGAGGCGCGCAGCAGCATCTGGAAACAGATGTTGGGGATTGCCTCGCGCAGGCGGCGCAGACGCACGAACGGGTCCTCGTAGAGAAAGCGCATGGTCACGTCGAAGGTGGCGCCGCCCCACATCTCGAGGCTGAACAGATTATGAAGGCGGTGCGACACGAAGTTCGCGATCGTGAGCATGTCGTAGGTGCGCACACGGGTAGCGAGCAGCGACTGGTGGGCGTCGCGGAAGGTGGTGTCGGTGAGGAGGAGGCGGCTCTGCTTGCGCACCCATTTGGCGAGGCCTTCGGCGCCGAGCTGCTGCAAAAGCTGCCGGGTGCCGGAGGGCGGAGTCGAAGCATCGTGTGCGGGGACCTGAGGCGTGCGCAGTCTGGTGGGCGCCGGCTTCCCGGCGACGGCGGGATTGCCATTGACGATAACGTCCGCGAGATAGCCCAGCAGCTTGGTAGCGCGGTCCTTGCGCGGTACGAAGCGGAACAGCGCGGGTGTTTCTTCGAGCCAACGAGTAGTCACGCGGCCGGACTGAAAGTCGGCATGGTTGACCACATTTTCGAGGAACGGAATATTGGTCTTGACGCCGCGCACGCGGAATTCACGAAGACCGCGGTCCATGCGTTGGCAGGCGTGGCGGAACTCGCGGCCCCACGCGGTGGTTTTTACCAGCAGGGAATCGTAGTAGGGCGTAATCACCGCGCCGCCGTATGCAGAGCCACCGTCAAGCCGGATGCCGAAGCCGGCGGGAGAACGGTAGGTGGAGATGCGTCCGTAATCGGGAACGAAGTTGTTGGCGGCATCTTCCGTAGTGACGCGGCACTGGAGCGCGTAACCATACAGCGGAATCCGGTCTTGCGGAGGGAGATTGATCTCGGGACCGTGCAGCGCGAGTCCCTGGGCCACCTGAATCTGGCAACGGACCAGGTCGATGCCGGTCACCATCTCGGTGACGGTATGTTCTACCTGGATCCGTGGATTGACCTCGATGAAGTACCACTCGCCTGAATCGGCGTCCACGAGAAACTCAACTGTGCCCGCGTTCTGGTATCCGGCGGCTTTGGCGAGGCTGACCGCGGCGTCCGCCAATTCGGCGCGGATTTTGGGATCGAGGGCTACGGCGGGTGCGACCTCGACGACTTTCTGGTGGCGACGCTGGACGGAACAATCGCGCTCGTAGAGGTGGAGGATACTGCCGTGGAGGTCGGCGAGGATCTGAACTTCGATGTGGCGTGCGCGTGCTATGTAGCGCTCGATGAAGACCGCATCGTTGCCGAAGGCGGCAGCGGCTTCCTGTCGCGCTTCTGCCAGACGGCCGGGGAAGTCGGCGGGCTTTTCCACAACACGCATGCCGCGTCCACCGCCGCCAAAGGCTGCCTTAACGATCAGGGGAAAACCAATCTGGCTGGCAATCTTCTCGGCTTGTTTGGCGTTGGTGACAGGAACTTCGGTTCCGGGCACGATGCGAATGCCGGCCTTCTGGGCCAAGGTGCGGGCGGCCGTTTTATCGCCGAGCAGTTCGAGGAGTTCGGCGCGGGGGCCGATGAAGGTGATACCGGCACGTTCGCAGGCGCGCGGGAGCGCGGGATTCTCGGAGAGAAATCCATACCCGGGATGGATGGCGTCGACTTCCTTTTCGCGCGCGAGGGCGACGATGCCTTCGACGTCGAGGTAGGCTTCGACGGGGCCTTTGCCTTCGCCGATGAGGTAGGCTTCATCGGCTTTGAAGCGATGCAAGGCGAGGCGGTCCTCTTGCGAGTAGATGGCGACGGTGCGCAGTCCGAGTTCGTTTGCCGCACGAAGGATGCGGATGGCGATTTCGCTGCGATTAAGGGCAAGAAGTTTTTTCACGGGATGTTTTCAGGTTAGCAAAGGCGGGATGGAGTGCCACAGCCGGCCATTTCACCCGATTTCATCCGGAGAGCCATGGAAGTGATGGAGACTATACAGGTTGTACTTGACGGAAGTTTTTAGGCAGCAATCGGGCCGCCCGATGCACCAGGCAAAACCGCGCAGGGTGAGAGTGTCGCTCCCGCGTCGAACGCCTTTCGTCCGGGCAGACTTGGTGCACACCCGCGAAGTCTCGACGCGAGTGGCGAGACGGCAAACAGGAGTGGTTGCGCCACGTTGTCAGGTCGGCGTGCGGTCGCCGCTCAGGTAGGCCTGATCACCTTCTCCGAGGATCAACTGGGAAGCGCGCTCGTACTCACAACGGCGCGTTGTCAGCAACGAGGGGAGCGGAACAATAGCGACGCAGGGAAACGGCCGATTCAGCAGCCACGCCAGGTTCACCGCTCGAGCGGTTAACGCGTGTGCCGATGCAATATTTTGTACTCGGTGGACCAACGCTGCGTTAGCCGGATGATCCCATCTCTGGACCCAGTGTTGCCGGAGACTCGAGGTAGCGTCCACGTCGCTGAAGAGGCATTGTCCCAAGTTGAAGTCGGCCGCGTGCGCTAGAACTGTAAGACCCGAAGCATCAACGGCCTGCCGCAGTGTTCGATCGAAGGGAACGTAGCCAGGCCAAAGAGGAGCGAGCGCTGTGGCCAACGCCAACTCCGTTGTGACCACCGCAGCCATGCCCGATTGGGATGTACGAGACAGGTAAGCCTGGGCTGTATTGATCCGTTTCACGTCCCAATTTCTGACTCCAAAGGCCCGGACCCGCCCGCGCGCGATCTGCCGCCCAATAGCGTCAACAACGGGCTCAAACGGAGCATGCGGGTTGTCATCGAGATATACGAAATCCAGAAATCCAGTCGCCAGCAATTCCAGATCAACGTCGACGTCTTCGTTGACGGCTTGGGCGGTGAAGCGGTCAATCGGGCAGTTGGCAGACTCGTCCCATCCGGCATGGCAGATTTGGGTGCATAAAAAGAACTGAGGGCGTAGGTCGCGCCGCTTCAGCCATTGTCCAGTGCTGCGGCGGGTATGACTCTCACCACCCTCACCATGGAGATGAATGCAGTTGCCGCCGAGGCGGAAGTACTCATCGAGTGCAGGTTCATTGGTTTCCGTATCGGATGAAGATGGATGGGCCATGATGTTGCTCATCATTCGTCCGAAGGCGGGTATCTCGATCTTCCGGAACGGCATTTTCGAACAGTCTACTCTCTTTTCTGTTGCCGGGACCCTCCGAACCCGGCATTTGGTTGAGATTACCGAAGTGCCAAGATGAGCAACTTGGCTTTTCGTTCGCATCGAAGCATTCGCCGACGCCGGGCTTCTCGACGTAGGAAAATGGTCAAGGCAAAAGTCGCTCCAGGGATCACAACGAGTAAGAATTCCATTGGGTTTGGCTCCTATTTCTATTCAGATTCTATTTGCTATTGATGGAGATTTCAGCAGTACCAGGGGTACTCCAGGGACTTGGTTAGTACTGGGTATCAGATGGCGCCGCCGATCCATGGTCCCTGAGCTCACATGCTATATGTAGGGACTGATCATGAGCTTGAAACTGCAAGGCATTTTTCCGCCGATCACGACCCCTTTCGATCACAACGGCAATATCTACCATTCCAAGGTGCAGCACAACGTGGAGAAGTGGAACCGGACGACGCTCTCCGGATACGTGGTGATGGGCTCCACGGGCGAGAGCGTCATGCTCACTGCCGATGAGAAGATCAACTTGTGGGAGCAGGTGGCGCGCCATGCTGCGTCCGACAAATTGCTCATCGCCGGGACGGGTATGGAGAGCGTGCGCGAGACTGTATGCCTCACGAATCAGGCCGCGGAGATGGGATACAAAGCCGCGATGGTGCGCACGCCACATTACTACAAGAACCTGGTGAATCGCGCCGACGCGCAGATGCTCTATTACCGCGCAGTCGCCGATCAGACACGCGTTCCGCTCGTCATCTACAACTGGCCGCAGGCGACCGGAGTGGATATCCCGGTGGAAGCGGTGGTCGCGCTGTCGGAACATCCGAACGTGATTGCGATCAAAGAAAGCTCGGGCAATCTGGAGAAGGTGATGCAGATGATCCGCGAAGTGCGGCCCGGCTTTCAGGTGATGGTGGGTTCCGCGCCGACTCTGTGGCCCTCGCTGCTGATGGGTGCGTGCGGAGCGATCCTGGCGTATGCCAACGCGGCTCCCTATTCAGTGATTGCGATTTGGGAAGCCTATCGCACGCGGGAAGAGGCTGCGGGCATGGATTGGCAGAATCGCATAGGGCGTGCCGCCGCCCTGGTCACTACGAAGTACGGGGTTCCCGGGCTGAAATACGCGATGGATCTGAATGGCTATTACGGAGGTCCGCCGCGATTGCCGTTGACCGTGCCCTCGCCCGAAGCAAAGAAAGAGATCGAGGAAGCATTCCGCGAGCTGAAGGGCTGAAGGCCTGTCTCAAAGGTCTCGATAGCTCAAGAGCTGGATCCCGTGGCGTTCCATGGCATCGCGTACCTCGGGAGCGATCAGCGCTTCCAGTTCGGCCTCACGACTCTCTTTCAAACGCGTCGAAGCGCGGCGCAAGGCCGCGCCGCATTTGCCGGGATGGCACATGAACTCCGTGCTTCCCTCGGGTAGTTCCGCCAGCAGCGCCACGAGCTGCGCGGTGCGGAAGCGTCCGGTAATCTGAAATCCAGCGAAGTGGTCGGTGGTACGGCATCCGTGCGCCTGCAAGACGCGATGGAACCGGCCGCGCTGCACCCTCAGGGCACTGCTGATCAGGCGTTTCAGACGAGGCGCCGTGCCATGCGAATTGGTCATCGGAAAATCAAAGGGACGTCGCACCCAACGAATCCCGAACTCCTGCGACAGGCGTGCCACTGCGTCCAAAACCGGAGGCGCGAGATGGGTGTGCTTGTGGGTATCGAGGTGCGTCGGACGAAGACCCGCACTCACGATATGCCGGATCTGCGCAGACAGCTCCTGTTCCACTCGGATCTCGCGGCGGGCCAGCGCAGAGAGCAGTTGCGGAACGCTCCGCGGCAGAGCTTTCCCGTTAGTGAGGGAGTGGCCGCCGATGAGCACCAGGTGGCATCCGATATCCAGCGCAGGCGCGTCCTTCGCCCGCCGCACGGCATCCTCGAAGGCGTCGCCATTGGCCATCAGGGTGGCCGCGGTGAGGATGCCGCGGCGATATCCCTCGACGATTCCTTCGTTCACGTCGGGCGTGAACCCGAAATCGTCTGCGTTCACTACCAATTGTCGCCGCGCGCTCAAAATAGGGTCAGCCGGATGCTGAGAAATTTCTTGGGATTGGCCCGCATGTCCTTGGCCAGCGATTGGAATTCTCGGGTGGTGCCTTCGAGCGACTGGTACAGTTCCGGATTGACGAGGAATTGCCCCACGGTGCCCTGGCCGGCATTGATCTTGTCCATGATGCCGCTGAATTTGGCCACCAGGTCATCCACTCGCTTGTAGAGTTGCTCGTCTTTGAGCAATTTGCCTGCATTGCCTTTGCCAGCCTGAAGGTCCGCGAGCAGGGTGTTGAACTCGCCGATGGTCTTCTTGAAGTCGTCATACAAAGCGCGATCGGTCATCAGGAGGCCAAGATTGCCTTGGCCCGACTGAATCTGGGCCAGCATGGCATCGATGCGTTTGATGGGGGCACGGAAATCTTCGTAGAGCGCACCCTGGTCGTGGAACAGTTTGCTGACAGTGCCATCGGCGGTACGGACATCCGCGAGAATTTTCTGCAGCTCCGAGGCGATGCCATTCATGCGGCCGTAGAGCTCTTCGTCCTTGAGGAACTTGCCCAAGTTGCCGTTGCCGGCCTCGACTCCCGCCAGCAGACGATTCACGCGATCGACGATGGTCTGGAAGGACTGCAGCGTGGTGGTCATCTGCGCCATCATTTCGGGGATGTCCTTGCCTTCCACGCTTCTCACTTCGTCGCCGGGCTTCACGGTGCGGGATTCCTGGCCCCTGGTGATATTGATGAACTTGTCGCCCAGCAGGTTTGCGGCGCTGATCTCGGCTACTGAGTCGACGGGAATTTCGCTCAGGAACTTTCCATTTACCATCATGCGGAATTCCACCTGGCGTTTGGGATCGCGCGAATTGGTCAGACGGAGTTTATCGAGGTAGCCGACTGTGTAGCCGTTGAGCCGAACCACCGAGCCATCCGCAATGCCGCCGGCGTCGCTCATGTAGGTGCGCAGCAGTTCATTGGGCTGGAAGAGGCCTTGCGAACTGGTGAGCAGGAATACGAGAACGAACACAATCAAGAACGCAACCAGGGCCAGTACCCCGACCTTCAACTGCGACCAACGTACTTTGCGTGGATCAGGCATGGTCTATTCCCGCGGCTTCACGAACTTCGAAATGTAGGCATCGGTGGATGCTTCCAGCCGGCTTTGCTCACCCTCAAATACCAGCCTGCCCTGTTTCAGGACCATGAATGTAGTTCGCCCCGCTGTTCTGGCTCCGTTGCGGGCGGGCTCCAAGCTCCCTTTCTCCGAATTGTAGCGAAAATTCGCAATCAGATTTCCATCCTGGTAGCGATGCGTCACCATGAGCGTGGTGGTGTGACTCACATCGCGCTCCTTGATGAGCAACGCCATGATGGTGTGTGCGGTGATGGGGTCTAGACCCGCGGTGGGCGAGTCATAGAGAACCAGGGGCGGGTCGGTGACGACGGCGCGGGCGATTGCAGCACGACGCCGCATGCCTCCCGAAAGCTCACTGGGGAATTTTTCAAGGGTGCCGGATAGTTCGACAAACTCGAGCGCCTGGACTACGCGAGGATGCACCTGATCGATCGGGCAACGGATGGATTTCTGATTGAGCAGCGGGTACGCCACGTTCTCTTCGATGTTGAGCGAGTCGAATAGAGCGCTTTCCTGGAACAGCATTCCCATCTTGCTGCGGATTTCGAACAGATCCTTTTCTGCCATGCTGGTCAGATCTTTGTCGAAGGCGTAGACCTTGCCGGAATCAGGCTTCACGAGCCCGAGGGCCGTCTTGAGCACCACGGTCTTGCCGCTTCCGGCCGCTCCGAGAATGACGCGCGACTCCCCCTGAAATGCCTCGAACGAGAGGTCGTCCAAGGCCACTTCACCGTCGAACGAAACGGTGACGTGTTCAAAGCGCAAAATGGATTTCCGGGAGTCGTCCGCCATCGCTTACCCGGACTGGCTGACAAAGACCTTGGTGATCATCAGGTCGAAGATGAAGATGGCCACGGTGGCGGCAACGACGGCCTGGGTGGTGGATCGGCCCACGCCTTGCGTGCCGCCGGTGGTGCGGAGCCCGTAATAGCAGCCCACAAGCGAGATCGTGAACGCGAAGACCACCGGCTTGAAGATGCCGCCTTGCACCACGTCACCCCAATCGAGCGCCTGCCATACCGTAGTCCAGTATTGTTTCGGGCTCAGACCGAGGAAAAACTCGGCGATGATGAAGCCCCCGAACATGCCGACAAAATCGGCAATCACGGTGAGCATGGGGAGCATAACAGAAGTGGCGATCAGGCGAGGCGTCACCAGCTTCTGAATGGGATCGGTGCCCAGCGCGCGCATGGCATCGATCTGCTCGCTGACCTTCATGGAGCCGAGTTCGCTGGCGATTCCCGAGGCGTTACGTCCGGCCACCATGAGAGCCGTCAGCACGGGACCCAGTTCGCGCGCTAGCGTAAGCGACACAAGGGTGCCAGTCTTACCGACTGAGCCATACTGGGCCAAGGCGCGGGACATCTGCAAGGCCATGACCGCGCCGGCGAAGAAACCGGTGATGGCGGCGATGGCCAGGCTGCCGACACCGATGGTGTCCATCTGCAGGTAGATGTCGTCCCAATAGTGTGGACTGCGCAGGATGTTCCGGAACGCCTTGCCCGCTAACGTGAGAAACTCTTGGACGGCGAGAACGGGCTCTTTCAGCAGATCCAGCAATGTAGGTCGGTCCCCGTATTCTCGATGCTACCATACCAATATCGGTGCAAACGTGAAAGGGCTTACCGACATCGAAGGCATTCGCGTCGGGCACATCTCCGACTTCGAAGCGATCACGGGTTGCACGGCGATCCTATGCGAGCAGGGAGCAGTGGGTGGGGTAGACATTCGCGGCTCGGCTAGCGGGACAGAAGAGATCGCGACACTCGACCCGGGCCATGTGGATCCGCAAGTCCATGGCATCTTGCTGACGGGCGGGAGCGCCTTCGGGCTCGAGGCGGCGTCGGGAGTGCGGCGTTATCTGGAGCATCGAGGCGTGGGTGTGGCGGCGGGACCCGCCCGCGTGCCCATCGTGCCAGCCGCCGTAATCTTCGATCTTGGCATCGCCAAGGCGGGAGTTCGTCCCAACGCTGCGATGGGTGAAGCGGCCGCCTCGGCAGCGACGTCCAACCCGGTGGCAGAGGGCTCGGTGGGTGCGGGCACCGGCGCCACGATCGGCAAGTTGTACGGCATGGGCCAGGCTATGAAGGCAGGCGTGGGTTCGTTCACCGTGATGCTGCCCGGCGGGGTGATGGTGTCGAGCCTGGTGGTGGTGAATGCGTTGGGCGATGTGCGCGATCCGGAAACCGGCAAGATCGTCGCCGGTGCTCGAAAAGCAAAAGACAGCCGCGAATTCGCCAATACGGTGGAGGCGATGAAGCATGGTGCGATCGGCAGCTTCATTCGCAGTAACACCACGCTTGGAGTGGTGGCCACGAATGCGAAATTGTCCAAGGTACAGGCCACGAAACTCGCCCAATTCGCGAGCCTGGGGATGGCGCGCTCGATCTACCCGGTGAATACGATGTTCGATGGCGACACGGTGTTCGCATTGTCGCTGGGTGACCATCAGGCGGACATCAACATTCTGGGCGTAGCGGCTGCCGATGCCATGGCGCAAGGTATTCTGCGCGCGGCGAGGTTGTCAAAGACTCTCGGCGGCGTGCCGGGATTGGGGTGAGCATGCAGGCGGCGCGAAGGAAGCGTTCGGGACAGGCGCTTTCGGAGTTCGTCGTGTTGTATGCGGGCGTGGTTCTTCCCCTCACCTTCATGATTGTGTTCGTGGCGGAGATGCTGTGGGTATGGCATGGCGTGAACGATTTCACACGCGACGGCGCGCGCTATGCTTCCACGCACTGCTGGACCTCCGACGGCAGCAACGTGCTCGCCTACATGGAAAGTCACGTTCCCGCGATTCTGGATCGTTCGGTATTCGAGAACGGCGACGCCGGGATCTCGATTCAGTACTTCACGGACGGAGGCGTGACTCCGTTCAGCAGCGACAGTTGCTCAGGCATCTGCGTGCCCGCGACGGTGAGTGTCAGCATCACCAACTACCAGTTCCTGAGGTTCGCCAGCTTCATGAAGCAGCCGCCGGTAAAAATCCCGCCATTTACGACGGTGCTGCCGATGGAGAGCGCCGGTTACCAGGATGCCTCAGGAGTGTGCGTGCCATGAATTCCCCAAGGAAGGCTCATGTCTAATACGGCCCTGATGGTCGCCTCCAGCGACGAGAATTTCCGCGAGATGGTGCGGGACAGCCTGCTGAATATTCCGAACGCCAAGATTGTGGCGGAGTATCGGGAGGTGGCGGCCAATCTTTACATCCGCGTGTTGCAGGATCTGGAGCGCAATCCCGGGGCGGGATTGATTGTAGACCTCTCGGGAGATCCGGAGGGTGCGATCAAGGCGGTGGAGAAAGTCAAGCAGGCCGCACCCGATCTTTTCGTGATCGTTTCCAATTTTCATGCAGATGGGGAGACGGTGATCGCGTGCATGCGTGCCGGGGCCAACGAGTTTTTGCTGCAGCCGATCAAGCGGACCGAATTCCGGGATGCCATGGGGCGCCTGGATCGCGCGCCCAAGCACGCTGTGGCGGGGGAGAGCAAACTCGGGAAGCTCTACACATTCATCGGAACCAAGGGGGGAGTGGGCACCACCACGCTGGCAGTGAACTTCGCCTCGGTGCTGGCACAACGGAAGCTCTCGACGGTGATGATCGACCTCGATTGGGTGGGTAACGACGTGGCAATGCAACTGGGGGCGTCGCCGCAGTACACCTTGATGGAAGTGGCGGAGAATCTGGATCGCATGGACCAGGCGCTATTCGAGGGCTTCGTCACGCGCGATCCGTTGGGTTTTTTCGTGGTGGGTCCGCCCGATGCCCTGGAGCAACATGGGCATTTCGGCGACCACATGATTCGCGAGTTTGCGACTTTTCTGGTGGATAAGTACGACGCGATTGTGATTGATGGCGGGCGCGCTGTGTCGAACGAAGTGGTGCTGGCGGCGGCGCAGGTTTCGGCAGCGGTGTTTCTGGTGATCGATCAGGAGTTTCCTTCGATTCGCAATGCGCAGCGCTACATCACGTTCCTGATGCGCATGGGTTTCAATCAGGAGCAGATTCGTGTGGTGGTGAATCGGTACACCAAGAAGGTGACGGCGGCCACGGCGAACCTGGAGCAGATCCAGCAGACGCTGAATCAGCAGGTGTTCTACGGGATTCCGCCATCGCCCGTGGTGATTTCGTCGATCAACAAGGCGCGGCCGTTCGTGGCGAATCGCGAGCAAGCCGGAGAGTTGGATCGCATCTTCCGGGCATTTGTGGACAAGGCGACGGGACGCAAGAAGGCACCCGAAGGCAAGGCGGCGAAGGCCGGGTAGTTTTGCCGTTGGGGCTGAAGAGATGCGCGCAGGCCCGCTGGTTTACGTCGGCGCTGCCGCTCTCCCTGTTACCGGATCCGCGTAAGGCTCTAATCGATCGCGAATCTGCCGAATGTATCGCACTGGGGGGCGAGCTCCGTACCGCGGCAAAAGATCGGTGCGGTCCGCGAAGAAAAAGAGCATAAAATGAATAGTCCTTTCAGGAGAAATGATTGGGTAGCCGTCCGCTAGTTCGGCCCGGGTCCGGGTCTGACCGTTGGTTCGAAATCAAGAGCCAGGTGCATCACAAGCTGCTCAACGCGCTCACAGCGGAACAACTCAAAGATCTGAACAAGGAGAGCGTCCGCGGGCAAATCGGCGCGGTGGTGGAGAAGTTGATCATCGACGAAGCGCTGCCGATTACGCTGGCTGAACGCGAGAAGCTGATCGAAGAGGTGCTGGACGAGGTATTCGGCCTGGGGCCGCTCGAGCCGCTGCTCAAAGACCCATCCATCAGCGACATTATGGTGAACGGATTCGACAACGTCTACATCGAGCGTGGCGGCCGCGTGGTGGAGACTAACGTCCGGTTCAAGGATCAGGCGCACGTGCGCATGATCATCGAGAGGATCGTGTCGGCGGTGGGGCGCCGAATTGACGATTCATCGCCGATTGTAGATGCGCGCCTGTTGGACGGTTCGCGAGTTTGCGCCGTAATTCCGCCGCTCTCGCTGATCGGGCCGGTGATGTCGATTCGGCGTTACGGAAAGAAGGTTCTCTCCACGGACGATCTGCTGAGAAACGAGAGCCTCACCACCGGGATGCTCGACTTCCTGAGTGGCTGCGTGCAGGCGCGGCTCAACATCGTCATCTCGGGCGGATCGGGGTCAGGCAAGACGACCATGCTGAACACCATGTCGCGCTTCATCCCCGAAGAGGAACGCATCGTGACGATTGAGGACACGGCGGAGTTGCAACTCCAGCAGAGCCACGTGGTACGGCTGGAGACGCGCCCTCCGAACATCGAAGGAGCGGGTGCGGTGACGCAGCGAGATCTGGTGATCAATACTCTGCGTATGCGTCCGGACCGAATCATTGTCGGGGAGTCGCGCGGCGCAGAGGCGCTCGACATGCTCCAGGCGATGAATACTGGCCACGATGGATCGATGACGACCGTCCATGCAAATGCTCCGCGCGACGCGTTTTCGCGGCTGGAGACGATGGTGATGATGGCCAGCCAGCACGTGCCGGATAAGGTCATCCGGCAGCAACTCGCCAACGCCATTAATATTGTGGTGCATTGCGCGCGTCTGAGCGACGGAACGCGAAAGGTGACCGGGATCGCGGAAGTAGTAGGCGTGGAGGACGACCTGGTGGAGATGCAGGATATCTACGAGTTCGAGCGTTCGGGGATCAGTCCGCGAGGAAAGATCTTGGGACGTTTTCAGGCGACAGGCGCGCGGCCGGTGTGCCTGGATCGGCTGAAGGCGTATGGGATTCATTTGTCGGAGTCGATTTTCGAGGAGAGGCATGAGGTGAAGGAGAGGTAGGGGTGGCGCAAACACTCCTGTTTGCCGCGTCGAGACTCTTCTCGACGCTTTTCGGTTTGTCCACCAGATTTGTTATGCGCAGGGTTTTCGACGCCGCAAAACGGGAAGACTTGCCGTGTCGTTGGAATTGGCGGTCGCGCGAAAAGTCTTGACACGGGTCTCGAGACGGCAAACAGGAGTATTTACGCCACGGCTTCGGTTTGATTAATGGCTTAAGATGTTCGTCGTCGCTTCATTTTTGATCTTCTCCGTGGCGCTGTTCACGGCGGGATATTACGTGTGGTCGGTACCCCAGCAGGAGGCCGAGCAGATGCTGGGAGCTCGGCTTCGCGAACTGAGGGCCAACGTCCGAAGCCGCTCGAAGGGTGCTTCGGAGCTCCTGCGGCGGGAGCATCGCGGGGCGTTTGCGTTTCTGGGCGATCTGGTCTCCTGGGTGGGAATTTTGCGGCGTCTGCAGGAGATGATCGAACAGGCGAATCTGCGATATCGGGCCGCCGACGTGTTTGGACTCAGCGTCTTGTTGGCCCTGACGGGATTTGTCGTGTTCGGAGTCGCGGTTGGCTGGAATCTGATCCTGGTGCAGATCCTGACGGCGGTGGCATTGGGAGTGGCGCCGGTGTTCTACATCCGGCGGGTGCGTTCAAGACGGTTGCACAAGTTCGAAGAGCAGTTGCCCGATGCGATCGACCTTTTTACCCGCACTATGCGTGCCGGGCACAACATCCACAGTGGGCTGGAGACGATTGCCACGGAGACGGCCGATCCGGTCCGGATGGAGTTCAAGAAACTGGTAGAAGAACTGGCGCTGGGTTCCCAAGTGGAGCCGGCGCTTCACGAGTTGGGACGGCGGGTCCCGCTCATCGACCTCAAATTCTTTATCATCGCCTTGATCCTGCAGCGACAAACTGGGGCGAACATGGTCAGCGTGCTCGAGAATCTGGCGATGCTGGTGCGCGAACGTCTGAATATGGCGGCGAAGTTGAAGGCGCACACGGCGCAGCAGCGCTTCTCGGCGGGGCTGCTGTGTGTCCTGCCGATCGTCGTGGGGCTGGGATTCTGGATTCTCAAACCGGAATATGTGCGACTCTTGTGGACCGATCCGGTAGGCACGAAGTTCTTCACCTATGCGATCATTTCCGAAATCGTCGGCATCCTGGTGATCCGAAAGATCGCCAACATCCGCGTATGAGGACAGCATGCTGACGAATGTGCTCTTCTTCCTGCTGACCGGCACCACGCTGAGCGTACTGCTGTGGACCTGCGTTGAGCTATTCCGCACGCAAGAGGATCCGCTGGGCGACCGTCTGGAGGAGCTGCAGTCGCGAGCTTTGGTAGTGGCACAGCGGACGGCGCGCCGCAAGACCTCGGGCCGCGGTTTGGATCGCATCCTGGTGCTTGTGGGCCAGGTGCCCGGCGGCGAAGACTGGCTGCACGAGACGGAGCGACTGCTAAGCCGGGCAGGAATCCGGCGAAAATCGGCGCTCGCCATCTACGTGATTCTGACGCTGCTGTTTTTGCTGGTGATGTCAGCGCTGATGCTCTGGGTGGAGCGTGGCAATCCGGCGACCTCGGTCCTCATTGGCTTGCTGGTGGCGCTTCTGCTCGGATTTCTGCTGCCCAAGATGGTGTTACAGCGTATGGTGAAGCGCTATCGGAGCAAGTTGCAGGAGGCGCTGCCGGATACGGTGGATCTGCTGGGCATCGTACTAGGTACGGGTCTGGCGCTCGATCAGGCAATGATGCGGGTGAGCGAGGAGATGGAGTACATCTACCCCGAACTGGCCGGCGAGTTCGCGACGGTGGTGATGCAGGTGCGCGCCGGGCAGGAGCGGACCACTGCCTTCACGCAGTTTGTGCGGCGTACCGGGATTGAGGACATCAAGTCGCTGGCGGCGATGATCGTGCAGAGCGAGAAGTTCGGCACGAGCCTGGGGCAAGCACTGAAGGTGTATGCGGACGCATTGCGCAATCGACGGAGGCTGCGGGCGGAGGCGGCGGTTGGAAAGGCGGGCATCAAGATGCTGTTCCCGATCGTGATCTTCATTCTGCCCGTGCTCTTTGTGATTACGCTGGTGCCAGGTTTGCTGAGCGTGCTGCAGGATCTGAAGATATTGGGTGGCGGCAGGTAGGGCGAGTCTATGCTTTGCCCAGAAATCCAGAGCGTCGCGCACATTGAGTGGCCTGCACCAAACGAGTTCACCCGAAACGATACACTAATTTCTGGATGAAAATTGAAACCTTGGCCGTGCACGCTGGACGGCACATCGACCCCGCCACCGGCGCCGTCACCCTTCCGATCCACCTCTCGACAACGTTTGAACGGAGTGCCGCAGGCGAATATCCGTTGGGCTTCAGCTACTCGCGCGAAGGCAATCCGAATCGCCACGCGCTCGAGGAGTGCCTGGCGGCACTGGAAGGCGGCAGTGAGGCGCTGGTGTTCTCTTCCGGACTTGCA
This sequence comes from Bryobacteraceae bacterium, assembly GCA_035295745.1. Taxonomy (GTDB): domain Bacteria; phylum Acidobacteriota; class Terriglobia; order Bryobacterales; family Bryobacteraceae; genus JAIQFL01. Next base: position 298,553 of record DATGIL010000015.1, on the reverse strand, counting down.
GTCGCCACAGCACTGGTGCAAGGTCTCGAACCCGGCGATCACCTGATTGCTCCCGACGATGTGTACTGGGGCCTGCGGAAAGTCATCGGCGATGTGTTTGGGAAATGGGGCCTCGAGACTAGCTACGTCGATATGACCGATGTGGAGGCGGTGCGGGCGGCCATCCGGCCGAGTACAAGACTGATATGGACGGAGACTCCGTCGAATCCGTTGATGAAGGTGACCGACCTTCGAGAGATCGCACAATTGGCGCGCGACGCCGGGTCCAAGATCATTACGATCTGTGATGGCACGTTCGCCACGCCGATTCTGCAGCACCCGCTGGATTGCGGCATCGATATGGTGTGCCACTCGACGACCAAGTACATCAGCGGACACAGCGACGTGGTAGGCGGGGCGCTGATCACGCGCCATCAGAATTATCTGTTTGAACGGGCAAAGAAGGCGCAGCGCTACGGCGGCGCCGTGCCTTCGCCGTTCGACTGCTGGCTCTCGCTGCGCGGCATCGATACGCTGCCCTGGCGGGTGCGGGCGCATTCGGACAACGCTCTGCGGGTGGCGCGGCATTTGAAGATGCACCCGGCGGTGGAGACGGTGCACTATCCGGGACTGCCCGATCATCCGGGTTACGAGATCGCGGCAGGGCAGATGTCGGCATTCGGCGGAATGCTGTCATTCCAGGTGAGCGGCGGGCGGGAGACGGCGATGCAGGTGGCGGCGCGCTGCTGTCTTTTCATTCGCGCGACGAGTTTGGGGGGAGCGCATAGTTTGATCGAGCATCGGGCGTCGGTGGAAGGGCCGCAGAGTCGGACGCCGCAGAATCTGCTGCGGCTGTCGGTGGGGCTGGAGCACTCCGACGATTTGATTGCGGATTTAGACCAGGCATTGGGGTGATCCAATAGCTCTCAACTGGGGCAGACATCCGAAAAGCGTCGACCTGAGTGTCGACGCGGCAGACAGGAATGTCTGCGCCACAGTCACTATCTATGCGCCAAGCCTTGTAGCAGGAAATCTAAGGCGTCCCCACGATTGTCGAAGATCGCCCGACTCGGGAACCTCTTCTTCAAATCCGCGTACGTCTTTTGCAATGCCTTGAGCACGTGGCCCGAAATCCCGGTGAGATCGAACACGACCAGCGTGCGATCCGGACTGTCGTACAGACCCATTACCGCTTCCACAATCGAATATACGCTGACCGGTGAACTCTCCTGCCGGGGATCGGCGATATAGAAGAGATTCATCCACGCTTCGTCTTTGGCGCGATCCTCAGCCAGCTGCGCCTCCGGTGTCCAATCGGGGACCACCGGATTGAAGATTCCGTTTCCGGGAAACCCTCTCCGTACTAACTCGGCGGTGAACGACTCGCGCCACTTGTTGTTGCCGCAGGTCCCGCCTAAAAAAACCAATGTCTGGTGCGTCATCTCATTTCCTGTCTTCGCGCTTCTCCTCTTTCAAGCGGCGGACCTCCTCCAATCTCTCGCCAATCCTCTTCTCCACGCCGCGATCGGTCGGGTGGTAGTAGCGATGGCCGGCCAACGATGGCGGCAGGCATTCCATTCCAGGCACACCGTCCTCAAATTTGTGGGCATGCTCGTAGCCCTGCGAGTATCCCCACTCCTTCATGGCGCGCGTCACCGCATTGCGCAGATTCATGGGAACGGGTTCGGCGATGGTCTTCTCCACGTCGGCATGAATTGCGCCCATGGCACGATATGCCGCATCCGACTTGGGCGCCATCGAGAGATAAATTACGGCCTGTCCCAACGCCAGGTCGCCCTCGGGAATACCGAGAAAATGGACCGCTTGCATCGCGGCAACAGCCTGCTCCAGAGCGCGCGGATCGGCCAATCCGATATCCTCGCTGGCCATGCGAATCAGGCGGCGAGCGATGTACAAGCGGTCCTCACCCGCCTCCAACATGCGCGAGAGCCAATACAGCGCCGCATCCACATCGCTCGACCGCACCGATTTGTGCAGCGCCGAGATCAGATTGAAATGTTCCTCGCCGCCCTTGTCGTACAGCAGCACCTTGCGCTGCATGGCGTCCTGGACCGCGGCCTCCGTGAGTTGTCCGGAGGACGCAGCCGCGGCCGCTTCCAGCGTGTTGTACGCCTGGCGGGCGTCGCCGTTAGCGTAGATGGCGATCTGCTCCAGCAGCTCGGGCGAGGCCTCCAGCCCGATGACCGGGAGTGCCCGCCCCAACAGAGTCACTACCTCGGGGACCGTGAGGCCGCGCAAGGCATAGACCCGCGATCGCGAAAGCAGTGCTGAGATCACCTCAAACGACGGGTTCTCGGTGGTCGCGCCAATTAAGATGATGTCGCCCCGTTCCACGTATGGTAGAAATGCGTCCTGCTGGGCCTTGTTGAAGCGATGGATCTCATCGATGAAGAGGATGGTGCGACGGCCCAGGCGGCGGAGTTTCTCGGCATCCGCCATCACCGCTTTAATTTCCTTGATGCCGCTCAACACCGCGCTGAACGGGATGAATTCACAGCGTGTGACGCCGGCAATCAGTTTAGCGAGCGTGGTCTTTCCGACGCCCGGCGGTCCCCACAAAATGATGGAGGTCAGTTCATCACGCTCGATCTGGCGGCGTAGCGGCTTCCCCGGCCCGAGGATGTGTTCCTGCCCGATATAGTCTTCGAGGCGCTCGGGACGCATCCGTTCCGCAAGAGGACGTTTGGCACCACCAGGCTCGGGTGCGAGTGGCGGCGTGGTGTCGAAGAGGCTCATGATCGCTGCACTCTTTGACGCCGCGCCTCATACAATAGAATGCCGGCGGCCACCGCGGCATTCAGGGATTCCACACCCACAGTCGGTATTGAGAGATCCAAAGCCGCGGAGCGCAACGTGCTGCCCACGCCCCGAGCCTCGTTGCCGATCACGAGGCCGCAGGGCGCAGTCAGATCAGCGTCCGCCAGCGACCGGCCCGGCGCATCCTTGCGAACGGGGACGCCGGCGTAGAGCTCCACCCGCTTTTGTTGGACCGCGGCACATGCAAGTGCAGGATCCACACCGGCCAGGAACGGTACGCGGAAGAGAGAGCCGGCCGAAGAGCGCAGCGTTTTGGGATGGAAGGGGCTCACGGTTCCCTTGAGGAAGAGGACGCCGGTGGCACCGAACGCCTCTGCCGCACGCACGATGGTGCCTGCATTCCCGGGGTCCTGCAGGCCGTCGAGCACTACCAGCAAAGGGCGTCCGCGAAACAACTGGTCGAGGTTCCAGACCGGGGGGATTACCAACGCCATCACGCCCTGGCTGGTCTCGGTGCCGGAAATCCGCTGCAGCAGGGAATCGGGCAGCACCACCACCCTGACGCCGTTCAGACGGCGCACATGGGCCTCCGCGGCCGAACGTACGGACTCCGCCGCAAGAACCATGACCACCCGGCAATCGCTGCGCAACGCCTCTTCCAGCAAGTGAAAGGTCTCCGCCACCCACCAGCCCTGTTCGGTGAGTTCACCGCGTACGATCGCGCGCCGAACGTCCTTCAGCAGGGGATTCGCGGCGCTGGTGATCGTCTCAACCTTCAGCATCTGATTACAATAGGGTTCTGAACGTTCAGAATAGCGCAGATGAAAAAGGCCGCACGGGTCGGAATCCTGTTGGCAGTAACCGCATTATTGGGCTGGATTGTTTATCTCTCCATACAGATCGGGCGGCAATCCACTCGGGATGAAGCACAACCTGCGGACCTCATCCTGGTGCTGGGCGCGGCGGAGTATCGCGGCCGCCCCTCGCCGGTGCTGCGTGCACGGCTTGACCACGCCTGGGAACTGTACAACCGCCACCTTGCACCTTTGATCCTGACGACGGGCGGCGCGGGGGGCGACCCCGTGTTCACAGAGGGTGGAGTCGGCCGCGCCTATCTGATGACGCGCGGTGTGCCTTCGGAATCGATCATCGTGGAGGATGAAGGCGAGAGCACGCTGGAATCGACCGCCATGGCGGGCGAAATTATGCGGCGCATGGGGTTACATTCGGCCATCGTGGTGAGCGACGGTTATCACATCTATCGCGTCAAAAAGATGCTGCAGTTCCGAGGCCTGAATGTGTATGGGTCGCCGCGCAAGGAACTGGGCAACGATTCCTTCAAGGAGCGACTTCGGGAGCGCTGGAACTACGTAAAGCAGGCGATCGGCTATCTGCTGTGGAGCGCCGGCGTCGGCATGTAGCTCAGCCGGCGGCCTGCATCGCGGCCAACGACTCTTTGATCGAGGGACTCTTCCCTGCCTCGACGTCGCGACGCCGCAGCTGGTGGAATTTCGTGAGAATTTCATTGGCGCCAGCGAGAGCGGCGACGCGGTCGGCGAATGCATCGATCGCGGCACCGGGCACCGCATAAAGGGCCACGTCGTCTGTGAGTACATCGAGATAGGCGCGGGCTCCGCAGCATCCCAGGCTGAGTGCCGACCGGCCGCTGTTTCGTGCTTGTGGGATGATGGCGCAGGCAGGACGGCCCATGGCTGGCGGCAATCCCGATTCGAGTTGTTGAGAGGCCTCGGAGAGGATCAGTGTCTGGCTGGCCTGCACAACCAGCAGAACCACGTCCGGCGGCAACGGAATCTCCGACAACGGTCCGTAGATGACGTGGCCGGGTTTGGAGGCGAGCACCGGAATGGCCGCAATATCCTGTTCGCGAACGTACGTCAGGTCGGCAAAGACTTTTAAGGCGTCGCCCAAGTCCGCAGTCGAGGCGGGACTCATTTCGAGACTGTGGGTGTAAAGCCCGATCGAGCAAAGTGCGTGGTCGGCGGCGGAAGTCGCAAACACCCGCTTGGCGGCTTCTTGCCAGAAACGGCAGCCGGCGGGGGCGTGGCCGGACCAGGAGTCGACGCCGGCGGGAACCTGGTCCGCCAGGCATACCGCGACGGGGGGCTGGGTCAGATGCAGGGAATCGGTCAGGGATCGGGCGATTTCGGAATAAGATTTCATCGCTTTCAGCTTACCGTGGCGGCGGAAATTTTAGCTTGCCGTTGCTACTATCTCATAGTAGACTCAAATGCGAGATAGTAGATCGTGAACCAACCAGCCAAGTTTACCAAGCTCGAACTGCAGATTCTGGAGGCGCTCTGGGCTCAGGGAAAGGCCTCCATTCGTGAGATTCAGGAAGCCTTCCCCGAGCCCCGCCCCGCGTACACCACCATCCAGACCACGGTCTACAGGCTGGAAGGCAAACAGGCGCTGAGGCGTGTCCGCAAGATCGGGAATGCCGATATATTTGAGCCAACGGTGGCGCGCGATGTGACGCGATTAAGACTTTTGGACGAGATCCTGAGTTTTTTCGGGGGGCGCGCGCAACCGATGATGGCACAACTGGCGGAAGCCGGGAAACTGACGCTCGACGATGTTCGCGAACTGGAGAAGACCATCAGGAAACTGGACCAGCAGCACAAAGCGGAAAGGAAGCCACCATCCAAATGATCCGGGAACTGACCAATCATCTGTGGCAATCCACGTGGTTCGCCTTTGGTGCGGGACTGTTGATTCTCGCGTTGCGCCGTAATCGTGCCAGTGTCCGCTTTTGGGTATGGTTCGGCGCGTCGATGAAATTCCTCCTGCCCTTTGCGCTGCTGACGAGTGCCGGCCAGTTCCTTCACCGGGCGGATGGCAACCCGACAAGCGTACCCGTGGCGGTCGCATCTACAATCTACGAGATTAGCGAGCCGTTTCCGGTAAGGCCTGGAGCGCCATTGGCCGGCAGTGCGCACGACTGGTTGACTGTGACGATGCTCGCGATTTGGGCGTGCGGCTTAGTAGCCGTGTGTCTGGTGCGTTTGCGGGAGTGCCTCCGGATCCGCGCCGTGGTACGCAATAGCAGGTGGGGCAGGTGGCCGGCGTGTCCAGTCGATATCCGCTTCTCACGCAGTCTCCTGGAGCCTGCCGTGGTCGGTGTATTCCGGCCGGTCCTCCTGATTCCCGAGGGCATCGAAGGGCGCTTGACCGCGCCACAATTGGCCGCCGTGGTGGCCCACGAGCTCGCACACATGCAGCGCCGCGACAATCTGTTCTCCGCGGCTCACATGATGGTCGAAGCGTTGTTCTGGTTTCATCCGCTGGTGTGGTGGATCGGCTCCAGACTGGTGGCGGAGCGCGAACGTGCCTGCGACGAAGAGGTGCTTCACGCGGGCAACGAACCCCGGGAATATGCGGAAGCGATCCTCAACGTCTGCAAGGCCTATTTCGAGTCATCGCTGGCGTGCGTTTCGGGCGTGGGCGGGTCCGACTTGAGGGAAAGAATCGAATTGATTTTCTCCTCGCGCACCTTGCAGAACATGACCCGCGCCAAGAAATTCCTGGTGGCGAGCGCGGCGGCCGCTGCTTTGCTCCTTCCCTTGGCCATCGGCATCGTCAACGTGCCAGCGATTCGCGCCCAAGCCCAGGCCGAGAAGCCGCCGACCTTCGAGGCCGCATCCATCAAGCCGATGGATGCGCCAAGCGGCGGCAGGCGTGGACCGAGCGGTGGTGACGTGCGGATCACGGCCGAGAGCGGGCTGGTCTCCGCAAGGTATGTGACTGGCCGCGGCCTCATTCGTGAAGCGTACCGCCTCACCGACCGGCAAATCGCCGGCGGACCGGCCTGGCTCGATTCCGACGGGTTCACCGTGGAGGCCAAAGCAGCGGGACCCGCGAGCACCACTCAACTCCGGCGGATGCTTCAGGGAATGTTGAAGGAGCGCTTTCACTTTACCGGACACTTTGAAACCAAAGAGATGCCGGTTTACGTGTTGACGGTGGCCAAGAACGGACCGAAGGTGCGCGAACTCAAGCAAGGCGACCCCATTCCGAACAGGATTGGCCACCGCACGGCCACACCGGGCCCCGCGATGATTTTCCACGCCAGTATGCCGGACTTTGCGTATTTCCTGTCACGGTTCGACCGTCATGTGGATCGGCTCGTGGTGGACCAGACAGGACTTCAAGGCATTTATTTCTTTGGGATGCAATGGGGCGACGACGAGGATTTCCTGACCGTAATGCAAGAGGAATTCGGCCTCAAGTTGTCCTCGCAAAAGGCCTCCGTCGACATATTGGTGATCGATCACATCGAAAAGCCGGACGCCAATTAAGGGAATCGTCATGCTGTCGCAACTGATGAATCATCTCTGGCAATCGACCGTGTACGCAGTGGGCGCGGGCCTGTTGACACTGGCGCTGCGCAAAAATCGGGCCCATGTCCGCTTCTGGCTTTGGCTTTCGGCATCGCTGAAATTCCTCGTTCCTTTTGCGCTCTTGATGAGCCTGGGAAGCTTCGTGGAATGGAAACCAGCCCCGATGGCGCGAGGCGCTGCGACCGTCCCAAATGCAGTCTTCGAAGCCGCCGAACCATTTGCGGCCGCACTTCCCGCCGTACCCTCGAAATCCAACTCTCATAATTGGGCGGGACTGCTAGCGGCTAGCATCTGGGCCTGTGGACTCTCTGTCATCGCGGGGCTACGGCTGCGGGCCCTGCTTTGCATACGAGCGGCTGTGCGCGAGAGCCAATCGCGCAGGTCACCCGGCTGTCCGATCGACATCCGATTCTCGCGCACTCTCATCGAGCCTGGGGTGGTTGGCGTATTGCACCCTGTCCTGATGCTCCCGCAAAATATCGAGGAGCACCTCACTGCCCCACAACTCACCGCAGTCATGGCCCATGAACTCGCGCACATCCGGCGCCGCGACAATCTCTTTTCCGCGATCCACATGGTTGTGGAAGCGCTGTTCTGGTTTCACCCCCTGGTGTGGTGGATCGGAACGCGGCTCGTCGAGGAGCGCGAGCGCGCCTGCGACGAAGAGGTCCTCCATCAAGGCAATCAGCCGATTGACTACGCCGAAGGCATCCTGAATATTTGCAAGCTGTATGTGGAGTCGCCGCTGGCATGCGTATCCGGAGTCACCGGATCGAACCTGCGAAAGAGAGTCGAGACGATCCTCGCCAATCGCCTTTCGGCGCAATTGGGCATTACCAGGAAGTTGTTGCTGGGCTCCGCGTGCGTCCTGGCATTGGCACTGCCCTTCGTCATAGGCATGCTCCACGCGCCGTTGCTCCGCGCTCAGGGCAAGCCTATTCCAAAATTCGAAGTGACCTCGGTCAAACCCTGCAGAGACCCGAATAGCGGGGGACGGAACGGCGGACGCAACGGAAGCGGCGCTGCCTCTGCCGGACGCGTCGACCTGCCCTGCCGGACCGTCAAAGATTTGATCTCGAGCGCCTATCTCCTGTACGCCAACGGTCAGAACAATCCGCTCTCGCCGATGGTGGTACCCATCGAAGGCGGGCCCGCGTGGATCAATTCGGAACGTTACCAGGTCAGCGCGACATCCGCGTCCGCGGTGAGCCCGGCTTTGCTTCGCGGACCGATGATGCAGGCGCTCCTGGAAGATCGCTTCCAATTGAAGATCCATCGCGAGTTTCGCGAGGGTCCGGCCTACGCGCTTACCATCGCGAAGGGCGGCACGAAGTTGCACCCTACCCAAAACGGAAGCTGTGTCGACATCATGACGACCCATCCCTCCGCACTCGAGCCGGGCCAGAAGATCTGCGGCAGCAGCCGGAGCAAACGCTCGGGGCCAAACCTCACCTGGGAAGTGCCGGGAATGACGCTCGACGACTATTGCAAGTTGCTCAGCTTCGGGCTGGGACGTCCGGTGATCAACCAGACTGATCTACAAGGTTTGTTCGATTACAAGCTGATGTTCGCGGCCGATGAGAGCTTGCCGGGGTTACTGAATCGACCGGCCCGGGATGACACTGCATCGGACGAACCACCCGGCCCCACGATCTTCACTGCGCTCGTCCAGCAACTCGGACTCAAACTCGATCCGACGCGCGGGTCCAAGGAATTCCTGGTGATCGATCGAATCGAGAAGCCTGCGGAGAACTAAGCATGCTCGCGCATCTCTCCAACCATGCCTGGCAGTCCGCGTGGTTCGCAATCACAGCAGTGCTGTTGGCCTTCACGTTGCGGAAGAATCGGGCAGCGGTTCGCTTCTGGGTGTGGCTGAGTCCGTCGCTCAAATTCCTGTGCCGTTCTCGCTGCTGATGGAGTCTCGGGAGTCATGTGGAATGGAAACGGGCGGTTCAGACAATCGCGGATTCGCCTACTTCTTTTGCTCCCCCACAGCTTGCTTCGCAGGCGCCGGGCGCTTCTGCGTACGCCTCTTCGCCTCAATGGCCGACAGACGCAGAAATCCGGCCGCGGCGCGGAGCCTTACTTCTTCCTTATCGTCCTCAATCAGCGGCGCCAGGATTGGCATCATCGCCGGATCGTTCTGCAGCGCGAGCGAGTGGACTGCGGCCGCGCGCACTCGCCAGTCTTTATCCATCAGCGCATCCTGCAATCCGTCGATCGTAGCGCGATCCTTATCCTTCCCCAACAGTAGTGCCGCCGTCGCCCGCCCTGACACCCCGGGATCGGTCAACAAGGCCTGCATCGACGAAATCCCTTCCCCCAAACCAGGCACCGGCACGAAGCCCACGCCTTGCCGCAATGCGTACAGGAACGTCGTCCGCGGCGTCAGCATCATGCGCAAGGCGTCGCGCTTCTGCTTGGTCAGAAAGTTCGAAGCCGTCTTGCTCTCGCCCTGCAATACCGCGATCAGTGCCTCCTTGCCTTTCGCATCATGCAGAGACCACAACGCCTTGGCAGCGGCGAAGCTGACTTCCGGCACCTCGTCCTCGAGCGCCTGATGCAGGGCCGCAATCGCGGACTTGCTCCTCAATTCCGCCAACCCACCCACCACCGTCAGGCGCACCTCGACATCCTTGTCCTGCAGCATCGCTTCGAGCCGTTTCTGCATCGTCTCATTCTCGGCGGCGAGGCTCAGGGCCACCACTCCCTGTTTGCGGGTGTCCGGATTCCGGGCGTCCAGAGCGTGGCGGAGCAGCTCCACGCATTGTGCGTCCGTAACTGCCGCGGCCGCGGGTACGGCCAAGATCGCCAAGCTCCAAAGACTCATCAGTCGATTCGTGATCCCTGTTTTCACTCTCCCATTGTGCCTTGCCACACACCAGTTCTGTAACCGAATGTTTTCTTGACCGCGCGCCGCGCGACATGGGAACATCAAGCCACACCCATAGGTACGTTGAACGTCGCCGGTTAGTAAGTGCGCCCGCGCTCTGAGCAGGCGAGCGCGAACCATTTCCAAATTGAGGACATTATCGGATGAGCTTGAAGTGTGTCTGGACCCTTCTGGTCTGTCTGCCGCTGTTTTCCCAGAGTTACACGGGATCGATCGGAGGCCGCGTGGTGGATTCGTCAGGGCTGGCGATTCCACGCGCCCAAGTCACTGTCACCGAAGAATCGACTAACACCATTTTCAAGACGTTGACGAACGAGTCCGGTGATTTCGTCGTCTCCTATCTCAAGCCAGGCTCCTATCGCGCGGAATTCGCGGCGCCTGGATTCAAGGAGCATGTCGAGTCGGGCGTGCAACTGCAGATCAATCAGCAGCGCCGCATCGATTTTGCGATGGAGGTCGGCCAGGTCTCGGAGAAGGTGGAAGTCTCCGCCTCCGCGGCCCAAATCAACTATGTGTCTCCGGAGATCGGACAGGTGGTGGATGCCGACCAGTTGGTCAACCTGCCGGAGTTGGCATCGAACAGCCGCGGCCGGTCGCCGTTCCTCCTGGCGAAGCTCTTGCCCGGGGTCACCACCAACGGCAACACTTACACCAACATCAACGGCTTCAGTTTCTCGGGCGGACGCAAGACGACCAACGAGATCCTGGTGGACGGCCTGCCCACCACCAACCCTTCCGACGAAACTTACACTTTGACCCCCAGCCCCGATTCGATTCAGGAATTCAAAGTGCTCACCACGCCCTTCTCCGCCGAGTATGGACACACAGGCGGCGGCGTGATGATCGCGACCTCACGCTCGGGAAGCAACGCGCTCCATGGCAGCGCCTATGACCTGTTCCGCAATCGCATTCTGAATACGCGCGACTTTTTCTCGGCTACACAGAGCGCCACCAAGTACGTGCAGAACGATCCCGGGGGGACCATCGGCGGTCCGGTGATGATTCCGAAACTTTACAACGGTAAAGACAAGACGTTCTTCTTCGTCGATTTCAACGTCACGCTCGCATCGCAAGGCAATGGCGCGAGCTACCTGGTGCCCACCGACCTGCAAAAATCGGGCGACTTCTCTCAGACTCTGGCTGGCGGCCAAGTGGTTCCGATTTACGACCCCGCCACCGTGCACCTTGCCTCCGACGGCAAGACGATGATCCGCAATCCGTTCCCCGGCAACGTGATTCCCGGCAGCCGGATCGATCCAGTGGCTGCGCAGATCGTCAAGTTCTATCCGGAGCCGAATGCCAACATCAACGGCAACAATTATTTCGTTACGCCGCCCAGCACCAACGACAACTGGCAGTACCTGGGACGCATCGACCAGAACTTCGGCGCCAACGATCGCGCCTTCTTCCGCTTCGGACAGTACAGCCCTAACAATAATGCGGCCGTGGTGATTCCGAACAAAGCCAACAACCAGAACGCTGGGGGCTGGACCGACACGCAGGCCGCGATCAGCGAGACCCACGTATTCGGCCCGTCGCTGGTCAACGACTTCCGCTTCGGGTGGGTGCAGGAGGACAACTACACTACCATCACCGGCGGCGCTGCTCCCGAGCTGGGATTGAAAGGCGTGACCCTCGACAGCTTCCCGATCGTCAATGTGTCGCAGATGATCGGCCTGGGCGCCAGCGCTCCGAACCACGATCGCGACCGTAGCTGGGTCTTCAACGACGGCCTCACGCTCTCCAAAGGGCGCCACACCATCAAAATCGGCGCCGACTTCCGGCGGCAGATGTACAACAACTCGACTCCCGGCAAGCTACCCGGCACCTACACCTTCACCAACGCGTTCACCAGCTCGACGCCCAACGACACCAAGAGCGGCTACGCGCTCGCCGACCTTCTGCTCGGCACACCGCAGACCACCAGCATCAATATCAACGACTACACTTACCGCTTGAACATCAACAGTGCGGGAAGCTTCGTGCAGGACGACTTCAAGGTGACGCGCCGTTTGACCGTCAACCTCGGGCTGCGCTGGGAGTGGGACGGGCCGTACTCGGAGGCCAACAACCAGTTTGCCAGCTTCAACCCGCTCCTGGTCAACCACATCACGGGCAACCTGGGCGATGTCGAATTCGCCGGACGCAACGGCGCCCCTACGCACTTCTCGCCGAATATCTATCACGATTTCCTGCCACGCATCGGCTTCGCTTACAACATCCTGCCCGACACGGTTCTGCGCGGCGGCTACGGAATCTATCGCCTTCCAGCCATCGGCTACGCGAGCGTCGGACCCACGTCGCAATACGCGCGGTCGGCCACGTTCACCAGTCTCGACAACGGGGTCACGCCCGCGTTTACGCTGGCGAGCGGTGTGCCGTATGTGCCGTTCAACGTGGATGCCAATGGAAATCCCCTCATCCCAGCGAGCCTTACCAAGCCCACCAATAACGTAAATCAGCTCGAATTCCGCGACCGCACGCCTTACAATCAGACCTGGCAGCTCGGTGTGCAGCACCAATTCAAAGGCAACTGGCTGGCGGAGGCGGATTACGTGGGCACCCGCGGCGTCAAGCTGCCCGTCTCCATTCCCGAAAATCAATTGCCCGCGAGTTTGTGGGGCGTCTCCAGCAATCCGCAGGCTCTGCGCGAGTTCCCGCAGTATCTGAACGTGAGTCACCTGGCGAATGAAGGCAACTCGTTCTACAACGCCCTGCAGACCAGCCTGGTGCGCCGCTGGTCAAGCGGAGTGGTCTCGTTCGCGTACACGTTTTCGAAGATCACGGATTACATCGACGGCAGCATCCAGGATATCTACAACCTGCGTGCGGAACATGGCATCGCGTCCTACGACGTGCCGCATCGCTTCGTGGGCAACTACGTCTATCGGCTTCCGCTGGGCCGGGGAAGTAAGCTGCTGGCCGGTGTTCCGGTGGTGCAGGATGTAGTGCGGGGATGGGAGATCTCGGGCGTGACGGAGTTCCAGGTGGGTTTGCCGCTCTCGGTGTCGCAGAATAATGGAACCGGCGGCTTCACCGGCACGCAGCGTCCCAACCAGATCGCCGCCGCGGCACTGCCTCGTGGCGACCGCTCCCTCACCGAGTGGTTCAACGTCAACGCCTTCACCGTGGCGCCCGCCTTCACTTCGGGTACTGAGCCGCGATTCTCGTTCTATGGCCCAGGCATCAACAACTGGGACACGGCCCTGATGCGCAATTTCCCCGTTCGCGAGCGGCTCCGCATTCAACTGCGCGGAGAGTTCTACAACACCTTCAACCATCCGAATTTCAAAAACCCGAATACTACACTCGGCAACGCGCAGTACGGTAAGATCACTTCCGACAACGGAGCGCGCGTGATGGAACTGGCGCTTCGTGTCTTCTTCTAAACCAATGCGAATCCTCCTTCTCCTTGTCCTTTCGGCGGCGGCGATGCTGGGTCAGACCCGGCACGTCGTCGCCATTTCTCATCGCGGCGAGCACCTGCATCACCCCGAGAACACCATGCCGGCCTTTGAGGAGGCCATCAAGCTGGGCGCCGATTACATCGAGGTCGACGTGCGCACTACCGCGGACGGCAAATTAATCTTGAGTCACGATGCCACCGTGAACCGCTGCACCACTGGCCAGGGCGAAGTGTCGAAAATGACCTTCGACGAGTTGCGTGCGCTCGACGCCGGCAGCAAGAGCGGTCCCGAATTCGCCGGCACCCGCATGCCCAGCTTCGACGAGGTGCTCGATATGGCGCACGGCAAGATCGGCATCTACGTCGATGTAAAGCAGGTGTCGGCACAGGAATTGGTGAAGCACATCATGGATCACGGCATGGCCGATCACGTGGTGATCTACTCCGGCCGCATCTCGAAAGAGATCCAGCAGATCAATCCCAAGTTGAGGATCATGCCGGAATCGTCCAACGTCGATATCGTGACGCGCATCGTCAACGAGCTGCACGCGCCGGTGATCGCCTTCGGCGCATCCGACTGGAAGCCTGAGATCATCAAGATCGCCAAAGACTCGGGAGCCGAACTGTACGTCGATCGCATGGGCCCCACCGATGCGCCGACCGGTTGGCAGTCGGCGATCGATGAGGGCGCGGACGGGATTCAGACGGACCGTCCCGGAGAGCTGGTGCAGTACCTGCGAGAAAAGGGCTACAAGCGCTGACCATCGCCGCCGTGAGCTGGCGGTTCTACAATGGTCCGCATGATCCTGCAACGTAACCTGGTTCTGACCGCCTTGATCTCATCCGCCGTCACATTGCTGGGCGTGTGGTCTCTGGGAGGCGCGGTATTGCCGACAGTCGTTAAGTTCGATAACGCGAAGGTGCATGTGACCGAGGTGACTTCGGGCGTGCACGCGGTGCGCGAACGCGGCGTGCGCGGCGCCGACCAGGTCATCGTGTTTCTGGATGACTGCCGCTACGAGCGCATCGATCCCCAGACAGGAGAGAAGACGATTCGCGAGCGCAAGTCGGGCGACGTGATCTGGCACGATAAGGGTGAGGACGCCCCGCAGTTGACGAATGTAGGCTCGAAGCCCTACCGCGAGATCGTAATCGAACTGAAGTAACCGCTTCGTTATCGGTGCGCGGGTTGCAGAGCCCTGGTTGCGTTCACCACTCGCTGGATCGCATCCACCACCGCGGCGGGCTTCGAAAGCTGGATGTAGTGATTGGCGCCCGGCACGGCCATCCATTCTCCCTGTGCCGATAACGTGGAGAGCTCCTTCTGCAACTGCTGATGCTTCCACGCTCCTGCGGAAGCGCTGTCGCTCCATACCAACGGCTCTCCGGCAGTCAGCACCAGCAGCGGAATCATTGGCAGGCGCATCGGAGGCTTCGGCACTTCGTTCATGATCGTGTTGATTGCAGCGCGTTCCTGCTGCTCCCCGGTTTTCCAGGTCTCGGTCCGTGACATCTGACCGAGCAGTGAATCGACCTGCGGGGGAAATCGGAGCGGTGGTTCGTCCGTGCTCTTCGACGCGGCTTGGGATCGCGGCGTCCAGTACGACCGGAAGTCGTACGCCAATGCACCTTCATGCGTGGAGTCGACGAGCACCATGCCGATCACCTGGTCGGGATGCTTCGTCGTGAAGATTCGTACGTAGATGCCGCCCACCGAGTGCCCTACCAGCACATACGGAGGCGTGACGCCCGCGACGCTGAGCAGTTCGTGGAGATCGTCGGCGATCTGGTTGCCGGTGCGCGGTTGTTTGCCCAGACTGCTCCATCCGAAGCCGGCGCGATCGTAACTGCAGACTCTCGTAAATTTCGCGATCTCCGGTTGGACCAGGACCCAATCCAGCGAAACGCCTGGGAAACCCGACTCCAGAATGACCGCAGGCGAACCCGTGCCCGTGCAGTTGAGATGCAGCTTCGTCCCGCCGATGTCGATGATTCTTCCCGGCGCCGGAGGAATCACAGCAGGTATCGAGACAGCAGCCCATAAGAACAGTGTGAGGGCCGACAGCTCGCGATATGGCACGCTTCGCATGCGGTGCTCCATGGTACAAGAGAATTGCCGGGTGGTCAAAAAACAACTCCGTGAACGTAGGCCCAACGGCACACCCCTATGAAGAGATTGTCCCTTTCCTGCGCAGTAAGGGCAAGCGGGGGAGGCTCGCTTCGCTCGCGGGGTTGGGAGTTAGGGGTTGGGGGTGGGGAACACAAAACAGGGGCCGGGGGCCAGGGGCTGGGGAGAAGGTCCTGCGGCGCGGCACCATGCGACGTTGCGCGGAGCAGCATTGAGAGATCATCTCTTGGGCAGAGTAGGTGCGCTCGAGAGACCCAGATATCCATGCGTCCGCCGGAAATGCATCACGTCTTCCCTGCTCTTCCCTGGCACCTCGGCCCCGGGCACCCGGCTCCTGTCTTAGAATCGACCTATGGACCGTTCTACCCCATCGATCGCCGAAACGGTGGCGGTGGATCCTAATGCCGCGTCGGCGGCTGCTGATTCTGACGTGTCGCGGTTGACTTCGGCCTCTTCTGTCGCGGAGGACGACGGGCGGTTTGTGCCGGGCACGCTGCTGGGCGGGCGCTACCGCGTCATCGGCCTGTTGGGCCGCGGCGGAATGGGCGAGGTCTATCGTGCTACCGATTTGACGCTCGGGCAATCCGTCGCGCTCAAATTCCTGCCGGAAGAGGCATCGCGCAATCCGCGGCTCCTGGAGCGCTTCCACGGCGAAGTCCGCGTCGCGCGCCTCGTGTCGCACCCCAACGTTTGCCGCGTCTACGACATCGGCGAAGTCGAGGGGATGCCCTACATCTCCATGGAATATGTCGACGGCGAAGATCTTGCCTCGCTGTTGACCCGCATTGGCAGACTCCCTGCCAATAAGGCGCTCGAGACCGCGCGCAAGCTTTGCGCCGGACTCAATGCCGCGCACGACCGCGGCGTCATCCACCGCGACCTCAAGCCGCAGAACATCATGATCAACAAGCGCGGCGAAGTGGTGATCATGGACTTCGGCCTCGCGGCCATTGCCGATCAGCTCTCGGGCACCGAGGTACGCAACGGCACGCCAGCCTACATGGCACCGGAGCAACTCAAAGGAGCCGGGGTTACGGCGCGCAGCGACATCTATTCGCTCGGGCTGGTCCTGTACGAACTGTTCACCGGACGGCGTCCCTACGAGGCCAAGACGGTGCATCAGCTTCTGGAGTTGCAGGACTCCGTCCAACTCACCAACATGACCTCGGTCGCGGCGGATATCGACCCGGCCGTCGAGAAGGCGATCCGCCGATGCCTCGACCCCGATCCGATGAAGCGGCCAATGACCGCGCTCGCTGTCAGCGCGCTACTGCCCGGAGGAGACCGTCTGGCCGCGGCACTCGAAGCCGGGGAAACTCCGTCTCCCGAAATGGTGGCGTCCCACGGCGATACCGAAGGATTGGCGCGGCGCTATTCCGTTCCCCTGATTTTATTGGTGATGGTCGGGCTGTTGGGAGCCGCTTTCACCAATCAACACCGTGAGGCCATCATGCATGCGGCGCTCGAAGACTCGCCGGACGTGCTGGCGCATCTGTCGCGTGAATTGGCGGCATCGTTCGGATACCCGAAGAAGCCAGCGGACACCGCCATCTGGGTCCAGCCTCGCACCGAGCTGATCCGATACATGCGCGATTATCCCAAGCCGCGGCCCTGGGACGAGATGCTTACGGCCGAAGCGCCGATCCGCTCCGTGTACCGCGAGAGCCCGAATCCTCTGTACGCACTTCCCACAGGCTCGGTCGACCAGGACAATCCTCCTCCCATCGTGCCTGGAATGGTGGCCGTCGTACTGGACGGACACGGACAACTGCTCGAATTCTCCGCGGTGCCCTACCGCGACGGACCCGATCTGCCCCAACCTGTCGATCCGGCAACGGTCTTCCGCGCGGCTGGTCTCGATATGGCGACGTTCAGCGAGACCGAGCCCACCCTCCTGCCCAACAGCGCCTCCGACCAGATTCGCGCCTGGAAAGGTCCTCACCCCAAGCTTCCGCATACGGAATTGAAAGTACAGATCGCGTCGTGGAGAGGCCGGATTACAAGGGCGCGGGTGGAATTTCCCTGGCAGACAAATATCGCCAACAATGCCGGTCCGTCGCTCTGGACGCGAGTTCGCCAGACGTTCTACCTGGTGCTGATCAGTTTGGGGACGTTCTTGGTGTGCCTGCTGGCACGGCGCAACTGGAAGCTCGGCCGCACAGACCGTAAGGGCGCATTGCGAATCGCGATTGCGCAGTTCCTTCTCACGGTGCTGGCGTGGGTCGGGACCGTTCACGCGGTTGCGGATAGCGACATTCTGAACCTGGCCCAGTGGGCAGCCGCCGACTGCCTGCTGTCGGCGGCCCTGATCTGGCTTGTGTACCTGGCACTCGAGCCGGCGGTTCGCGCGCGCTGGCCGCATGCGCTGGTGACCTGGAATCGCGTTCTGGCGGGGCGTTGGCTCGATCCACAAGTGGGCGCGCATATGTTGATCGGCGCCGCAGTGGGCTGCGGCCTGTGGCTCCTGATCAGCCTCACCACGATGACCTTGTACCGCGACGATCTGTACGCCACGGGGAGCCTCTCGTACGCGTTGGGCACACGGCACTGGATCGGTGGACATGCCAACATGCTGGCAATCGCGCTCCGTTCGGGGCTGCTCGTATTTCTGGGAATTTTCGGCTTGCGCGTTCTGGTACGAAAGGACTGGCTGGCCGCGCTGATCGCGGCCGCTTTGTTCACCATGCAGGAGGGCGAAGTGGTGAACAGTCCGGATTGGATTCCCGCCGCGGTGATTTATGTAGTGCTCTTCTCGGTGTTGATCTTCGCGCTGTTGCGATTTGGATTGGTCGCGACTGTGGCCGCGGTCTACTTCATCAACAGCTTCGGAGCGATCACTGTGGGCGGCGAGTGGAAATCGTGGTTTGCTCCAGCGGGACTCGCCACGATGTTGCTGCTCCTCGGCATCGCGATGTTCGCCTTCTGGCGGTCACTGGGCTCGCGTGAGCTTATAGGAAACGAGGAAAGCGTGGGCTGACCCGCAATCCAGCCCTCACCGTGTTTCGTATGGAGTGCTGAACCTACTAAGGAGGTACTCATGTCGGAACAGAATCAAGCAATCGCAACCCGCTTCTTCGCGGAATTGTGCAATGGTAGGAACCTGGGAGTCGCGGACGAACTGTTCGCCGCCGGCCACATCTATGACGACCCGGCCTATCCCGGAGTGGGCAGCGGCCCGCAGGGAATGAAGGAATTCCTATCGACTTTCCACCGCGCCTATCCCGATGCCCACTGGACGATCGACGAGATGTTGGCCGTGGAGGGAGCCGTAATCACCCGCTGGACGGGCCGGGGCACGCAGAGCGGCGAACTTCCGGGAATCCCGCCTACGGGCAGAACGGCCGTAGTGCAGGGCGTCTGGATTCACCGGATCGTGGATGGCAAAATCGCTCAGAGCTTCAACGTCTGGGACACGCTCGGCATGCTGCGGCAACTCGGCGCCATTCCGGCGATCGCGCAGGCCGCCTGAATACGCCCAACAGATCAGAATTCAGAATTCAATCCGGCACGGTTTCCGCAGAAATGTGCCACTTGAATCCGTTGATGGGGACACGGACATCAAGGCCTGACCACCTTACCATTTGACTTGTCGCAAGTGGACGCTGCCGCGTCGTGTCGCTGCGCGTGCCGAAAGACGAAAGGATCCAATTCGCGATCCAAGGCGGTCCGGTGTGTGAACCCTGAGTCCTTCCATTGAGTCTGAGTCGCAACGCGGCAAGCGTCGACAAGCAGTTCGTGGCGCCGGAAATGCAGACAGCGTGAAAAGCGTCGACATGAGTGTCGACGCGGCAGACAAAAGTGTCTGCGCCACATCAGTTGCTGGGGCCGACTCGGGGGTCGGGCTTGATCGTTACGGCCTGCGTGTAGCTTTGGCCGTCGACGGTCAGACGCACGGTGTACTGGCCGGCGGTTAAGCCTTCACCACCTCGTCCTCCGCCTCTGCCGCCTCGTCCTCCACGGCCTCCGCGTCCACCGGCGGGTGCGGCATCCGGAGCAGCCGCGGCACCCGCGGGAGTGCAGGCATCCGGAGCCGGCGGCGCGGCAGCACCTCGTCCAAAGCCACCACCGCCTCCGAATCCTCCGCGGCCTGCAGAAGAGCCCAGGGCGAACCGATGCATTCCCGCCGCCGCCGAAGGTGGTTGAGCAGGCTGCCGCCAGATCGCCTGCACGTCGAGAGTCTCGGTGTCCGGAGGCCGTACGGATGCATCACTGGCCGCGCATGCGCGAACCGCTCCGGAGCCGTCCAACAATTCGAGTTTCACGGGCTGCATCGCCGCAGTCTTGAGCCAGTAGTAGGCGACCACGCCAGAGGGTGGATTCTGGAGTTGCGGATCTTCATGCGGCATGGGAGTGCCGTTCATACTGCCCTGCCGGAACGCGAAAGTTTCGCCAGGCTTGAACAGATAGGCACTGGCCGTAACCACCTGGCTTCCTTGCGTCGCAATTTGCCGCAGTGCGCTCATCTGATCGAGCACCCAGAAACCGCGTCCATGCGTGGCGATGTCGAGATCGTCTCCGTGCACCACGATGTCGCGAATCGAGGTCACGGGCATGTTGTTCTGAAGCGCCTGCCACTGCTCGCCATCGTTGAACGAAACGTAGACGCGCAATTCCGTAGCGGCGAACAGCAGACCTTTCGCCTGCGTGTCTTCCCTGATGGAGTTCACGTAAGCGCCTTCCGGAATGCCGGTCACGACGTTCTTCCACGTCTTTCCGCCATCGTGCGTGCGATAGACGTAGGGCTTGTTGTCGTTGATGCGGTGCCGATCGACGGACGCATAGGCCGTCTCGGCATCGAAATGGCCGGCTTCTATCTGCGATACCTTGCTCCACGGCGTCATGGCCGGCGGAGTGACGTTGTTCCACGTCTTGCCGTCGTCGCGGGTGACGTGGATGAGGCCGTCATCGGTGCCCACCCACACAGTGGTGGCCTGGAGCGGCGACGGGCCGATGGTGTAGACGACGCCGAAGCGATCGGTCATTCTCTGGTCGATGTCTTTGGCAGTCACGGCGTCCAGGTTGGTGGGCACCGGCGGCTTCAGACGCGAGAGATCGGGACTGATCTTCTCCCAGGTGCGGCCGCGATCGCGAGTCCGCATCACGAACTGGTTAGCGTAATACATGGCTTCATCGGCCAATGAGAAGACCTGCGGAAGCGTCCAGGTCTTGCGATCGGGATTCTCGGGATCGGGGGCGGGAAGCTCTCCGCCGAGCGGCACGGAGGTGTTGAAGAACTGATCGCAGCGCCCGTTGCCGTTGCCGTAGAGAATATTGCCGTCCTTCGGATCGGGCACCACGGTGGCGGATTCGCCGGCCAGACAGGTGGGCTCCCAGTTGCGGAACGAGAGGACACCTTCGCGCGACCAGGTGCTCACCCCAACACCGCCCGAGTCCTGCTGCGCGCCATAGAGCCAATAGGGCGTCCGATTGTCGGCCGCCACGTGGTAGATTTGCGCGGTGGGCTGGTTGTACCAGGTACTCCAACTCTTGCCGCCGTCCACACTGACCACGGTGCCTTGATCGCTGCTCAGCACCATGCGGTTGCCATCCTTCGGATTAATCCACAACTGGTGATAATCATCGCCGCCGGGTGCGCCCTTGATGGGCACGAAAGTTTTGCCGGCATCGGTGGTCATGTAGGTGGCGGTATTGATCACGTAGGCGCGGTCGGGATTCACAGGATCGACGCTGACCGACTCGAAGTACCAGCCGCGACCCCACAAGCGAGACTCGTTGTTGACAAGCTTCCAGGTAGCGCCGGCGTCGTCGGACAGATAGACGCCGCCTTTGCCCTGAGCGCCTCCTCCGCCACCGCCGCCGCGATTGGAGCGCGCGATCCCGGTGCCGAGGTGATCGACCACGGCCCAGACGCGATTGGGATTACTCGGCGCGACTGCCATGCCGATCTTGCCCACGAACTCGTCGTTGGGCAGGCCGCCGGAGAGTTGCTTCCAGGTATCGCCGCCGTCAGTCGATTTGTAGAGTCCGCCGCCCGGCATATTGGAGGGCGCGTAGACCGACCATGGTGGCCGCCGCGTGGCCCAGAGCGAGGCATACAGCACACGCGGATTCTTGGGATCGATGGCCAGTTCGATGGCCCCAACATTTTCGGGATCGTTGGCCTTGAAGAGGACCTTCTTCCAGGTGGCGCCGCCGTCAGTGGACCGATACAGGCCGCGATCGGGGTTCGCGGCATAAACACTACCCAGAGCTGCGACGTAGACGCGGTTGGGGTCTGTGGGGTCGACGGCAACGCGGCCGATGTGCTGCGTGGCGTCGAGCCCGATGTGGGTCCAAGTCTTGCCTGCGTCAGTGGATTTAAACATGCCGATGCCGTAGGAGTGCTGGCTGCGAATGTCGGGCTCGCCGGTGCCGACATAGACGATGTTGGGGTTTGAAGGCGCCACGGCAATCGCGCCGATGGAACCGATGGGGATGCCCTGGTCGGAGATCGGGAGCCAGGTGTGGCCGGCGTTTTCAGTCTTCCAGACGCCACCGCCGACTGATCCGAAGTAGAAGGTGTCCGGCTGGTCGGCGTGTCCTGCGACGCCGTAGGAGCGGCCGCCACGCAGAGGTCCGACATCGCGCCATTCGAATCCGGCAAGCAGAGCGGCGGGATACTGGCCCCCGGAATTCATCTGCTGAGCGAAGACAAAGGCTCCTAGAAGCGTGAAGGATAAGAGTGAACAGGGAATCAGCCAACGGCGACGACCAGACATGGCGGTTGCTCCTTACTATGGCAGCAGTAATTGGACTAAAGGATAAATGTAGCACTGCCGCGCGACGAGGGGCGGGCAGGGACAAGCTGAAGATTAGCATTATATACTGCAAGCGATAGGAGGATTATGCGGATCACCGCGATTGCGTTCACACTGGCTGCGGCGGCTTCGCTCCTCGCGCAGTCCCCGACGGCCTATCGGATCACTCACACCTACGCTCTTGGTGGAGATGGGAGTTGGGACTACGTGGTGCCGGACCCACCGAATCATCGCGTGTTCATCGCCCGGCAGAATCGCGTGATGGTGGTGGACGAGGACACCGGGAAGCTGCTGGGTGAGGTAACGGGAATTCAGGGCGCACATGGGACTGCGGTCGCGGCTGCGGCCGGTCACGGATTCGCAACCTCTGGTAACGATCAATCGGTGGTCATGTTCGATCTGAAGAGCTACCAGACGCTGGGAAGAATCCCGGCGGCGGAAGATGCCGACGCGATCGTGTTCGACAGTGCCTCCAATCGCGTGTTCACTCTGAACGGCGATGCGCATTCCTCCACGGTGATCGATGCGGCCGGTAAATTGGTCACAAACATTCCGCTCGGGGGGAAGCCGGAATATGGTGCATCCGCCGGTGACGGCAAGGTCTACGCGAATCTTACCGACATCAGCGAGGTGGTGGAGATCGATGCAAAAGGGGCAACCGTGACGAGGCGCTGGTCTACGGGCGCCTGCAAGCAGCCTGTCTCGATGGCAATCGACACGGCTCACCATCGTTTGTTTAGCGGATGCCGGAGCGGTTTGATGGCGATCTCCGATTATCAGGCGGGGAAGGTGGTGACCACCGTTCCGATCGGCACCGGCGTTGATGGCGCCGGATACGACCCGGCTTCCGGCAACGCGTTTGCCTCGAATGCCAATGGCACGCTCACGGTGATTCATCAAGACACGCCGGATCAGTATCACGTGGTGGAGAATGTGCAGACGCCGCAAGGTTCTCGGAACATGGGGCTGGATCCGACGAATCACAGGATATTCGTTGCCGCGGCGGATTTTGGTCCGGTACCGGCTGGGGGGCGACGGGCCCCAGTCCTGCCGGGGACCTTTAAGTTGCTGGTAATTGAGCGGAGCGGACAGTAGTAGGCATCCGGCCAGGGTTTGTGTGCAGAATCAGTGGAACGCCCGAAAAGCGTCGACATGAGTGTCGACGCGGCAAACAGGAGGTGTTTGCGCCACATTGTGTGGTAGGCACGGGCAGATTCGAACTGCCGACCTGTCGCTTAGGAGGCGACCGCTCTATCCATCTGAGCTACGTGCCCACGTCAACCACACCATTATAACGTCACCCAGCGACGCGTTCGATGCTGCCTCCGCCGCAGATTGTCTCCACCAAGGCGCGAAATTCCTTGTCGGGACGCACCTTCGCCGGCACGTCTAGCAGCACCGAAAAATCGCGCGGAGACTCGAGACGTAAGCGGACCGCCGTGTCACCAGGCTTTCTTTGGAACAGTTCCTGGAGCGCTTGCGCGCGATCCGCCGACCCGCCGTTGCGTCCCAACCAAATGCGAATCGAAATCACGGAGGGCATATCGACCCGCGCGTTGTCGAGCGCGACAATGTCCTGAACCGAGATCTTGGGTTGGGTGTTTTCCTCCGGCAGGACGAGTCCGCTCACCAATACCGCCTGGTCTTCCACCACCACCGGCGCGAGCCGCTCGTAAGTAGTGGCGAAGACCATGGCCTCGATCGATCCGCTGCGATCCTCGATGGTCATCACAACCCACGGCTTGCCCTCTTTGTTGCGCTTCTTGGTGATCCCCGTGAGCACGCCGCAGAGCTTCACTTCCGCATTCTTGGCGAGCCCTTCGAGGCTGGAGCTATCGTGCGTGGACAACTCGGAGACCTTGTCCGCGTAGCGGTCCAACGGGTGACCGGTAACCCAGAAGCCGAGCATCTCCTTTTCGCCGCCGAGTTTCTCCTTGTCAGTCCAGTCGGGCACATTGGGCAAGGGCGCGGCCTGCGTTTCGCCGGACGACATAAAGTCGCCGAACAGGCCGGCCTGCCCGGACTCGCGATCGCGCCAGGCGCGTTGCCCAGCCTCCATCGCGCCTTCGACGGCGGCCATTTTCTGCGACCGCGTTCCCGCCAGCGAGTCCATGGCCCCCGCCTTGATCAGACTCTCGATCATGCGGCGGTTCACGGCGCTGAGGTCGACGCGCTCGCAGAAATTGTGCAGGGATTCGAAGCGGCCATGCTCGGCACGGGCCTTGCCGATGGCTTCTACCGCCGATTGGCCCACGTTCTTCAC
The DNA here is from genome assembly GCA_035295745.1 of Bryobacteraceae bacterium. Taxonomy (GTDB): domain Bacteria; phylum Acidobacteriota; class Terriglobia; order Bryobacterales; family Bryobacteraceae; genus JAIQFL01. Next base: position 273,990 of record DATGIL010000015.1, on the reverse strand, counting down.
CGCTCCGAGTCCGAAGCGGATGGCCTTGCCATCGGGAGTGAAGCTCCAGTCGGAGTAGTCCACGTCGGGCGGCAGGATGGTAATGTCCATGTCGCGACACTCGTTGATGTACTTCACCACCTTCGCGGTGTTGCCGGTTTCCGAGGTGAGCAGCGCCGCCATGAAATCCACCGGATAGTGCGCCTTCAGATACGCGGTGACGAACGCGAGGTAGGCATATGCAGCCGAGTGTGATTTGTTGAAACCGTAGCCGGCGAACTGCTCCATGAGATCGAAGATCTTCTCGACCTTCTTCTGATTGAAACCCTTTTCGGTGGCGCCTTTGACGAAGCGCTCGCGCTGCTGCACCATCTCCTCGAGCTTTTTCTTGCCCATGGCGCGTCGCAGCAGGTCCGCCTCGCCCAGCGAGTAGCCGGCGATGCGATTGGAGACCTGCATCACCTGCTCCTGGTAGACGATGACGCCATAGGTCTCTTCCAGCAGTTCCTTGAGTTCGGGCAGATCGTACTGCACGGCGCGGCGTCCCCACTTGCGCTCGATGAAGTCGTCCACCATGCCGCCCTGGATGGGACCGGGGCGATAGAGCGCATTGAGCGCGGTGAGATCTTCCAGGCGGTCGGGCTGGTAGCGCCGCAGGATGTCGCGCATGCCTGCCGATTCGAATTGGAAAATGCCGCTGGTGAGGCCCTTGGAAAAGATTTCGTAGGTGGCCTTGTCGTCGAGCGGCAGATCTTCGGGGATGAGTTCGACACCGTGACGTTTCTGGATGAGACGCAGCGCGTCCTGGATGAGCGTCAGGGTGGTGAGGCCCAGGAAATCCATTTTGAGCAGCGACAGTTTCTCCAGGCCGCTCATGTCGAACTGCGTCACAATTTCGTCGCGGTTGGTCTTGTACAACGGCACCAGTTCCTTCAGCGGCTGCGGCGAGATAACAACGCCCGCCGCGTGCACGGAACAGTTGCGTGCCAGACCTTCGAGGCGCAGCGCGACCTTGAGCACATCGTCGACGCGGGGATCCTTCTTCGAAGCCTCGCCGAATCCGGGCTCCTGCTCCATCGCCTCGGTCAGCGAGATATTCAGGACGTTGGGCACCATTTTGGTGAGGCGCTCCACGTCGGCGAAGGGTACTTCGAGTACGCGTCCCACATCCTTGATAGCCGCGCGGGCGCCGAGCGTGTTGAAGGTGATGATCTGCGCCACCTGTTCGCGCCCGTATTTTTCCGTGACGTACTGGATGACTTCGCCGCGGCGATTCATGCAGAAGTCGACGTCGATATCGGGCATGCTGACGCGCTCGGGATTGAGGAAGCGCTCGAAGAGCAGGCCATATTGGAGTGGGTCGATATCGGTGATCGCCATGGCGTAGCCGACCAGGCTGCCGGCGGCCGACCCGCGCCCCGGTCCTACGGGGATGCCCATGGACTTCGCGTAACGAATGAAGTCCCACACAATCAGGAAATAGCCGGAAAACTTCATCTTCTGGATCATCTTGATTTCGCGATCCAGGCGTTCGGTGTACTCGGCGAGATCGTGCTTGAGGAAGCCCTTGGCGCGCATGGCTTCGAGGCGCGGCCGGCGTTTTTCGAAGCCCTGGCGGGCGACGTATTCGAAGAAGGTGTCGGCGGAATGCTCCGCCGGGACATCGAAGCGCGGGAAGGGCTCCTTCACCTTCTCGAGCTTCACGTTGCATCGTTGCGCGATTTCCCAGGTGCGGTCAACGGCGTCGGGCAGCTCGGCGAAGAGCTCCATCATCTCGTCGCGCGTTTTGAGATAGAAGTCGGGGGTGCTCCAGCGCATGCGGTTGGGGTCGTTGAAACCCTTGCCGGTCTGGATGCACATGAGAATTTCGTGGGCGCGCGCGTCCTCTTTGCGGAGGTAATGGGAGTCGTTCGTGGCGACGAGGGGCAGGCCGGTATCGTGAGAGAGACGATTCAACTGCGGCGTGAGGCGCGCGTCCTGTTCGAGGTGGTGATCCTGCACTTCGAGGAAGAAGTTGTTCTTTCCGAAGATGTCGGCGTAGGTGTGCGCCATGCGGCGCGCTTCGTCGTACTTGTCGGAGAGGATGGTCTCGGGGATGTGGCCGCGCAGGCAGGCGGACATGCAGAGGAGTCCCTTGGAGTGGCTGGAGAGCAGGTCCAGATCGACGCGCGGCTTGTAGTAGAAGCCGTCGAGGTAGGCGGTGGAGACCAGGCGGATAAGGTTGCGGTAACCTTCCTGATTTTCGCAGAGCAGGACGAGGTGGTTGTAGCGATCGCTATCGGAGCGGACTTTGTGGCCCTGTTGGGCGACGTACATCTCGCACCCGATAACGGGATGGACGCCGGCGGCCTTGGCGGCGTTATAGAACTTGACGGCTCCGAAGAGATTGCCGTGGTCGGTCATGGCGACCGCGGGCATCTTCTGTTCGGAGACGATTTTCATGAGCTGATCGATTTCGCAAGCGCCGTCGAGCAGGGAATAATCTGTATGGCAGTGCAGATGGACGAAGGACATGGTGCTAAAGCAGGCTCCTCAGATCGCGCAGGCGAGCGGGCCTGCGATGCCGCCCGGGGGAGGGAGTGGATACCTTTCATTTTAGCTCATGCCTAGCTTCTGCCGCCTTACATTGATTGGACCTTGTAGTCGCGCTGAGCCAATGGCACGAACGGGCGAGCACTTGCGGTTTCCGCAAATTGCTTCCGAAGGTGTGCCGGCTCAGCTTGTTGCCGGCATGGTCACCCTGCTGACGGATAATATGAGATCGATCATGAATTCTGTCAGGCGACAGACCAGGCTGATTCGAGTTTGTAGCGTCTCCATCGCGCTGAGTATCGCGTTCGGGTCTCGGGAAATCTCGTTGGGGCGCGTTTCAGCCCAAACCCGGAAGGCATCCGACACGATGTATCCCTCCAAGCGAATGGCGGACGGCAAACAGTGGACGACGCGCAATTTGGAGGTCAACACAACGCCGTCCTATTGCTATGAAGATGCGGAACAGAATTGCCGCCGGTATGGCCGTTTGTACACGTGGGAGTCGGCACTGCGAGCGTGTCCATCCTTGGGAGCCGGATGGCGATTACCGACGGACGATGAATGGCGGCGGTTGGCGAAGTACTACGGTGGCGTCAGCGAGGATGCGGAGGACAAGGGTCGCGCGGCGTACAAAGCGCTTTTGGAGGGAGGCTCTGCGGGATTCAATGCCGTGCTCGGCGGTGGACGCTCCGGGGATGGCGAATATGCACGATTGGAAGCCCACGGATTCTACTGGACGGCATCAGAGAGCGATCCGGCCGCTGGATGGTTCTACAACTTTGGACGGGGCGGGCAAGCTCTCCATCGTCAAACTGGTGGCGAAAAGCGGCAGGCATTTTCGGTTCGGTGTGTCAGGGATTAACGAGCGAATACTCTGAGATTCGCCACTGCTTTCAGATCTCCCTACTGGACATCCTTCGCGAGGTTCACCCGCTGAAACCCGGTCCAAGCCTGAAATAACAAATCTTCACCCCGGAGTCAGAGAACCAGCTCGAGGCAACTCATTGTTGGCGATCGGATTGTCGTCGATGCCCTGGATGCAGAAGGGGACATAGCCTCTGCGCTGAAGGCCATCTGTAGTTTGGTGCGTCCTGATGGCATGCCGCCGTTCCTGAACGTGCTGCCGGACACCAAACTCATAATCGAGGGCGTGTAGTCGTTTACTCGCGCTGTCCAAAGTTTACACCCGCTACTTGATACAATTGGCGCGAAAAGGAGTTTCGCGTTGTCTGATCCAAAAACTCGCAGGTTTTTCCTCGGAGCCCTAACTGCAGCGTCGGCGGTTCGCGTGTGGGGCGCAAATGACAAGGTCAATGTGGGCATTGTGGGCCTCGGAGGGCGGGGCAGCAGCCACCTCAATACGTATACCGGTCTGAGCGAGGCGCAGGTCGTCGCCCTGTGTGATGTCAACCAGACCGCGCGTGAAAGGGCGCAGACAACGCTGGCGAGGAAGAATCTGGAGAAAGCCAAGGAGTTCGAAGATATGCGGCAGATGTTTGCCGATCCGAACGTCGAGGCTGTTTCTGTGGCAACTCCGAACCACTGGCACGCGCTCACCGCAATCTGGGCAATGAAGGCGGGCAAGGATGTGTACGGGGAAAAGCCCGCCTGCTACAACATCTACGAAGGCATGCGGATGATCCAGGTGCAGCGCGAAACCAAGCGCATCATGCAGGTGGGGTCCCAGCATCGGAGCTGGCCGTTCAAGGTCAAGGCGATCACGGCGCTCCAACAGGGTTTGGTCGGCAAGCTCTACATGAGCAAGGCGCTGTGCTACAAGCTTCGTCCCTCGATCGGGCACACGCCCGATGCCCCCACGCCGCCCGGATTGAATTGGGATCTATTCCTCGGCCCCGCACCGATGCGGCCCTACAACGAGAAGCGGTTTGCGTATTACTGGCACTGGTTCTGGGATACCGGCAACGGCGACATAGGTAACCAGGGTGTGCACGAAACGGGTATCGCGCGCTGGGCATTGGGCGATCCCTTGTGGCCGAAGACAGCGATGGCGTTTGGCGGCAAGTTCGGTCTGGATGACGACACTGAAACACCCAACACGCTCACGGCGGGCTTCAGCTACGGTAAGGAGCAACTCGTCATTGAAGTGCGCGGCAGAGCGACCAACGGCGAAGGCGTTCGGCAGGCGCGTGTGGTGACGGCCGGACCGATGGGCGCCGGACGCGGCAGGGCGGGCGGCCAACCACCTGCGGAAAATGCGGCCCCGGCGCCGACGCAGGTGGGACCGGCGAGCAATCCGCTGAACGTCGCGGTGGGGAACCTATTCTATGGCGACGAAGGGTGGGCGGCGATGAGTGACCAGGGGTTCCAGGCGTACAAGGGCGATTCGAGCGAACTGATCATGGAGGAGCGACCGGACCGCGGAGCTGGCGATCCCACGGGCCTCCACATGCAGAATTTCCTGATGTGTGTAAAATCGCGCCGGGAGCAGGATCTGCATGATCCGATCGCCAACGCGGTGCCCAGCGCCGACCTCTGTCATCTGGCGAACATTAGCTACCGGGTCGGGCGCGCGCTGAAGATCGAGCCCGGTCTGACTCCGAAGTTCGCGGGTGACGCCGAGGCAACCAAGATGGTCACGCGCCCGGTTTATCGCAAGCCCTACGAAGTGTAGCTGGGGCTGCCCAAACCGCTGGCCAGCCTCTCGCTGCGATACCGGCGCGCTTCGAACCGATGGCTGCGGAGCAAATGCAACTGTAGGACTCCGGAAATGGCATCGGTGGGTTTTCATATCTTTGCAGTCATAACCTGCTTGATGAGGACGACGCGTTTTGGCCCCTTGACTTGCTGGGGAACCCGGCATACCATATCGCACATTCCATAAGCGGCGGGGGATGGCGCGAGAGGGCGAATGTCTATTACAACAGGCCCTGGGGATGTCTATTTCGTCCAGCCGGGCACGAGGCAATCGCAAATGAAGACGTTGATCAGAATTGGGCTGGCGACAGTTCTGTTCCTGGCTGCGGGGTTGCGCGGCGCCGAGCCCGCCGCTCGGATGAGGGTTCTGATAAAGCCTGGAGCGATGAGCGAAGCCGTGGGGAAAGGGGACGTAGCCGTGGAGATCAGCATCTCTCAGATAGACGTTCGCGCTGGCGCTCCCTTGCTTTCGCTGAACACAATGGTTCCCGGCTCCAGCAAGCCTCAGATGGTTGAGGGCCTGACTGTGAGTGACGGGCTTGGACAGGTGCCGCTGGAATCGCAAAACCAGGGCGGCAGCCGGCAATGGACTTCCCCACGCGCGGTGAAGGGCGCATTGGTCGTCGACTACCGGGAGCCGATCGAGAACGCACCGATGACACAGGGCGGGCCGCCGCTCGCGCCCAGAATCGATGGGGATGGCTTTTCCAGTGTCGGGAACATGTTCTTGATGTCGCCTCTAACCAAAACGCCGTACCGAGTTGCAATCGATTGGGACTTGTCCGCGATGGGCGCTGGGGCTGCCGCGGTTACGAGCTACGGCGATGGGAACGTGGAACTTCCCGCTGGTCCGATCGCACGCCTGAACAATTGCCTGTTCATGGCCGGTCACCTGAAGCGCGAGCCCCAAGCCGGAGTTACTGGCGGTTTTTCCTCCGTCTGGTTGGGCGAACCGGCGTTCGACCCTCGTCCGGCGATGAAGTGGACGGGCGAACTACATGCCTGGATGAGCAGGTTCTTCCACGACAAATCCGAGCCTCCCTATCGTGTATTTCTGCGTTTCAACCCGATGAACGCAGGCGGAGGCGCCGCACTTACTAATTCTTTTATCGTCACCTATGGCGCAGGTGTGACGGGTGAGAGCCTGAAGAGCATTCTGGGGCACGAGATGACCCATACCTGGACCGCGAATGAGCTGGGCAAGTGGTACAGCGAGGGAAACGCGGTTTATTACCAGGCACTTCTCTCATGGCGCGCCGGCATGATCACCTCCGACCAGTTCCTGGCAGACCTGAATCAAACGGCCAGCCGCTATTACACCAATCCGCTGAAGGACACACCGGACGAGCAGATTCTTCCGCGCTTCTGGGAGGATACTCGGATCCGAGTTCTTCCGTACGATCGGGGCGCCATGTACTTCGCTGTGCTCAACGGCAAGATCGGCAGGAGTTCAGCCGGCAAGCGCTCCATCGATAACCTGATTCACGCCATGATCGAACGCTCGCGGTCCGATCAGCCCGTCACCGAGGCCGTCTGGCTTGACCTGCTGCGCAAAGAGATTGGGGAGGATGGTCCGGCTGTGCACCGTTCCATGATGGCGGGTGGATTGATGTTGCCGGACTCGGACGACTTCGGCCCCTGCTTCCAGCGCACTACAAAGAAGATTCGGCGATTCGAACTCGGTTTTGATCCGAAGTCACTGATCGGTTCCCAACATACTATCCGCGGGCTCATACCGGATTCCGAGGCAGCCAAGGCCGGCCTGCGGGAAGGCGACCAGGTGAGCTACTCGGCGGCCCTGGACGCGATACAGGCCGACGTGCACCGAACGCTGAATTTGCAGGTCACCCGCGACGGCAAGACATTTCCCATCACTTACCTTCCCCGCGCCGAGGCGGTCGATGCATATCAGTGGGAGCGCGTCTCCGGTATCCCGGAAGACCGATGCAAGACGCCCGTCGGGTTACCTTCGAAACCGGAGTGAAGTGATTTCCGAGGCGACAATGTTCGGGACGCACCCAAGAAGTTCGACGCCGGGAGTCATCGGCACCACCTGCGTAGCGCTGATGTGTGTCGCCGGTATGACACGGGCGCAGACGCCGGGCCCATCCAGATCGCCCGAGGATTTCTTTCGCGATCCTCCGAAACCCGCGAGAATCAAAGGCGCATTCACGCTGGTCGGGATTGGCGACCTGCTCTACTCGCATCCCATGGCCGACAGCCCGGACCGCGAATTTCAGAAAGTGGTCGAACTCATTCAGCGCAGCGACGCGACCATAGGCAACCAGGAAGGTGTCTTCTTCGACCTCAAGACGTTCCAAGGCCAAGGCTACGGCAACGGACTGCTATGGGGCGAAGGGACCCTCGCCAAGGACATGAAGGCGATGGGAGTCAGGATGGTCTCCGTTGCGAACAACCATTCTACGGACTGGGGCCCCGAGGGATTGCTGGAGACCCGCCGACTGTTGGACGAAGCGGGAATCGCCCATGCGGGCGGGGGCCGAACACTCCAGGAGGCCCGTAAGGCAGGCATCCTGGCGACTCCGAAAGGACGCATAGCCCTGGTTTCCGTTGCCTCGACGTTTAAACCAAATGCCGGCGCCAATGATAGCGCGGGGGATGTGCCATCACGCCCCGGCATCAGCATTCTGCGGACCCGGAAGGTGAACCTCGTCACCGGCGACCAGATGGCCATGATTCGCAAGCTTGCCGCCGCCTTGGCCTCGCCACTGGCGCCCGCCCCGGCGCCGGACGCACTGGAGGTTACCTTTGGAGAGCAACTCTATCGCGTGTCTGACAAACCTGGCCTTCGGTATGACATGGACTTGTACGATCATGCGGGGTTGCTGAAGGCCGTGCGGGAAGCCAAGCAGGAGGCGGACCTGGTTGTCTTCACCATCCATGCTCACGAAAGCCCGACCGGTCTCGACGACGATACCCCGGAGCCGCCGGATTTCCTGATCCGTCTATTCCACAACGCGGTCGACGCGGGAGCAGATGTGATCTTAGGTGGCGGGCCTCATTCTCTGCGGGGCGTCGAGATCTACAAGGGGCGGCCGGTCTTCTACGGCATGGGCGTCTTTTTCATCAAAGGGGAGATCAAGGCACTACAGGAGACGATATTCCGCGTGTTTCCCGACGCGAACGGCCTCCCGCCCGCCCCCAAGCCTCCGGAGCGCTCCGTTCGTCCAGGCGGCAATCCGGCAAGCTGGTACGACGGTATCGTAGCCGTGATCGATTTCGATAACGCGAAAGCTAAGATGGTGAGGCTGTATCCGCTCGACGTAGGCAACACCTACGAACCTTCGCGACGAGGTATTCCACATCTGGCCGATGCCGCCAATGCCCGCCGGATCCTGGAAGCCTTGCAGAAGGATTCCGCACAGTTCGGCACAAAGATCGCGATTCAAGATTCGGTCGGTGTAATCCGGATTCCCTAGCACTCAGCGGCCCTACGCCAGCCAGACTTCCGGATAGTGTGTCGCGAAGTTTGCCCTGGAGCGCGCACTATTCCCAGCGGAACACCTTTGCCGAAAGCGCCGTACAGACCGCAAAGACGGCAATCAGCGCCGCGACGTCGCCCACGTGTGTCGACCACGCTTCGCCTTTGAGAACTCCCTCAAGGAGAGATACCGCGTAGGTCAGCGGCAGAACGCGTGCCACCACCTGCAGCACGGGTGGCATCGACTGCAGCGGCACGAACAATCCACACATTCCGATCATCGGATAAAGGATGGCTGCGCCGATCGGTTGCGCGAAGCGCGCCGTCGGCACGATGCTAGCAATCAGAAAACCGATCGACAGGATACTCCACGTACTGATCATCAGCGCAATCGCAAAACCGAACACCGGGAAGTTCGTGTGCACCGGGTAATAGCGCTTGCCGGCCAGCACCATCAAGGCCATGGTGAGCGCCGTGAGCGCTAGTTTGACCAGAACGTGCGCAGTGAGAATCGTCTGCGGGCGCAGAGGCGTGGCGCGGAGCCGTTTGAGAATACCACCTTCCCTGTAAATCGAGATGATGGTGACCAGCGACAATACGCCGCTGAGCGCGATAAGTACCGATACGAAAACCGGCAGGCCGACGCGCAGGAATCCGGCGGTAGAGAGCGAACTCGGCATTGGCCGGCCTCCCGCAAATCGACTCACGGCTACAAAAATCAGGACGGGAAACAAGATCGATCCGAACGCTCCGAGCGGCTCGCGGAGGAAGATCTTGATCTCCAGCCAGGTCAGTTTCCAAAGTCCACGCAGCATTGCCGAGTCCCTTTCAATCGCGGATCGAATGGCCGGTCAGTTTCAGAAAGACGTCTTCCAGGTTGGGCAGCACGGTACGGAAGTCGGTGACCCGGATCCGATTCTCGGAGAGACACTGGATCACCTCGGTCACGAAGTCGTCGCCCCGTCCCTGAAGAGTGAACCGGGAGTCTTGGCGCATCAGGTTCTCCACTTGCGGAATCGCTCGCAGGCATTCTTCGGCGACGCCATCCGCGGTCGCCAGCACCACCGTTCGCGTGGGGCAGTGCCGTCCCACCAACTCGCCAGGGCTACCAATGTCAATGATCTTTCCGTATTCGATAATCGCCACGCGGTCGCACAACCGTTCCGCTTCCTCCATCAGATGAGTGGTGAGAAAAACAGTTTTGCCGTGATCCCGAATCCCGCGTACCAGGTCCCAGATGGCTCTCCGCGACTGCGGATCGAGCCCGGTGGTCAGCTCATCGAGGAACACGACTTCCGGATCGTTGATCAGCGCCAGCGCGATAAACAGCCGCTGCTTCTGCCCGCCGGAAAGGGTCATAAACCAGGCATTTCGTTTGTCGGCGAGTCCGAGTTGTTCAAGCAGCCGGTTGCCGTCCAGCGGCTTTGGATACAGAGAGGCCCAGAGATCCACAGCTTCCCAGACTTTGATTCTCTTCTGGAGCTGTGCCTGCTGGAGTTGCACCCCAATCCGGTTCTGGACCTGATAGACGTCGCGGAATGGATCGAGGCCCAGGATCGAAATCTGGCCCGCGTCCGGCCGGCGCACTCCTTCCACGCACTCCATCGTGGTTGTCTTGCCAGCGCCGTTCGGCCCGATCAATCCAAAGACTTCGCCTTGGTTGACCTCAAAAGAGACATCGGAGACGGCAGCGGTGGCTCCGTAGCTTTTGCGGATGTGCGAAACCTGAATGACGGGATGAGGAGTCCTGAAGACACCCATACGATGTCCAACGGCTTGGGCCGCGTAGTCGTTCCATTTGCGGTACAAACAGAATATCAGAGCATGGAGCGGCTCTCCGTCATTCGAGGCTTGGGCTTTTCGCCAGAGAAGCCAACGTTGGCCGATTCATTTACAATGCCCGACCGAGGGAGAATTTTCATGGGTGTTTTGCGCCGCGACGGCAACGAAAGCCGGGATATAATATCGCCTATGCGCCAGATCAAACCGGCCGGTTGGTCGGGAATGAAATTGATATTTGCATTCGCCGCGATGATGAGTATCTGGTGGCTGGGAAGTGCGCTGAACGCGCAGCAGCCCGCGCCGCAGGCAGGACAGCCGACGTCCGATCGCGTCTTCAAAAATATTCAGGTGCTGAGGGATATTCCCGTAGACGATTTCATGGGGACCATGGGGATCATGTGCGCGGCGCTGGGGTTCGATTGCGCCGATTGTCATACGAATGCCGGCACGGAGAAGGTGGACTGGGCCGCTGATACGCCGAAGAAAGTGCGCGCGCGCGGAATGGTGCGTATGATGACGGCGATCAATCGCGACAATTTTGGCGGGCGGCAGATGGTCACGTGCTGGAGTTGTCACCATGGACGGGATCGCCCCGCCACCACGCCGACGCTCGAGTTTATGTATGGTCCGGCATCGCAGGAAATGGACGATGTTCTCACGCAGATGCCTGACCAGCCATCGCCGGATAAGATCATCGATAAGTACCTCAACGCGATTGGCGGGGGGGCGAAGCTGGCCGCGATCAAGAGCTATACGGCCAAAGGGAAGAGTGTGGGGTTCGGTGGCTTTGGAGGCGGGGGCACGGTTCAGATCTTCGCGAAGTTCCCGGATCAGCGCACCACGTTGATTGAGTTTCCGGACTCGCCTGAGCGCGGCAGAAGCATTCGCACCTTCAATGGGCGCGAGGGGTGGCTGGAAACTCCCCTCACGGTGTTGGGCGAATATCAACTCACTGGAGGGGAACTGGATGGCGCGCGGCTGGATGCGGAACTGGCGTTCCCGGGACAGATCAAACAGGCTCTGACTAATCTGCGGGTGAGCTTGCCGGCAACGATCAGCGATCTGCCCGGACCTTCGAGCCAGTCGTCGAAGGACGTGAGTACGACGGCGATCGGACAGGATAGGCCCGTCAACGTGGTCCAGGGGACGGGACCTCGGGGGATTATCGCCACCTTATATTTCGATCAGGAATCGGGGCTGCTGCTGCGGGTAGTGCGGTACGGCAAATCGCCGATCGGCCGCGTACCCACGCAGGTGGATTATGCGGACTATCGCGAGGTGGACGGGATTAAGATGCCGTTCCGGATGATCTTTGCGTGGATGGACGGGCGCGACGCCATTCAGTTGAGCGAGGTGAAGACGAACGTGCCGATTGAAGAGGCGCGGTTCGGAAAGCCGGCGCCCAAAGGGCGCTAACCGGCGGAGGATTCCCGACCGTACGTCCGGTAAAAGATGACGTGCTTGCGGCTCGGGAATCCTGTATTATGGGCTGAAAGGAGCTGGGCTGGATGCGGATTGTCAGGCGGAGCGGGTGGGGTATTTTGGTTGTCGTGACGCTACTGGTGGCTGGGGTCGCGCCATTAGCAGGGCAGAACGGGGCGTATCGCGCGCCCCGCGCCGATGGGGGCCATCCGGATTTAAACGGAATCTGGCAGGTGATGAACGAGGCCAACTACGACCTGGAAGCGCACAACGCGCGGGCGGCGATGGCGCTGCGGCCGGGGCCTTACGGACCGGTTCCGGCAGCGCAGGTGCTGGCACTGGGAGCCGTGGGATCGGTGCCTCCGAGCATGGGCGTGGTGGAGGGCGGAGAGATTCCGTATAAGCCGGAAGCGCTCGCGCAGAAGAAGCAGAATCAGGAAAACTGGCTGACGCGCGACCCCGAGATCAAGTGCTACCTGCCGGGGATTCCGCGCGCAACGTATATCCCGCAGCCGTTCCGCATCTTTCAGAACGCGTCGCAGATCTTCTTCGCGTACCAGTATGCGGGTGCGGTGCGCAATATCTTCCTGAAGGATCCGGGGCCGGCTCCGGTGGATTCGTGGATGGGGCAATCCGTGGGGCACTGGGAGGGCGAGACTCTGGTGATCGACTCCAAGGGCTTTAACGACCAGACCTGGTTCGACCGTGCCGGCAATTTTCATAGCGATGCGCTGCACGTGGTGGAGCGCTTCACGCGAACCAGTCCGGACGTGATTGCGTATGAGGCGACCATGGAAGACCCGAACGTGTTTACGCGGCCGTGGAAGATCAGCATGCCGCTCTACAAGCGGCAGGAGAAGAACGCACAGCTTCTGGATTTCAAGTGTGTGGAGTTCGTGGAAGAGTTGATGTACGGTCAGTGGCGGAAGAATCCGCTGAGCCGGTAAGAGCAAGGAGGTACTTCGATGCGGAATCTTATATTGGCTGGAATTCCGGCGATGGTGGCCCTGCTGATTTGTGCTCCTCATCCGGCGGCGGCCCAGGCACAGAAGGCTCCGGCCAAGGCGTACACGCCAAAGCGGATGGCGGATGGGCATCCCGATCTGCAAGGCACGTACGATCTGGCGACGATGACGCCGGTGGACCGTCCGATGGGGGCGCCCGCCGCATATACACCGGAACAGGCGCAGAAGATCGAGACGGCGGCGGCACTACAGCGGGAGAAGGGTGACGAGTCGATTTCCGGCAATCGGACGGCGCCTCCCAAGGGTGGGGATGGATCGGTGGGAGCAGCCGGAAATGTGGGCGGCTACAATTCTGGCTGGTTGGATCCGGGATCGAAACTGACAGTGGTGCGAGGGGAAATTCGGTCGTCGATCATTGTGGATCCGCCGAACGGGCGCGCGCCGCAAATGCTTCCGGCAGCGATGCAGAGGGCTGCGGCGGGACGTGCACGGCCGACATCGGACGCACAGGAGAACACCAACGATCCGGGCCTGGAGAAGGCGCCCGGAGCGTATGATGATCCGGAACGGCGGCCGCTCGGAGAGCGCTGCCTGCTCGGCTTTGGGTCTACGTCGGGGCCGCCGGCACTCCCGGACTACTTCTACAACAATCTCCACCAGATTGTGCAGACGCCGGACGCGGTGATGATTCTGACGGAGATGGTGCATGATGCGCGGGTCGTGCGCATGAACGGGCAGCACCCGCCCAAGAACATCCGGCAATGGATGGGAGACTCGATCGGTCATTGGGAAGGCGATACGCTGGTCGTGGACACCACGAACTTCACAAATAAAACGCGCTTCCGCGGGTCGTCGGAGAATCTGCACGTGATCGAGCGCTTCACGCGTGTGGACGATCGGACGCTTTTGTATCAGTTCACGATTGACGACCCGGAGACCTGGGCTGCGCCGTGGAAAGGCGAGTACACGTGGCCTGCGACGGATGGCCACATCTACGAGTATGCTTGTCACGAAGCGAACTACGCGTTGACCGATATTCTGAAGGGCGCGCGACTGCGGGAAAAGGAACAGGCTGCGGGGAAGACCTCGAGATAACGAGAAGGAGAGGATGCATGCGAAAGAGACTCGTGAAATCGATTTTGTACGGCGCCGTGGGATTGCTGGCAGGCTTGACGGCGGTGCGTCCGGCGGCGGCACACCACGCTTTCGGATCGGAATTCGACGCGAATGCGCCGGTCCTGCTCAAGGGCAAGATCGTGAAGATTGAGTGGGTGAATCCGCATACCTGGATTCACATCGAAGTCACTAAGGATGACGGGTCGAAGGAAACCTGGATGGTGGAGGGCGGGAGCCCGAACACGCTGCTTCGCCGTGGGGCGAATAAGAATACGTTCCCGGTCGGGACAGATATCGTGGTGGACGGATACCAGGCGCGCGATCATTCGGAGAAGCGGGCGAACGCGCGGAATGTGACCTTTCCGGACGGGCGCAAGTTGTTCATGGGTATGACTGGAACGGGAGCGCCGGATCCGAACAGCTTCCCGGATAAGCCGAAGACCACGGATAAGTAGCGCGCGGGTTGGGAGCACACCGCCGGACTTGTCTACGGCTCGAAAAGCGTCGACAGCAGTGTCGTGGCGCAAACACTCTGTTTGCCGTCTCGACACTTTTGTCGAGACTTTTCGAGGGCGCACCAAATCTGCACGTCGTGCAGACTTTACGGACTCCCGAAAGCGTCGACAGGAGTGTCGACGCGGCAAACAAGAGTGGGGTGCGCGACATAAAAGTGGTGAACCGCCGTAACCCGATTTTAGTCGCGGGCGTTTTCGAGTACGTTCGGCATGCTTGTGGATCGAGCATTGGGAACTGCGCCGGCGATGACCGGTGGGAGTGCATGTCGCTGTTCCCAGTAATCCTCGAATCTGCCACTGAGGCGACAACATCGAAGGGCGATGATGCTGTTGGCTCCGCGTACCGTCCAGAACATTCCGGAGCGCTTGAGACGACCACCGATGATGGTCTTGCACGCCGCCTCGATCACTCCGGTGCCGACGAAGAATCCGCGAGAGCGAAAAGTTGGATAGCGCATCCTTTCCGCATTGGTTTCGAAGTAGTTCGCCTCCGTCTGGATGTGATCTGCCAGTTCTAGCCTTGCCGCACCGATTGACTGTAAGGATGAAACCAAGCTTTCGATCTCTCCCGCATCGAGCCAGTGCTGATGAGCCTTGCTCCAGCCTACTTTGGCCGCCGTATCAGAGGGATACAACTTCCCGCCCAGTTCCCACACATGCTCGCGGGCATGCCCCAAATCGACAATCTGAACGGCTCTTGGAAAATGCTCTTGGGCAATGGTCCAGTTGTAATGTTGGCCGTCGGCCAGAACCACGCGATGGACGGCGCGACTCCAGCCTCGACGATAGGCTTCTGTGTAGAGCGCCCGGCCGAACTCTTCGGAAGTTTGGATCGCGCCCAAGTAAGTGGTAGAGGCTTCGTCGCGGACCGCGTAGCCTTCCTCGTCGACCGTGGTCTGGGTGAAGACACACCCCAGTTTGGCTTCTCGCGTACGTGCCGGTTGGCCTTCTTCGCGACCCTTACGTCCTTCGCTTTCCGTGGGCGCCACAGGAACGCCAGTTCCATCCAGTTCCACGTACAGAGTTGAGACGGGCGGGCCAGCCGCCGCCGGCAATTCCAATTGCAGAGCTTTCTGAACTTCGGCTTGTTCGCGCTTGGCAATATCGGCTCCGATGGCTTCAGAGATTCTCTCCACCGCTTTGGCAGTCACCTCCAGTCCTGCGAGCAGCAGCAGTTGTTCGGCGCCGAGCCGAAACGAAGAGCACTCACTGCCGACCAACCCCAGCATGCGCTGCACTCCGGGCGAGAACCCCGTCCCTGCTACATCCAAGGTTCGGTCCGTGGGGAACTGCCCTTTACTACACTGGGAACACAAATAGTAAGGGCGGAGCATCTGGGCAGGACCGACTGCGGTAAGCACCGACTTGGACCGCAGTTCTTGATAGTCGGCCGTACCGCCACAGGCGCACGGAAGATGACGCTCCTGGGGCGGTTCCTCGGTCAATAGCTGGGTCAAACCGGCCGCCCCCGCTAGATGCAGGGTGGCACGCAACGCCATCTCCACAGCCTCCAAATCCAGCCTGCCCGTGCGGCGTCGCTCAGCGAAGATCCTCGCCAAGAGGCGCTCTACCTCTTGCGTGACCTCTCGATGGATCGCAGCAGCCGTTTTTTTTCCTGGGGTGTCCAGCCAGCCGGTTCGGGCTCGGCGGGGCGGAGTTGGCAGATCTTCTCGTTGACATCAATCAGTTCGTCACTGATGGTCTGAAAGCGATGGAACTCGGTGACTTCTTGCTGAGCCTTGCGGAAGGCGGCGGGCGTGGCGAAGCTCTCGGTGATGGTCTTACCAGCGGCTTTGCGCGTTAGGCGAATCTGCGGGTCATGGCCCGGGTCATCCGGCTTGGCGCAGTGGCAGGTGGGCTTACCGCAGCGCCGCACCGCGACGCTGATGGAACCTGGGCGGAAATCGCCCAGCGCCTGGATCTGTTGGAGGAGCTTGGATCGGACACCTTCGAGGTCGGAGAGGGAATCGGGCATCGCAGCCTCTTTCTGAGAGTATATATACGCTCAGAAATATCCCATAAACACGGGCCCGGTGCAACTCGCCACTTTTATGTCGCGCACCCCAGTAAGCACGACAGGTTGATCTCTCCGCTGGTAAAATCAGATTATGTCTAGCTGGATCCCGAGGATGCTGGTGGTGTGTGCGGTTTCATTCGCCGCTCATGCTCAACAGAATCCGCCCCAGCCCGCCAAGCCGCAGCCGGAGTTGCAGAAACGGCAGCCTGCCCCCCCGTCCACTGGCAAAGAAGAGATCCCCCCGGAAGAGGACAAATCGCTTTCGAATGAGGAGTTCTCCTTCAACCCGTTGGAGGCCGAGAAGTGGGTCAAGGTGGGCGATTTCTACTTCAAGCAGGGCAAGTATCGGTCGGCGGAGGGCCGCTATAAGGGCGCGACGAAGTGGAACGAGGGTTACGGCGAGGCATGGCTGCGCTTAGGCGAGGTGGAGGAGAAGCTGAAGGACATGCACGCCGCTAAAGAGGCCTACGCGAAGTACCTCGAAGTGGCTCCCGAAGCAAAGAACGCCGCCCAGATTCGGAAGAAGATCGATAAGATGAAGTAATTCGGGGCTGCTTAGTGCTTCATGAGATCCCAAACCGCAGACCGCATTAAGTGGAATTGGCGTACCGCTTGACGGTAATTCGACTCCCTCCCCAGGCTCCCGTAAGACTGTCGAGAGCCTTTTCTTCACTCTCGCGCTGACTCGCTGCACCCGCCTCGAGGCACTTGGAAAGCGTACCAAATCTCCTCGCGCCAGACGGATGATGTGAACACTGACTACCTGCCCGGGACGCCGAGCGCCCCGCGAGTGACAAAGTCGCTCATCGTCAGCGCCAACAAAATGAACAGCCAAAGCAAGCCGCCGAGCACTACCAGGCGCGTCAGCTTGGTGCTGTGGCGGATGTGCATGAAGAACAAGGCCACCAGCAGCATCTTGCAGACCGCGATGCCCAAGGCCGCCACCACGCTAAACGGTCCGAGGTCGACGAACGCGACCGCAGTGGTCACCACTGTAAGAATAATCAGCCCGATGAACACCAGGGCGTAGAGTTTGATGCTATCGATGTGCTCGTGCATGGCTCACTTCAAATGGCGATCGATCAGATACAGCAGAGGGAAAAGGAAAATCCAGATGATGTCGACGAAGTGCCAGTAGAGTCCCGCTACATCCACGGGCGTCATGTAATCGGCTGTGAACTTGCCGCGACGTGCCTGGAAAATGAGTACGGTCAGAATGCCCGCGCCAATCACCATGTGAAGCGCGTGCAGCCCCGTCATCGCAAAGTAGAGCGAGAAGAACAACTGCGCGTGGCCCTGCTGGTCGGCACTCACACCCTCCAGGTGGAATGCCGCCTGGCCGGGAATATGGTGCTCCTCAAACTTCTCCTTCCACTCGTAAGCCTTCACACCAAGGAATACCGTGCCCAGCGCCAGCGTGAGGACGAGAAAGACGATGATCGCTCGCCGCTGGCCCAGTTGTGCAGCGCGAACCGCCAGCACCATGGTAAAGCTGCTGCACAACAGGACCACTGTATTGGCAGCACCGATGTAGACGTTCAGGCTGGTGCTGGCGATGGCGAAGATGGTGGGGTAGATCCCGCGATATACCGAGTACGCCAGGAACATGCCGCCGAAGAACATGATTTCGGTGATGAGGAACAGCCACATCCCGAGCGTGGAAGCATCTTTCTGCTGCCCGGCGGTATCGAACTGCTCGCGCAGGGCGAGCGTCTCCACGTGCGATTGGCTAGCCAACTTCGATTTCCTCCCCGATCACGGTGCTGTAGTCGTAGGCTTCGTGGGTCACAACTGGAGTCTCATCGAAGTTGTGGGCGGGAGGCGGCGATGCCGTCTGCCACTCCAGACCCGTCGCGCCCCAGGGATTGGCCACCGCCATCTTCCCGTATCGCAGCGACCAGATGAAATAGACCATGGGAATGATGTAGCCCACCGCGAGCACGGAAGCTCCCGCCGTGGAGAGCACATGCAACACCTGGAACTCTTCGGGGTAGACATGGTAGCGCCGCGGCATGCCCAGGTATCCCAGAATGAACTGCGGGAAAAAGGTGAGATTGAAGCCCAGGAAGATGACCAGAGCCGACAGCTTCGCCCACCCTTCCGGATACATTCGTCCTGTCATCTTGGGCCACCAGTAGTGGAGTCCGCCGAGATACGCCATGATGGTGCCGCCCACCATGATGTAGTGGAAGTGCGCGATGACGAAGTAGGTATCGGTGACGTGCACGTCAATGCCCAGGCACGCCACGAAGAGCCCGGTCAGGCCGCCGATCGTGAACAAGCCGATGAATCCGAAGGCGTACAGCATCGGCGTGGCGTAAGATATCGATCCCTTATAGAGCGTGGCTGTCCAGTTGAAGACTTTGATGGCCGACGGGATAGCGACGAAATAGCTGAGGAACGAAAAGACCAGGCCGGCATAAACGGATTGGGTGCTGACAAACAGGTGATGGCCCCAGACGAGAAAACCCAACACGGCGATCGCGAGGCTGGAAGCGGCGACGAATCCGTAACCGAACACCGGTTTGCGCGAAAAAGTCGAAATGAGTTCGCTGAGAACGCCCATGGCGGGCAGCACCATGATGTACACGGCGGGGTGCGAGTAGAACCAGAAGAGATGCTGGAAGAGCACCGGGTCGCCGCCCAGCGAGGGATCGAAGATGCCAATGTGGAAGACGCGCTCGCAGAACAGAAGTACGATCGTGACCGCGATTACGGGGGTGCCGAGCACCTGAATCAGCGCCGTGGCGTAGTTGGCCCAGACGAACAGCGGCAGGCGGAACCAGGTCATACCCGGGGCACGCATGGTGTGGACCGTAACGATGAAGTTCAAGCCCGTCAGAATCGAGGAGAAGCCGGCGATGAAGATGCCGAGCGCGGTGGCGATCACCCAGGTGTTGGAGTACGTGGTGCTGTATGGGGTATAAAACGTCCAGCCGGTATCCACGCCGCCCGCCAGCATGGCGAACAGGGCGAAGACTCCGCCGGCCACCAGCAGATACCAGCTCAACAGATTCAGTTTCGGGAACGCCAGATCTCGTGCGCCGATCATGATCGGCAGGAAGAAATTCCCCAAGGTGGCTGGGATGGAGGGAATCAGGAAGAAGAACACCATCGCCACCCCGTGCATGGTGAACAGCTTATTGTACGTCTCCGACGAGACCAGCCCGCCTTGCGGGGTGAGCAGTTCAATGCGGATCAGCGTCGCAAACGCACCGCCCAGGAAAAAGAACAGCGTGACCGTGGCAAGGTAGAGCAGGCCAATGCGCTTATGGTCTTTCGTGAGGAGCCACGATTTTATGCCGTAACTGGCGTTGAGGTAATGTTCTCGTTCTTGTACTGCCGCGGTAATCATAATTAACGAACTTTCGGTGTGTTGGGTGCGAGCCCCGGTGCCGGTACGGTTGTGCCCTCCGATTGCGAGGTGGCCCCCGCCGGCTTGGGATTGAGCGACTTCACGTACTCCACCAACTGCAAAACATCCTCTTCGCTGACCAGGCCCTGGAACGTCGGCATGATCGGCTGGTATCCGTTCACAATCTTCGCCGCAGGCTGCAGAATCGACTCGCGAATGTAGCCTTCATCTGCCTTCACCACGCCGCCTCCGCTAAGTTGCACATTCCTGCCGAACAGACCCACCAGCGTGGGGCAGCGGCCGGAGCCATCGTCCTTGTGGCAATTGCCGCATGCCAGATTGAGAAACAGCTTGTGCCCGTTATCGGCGAGCGACCCGGAAGCCGCACCGCCGGTCAGCCAGTCTTCGTAGTCGCGCGGCTCCATCACATAAATCCAGCCGATCATGCCGGAGTGGCGCGTGCCGCAATACTCAGCGCAGAACAGGTGGTATTTGCCCGCTTTGGTGGGCTTGAACCAGGTGGTGGAATATCTGCCTGGCACCACGTCCTGCTTGGTGCGGAACGCCGGTACGAAGAAGCTGTGAATCACGTCCTCCGACGTCATGGTGAGCTTGATGGCGCGGCCCAGCGGGATATGTAGTTCATTAATCTCGCGCTGACCCTCCATATGTTGGAGTTTCCACATCCACTGCTTGCCCACGACGTTGATATTGAGCGCGTCGTCCGGCGGCCGGCTCTCTTTGAAGAAGATGGCCGCCCCCCAAGTGAACATCACCATGGTGAGGCCAAACGGAATCACGGTCCACAGGATCTCGAGCGCCATCCCGCCGTGCACAACGTGCGGCAGTTCCTTGTCGGAGCGCCGTCGATAGCGGACGGCAAAGTAGAAGATCGCGCCGAAAATCAGCAGAGTAAAGAAAACTGCTACCACCAGCAAAAAGTACAGCAGGTGGTCGACTTCGGGGGCGAAGGTTGAGGCCTGTTCCGGAAATAAACGTAGTGTACCCATCTCGAACTTTTATCCAACTCGTTTCAGGTTCTGTTTGCCGGTACGAAGATCGCGGCGGAAGACGATCAACAGAAACGTGCAGCCCACCAAGGCGAATGCGGCACCCGCGAATCGCACCATATTCATGGCGATCGCGCCGTATTTCCCGGTCGCCGGGTCATAGTGATAGCAGAAGAGCAGCATCTGGTCGACGGGCGTGCCGATCTTGTTTTGCGACGCTTCCACCAGGCCGAGGCGAACATCGCGGGGTGCGTATTCAACACCGTAGAAATAGCGCGACAGGCGGCCTTCCGGTGTCAGCACCATGATGCCGCTGGCGTGCGCGAACTGATCAGTCTTGGGGTCGTACTTGTAGTGGAAGCCCGCTGCACTGGTGATCGCGCGGATGTTGGCTTCGTCGCCCGTCAGAAAGTGCCAGCCGTTGGCGGTATTCTGCCTCCCGTAGCGCTTCAGGTACATCTGCTTCTTGGATGCGGCGAGTTCCGGCGTGTCCTTGGGGTCGAAGCTCACGCTGAGAACTTCGAAATCCTGTCCGGGATTGAGGGATACGGCCTTCAGAGTACTCTCGAGCCCGTTCAGAATCTGCGTGCAGAGCATCGGGCAGCGATAGTAGACGAAGGCAAGGATGACGGGCTTCTTGGTTTGGAAGAAGCTGGAAAGGGGAAGCGAGCGGCCGGCCTCATCGCGTAACGTGAGGTTCATCGGGATCTGCGCATCGAGTCTCTGCTCGATGCCAACACCTTCGAGCGCTCCAGGAAGCGCAGGGCGCAGGTTAGAGTCCTGCAAACTGCGCGACGGCTGCATGGGCGCGGGTTGTCCAGGCTGCGCGAAGACGGAAGAAGCACAGAGAATGAGGGCGAAGAGGGTGGCGCAAACACTCCTGTTTGCCGCGTCGACACTCTTGTCGACGCTTTTCGGACGTCCACCAGGTCCGCTGCGCAAAGGCTTTTCGCCACTAGCTGAACATTCTTGCGGAGACATTACGGCCCGTCGTCGGAGGCTGGAGAGCCCCGAAAAGCGTCGAGAGGAGTCTCGACGCGGCAAACAGGAGTGTTTGCGCCACGTCAATACACTCATTTCTTTTCTCCTGCCAGCGGGCCTCCGGGCGGCAGCATCTTGGCACCGAGGCCGCTTTCCATCGGCACGCTCACGTTGCTCACGGGCGCCTGTTCCTGCCGCGAGGGCAGGCCTTTTTGCACCAGCATGTCAATCGCGCGATCGATCGGCACATGCACGATTCCCTTCTGCTGGTCCACCCATCCGTAACTGCTTAGGTCCCGATCCTCGGCCATCCGAAAGGCCTGCAAATCCGTAATCGGAGTCTGTTCCAGCCGAGGTTTTGGCGGCTCTTTTACGACTCCCGCAGCCTTGCCGCCCTCATCCGACAGAAGGAAGCGGAAGAAGCCGAACAGAATCGCCAGCGAAATCACGCACACGAATACCAGCCCGATCGCGAACTTGCCAACGACCCAAGGATTGACGTCGGTCTCTTCGTGCCCTACGCCGCGATGCTTATTCTCTTCCATGTTCCAAAGCCTCCTGCAGTTGCGGTTCCTGCGAGGGAATCAACGGCCGCTTCTCGAGTTGCAGCAGGAAGTACCACAACCAGATGCCAATCAGCCCCAATGGAGCCGCCAGATCCATCCAACTGAAACCGAACGACTCCTTGCGAAAATCCGGCGCCACGACCCAGTAAAGGTCCACCAGCCGTATGCACAGAATGAACACCGCGATGCCCGCCAGAAACTTGAAATTGCGTTTCAGATCGCGCGAAAGCAGCAGCGCGAAAGGCAGTCCGAAGTGTCCGAACACCAGCGCCAGAGCCACATATTGCCACCCGCCATGCAACCGCGCCAGATACCAGGGAATCTCTTCCGGCAGGTTGCCCGCCCAGATGATCAGAAATTGCGAGAACGAGAAATATGCCCACACCATGATCAGCGCGAGCAGAAACTTTCCGAGATCGTGCAGATGGCGCGGTGTCAGGATATGCGCCATGGGCTCGCGCCGCGAAAGGAAGACCATCAGCGTAACCAGAAATGCCATCCCCGTGAGCGCCTGGCCCGCGATGAACAGCAAGCCGAACATCGTCGAGAAGAACTCGGGCGCCAGAGAAAGCACCCAATCGATGGACATGAAGGTGACGGTGAAACCCCAGAAAAGAATTCCAGGACCGGCGAGCGTCGCCATTTTGCGATGCGCCACCCGCGGACCTTCCCGGTCTTCTACAGCGGACCAGCGATTGAAATACCACGACAGGAAAAACCATCCGCCGAAGTAAACCGCGGCGCGAATCAGGAAGAACGGCACGTTCAGATAAGGCTGCTTGTGCAGCAGCATCGCGCTGGCTCTAACCTTGTCGGCGTGGGCCCAGTCGTACAGATTGTTGATGCCAATTACGATGGGCAGGAACATCGCAGCGACAACCGGAATGGTACGCGCCGCGGCTTCGCAGGGGCGGCGAATCACCACCCCCCAGGCGCCCCCCGTGAGGTATTGCAGCATCAGCCACGCCAGCGGTCCCAGGGAGAGTCCAAGAACAAACAGGTACGACCAAAGGTACGAACGATAGAACTGAAACGGATTGGACACGAATCCGACCAGGCACAGCACCGCTCCTACAATCCCGGCGATGAGGGCGCGGTTGCGCCACTGTTTGAGGTCGCTCTTCAGTTCCGTGGAAAGATTGAAATCGAGCGCCTGGGCGGTCATCGCGCGCCTCCCTGCCCGAGTTGTGCGCGCGCGTCGGCGGGCACGTCGTTGATGGTCGCGTTCTGACTCAATTGGAGGGCGCGCACGTAGGCCACAATGGCCCAGCGATCGCGCGGCTGAATCTGCGCGGAGTAGTCCTGCATGGCGCCAAAGCCGTTAGTAATCACGTCGTAGATGTATCCGTTGGGGACCTGCCGCAGGCGGTCGGTGTGGTAGGAAGGCGGCTGCCGGAATCCCCGCTGCACGATCATGCCATCGCCTTTGCCCAGGAGGCCATGGCAGGGGGAGCAGTACACGTTAAAACGATCCTGCCCGCGCTGGATGTCCGCCTTGGTCACGGCGAACGGAAAGGTATCGAGCGGCTTGCCATCGGCAGCCTTGCCGGTGTAGAAAGCGGTATCGTCGTCGAGATGCCCACGGGGGATGGTGCCCTCGATAATCTGCCGCTCCGAGCGGCCGTCAGCGAAGAAATCGCTCTGCCGCAACGGAATGTATTTCGGCTGATCGTGCATGTCCTGCCGGCAGGCAGTCAACGCCAGCAACAGAAGCACTGGGGACCAGATTGAGGGTTTAAGGCGCAACTTCGGACACCTCGCGGGGCTCCAGCGTTTCTAAGAAACTGCACGTTCCCTGGATGTCGAACAGAGGGTCCGTGGCCTCGATACACAGGAAAAAGCGATTGCGCGATGCCAGCGCAAATCGCGGAACGTTAAATACCGGATGGTACGGCATAGGCAGACCGCACAGCGCAAAAAGCCCGAGGACGCTCGCAATCGATGCAAAGAGGATCGTCAACTCGAAGGTAATGATGATGTACGCGGGCCAACTATGCAGCGGCCGTCCGGCGATATTGATCGGGAAGTAAATCACCGTCACGTAATACTGCAGGAGGTACCCCGTGAGGCCGCCCAGAATCCCGCCAATCAGCACGATTAGAGGTAGGCGGTTTTTATGCAGGTGCAGCGCCTCGGTCAATTCCTCGACGGGAAAGGGCGTGTACGCGTCCAGCTTGCGGTATCCCTTCTCGCGAGCGGCTCTGGCGGCGCGCACCAACTCGTTGGGGCCGTCGAATTCGGCAATCACGCCATAAATCGGTTTGTTCAACCCTACACCTCCTCCTCGATCTTGGCTTGAGGCAGGAGGGTACGCACTTCAAAGATCGAAATCATGGGTAGCAAGCGAATAAACAGGAAGAACAGGAACAGGAATAACCCGATCGTGCCGAGATACGTAGCCCAGTCCCAGCGAGTGGCCTGGAAGATGCCCCAGGAGGAGACCAGAAAATCCTGCGCCAGGCTGCTGACGATGATTACGTAACGCTCCAGCCACATGCCGATGAGGACGACGATCGAGGAGACGAAGAGCAGCGCCGGCTTGCTGCGGATCTTTTTCGACCACAGGAACTGCGGCGCAATGATGTTGCAGGTCACCAGGAACCAGTACGAGTATTTGTAGGGGCCCGTCATGCGGTGCCAGATGGCGTCGTGTTCGTAAACATTGCCCGTATACCAGGCGGTAAATGCCTCCATGATGTACGCGTAGGCCACGATGAGGCCAGTGGCGAGCATCACTTTGGCGGAATTGTCGAGGTGCTTATCGGTGATCAGACCTTCGAGACCGTAGGCGGCTCGCAGCGGAATTGCCAGCGCCATCACCATTGCGAAGCCGGAATAGATGGCGCCCGCCACGAAGTAGGGCGGGAAGAAGGTGCTATGCCAGCCCGGAACGATGGCGATGGTGAAGTCGAAGCTCACGACCGTGTGGACCGAGAGCACCAGGGGCGTGGCCAGGCCGGCGAGCAACAGAGAGGCCGTTTCGTAAACGCTCCAGTGCCGGGCCGAGCCGCGCCATCCCATCGCCATAATGCCGTAGATGAAGCGGGGCATGCGACTGGCGGTCCGATCGCGCAGGGTGGCGAGATCGGGTATCAATCCGACGTACCAGAACATCAAGGACACGGTTGCGTACGTGGAGACCGCGAAGACGTCCCAAACCAGGGGACTGCGGAAATTCGGCTGGACTCCCATGGTGTTGGGATACGGAAAGAGCCAGTAGGCCAGCCACGGACGGCCCAGGTGAAGAATCGGGAACATGCCCGCGCAAGCCACGGCAAACAGCGTCATGGCTTCGGCAAAGCGATTGATCGAGTTGCGCCACCGCTGATTCAGCAGCAGCAGGATGGCGGAGATGAGCGTGCCGGCGTGGCCGATGCCGATCCACCACACGAAGTTCGTGATGGCGAATCCCCACATCACGGGGGTGCGAATGCCCCAGATGCCGACGCCTTTGGCGAACAGCACCACCACGGCCCACAGGAACACCAGCAGCAGCGAGAAGCCCACGCCGAATCCCACAAACCAGAAGAGCGGCGTCTTCTTGGTAAGGACAACCGTCGCGATCTGGTCCGTGACCGTTCCGAATGTGTAGCCGGGCGCGATGATTTCGCGCGGTCTCGGCTTATCGATCACCTGTTGTTCGTCTGCCATGGCGTTGCCCTATCCCTCCGCCTCGGGGTTTGGATTGCTCAAGGTGGCGAGGTATGTGGTGCGCGGGCGGGTGTTGATGTCCGCCAGCAGCGAGTAATTCCGTTTGTCCGCTTTCATCTTGGAGACACGGCTATCGGGGTCGTTGACATTGCCGAAGATGATCGCTTCGGTGGGACAGGTGGCCTGGCAGGCGGTCTGGATTTCGCCGTCCTGCACCTTGCGGTCCTGCCGTTCCGAATCGATCTTGGCGGCATTGATGCGCTGCACGCAATACGTGCACTTCTCCATGACCCCGCGGCTGCGCACCGTCACATCCGGATTGTGCAGCAGTTTGAGGCTGGGTGTTTCGTAATCGGAGAAGAGATAGAAATTGAAGCGCCGCACTTTGTATGGGCAGTTGTTGGAACAGTAGCGCGTGCCCACGCAGCGGTTGTACACCATGTCGTTCAGGCCTTCGGCGCTATGCGAGGTGGCTTGCACCGGACACACCAGTTCGCACGGAGCATCCTCGCATTGCTGGCACGGAACCGGCTGGTTGTAGATGGGCGGATTGTTCAGGTCGTCGCCGGCGTAGTAGGAATCAATGCGAATCCAGTGCATGGCGCGCCCACGGCGTACCTGGTCCTTGCCGACCACCGCAATATTGTTCTCCGCCTGGCACGCCACGACGCATGCGCCGCATCCGGTGCAGGAATTGAGATCGATCGCCATGCCCCAGGCATAGCCAGGGTATTGCCACTCGGGGTAAATGGTGAGTTCGCGGGGCGGAGCTTCAGCGCCTTCGTGCACCGACTCGGGCTCTTTCTTGAATTCCTCGAGAGTCCCTTTGTGAACCAGATGGCGGCGGGTATCCAGAGTGTGAAATTCCTGCGTGGACGCGAAGGGATAGCCGCTCGATACCTTCTTCAATTCGAGGCCGACATCATGTCCGAGCGCCTTGCTGAGGCGCAGCCCGTACGGATTGAACCCAACTCCGGTTCCAGTTTTGCCGGCGCGCGTATGACCGTAGCCCAGGTGGAGCGTCGCCGCGCCAATCGCATGTCCGGGCTGGACCCACACGGGCGCACGCAAAGAGAAGCTTCCGTAGGTCAACTGCACCAGGTCGCCCGTTTCCACACCGGCCCAATGGGCTGTGGTCGGGCTGAGCATCACGGCGTTGTCCCACGTCAGCTTGGTGATGGGCTTCGGCAATTCCTGAAGCCAGCCGTTGTTTACGAAACGCCCGTCGAAGATCGTGGGGTCGGGACGGAAGATCACTTCGAGTTTGCCTTCGAGCTTCCGCTTTGCCGCAGGAGCGCCCAGATTGGCCTTCAGCGTGGGAGTCTTGGGCGGCAGCGCGGTATCCGGCACGATGCCATCATGCACCGCGCGGCGCCACCAGGCCTCGAAGTCGATACCCTTGTGCTGCCCAGCCCAGTAGCCCTTGACGATCTGATAAGGGCTGATTTCGGGATTGTCGGCGAACATCTGCAGCAACTGATAGGCCGAGCGCCCGTTGTAGAGCGGTTCGATGAGGGGCTGCTGAATGGTCACCGTGCCGTCGAATGCGCGAGCATCGCCCCAGGTCTCGAGGAAGTGAGTCTCCGGCAGATGCCATTGGCACAACTCGGAGGTTTCGTTCTCGTAAAGGCTCAGGTGCGCGCGGACTTTGGCTTTCACAATGCGATCGCGCATCGCGAGGTCGACGGGGGCCGTGAACGCCGGATTGCCGCCGAGAATCAGCAGCAACTCTACGGTGCCGGAATCCAAATCCTTGACCAATTCCTGCAATGAGGCGAGCTGATCGACCTGGTTGGCTTCGATCGGATCGGTGTAGAAGACAGTCTTCCCGACGTTGCCCAGCGCGGCGTTCATGGCATGCGCCAGGGCGTGCACACTGGCGGGCTGATGCTCTCCGGCGATTACGAGGCTGGCGCCCTTATTGCGGAGCAGATCGTGAGAGATCGGATTGATCCACTTGCTGACGTCGCCGTTGTCGCTGGTTTTGGGACCTTGCGCAGCGCCAAGAGCGGTGGCCAACATCCAGGCGAACTCTTCGATATCGTCGCCGCGCAGAGGCAGGCGATGGTCGGCCTTCGTACCCGTGGGCGTGGGCATCGGCTCCACGACGTACAGGCGGTTCATTTCCGAATTCTCCGCGGTAACACGCCGGCGCGCCGAGAACTGACGTGCGTAACGCAGGCTGGCAGTGCCCGACGCCAGGAAATCCGCGTCGAGCGAAACCACTACATTGGCATTGGAAAAATCGTAATAGGTGTGGACCGGGGCGCCGAACGCCTGCATGGCCGCGGCGCGTGCGCTGTGCGGGCCGGCTGGCTCCCACTGGTGCCACTTGGACGCGGGAAAAGCCTTCTGGACCGCGCGAAGCTGGTCGGCCATCGTCGGCGATGTGACGGTCTCGGTCAGAATACGGATGCCGGCGCCGTTGGTGCTCTTCTGTGCATCAACAATCGCGCGCAATACGCCCAGGAAGGCGCCCCAGGAGCGAATCTCGCCATCCAGGGTGAGCGCCTGCGACCGATCGGGATCATAAAGCTGGAGCACGGAAGCCTGCGAGAAGATATCGCATGCACCCAGGCTCGCGGGATGCTCCGGACTGCCTTCGATCTTGGTGGGGCGGCCTTCGTGACTCTCGACGAGAACGCCGGTGGCAACGCCGCCAAGGGTCGTGGCTGTGGCGAAGAACAGCGGACGGCCGGGGATCAACTCTTCCGGTTGTCGCACGTAGGGGACGATGTGTTCGGTGGGCTGGCGGGTACACGCGCTCAGTCCCGCGAGCGCCATCGAAGCGCCCATCAGCTTGAGAAAATTGCGGCGCCCGTCGACTGCATTTTCGTCTTCGCTCCAGCCGATGGCCTGCCGGGGGAACTCGCTCTGCAGACGCTCTTCAAAATCAGGAGCAGCCGCATAGTCGTTCAAGCTACGCCATAAAGCGGGCGCCGGGGAGACTGTTCCGCGGGCTTTGTCGGCTGGCGCAGTCAATTGAATCAGGTCGGCGGGGGCACGCCCATTGGTCTCGACATTGGCGAGAAAGCCGGAGCCCTGGCCCCCACCCCCTGGCCCCTGGCCCCTGTCTTCCGGCCCCTGGCCCGTCGTCTTCTTTTTCGTATCGCTCATCGGTGGCAAGTCGAACAACTCGTCAGCACGCGCGGGTCTTGAATCTTGTACTCCTCCACCAGTTTGTGTCCGATCTCTTCCTGATCGCCCGCGGGCTGATATCCCATGGTGGTGATGAACTGGCGAGGCCTCACGTACTTTTCCGGATGACGATGACAATTGAGGCACCACTCCATCTGGAGCGAATTCTCCTGCCAGGTGAGCGGCATCCGGTCCACTCTGCCGTGGCAGCTTTCGCACCCGACACCCTTGTTGATGTGGATGCTGTGATTGAAATACACAAAATCCGGCAGATCGTTAACTCGGGTCCAGTGGAGCGACTCCCCCGTGCGGAAACTGCTGCGCACCGGTTCCAGCGTCGGGCTGGAATTCCAGATCTGCGAATGACAGTTCATGCAAGTCTTGGTGGGAGGGATATTCGCGAAGCTCGAAGTTTCTACCGTCGTGTGACAATAGCGGCAATCCACCCCCAGGCCGCCCACGTGATGCGCATGGCTAAACGGAACGGGCTGCTCGCGAGCCTCATTCGCGCGGGTCGCGTACGAAGAAGAATTCAGCTCGGCAAATACCCACGTGAGAAAGCCTAGAAAGAACACTGCGCCGAAAATCGTAATCCGCGCAAACGTGTTCGTGCTGTGATGAAAAATCTGCGGCATAGGCTATCGCCTACCCAGATCAAGGGTCAAATTTTCTTGGTTTCGCATTCGGCAAAATCAACGACAGCAAACCACCAACTCTGTTATCCGTTTTGTTCTTCCAGTTTCGCAGGAATCCACCAAGTAGATGGGATGCAAAATCAGGAACTTTGTTTCAACGTTAACAACTATCACGTCCAAAATGGACGATCAAATGATTTAGGTTTGGTTACGATTTACGCTCCAACAGGTGGACGCACGGTTCCTGGCGGCTTCCTTTGTCGCTCGTCGCGACCACAAATTGCGGTTCGCGCCCGGTGCGGCCCCATAGAGACGCGCCTGCATACTCTCCATCTTTGCGTAGAACGTAAAAATTCAGATCGACCGCTTTGAGACGTTCCTCATCATTATCAAAATTGCGGGCGACCCGCTTCAAGGCGTCGAGCGCGGCTTCTTTCGGCGACATGCCATGCCGCATATTTTCGACAATGGTGTGCGCCCCGGCGACTCGCAAATTCTCTTCGCCGCGGCCCGTGGAGCCTGCCCCACCGATGTCCTGGTCGAGCCAAAGCCCACCGCCGATGATCGGCGAATCCCCGACTCTGCCGGAGATCTTCCACGCCAGTCCGCTGGTAGTGGTAATCGCCGACATCTCTCCCTTTTCGTTTAACGAAATGCAATTAATCGTACCGTGGGGCGGATTGACGGCAACGTCATAGGCCCACGCGATAGTCTCTTCATCGTACTGCGGAAATGCCTGCCGCAACTCGCCGATCTTCTTCGGCTTAGGCGGCCCGTCAATGCCTGGTTCCCAATTGGTGTGCCCGTTGCGGTCGCGCATCTCGCGCTTCCACATCCGCCATGCAAGGCGCGAGCGATCGGTGAGCAAATCTTCCTCGACGTAGCCGTAGGCCTTTGCGAATTTTAAGGCGCCTTCGCCGGCCAACATCATGTGATCGGTCTCTAGCAGTACCAATTGTGCGATCTTCGACGGCGTCTTAATCCCACGGAGCGCGGCCACAGAGCCGCCACGGCGCGTAGGACCATGCATGCAACTGCAGTCCAACTCGACTACGCCATCTTCATTCGGAAGACCGCCATATCCCACACTGGTGTCCCGTGGATCGAGCTCAACAATATTTACGCCCGCCACTACCGCGTCCAAAGTATCGCTGCCCGCCGCTATCATCTCCAACGCCTTGGCACAGCAGTTCACACCTCCATTGAAGGAGTTGGCGCTAGAGATAACCACATTTCTGGGTTTCGACTGGGCCTCGACAACCTGGACCATCGGCAGCGCAGCTGCCACTTTCAGGGCAGTTCGCCGACTGAACCTGTTGTCCTTCATTCTGATGTCTCCTTCCGCGCAAGCGGCTCTCGGCGCCCGACAACTCCCCGACCAAACGGAGGCGGGAGAAGATGCGAAAGATCTCACATTATGTCACAGCGCAAGCGGTATGGAATAGTCTGTTTTCCTCGCTTGCTCACGAAGGCAGAAGGCAGAAGAATTCTCTTCGCGCAACCGGGCTGGGAGGAGTGAGGAGGGAAGTCCTACGGCTCGATTTCGTTCGCCGCTTAGGTGAGTTGCGATCCTTTCGCAACCGGCGGACTGGAGATACGGGTACTGGAATCGATTGAAACGATAGACTTGTAACGCTTACTATTTTAAAGAGGGCATCCCAGCGCCACACGGCGCTTTAGTGAATCGGTCGTTCCGGAGGGAAGCCGCCACCATTGTGACACCCGAGACTCGTCAACGGATCACCGAGGTCTGCGAACAGGCCGCACAGGTGCGTCCGGAGGAGCGCGAGGGGTTCGTCGCCAAGCAGTGCCAGGGTAACGACGATCTGCTTCGGGAAGTGAAGTCGGCGCTGCCTGAGTATCTTCGCACGCGAAAAAGCGGCGACGTCGTGGTGGCTGTGAACGAGGCTCTCCCTCCGCCTCCTCCAATGCTGCGAATCGGGCGTTACGAAATCACCGGCACCATCGGATCGGGCGGCAGCGGGCAGGTTTACAGTGCGCTCGATCGTACCGTCGGCAGAGTGGTTGCCATCAAGGTCCTGAGCGCTCCAGGAAACCCCGACTTGGTACGCCGCTTCCAGGCCGAAGCCAAGACTGTCGCCAATCTGCACCATAAGAACATCGTCACCGTCCACGAGTACGGCGAAGAAAACGGCGTCCCGTATCTGGTGATGGAGTACCTGGACGGCACCACTCTCCAGGAACTGATCCGCCGGCAGTCGCTGTCGCTTCTCGAGAAGGTCGAGATTATGACGGAGGTGGCGGAAGGGCTGCAGTACGCGCACGAATGCGGCATCACGCATCGCGACGTCAAGCCCGCCAACATCATGCAACTCACCGACAGGTCGGTGAAGATCATGGATTTCGGGATCGCTCGATGGGGAGAAAGCGCGACCCGGCTGACGCAGACCGGATTGCTCATCGGGAGCATCATGTACATGGCGCCCGAACAGTTCAGCGGGACGGCGGACGCGTTGACAGATGTATTTGCGTACGGTGTCACGTTTTACGAACTCGTGACCGGCGTCAATCCCTATGCCGCCGCCGACCCCGTGAGCATCATCTTCAAGATCGCCAACTCCGAGCCGGAGCCGCCGCGACAGTCTGCGCCGGAGTGTCCCGCGGGCCTCGAAAGTTTGATCTTGCGGGCGCTGGCACGCGAGCGCGAAGCGCGCTACAGCAGCCTGTCGGACGTTCTTGCCGATACGCGCGACATACTTTCGGAGTTGCGCTGCGCGGAGGCCGACCGGCTCCACAAAGAAGCCGACGAGCTTTTTGCCGCCGGACAGTTGGATTTCGCGAAGACCTCGGTAAGGAAGGCGCTGCGGCTCGATCCCGGTCATGAGGAGTGCCGCCAACTCCGGTCCGAAATTGAAGAAGCGGTACGGCGCCGCGATGCCGCGGTACGCTTCGAGACCCTGCTCGGGCAAGCCGAGGCGGCTGTCAGCGAGCAACGCTTCGAAGATGCGGCCGGCCTTCTGGATTCGATGCGCGAACTGGGCGTGACCAATCCAAACCTGCAGCCGCGTATGGATTGGGTCGCCGGCCAGGTGGAACAGGCTCGAGTTCGCGACAAGGGCCTGTACGAAGCCGAGAACCTGTTGCGGGAACAGAATCTGACGCAGGCGTATCATGCCGTTGCGGAAGTCTTGTCGTCCGATCCGTCGAACCAGTTGGGAAAAGAACTGCTGCAGGATATTCGCAGACAGATCGCCGCGCGAGAAGCCCAGCAGCCGAAAACCCCCGCTGTACCGCCGGCAGAGAGCCGGGGAGAGCAGATCGCGAAGGCCTGCGCGGAAGCCGAACGGCTGATTGCCTCCCAGGAATTTGAACGGGCGATGAAGGTACTCGAAGAGGCGATTGACCGGTTGGGAGACGATTGGGATCTGGCACGTCTGCAACTGCAGGCGAAGATTTCGCTGGCTTCCCTGCACCGGCCTGAGCCCGTCGAGGCCCCCGCGGATCCGGTAGCGCCCGCGGAACCGGCGCCGGCCGACGATCCGGACATCGAGCGATGGCGTGCAGAGATCGGCAAGCTGGACGCGACGCTCTCCGGGCGCGCGGCGCCGCCACCGCCTCGGCCCGTCGATCCCCCCTCCCTTCCTCCGCCGCAAGTTCCTCCGCCGCGAGAAGACCCGGACGCCACCAGGGAACTGCCGAGTCCCGCGATTACTCCGGAACCCCGTCCCCCGAGGATCGTAAAGCCTGCGCGCAACTCCAAGGCGATCTGGATCGCTTTGGCCTCCGTTGTTCTCATCGGGATCGCGCTCGTGGCAGTGCTTCTCCGGGGTAAACTGCATCCGCAACAGCCCGTTGCCGGACTGACCATCGACGAAGTCACAGCGCAAACCGTGATGCGCGACGCCCCCTACTCGTTGGATCTACGCGCTTCCGTCAACACTCCACTCGCCTGGAGCGTTCGCGATGGATCACTCCCAGGCGGCCTCACGCTGAACTCCGAGACGGGGCGCATCTCCGGTATGGCCGGCACGGCGGGCGCGTTTCATTTCGTGGTGCACGCGCAGGACCCGGCCGGACAATCCGCCGAACAGCCCGTCACGATCAACGTTACAGAACCACAGGGTTCGGCCGGAGGAGGCACTGCGCCGCCGGTACCCGCGTGCAAGGCGGCCGCCTTCAACATGGAGGAGTACGGCGACCTGCCCAATGGCGAACTCACCTGGACCGGTAGCCTCCCCGCCGGCTCGCAACTCGAGATTCGAAATCACGTGGCCTCCTTCGGCGGGGTGCGCGGCGACATTTTCCCGAAAGGTGTTCCCATCCGCATAACCGTCTTACCGTCCAGTGTGCGCGTAGTGACCAGTCCGGCAGCGGGAAATTGCTGGGACCCGCGCCTGGTATTGGAAAACCCGGTGACCGCGCGATCGGAAGTGAGGATTCGTTGGGAGGTGGCGCCATGAGGTTGGGGATCGTCAGCGCAGTTCTCGTGGGATGCCTCCTGGGCGCGCCCGCGACCAGCCGCGCTGCCGCTCGCCGCGCTCTGCTCGTGGCTAACTCCTCCTACGAACACCTGCCCAGGCTGGAGTCTCCGAAACCGAGTGCCGACGCGCTGGCCGAGGCGCTTTCCAAGGCACGCTTCCAATGCCAGGTGGCCAGAGACTTGTCGCAGAGCGCGCTCGTCGCCGCCATCCGGCAGTTCACCGACACGGTGCAGGCCGGCGATTTCGTGCTGGTCTACTACTCGGGATACGGCTATCAGACGGACGAATTGAATTACATTCTGCCGATTGGATTCGACCCGAAGGATCAATCCCCGCCCGGCCTCGCGGCTTTTTCGCTGCGGAATTTGCAACGCCGGCTCGAGCTGAAAAAGGCTGCGGGCAGTGTGCTGCTGCTGGACGCCAGCCGGCCGGGGCCAGGACTTCCCGAGGGACTGGCGCCGATGCCGCCGGCTCGCCATATGCTCGTGGAGTTCGCGGCTGCGCCGAATCAGGCGGTGCCCGATTCTTCGGGATCGGCCGTCGACGTCTTTACGAACGCAGTAATCCGCGCCATCGGTGAACCCGGCTCGAAGCCGGCAGCCGCGCTCGCGCGCGTCCGGTCGGAGGTCAGCCGTGCCTCAGGAGGAAAACAGGTCCCGCACTTGATCGATGGGACTGTCCCGGATTTCACCTTCACGACCGGGAGTGTGACGCCTCCTGAGGGGAACGCAGGCGGCGGCACGGCCATCCCGACCAATCCTGCGAGTATCGCGAATGCGAGCGGTCCCATGTGGCCAATGGATGGCTTCGATCCGCGGAGGAGCGGATACTCGCCCTACCGTGGACCGCGGCAGCCGCGCCTGGTGTGGAAAGCCGACGCCGGCAGCAAGGATCAGAACAGTCCGCTGATCGGTCCTGATGGGCGCGTCTACGTCTGGAGTGTGCGCGACCGCATTCTGCGCTGTGTGGATAACGGTCAGGTTCTCTGGAGCGTGCCGTTGCCGCTGAACGACCAGGTGAGCTTCGCTCCCGACGGAGCGCTGCAGGTCACTTCGTTTACGGGCCGGACGCGAGTGTTGAGCCCGGAAGGCAAGCCGATTCGGGAGGGTGTTTCGGAGAACAAGTTCCTCGGACTTTTTATGTGGCAGGGCCATTCCTACAACAGCAACGGCATGGCCCCCGCCGACAGCTCGATCACGCACTGGTATTTCTTCCGTGCGGACGATCGGTTGTGGCAAGTGGAAATCGACGGCCGCGCCGCCGCGCCCGTGATCGACGAATCCGGCGCTTTCTACGTGGGAACCAACAAGGGGACTCTCTTCGCGGTGAGCCCTTCGGCATCGGTCCTGTGGCGATACCCATCCGAGGCCGGTGCCGCGCACGGTCTGGCGATTACCAGGAACAAAGATGTGCTGGCGGCGTTCGGACAGAGCTTGATCAGCGTACACGACGCCAAGCGCCGGTGGGCTTTCCAGGGTGATGGACCAGGGGAAGCTCAAACTCCGATCCACGACGCGGGCGGGACCATTTACTTCGGCAAGGGATCGACCGTGTACGCCATATCGGCAGCAGGCAAGCAAGTGTGGCAACTCAAGCTTGACGAAGCGGTCACGACGGCTCCTGCGATGGATCGCTCCGGCCGCATCTACGTGGCCACCGCGACGCGCCTCTACTGCATCGGCGAATAAGTTCCGTACCGCGAACCCGTGGCGCAAACACTCCTGTTTGGCGCGTCGAGACTCTTCTCGACGCTTTTTCGGGTCGTTCGCGCCACCTCAAAAGCGAGTCTGGTCACTGGAATTAGCGGACGCCCGGAGGTCTTTGCGCCACACTTCTTATTCGTACCGTAGCGCTACGACCGGATCGAGGCGCGCCGCTTTGTTCGCGGGCCAGATACCGAAGAACAGACCCACCCCTACAGACATTACGATGCCGGTAGACGCCGCCCACAACGGAACGCTGGCAGGAATCGACTCGAATGCGAAACGGCTGATAATCGCGATGATCCAGCCGAAGATGATTCCCACCACGCCGCCCAGGCCGGTGAGCGCCGCTGCCTCAATCAGGAACTGCATCAGAATGTCCGTCCGGCGCGCGCCCAACGCCTTGCGAATGCCGATCTCGTAAGTTCGTTCCGTCACCGAGACCAGCATGATGTTCATCACCCCGATACCACCCACCAGCAGCCCGATCGAACTCAGCACTGCCATCACGAGAAAGGTAATGGCCGTGATCTCGCGGAAATCCGCCACCATCTGCTCGGCGGTGGAGAGCGCGAAATTGTCCGGCTTGTCGTACGGCACATGGCGATCCACTCGAAGCACGGTGCGCACTTCGTCGACTGCCTGCGGCAGCTTGCCATCCATGGCGGTCACGACGATGGCGTTTTCGCGCGCGTTGGGAAACATCTTCTGCATCATGCCGTAGGGCAGAAGCACGCGATTGTCGGTATCGCCGAAGAACGACGCCGCGGGCCGGATCATCGTGCCAATTACGGTGAATTCGTGCCCCATCACGGTGATTGGCTTGCCGATCGGGTCGATGTTGGCGTACAGGCCTTTCTCGAGATCCTGTCCGATGACTGCGACCGGCATGCGCCTCCGGCTCTCCTCATCGCTGAAGAAGCGCCCCAGATGCAGATCCACCTGTCCGCCGCGGGCGTATGCCTCCTCCACGCCGATCAGATTCACGTCGTACATGTCGTTGCCGTGATAGTGCACGTTGATCGGTCCCTCGTTCGGGAACAGCATGGTGGAGACGTCTTGCACCGATCGGCAGCGCTCACGCAGGTCGATGGCATTGAGGTAAGTGAGGTCTTTGCGCGTGCGCTCTTCGGGACTCAGCCGTTTGGTCCGAGGCCCAACCGGGAACTTGAACACGATGATCGAATTGGGACCGAAGCTGCGCAGGACATTCGTCACCGACGCGTCGAAACCGGTCAGTATCGCGCTGACCCCGATGATTGTGCCCGTCCCGATAATCACGCCGAGCACCGTGAGGAAGGC
The DNA here is from genome assembly GCA_035295745.1 of Bryobacteraceae bacterium. Classification (GTDB taxonomy): domain Bacteria; phylum Acidobacteriota; class Terriglobia; order Bryobacterales; family Bryobacteraceae; genus JAIQFL01. Next base: position 236,782 of record DATGIL010000015.1, on the reverse strand, counting down.
GCGCATCTTATGCGTGCGGATGGTTTCGAACGCGAGCAGCAGGCCGTTGACGAAAGCGAGTCTGGTCATAGTTATTTCTCGACGCGCAGAGCTTCTATCGGATCCAGACGCGAGGCCCGCCTAGCTGGGTAGATGCCAAAGAAGAGGCCGACCGTGGCGGACAATCCCACGCCGATCAGCACTGAAGTCCACGGCAACGCCATCGGAACGGAGGTCACATTCCGAACCAGAATCGCGATCGCCCAGGCCACCGCGACACCGGCCAGACCTCCGGAGCCCGACAGCACCGAAGATTCCACCAGGAACTGGCGCAGAATATCGGATCGCCGAGCGCCCAGCGATTTGCGGATGCCGATCTCGTGAGTTCGTTCCGTCACCACGGCAAGCATGATGTTCATGATGACGATACCGCCCACTACCATGAAGACCGAGACAATTCCGACCGCCATGGCGGCAATGGTTGCGGTGAGGCGCTCCCACAGACTCACGATCGTCTCCGAAGCAAAGATACTGAAATTGTCATCCTGGCCTGGGCCCAGGTGCCGGTAGGAGCGCAAGAGCACGCGCACCTCATCCTCGGCTTCCATGAGACGCGGTTGGTCGATGGCCTTGGCGATAATGCGCAGGCCATTGCGATTGCCGTACGTCTTGAAGTAACTCTCGATGGGCAGCATGACGAAGTTGTCTTGGGAATTGCCGAACACGCTGCCGAGGGTTTTCGCGCAGCCCACGACCTCATAAGGGATGCCTTCGATGGCAATGCTCTTACCAACGGCTTCCTTGCCCTCGAAAAAGCGGGCGCGAACGTCATTGCCGATAAACACGACCGGGGCATGGCGGCGCACCTCTTCGTAGGTGATGGCGCGTCCGGAATCCACCTGGACGTTGTTTATGGTGGGAATGTTGTCGGTAATGCCTTCCAGGTCCACATCTTCCATGGAATCGCCCTTAAATGAGACGCGTCCCCGGCGTGAAGCCATCATGCCGAGCTCTTTGACCAGCACGGCGTTGCTCTTCAGAAATTCATACTCATCCGGCCGGATTTGTGGATTGCGTTTGTCCATTTCGAAGAACTTCTTCGGGTCCCATGGTCCGAACCATGCCATGCGGACGACGCGGAAGCCATCGGAGCCCATGTTCGAGACCTTCTCGGCGATGTAGATGTTCATCCCGTGGATCAGCGCGGTGACTGCGATGAGGGTGGTGGTAGCGAGGATAATCCCGAGAAGTGTGAGGAAGCTGCGCAGCTTGTTCTTCCGGAGCGAATCCGCGGCGATCCGGGTGGCCTCCCAAAACGAAGCGCGCAGTTGCAACTGGGGCAATCTAGACATGGATGTCTTCGATAAAGACGCATAGGTATTGACGAAGTTAACAGCCAGGATGTTCCCGGAATCAGGACGTGGCGCAAAGACTCTTCCTGGTCTGTACCCCCTGGTCGAGACTTTTCGGCACAAGTGCGCTGAATTCGACCGAGGGTGTTTGCCGAGATCGCTTTGCTGACGCGCGGCTCACAACGAGCCACGACCGTGAGGGAGTGATTTTGGGGGAGCGATGGGACATCGCTTGCTGACGCGCGCGGCTCGCAAGCGCATTGATCGCGCGAACGTATTGCGTCGCGTCAGCGTAACAAAAATCACCGAAGCGACATACAATACACAGATCGCAGGTATGACTTTCACCCGTGCAGCAGTGCTCCTCACCTTGATGGCACCGTTCCTGTCCGCGCAACAGTGGCCGCGCAAGGAGGATGCGAATAAAGAGCGAAATCGCGAGGAATGGTTTTACGGCCAGCGCGTGTACCCGCGCTCCTCGATCCCAGCCGGCGCCAGGCTGGACGCAATCCGACGAATCCGTGAGATCGACGCGGCGACGCGACTGCAGCATCAGGCGCTCCACGACGCCTCGCCCGAGGGCCGCAGCCTTCCGGCGGTGACCATGGATTCAGTGAACTGGTCGCTGATCGGGCCGAAGCCCACCGATGGCAACACCACCTCCTCCACGGCTGGACGAGTGACTGCAATCGCAATCGACCCGAGAGACAACAACGTTGTCTACATCGGAACGGCGGAGGGAGGCGTCTGGAAGACTACCGATGGCGGTGGTAACTGGACGCCGCTGACCGACGATCAGCCGTCGTTGGCGACCGGCGCCATCGTGATCGATCCCAGCAGTCCCGACACCGTGTACGTCGGCACCGGCGAAGAGAACTTCGCGCAGGACAGCTACTACGGCGCCGGAATTCTCAAGTCCACCGACGGAGGCGCCACCTGGACCAACATCGTGGGACCGTTTCTGCGAGACAGGATCGGGGCGCTGGCGATTCGCCCGGGAAACAGCCAGATCCTGTTGTGCACCTCCCAAAACGGTGTATGGCGATCGGCCAATGCCGGAGCCACCTGGAGCAATGTGCTGACGGGCGCAGCGGGAATCTCGGTGGTGTTCGATCCGACCAATGGCGCGAGCGCCTATGCCTCGTTGGGCACCGTCGGTGGGAACTCCAAGAACGGCATCTACCACTCGACAGACGGCGGACTCACGTGGAGCCTGGCGATGGGGAGCGGACCGGGCGCGGTGCCGACCACCAACGTCGGGCGCATCGATCTCGCCATGGCCCCTTCCTCGCCGGCAACCATCTATGCACAAATCGGTAACAGCTCGACGAACGGATTGCTGGGCATCTACAAGACTCTGGATGGAGGAGCTAACTGGAGTAAGCTTCCGATTGCCAACCCCGCGCTTTGGGGAACGCAGCAGTACTTCACCAACTCCATCCGTGTGCATCCCTCCAATCCCAACATTGTCTGGTCCGGCGCCCTGCAGGTCTATCGCACTCTGGATGGCGGGACCACCTGGACGGCCTTACCGCAAAGCGGCTCGAACAATGTTCTGATCCACGTGGACTGCCACGTTTTTGCATTCACGCCCGACGGAACCAGGCTGTACATCGGTAATGATGGCGGGATCTACAGCACGAGCGACATTTCGGCTGGAACTGTAAACTGGGCCGCTCTCAATAGCACGCTGGCGATCACGCAGTTCTATCCCGGCATGTCTATCGACCCCTCGAACCCGCAAGTGACTGTCGGTGGAACGCAGGACAACGGAACCCAGGTGTACGACGGCACCCTGAGTTGGCAGCAGGTCGCTTGCGGGGATGGCGGGTTCACCGCGGTAGACCCCGCCTTTCCCGGCCTTGCGTACGCGGCATGTCAAAACGTGTCGTTTCTGCGATCGCTGAATTTGACGGGCAGCACATCGTCGTGGATCACTGCATCGTACGGGCTCGATTCCACCGACCTCTCGCAGTTCATCTCGCCGGTTGCGATGGATGGCGCGAATCCGCAGACTCTCTACTTCGGGACGTATCGTCTTTGGCAGACCCAGGACAGCGGCGGGCGCTGGTATCCCATCTCACCCGATCTGACGGGTGGCAAAAAGGGCTCTCTCAAGGCGGTCGCGGTGGCGCCTTCCGATTCCAACACCATCTACATCGGCACCAGCAACAGCATGGTGCAGATGACCGGGAACGCGGGAAACGGAGCCGCGGCGACGTGGACCAATCGCAGTGCGGGGCTTCCACCGCGCGCCGTGACGCACCTTGCCGTGGATCCCCTGGATAGCGCAACGGCCTACGTGACGTTCTCGGGCTTTAACGGCGGCACGGACGTGCTGGGCCATGTCTTCAAAACCGGGAATTTCGGAGCGACCTGGACCGACATCAGCGGGAACCTTCCGAACATCCCGGTAAACGATCTCGTGATCGATCCGGACATCCCGCAGACTCTGTACATTGCGACCGACGCCGGAGTGTTGGTGACGACCAACGGCGGCGCCGTCTGGTCGAGTCTCGGGATTGGGTTGCCCAAGGTGGTAGTGAACTCGCTGGTGCTGCAACGAAGTTCACGGGTGTTGCGCGCCGCAACTCACGGGCGGAGTGTGTGGGACATTCTGGTACCGCTCGCGTCCGCATCCCTGCAGCCCAAAATCAGCACGATCTCTCCAACCTCGGCCAACGCCGGCGGAGCGGATTTCACGCTCGCCGTGAGCGGCTCGGGCTTCGGAAGCCGCACAGTGGTGCGATGGAACGGGCAGGCGCGCGCGACCACCTTTGTCGATAGCGCGCACCTGACCGCGAAGATCCCGGCCGCCGACACGGCCCTGGTAGGCAGGGCGTCGGTGTCGGCCTTCACCGCTGCAACAGGAGGCGGTACCTCGAACTCGGCAGGATTTTTGATCGGGCCTGGTCCCAAGACCAGCTCCGCTGCGTTCGTGAGCGCGGCGAATCCGCTGAGCGGCAATGCGCTCGCGCCGCGCAGCATCGCGACGTTATACGGCACCAACCTGGCTGCACAAACCGCCGTTGCCGATCTGGCGCCGCCCTTGCCGTTCACGCTTGGCGGAACCACGCTGACGCTGCTCTCCGGTACGCAGACGGTACCAGTGTTCTTCGTTTCCCCGAATCAGATTAACTTTCAAGTGCCGCTGCTCGCGTTAGGAACGCAGACTTTGACCGTGACGCAAGGGGTCCAGTCCGTCTCCATCCCGGTGCAACTGGTGGCCTACTCGCCCGCCATATTTACCACCAATTCACAAGGCTCCGGGCAGGGCTCCGTCACGATCGCCAATACCGCGTCGGTGGCCGCCCCGGTTGGAGTTTTTTCCGAGGCACGTCCGGCCAAGATCGGCGAATATGTGTCCATCTACTGCACCGGTCTGGGGGATGTCAGCAACCGGCCGGCGCTGGGAAGTCCGTCGCCATCCAATCCGCTGGCGGCGACCTTGGTACAACCTACCGTCACCATTGGCGGAGTGCCGGCAAGCGTGTCGTTCTCGGGTCTCGCTCCGGGCTATGTCGGGCTGTATCAAATCAACGCGCAGGTACCCGCCACCGCGTCCGTTGGGTCGGCGATTCCGCTCGTGGTGACGATCGGCGGGACCACTTCGAATACCGTTACCATCGCGGTGGATCGGGCGCAATAGTCCAGCCTATTTCGCGTAATATCCGTCGCGAGTCTGCACGATGAGTCCTCGCTTCTTGGACGTCAGCTTGATCTTGCGGTATTCGCCGCTGTTGCCCGGCGTTTTCGGCGTGTAGCCAATGCTGTACTGATTGCGCAAGGTCTCTTCGATCTCGGCGTAGATCTGCTCGATGGGACGTGCGGGTCCGACTTCGAAATAGGCGCCGCCGGTCTCGCCGGCGAGACGCTTCATCACGTTTCGACCCAGAACTCTCGCTCCGACGCGCACGTTGACGGCGGGAATGACACGTCCCCCGCGGCCGCCGTGTCCACTTCCTGCGAACAGAATCGCGAAGATGAGCGCATCAGCCCGCTGCGCATATTCGATCGCCGTGCTCGGCGAGCAGCCATCGCGGACCGAGACCCCATCGGATAGGAGGATGAACGCCTTGCGCCCGTTCAGCGGCCGCATCTGATGCTCCGACGTACTGCGGACCGCCTCATAGATTTGTGTCGCGGCGCGGCTGGGGATCTGCAAGTTGGCTAGTGCGTCGGACAGCTCTTTGCGCGAGGATGTCAAGCTCTGCTCGACTACGACCTCGGTGTCGAAACGCGCGAGAAAAGCGCGGTCTTTGTCCTCGCGGAGCACCTGGTCAAGGAACTGGTAACTGGCTCTCCGCTCCGGCTCCAGCACCTGTCTCTGGCTGCGGCTTGTATCGACGAGAAGGCCGATGGTGAGCGGAAGATCCGATTCCTGCGAAAAGTAGGTGATGTTCTGCGTTTTGCCGTTGTCCTGCAGCACGAAGTCTTCGCGAGACAGGTTCTTGACGATGTTACCGTCACGGTCATGGACGGTTGCGAGCAGCGTGACGACGTCCACGCCAGTGGAGAATCGCGGCTCCTGCGCACACAGGGATCCGAAGGTGCCGAGGAGCAGGCCACGCCGCGAAATCCGCATTACCTAACTGTACGTCGGGAGATGTGGGTGGGAACGCAGAAAATCAAGGGCCAGCTTGGTTTAAACATCTCCTACTTGACAGACCCGCTATTACGCCTTACGATACTACGTGAGGCGAAATAACGGTGTCCGATCCGACGATTCTGGTGCTCGCGAGCCTGGCAGATGGCGATAAACACGGCTACGCAATGATGGAGGACATTCAACGGTTTGCGAACGTCCGTCTGGGACCCGGGACGCTTTACGGCGCGATTACCCGGCTGGAAGAGCGCGGTTGGATCCGACCCGTGAAATCGCAGGATCGTCGGCAGCCGTACACCATCACGGCCCTCGGCCGCACTTACCTGGAAGAACAGGTGGCGGCGCTCGAAAAGATCCTGCACACCGCGCAGAAAAGGCTGAAGCACGCATGAGAAGGCTCCTCCGGTGGGCCGCCATGCTTTATCCAGCACCGTGGCGGAAGCGCTATGGGCCTGAACTCGACAGGCTGATCGAGGACGCTGGGCCCCGATGGCGCGATCTCTTCGACGTATTGCGAGGAGCGATCGATATGCAGGTGAGAATGTGGACGTTCCCCAAGATTACGGCTCTCTTCGGAATCGCAGGTGCGCTGGTAGCCACGATCGTTGCATTCCAAATGGACAATCAATATGTGTCGCGGACCGTCCTGCAACTGACGCAAGCGGATGGGGCGAGGCCGGATGCCGCGACGGTCAACCAATGGCTCGACGGAGCACGTCAGCACGTCCTCAGTCGCGGCTCCCTGGTGGACGTCATCATGAATCCGAGCCTTGACCTCTATCAATCGGAGAGACGGCGCTGGAAGATATCGTCCGTTCAATGGCTCGCGATATTGAAATCGACCCGCTGGCTGTTGAGGCTGGTGGCCGGTTCGCGGACACATTTGTCATCCGGTTCGCCTATCCCGATCCAGCCAAGGCGCAGCGTGTGGCAAGCGATCTGGTGGCACGCATGATGGTGGCCAACCTCCAGCGGGCGACAGCGAGGCCCGCCCTTAACTTGCAGGTGCTTGATCCTGCCGACTTGCCAAGTCGGCCCGCCTCTCCGAACCGCAAAATGTTCGCGACGATCGGACTCGTGGCAGGGTGCGCGCTCAGCGCGATCGTCGTGGCTATCCGGCGACGGACAATGACGCGCTCCCTGGACTGAAGGATTCTCACTTTTCCGACCTCGGGAAAGCGCCCGTCATTCGATTATGTGCTGCTGAGCCACGACCATCACTTCGATAACCTCGACCGTAGCGGCCGTGCGGCACTGGAAAACGCGAAGAAGGTGCTCACCACGCCAGAAGGGGCACAACGGCTGGGTCGAAACAGTGTTGGATTGGCGCCGTGGCAAAGCGTCGACCTGCCAACTGCGGCCGGCCCAACTCTGCGCGTGACCGGCACGCCTGCGCGACATGGCCCCGCCGGATTGGATCGCGGTCCGGTGATTGGATTCGTTGTGTCTGCCACGGACGCCCCCCAGCAGGCATTCTATTTTGCCGGCGACACCGTCTGGTACGAAGAGGTCGCCGAGGTGGCCAGGCGCTTTCCGGTCGCGGCGGTGATTCTAAACTTAGGAGCGGCGCGCGTGCCGGAAGTGGGGCCCTTCCACCTCACCATGACAGCCGCGGAAGCTGTGGAAGCCGCCAAGGAGTTCTCCGGCGCGGCTGTGATCCCGCTCCATTTCGAGGGCTGAGCCCATTTTTCGGAAGGCCGCCAGGAGATCGACCGAGCCTTCGCCGATGCCGGCCTGCATCATCGACTACTGTGGCCCGAAGCCGGACGCGCCGTGAAAATGAGATGCCAGTAAAGGCTGAAGCCAGCACGAGGTGAGCATGTCGTTTCTGATACCGTAGTTCCCTGAAACCGTGGTCGCGCGAAACATGGATGCGGAAACGCTCGCCGCACCCACGGGCAAGATCCGGCTCCGGGTGGACAGCAACGCGACAGGTGGCGCATTGTCGACGGTACGCGTGAGCCTGGAAAAAGATGCGGACGGAGCTCGCCCGCATCGCCACGACCGGTCGGCGGAGATGTCCTACGTGCTGGATGGGGCCGTAAGGGTGTTGTCAGGCACCGAGGTGTTGTCAGGCACCGAGGTGTTGACGGCGGAGGCAGGCGATGTGGTGGTGGTCCCGCCGCGCATGCCGCACGCATTCCGGACGCAGCGCGGCACGAAGGCGGATCTGCTGATCGTCATTACTCCCGGAGTCGAGCGGTTCGACTATTTCCGGCGCCTGCTCAAGATCGGGCGAGGCGAAGCGCCGCCAGAGAGTCTCCGCTATGGCACTCCGCGCGATCGCAGTCGGCGCCGGTGGCGTAGAGGGACTGACCATCCTGCCGATCCCGGGCAGCACGATCAGCGGTCGCGTTCACATCGAGGGCGACGCCGCAGCAGCGAACCTCGCCGCCGTAACGGCGCAGTTTTTCTCTGTCGACCCAGGCCCAGGCTTCATCGTCTCGACCTCCATGAACTCCGATGGAACCTTTCGCGTCGAGGATGTCCCTCCTGCCCGATACAAAGTGATATATCCGCTTCCGGGGTATTACCTGAAAGCGGTGCGTTCGGAATCACGAGAGTTGCCAGACCGCGTCGTCGACCTCGACGCAAGCCCGCCCGTTAAACTCGACCTGATCCTCAGTCCCAAGCCAGGCAGTGTGACCGGAAGCGTCGTCTCATCGGGCTCCGATCAGCCCTGCCCGGAGGTAAACGTGGTACTGATTCCTCAGGAGGCCGATCGCAAGACCGATCCGCACGCCTACCTGCAAGCCTCCACCGATTCATGCGGCCGATTCACCATCCACGACATCCCGCCAGGTGACTATCGAGCCTTTGCATGGGAGCGGAACGGCTTCGACAACTTTTTCATGGACCCCGCTTTTCTCGGGCCGTTGGAAAGCCGCGGTGTGGCAGTCAGTCTCGCGGAGAGCGACCATCCCGAGATCAAGTTAACTCTAATTCCGACTGACCTGCGCTAACAGGCCGTTGTGCAAAAGCGGGCAAACGACCCCTCAGTAAGCAAGCTTTACTGACTCCTACTCCTACTCCAGAATAAGACCGCAAATCCGATCCATCACTTCTCTCACTTCCGCCGCGCGCGAGTTGTAATTATTCACCAGAATCGAAAACGCCACCCAATCGCCGTTCAACCGCTGCGCGTAACCGGAAAGCGCACTTACATGACTGAGGGATCCCGTCTTGGCGTAGATCCTGCCCGACGCCGGCCCATCTCCGAAGCGCGCTGCGAGCGTGCCGTCCTTGCCTCCCACTGGAAGCAGCGAGATCCACGACTCACGCACCGGCGATGCATACATGTGCCGCAGCAGCTTGACCACAGTCGCGGGTGTCAGCAGATCGAGACGCGCCAAGCCGGAGCCGTCGTGGATACTGTAGGCGTCGGATTCGATTCCAGCCTCCGCCAGGAACGTCTCCAGTTCCGCGAGCCCTGCCTCAAAGCTGCCGATGTTCCGCCGGGCCCTGCCGACCGCCCGCAGCGCCATCTCCGCGTGCAGATTCTGGCTGACTTTGTTGGTGACCCGCAAGTCTTCCAGCAGGGGAGCTGAGGTGCGGCGCGCAAGTTCGGTGCCGGTGACACTGGTGCCCTCGGCTGCGTGAGTCAGGTCGCGCACCTCGTTGGGATACTGGTGCCGGGCGGAAACTCCGCCTTCCACCACGACTCCACGGTCTTCCAGCGCCCGCGCCAGCGCCTTCGCCGCGTACAGGGCCGGATCTTCGATGCTCAGCAGCAGGTTCCTTTCCTCATCCCGAGACGGAATCGTGCCCCAGAGCTGACCTTCCAGGCTCCCCGGAATGCGCTCAAAGTGAAGGCGCGGCTCAGATTCCGGCGATCCTGTCCGCACGCGATTGTCGAGCAGGTAATACTCCAGCGGCGGATTCAGCGTGAGAGCGGCAAGATCTCCCTGGCGCGCACCGGGCCGCACATTCACCGACACCGCGTTGTCGTGGACCGTCAGTGCGGAGACGGGCGGCCCGTCGTCCGATTGTGGGTCCTCGATCGCCCAGCCCGTCGCATAGGGCTGCCAGAGATACCAGGTGTCGTCCCCCACGATGCCGCCATCCACCCGCTTCACCCCTTGCGAGGCGACTTGATCCGCCAGATCTTCAATCGCTACCAGAGGATTGCCAGTGATCGGCCCCGGGTGATAAGGAATTTCACGGGCCGACAGATTTGGATCTCCGCCACCCACCAGGCGCAGCGGCCCGTGAATCCGGCCCAGTGCGTCCGGTGCCGCATCGGCCAGCACCCGCGTCTGAAAGGTGAAGTCGGGCCCGAGACGCGAAAGCGCCATCGCCGTAGTGAAGAGCTTGATGTTGGACGCCGGGATGAAGAAATGGTCCGGATTCAGCTCGAAGAGGGTCTTCCCGTTTCTGAGGTCGACAATCTGAATCCCCCAATACGCCGTGCGCGCGACGGGAGTCGTCGCCAGAAGCCGATCGATACCCTGCGGCAATGACTCCGCGGATGCCGCAACCACCAAAATCAGACCGAGTGCCAAACCCGTGCCATACGCTCTCCAGCCGCTGTCGTTTCTCATCGTCCAGTCACCTTCGACTCCAGCCAGATCAGCAGAATCAGCAGCGCCACCGTGCACGTTCCGATCAATGGAATTGCGAACACCACCTTGACTCCCAGACCTGCCGCCACGTAGCCCAGAGTAGCCGGAGCAATCAGCCCTCCAACCAGTGCCAGCGAGAAAATGCCGCTGAAGAATCCCGGATGGTAGTAAGGGAAACGCCGCCCGATGGCCTCTGCCACCAATGGATAGATGCTCGCATATCCCGCCCCGAGGAAAACTGCGCCGGTAGCGGCGCCGAAACTGTTATCGGTGGAGAAGAGGATCAGACATCCAAACAGAGCGGCCAGCACGCTACCCATCAGAATCTTGGCATGGCGCACGCGCGGCAGAATCATCACCGCGACCAGACGGCCGCCGGTGAGGCAGAGCCAGTAGAGCGCGAGCGTCCGCAGCGCCGCTTCCGGACTGAGGCCAACCAGCCGGAAGAGCAGGATGGGCAGCCACCCTCCGATCGACCATTCGTTGCCGAACTGAAAAAAGAGGAGCAGGGCGAACAGGATCGCGCCAGGACTGCGGAAATCCTCCACCGCCTGACGGAGTGTGGGTTGGGTGGCTTCGGGCAATACCGTATATCGGCTGCGGGCGTAGATGGCAGCGAAGACGCCCGGCACCAGCGCCATGAAAATGAGAATGGCAGGAGTGCTAAAAGCATAGATCGCGGCGGACACCATCAATGTCGCCAGAAGGCATCCGGCGCCATACCAGATGCCTCCTTGATTCGCCGTTCCGGCCGGATCTGCCGTGTAGCCGCGGGAAATCGCGTGAAACAGGGCCCGGTTGAGCAGCCCGGCGCTGACCCCCAGCACCAGAAATCCAGCCACGCGCCACCAGGCGGAAAGGGGAGGTCCGACCAGCGCCAGATACGACAGCGCCAGGCAGGCGAGCGCACAGGCGAACACCAGCAGAAACGAGAGGCCCCGCGACCTCATCAGCGACTTCGCCAGTGCCGAAGCTGCCACAATTCCGACCGCCAGGCTGAGGAAGTAGTTTCCAACCGCAGTGAAGTCGGGTGGGTCGCGATGATATCCCCAGGCGATCAGCACGGACCCGAGCAGGGCCTGCAGAAAGCCGGAGAGCAGAAAACCGGCGAGTGCGCGTCCGGTCTCGGATGGCGTACCGGCAGCTTCTCTGTCTGCTCTGGGCGCGTCGCTCACTGGCTTCGATTGTACCGTGGCAGGTTTACGCGGATCCGGCCTGGTGCTTTCATTAACGAGTAGCGACTGCCAGATTGTGAAAAACAGAAGCCGTTCCTACGGAATTCGGTAGGAAACACAGCAATCCGCCTGCAAATTCAACAACTTAACTCTGGTGATGGACTTGCATTGTCAATGCTGGGTTCTTAAGAGGTTTTGGGCTTCTGGTGCGTTGCCTCCTCTGGGCGATTCGCAGCCCCGTACTGGTTCCATCTGCCGGTGCGGGGCTTTTTCTTTTTGCTACACTGAAAATTCTCCTGAAAAATGACGGGACTCTACGCTCGTTGGATCGATCGTTGGGAGCGTAAGCTCGCGACTCGCGACACAAACCGAGTGGTTCGGCCGTTTGACTGGGGTACCGAGTGGCTGCACGCCGTCGGCTTTCCCTACTGTCCGCCGCAAGCCAACGGAAATGCGAAGGACTGTGTCGCCCGCTTTGTAGAAGAGGCGCTGCAGGATTCCGATCGCTTCTACACCTACCAGACCCCCACCGATTTCAAGCTTCATGACGGAACATTGACCTTCACCAGCCCGGTGCAAACGCGCTATCCGGAAAACAACACCGTTCCCGCCCTCTGGTTCCCAGCGCCCAAAGATCAGGGCCGGGCGCTGGTAGTCCTGCCGCAATGGAATTCCGGGCCGGACGGCCATGTGGGCCTCGCCAAGCTCCTCAATCGATTTGGAATCAGCGCCTTGCGCATGACCATGGCGTACCACGCCGAACGCAAGCCTGCCGAACTGCAGCGCGCCGACTACCACGTCTCGAGCAATGTGGGCCGCACCATCCACGCCAACCGGCAGTCGATTGTGGATGTCCGTGCCTGCCTGGATTGGCTGCAGCAGCAAGGATATCAGCGCATCGGGATCCTGGGAACCAGCCTGGGGTCGTGCGTTGCCTTCATCGCCACCGCGCACGACTTACGTGTCAAACTCGGCATCTTCAACCATGTCTCGATGAACTTTTCCGACGTGGTGTGGAATGGCCTCTCCACCGGCAACGTGCGGCAAGGCTTCGCCGATCACATCAATCTGGAGGAATTGCGGCGCTACTGGAGCGTCATCAGCCCGTCGGCATATCTCCACCGGCTGCAGGGCCGCGAATTGAAAAGCCTGCTGATCTGGGCGAAGCACGATAGCACATTCCTGCCGGTCTATTCGCGCGAAGTCTTACGAAGCTTCCGCGAGCTCCAGCTCCCTCACGAGATCTTCACGCTACCCTGCGGACACTACACCACTGGCCAGTTTCCCTTTAACCTAATGGATGGCCTGGCGATGTGCCGCTACGCCTCACGCCACCTGTAACCCAAACAATGCATGAGCGTTCACCGCTTTTCGCGGGTCCGATATTGACAACTTTCGGGACCCGTGAGAGGATCAAGACATCACTGGAAAAGGAGGTGGTCCAGCATAATGGAAAGTAACATACGACCGCGAGAGGTGGCCGACTGTTGAAGTCGAGCCTCTAACGTAGCCGATCCCGTCCAGTATCGGGATCAAGTTCCTGTGGACCGGCTGCCTCAAGCGTCAGCTATCAGCCTCAGGTATAATTCGTAGGCTACCTGCCCCCGTGAGCTCCTGGGAGTTCACGGGGGTTTGTGCGTTTGCTATACTGAAAGTCTCGAAAGGAATCCCCGTAATACAATGAAGGCCGGAATTCACCCCGCTTACAACGAAGTTCGCGTCATCTGCGCCTGCGGCCACAACTGGAAAACGCGCTCCACCCACAAGGGCGACATCCGCGTGGAAATTTGCTCGAGCTGCCACCCGTTCTTTACGGGCCGCCAGAAACTGGTAGACACTGCCGGGCGTATCGATCGATTCGAAAAGAAATACAAGGCAACCCGCGGCGAAAAGGATAAGAGAAATCAGCCGGTCGCTTAACCGCTGGCATCTCCATCCAAGCTGCCCCAAAAGATCAAAAGGGCCGGATTCGAAAATCCGGCCCTTTTTCTGTCTGAAGGTTTCGTTGCGCGTTACTTGTGGTTGGCCTGCTCGCGTTCCTGCTGGTGGCGCTTGCGAGCCGCCTCATGCTCGGCGCGGATCTGCTCGTAGACCGGAATCTGGTCAGGCCGCAGAATTGCTTTGATCTTGGCGACCTGATTGTCGTCAATCTGTACTCGCGCCTGCTGCCCTTCCTTATTCATCTTTGCCCGGAGCTGCTCGAACTGCTCGCGGGTATCGTTGTAAACCTGTTTGATCTGTGCCAATTGCTGGTCGTCTGCCTTGACCCGATCCTTCATCTCCGCGAGACGTTTTCGCAGAAATTCCTCAGGGGTATCACCCTTTTTTTGCGGTGCAATCGGAACTGCGGCGACTGCGTTCACCGTGTACAGCCGGTACGCAAACGCGCCCAGAACCGCTCCGCTGAAAAAGACGACGAACAGGGAGAGGAATGCAGACCACTTAGAACTTGGCATGGGTTGTGTCCGCTCAACGGCCGGGATCTACCCGCTCAAGATGCACTGTGTCGCCGATGTCCGGCGTTTCCAGCGGATTGGCTTCCGCCAAAGCTTCAATGTAGCTTTGCGGAGTATTGGGGTTCGTGGTGGGCACGGACATGTACACACCAAGAGCGATTGTAAGCGCCAGGGCCGCCGTCACAAATCCGCTAACCATGCGACGGAACGAAAACGTTACCTTTTGACGCGACTCAATTTTGCGCCATAGTTCCGGCATGAAATTCGCGCTGGCCTCCGGGACGGGGCACGCAGCGTGGTACGCCCGGAACAGGGCATCCAGTCTTTCCTCATTGTTGCCGCGCATCGAATCCATCATAAGCCTACTCTCCCGGTTTTGACCGGGGACCTCCCTTTTCTCCTGCTCCAAAAGCCTTCAATACCCGCTGCCGGGCTCTGAATAGCCGAACCTTAAGAGCATTTTCGTTGACCTTATAAATCTTTTCAAGTTCCTTCAACGAAAGCCCTTCTACTTCTTTCAGCATCAATAAGATGCGATCAGCCTCGGACACCGCTCCGAGGAGCGCGTCCACCGATTCGCGAATCTTCTTCTGATGCTGATCGCTTTGCTCCGCTTTGCCCCCCGCCATGGCATCGGCCATGACCACCTGTTGCTCCGACAGGTCGGACATCCGGAACTCCTGCCGCCGCCGCTGCTTCCGAAGATAGTCGTAGGCAGCGTTCTGCGTCAGACGATACAGCCAAGGTTCGAAAACCTCGGGCGCCCGCAGTTGGTCGAGCGAAAAGTACAGTCGCAAGAAGACTTCCTGTGCGACGTCCTCGACATCTTCTGGATGGGCGATCAACCGCGAGATCGTCCCCAGAATGCGCTTTCGATATGCCAGTACGACTTCGTTGAATGCCGCTCCATCGCCTTTCTGGGCGCGTTTGATCAGCTCGAAATCAACCAGCATGCGGCACCATGGCTAAAAGTGCCGGCATCCGAAAGCCCTGATGGCTCCGTTCAGATAGGCGTACCGGCCAGTAGACAGGTTACAAAGCTTTGATTGGAAACGCAAAAGCAGATACCCGCCCGCTGGGCAGAAGTGGCCCGTCCGGGCCATGGCAGCCCCCGGGTCCCGATCCGATGAAGAAAGCATTACTGTCGCCATTATCCCAGATGTAAACTCAGGCCAATTGCAAGGACTTGTAAAGGCTGTTCACCAGGTAAACCGTCCCACATGAAGCGGACACCGGGAAAATTCGCCCATGGTAGCCTGAAATTATGCAGCACTCCGAGTCCATTTTTGCCACCCGCTTCAACATCACCCGCCAGGACCTGGAAAACTACCTCGCGGAAGCCCTTTCCCATGGAGGGGACTACGCCGACCTCTACTTCGAATACCTGGTTTCCAGTTCCATCAGCATCGACGAATCGATCGTGAAGAGCGCGACGCAAGGCGTCTCCATGGGCGTCGGCGTCCGGGTGATTGCAGGTGAACGCACGGGCTACGCCTACAGCGACGACCTCTCCCCGGAAAAGATCCGTAAGGCCGCCCAGGTGGCAGCCCACATCGCAGCCGGTCCGAGCAAAGTGGACAAATTCGATCTCAGCGAGGGCGCTCGCCACAACCTCTATCCCGTCCTCGTCGCTCCCACCGAAACCGAATTCGCCCAGCGCGTCGACTTGGTCAAGCGCGCAGACCGCTCGGCCCGGGCCTTCGACCCGCGGATTTTCCAGGTGCAGGCTATGTACGCCGACAACCTTCGGCAGGTCATGGTCGCCACCAGTGAGGGCGTCCTCACCCTCGACCGCCAGCCTTTAGCCCGCCTGAGCGTATCCGCCCTGGCACGTGAAAACGGCGGCATGCCCCAGCGCGGCCATGCCGGCGGCGGCGGACGCGTGGAACTGAGTTTCTTCCTCAACGAAAAGACCCCCGAGCATTTCGCCATCGAGGCCTCCCGCCAGGCCATCGCCATGCTCGACTCCGTGCCTGCACCCGCCGGCGAGATGACCGTCGTGCTGGGCCCGGGCTGGCCCGGAATCCTGCTCCACGAAGCGGTAGGACACGGCCTCGAGGCCGATTTCAATCGGAAAGGCGTCTCCGCCTATAGCGGACGCATGGGCCAGCGAGTCGCCAGCGAATTGTGCACCGTGATCGATGACGGTACCATCAACAGCCGCCGCGGTTCGCTCAATGTCGACGACGAAGGCCATCCTACCCAGCGCAACGTGCTCATCGAAAACGGCATCTTGCGCGGCTACCTCCAGGACAAGCTCTCCAGCACCCTGTTGGGCTCGGAATCCACGGGCAGCGGCCGCCGCGAAAGCTACGCACATTTTCCCATGCCCCGCATGACCAACACCTTCATGCTGGCCGGTGAGAGCGATCCCACCGATATCATCAAGTCCGTGTCGAGAGGCCTGTATTGCGCGAATTTCGGCGGAGGCCAGGTCGACATCACCTGCGGCAACTTCGTCTTCTCCGCTTCGGAGAGCTACCTCATCGAAGACGGCAAACTCACGCGCCCGATCCGCAATGCAACCCTCATGGGCAACGGCCCTGAGGCGCTGAAATACGTCAGCATGGTGGGCAACGATTTGCGCCTCGACGAAGGGATCGGCGTCTGCGGTAAGGAAGGGCAGAGTGTTCCGGTGGGTGTGGGCATTCCGACGATTAAGATCGATCGGCTGACGGTGGGCGGAACCGCGGTCGGGTAAAAGCTGGAGCGTCGCGCCCCGTTCGCCTTTTCTCTTCAGACGCAGAAACCGCGCCGCCTTGGATCAGGTTCCTGCGCGTCCGGATTCGCCCCCGGCAGATCGAGGAAACAAACCGACCATCACTGACTCACAAATAGAACTGACCCGGCGTGAAACAATAATCCCATGAGCGCGAGACCAGTGTCCGGCAGGGCAGCCATGCCCCCGGAGCGTGACGCCTACGGGCAGGAGATCTGGAACTGCTACAAAGGCGTCAGCACCCACGAAATCGTCGAACGGGAAGACGGGCTGATCGATCTCGGGAGCGCCTTACCTTATTTTCAGGCACCCGAGAATTGGGCGATCCATGAACGGGAGGCGATCCAGCGAGCACGCGGCCCGGTTCTCGACATAGGGTGTGGCGCGGGCAGAGTGGCGCTTTATCTTCAAAATCACGGCCACCGCGTGTTGGCGATCGACAACTCGCCTTTGGCGGTAAGGGTCTCCAAGCTTCGCGGCGTGAAATCCGCCCGCGTCCTGTCGATCCACGAAATTCAGTCCCTGCGGACGCGATTTGGCACAATCGTGCTGTACGGAAATAACTTTGGTTTGTTCGGCGGGCTCAAACGTGCGCGAATTCTCCTGGCCACGATGCATGGGATCACGACACCAAATGCCCTCATCATCGCGGCGGCAGCCGATCCGTACACGACGCGTGATCCCGTACATTTGGCCTATCACCAAAGAAATCGCGAACGGGGGCGGATGGCTGGACAGATTCGTTTGCGCATCCGGTATCGGCAATTTCGCGGAGATTGGTTCGACTACCTGTTCGCATCACCGGATGAGGTGCGCCGTATTGTCGAAAAGACCGGTTGGGCGGTGAGCGAAATAGTGGAATCGCCAGGGCCAGGGTTTATCGCGGTGCTCCAAAAAGTCTGAAGACCGTCACTCGGCCGTAAGACGGCCATGCTCGTCGGCTTCGCGGCGGACGGTGCTGCAGTCTCGGCGTGGATGGGCGAGAACGTGGGGCCAGTAGCGTAGGGTTCCAGGGCAGTCCGTATGCCCGACCACCGGCGAGTCGTTGTAGCGCGAGCGCCGACGTGAGCCGGATTCCCGCGTGAGTTCCGTTCAGTCGCCTACCAGGTGCGGACGCGCCAGCCGTTCGACACGAAAAGGCGTCACTCCGGCCGGAACGCGGCCGTCCGATACCGGATCTCCGAAGCGCGTTTCGACAGGCACCACGCCCGCCCAAACCGGCAGAGAATAATCCTCTTCATCGTCGATGGGAGGACCGGTGCGCACCTTCGCCGACACTTCGTCCAACCGAACAGCAAGCACGCTTGTCCCTTTCAACTCCTGCTCCGTAGGCGGCCGGACCTCCTCCCAACGGCCGGGCACAATATGGTTCGTGAACGCCCGCAAGGCAGCCAGCTTTTCCTCGGCATCGGTCACCAAACGCGCGGTGCCAAGCAGCACCACCGAGCGATAGTTCATCGAATGATGGAAGGCCGAACGCGCCAGCACGAACCCATCCATCAGGGTCACGGTGACGCAAACGGCGATTCCCTGGTCAAGCGAACGCAGCATCCGGCTGGCGGCCGAGCCGTGGATGTATACCTGATCGCCCACGCGCACATAGCCGGTGGGCACGACGTACGGTTGTCCCTCAACGGCAAATCCAACGTGGCAGATGCGCCCCTCGTCCAGGATCGCGTGGATCGGGGCTTTGTCATAAATTCCCCGCTTCGAGAGGCGCCGAACCTGCGTGCGCTCAGTAGGCGTGTATTGGTCCATCACACTTCCACCATAGCGGCGAAAGTGGTTTTCTCAAAGAGCCACTTCTTGTTGGTTCGACAGGTCCACTTTCGCACGGCAGGGCGGGAGGCGTATGATGGAATTTCTCGCCCGATTCGGTCATGCGAAGTGAACTATTCCAATCGCTGTTGCTGGATCGGCGCCGGAGTTCTACCCTCCAGCGCCAACTCAGCGACGAGTTGCGGCGCGCGGTAATCGAAAAGCGGCTGCGGCCGGGCACCCGGCTTCCTTCGAGCCGGCTGCTGGCCAGCGAGCTCGGGGTGGCTCGCAACACCACCATCTCTGTCTTCGAGCAACTCACCGCTGAGGGATATCTCGAGTCGGCCCATGGTTCCGGGACGTTTGTCGCCTCCGCGCTCCCTGTCCGGCGATTGGAACCGCACAGCGCCAACCACATTTCCTCTGAATCCCCTACGCGGCCGCAGCTTTCGAAACGAGGCCGGATGCTGGCGGAGAGCAGCGTGAGCCGGCTGTATGGCGACAAGCCGGCGGTCCCCTTCCGCCCTGGGGTACCTGCGCTCGATCTGTTCCCGTTCGCCTTGTGGAACCGCACGCGCTCGCGTGTCACGCGTACGCTGCCCTCGTCGTTGTACGGTTACGGATTCGTCGCGGGGTACCCGCCACTGCGTCACGCCATCGCGGATTATCTGCGTGCGTCGCGCGGCGTGCGATGCGACTGGCAGCAGGTGATCATCGTCGCCGGCACGCAACAGGCGCTGAACTTCTCCGCGAATTTGCTGCTCGACCCTGGAGATCCGGCGATTATTGAGGACCCCGGTTACCTCGGTACCCGTGCCGCATTTCGCGCGGCGGGCGCCACCATTCTGCCGGTCGCCGTCGACCAGGACGGCTTGATCGTCGAGGAGCACCAGCCGCTGCCGAAGGCGCGGCTTGCCTACGTCTGCCCGTCGCACCAGTATCCATTAGGCGCGACGCTGCCGCTGCGGCGTCGCCTTGCCCTGCTCGACTGGGCACGGCGTCATCACGCCTGGATCGTGGAGGACGATTACGACAGCGAGTTCCGCTACAAGGGCCCTCCCCTGCCCGCGCTACAAGGGCTCGACGAGTCGGCCTGCGTGCTGTACATGGGAACTTTCAGTAAAGTGCTGCATCCGGCACTGCGCCTTGGGTACCTGGTGGTTCCGAAGGACCTGGCGGGGGCGTTCCAGGGGGCAAAGGCTCTGGCAGACCGCCAGCCGCCGCTCGTGGAGCAAGCCACGCTCGCCAGCTTCATGGAGGACGGGCACTTCGGCCGGCACATTCGGCGCATGCGAGCGGTCTACATGGACCGGCAGGCGGTTCTCGTGAAGGCGATCCAAACGCATCTTCAGGGTATTCTGCACGTGCAGCAATCGGACGCGGGGCTGCATCTGGTGGGCTGGCTGCCGGAGGGCGCCAACGACGTTGCAGTCTCGGAAGCGTTGTCGAGCGCGGGCATCGAGTGTGCACCGCTTTCCGCCTATGCAGCCAAGGCGGATCCGAAGCCGGGACTGTTGCTCGGCTACGCGGCGTATACCGCCGAGAAGCTGCGCCGGGCGGTGCGGGAGATGGCGGTTCACTGGAACGCCGGGCGCGAGCCAGTCCGGCATTCATAGCTGCCACGCCAACGGGTAGCGACGGTCAGGCCTTGCCGATACGGAGGACCGGCTCTCCCAGCACTTCCATGCGAGGCTGAATACCAAGCCCCGGAGCGATGGATGCGGCCAGGCGTCCATTCGAGCGTTGCGGCGCGCCTTCGGCAATGCTCACGGTCACGTAGCTGTTAAAGTCGGTGGCCGTGAAGAGCAACTCGGGTGGCGTGCTGTGCGCGAGGTGGGCAATCGCCGCCGTGACGATATCGCCTCCCCACGTGTCCTCAATGGTCATGGCGATTCCTAGGGAGGCGCAGAGATCGCGAATCTGGCGCGCCTTGGTCAATCCCCCAACTTTGGAGATCTTGAGGTTGATGACATCCATGGCCTTGTCCGCGTAGCCGCGCAGAACCATGTGGACATCGTCGATCACTTCGTCGAGCACGAAGGGGCGGTTGGTATGGCGCCGGACCGCGAGGCACTCTTCGTAATGCAGGCATGGCTGCTCGATATAAACGTCCACATGGCGGACAGCGTCGGCGACACGCAGGGCCTGGTGCTGCGTCCAACCGGTGTTGGCGTCGGCGATCAACACGTCGCCCGATTCGAGCACGGCGGCAGTGGATTGGATGCGCGCGATGTCGGTGTCCGGGTTGCCGCCCACTTTGAGCTGAAACTTCGTGTACCCTTGGGAGCGATAGAGTTTAACGTGATCGGCCATCGCTTCGGGCGTGTCCTGAGAGATGGCACGGTATAGCGGGAAATCATCGCCGTAGCGCCCGCCCAACAGCACCGCCACGGATTGGCCGCTCGCCTTGCCCAGCAGGTCCCAACAGGCCATATCGAGCGCCGACTTCACGTAAGGGTGGCCGCGCAGCGCCTGGTCCATCCGCCGGTTGATCACCTGAAGCTGAGTTGGGTCGAGCCCCAGAAGGTGCGGGGCGACTTCGGCGATACCCGCGCGTGCTCCTGCCGCATACGCAGGCAGATAAGCCGGACCCAGAGGGCAGATCTCTCCGTACCCGATCACCCCGTCATCGGTGTGGATGGCCACCACCGTGGAATCGAATACCTCCACTGAATTTCCGCCCGACCACTTATAGCTCCCCTCGTACAGAGGCAGTTCGACCCGATAGGCACTGATACCGTTGATCCGCATGTGTTCCCAATAATTATGCGCCAGTTTTCCGGCTCGAAACCGGCGGGATCAAGTCTAACTTACAAGGGCGCGGGAGGTGAATTCTCCTACGTCCACAGGTGCGTATCCGCAAGCCGGAAAAGTGACGTCGAACGTTCGGCGTCGCTTGCTCACGCGCGCGGCTCGCATTCGAAACCCGGAATCGCCGGGCCGAGTCGCCTGCACCACGAAACGATGGGCGTCGCTTGCTCACGCGCGCGGCTCGCACGCGCACCCATCGCGCGAGCGTAGGTGGGTAGCTTACGAGCCGCGACCGTGAGGGAGCGTTCACCCAAACCTTCGTCATCGCGGTGCTACGCGGTCGCCTCAAGCGCTGCGAACCCAAGGTGAAGATTCAGGCGACCGTGCGGATTGGGTGCCTCGTAGGTGGGGGCTGTCTGAGTGCAGCCCACGACGTCTCCTGCGGACCGCTTTTAGTTTTGGGTGGGAACTCGTAAAGCCTGGTCGCTGATGACTTAAGACTGCCGCGCTAGCCCTGCCAGGCACACTCCCCGTACATGCACGAATCGAATTCGCTTGGATCCGACATGCTCAAGCGGAAAAGCATCCGGCATCACAGGATCGGAGACTGCTGCCATCGAAGCTCGCAGCCTAACAAGCCTTGCGCAGCGACTCCGCAAGCAGTGCCTGCTTCTCTGGCGTGAGTTTCCGGCCGTCCGCCGTCACGTAGAACACGTCGATCGCCTTGTGGGCCTCCGTGTCGATCAGAACCACCTCGATATTGCCCCCGTTTGACGAAATCGCCGACGCGAGATCGTAGAGCAGTCCTGGCCGGTCTTCCGCCACAATCTCGATCAGCGTGGCCGTTCGACTGGCCTCCGAGTCGAACGAGACCGTGGCCGGAATGCGCGCCTTGCGACTCGGCAGCGTGGGCTTCGGACGGCTCCGCAGCAACTCCCGCACGTCCGCCTTTCCAGCGATCACCCGTTCCGTGGTGGCGCGCAATCGATCTACCTCGCTGGGATTCAAGTCCAAAGTGCGATTGGGATCGGCAAATGTGAAGGTATCGAGCACCAGCCCGCGGCGATTCGAAAATGCCTCCGCTTTCAGAATATTCATTCCGAAGCTCGATAGAGTCCCCGCCACCGAGGCGAACAGCCCTTCGCGATCGCTCGCCACCAGGGTCAATTGCCAGGCCGGCTCCAGCTTGCGGATCTCCACCGCCACTCCGCGCTTTCGGCTCTTCTCCTCCAGCGCCATGTGACTGTCGATCTCGGCCTCGCTGTTCGTCCGCAGGTACCGCGTTGGAAAACCTTGCAGGAACTCGATGCGTTCCGGCGGGCCGGACGGCACCGTCTCGATCCGGTCCGATTCCAATGACCGCGTCAGATCGTTGTACACCATGAGGTAAAGCTGCCACAGTTGCTGCGACCGCCATGGTGTCATGATCTGCGGATTCACCGCACTGATGTCGGCATACGTCAGCACCGTCAGGGCCTTCAACCGCTCCACCGTCTCTACCTGCCGCGCTACGTCGCGAATGGTCTGGGGGTCGAAGACATCGCGCGATTGCATCGCCAGCGAAAGATCCAGGTGCCGCTGGATCAGGAACTGCACGGTCTCGCGATCCTGCGCCGGCATGCCAACCCTCGCCATGGCCGTCCCCGCCAGCCGTAGCGAACCATCCACGTGGCCTTGGCCGGCGAGCCCCTTGCCCGAGTCGTGGAACAGAAGTGCAAACATCAGGACGCCCGGTTGTTTCACCTCCGCCAGCAGATCGGCATATCCGCCGTTCGGATGCCACAGGTGCTGCATCGCCACCAGCGTATGTTCATCCACCGTGTAGCGGTGGAAGAAGTCGCGGATCACCAGGCACTCGATCACTTCTAATTCCGGAAACAATGCCGCCAGCACGCCCGATTCGTGCATGCCCCGAGCCGCCAGTGGCGCATGCGGCAGCGACAGAATCGAATTCAGAGCGGGCCAAAGGGGCAGCGACTCCGCGAAGTACGCCCGCAGCCGTCCCATGTGCAATTCGATGCGCTCTTCGGCCTCCGGCGAGATTCGAATTCCGTGGCGTGCCACGAACTCGAATAGACGGAGCACCAGTTCCGGCTCCACCTCCAGCCGCTGCGGCGCCCGAAAATGCACGCGCTCGCGATGCACGCTGAAATCCGAATTCGAAAGCCGCGACCGCCAGTCACGAAACTGCGCGAATAGAGAACTGGACTGCGCCTCGCCTGCCTCCAGCACCCGGATCGCGGCGCGATAGATGGCCCGCGAGTGCCGGTAATACTCGCGCATCCAGGTCCCCGCGTCGTGTGCCCGCCATTCTTCGGCAATCGCGTCCTGAGCGTCGAACGAGAGAACATTGTTATCGCGCCCCGACTGGCAATGCAGATAACATCGCAGGCGCGCCAGAAAGCGGAAGGCCTGCTGCAACTCAGGGGCAGGATCCGCCACCCCCAGTCGCGTGGCCTCGGTATCGTGCAGTTGTTGCAGCCAGCAGATCAGTTGATAATCGCGCAAGCCGCCCGGGGTCTCCTTCACGTTCGGCTCCAGATGATAGAACGTGTCGGCGTACTTGCCGTGTCGTTCGCGCGTCAATTGTGCGAGATTGCGAATCAGTGCGTCGCGGTTGGCGTGGATGAAACGCGGCAGACGCCTCGCCAGTTCGGCATACAGCGCGCGATCGCCCGTCAGGAAGCGCTGATCCAGCAGACTGACGTTCAGCTCGATGTTGCGGTCGTGCACTTCGGCGCACTCATCGGGCGTGCGCACCGAGTGACTGACCCGAATCCCGGAGTCCCACAGGCGCTGCAGGAACGCCGAAATCGTGTCGCGGTGCGCTATCGCCGCGCGTTCCGATTCGAACAGCAGCAGCAGGTCCACATCCGAAAATGGGAACAACTGCCTTCGCCCATATCCGCCCACTGCCAGAATTGCCGGATTCGCCAACCGGCACAACTCTTCCGACGCTTCGATTACCACCCGGTCCACCTGCGAAGTCCGCTCCGCAAGCGCAGTCAGGGCGTCGCCCGTGGCTAAAAAGGATAGCTGGACGGAAGCGTTCGAACTAGAGGGCCGATTCACCACGATCGTCGTTCCGGATCCGTATCGCTTCGGCTACGTCGTAGACGAAGATCTTGCCATCGCCGATCTTGCCGGTCCGGGCCGCCGAGGCCAACGTCTTGATCACCTCGTCGAAACGGCTCGCCGGAACCACCATTTCCAGTTTCACCTTGGGCAGCAGGTCCACGTTGTACTCCTGTCCGCGATAGACCTCCTTGTGACCCTTCTGCCGTCCGTGACCCCGGACCTCGCTGATCGTCATGCCATCGATCCCGATGGCCTTCAGCGCTTCTTTCACTTCGTCGAGTTTGAAAGGCTGGATGATCGCCTCAATTTTCTTCATGAGTTTGTCTCGCCGCTACCCCTCGAATATATACCCCTCTTCGCCGTGCAGGGCGACATCGATGCCTTCCATCTCCTGTTCGCGGGTCACTCGCAGTCCGACGGTGGCATCACAGATCTTCAGAATTATCAGGGTTCCCACAATGGCCAGGCCCCAGGCGATCAGGGTGCCGATCAGTTGGTTTACGATCTGTCCACCGTTCCCGTCCACCATCCCCAATGCCATGGTCTTTCCGGCGCCGTCTTTGAAGGAGTCGTTGACCAGGTTGGTGGCGAATACGCCGGTCAGGATCGCTCCCAGCGTCCCTCCCGCGCCGTGCACGCCGAAAGCGTCCAGTGCGTCGTCATAACCGAACTTGCCTTTCACTCGGGTCACCATCAGGTAGCAGATCACACCCGCACAGAGACCAATCAGTAACGCCGGGAACGGCTTTACAAACCCCGAGGCCGGCGTAATCGCCACCAGACCCGCCACACATCCGGAAATCCCACCCAGGACGCTCGGTTTTCCACTGTGCATCCACTCCGCGGCAACCCATCCCAAAGTGGCTGCGGCGGCGCCGAAGTGCGTCGCGACAAACGCGCTGGTAGCCAATCCCGAGGCCGACAGTGCGCTGCCCGCATTGAATCCGAACCATCCCACCCACAACAGGCAGGCGCCGATGAAGCTGATCACCAGGTTGTGCGGCTTGGTCGGCATGGTGGGATACCCGAGGCGCTTCCCCAGATACAGCGCGCAGATCAGCGCCGAGACTCCCGACGTGATGTGCACTACCGTGCCGCCCGCAAAATCGAAGCATGGGAACTTGCCACCCAGCGAAGCGTTCAACAACCCTCCCTTGCCCCACACCATGTGCGCCATCGGAAAGTACACAATCAGCGTCCAGAGGATGGTGAAGAGCAGCATCGCGCTGAACTTCATCCGCTCGGCGAATGCTCCGGAGATCAGCGCGGGGGTGATAATTGCGAACATCAACTGGTAGACCATGAAGGTCTGCTGCGGGATGGTGGGAGCGTAGTCGGCATTGGGCGCGCTGCCTACGTTATTCAGAAACGCGAAATGCAAGTCTCCGATAAAAGACGATGAGCCTCCGAACGCCAGACTGTAGCCGACCACGGCCCACAAGACCGTTACCACGGCCATCAGGATAAAGCTGTGCATCATCGTGCCCAGGACGTTTTTGCGACGTACCAGGCCGCCGTAGAACAGCGCCAGGCCGGGCCCGGTCATCATCAGGACCAGGGCGGAACTGACCAGCATCCAGGCGTTGTCGCCGGCGCTTTGAGCGGATTTCGTAGCAGTTTCCAGCGAGGCAATTCTCGACGAAATATCGACGGGTGCCTGAGCCAGGAGAATCGCAGGCGAGGCGAAGAGCAAAAGCGCACAGAGCTTTGGCAGATTTCTCATGGGAAGGTATATTCCTGTGAATTGGTAGTCTAAGGTATTGTCCCCTGAGGACTTGCGGCCTCCCAAATGGAACTTTTCTATGGGTAAGATTGGAGTTTTTTATAGGCGGCTTGCTGCTGCCCTTAGTTTCAGATAGACAACTCTGATTTTGCGAGTATAATAAAAGGCGTCAACGAACGAGCGAAGAGCGGACCGGCAGCGTGGTCAGGTCGCTCCATCGCCCTCGGGAATAGCGCCTCAGGCGCCCGAGTCGCCGCGATAGAGCCGCTGCCGGTCTTTCTAATTTGGCGCAAAAACGCTTCTGTGCAGCGCCGGGCCTCATCTTAGACGCTTTCCGAGCGGTCTACAGGTCAGAGCGCACGCTCGTACGCAGACGTATCTATTCCGGCAGCGCCCACGCAAACATCACGCCGCCACCGCTCGTCAGCACATACTGCCGCCCGTCCAACTCATATGTAATTGGCGAGCTTTGCATTCCCTGCCCTTGTCCCGCGTGCCAGAGCGTCTTGCCATCGCTAGTCCGCAGCGCCAGCACGCTGCCCTGGCCGTCGCCCGTAAACGTCAGGCCCGACTCCGTGGTCAGAACGCCGGCACCCGATCCGTTCGGCCCGATGTCATGGGTCCACCGGATCTTGCCGGTCTGGTAGTCGATGGCCTCCAGAACGCCCTTGCCCCACACGCCATAATCGGCGCCGGCCCATCCGAATGCCCCGTCGGCGGGTTTCGTGAAGTATACGCCGTAGCTGGGGTGCGCACTCACGATAAACAGGCCGGTCTGCGGATCGTAGCTCGGCGACCGGTAGTTGGTCAGCCCGCCTTCGTCGGGCGCGATCAGCCGTCCATCCTGCGCCGGATCTTTCGCCTTATTCGGGATCGGCTGGCCCTTGGCATCGACTCCCGTCGACCAATTCACCGGACCGAATGTCGTCGTGAGCAGATTCTGTCCGGTCAGCCTGTCCAGCACGAAGAAATAGCCGTTGCGCGACGCCTGCATCAGCATCTTGCGCGGACTCCCCTTAAAGTCAGCGTCCACCAGCACGGGAATCTCCACCGCATCCCAGTCGTGCGTGTCGTGCGGGGACGGCTGAAACGCCCACTTCTTCTTGCCCGTGTTCGGATCGATGGCCACGATGCTGCACGTATCGGGATCGTCCCCCGGCCGCACATCGCCGTTGAGTACCGGCGTGGGATTGCCGGTGCCCCAGTAGACCGTGTCGCTCTCCGGGTCGTAGGTGCCGGTCATCCAAGTCATGCCGCCGGTGGTCGCATTGGGCGTGCCGCTGGGCGGAGTGCTGTCCCACCGCCACTGCGTCTTGCCGGTCTCGGGATCGATCGATTTAAGGAATCCTGTGAGATTATCGAAGTCGCCCGACACTCCCACCAGCACATGATTTCGGATGATCAGAGGCGACATCGACGTCCAGTAGCCGCGGGCAGAATCGGCCACCACGACATTCCAGCGCACCGTGCCGTCCTTCGCGTTCAGACACACCAGATGCGCGTCGGGAGTCATGAAATACAGCCAGTCTCCGTACATCGAAACGCCGCGCGAGCCGATGTGGAAGCCTTTGTTCTGCGGATACGTGTAGTGCCACACCTGATGACCCGAGCGCGCATCCACGGCATAAACATTGTCGGGCGTGGAAAAGTAGATCACGCCATCCACCAGGATCGGCGAGGCTTTAATCTGGCTGTTAGCGCCGGTCTGGTAAGCCCAGGCGAGCGTGAGCCCGCGAACGTTCTGCGGATTGATTTGGGTCAAGCCGCTGTGCCGCCGGCCGGAGTAATCTCCGTGATAGGCAGGCCAACTATCCTTCGGAGGTTTCAACAGGGTGTCCGGTGTAGTTCCCTGTCCGAATAAGGTCGAGGCGGTGAGCCCCAGGATTAGGTAATTGAGTTTCACGCGTCCGCTCCTATTTGAGTGTCGACAGATAAGTGATCAGATTGTGGATGTCGTCATCGGTGTACCTGGCGAGCAGTTCCACGTGGGCCTCGGCGGGGTCGTCCACCTTGACGGTCACCTTGGCCGCAGGCCAAGAGCGATAGCGTCCCGAAGCATCGCGCAGCGCCACCGTGAACTCATCTTCGTAGGCGCGCGTTCCGCTGAAGGTCTCGCCGGAGGGCAGCGTCACGGTCATCTTGGCCTTCGCCCCACGCGGATACATCATGCGCTGCATCAGCCGCAGCCCCGGATTGCGCGTAGCTACACCGGCCAGGTCTCCGGAGGGAGAATGGCACTGCACGCATTTCCCCGTGCCGTTGAAATACTGCTTGCCTTTTTCGATGTTCCCAGTCGTCAGGTCGGATGGGTCCACACCTTTGCGTTGCCCGTTCTGCGCATCCGCGATATTCTTCTGCGTATGAATGAAAGCGCCGAGCGACGCCAGTTCCGAATCCGACACCGTAAAGCGCGGCATATTGTTGCGCCCGTTGCGCACCACATTGCCGATGAGATTGCCGTTGACGTCGTCGGCCACCAGTTTCGAGCGCGTGAGATCGGGCCCATCCTCGCCGCCGCCAGTATCGCGGCCGTGGCAGAACGCGCACTGCTGCACAAATAGCGACTCCCCCGCCTTCACCTGCTCTGCCGGAAAGGTCTGAATCGGCCTGGCTGGCGCGGCCTGCTGGGCGCAAATGGACGAGATCGCCAGCAATCCCGCAATGACTCCCCAAATCGAGCGCATTCTTCAACTCTACACAATCTCCGAGGCGGAGAATCGGCGTCGCGGTCACCTATCAGGATCGCGCCCTCCGAAAGCCCGAGAAGCTTGCGCCGTACCCCGGATGAGGCTAAGTTGGAGGTGTGACCCCGAAACCGAGCGCCTGGTGCAGGAAGAAATCGAGCGCGGCCATTTTCATTCAGTGGACGAAGTAATCGAGCAAGCGGTCTATGCCTTACGCGAAAAGCACCGTGTGGAACAGTCGTCGCCACGCGCCCGCAAGAAACTCTACGACCTTCTCACACAGCCACCCTTTGCCGGTTCCGAACTGAATTTGGAGAGGCAGAAGGACTATCCAAGGCCTCTCGATCTGTGACCGGCTTTCTGGTCGATACAAACGTCCTCTCTGAATTCTCCCGCAGCGGAGCCCCGGATCATCACGTTGACCGCTGGTTGAAAACCACGCGCGCGGTAGCAAGCGATCATGAATCATCAGGGCGGTGACGCTCCCTCACGGTCGCGGCTCGTAAGCTACCTTCGCGCCGATACGTGCGCTTGCGAGCCGCCACAAGAATCTCTTTTCGGTAACGTCCTGACCTATGGCGAAATTCGCCGAGGAATCGAACTGCTACCTTCAGGCAAGCGGCGCACACAACTGGAGCAGTGGCTGGAGGACGTGCTTGTGTCGTTTAAAGCGCGACTGCTTTGCCAGTCTCGGAGTCGCGATCCTCAATCCTTGGGAGGCATACTTTCATACGCGCCCCTGGGTGATCGCGGTGAGCTGTGAGATTCTGGGCCTGACCGCCAGCCGGAGGCCCTTGGCGTTAGCCTCCGGCAAGGCCGCCATATCGGCGTAAACTACGTAGACGGCGGCAATGCGGATCAACTTGTTCGGCAACCTGCGAATTACCCTCTCAGGAAATCCGGTGACGGCGGTCAACTCCAACCGCCTGCAGTCGCTGATTGCCTATCTGATCCTGCACGGCGATGCGCCTCAACCGCGAGAGCGACTGGCCTTTCTCCTCTGGCCCGCCTCGAGCGAATCGCAGGCACGCACCAATCTCCGCCAACTGCTGCATCATCTGAAGAGGGCCTTACCCCCGGAGGGCAACTGGCTCGAGATCACGAATTTCACTGTCCGATGGCTGCCCGACTCCGCCTGCTCCATCGACACCGCCGATTTCCTGGCAGCGGTGGCGAAGTCTGCCGCCGCACGAACCGAAAATGATCGAGCGAGAGAGATTGAACATCTCACCAGCGCAGCCCAACTGTACGACGACGATCTCCTGCCGGGCCTCTACGACGACTGGCTCACTCCCCTGCGCCAGGAGTTCCGCAATCGGCTCTGCGAAGTGCTGTTGCGCATGGCCGCGATCTTCGAAGAGCAGCAGGAGTACACACAAGCCATCCCGTGCGCCGAGCGCCTGGTCGCGCTCGATCCGCTTAGCGAGTCGCATCACCAGTTGCTGATCCGCCTGCACGCCGCCAATCACGATCGCTCGAGCGCCTTGCGCGCCTACCACCAGTGCATGCGTGTCCTGCGGCGCGAGATGGGCGTCGAGCCCGGCCCGGCGACGCTCGAGCTGTTCGAAAGAATTCTGAAGGCAGAGCCCGGGGCGTCCGGTGAGTTTACCGCGGTGTCTCCGCCGGCGAAGCCGGTCTCGCAACTCCAGAAGGTGAGGGCCCTGGTCGGCCGGAGGAAAGAATGGCAGCAGTTGACGTGGGCGTGGGAATCCGCAGTGGAGGAAGGTCCGCGAGTCGCCCTGATCTCCGGAGAACCGGGCATCGGCAAGACGAGGCTTGCCGATGAGTTGTTCCAGGCCTGCGTCCGACAGGGACATGCCGCGGCACGCAGCCGCTGTTATGCGGGACGAGGCCAGGTGGCTTATGCACCGGTTGCGGAGTGGCTGCGCTCGGACGCAGTTCGCGCGGGGTGGACCGGCTTGTGGCCCGAGCAGGTGGCGGAACTGGCCCGTCTAGTGCCCGAAATTCGCGAGCACTTTGCCGGGGTCGAACTGCCTGGCCACTCCAGCCCGATCACGGAAAGCTGGCAGCGCCTTCGATTCTATGACGCGCTGAGCGCCGCTTTGGGAAAGAGCCGCAGGCCGCTGCTGCTGTACATTGACGACTTGCAGTGGTGCGATCCCGATTCCTTCGAGTGGCTGCAGGCGCTATTGACTTCGCCGGCCGCCGCCGGAGTACTCATGCTGGGTATCGTGAGAGCTGAAGAGACCGGCCGCGAACATCCGTTTACGCGATTTGTGGCGCACTTGCGGCAATTGGGTATCATCCTCGAAATTCCTCTGGAGCCCCTGGACGAAGAGGAGACCGCTGAACTGGCGCGTCTGGAATCCGCCAAGCCGCTCGAAAGCGAAAATCTGGAAGAGATCTTCCGGACCACTCGCGGAAACCCGCTTTTTGTCGTGGAGAGCGTGCGAGCCGGACTTCAGAGTAGCCGGGTACATGCGGTCATCGCGGCGCGCCTGGCGAATCTCACGGCGGCCTCTTACGAGATCGCCGGACTGGCGAGCGTCATCGGCCGGCCCTTTTCGTTCGAATTGCTCGAAAAGGCGACCGATTGGGACGAAGCCAGTGTGTCCCAGGCTCTCGACGAGCTATGGCGGCGCCGCATCGTCGAAAGTCGAGGCGCTTCGGAGTACGATTTCACCCACGATCGCATCCGGGAAGTGGCCTGCTCTGAATTGAGCCTGGTCCGCCAGCGCTACTGGCATCGGCGCGTGGCGCGGGCGCTCTCCGAGGTACATGCGGCCGATATCGAAAGCTGGAACAGCCAGATCGCCACGCATTTCGAACAGGCCGGGATGGCGGAAGAAGCCATCGAGCACTACTGCCGTGCGGCGGATTATGCCCGCCAGCGATACGCGTACACGGAAGCGGCAGGGCTACTGCGGAGCGCGCTGGTCTTGTGTCGCAGCTTCTCCGAATCTGCGCGGAGACTGAAACAGGAACTGGACCTGCTGGCCACACTTGGCCCGGCGTTGGTCGCGACGGAAGGTTATTCGGCCCCCGAGGTGGGAGAAACCTACGATCGAGCGCTCGAGCTTTCCAAACGGCTCGACAATCGGAACCTGTTCGCGATTTTGAGCGGATCCTGGGTCTTTCACATCGTTCGCGGCGACCTGGAGAAATCGCGGCAATTCGCCCTCGACTTTCTCAGGGCCGCGGAACGGGAGGCGGTTCCCGGATTGTTGCTGGCCGGCAATTTGATTGTGGGCAGCAGCCTTTATCATCTGGGACAACTGGAGGCCTCGATCGGCCACATGAACGCCGCGATCCGCATGCACGCCGGACCTGGAGATTCCGTTCTGGCGCTCTTCGCCGGACCGGACCCCGCGGTGTTCTGCCGCGCTTATCTGGCTCACCTCGCCTGGCACCGTGGGGAGGACGACCAGGCGGCGATTCAGTCCACGGAGGCGATTGTAACGGCCGAGCGCATGCGACATCCGTTCAGCCATGCGATTGCGCTCAGCTATGCTGCGATGCTTCACGTCTTTCGGGGAGATAGTCTCGCGGCGCGCGAGCGGGGCTTGGAGGCTGTGGACGTCTGCGGCAGGAACGGTTTCGCCTACTACCTCGCGATGGCGAATGTTCTGACGGGCTGGGCAAAGGCCGCGGAGGAAGACACTGCCTCTGGTCTGTCGCAACTGCGAACAGGGCTGGAGTCGCTGCGTGTGCTGGCGGCGGAAGTTCGCCTGCCGTTCTATTACACGTTGTTGGCCGACAGCTTACGGCGCGCCGGCCAGGTGGGCGAGGCACTCGCCAGCCTCTCGACAGGCTTCGCGTTCGCCACCAAAAACGGCGAGGAATGGGCTGTGGCGGAATTGCATCGCATGCAGGGCGACCTGCTGCGGGCGGACGCCAAGCCCGACGCGGCCCTCGCCAGCTATCGCCGGGGGATCCTGGCGGCGCGGAGAGCGGGCTCCCTGGCGTTCGAGCAAAGATTGCTGGCTCGAACGGGAGGAACGGCCGAATCGGCTTCTTCAGAACGCTCCTAGAACGCCCCCTCAGCCAGACTAAAACCATAAGGTGCGAAAAAGGGATTTCGCGCCTTCAAAGGATGAGGGGAAATGTCTTTACAACAAGCTATTAACGATTTTCGCGGTCAGTTCCGTGGGGTGGTGATCGAGCCGTCGGATGCGGCATACGACGAGGCGCGGAAGGTCTACAACGCGATGATCGATCGCAAGCCGCGTCTGATTGCGCAATGCACCGACGTGGCGGATGTGATCGCCGCGGTACGACTGGGAAGAGCGGAGAACCTACTGGTTTCGATCCGCGGCGGCGGCCATAATGCGGCAGGTCTGGGGGTCTGCGACGACGGGTTGGTGATCGATCTGGCGCCGATGAAGTATGTACGCGTCGATCCTGCGGAGCGCACCGTATTGGTAGGCGCGGGCTGCAAGTGGGGCGACGTGGACCACGCCACGCATCCGTTCGGTCTCGCAGTTCCGTCCGGAGTCATCGCGAGCACAGGGGTTGCCGGGCTGACCTTGGGGGGAGGAATGGGGCACCTGACGCGGAAGTTCGGTCTAACGATCGATAACCTGCTCTCCGTGGATATGGTGTTGGCGGACGGCAGCTTTGTGGTGGCGAGCGCGGATGAGAATCCCGATCTTTTCTGGGCGGTGCGCGGCGGAGGAGGAAATTTCGGAATCGTCACCTCGTTCCTGTTTCAGGCGCACCCGGTCCACACGGTCTGCGCCGGCCCGATGCTCTGGAATCTCGAAGACGCGGCCGACGTGATGAAGTGGTACCGCGAATTCATCACACAGGCGCCCGAAGAAATGAACGGATTCTTCGCTATGCTGACAGTGCCGCCGGGTCCACCTTTTCCCGAGGAACTGCACATGCGGAAAATGGCCGCGATCGTGTGGTGCTATCAGGGCGCCCTGGAGCAGGCGAACACCATTCTGGAATCAATCCGCAGCTACCGGCGGCCGGCTTTCGAGTTCTTTGTCCCCATGCCCTATCCGATGTTGCAGGGAATGTTCGACGGCATCTACCCGACTGGCCTGCAATGGTACTGGAAAGCCGACTTCTTCAAAGAACTCAGCAATGCCGCAATCGAGAAGCATATCGCGCACGGCTCCCTTCTGCCGACCTGGCAATCCACCATGCACCTCTATCCGGTTAATGGAAAAGTGAACCGCGTGGCTGCCGGCGACACCGCATTCCACCATCGCGACGCGGTGTGGAGCCAGGTGATTGTGGGAGTGGATCCCGATCCGGGGAGCCGCGAAAAAATCACCGAGTGGGCGCGGGCCTATTACGATGCGCTGCATCCGTTCGGGTCGGGAGGCGCTTATCTGAACTTCATGATGGAAGAGGGCGAAGATCGGATTCGAGCCACCTACGGAAGCAACTACGAGCGGCTGGCGGCTGTCAAGGCAAAGTACGATCCCGGAAATTTTTTCCGTGTGAATCAAAACATTCGCCCGGCAGCGGCGCCGGAAGTTGTCGATTTCGCACGTTCTGGATCGTCATAAGAGTAGAATGCGCGAGACCGCATTCGGAGGGATGAATCTGATGAGTGCCACGGGGATCCTGGAGAGCGCTTCTAACGAACTGGTGAAGGTTTACGGGGACCGTATTTACTCCATCGCCAAACATATTACGCAGAACGACGATGCCGCCGGCGACATCGTGGTCGAGGCTTTTCTGGAGGTTTGCTCCGATCTCGAGGAGTATCCGGAGGAAGAGAGAGCATGGCTTCGACTGGTCACGGTTGCCGTAAGGGAGGCGTTCTCAGAGCTTCGGAATCGGGGAGAGAGCCATTGGCTGCTCGACCAGGTAGCTGATGCGTGGGAGGGCTCCAGCATTCCCGAGCTTTCCACGGTTGGCGGTGGCGATCGGTCGCGCCACCGCTTCCAACGGACGAATGGCGTTTTGGAGTATGGCCTTCGGAGCCTGGATCCGATGTGCCGAACGGTTTTCGTCCTCCGCGACATCGAGCAAATCTCAGTCGGGCAGATCGCGAAAATCGTGAATCGCTCGGTTGCCGCGGTGAAGGTCTGCCTGCTGCGAGCACGGCTTCAACTGCGCGAGATCCTCGCCGATTACCGTTGCGTTGGTGCGGCGAGCTGAAAGGCTCACCGCATCGCCGTTGCTTACGGCGCTACACACTGCGCGTGCAAGTATTTTTGACACTCTGCGGCGGTCAGCGGCAAGGGGTGAGTCAGGCGCGACCTGGCCAGATCCAGCAACTCCGTCGTATCGAGAGCATAAAACTGAATCGTCCGTCCGAATAAGGAAGCACCGGGCTGGCGAGAGGATTGTCCAGGCCACCACGATCCCGCCGCCAGCCGCTTCCCGTCGGGAGTGTAGACGACGCTGGACAAGACCAGCGAATGCGAGTCGAGAGTGAGCCTCTCCTCACCCGTAGCCGCGTCCCAAAGCCGGATGGTCCGATCGTCGCTCGCGGTGGCGACGCGACTCCCATCCGGACTGAACGCGACCGCCGTGACGCCCAGGCGATGGCCTCTCAACGTGACCAAGTCGCGTCCAGTCGCTGCGTCCCAGATCTTCGCGGTACCGTCTCCGCTCGCCGTTGCCACGCGTTTGCCCGTGGGATCGAAGACGACGCGGCGCACGGTGTCGGAATGGCCGCGGAGAGCTACCAACTCGTGCCCCGTCGCCGCGTCCCAAATCGTCGCCGCCCCTCCCAGAACACCCGCCACTCGGTTGCCGTCGGGACTGACCGCGACGTCCGCGCTCGAAACCAACTTATCGAGAAACCGTGCATTGGCATCCGGCTGCTCCTTGGGCTCGTCGAGTTGCAGCACTCGCTGGCCTGTCACAGCGTCCCACAGAATGATGGCACCGCCGTCCGCGCGCAGCGTGACGATGCGCTGGCCGTCCGGGCTAAAAATGCTGCTCGTCTTCCAATCCGTGTCCGTGAGCGGAGCGTTTGCCCGTGGCCCGCTGTCCAACGAGAGCACGGCCTGGCCCGTGGCAGCGTCCCAGATCTTCACCGTGCCCTGCACGCCGCCCGTCGTGACACGCTTGCCATCCGGACTGAATGCCACCGAGAAAACCGCATAGCCGCCCCCGCCGAACGAAACCAAATCCTTGCCGGTAAGCGTGTCCCGAATCTTCACCGCATGGTCCTCCACCATAGCGATCCGCTGCCCATCCGGACTGAACGCCCATTCGCGACTGTCACCGCCGCCCTGCAGCGAGGACAATTCCTGCTCTGGATTGACGTCCCAAACGCGCACCCGGCGATCCGGACTCGCCGTCGCCAGCCGACGGCCATCCGTGCTGAACGCCATTCGATTCGCGGCCGGTCCGAGCATTCGCATCCCAGAATCTACGTCGAAGGCCTCCGCCTCCTTGTTCGAGCCGAGCGTCGCCAACCGGGTCGCGTCGGCGTTGAACACGGCCTGCACCACCGGGATCCGCGTGTCGAACTCCCCAGCCCAGACGAACTGGCGGCCGTTGCTCGCGGTCCAAATCTTCGTTCGGGTGGACGGAAAGCGGGCGGCGGTCTCCTCCGGCTGGCCCGGGCGCCACACGGTGATTTTGCTGTCTTCAATTACCCCGAGGTAATTGCCGTCGGGACTGAAAATCGTCCTTGTCTTTTGGCCCTCGCCGCTGAACTGGTATGGATCGAACCCTCCGGCGCTATCTCCGCTACCCGACTTCAACACCATGATCTGGCGGCCGGCGTCCACGTCCCATTCTTCCGTCGTGCCTTCGCCGACGCCGACGAAAATCGATCTGCCCTGCGCCGGCATCGATGCGTTCGCCGGCTCCCAGGAGATCGCGATGCGGCTCGTCTGATTGTCGTCCGGCACCGCGTCGCCGGGTTGGAGACGCTCCAGGTGATCCACGGGCGCAGGGGCGAACCCGAACGGCCGCGCGTCCGTGTGCGCCACTCCCAAAGTGAGGATCTGGCGTTCGGCATCCAGACTCCAAACCTGCACGCTCCGATTGCCTGCAATCGCCAGAAGTTTTCCGTCTGGACTGAAGGCCACCGCCGCCACGGACGTCTTATCAGTGCTCAGAGTGATCAGGTCGCGGCCCGTGGCTGCCTCCCAGATCTTGGCGGTGCGATCGGCACTGCATGTCGCTAGCCTGCGCCCGTCGGGAGTGAACGCCGCCGCCATCACCGGACCGTGATGCCCGGTGAACACCGCGAGTTCATGCTCTGAATCGATCTCCCACAGCTTCGCGGATGGCCCGTCCAAAGTCGCCAGGAGTTTGCCGTCCGGACTGAATGCCAATCCGCCTTCGCCCGGCGTCTCCAGTGTCTTGCTCGCGTGAGCCTGCGCGACCGCTGCGTGCAGCGCGGTCT
Source organism: Bryobacteraceae bacterium (assembly GCA_035295745.1). Classification (GTDB taxonomy): domain Bacteria; phylum Acidobacteriota; class Terriglobia; order Bryobacterales; family Bryobacteraceae; genus JAIQFL01. Next base: position 199,646 of record DATGIL010000015.1, on the reverse strand, counting down.
CCGCACTCGGCACATCCGGTTCGCGGTGACGAAAGGTCGCCTCGACGGCATACATCGCGAGCAGCAGCCCTCGCTGCGGATCGCCTGGCAGAAATGCGCCCGCGTATGCGGCTAGCTCGCGCGACACCGCCACATGCTCATTGCGCAGCGCCTGCCTGCGCTGATAGATCGTCGTCGCCAGGCCAGCGATCAGCGCGCCCAGCAGCAGCACCGCCGCGATCAGGCGCTCGCGATTGCGCCGGATAAATCGTCCCACGCGATACGTGAACGTGTTCAGGTGAGCGCGCACCGGTACGTGATCCAGGTGCCTTTGAATGTCGTCGCTGAACTCGTCGATGCTCCCATATCGCTGCTCGCGTTCCTTGCGCAGCGCCTTCAGCAGAATCGCATCGAGATCGCCCTTGAACTCTCCGGGACGCCGCACCGGCCGTTCCCCCGTGGTCGCGTGACCCAGCGCACTGCTGGGCGGCTCCGGCTCCACCGTGCAGATAATCTGCACGATGTTCTCCCGGACACGCCGCTCAAACTCATACGGATCGCGTCCCACCAGCAGTTCGTACAGAATCACGCCGAGAGAATAGACGTCGGTGCCCGTGTCCACACGTTCGCGCCGCGCTTGTTCCGGGCTCCAATAGCGCTCCGTGCCGATCAGCATGTTGGTGCTGTGCGCCGCTTCGTCCGTGCCCCGATGGATCGGGTCCAGAATCTTGGCCACGCCGAAATCCAGCAGCCGCGGCGTTCCATCCTTCGTCACCAGGATGTTGCCCGGTTTCAGATCGCGATGCACTACCAGCTTGCGATGCGCGTACGCCACCGCCTCGCAGACCTTCCGGAACAGGAGCAGGCATTCCTTCAACGAATGCTGCGCGCAATAATCGTCGATCGGTAACGCGTCCTCCACCACCTCCATAACCAGGTACGGCTGACCCTCCGGCGTCACGCCCGCGTCGATGAGTCCCACGATGTACGGATGATTGAGATTCGCCAGGATCTGGCGCTCGTCCAGAAAGCGCAGTTCCAGATCGCGTCCGCGAATCGTACCTTTGAGAAACTTGATTGCCCCTGTCTGCCGGACCTGCCCATCGCTCCGTTCCGCCAGGTAGACGACGCCGAACCCGCCTTCGCCCAGGCAGCGCACCAGCGTCCAGGCGCCGATCCTGCGGCCCACGAACGAAGGCTCCGCCTGTTCGCGAATCACCGGTTCGATCACCATCTCTTCGGCGCCGCGTACGTACGTGAGCACACGCGCTCGAAGCGATTCATCGCCTCCGCAGGAACTGGTGATGTACAGGTCACGCTCGGGGCCCGGGTCGAAATCGAGCGCGCGGTCGCCGATCTCCTCCGCTCGCCGGCTGAGTTCATCGTTGGTCATATCGCTGGTTGGTATTACGCAATTCGCGCCGGAATGGGGTAAGCGGTGTGGAACTGCGCGCGCTACGACTCTGCAGGCTCGCCATGCAGATAGTTAAAGATCTTGGCTTTGGCCTTGCGGAACTCCTTCTTTACGGTCTCCGAACTGCATCCCAGCACCTCGGCGACTTCATCTTCCGTGAACCCCAGAAATGAGCGGAGCCGGATAATCTCGGCCTGCCGCTCGGAGATGCGAGCCCCTGCCGCACTGCCGGAGTGGTCGTTTTCCAGGTGCTCCAGCGCTTCGCTAATCATGAGCGCCTGTTCGACATTGGCTTGCGGCAGATTTTTCCCGGTGGGGCCCGCGCCGATCAGGTCGCCGGGTTCGAAGCCGCCCTCCTTCAAGCCTTCGAGCGAGTCCACCATCCCCCGGCCGCGCTTCCGGCCTCCGCGCGCGCGATCGATCAGGATGTGCTCCATCACCCGCGCCATGGTATTGAAAAAATGCGGACCCGATTCCCACTGGAATCCCTCGGCGTGATTTTCGAAGAGCCGCACATACAGATCGCTCAACAGCCGCGATGCGCTCATACTGGGGCCGGCCGGCTTCTGCGCGACCTTCATCCGCGCCAGTTGTTTGAGGTCGTAGTAGAGGGTCGCGAAGATCTCCTCGCTCGACTTGCCCGATTTCTGCAGCTCATCGAACGCCTTCGTCACGCGGTCGACTAATTTCCCGCCGGTCGCTTCCACTTGAGGTCCTTTCGGAGTGACCTATTTTACCAATTGCCTGGAGGGTGGAAGGGACAGAGATCAGTTGGAATCGTGATTGAATCGCCGAGATGGCCGAGACGCTGAGGCGCCGAGAGAAGAAGGGCTTTGGGTTTGCAACGCAACAAACGGATTTGGAATTAGCGTGTCGCTGGTCGAATTACCGGGCACGTGCGCAGAGGGGCCGAGAACGCAGAGAGAAGTGGCGGGGCGGTCGGCTGGTCTCTCGCAGGTCGGTTTCACTTGAGGTCCTTTCGGAGTGACTTATTTTACCAATTGCCTGGAGGGTGGAAGGGACAGAGATCAGTGGGAATCGGGAATTGAATCGCCGAGATGGCGGAGACGCTGAGACGCAGAGAGAAGAAGGGCTCGCCCGGAAACGCAAAAACACGGATGTGGGATCAACGGGTGTAGCTGGTCGAATTTACCGGGCACGTGCGCAGAGGGGGCCGAGAACGCAGAGAAGTCGCGGTCGGCTGATTTCCCGCCGGTCGGTTTCACTTGAGTCCCGTTCGGAGTGACCCATTTCAACCCATTTCACCAATTGCCTGGAGGGTGGAAGGGACAGAGATCAGTTGGAATCGGGAATTGAATCGCCGAGATGGCGGAGACGCTGAGGCGCCGAGAGAAGAGGGCTTTGGTTTGCAACGCAAAACACGGATGCGGGATCAACGGGTGTAGCTGGTCGAATTGCCGGGCATGCCCGCAGAGGGCGCCGAGCACGCAGAGAAGTCGCGGTCCTGATTTCCCGCCGGTCCCTTCCACTTACGTGCCTCACCGGCCTGGTCGCCGCTGGTAGACTGATGTCTGCTCATGCACGATGCGATCACCGCCGCCTACGCGCGCATACAGCCGTTCGTCCGCGAGACTCCGCTCGAGGAATCGCCCTCTCTCGGACGAGGCGTCTTTCTTAAGCTCGAACACTTGCAACACACCGGTTCGTTCAAATTTCGCGGCGCTTCGAATAAGATCGCCCTGCTGACTCCGGCACAAGCCGCTGCCGGCGTCATCGCCGCCTCCAACGGCAATCACGGACTCGGGGTAGCCGCCGCTGCCCAGATGCGCGGGATCGCGGCCGAAGTCTTCGTCTCCTCGCAAGTCTCGCCCGCTAAAGCGCAACGCATCGAACGCCACGGCGCGACCATCGTGGTCGCGGGAGACGATCCGCTCGCGGCGGAAGTCGCCGCCCGCCGCGCCGCAGAAGAGGCCGGCAAGGTTTTCATCTCTCCCTACAACGATGTCGACGTGATCGCCGGACAGGGCACCATCGCCGTGGAACTCGAGCGCCAGCTGCCGCGCATCGATGCAGTCTTCGTCGCCGTCGGCGGAGGCGGGCTGATCGGCGGCATCGGCTCCTACCTCAAGGCCGTTTCACCCGAAACCGAGATCGTAGGCTGCTGGCCCGAAACGTCTCCGGTGCTCCACGAGTGTCTGCGCGCCGGCAGCATCATTGATGTCGCGGAACAGCCCACACTCTCTGAAAGCACCGCGGGGGGACTGGAACCTGGCTCCGTCACGCTCGACGTCTGCCGCGGCGTCATCGACCAGAGCGTGCTCGTTTCGGAAGACGAGATCCTCGACGGCATGCGCCACATTGTGGAAGCCGAGCATTGGGTGGTGGAAGGCGCGGCGGGAGTCGCCGTCGCCGCGTTTCGCAAGGAAGCGCACCGCTATGCGGGCAAAACGGTCGTCATCCTGCTCTGCGGACGCAATCTCTCTCCCGGCGTCATGCGCCGTCTGGCCGGGAGTATATTGTAGATGCCATGCCCCGGAGCTACGCTTTTGTCTTCGTTCTCGCGGCATTGATCGGGCTTGCCGCCGCCCTCACCGCGTTGCCGCCCGCCGGCAGTGTTAACTCCATCGGAATGGCACTCGTCCGTGTTCCGGCCGGCAGCTTCGAGATGGGAGTTGACTCCACACCGCTGCCTGCCGTGCTCCTCAAAGGCCCGTCCGGGGTCATTTTCGATCGCCCCTCCGACGCCGGCGATTATGACGAAACTCCCGTCCACAAGGTCACCATCACGCAGCCCTTCTGGATCGGCGTCACCGAGGTCACAGCCGATCAATACCGCCTCTTTCGCCCCGATTTCCAAGCCAATCCATACTACGCGCCTTACCTGTCCGGAGTGAGTTGGCATGATGCCGCCGCCTTCACGCGATGGCTCTCCGCAAAGGAAGGCAAGACCTACCGACTCCCCACCGAGGCCGAATGGGAATTCGCCTGCCGTGCCGGAACGCGCACGTTATTCTCCTCCGGCACTCAACCGCCACTACCCGAGACGCCCAATCCATGGGGCCTGCGCAATATGCACTCGGGCGTCGCGGAGTGGGTCCTCGACTGGCACGGCCTCTATCCGCGCGAAGCGCAGACCGACCCCGTGGGTCCCGCCTCCGGCATCGCGAAAGTCGTCCGCGGCGGCGGCCTCGACTACAAATCCTCAAAGACCGACGGCGGCAAGCGCCTGCCCGCAGAGATGCCGTATTACGCCCGCTCCGCCAATCGCGCCGCGATCGCCCCCGATTTCGTGTCCCCCGAGCACGGCATCGGATTCCGCATCGTGCAGGCGGACCTGCCACACAGCAAGCCGCTCCCTTACCAGGCGCCTCTCTTTCAGTCCGCCGTGAAGCAATCCGTCCCAGATCTCAGCATCGGTCCAGACGCTTCCAAGCCCTATTACCACACGCGACCGCTGTTCCCGAACCTGGGCAATCGCAGCATGCGCGATATCGGCTGGAAGATCGGACTCACGCCCGGACTGGGCATCGCGTACCACAACTCTGCGCTGCAAGTCTGCGCGAATGGCGACCTCGTCGCCGCCTACTACAACACTCCCAAAGAGGAGAACGATCCTGACCAGACCATCCTCACCATGCGTCTTCGCTATGGCACCGACGTCTGGGACATGCCCGAACCCTGGCCCGACTTCGCCGATGCCGCCGACGCCGCGCCCGTATTCTGGAACGACCACGGCAAGCTCTGGTTCTTCTTCGGCTCACCGCGCCTGCTCGGCGGACCTCCATTCCAATACCTCACCTCGCTGGATAGCGGCGCGACGTGGAGCGCGGTGAGCTTTCCGAAACTTACAGGGCCGGTCGGTAAGTTCACGCCGCAGCCGATCAACAGCGTCGTGCGCGGCCCGCAGAACATCATCTATCTGCCGGTGGATGGTGCAGGAGGCGAGTCCGTCCTCTTTGCCTCGAAAGACGACGGGCAAACCTGGAGCGATACGGGCGGCCGCACCGCGGGACGTCACACCACGCTCGTCGTTGGCAAGGACGGCGCGCTGATCGGATTCGGCGGCAAGAATACCGCCATCGACGGCTTCAGCCCAAAGCCATCAGCCGCGATGGAGGTAAGACGTACGTCAAGTCGAAGACGCCTTTCCGTCCGCTCGGCAGCGGACAGCGGCCCAGCATCATCCGCCTCGCATCGGGGCGGTTCTTCTTCGTGGCCGATCTCTTCGACAAGAAGAAACTCGGTGCCGACGGCGCTGGCGCATTCGTGGCCGTCAGCGACGACGACGGTGAGACCTGGCAGACGCGGCAACTTCCCGGCATCGTGACGGTTGGATACACGACTGCTACGCAGGCGCCCAACGGCGTGATCCACATCGTCACGTCGAAGAACGCGCCCGATCTCCACATCGAGCTGAACGAGACATGGGTACAGCAAGGCGGACCCGAAACGGCGGCGCCCGGCCTGCTCAGCGGTCCGCAGACGTTCTCCTACGCGAACGGCCAGAAGCAATGGCAGAGGACGCTGCAGAACGGGCGGCCGATCGGGATAGAGGCATGGTGGAGCGAAGACGGGCGACGGCTCTGGGAAAAGAATCACTCCCCCGACGGAACGTGGACCTGGAAGCTTTTCAACTCCGCCGGCAAGGTGATCGCCGAGTCGCATTGGCGAGGCAAGAATCTTCTCGACGCTATGCTGTGACGTTGTGGCGCAAAGACTCTTCTTTGGCGCGTCGAGACTCTTGTCGACGATTTTCGGGTGTCCACCAAGTCTGCCACACGAAGCGCTTTCGGACCGAACAGGGCGATTTACCTGGTCCGTATCGCTTACAGGACGACCGTAGGATGATACAGATTCGGCAGCACCGCCTCGCCGATTGCGACCAACTCGCCCTGCCGCGTCACAGCCTTCACATATCGCGATGCCGGCTGTAGCCGGAATGGAGACGCCGGAAAATTCCTTCCGTGCCGAATCTGCGTCGCCGTCAATTCATCCACAAACACATTCGGAAACGCCGGCATCATCTGTGCCGCGGGAACCAACGCCTCCGCCAGCCGATCTTCCGCCGACATCTCTTCCAATTGCGCGATGGTGCGGGCCTGCCCCACATCGAACTCTCCGCTCGCCATTCTGCGCAATTCCTGCAAATGCGCGCCGCATCCCAGCAACTGGCCCAAGTCGTGAGCGATCGACCGCATGTACGTGCCGCCGGAACAGTGGGCCCGCAGCCGTACGTCCGCGCCGTGAGTCTCCAGAATCCGCAACTCGTACACCTGCACCTGGACCGGCTCCAGTTCCACCACTACCGACTGCCGCGCCAGCTCGTAGGCCCGTTTGCCATCCACACGCTTGGCCGACACTTGTGGCGGAGTCTGCAAAAATTCGCCGCGGAATCGCGTCAATAAGGGCTCCAGTTCTTCGGCTGTGATCGCGACCTCCTGCTTCGGACCCTCAGGCTCGCCCTCACGATCGCAGGTGGAGGTCGCCCACCCGAAGCGCACCACGCCCTCGTAAATCTTGTCGCTGCGCGTATAGAACTGCGCGAGGCGGGTTGCTCGTCCAATCACCAGAGGCAGCACACCCGTAGCCATCGGGTCGAGCGTCCCCATGTGGCCGACCTTCTTGGTCTTCGCGACACGGCGCATCTTACCCACGACATCGTGCGAGGTCCACCCTGCCGGCTTGTCGACTACGATTACTCCGTCCACCACGATCCTTTCGCTACCACGAGGTCCTAACGGCGCGGCTCTCCGGGAGCGCGCACGCGGGCCTTACAGATGTATCCCAATGTAAAATTGCGGTCCCGGTCGAGGAAATCCAAGAACGGCAGAAGCAGTGCCGGCGGGACCAGCAGCATCGCGGCCGGGACAAACCACAGCCAGCGAAAACCCCCTGTAAAGAATTGTAATCCGTTGAGCAATCGCCTCGCCAGCAGCCGGAAGTACCCGCCGGCCGGACGCATCTCCACTACCTCGAATCCGCTCTTCTCCAGCAGGTATGCCAAGCCATGCCGCGTGTACCGGAAATAGTCATGCGGCGCCTGGTGGACCTCCCACTCGTGCGGGGCCGCCACCAGCAGCATCGCACCCGGAACCATGCACCGCGCCATCTCAGCGAGGGCGCGTGCGGGCTCGCATAAATGCTCGATGGTCACGATGTGCAGCGTGGCGTGGAACGCTCCGTCGCGAAACGGCAGCGCTCCCAGATCGCCGATCGCGTCCAGCCGCCCGTAATCCCACGCATTGTCCCCGACCCCGAGGTCGATCGCGAAGTATCGCTGCTTCCCGAAATAGGGAGCGTACTTCGCTTCTCCCGCACCCGCGTCCAGCACACGCGCGCCCTGAGGCAGCGAGTTCGCGAACGCCGCCACGGCGCCTTCAATCTCCACTTCGAAATGCAGGATGTGCCGGCGCAGGGGCCGCGGCAGCCGGTATGCCAGATCGGTATAACTCATCGCCGCCGCGCCTCGATCATGACTGTCGACCCGGCGTGGAATGCTGCCTCCAACGCCGTGAACGGCAGGCTGGCCACGACCAGCGCGAAGTACAGCAGGTCGCGCGTGATCCGCGTGCCGCCGCCTTCCTTCACGCGCCGCACGCGCCGCGCCATCGGATCCAGCCGCGGCGCCAGGCTGCTCGCGAGCCCGGCGGGATTGTCACGCAAGGAAAAATACTTGCGCCGCAGCACCTCGAATCCGCATTGCTCCAGCAATTGCGACACGTGTCGCGATTCGAAATCGAAGAGGTGACGCGGCACGTCCACGCCGTTCCAGGCGCGCCCCAGCAGGCGGAACTGCCAGCAATCCGCATTCGGCACCTGCACTACCAGACGCCCGTCCTGTGCCAGCAGATTGCGCGCAATGCGCAGATAGGCGCGGGGATCGGGCAGGTGCTCCAGAACGTGGAACATCGTCAAAGCGCCCAAAGTGCCCTCGCGAAAAGGTGCGTTCTCCAGCATCGCGCAAACCGCCGGGACGCCTTGCTGGCGCCAACAGATCGCCGCCGCTTCGCGCGAGAAGTCCAGGCCCATCGCAGGAACGCCGCGCTCCCGCATCATTGCCGCAAAGAGCCCGCCACCTGAACCTACGTCGAGCAGCGGCCCGCGAGCCGGCGATCCCCGCAATGCCTGCACCACGAAGCGCACATGATCGCGCAGCACCATCCGGCGGTAACGCTCCTCCATGCGGCTGGCCGCGCTTTGATCGGGCGCGAACCAGTAGCTGTCGGGATAATACTGAGGCAACTCCGCCGGCGCCGGCTGCGGATCCAGCCGCAACAGCCCGCATTCGCCGCAACGCACCACGCCAAACTGCCGCGTCGTCGTTCCGTACAGGCGGTCAGTCGATTCGAACATCGGGATCGCCTTTTGCGATCCGCAGAGGAGGCAGACCGTCACACCACCTCCCGCAAGCTCAGCCGGTTGCTCAAAATCAACCGCCGAACTTCCGCCGGAGAAAGCCGCCGCATGCGCCCAATGGCCGCGCGTTTGCGCAGAATCCGCGGAGCCAACCGGAGCGCGCCGAGATCGCCGCGGATCAGCGCCTTGGTCATGGTCCACTTCCCGCGAATGCCGGGGAAATACGCCGTATCTCCCGAACCCTGGCTCGCTGCTGCCAGCCCAGCCACCACGCGCATGGCGAAGAAGATCGGATTGAGCACCAGCAGTGTCCAGGGAAAAAGCTTCAACGCCAGCAAAACCCGATTCCTCTCGATCAACTCCAGCCGCCGCGCCGAACTCTTCCCCAGCGTCGAGCCTCTATGATGCCGCACCACTGCTTCCGGCGTGTACCAGCACCTCCATCCCGCAATGCGCGCGCGCAAACCTAACTCCGCATCATCCCCGTACGCAAAGAAATCTTCGTCGAAGCCTCCAATCTGATCCAACATCTCCTTGCGGTAAATCGCCGCGCACCCATCGGGCCAGAGAACTTCTTCGGCGCGATCGAATTGGCCGCAGTCCAGTGCTCCACTGCCTCGCCCGCGATTCTGCCCATCTGGAAAAATCAGGTGTCCCACCTTATCGATGCGGTGCGGGTCTTCCCACACCAGGATCTTGCTGGCGGCCATGCCGATGTCGGCCGCTTGCATGCAGGCCCGATGCAGCGCTGCGAGCCAGCCGGGCTCGGCCTCTGCATCGTTGTTGAGCAGCGCGATAAACTCGCCTCGCGCGGCGGCAATCCCCTGATTATTCGCCGCGCAGAATCCGCGATTGTCGGGGTTTCGAATGACTCGCGTGCGAAATTCCTGTTCCGCCACGTCGGCCGAGCCATCGCTCGAACCGTTGTCCACCACGATGACTTCGAGGCTGACGCCGGTCTGTCGCGACAACGATGCCAGGCACGCGCGCAGAAGCTCCTTCCGGTTCCAGTTCACCACCACGACGGAGATCAATCGCTTATGCTAGCGCGTCTACACGCCAGTATTCGCGACCGTCTTCACATGCGCTTCAGCCAGATATTCCGGGTAAAGTAGGCGCCGAAACTTTCGACCTCCAAGCCGAGCTTTCCGCTGGGCCGAAAATATCCCGGATCGTTGTCGATAAACACCGAGATCAGGTGGCCGTTCATGTACATCGAACTGGTGTTCCCTTTGGCCACCAGGAGGAACTGATTGTAGTCGTCCTTCTTGAACCACGAGTCGCGCGTCGCTTTGTCCGCGATGGTTGCCAGCAGACGGCGCTGTCCGGGCTCGGCGAGCACGACCGTTCCCGGGCTCGCCGCAATTCCACGGCTCGATAGCTGCTCGTAATACTGTCCGGGATACATGTTGTTCGCGTCAAAATCGAATTGCGGTCCCGCCATATCGAACCTGGCGCGCTCTTCGCGTGTCGGCGGCGTACCGGGATTCTCGCATTGCGGACCTCGACCGCCGCCGCCGCGACGGCCGCCTGGGGGACCTCCTCCGGGTCCACCGCCCGGTCCGCCAGCGCCCCTGGCTGCGGCACCCGGTGCGGGAGCCGGCGTGCCACCACCGCCGCGGCCCGGATACTTCAGCAGGACGGTGTTGTCGGCGGTCAGATAGCTGCGAAACTGCACGCCGCCGTTCACGTTGACTGTACCCTTCGATTCGAACTTCAGCATGAAGTCCGACAACTCTCCGCCCTGCCACACCAGGTAGATGGTGCCCGTCGGCTTCTCGCAAGTCGGCTCCACATAGATGGCTCCGTCCTTGACGCTCCAATAGCGCATGTCGCCGTCCCAGCCGTTGAGCGTCTGGCCGTCAAACAACGAGAGCCAGCCGTCATTGTCGGCATAGTCGAACGGTGTTGCTCCCCGGCCGAAGCCACCTCGTCCTGCCGGTGCACCCGCAGGGGTGCCTGGCGCACCAGGCGTAGCGGGAGGCTGGCCGGCCGGCGGCGCCTGCTGCTGTGCCCGGGCCATCACCAACACGAATGCCGCGAGTCCTCCCGCGATCAAAACAATCTTCCTCATCTCTTCCACTCCGTTCAGTTGATCTTTTTCAACCAGATGTTCCGCACCGAGACCTTCGTGGTAGCCTCGATTTCGATCCCGAAAATCCCTGACTGGTTGTTGCTGGAATCGGGATCGTCGTCCACCATCACCGCCATCAATTGCCCGTTCACGATATGCAGAAAGGTCCCGCCGCGCGCGATCACGGTGTACTCGTTCCAATCGTTCATCTTGACGAGCGTGCCTAATTGTGTGCGGTCGCCGATGTTGCCCATCAGGCGTTTCGCGCCCATCCCCGCACCTTCCACGACCTGGCCGCGCCATGCCATGATCCCCATCGGCGTATTCTCCGAATAGAACTGCCCGGTGTAGACGCGGCTCGGCCAGAAATCGGCCTGGGGACCGGTCATCATCCAGTTCAGATTCACCGGTCCCACGTTGGCGGTGACGTTCGCCGGAATGGGCCGCGACCACGGAATGCCTGTCTTGCTGCGATACTGGATCCCGCTGCCGCCATCGCCTTCGATCTTGATCTCGAACTTCAACGTGAAGTCCTTGGCCTCCACACCTCGATAAGCGATGTAGGTATTGCCGCTCGGATTCTCAGGCGTGGACTGACCGACAATCGCGCCATCCTCTACCCGCCAGAACTTGGCGTTGCCGTCCCAACCTTTCAGGCTCACGCCGTCAAACAGCGGGATATAGCCGCGATGATCGTTGAAGCTCATCGGCTCGGGCTCCGTGAAACCGACGGTCCCATAGGACCCGCCCGCCGCAGCGAGCCACGCCAGTTGCTCCGAATCCAAACGGTCGGCCGATACTTGCAACTTCGACATGGCAGCGGCCCGCGCCTTGGCCAGCGCCAACTCCGCCGCCGCGACCCGATCGACCCTCGCGCGGATCGCGCCATCGTCCCGCGGCTCGGCCAGAGAGGCCTGTATCACTTCGGCGCGCGCCGCATTGAGCGCCTGTGTCTCCGATCCCAAGGCGCCGGTCATGTCGGTGAGCACGTTGGCCTGTTTTGCGGTGACGTGGGGCATGCTGCTGCGAGTGCCGCCGGTGGCTCCGCCCGCGCGCCCTCCTCCGATGGATGCCAAGGCGCGCACCTGTTCCGCACTCAACTTCGCCGGAGACGCCTGCAACTTCGCGAACGCCTCGGCACGTGAATTCGCCAGGGCCAGTTCCGCGGCGCGAATCGCCTCTACCTTCGTCTGGATTCCGGCGTCTGGTGCGGCGCTGAGAGTCGCGGCCGTGAGATCCGCACGTGCCGCTGCCACCTTCTGCGACGCCGGTGCCAGGTCGGCGTTCATGGCCGCAATCGCCGTCGATTGCTGGGCGGTGGCATTGGGGATTCCGCGCCCTCCCCTTCCCTGCGCGAGTACGCGCCCACCCACCGCATTCAAGATCATGAGTGCCGCAATTGCGGCCCGTCCGGAAGTCATCCTGGATTCCGCCTTCGGGGGAAGTGTATCACCACCTCTTACCTCCGTGCCGCAGCCACAGCGTCTGCCGCATACGCTATCCTGCTCTCGTCCACGGATGGAGTCTTTGCCCTACTGCTCTGCGGCGTCGCGCTATCGGCCGCGGTTACCGCGTTCGCACGTGACGGTCGATAACGGCGATTATGAATTGGCCCGGAATAGAAAGAGAGGGTCAGGCGCGAATACGTGCCCTACATGAGAGCATTACGTCTTTCTTCGAACAACGATCGCGGGAAGTGGTTGGGCGCGAGATTCCGCAGATCTTGTTGATTCACGCAAGGCAGTTAAATGCCGACTCGATGCCTTGCTTGAGATGTTTCGACTGCGCGGGCATAGTAGGCGGCATCTCTTGGATTCATCGGTAGGGCATCGGTGGGGCATGAGCAACGGGCTTGGGACGATCAACGACCTAGGCGCGACGCGGCGTACTCGCCACATGGGGATCACGCTTTAGCAGCGTCAACGCTTGCTGAGTTCTGAGTGTGAGGTGAGTGTGAGAAGCTGTGAAAAATCCGATCGGGCATCGCTTGCTTACGCGCGCGGCTCGCAAGCCCACGTATCGCACGAACGGATTGGGGTAGGTTACGAGCCGCGACCGTGACGCGCGCGGGTCGACTTCAGGTGCGCCTTCAAGGAGCGGGATTTTTTCAGGGCTCACGCACGGCGCGAAAGCCTGTCATGCGATGCCCCTGGAACGACGGCCACGAAGCCGACCGTGCATATGACCGCAGTTCGAACTGCTCCATGAAGAATGTTCCGCCGCGCACCACGCGATAGGCGCCTTCCGCGGGTCCCTTGGGATTCTTGCGCGGCGAGACGGAGTAATAGTCGCGGCTGTACCAGTCAGAGCACCACTCCATCACGTTGCCCGCCATATCGAACGCGCCATAAGGCGATGCGTTGCTGTGTGTCTGCAAATCGCCATGCTTGCCGCCATCGTAGAATCCCACCAATTGGCCGGTGTCGAACGGCTGTGCGCCGACGTAGTTGGCATACGATCGATCGATATTGTTCCCCCACGGATAGCGCCGCTGATCGGTTCCGCGAGCGGCCTTCTCCCATTCCGCTTCCGTGGGCAAACGATACTTCTTGCCGGTCTTGGCGCTCAGCCAATTGCAGTAGGCCACCGCCGAATCCCAATTGACGCCGAGCAGCGGGTAATCGTCGGAATTGGGCGTGCCGCCGCCGTGATTGCGTGCATCGGTCCAATACGGCACCTGGTTCTTCGGCACCACCCAGCTATTGGGCCAAATTTTGGGATCGTCGTAGCCGGGATCGTCGCGGAATTTCTTCCACTCGCCGTTGGTCATCTCGAACCTGGCGATGTAGAACGCGTCGAGTTCGACGGTGTGCACGGGGCGCTCGCGAGGATCGCCGTCTCCGAAATTGTCACCCATCTTGAACGCACCGGCGGGCACGTAAACGTAATCGCCGTGACCGTCATTCACGACCGGCGCTGAGCCCGCGGGAGACGACAGGAGTGCCGAAGCCAGCACCAGAAGCGCGGCCGCACCCATCACGACGGATGCTAAGCGGTGCATGTCAGTTGCCCTCCGGCAGGAAGCCGCCAAGTTTGAGGAACAGCTCCAATCGGCCCATCCAGTCGGAGAATTCCGGACTGCCGAAGCCGCTTCCGAATCCGTGCCGCCCTTTCTGATAGACGTGAATTTCAGCGGTGGCGCCCGCGCGGATCAGATCCGCGAACAACTGCGCGTTGCCGAGTGCCGGGCCCGTATCAGCGGCCGCAGACACCAGGAATGTCGGCGGGAAGCTCTTTAACGACTCGTTCGGAGTGGCGCGACCGGGACCATACACCAGCACCAGATAGTCCGGCCGCGAACTCACGCGATCGATAGGATCGACCGCGCTCGGATCGCCAGGACCCGACGTGGCGACGACAGTACGCGCCGTGTTCGACCCCGCGGAGAATCCGATATAGCCGACCTTGTTGGGATCGAGCTTGAATTCGGCGGCACGCGCGCGGACGAGTTGCACGGCGCGCTTGCCTTCCATGATGCGAACGTTCTCGGCATATCGCGGCGAAAGGCGATAGGTGAGCACAAACGCCGTGACACCCCAGGTGTTGTAACGCTCGGCGACATCCATGCCTTCCACGCCATACATCAACATGATGTTGGATCCGCCTGGGGCGATGACCACCGAGGCGCCATTGCGCTTGCCTTCGGGCGGCTGAAAAACGGTAAGAAACGGGCTGTCCAAGGGACCGGTTCCCTGGGCGAGCGGCACCTTGCCTTCTTCCCAAAGCGGGATGTTGTAGTTTGCCGTGGATTTCTCGCCGGCCTTGGGCGCTTTATTGTCGGCGGCGATCAGGTTGACCGACACGGCCAGCGCGCCAATCAGCACGAACCGCAGGGATGAGGTGAGGGAGACAGCCATGCAGACAGTCTCCGTCCGCGTAGATGGCCGCGTCAAGTGGGCGCGCTGTCGATCTGGCGCGCCCCCGTTACGATGACCTGAAGTTCAGGTAGAAATCGGCCCTCCGTGGCGGGGCCGGTCAATCGCCAGCCGCGGCCAGAGTAATCGGTGCGTATCGGCCGGTTGAATACGCACCGATGCGAAAGGATCGGCCCACACGACGAATAGGCTGCGAATAGTAGAGAATCAGCAGTCTGTGTGGCGTTCGATCTTGCTCAATTGTGCGTTCTGGGGGCGCCCTGTACCGTCTTCAATTGACCCTTGACGGTGAGGGACTGTTCATCTCCCGGGAACAGTGCGGGGCCATCACCAAAGTCGAATGGCGGGAGTCCCATCGTTTTGACGGTGGCCGCAGATTTGCCTAGGACTCTGCGTCCCCGTGGGCCAGGACGCCGATGAGAGCGCCTCGCCTCTTGTCCTGAGAATAGCAGGCGCGTCAAGGAATTATGAGTATAAAAGAGGTGCGAATCTCCTACAGTCGATTGAGAAGACAGGAGAGAAAATATTTGCAAGTCGCGATACCGTGGTCCGGCGCCGGCCATCGGGTTGAGGCCGGGGCCGTCACATAAAGGACCTGCCCCGGGCCCGAATGGTGTAACTTCTATCCCATTCGGTCGCCGCACATCTCCAACACCTCGATCAGTTCGAGGCAATTCTGCGCGACGCTGTTGGTCGAGACGCCGGTCACTTCTTCGAGGGGAGCCAGCACGTCCGGACCCTTCAGATTCGTGATGGTGTATCGCCCGCCGCGCGGACGATTCGGACCGCCCGTCACGCCGGCCCACGCCTTTTGCGCGAACGCCGGATTCTTGGATTGCATGTAAAGATATCCGGAAAGGCGTCCCGGCCGCGCGTATCGTCCATCGCTTCCTTCCGTCCCCGATGTGTTGTCCTGCGCCACCACCGGTTGGGGAGCGGTGTGCAGACGGCAGTACTGATCCCAGGCTTTCTTCCATCCCGCGTGATCGATGAGCGTGTTTAATTCGAACACCACCTCGCCGCCGCCCATGATCGTGGCCAGATTGTAGGTGCCCACGCGATCCTCCAACACGTACAGCTTACTCGTGGCCGGGTCGTATCCGTAGAGCTGGTTGGGACCTCCCGTGAGAAAACCGAACGGCATCCTGGCGATGGAATCCATGCCCGCGATGATCTTGTCGCGGTACTTCGTATTGCCCGTGCGCTCCCACTCCGTCATCCAGTTGCCCGCGAATGCCAGCCAATCCGGACCTCCGCGAACACGTGCCGGGTAGGGGAGAGGGGCCGTCAGCGGCGCGGCCAGTCGCATGGCGTCGATTTTCGTCGACTGCGTATCCGCGTCGGCAACTTCATGCATGAGGTCGCCGATGCGCTCATCGGTGCTGAGGTAGTAGTAGAAGCGGCGGTAGGCTGCCTGGCTGATGCGGGCCTCTTTGGCGCCGCATCCCCAGTGCCGCACATTGTGCCGCGAGCCCAGCATCGCAAAGCGCCCCAGGTGATAGACGTCCACCTCGCCCGTGTGCCGCGTCATCGCCTCCGCCATGCGGAACATGTCGGCGCGCCCGGTGCGAAGGAAGTTATACCACAACCACATATCGGTGCCGAGTTCGCTGTTGTCCCAGGCGAAGCCTCCGACGTCGTAGCGCCACATGTGGCGCGGACCATCGTGCTGATGCATCACGTCGCCGTAGTTCCAGAAGCCGTACCAGTGACGCTGTTCGACCTCGCGATGATAGAGAGCGAACGCCGCATCGAGTTGATCTTCGTAAGCGGCCTTGGCAGGATTCGAGCGGTCGGGCAGGCTCCAGACGCCGAAAACACCTGCCGAATGGAGGTGCGCGGGAGGCGCCACCAGCAGCGGCGGCTCGCGGACGAGGCTCGCCTGATGCGGCACTTCTTCGCGAGCCGGAACGGCCGCGCTCGGGATCAACATCAGCTCACTGGTGCGCGCGACGCCGTGCGGTGTGCTGAAGCCCGGCTGTACGTCTTCGTAGCTGGAGTCCAGGTCGTGCGCCTTCGTGTCGTAATGCCGCAAGTCCATCGCCGGCGCATCGGGCGACCACATCCACACATGGAGATCGGCAGCCGCTCCGGAGGCGCCCTGCACTTCGAGCGCGCTGGGATACGACTGCCAGAAGTTCTTGAGTCCGACCGTCAAGCCACCGGAGACATCGCCTGCGAACACCAGTCCGGAAGCACGCTTGCCACCCGCCGCGTCCAGCCAGCAGCTCTGCGGATTGGTGCGCTTCTGGATAATGAATCCGTCGGCCGTGGGCTGCACCAGCTTGTACGAATCCCATACGGCCCAATCGGTGAGCAATTTCTGGCCGGCCGCGTTGAAAGCGTCCATGTTGGGGAGACGCTTTCCGGCGATCTGGTCCGCAAACATGCTGCCCTGCCCGCCGGGAGCGGCCAGCAGCCGGCGTCCCGTCGCGGGCTGAATCGCTTCGGCCCACAGCCCATCGCCTTCACCCGCGAAATGGACGTGCCGATTGTGCGTCTGTTCGCGCATGGGCACAGAGAACGCTACGCCGAGGCCTTTGATGAAGTCCTTCCGATCGTCGCCATCGAAGATGATGGTGTGGACCATGCGCACCTGTTCGGATCCGGCATAGAAGTAAAGGCGCACGACAAACGGGAGCCACTCACGCGAGCCTTGATCGCCCTTGTGTACGCCCTCGATTTTGACGACGGCGCGCACCGGGCCGGTCTGCTCGGCGGTGACCTTATTGACGCGGCTGGTGAAGCTCTCGCCGCCATCGAGCCGGCACAGCAGGCGTGCCTTCTCCGCGACCACTCTGCCCTCCATGCTCATCGATTCGATGAGGAACGGGCCGCTCTGCGGAATGCGGCATTGCATGCGACCTGTATCGATCGCGATCGCCCCACCAGCCGTATTGACACGCAACGCAGTGGAAGGAGCAGCGGAGTTGCCCGCTGCCAGTCTGAACGCACCGGCAGCGTTCGCACCTGCCACTGTCGCAAAGCCGGTCCATTTGATGGATCCGTCCGGCCAATAGGCGAGGGTCCAACTCTGCAGCGGAAGAGCGCGGTCTCCGGCAATCAGGGTGAAGGACTGTTCCTTGCGCACGGTCCCGCGCGGCCAGGGCACTCCCCAACTGACGCCGGTTTCGATGGCGGGAGGCGCGCCCCCCAACCATCCAACAGATGCCGTCCCGTTGGGAGCGGACTGCGCGGACGCCTGCTGTTCGGCAGCCGCCGCGGCGGCCGTACTGGCCAAAACTCCCATCGCTTTTCGCCTGGTAATTTTCATTCGAAGGACTCCCTCCACAACCGGCGTACGGCTTCTGCGCACGCCCGCGTCGTCTCCTCGCTACCATTCATGTGCGGTTCCAGAGAGACTGGCCCCTGGTACCCTGCCTCCTGCAACACCCGAAAATGCGCACGATAATCGATCATCCCTGCGCCCGCCGGCACCCACTCCGGATTGCCGGCCCCGCGAGTGAGGGGACGCAGATCCTTGATGTGCACGTTCGCGATCCATGGAGCCGCGGCTGAGAAATCGTCGAGCGGATCGCGATTCTGGAGCCACGCGACGTTGCCCGGGTCGTAGTTGATGCGAATGCTCTTCGCGCCGGCCCTGCGAATCAGATCGACGGTGGCCTGGCAGGTGTCCGCCCAACAGATCGGCTCCGGCTCAATGATCAAGTTCAAGTGGTCCGCCGCGGCACGTTCTGCCGCCTCGGTGAGCCACTCAATGATTTCACCCGGCGGGTTGTCACTCGGAATCGAACCCGCGTTCGCTTCGCTGGCGCCGGGCTTGTGAAAGCCGAAGACGATCATCCCAGTCAGGCCCCATCGCGATACCAGTTCCGCTGCCCGCGGATAGATCTCGCTCATCTCCTTGTGAAACGCAGCGGTATCTTCTGTGTACTTGAAGAGGCCGGGCGAGATCGCAGTGACCTTGATGTTTTCGCGCTCGATGGTCTCTTCCACCGTTCGCAGGTCGGCAGCGTCGCAATTCGGAACCCTCACGCCCCGCAGATTGCGGACCTCGTAACGCAGCAGGCCGGCGCGTTTGCCGATGGATACGGCACTGGGGAAATCGCGGCAGATCTCATCGGAGACGATCCCGAGGTTCAACTGCATCGCACCTCCACCGCCATGCCACGCTTCGCCGAATCGTAAACCGCCTGCACCACGCGCATATCGTCCAGCCCGCCACGGCCTGCTCAGTTATGGGCAGTACACGGATGCCGGGCAATGCGAGTAAATCGGATATAGCCTGAAGAGCCTCGCTAGAGGAATAAGGGGCGGCGATCCGTCGGGGATTGGTGACGATGGAATAGAACTCGCAAAGGACCTGCGAGGTCAAACAGAGGAGTGTCGCGGGGTCGCGGGCGGCCTGCAGCAGACCGTTCGAAGCTACGTATTGCGGAGCGCCGGTGTCCGCGGCGTAGACCAGGATGTTGGCATCCACCAGTCCCGGTTCAATCGACATCGTCATAGATGTCCCGGCGATGGAGGCTGCCGCGCACGCCTAGATATCTTGCAGGCAGTACCGGATCGCCGTTCGCCGTGGTCCGTGGCTGAATGCCGGCCTGCTTCAGGATTTCAAGCCCGGGTACTCCCACGGGTGGAGTCATGAGGCGCTCCAGGTAGGCGTCAATGGACATGCCCTGCTCCTTGGCTCTCGCTTCGATGCGGGCTTCAGTTTCCAAAGAGAGGTCGAGACTCATGAATGTAGTCCTGCTCTTAGCGTATCGCAGGAGCCTGGGCACAACAACTGACCTTGTTTACGAGATTCGTAGCGGCATCAGGCGTGGACTTCCCATTTGCTGTCCGTAGGGTGCGAGCGTTTTGCGCGCGGCCGCGCAGATGAGATCGAATAGGGGGCGATAGAAATACAAAAATCGGAATGACTCACAACCACATTTCGGTGGGGCGATCAGTGCCGGGCTCTGCCTTGGGTGGAGCCCTTCCTGATAGGCTGGGCAACGCGGCTCGATATCGGTCCGCCCAAGCCTCCAACGGCTGTGTCTGCCTTCTCACGCAGGAACCGGATCAGGTCCAACGGATCAATGAGCAAGCACCCGGTAGGAGCCAACTCAAGCACGAGTAGCGCGAGCAAAACGAGAGTCCGGCAACAGCTTGTAGACAATCCCGATCGCCAGCGGATGCATCAATCCGGCCATCAGGAAGACGGGCGCATAGGAAAAGTGCGCAACTACCCATCCCGTTCCATAGTTCGCCAGGATGCCGCCGAGCGCGCCTCCCATGCCCGAGAAGCCCGTCGCCGTGCCCATCTCCCCGCCGCGGAAGAGGTCGGTGGGAATCGCTTGCAGATTGGCCGTCCAGAAGGCGTGGCCCAGCGTGATGAAGCACGTCGCCAGGATCGCCATCCATGCGGCCGGGACGCCGGGCGCTAGAATCGCAGCCGGCATCACCGCGGCGCCCAGCAGCATCACGAATTTCCGCGCGCGCGGCAGACTCCATCCGGCACGCATCAGCCGGCCCGACAGCCACCCGCCGGTGACGTATCCGATGCCGCCGAAAATGAACGGCACCGAAGCGTAGGTGCCCAGCATGGCGAGGTCGAAGTGGCGTTCCTTGCGCAGATATTCGGGCAGCCAGAAGATCACGAAGTAGATCACGGGGTCGGTAAAAAAGCGCGCCAGGATCAACGTGTAGCACTCGCGCATCCCGAGCACCTTCCACCAACTGACGCGCGTGGCGGGCGCGGCAACTGCTTCGGAAGGTGCCTCGACCTCGTCCTTCATGGCGGCGTATTCGTCGGCCCGGAGCCAGCGATTGAGAAAGGGCGGCTGGTAGAGGATTAGCCAGAAGATCAGCCACACCACTCCGAACGCACCGGTGAAGTAGAAGGCCGAACGCCAGCCGTAATGCAGGGTCATGAACGTCACCACCGGCGGCGCGATCGCCGACCCCAGCGACGAGCCCGCATTGAAGATTCCCACGCCGAGCGCCCGCTGCCGCGCGGGGAACCATTCGGCGACGGCTTTGGCAGCAGCAGGCCAGTTGCCTGGTTCCGCCAGCCCTAGGAGAAACCGGCATGCCGCCAGCGACCACATCCCAAACGCCAACCCGTGCAGCATTGCCGCCGCCGACCAGACGAAGATGAAGACCGCAAAGCCGCGCCGAGTCCCCAAGCGGTCCACCACGTAGCCCGATCCCGCGTACATCACGGCATAAGCGATCAGGAAGATCGAGACCACTTCCGAGTAGTCCTGCTCGTTCATGTGGAACTCGTGACGGATATCGGTCGACACCACCGAGAGCGCCAGGCGGTCGCAGTAGTTGACCGTGGTCGCGAGGAACAGCATGGCCGCGATCACCCACCGCATGCCGGGAATCTTCATGGTCGCCTCATTGAGATGGAATCAACTCTCCGCCGGGAATCGCTGAGTTTTCATGGCCGGGTCGAAGACGCAGATCGCGCTGCGGCACGCGGTGCACTCGATGCTCTGCTGGCCGTCTCCGAAGTGGTCACCGTAAGCGAGAAAGCGCACTACCGTGGGCAGCGGGAAGTGGCGGCGCAAGGACTCCTCGTGAAACCAGCATTCGCAGAGCGCCACTCGCGGCGAGCCGCCGGCTGTATGCCGCAGGCGAATTCCCGCGGCGCGCATCGCCGCTTCGATCGGAAACAGGTGCTCACAGGTTACCAGACCCTCTGCCTCGGGAATGGGAGTGCACCTCTCGCGCCATGGCGGCAGCACCTTCAGATCTGTTCGGTTTCGCATGCTTTGCCTGCCCTACGGCAGCGTCACGGTCTTGGCCTCGCCGTACATCGTCAGCACCGGATGTTGTACCACGGCGCGAAACTCGTACCGCTCACCGGGAGCCCATGCCGGCACACGCCCCGAAAAAGCTCCGGGAGCCGTCATGCGTTGCCGTGGGGTTTGCCGCCACTCCCCGCTACGCTCGTTCACATCGAGCCCTTTCAGCGAGCGGTACTCGAACCCCACTTCGACCGCTGGCGCATCGCCCAATGCCATGAGATTGGCCGTTAGAGAGACGTTCGCCCCCTCACGCGACACGCGGCCCGTCTCTACGTGAGGAGGCGTAAGCGCCGGCTTTGCCTTGCTGATCTTCAACACGGCGGGATTTGGCCACTGGCTGTTGTCCTGCAAACGCTGCGTCCGGATCGCGCGGATGTGGAGGCCGTCCGACTCCTGATGGAAGGTGGTCCTGGGATCGACCTTCTCCTGATATTCGAGGGTGCGGTCGTTCTGCCCGAGCACGCTCACCTGCGTGGATGCAGTTGCCTTCACAGAGTGCAGTACGATCTCCTTCCACTCGCCGCGCCGCCAGTGATCCTTCACCACGGCATATAACGTGTCCGCGTCCTTCTTCTTGGTGAACCAGGTATTCTGCTCGTTGCTGATGACCCACGGCCGCACGTCGTAGATCGCTTCGCCATTGACGAACATCCACAACGCCAGCTCGCGCAGCCGCTCCTCCTGCTCGATCGGCAGTTCGCCATCAGGCTTCGGCCCCACGTTCAGGAGCAGATTGCCGCCCTTGGCGCGCGTCTCCACGAGCAGTGCGATCAACTCGCCGCCCGACTTGTAATGCTCGTTCTGCGGCTGATACTGCCACGCGGTGCCCATGGTGATGCAGGCTTCCCACGGGCCGTCCAGCGGTACCCCGGGAATATTCTGCTCGGGCGTGGTGATCGCGCCGCGGGTCACGACGATGTCCGGCTGGAGTTTCCAAGACGCCTCGCGTAAGCCCTCGGGAGGCCCGTCGAGGAAGATCATCGAGATGGGACCGTACTTCGTCAGCAGTTCGCGGATCTGGGCCTGGTCAAGAGCCATCAGGCCGGGATTACTCGCGGGCGCCACTTCCGGGCGGCGGCGGTCCACCAGCACGTGATTGGCATAGAGCCAATGAAAATCGTCGGGAGAAAAGTAGACGCCGGGAGCTATGCCCTGCTCCCGAAAGGCGGCCAGTACGTCCGCGAAGATGTCGCGCCGGAAGGGAGTGTGCATGATGCCGAAATCGGTGGTGGCGGTGTCCCACATGGCAAATCCCGAGTGGTGCTTGGTGGTGAAGACGACGTACTTCACACCCGCCAGGCGGGCCAGCGCGGCCCAATCCTCCGGGTGAAACTTACGGGGATTGAAGCTCCTGGGAAGATCGTCGAAGAATCGGGTGGTGTAGTCGTCGGACGCGCCCACCAGCGAGTGACTGATCACCACACCGAGCTGGCTGTCGACGCTCCAATGGATAAAGAGTCCGAAGCCCTGGTCGCGAAACCATTCCAGGCGTTCCGGTTTATTCTGTGCCGCCAGAGTGGCTGCGCCCAGAAGCGCCAGAATCACAACTCTGTTCATTGGCCGCATCCCTTGTAATGCAGCGTGATGACGCTGGCCTCTTTTGGTCCGGTGACGGTCGCGATGAACAGCCGATCGTAGTCGGCATCGCCAATTGGCGCCACCGTGCCGGCGCCGAGACCCTCAATGATTTCGGGAACCGTGTTCGAGTGGCCGACCACCAGTGCCGCGCCGCCAGTGAGACTCCGCAATTTCGCGACAAGTACCTCCGTCTGCTTCGCCGGAACCACTTCCGGCTTCAGATTCAGCCGTTTCGCGAGTGGCGAAGCGGTCTGCTGGGTGCGTCCCACTTCAGTAGTAAAGATGTGCCCGATTCCCGCATCCGCCAACATTCCGGCGAGGACCTCCGCGCGGCATCGCCCGGCATCGCTGATTCCCACCTCGGGACCGGTGCCGCCCGCGCGCTCGGCATGGCGAACCAGGATGACGGTTCGCACTGGTTGGGCGAGCGCCGCCAGACTCGCACCGACAATCAGGAGCGGCAGAAACGCACGAATTGCCATCCCAATACAATAACGTGGCGCGGACAGCTATGCCGGCCGCGCCACGTCTCGAATCGTGATGTCCGCGTTTATTGGATGTCGGTCACCTTGCCGGCGACGAAGGTGATCTTCATATCTTTGTAGATATAGATGTCCTTATCGCCGACCTTAGCCTTGCGCAGTGGCTGGCCCATGAGAGAAATCACTTCGTCGATGGTCTGCCCTTCCGCAACGGTAGGTGGATCGGTGCCTGCAGGCGGATTGCCGCCAGCATTATTGTCGGCAGGCGGCGCTCCGGCCCCGGCCTGTTGCACCAGAGCGTCGTCCTGAGCGGTGATCTCGCGGGCATTCTGCTGGAGTTCGCTCTCGGCGCTCGGCTCCGGCGGCGGCAATTCGGCAGCATACGGGGCGGGAGTCTGTGCCCGCAATGCAGGATCGATGGCCGGTAGATTATTCTGTCCCTGCTTCGCCTGCAGGTCGCCCAAGCCCTGATCGAGTGCCTCGCGCATGTGATTCTGCATTTCCTGCAGGTCAGTCAACTGGATGGCCACGACCTCGCCGGTCGGGCAGTCCTGACCTTTGCTCGCCAATACCCTGGCGTTGGCATAGGAGGGATCCTGCGAGCTCCCCGGTTGCACCTGGACCACGTCGCCGCCGGTGAGACTGCAATCCTGGCCGCCAGCGTTCACCACGAGGTTGTTGTAGGCCACAAAAACATGGGACGCCCCGTCGAGCACCGGAGGCGCGGCATCGTCGGACGGCGCCACGTTCTGGGTCTGGCTATCCATGTTCTCCTGGGCCAGTTGGGAGCGGACCTCCTGGGCAATCATGTCCTTGACTTGCGGAGTGAGAGCTACCTGACCGCCCGGATCGTAGGCTGCCACCGCTCCATTGGCCGCGTCGAGGCGCTCCTGATACGAAGCATCCAGCGAGTTGGCGATCAGATAATCCGTGAGCCAGTAGTTGGGACCGGCATAAGCGGGGTATGGGGCGAAGTATCCGCCGTAGTAGCCATACCAGGGAGTCGCCGGACCCCATCCAAAGCTGAAGTAAACTGGCGACGCCCAGGGCGTCACGGCCCAGACATAGAACCGGGGAGTGTAGAAGCGCACTGGCGTGTACACGGCGAAAGCGACGCCGCCATAAGTCACAGGTCGGTAATACCGCGCATACGGCCTGCCGCGAACCACATAGGTGCGTTCCACGATCGTGCGTCCGCGGACGGTGACTGGCCTCTGCACATACCCATGGCCTCTGGCATTCGTCACCACTACGCGTCCACCCGGTCGAGTAACGACCGCGGTTCGCGCGCCGCCAGGGGCATGATACACGGTGGCGTTCTGAGTTCGGACCACGGTCGGCCTGCCCGCCGCACCGTAGTGAACGGATGAGCCGTTGGCGCCATGAAACTCAGGCCGCGGTGCCGGCCGGCCGGCAGGAGGAGATCCTGCCCCTCTGCCAATCGGGTTCGAGGGTGGCCGGTTGACGTTCCTCTCTCCGCCAGGCGTCACATTCCGGGGTGCAGACACATTCGCCGGCGCCCTCTCGGGTGCTGGTTCTTTGTGTCCCAAGCCCGGCAAGTGGTTCACGCCGGGTATTTTCGACCCGACCTTTTCGGGAACGGCGGCCGGCTTTTCGGCGCCGCCCTTCTCAGCTTTGCCGGCTGTGGATTTGGAAGGAGGAGTGATTTTCTTCTTTTCCTTCTCCTTGTCGGATTGTGCCAACGCGATTCCACAGGAAAGTAGGAACACTGCGAGCAGTGCGGTACCGCCGCGCTTCGATATGAATCCATTCTTCATTGCATTCTCCCTTTAGGACACTCGGGCTTTCACTAAGGCCGTCGGGCGCGGCTCACTGAACGTCGGTCACCTTGCCATCGATGAACGTGATCTTCAAGTCTTTGTAAGAGAAGATGTCTTTGTTGCCGATCTTGGCTTTCCGGTCTGGCTGCCCCATATTGGCGATCACCTGGTCGATGGTGTCTCCCATAGAAACCGTCGGCTGCGGTTTGTTCGGATCGGGCTGATCGGTAACCGGTGGCTGCTGCTGTTGCTGCTGTTGCGGCGGCTGTACCTGTTGCTGCTGCTGAGCATCCTGCAACTGCTGTTGTTGGGTATCTGGTGGCGGGGCGATGGACTGCGGCGGCGGGGGCGCGTTGTCGACCGCGAAAACGTTAGAGATCGTTTCCTTCACCGCATCGTAATTCGCTGTTTCCAGGAAGCCCTTAGGGAAGTGGAAGGTCAGTCCGGCTCGCATCGGCACGCCGCCATAAGACTGAACCAAAAAGACGATCTCCTCTTTCTTGAACTCGATACCCATCAGATAGACTTTGGCGCCTGCCTCGATCTTGGGGATTGCCGTCGGGCCGCCGACTGGCATGCGCAACATCGACCCCCCGAGAGACTGGGTCACCTTCTTGCCGTCCTTCTTGAAGTCATTGGGGTAGTAGTTTTGATTGAGCGACGCCAGATAGGCCTTCATCCCGTCGATCTGTACCGTCAATACCTGGCCGCCTTGCAGCACCGTTCCGTTGACGCCAACCCGTGAAATCGGGTACTGCGCCTTGATCTGCTGCTCCACCTCGGGCCTCAGGTTCTGGGGCGCCCCAAACAAGAGAGCTCCCAACGGTTGAGCCATGAGTAAAGATACGATCACTCTGGTTTGCTGCATCATTCCATCTTCCTGGGGCAGGGCTTTTCCAGCTTACCCCATCCATAAGAATAAGCGTATTTCGAGGCCAGGAATACTCAAAAAAGGCAACCTGGTACCGTTCTGGCTTTCGTCGTGGCGCGAATGTCAGGCAAACTGCGCACGTCCCCGCACGTCTAACCCTAAAAGCTATGCGAACCTTATGGCAGGATTTAAGTTATGCGTTTCGAAACCTGCGGAACGCCCGGGGATTCGCGTTCGTGGCGGCTGTCACGCTGGCCATCGGAATTGGCGCTAACACCGCTATTTTCAGCATTATCGACACGATTCTGCTGCGGCCCTTGCCGTACCGGAATCCGTCGGAACTGGTTCGCCTGAACGAAACCGAGTCGGCGCCAGGACGTTACCCTTTCGCGGGACCCGATTTCGTAGACTGGAAGGCCCAAAACCACACTTTCCAGGACATGACGCTCTTCGCCTGGCCCCACGATATGAATCTGAACGCTCAGGGCACCCCGGAACACGTCCTGGCGCTGCCGACTGCCGCCAACTTCTTCTCACTCCTCGGTGCCGATCCGCTCCTGGGGCGGACTTGGGCTGACGGCGAGGACCAGCCAGGCAGAGACGGTGTGGCGATCCTGAGTTACGGTCTGTGGCAAACCCGGTTCGCCGCCGACCCGAAAGCAGTCGGCCAGTTCATCGAATTGAATTCCCGCAAATACACGGTGATTGGCGTGATGCCGGCCAGCTTTCGATTTCCCTGGAAGTCGCAGTTGTGGATTCCGCAGTTGATGGACACCAAGAGTCTGGGAGCCCGCGGAAGCCACTGGGCCAACGCGCTTGGCCGGATGAAGCCCGGGGTCACGATCAGTGCCGCTCGCGCCGATCTGAAGGCGGTGGCTTCCCGGCTGGAACAGCAGTATCCCGGTCCGAACGGCAAAGTGGGTGCAGCGGTCACCTCGCTTCGCGACGACATGGTCGGCGACTCTCGCGGATCCCTATACCTGATGCTCGGAGCCGTCGGGCTGGTGTTGTTGATCGCCTGTGCGAACGTGGCTAACCTGCTGCTCTCGCGGGCCGTTGCCCGCCACAAAGAGGTGGCGATCCGCAGCGCGCTGGGGGCGTCCCGGGTCCGGCTGCTGCGCCAACTGCTCACCGAGAGCCTGCTCCTCTCGTTGGCGGGATGCGTTTTGGGACTGGTGCTGGCGCGCGTCGCGGTGAGCTTATTTTCCGCGGCGAAAAGCTACAGCCTGCCTCAATTCAACAGCGTCGAACTGAACGTCACGGTGCTGGCATTCGCGCTCGGTCTGGCCGTCGCCACGGGCTTGTTATTCGGCGCGTTTCCCGCCTTTCAGATGTCGCGGCCCGATCTACACGAGGAACTGAAGGGCGGAGCCGGCAGTTCCGTCAGCCCCTCGCGGCGGCGCCGCTTCACCAGCAATGCGCTGGTGGTCTCCGAAATTGCCCTCTCGCTGATTCTTCTAGTCTCGGCGGGGCTTCTCTTGCGCGACCTGGCGCGTCTGCGAGCGTTAGATATCGGCGTGAGGCGCGAAGGGGTCTGGACGGCAGCCATCCAACTTCCCGAATCCAACTATAAGACCGACCGCCAGAAGTTCGATTTCGGCGAGACGCTGATCGAACACTCCCGCCGCATTGCCGGGGTGGATGCTGTCGCTCTTACCGACCATCTGCCCTTGGAGGGCGGCAGCAACTACTATGTGAAACTGCGCGGTCAGACGGCGGAGATGAGCAATCAACTGGTGGAGACCCATTCGGCGTCACCCGAGTACTTCAGCGCCATGGGCGTGCGCTTGTTGCAAGGACGTCTCTTCACGTCCGCCGATATTCAGAAGGCGCTGGAGAACGATACACTGCTCAACCGCCTTTATGAGGGCGATGCCAAGCCCTCGGCCGACCAGACCAACAGCATCGTCTATCCGGTTGTGATCAACCAGCGTATGGCGCGCTTCTTCTGGCCCAATGAGGATGCGCTGGGGAAGATGTTCTCCTCGGGCAGCGACAACGGGCCATGGAAGCAGGTGATCGGAGTGGTCAACGACGTCCGACAGTGGAATCTCACCCAGAAGGCCGTACCGGAGGCATACAACGCGTTCGATGGGAGCGGCCGTCAGTTCCTCGTGCTGCATACATCGCTGCCGCCGGCGACGATTACACCACAAGTGCGCAGCGTGCTAGGTCAGATCGATCCCACGCTGCCGCTCTACAACGTTCGTTCGATGGACGACGTCGTGGCGGGACAGGCGCAGGGGCAGCAGTTCCTCAGCATACTGGTGGGCTCGTTTGCGGCACTGGCCGCTATCCTGGCGGCGATCGGTATCTATGGCGTGATCTCGTATCTGGTGACGCAGCGGACCCGCGAGATCGGCATTCGCATGTCGTTGGGCGCGAGCCGGGCGCGAGTTCTCACCGATATACTGCGCGAAGGAATTCAACTGGCGGCGTTCGGCCTGATTTTGGGGATCGCCGGTTCGCTGGCGGTGGGGCGTTTACTGGCCAGCATGCTGCACGAGGTGAAGCCAGGCGACCCGATGATCTTCGCAGTGACGGCGGCGTTATTGGTGGCGGTGGCGCTCGCGGCCTGTTACATTCCAGCTCGAAGGGCGGCTCGTTTGGATCCCATGATCGCGCTGCGGTATGAATAAAGGTCGGGCCGGAACAATTCAACAGCGCTCTCCGTAGAGAGTGGAGGGAGTACAGACTCATGCTCAGACTCACGCAGGTAGCTTTTGTGGCCGTCCTCGCAGCGGGCGCCGCCACTGCCGATGATTGGTCGAAAACTTACTCCGTAGCCGGCCGTCCCGACCTCCGGGTGGAGACGGACGACGGCTCGGTCACCATTCGTCCCGGCGATGGACGGCGGATTGAAGCCCATGTCACCACGACGGTGTGGAAGATCGCGCCGGGCGAGGTGGAGATTCACGAATCGCAGAGCGGGGACCGGGTAGAATTGACCGTAAAGATTCCGCACCGGCCCTTCACATTCAGCGGAAGAGGCCGGTCAATTCATGTCGATTTGCGCGTGCCGCGGCAGATTCACACCGACATTCGCACGGGCGACGGGAATATCGATATGGACGGAATTTCTGGGGAGACGCGGCTGCGGACGGGAGACGGGCACATCGAAGCGCTGCAACTGGAGGGGTCGGTGAATGCCGAGAGCGGGGACGGCCACGTGCGTGTGCAGGGACGCCTGGAAGGACTCACGCTCCACACCGGCGACGGCAGCGTGGAGGCCGAGGTCTTACCGGGATCGAGGATGAGTAGCGGCTGGCGTGTGGAAACGGGAGATGGCAGTGTGACTCTGAAGCTGCCGGACAGCTTCGGAGCAGACCTCGAATTGCACACTGGGGACGGGAGCATCGCCCTGGATATGCCAGCGCTGCGGTCGACGGGCGGGAAGCACGAAAAAGACATGCACGCGCGCCTCGGCAGCGGCGGGGCAGTCTTCTCAGTGCGCACGGGTGACGGCTCGATTCACGTGCGATCGCTGTAGTGCGGGGTAGATTCTGGCGAGGGCGACCAAGGCTAATGTTTCATTCTGGGTATCAGTTCGCTCCCTTACGGTCGCGGCTCGTAAGCTACCCAAATACGTTCGCGCGATACGTGCGCGTAAGCAAGCGATCTTGACTGCTTTAGCGGCGTGGCGGCAACGCTCCCTCACGGTCGCGGCTCGTAAGCTACCCAAATACGTTCGCGCGATACGTGCGCGTGAGTCTGAGCATGCGATCTTGACTGCTTTAGCGGCGTGGCGGCAACGCTCCCTCACGGTCGCGGCTCGTAAACTACTGTTCCATGCGATATGCGCTTACGAGCCGCGCGCGTAAGCAAGCGATGCCGGATCGCCCGAAAAACACTCCCTTACGGTCGTGGCTCGTTGCGAGCCGCGCGTAAGCAAGCGATGCCGGATCCTCGGGCGGCGGAGGTTATCTTGGATATGCTCAACTACTGCCCGTTGTGGAGTCGCTTTTCGCTGCCACTCCCCGACAAGGGCTCTAGCGGATGAAGCGGAGCAAACCCCAGCAGAAAAGGCAGAGCCAGAAGTCTACGGCGAGTCCCCAATCGATTTTGAACGGCTCATGCTGAGCTCTGGGCGGTAACCATTTGACGATCGCGAAATAGATCGCATTACCCGCAAGCACCGCAATCAACGATCGCCAAAAATTGCTCTTCATGCGGAACTGAGCCTGCCCCGTTCCTCGATACCATACCACGGGCGCCCGAGCGCCTGGCGAACTCTTTCCATCAGGATGGAAGCAGTAAATGGCTTCGGCAGGAAAAGCGAGGAGGCTCTGCCGAGTGAGCGGACTAACTCATCGTCGGTATAGCCGGACATGAAGAGGATGCGCAGGTTGGGGCGGGTTCGGGATAGTTCGCGCGCTAATTGGGGGCCGTCCATATTCGGCATGACCACGTCGGTCAGAACTAGCTGCACATCATCCGTATCTTGCAATACGCGGAGTGCTTCGGCCCCATCGCACGCTTCCAGACAGGTGTAGCCCGTCTGCGCCAGCATCGCGCAAACCATTTTGCGCACATTGGGGACGTCATCAACAACGAGAATTGTCCCCTGACGAGCATCCGGTTCCATTTTCCCCTCCAGGCCGGACTGTGATGCAAATCGCTCGCCAAACTAACAAATCAAATATTTTCAAAGCGTTACAAGCTGTCGAGCATAGCTCTTTTGGGCTAATGAGGCGTCGCCAAAGCAGAAAGTTGCCTACCCGATGGCGCGGTTGGTATAATCGGTATTCAATTACAGGGAGATTTCTGTTTTATGGCAAGAGTTTGTGAAGTCTGCGGACGCGGGCCCCAGTTCGGCAACCGCATCAGCCACGCCCACAATGTTACCAAGCGCCGCTGGAACGTGAACCTGCAGGCAGTGCGGGCCCTGGTAAATGGCGCGGGAAAAAGGATCCGGGTCTGCGCGTCCTGCATCCGTTCCGGCAAAGTGCAAAAAGTAGCATAGCCCGTCTCTTTTCTTTCAACATCCAACCGGTTTCAAAGGTTTCCACTTACGTATGGCGAGTCACTCAGTGCAAAAACTGCACGCCCGCCACGTGATGTAATCTTACGCACCAGTTCGGCTTGGCCACGGAGTTGCTTGTCACTTTGGCAGGTACCCCGAATGCAGGAACTGGAAAGCGAAGTAGAGTCGCCCGTAACGGGAACGAAATCAGTTCCTGGATTTCTTGACCGTCCGGCAGTGCGAAATGCGGCAGGTTGCATCATCGGGATCCTCGTCGCGTGCGTGGTGTCGTTCGGATTCTTCTATCTGCGATTTGCCCGTGTGATTGACCGGCGTCTGGCTGCCGGTGAATTCTCGGGCACTCTCAGCGTCTACAGTGAGCCCAAGACAGTACGGGTGGGCGACACGCTCGCTCCAGAGGCTGTGGTAGCGCGGTTGCGCCAATCCGGGTACACCACCTCCCCAGGGTCCCCGCAAGGCCGCTACGAGGCAAAGCCCGGAGTTGTAGAGATTTTCCCGGGGCCAGATTCTTACTCCGGTGGGCAGCCCGCGATCCTTGAATTCTCCGGAGGTAAGCTCGCTCACATCCGCTATCCGGACGATCACTCCGATCACCAGTCCTTTGACCTGGAGCCGCGGCTGGTCACCGGCATTTCGCTGAACCGGGAACAGCGCGACCTCGTGCGCTTTTCGGACATTCCTCAGACGCTGGTGCAAGCTGTGGTTTCGGCGGAAGACAAGCACTTCTTTCATCATTCGGGTATCGATTTCTTTCGCATCCTGAAGGCTGGCTGGCTCGATATGAAGTCAGGGCGCAAGGAGCAGGGCGCCTCCACCCTCACCATGCAGTTGGCGCGTGCCTTCTGGCTGGAGCCGGAGAAGCGTTGGAAGCGTAAAGTGGAGGAGTTCTTCATCACGCTCCATCTCGAAGAGAAGCTCACGAAGCAGCAGATCTTTGAGGACTATGCCAACGAAGTCTACCTTGGGCGGCATGGAACCTTCAGCATCAGCGGATTCGGAGTCGCGGCGCACGCCTATTTCAGCAAGAGCCTGTCGCAGCTCACCATTCCCGAAGCGGCACTTCTGGCAGGGATGGTACAACGGCCGAGCTACTTCAATCCGGTCCGATACCCGGAGCGCGCGCGCGAGCGCCGGGACACGGTGCTTGCGATGATGCGCCGAAACGGATATCTGAATGACACGCAATATCAGCAAGCCGTCGCCACTCCGGTCCGGGTTGCGTCGGATTCGTCTGAGAATCCGGCGACGCAGTACTTCGTCGACATGATGAATGACGAATTGCAAAACCGGTTGGACGCGCGGGAGCAGCAGGCACGCTACGTGTACACCACGATCGATCCGGATCTGCAAGAGGCGGCGCAGGCGGCAGTCGAGGCAGGCATGAAGACGGTGGACCGCCTGGTGCACGTGAAGGGCGCCCAGATTCCACCGGATCAGCCGCAGGTCGCGCTGATTGCTCTCGATCCGAGGACGGGAGCGATTCGAGCGTTGGTGGGCGGCCGCAGTTACAACGTCAGCCAGTTGAATCACGCGCTCGCCATGCGCCAGCCGGGCTCGGTCTTCAAGCCATTCGTCTACGCAGCGGCGCTAGATACGGGCATCGCGGGCGGCGGATCGCAGGTCTACACTCCGGCCACAGTTTTAAACGACGTTCCCACTACCTTTCTGTTCAACCACGTTTCTTACCAGCCCGGTAATTTTGACCACGACTTTTCGGGAGACGTCACCTTGCGTACCGCCCTGGCAAGGTCGCTGAATGTGCCTGCCGTCGAGGTCGCGCAGGCGATTGGTTACAACCGGGTAGTGGCGCTGGCACGCCGCGCCGGCTTGAACAAAGCGATTCAAGCGACCCCCGCGGTGGCGCTTGGGGCGTACGAGACCACCCCGCTCGAAATCGCTGGCGCTTACACGATGTTTGCGAATCAGGGAATCCGTATGACGCCCAGCACGATCGCAGAAGTTCGCGCCGCCGACGGCACGCTGCTCTATCAGCACCAGACCGACCCGTATCCGGTGCTCGATCCGCGTGTGAATTACCTGATGGTCAACCTGATGCAAGAAGTGCTGCGCAGCGGTACGGGAGCGGCAGTTCGCTCGATGGGATTCACGCAACCGGCCGCGGGCAAAACCGGAACCTCGCGTGACGGCTGGTTCGCGGGCTTCACCAGCGAACTGCTGTGCGTGGTGTGGGTGGGCTTCGACGACAATCGCGAATTAAACCTGGAGGGCGCGCGCTCTGCGCTGCCCGTCTGGACCGAGTTCATGAATCGCGCCGCCAAATTGCGGGAGTACCATGATGCGAAACCCTTCCAGGCGCCTCCAGGAATCGTGTCGGAATCGATCTGCGAAGATTCCGGAAAACGCGCCGGCGACGATTGCCCCAACACTCACTGGGAAGTTTTCATCAGCGGTACGCAACCACTCTCCCAGTGCGACCTGCACGGCGGCGGAGCCGGCGGAACGACCGCCAGCATAGGCGGGCCTCGTTAGTGTGGCCGCGATGCGCCGTCAACCACCGGGCGCAGGGCAAGATCCTGGAAATCGTAACTGAAGTCCGTGAGCGGCGAGACAGGGGTCATTTTGACGGCCTCGATGGATCCATCCGCGCCCAATTGAAATGTGAGGAAAGCGTCCGCATTCAAGGTTCGTTCCTTCCAGTGCGCCACGAACGTATCGTACTGCCAATGCTCCAGTTCCCCCGCCAGTTGCCGCGTGTGCGTAAATGCAATGGACAGCTTTCCGGCGTGCTCCTCAATGACGACGTCTCCATACCAGGCGTCACGATATCGCCCAGCATAAGAAGCCAGGGCCAGCGAGGGATGCGATGATGCATTGCGCTTCCCAGCAGCCTTCTTCTCTTCCTCCGCGGCTTGCGCGGCCTGCACTTTAGCGAGGTCATGATACGCCGTCACCCAGTCGGTGGCGGGTGCTCCGAGATAGTGGTCGAGAATGGTCCAGGTGATCGCCGTGTGCGCGCCAGCCTCTTCCTGGTTGGTCAGCACGGCAATCCCGAGCTTCAGTTCGGGCAGCATGGTGATGCGCGAAACGTAGCCGGCGAGTGTGCCCGTATGGAACACCAGCTTCTTCCCGCGATAATCGCGAAGCATCCAGCCCAAGCCGTACGCGGCGAAGTTCGGCTGCATTGCCTGCAGTGCCGTGGGTGCGCCGGCGGGCAGATCCTCGACCGGCAGGATGGTCTGCGGCGTCCACATCTCCTTCGATTGCGCTGCGCTGAACAATCGCCGTCCATCCGGCAATTCGCCCTGATTCAATTGCACGACGAGCCACTTGGCGAGGTCCGCGACGGAAGAGTTCATGGAACCGGCGGGAGCATTGTTGTCGTGATCGGCCTGGGCAATCGGCACTAATTTGTCATTGCCGCGTGCATGCGGGCTGGTGACATCGTGCGCGGCCAGCAACGCAGACGTGCTGACGTTGGTCGAGTCCATGCCGAGCGGAGTGAAGATGCGCTCCTTTACGAAATCGTCCCAGCTCTTTCCGGTAATCAAGGGGATCATCTGCCCGGCCACCAGGTAGAGCAGGTTGTCGTAGGCGTAGCGGCTGCGGAAACTTGAGGCGGGCTTCAGAAAACGAATGCGGCTGACGATCTGGTCGCGCGTGAGGTCGGTGGAAGGCCAGAACATCAGGTCGCCGGCGCCCAGTCCCAGGCCACTGCGATGGCAGAGCAGGTCGCGAATCATCAGCTCGCGTGTCACGTACGGGTCGTACATCTGGAAGCCGGGCATGTGATCGATGACGCGATCGTCCCAACGGATCTTGCCTTCGTCCACCAGCATTGCCAGCGATGCGACGGTGAATGCCTTGGTATTCGAGGCGATCCGGAAGAGCGACTGGGGTGTCACGGGCGCGGGGTCGCCGAGCTTCCTTACGCCGTAACCTTTGAGCAGCACCACGTGGCCGTCCTTCACGATGGCCACGGCAATCCCAGGAACGTCGAACTCTTTCCGCGCGTTCTCCACTACCCGGTCGAGGTCGGGTTGAGCCAC
Source organism: Bryobacteraceae bacterium (assembly GCA_035295745.1). Classification (GTDB taxonomy): domain Bacteria; phylum Acidobacteriota; class Terriglobia; order Bryobacterales; family Bryobacteraceae; genus JAIQFL01. Next base: position 164,523 of record DATGIL010000015.1, on the reverse strand, counting down.
GCAGAGACCGGCAGACGCCAGAATCAAGGACATCGTTTTAGCTCTCCCGCAGTAGTTGGTCATAGACTTCTCTTTTGGAAAGGCCGCGGCGCCGGGCCACCTGCTTGATGGCGTCCATCCGCGGCAGCCCTGAGCGCATCAGGGCGTCAACCGCCTCATCGAGCGGTGTATCGTCAACCGGCGGCGCGGTGGCTTTGCCGATGAGCAAGGTAATCTCGCCCTTCACCGAATCGCGCGCGGCCAATTGTGCGCGAATCCCGGCTGCCGAGCCGCGCAGGAATTCTTCGTGCAGTTTGGTCAATTCGCGCGCCACCACCACCGGCCGGCTCCCCAGCACCTGCTCCACTGTCTCCAGAGCTTCGACGATGCGGTGAGGCGCTTCGTAGAAGATCAGCGTGGCGTGCGCTTCTGCCAAAGCTTCGAGCGCCTTGGCACGCTGCCCAGGTTTGGCCGGCAGAAAGCCGCCGAAATAGAACGAGTCGGTGGGCAGTCCCGATGCCGCCAGGGCGGCGAGCACGGCTGACGGACCTGGAATCGTCTGCACGGCGATTCCCATCTCGACAGCCGCATGAACCAGCCGGTAGCCGGGATCCGACACCAGCGGCGTGCCCGCATCCGAGACCAGGGCGACAACCGCGCCCGCCGCCAGCCGCGACACGAGCTCCGTAGTCCGGTCGAGCTCATTATGTTCGTGATAGCTGATGGTCGGCTTCTGGATGCCATAGTGATCGAGCAGCTTGCGGGTCTGCCGTGTGTCCTCGCAGGCAATCACGTCGGCCTCGCCCAGCACGCGCACGGCACGATAGGTAATGTCTTCCAGGTTCCCGATCGGCGTCGCAACTACGTAGAGCAGTCCGCCCATCTATTTCTTCTTGCCCGGCGGCGGGCCGATCCGTTCAATCGAGACGCTGAGCAGCTTCACGGGATCGAGTGGCTTCTCCTCGCGGGCCTTGGCGTGATTGATCTTCTCCACTACCTCCTCGCCCTCCACTACCTGGCCGAAGATGGTGTATTTGTTGGTCCATTGCGACATGGGACCGACCGTAATGAAGAACTGGCAGCCACCCGAGTCGGGACTGCCGGTATTGGCCATGGCAAGCCTGCCGGCGCGGTCGAATCGCAAGCCGGGAAGGAATTCGTCTTTGATAGTGAAGCCGCAATTGTGCGTGCCTTTGCCGGTGGGGTCGCCCGACTGGATCATCTCTCCCGACACCACCCGGTGGAAGGTGATGTTGTTGTAAAGCGGGCGCTTTACCACCTGGCGAGTTTCAGGATCGAGCCATGGCTGAGTGCCCATCGCCAAACCCACGAAGTTCTTCACGGTGTTGGGAGTGTCCTTTTCGTAAAGTTGCGCCGTGATGACACCCACGGAAGTGTTGAAAATTGCGTATAGCCCGGGTTTGCGCTGCGCCTGCCCGAAAGCCAGGGCGGCGATGGATGCGACCCCGAGAAAAACCGATAGCCGTCTCATTGTATAACCGGATGCGTATGAGGTTGCATTTTGATTATAATCGGGCCTGATGAAAGCACTGTGGATTGTGTGTATTGCCGGAGTGGTCATGGCTCAGACGCCGCCTCCGGCCAAGCAGGCGCCCGCGAAGACTGCGCCTGCCAAGACCGCCCCCGCAAGCACGGCGGCACCGGCTGCGCCCAAGTTGGGGCCTCCGCCTCCGGCGTTGCTGAATCCCGCCGCTCTGAAGGCCAAGGCGCCGGATCTGTATCGCGTGAAGTTCGTGACCACGAAAGGCGATATCACGGTGGAAGTCCACCGCGATTGGGCGCCCCTGGGTGCAGATCGCCTTTACAATCTGGTGAAGAACAAATACTTCACAGATTGCTCGTTCTACCGCTACGTACCCGGTTTCATCGTACAGTTTGGGTCGTCCGCCTGGCCGCAGGTGACCAAAGCGTGGGAGAACGCTAAGATCAAAGACGATCCACTGAAGGAGAGCAACAAGAAGGGAACTCTGACCTTTGCCACCAGCGGTCCCGACAGCCGAACTACCGAGCTCTTCTTCAACCTGCGAGACAATGCCCCGCTCGACACAACGCCGCCTGGCTTCCGTCCGGTCGGCATGGTGACCGAAGGCATGGATATCGTGGAGGGCTTGTATAGCGGGTACGGCGACATGAAAGAGATGGGCGGACGCGGGCCTAGCCAGAGCACTTTGGCGGAACAGGGCAAACCGTATCTCGATAAGAACTTTCCCCAGCTCGACTCCATCAAGTCCGCGACCGTGATCTTCCCGGAGGCGACTGCGACACCGGCCAAGACGGCCGCGCCGGCTACCAAATCGGCGACGCCGGCTCCCAAGTCGGCCACCCCGCCTGCCGCGACCAAGAAGCAGTAGGTTCGGCTCCTCGGTGATGCGACCATATCTGTTGGTCCGGCTCCTCGCTGTTGCCGGGGTGGTTGCCGGAATCGCCGATTCTCAGCCGGTGGTCGTGACCGTGCTCGCGACCACCGATCTCCACGGTAATCTCTATCCCATCGATTATGGGACCGACCAGCCGGCGCCACGCGGCTTGGCGAAAATCGCCACGCTGATCCGCGCGGCAGAGGCCGAAAATCCCAACCATCTGCTGATCGATTGTGGCGACACCATTCAGGGATCGCCGCTGGAATTCGTTTACCAGACCATCGTCCGCACAGGCAAAGGTCCGATGGGACTCAAACCGCCCGCCGGCATCTCGCATGACCCGATGATGATGGCCATGAATCGACTGGCGTACGATTCGATGACAGTGGGTAACCACGAGTACAACTTCGGTCTCAAGAACCTGGACCGCGCGCGATCCGAAGCGCAATTTCCCTGGATTTCGGCTAACACAGCGGTCGCTCCAGGTGGGAAGGAGCGTCCGTATGCTCCATACATCGTCAAGACGGTAGCGGGAGTGAAGGTCGCGATCGTCGGGATCACGACTCCCGCGGTCCCAACGTGGGAGAAGGCGGAGAATCTGGGAGCCTATCGCTTCCTGCCGCCGGTGGAGGCGCTGCGCAAGGCGGTTGTGGAATTGCGCGCGAAGGAACATCCGGACATCATTCTAGTGGCGGCGCACTCCGGTATGGGGCGGAATCTGGCCACCAACACCGAGGAGTCTTCCAAAGAAGATGTCGTTTACTCGCTGGCCACGCACGTCCCCGAAGTCGATGCGATCGTGTTCGGGCATAGTCACCGCGAACTGGCGGCGCGTTCGATCGGCCAGGTGCTCGTCATACAGCCGAAGAATTGGGGGATTTCTCTGGCGAAGCTGGACTTCACGCTGGAGCGCCAACCAAGCGGAGCTTGGAAGCTTGCCGGCAAGCAGGGCACACTGATTCCCGTTACGGCGGAGACACCTGCCGCCGCGGACATCCTGGAGATTGCGAAACCGTATCATGAGCTGGCCGAACACCATCTCGATATGCCTGCGGCCAGCTCGCCGGTGGCTCTGGAATCGGCGCTGGGCCGGGTGGAAGACACCCCGGTGGTGGATGCAGTCGAGGAAGTAGAGTTGTTCTATTCCAAGGCGGACGTGGCATTCGCTTCGGTCTTCAATCCGAGCGTGCATGTGCCCAAGGGACGGGTGACGGTACGGCAAATCGCGGCGCTTTATCCGTACGACAACGAATTGTATGTAATCGAAGGCGACGGCAAGATGGTGAAGGACGCGCTGGAAAATTCGGCGCGCTACTTCCTTTCGTGCCAGGGCGAACGCTGCGAGCAGTCGCCGCTCACCAATCCGAACGTGCTCGGGTACAACTATGACATGGCCCAAGGTGTGGAGTACGAGGTGGATCTGACCCATCCCGAGGGCGACCGGGTACGCGATTTGCGCTGGCATGGGAAGCCTCTGGCGCCCGATCAAAAGCTGCGCATCGCGATCAACAATTATCGTGCGGCGGGCAGCGCGGGGTTCGACATGTTCATTGGGGCAAAGGTAGTGTGGCGCTCTCAGGAAGAGATCCGCGACATGATAGTGCGCTACTACTCGGAGGGTAAGCCGCTCCCCACGCGTGCGGATGGAAATTGGCGGATAGTTCCCGATGCGGCCCGCAAGACGCTGGAGAAAGAAGCGCGCGCCGACGCCGCCAGGCAGCATCTGCAATAGTGGCGCGAACACTCGTGTTTGCCGCGTCGAGACTCATCTCGACGCTTTTCGACTGTCGACCAAGTCCGCGGGTGCGCTGAGTCGGGGATGGTGGCGCTGGACGCGACTTGGTCAGAAAGTCTGAAAAGTCTCGAAATGAGTGCCGAGACGGCAAACAGGGGGTGTTTGCGCCACGACCCGCCCAGGGAGATTCTCGATTCCCTTCAGTGGAGCGCCACGCGGCTGCTCGTGAGGAAAAACCAGAGCGTAGCGACCACATGGACCCCGCCTTTTGATACTCTACGAATCGAATGAGCACAACGCTCCAGCGGCGCCTTCGCAATCTGGGGTGGTACTTCCTGGTATGGACGCTCGTAGCGATCTACTTCTTCAGCCAGGGGCTGGTGCAGAAGGCCGCCTCGCACGATCCCAATCCATGGTGGCATTATCTGCTGAGCTGGCTCGCAGGTGCGTATATCTCCGCACTGCTCACACCGGTCATTTTGTGGCTCGCGGCTCGCGTTCCCATCAGCCGAAGGAATTGGGTTCGCCCCGCGGTACTGCACCTGCTGCTCAGCATCGTCTTCTCTCTCCTGTCGCTCGCCGTGGAAAGCTTTGTCCTTCCGATGATGCACGTGTTCCCCGATCTGATGAAGACGCCGCTGATCACGTTCATCGTCCTGCTCACGATTGGCTTCCACCAGAACGTGCTCACCTACTGGGCGATTCTCGCGATCCACTATGGCACCGCCTACTATCGCAAGTACCAGGAACGTGAGAAGCAAGCCCTGCGCCTGGAACGCGACGCCGCGGAGCTGAAGGAGCGGCTCACGCGCGCGCAGTTGAGCGCCTTAAAGATGCAGCTACAGCCGCATTTTCTCTTCAACACCCTCAACGCCATCATGGTGCTGGTACGCCAGCAGCGGGGACGCGAGGCGGAGGAGACGCTGGGCCTGCTGGGCGACCTGCTGCGCTGTGTCCTGGACGACGTGGAGGCGCAAGAGGTACCGCTCCGCCGCGAGTTGCACTATCTGGAACTCTACCTCTCTATCGAGCAGGTGCGCTTTCAAGACCGGCTGCGCATCGAGATCTCGGCCGAGCCCGCCATCCTGGAGGCCGCCGTGCCTCACATGGGCCTCCAGCCGATCGTCGAGAACGCCATCCGCCACGGCATCGGGCGCAGTTCGTCCGCGGGCCGCATCCGCATCGAAGCGGTGCGCGACCACGAAGCACTCGTCCTCACCGTGCGCGACGACGGGCCGGGACTTCCGCCATCCGGCGTCCCGACCGGGCATGGGATCGGTCTAGCGAACACGCGCGCGCGCCTCCAACAACTGTACGGAGAGGCCGGACAATTGGCAGTCGAGAATGAAGAGCCGCGCGGCACCGCCGTGACCATGCGCCTGCCGTTCCATATCGCCGAGGGGCATTCCGAAGAGATCATGGAGGTGCATGCCGTTAACGACGCTGATCGTGGATGATGAGCCGCTGGCGCGCGAAGGACTGCGCCTGCTGCTCTCCCAGGACTCCGAGGTGTCTGACATTCAGGAGGCCCGGGACGGCCTTCATGCCGTCGCTTGCATCCGCGAGTCTCGCCCCGACCTGGTGCTTCTCGACGTCCAGATGCCCGAGATGGACGGCTTTTCGGTGGTGCGCGAAGTCGGGGCCAGCCTGATGCCGCCTGTCGTTTTCGTGACCGCGCATGATCAATATGCGATCGAGGCATTTGAGATCAACGCCATCGACTACCTCCTCAAGCCCATCACCGAGGCGCGATTCCGAAAAGCCATGGAGCGGGCCAAATTGCGCTTGAGCCTCAAGCCGGCAGAAGAAGCCGGACGCCAGATCCTCTCGCTGCTCGAGACCATCGCCTCGCCGCATAAGTATCTCAAGCGCCTGGCGGTCCGTACCGGGGGCAAGACGGTATTCGTCGACGTCGAAGACATCGAGTGGATGGAGGCCGCCGAGAACTACGTGCAGTTGCACGCCGGGCGCTCCGCCCACCTTCTGCACGTGGCCATGAACACGCTCGAGAAGTCGCTCGATCCAAGCCTGTTTCTACGCATTCATCGATCTGTCATCGTGAACCTCCGGCGCATCAAGGAACTGCAGCCGGCGATGCATGGAGAGTACGTCGTCACTCTGGAAAACGGGGTTCGCCTGCAGTCCGGCCGCATGTACAACGAGAAGCTGCGGACGCTCTCGGCCAACCCTTTCTGACCGGCCAGCCTGTTTGCCATCGCTTTCGGCCACTTGGTCAAAATCTGCTTTCTGCGGACGGCATCCGGGCGCACAATCCGAGTTGTGAGCAATCATTGCCTGGCAGAAATGGCCGGCGTAAGCAAACGATTCGGCAAGGTCGTCGCGTTGGACGGAGTCGATCTCGAAGTCGAGCGCGGCGAACTTCTGGCACTTCTGGGGCCGAACGGAGCCGGCAAGACCACTTCAATTTCGTTAATGCTCGGATTACAGCGCCCGGACGTGGGTTCCGTTCGCCTTTTCGGCGAATCGCCCGAACGGATTGAGACGCGGCGCATGATCGGCGTGATGATGCAGGAGGCGGCGCTCGCAAGCGAATTGCGCGTGTGCGAGCAAATCGACCTGATCACCCGCTATTACCCGGATCCGCTGACCCCCGAGGCGGTGATGGAGATGACTGGCACCACCGCGTTGGCGCGGCGGCCCTACGGCAAACTCTCGCCTGGGCAGAAACGGCAGGTCCAGTTCGGGATCGCGATTTGCGGCCGGCCCAAACTGCTGTTTCTCGACGAGCCGACCGTCGGCCTCGATATTCAGTCGCGCGAAATGGTCTGGGAAACGTTGCGCGAACTGGTGAATGACGGTGCTTCGATCGTGCTGACCACTCACTATCTGGAGGAGGCGGAGGCGCTGGCGGATCGTGTTGTAGTGCTGTCGCAGGGCCGTAAGATCGCGGCCGGCACAGTGAGCGACATGCGCTCGCTGGTGGTCCGCAAACGGGTTCGGTGCCGCACTGCATTGCGCCTGGAGCAAGTGAAACTTTGGCCTGACGTCCAAAGCGCCAGCAGCGATCATACCGGACTTCAGATCACCACTACCAATGCCGAGAACGTCGTGAGGCGTCTCCTGGATGCCGACGAAGACCTGCAGGATTTGGAAGTGGAGCGGGCCGGGCTTGCGGAGGCATTCACAGAACTCACTGCGGAGGTGGCCGCAAGATGACTAGCACCATGTCTGGCAGCCGTCTGGCACAAGCTTATTGGAGCGAAACACGGTATGAGTCGCTGCGGATGCTGCGTACGCCGGCGTTTGCAGGTCCGTTTCTGGCCCTTCCGGTATGCCTGTACCTCTTGTTCGGCGTAGTTCTGTTTGGCGATGCGCTTTCCAAAGACCCTAACGGGGCATTGTTCATGTTCATGGGATTCGCGGTATTCGGGGTGATGGGCCCGGGCATGTTCGGCTTCGGCGTATCGATCGCTGTGGAACGCGACCAGGGTCTCCTGCGGCTCAAGCGTGCCTTGCCTATGCCGCCTGCGGCTCCATTACTCGCCAAGATGCTGATGGCGATGTTGTTCGTGGCAATCGTGATGATCACGATGATAGCCGCAGCACCGGCCGGGCACCTGCGGATCTCGGCGGGGCACTTGCTGAGTCTCACGGTGGTGAACATCCTGGGGGCTGCACCCTTCTGCGCGCTCGGCCTTTTCATCGGCACATGGGCCAGCGGGAAGAGCGCACCGGCCTTCGTGAATCTGCTGTATTTGCCGATGATTTATCTTTCGGGCTTCCTCATCCCGCTGCCGAAATCGATGCAGTGGGTCGAGCGCCTGTCACCCGCTTATCACCTGCACCAACTGGCACTCGCTGCCATCGGATCGCCGAGCCAGGGCGCGCCGCTGGTGCATGCACTCATCCTGACCGGACTGACGCTGGTGATGACCGCACTGGCAGTCCGGCGTCTGGCAAGAGTCGGCTGAAGCAATTGAGGAAAGGAAATATTTATGACGGGAACCATGATATCGTCGCGGGCCGAATCGCGAACTGTGGCCAGCCCTTCCTATAACGTATCGCTCGGATATCTCCGCGCTTTCATTACCGTATTGGTGGTGGCGCATCACGCGGTTCTTGCCTACCATCCATATGCGCCGCCTCCGGCCGGCTCGCTCAACGCGCAGCCGTGGTGGCGTGCGTTTCCGGTATTGGACTCGCAACGATCCACCCTGTTTGCCCTCTTGGTGGCGTTCAACGACGTGTTCTTCATGTCGCTGATGTTCTTTCTCTCCGGCCTGTTTGTCTGGAAGAGCCTGCGACGCAAAGGGGCGGGCTCATTTGTGCGCGACCGGGTCCTGAGGCTGGGGCTTCCGTTTGTGTTCGCCGCGGCAGTGCTGGCGCCGCTGGCATACTACCCCGCGTATCTGCAGGTGTCGGCGCGTCCCAGTGTCATGGAGTTCTGGCGACAGTGGTTATCGCTGGGCGATTGGCCGGCCGGCCCGGCGTGGTTCGTCTGGGTGCTGCTGGCGTTCGGATGTGTGGCCGCGCTTTCGTACCGGATCGCGCCCACGTGGGCGCCGCGCCTGGGCGAGCGCTTGTCGTCGATCTCGGCGAGCCCCGCGCGATTCTTCCTGTTTCTGGTGGCGGTAACGGCGGCAGTCTACATTCCGATGGCCGTGATCTTCAATTCACTGCGTTGGACTGCGGTTGGGCCGTTTACTTTCCAGACGAGCCGCATCTTCCACTACCTGGCATATTTCCTGATCGCGACGGCGCTCGGCGCGTGGGGCATCGATCGCGGATTGCTGGAGCGGGGTGGAAAGCTGGCTCGCCGTTGGCCCGTGTGGACCCTCGGGGCGCTGATTGCTTTCGCCTCGGTGATCGTGATTACGGTGATTGCGATTTCGGCAAAGGGCGGGTCGCCGGCGCTGACTTTCATCGGATCGTTCGCGTTTGTGGTCTCCTGCGCGACGTCGAGTCTGATGTTTTTGGCGATCTTCGTGCGGTTCGCTGGTTCGAGCGTCGCAGTTTTCGACAGTCTTAGGGACAATGCCTATGGCATTTACCTGCTCCACTATGCGTTCGTGAGCTGGCTGCAGTATCGGATGCTCGGGGTGGCGTTGCCGGCTTTAGTGAAAGGTAGCGCAGTGTTCGTGGCTGCGCTGTTATTGAGTTGGGGAACGGCTGCGGCCATCAGGAGAATTCCGGGTGTTGGAAAGGTGATCTAAAAAAGTAATGGCCCCGAGCTGGGTACTCGGGGCCTGCACTCAGAGAGTGGCGGTGGGAGGGGACTCACCGCCTGGGATGCTGTCTGTGTTGATCTAAGATTAGCAGTTTAAGAGCTTCTTGTCTATAAATATTTCTGTGGAATCTTTCTACGATTTTTTGGGGGGGCGATTCTCTGTCGAGGCTATTCGCGCCGTTCTGAAAGGCATCCGTGGCGTCGGAGCGCTCCCGAAAAGCGTCGAGAGGAGTCTCGACGCGGCAAAGAAGAGTCTTTGCGCCACATCGTCATCACCCGCTACCAGATTCACCAGCTTGTCCGGAGAGAAGATAAATATCTCTGGCGCAATCTTCTAAGATCTGGGGGGCCGCTCGCCGAAAAAGCGTCGAGAGGAGTCTCGACGCGGCAAAGAAGAGTCTTTGCGCCACATCGTCATCACCCTGCCACCAGATTCACCAGCTTGTCCGGAGAGAAGATAAATATCTCTGGCGCAATCTTTCTAAGATCTGGGGGGCCGCTCGCCGAAGAAGCGTCGAGAGGAGTCTCGACGCGGCAAAGAAGAGTCTTTGCGCCACATCGTCATCACCCCGCTACCAGATTCACCAGTTTGTCCGGAATGACGATGACCTTCTTCAACTGCTTGCCAGCCAGAAACGGGCGCACCTTCTCGTCCGCCAGGGCACGCCGCTCCAATTCCTCCTTCGGTGTTCCGAAGGCAGCGTAGATCTTGCTCCGCAGCTTGCCGTTCACCTGTACCGGAATCTCGGCTTCCTCCTCCTTCGCCAGTTCGGGATCGAATGACGGCCAGCACTGCCGGAACACTGGCCCTTCCTTGCCCAACTCCTCCCAAATCTCCTGGGAGACGTAGGGCGCAAAGGGCGCCAGCAGCAGCGCCAGCTTCTCCAGAATCTCCGGTTTCACGCTCGCCGAGAGGTTGGCCTCCTCGGCATACAGCACGTTCATCAGCTCCATGATGCCGGCGATGCACGTATTAAAGTGCCAGCGTGTCTCAAAGTCCTCGGTGATCTTCTGGACGGTCTGATGCAGCTTGCGCAACACCTTCCGGTCCGCCGAACCCGTGACGGAGCCGTCTCCGGTTTGGCCCACATTTCTCGTGGCGAAGCGGTATACACGCCCCAGAAATCGGTAGATCCCCTCAGCGCCTTCCGAGCGCCAGTCTACTTCCTTCTCCGGAGGGGCCGCAAAGAGCACGAACATGCGCGCGGTATCGGCACCGAACTTCTCGGCCAGCATGTCCGCGCCGACGACATTGCCCTTCGACTTCGACATCTTGGCGCCTTCGGCAATCACCATCCCCTGGGTGAACAGACGACGCGCCGGTTCGCTGTTTTTCACCAATCCGATGTCGCGCATCACCTTGGTAAAGAAGCGCGAGTAGATCAGATGCAGAATCGCATGCTCCACGCCGCCGATGTACTGGTCGATCTCAAACCAATACGCCACCTTCGCAGGATCGAACGGCATGCGATCGTTGTGCGGATCGCAGTAACGATAGAAGTACCAGGAACTGTCCATGAACGTGTCCATGGTGTCGGTTTCGCGCTTGGCCGGCTCGCCGCAGTGCGGGCACTTCACGTTCACGAATTCGGGGACATTCTCGAGCGGCGATCGACCCGAGCCGGTGATCTCGATCCGTTCGGGCAAAACCACCGGCAACTGGTCTTCCGGCACCGGCACCACGCCGCACGAGGGGCAGTGAATCACCGGAATCGGCGTCCCCCAGTATCGCTGGCGGGAGATGCCCCAGTCCTTGATCCGGTAGGTGATCGCCGCCTTTCCGAATCCCTTCTCCTGCGCGTAGGCGGACATCTTGGCCCGCGCTTCTTCACTGCCGAGATCCGACCATGGGCCAGAGTTTTCCAGGACCCCATCGTCTGTGAATGCCGGCTTGGATGTATCCGTGGCGAGAGTTCCGTCCACCGGCCGAATCACCGGGCGGATGTGGATGCCGTACTTTTGGCAGAACTCGTGGTCGCGTTCATCGTGGGCCGGCACAGCCATAATGGCGCCGGTGCCGTATCCCATGAGCACGAAATTCCCGACCCAGATGGGCACACGTTCGCCACTGTAAGGATTCACGGCGTAGTGGCCGCTGAAGAATCCTTCCTTCTCGATATCGCCAGGATCGCGATTGGCGCGCGAGTCCACCATGGCCTTGGCGCGGGCCTTTCCCGCATCATCCAGCAGCGTCTCGTTCAAGGGATGTTCCGGGGCCAGGATGACGCAGGTGGCGCCGTAGATCGTGTCCACGCGCGTCGTGAACACACGAATCCGCGTCTCGGCGCCTTCCAGGCGGAAATCGATCTCGGCGCCTTCAGAGCGGCCGATCCAGTTGCGCTGCATGGTGAGGACGCGCTCCGGCCACCCGCCCTCCAGGCCCTTGATTTCGTCGAGCAACTGGTCTGCGTAATCGGTGATCTTGAGGAACCATTGCTCCAGCGCGCGCTGTTCGACCGGGGTGTCCTCATGCCGCCAGCAGCATCCTTCCACCACCTGTTCGTTGGCCAGCACCGTAGCGCATTTGGAGCACCAGTTCAGCAGCGCCCGCTTTCGATAGGCCAATCCGCGCTCCAGCATCTTCAGGAAGAACCACTGGTTCCAGCGGTAGTATTCCGGTTCGCAAGTGGAGACTTCGCGATTCCAGTCGTAGCTGAAGGCGAAGCGCCGATGCGTCTTCTTCATCGCCGCGATGTTCTGCAGCGTCCAGTCGCGCGGAGGCCGTTTGTTGGCGATTGCGGCATTCTCCGCGGGCAGTCCGAATGCATCCCAACCCATGGGATGCAACACGTTGAAGCCGCGCATCCACTTGTAACGCGCCAGGGCATCGCCAATCGAATAGTTGCGGATGTGGCCGATATGAAGGGTTCCGCTGGGATACGGAAGCATCTCCAGGACGTAGTATTTCGGCTTGTCGGAGTGCTCATCCGCCTGGTAAAAGCTGGCGTTCTGCCAGCGCTCGTGCCACTTCAATTCGATATGGCTATGGTCGTACGGCTTTTCGGGCATAACTTTGAGTTGGGGGCTAATTTCCATCGTAGCAAGCCACATAAATGAGTGGATGAGATCCGAATCTCCTATATATTAACCGTCCCCCCTTTTTGAGGCCTTTTGCAACCCCCATTGCGGGGGGTAGTAGCGGGGTGTAATATATCCTCTGGATAAAATTAACATCCAGTGACGCATGGGATGCTGAACTGGCACCAGGTTGTGGTTTAAGGCTCAGCTAATTTTTTTCTTGAACGGGCCACTCATTTGCTTTAAGTTTTTTTGATTTTCTGGTGTATTTAGGGAGCCTGTAACTTCGCCCTGCACCGCCATCCGGCACCCCGGCTGTAACTGCGCCCACGGGTGTCTCAGAGGAGATGTGGCCGGACCTCCGGCCTTTTGGGACGAGATGGCGAATCCAACTGTAGAGCCCCCCGCGGCGGCCAAGCCGAAGTCTAAGCCGTCCATTGCACAAGCCTTCAAAGTCATATTTTCCAAGAGCGCAGACACCAGCGAAGAGAAATCGATTGCCGGCCGCCGCCGCTTTGTGATGGCGGCGGTGCTTGGTACGTTAACTCTCAATTTATTGATGTTCCTGCGCTTTTTCTTTCCACGCGCACTCTATGAACCGAAGAGCCAGTTCAAGATCGGATTTCCTTCCGACTTCGGTTTCGGCGTGGACACGAAGTTTCAAAAAGACCATCGCATCTGGGTGGTGCGCAACACCGAGGGCATCTTCGTGATCTCGGCGATCTGCACTCATTTGGGCTGCACGCCCGACTGGAAACCCAGTGAAAACAAGTTCAAGTGCCCATGCCACGGCAGCGGCTACGACCCCGAAGGCATCAACTTCGAGGGTCCGGCGCCCCGCCCGATGGATCGCGCACACGTAGAACTCGCCCCAGACGGCCAGATTCAAGTAGATCTGAGCCATCTCTATTCCTGGCCGAAGGGCGAGCGGTCTCAATTCGGCGACCCCGGTGCCATCCTCCGGGTGTGAGGTTCTGAACCATGCCAGAAACAAACGGACACAACGGAAATCCGGCGCCCACGGGTGCGCCTGCGGGCGGCAACGGCGGCGGTAACGGTTCCGGCGGAAACGGCGGAGGCAAGCTGGCCACCGTCGTCGCCAATGCCAAAGCCGTGCAATCCAAGGCCGTCGAAGAACTGAAGGAGACCATCAAGGCTCCCGAGAAGACGGACGTCTGGAAATCGGTACTGCGCGTCAAGCACGACGAAACTCCGCGCAGCCGGGCGCTCGGCGTACTCAGCAACGTCTTCCTGCATCTCCATCCCGCCAAAATCAATCGCGATGCGGTCGCGTACAACTACACCTGGGGCATGGGCGGCATGACGTTCTACGTCTACATCACGCTCGTGTTTACCGGCACGTTGTTGATGTTTTACTATCACCCGTCGAAGGTCGTGGCATTCCGGGACATCTTGTACCTGGAGAGCGATGTCCCCTTCGGCAAGCTGCTGCGCAACATGCATCGCTGGGGCGCCCACCTGATGGTGATCATGGTGGAGTTGCACATGTTCCGCGTCTTCCTGACGGGCTCTTACAAGAAGCCGCGGGAATTCAACTGGGTGGTAGGCGTGTTGCTGCTTGTGCTCACTCTGCTGCTCAGCTTCACCGGGTACCTGTTGCCGGACGATCAGTTGGGCTTCTGGGCGGTTACCGTCGGCACGAACATGGCGCGTGCGACACCCCTGCTCGGCCACGCCGGTCCCTTCGGGCAGTTCCTGAACATGACGCCGTACAACGACGTGCGATTCGGCCTGTTGGGCGGATCCATCGTGGATGCCAACGCTCTGCTGCGCGCCTACATCTGGCACTGCGTCGCCATCCCGATCATCGCGTCGGCCTTCATGGTGGTGCACTTCTGGCGCGTCCGCAAGGACGGCGGCATCTCCGGCCCCGCGCCAGTCGTGCTGGAAAGCGAAATCAAGGACGTGAAAAAGATATGAAACTGGGGCCGGGGGCCAGGGGCCGGGGGCCAGGGATCAGTTGCTCGCTTCGCTCGCAATCCACTCAATTGCGCGAGCGTAGCGAGTTGCATTTCCCTGGCCCCCGGCCCCCGGCTCCTGGCCCCGTTTGCTAAAGGTGCCTCATGGATCTTCATCAACTCTGGACTATCGTCAGCCTTCCGGACAATGTGCCGATCGTGCTGCTTCTGTTCGTCGTCCCGTTTTATACCTGGTACGGAATGCGTCAGGCGTTTGCTAATGACCGGTTGATCGCGCAGTTGGAAGGCGATCCCGCGATGGCGAAGACGCATCACCGCAAGGTCCAACCGTTTAAAGCCGGCTGGGCGCGCGAAGTGCACGTCTGGCCGTACCTGCTGCGCATCGAGTTTCTGGCCGCCATCATTGTGACCGTCATCCTGATGGTTTGGTCGATCACGCTGAATGCGCCACTCGAAGAACCCGCGAATCCAACCCTTACCATGAATCCTTCCAAGGCGCCCTGGTACTTCCTGGGGCTCCAGGAGATGCTGGTATACTTCGACCCCTGGATGGCCGGCGTGGTTATGCCCTCGCTAATCATCGTGGGGCTGATGGTGATTCCGTACATTGATACCAACCCGCTGGGCAACGGCTATTACACCTATAAGCAACGCAAGTTTTCGATCCTGACCTTTATCTTCGGCTTCATCGTTCTGTGGGTTTCGATGATCGTGATCGGTACGCTGATCCGAGGTCCTGGATGGATGTGGTTCTGGCCAGGCACCACCTGGGACCACAACCGCCTGATCTTCGAGGTCAACCGCGACCTGCCGGATATTTTTGGAATTAGCGGCAAGGTCGGCAAGTTCATCTTCGGCGGGATCGTGATCGGTCTGTACTGCGTCGCCGCGGCCATCGGCATTCACAAGCTGATCGTCAAGACGCCGTTCAATCGCAAGATTTACGCGCGGATGAGCGTGCTGCAGTACTCGGTGATGCAGATGTTCCTGGTCATCATGCTGTCGCTGCCTGTGAAGATTTTGGTACGCCTGTTGTTCCGCATCAAATACATTTGGGTAACCCCCTGGTTTAACATCTGAGCCGAACTATGAGCGATCAAGATAAAGATCCGGTAGTCCATTCATCGCTGAGCAAACAGCTCTTCTTCTGGTCGGTGCTTCTGGTCCTTTCCATGGCGTGGGGCCTCTATGACGAAATCTACGGAATTCGTCCGTGGAAAGACTATCAGTCGCGTTTCGAAAAGCTCTATTCCAGATATCTGGCGAACGCCCGGCAGGGTGAGGCGGCGTTCGAGAAGCAGATCCGTTCTTCTCCCGAATATCAGAAGATCGACCAAGACATGCAGGCCGCCGAGAAGGCGGCAATGCCTGAGGCTTCCGCCATCGATAAAAAGGTCAACGAGGAACTGGTCCCCAAGATCCTGGCACTCAACGATCCCTTCCAGGTAGTGCGCGCGCATATTGGCGCCTTGACTTACGAGATTGAGGTCTCCGGGAGCGAGAGCCACAAGAACGACTTGCGTAAAGAGATTGAAGGCCTCAAGAACGAAACGCAAACCGTCGCTATCCCCAATCCGGACGGTACGGTGACCAAGCGCGAGATGAAATTCGACGAAATGGCGAAACAACTGCAGGCATGGAAGGACGAAAAAGCCGCAGCCCTGCAACGCCGCGTCGAGATCATGAAGGCGGCCACGGATCTTCGCGCGAAACGCGACCAGTACCTGGCCGACCGATTGCCCAATGCCAGCACGGACACGATTCAGGCAGTCCAAAACTCGCTGTCCAACTTCGATGTCAAGATCCGACAGATTCATGTGAAGGATGTCGATCTGGTGGACCGTTGCGAATCCTGCCACCTGGGCACGCGCGAGCCCGTGGTGCTGACCGCCGCGGCTATGGGCAACAATCCGGTGTTCGCCAGCCATCCCGACAAGGAGCTGCTGAAAATTCACGATCCCGAGACCTTTGGCTGCACTCCCTGCCACGGCGGCAACGGCGTAGCGCTCTCGAGCGTCGAGAAGGCGCACGGCTACAACAAATACTGGCTCTGGCCCTTGCACCACAAGGAAAACATCGAAGCCGGATGCCAGCAGTGCCACGTGAAGGAGATCGTGACCGAAGACGCCAACGTGCTCAATGCAGGCCGCGAGATCTTCCGCCTGCGCGGTTGCATGGGCTGTCATCGCTACGAAGGCTTCGACCGCGAAGCCGATGAAATCACCACTGTGAATCAGCAGATCCGCTCGCTCACGCAACAGAAGGCCGAGTGGCTGCGCGATGCCGGTTTCGACGAGACGAAGGCCAACAATCCCAGAACACCCGATGCCGAGGCCAAGAAGCTCTTCCAGGAATCCAACGATCTGAAGGTCCGTTCCACCGGACTGGATGCCAAAATCGAACAACTCGACATGCGGTCGCACGAACTGGTGCGCGAAGTGAAGAAAGTCGGTCCGAGCCTGAAGGAAGTGCGGATGAAACTCAAGAAAGAGTGGATTCCGGTTTGGCTCAAGGACCCGCACGCCTGGCGCGAAGGCACCAAGATGCCCACCTTCCGCCTCCAGCCTGGCGGCCCCACGGACGAGTCGCAGATCCGCGCGATCGCCGCATTCATCTGGCAATCGGGCGTTACCGGCGATCTGCCGCAGCAGAAGCCTGGCGATCCCGAAAAAGGCAAGGAAGCTTTTGAGACCCGCGGCTGCATGGCCTGCCACTCGATGGGTGAGGGCAGCCAGAAGCAGGGAGGCACCTTTGCCGCCAACCTGAGCCGTGAAGGCGAGAAGGCCAACTACGATTACATCGTGCGCTGGGTGCACAATCCGCGGCAGCGTACGGCGCCGTATTGCACCTTCGAGAAGCGAGACTTGACCAAGGCCGATTACGACAAGCACAATCTGCCCTACGTCTTCGACTTGGAACATAGCAAGTGCCCCAACGACGGGCATGAACTGCAGGTGCAACAGATGACTCCGATGCCCAGTCTGCGGCTGACCGAGGACGAAGCGCGCGACATCGCCAGCTACCTGATGACCAAAAAGCGCGACAATCCCGGCTTCGCGAACGCCGACTACCTGGACGACCCGAACCTGAAGAACACGGGACTCTCCCTGGTTCGCAATTACGGATGCGCAGGCTGCCACGAAATCGCCGGCCTGGAAGAAGAGCAGCGCATTGGCACCGAATTGACGAAGGAAGGTTCCAAGCCTATCGAGCGTCTCGACTTTGCGCTTCTCGGACACGAGGCGGAGCGCGAAGGATGGGAGACGCACAAGGGCTTCTTCGAGCACAAGCTACAGAATCCGGCGATCTACGACACCGGCAAGGAGAAGGCTCCGCAGGATCGGCTCAAGATGCCGAACTTCAATTTCTCGAAGGCAGAGATCGATGCGGTAGATACTTTCCTCGAAGGCTCCGTAGACGCGAGTGTCCCGGCGCGCTATTTCTATTCCCCCACCGACCAGCGGCAGGACATCATCGACGGCTGGTGGGTGGTGCGTAAATACAACTGCATGGGCTGCCATAAGGTTCACGTTGGGCAGACCACCACATTCGACACGCTCGCCAAGTACCAGGATCCCGACTGGAAAGACCAGAAGCCGCCAACGCTCATCGGCGAGGGTGCCCGCGTTCGCCCGGATTGGCTGATGCGCTTCCTCAATAACCCGGCACTGTCGGATAATGACACGAATCGCGACGGTGTCCGCCAGTATCTAAAGGTGCGGATGCCCACGTTCAGCTTCTCGGACGGCGAGATTCGCAAACTCGTGCGTTTCTTCGAGGCGCTCTCTTCGCAGGCCCAGCCCTTTATCGCCGAGGAGTTGGATCCGCTCACCGACCAGGAGCGCGGCATGGCGCGGGCCCTCTTCACCAGTGAAGGCGCGCCCTGTTTGAAGTGCCACATGACCGGCGACGCCAAGCACGACTCCCACGCGACGGCTCCCAATTTCACCGTCGCCAAGGAACGGCTCAAGCCTGGCTGGACGAAGCGATGGATGCTCGATCCCGCTATGATGAGTCCGGGAACGGCCATGCCATCCGGCTTGTTCCGTCACGAAGATAACCGGTGGGTGTTCGCTGGTCCTACGCCTCCCAGCTTCAACGGGTACCCGAAGGACCACGCCGATCTGCTGGTGCGCTACATGTTCCAGTTCACTCCCGACGAGTTGGGCCGTTTGCGCACAGCCAACACCGGGAATTGAGTTGATATGCACGTGGGGTGGGCCTCTGACCAGCCCGCCCCGCCTAGGCCCGGTCAAGATTTCATAATAAGGAGGCTCTCAGAGCTATGAAGAAGATTTGGATCGGAGTAGGGTTGGTTTGTGCCGTCTCCCTGGTAAGTTGCGGTGGAGGCGGGGATACGAAGACGGCGGAAACTCCCAAGGCGCCGGATAGCGGTGCTCCCGCCGCAGGTGGATCGGCTACACCGGACATGGAGAACGGCGCAACGATTACCGGCAAGGTAACGTTCGATGGCGCCAAGCCTACGATGAAACCCATCGACATGTCGGCCAATCCGGTCTGCATGCGGGCGCACGCATCGTCGCCGCAGAAGTCGGAAGAGGTTCAGGTCAACGACAACGGTACGCTGAAGGATGCTTTCGTGTGGATCAAGTCGGGACTTCCGGATAAAACCTGGCAGGTTCCGACCACGGCGGTAACGCTCGATCAGAAAGGCTGCATGTACAGCCCGCACGTGATCGGAGTGATGGCCGGCCAGAATATCGATATCAAAACGAGCGATCCAACCAATCACAATATCCATCCCCAACCTACGGTCAACAGCGAGTGGAACGAGTCGCAGGCTCCCGGCAGCGAAGACAAGATGAAGAGCTTCCCGCGCCAGGAAGTGATGATTCCGGTGAAGTGCAATATCCACCCCTGGATGCGCGCTTACATCGGCGTGGTCTCGAACCCGTTCTATGCGGTGACCGGCGATGACGGCAGCTACACCATTAAAGGCCTGCCCCCGGGCACCTACACGATTGAAGTCTGGCATGAGAAGTTCGGTACGCAGGACCAGACGATCACGGTAGGAGCGAAGGACAGCAAGACTCAGGATTTCACGATCAAGGGATAGTGGATTGAGACGGGGCAGGTCAGTGTTCAAGTCATTGGCCTGCCCTACGTCCTTTATGGAGAATGCCTGGTTGTACCGGTATTCGATACTGGTGCTGGGGTTTACGCTGCTGCTGGTGGTTGCCGGCGCGCTGGTCACGAGTAACGACGCTGCGCTTTCCATTCCCGATTGGCCGCTTGCCTGGGGCCGCCTGATTCCTCCACTCGAAGGCGGCATCCGCTTTGAATTTGCCCATCGTTTATTGGCGGCTACCGTATCCGTATTAATTCTGATTCTGGCTTTGTGGCTGCGGACGAAACTCGGCTGGACGGTTCTGGTTACCGTCGTGGCGCAGGCGCTGCTCGGCGGCGCAGCCGTCCGGTTCTTCGATCCCAAGGCTTTGAGCGTTGCCCACGCGTGTTTGGCGCAACTCTGCTTCGGCCTGGTGGTCGCGGTAGTGGTGGGCGGCGCGGACAGTCGTGTCCGCAGCGTCGACACTCATGTCGACACTTTTCGTCCGGCTACCGAGACCAATGGAAGAGGGCAAAGTGTCTGGGGCTCCGAGATTGCGGACGCGCCGAAAAGCGTCGAGACGAGTCTCGACTCCGCAGACAGGAGTGTCCGCGCCACCTCGATCATCGCGGTTCTCTCTCTTTTTGTTCAGACGGCGCTGGGCGCGGCAGTCAGGCACGGCGCGACGTCCGTGGTCCCGCACATTGTGGGAGCCATCGTATCGACAGTCGCGGTGATGTGGGCTGGCTTGCAGATTCTGATGAAGTACATGGAAAATGCGTTGTACCGGCGTTCGGCCTCGATTCTGCTGGGATTGACGTTTTTGCAGGTGGCATTGGGCCTCTTTGCATACATGAGCCGCATTGCCACGGCGGACGATCCGCAGCCAATGCCGATGATGATCACGTTTACGGTGGCTCACGTGGCGGTGGGCGCACTGGCCTTCGGTGCAGCGGTGGCACTGGCTTTGATAGTCTATAGAGACACACCCGAAAAAGAGAACCACGGAGGAATGGCGGTCGCCTGATGCGCGATTACATCGAATTGACCAAGCCGCGAATTACCTGGCTGATCCTGATGTCCACTGGGATCGGCTACTTCTTCGGGCTTCGCGGCGCTGCGAACTGGATGGAGTTTCTCAAGTCCATCCATCTGGTTTCGCTCCTCCATACGATTTTGGGCACAGGCCTGATTGCGTCCGGAACCGCCGCTTTGAACCAGTGGTACGAGCGGGAGGCCGATCGCCACATGCGCCGCACCATGCAGCGGCCGCTTCCCTCCGGCAAGATGTCGGCTCCGCGAGCGTGCCTGTTCGGCGTGGCCCTCTCCGTGGCGGGTTTCATGGAATTGTGGCTGGGAGTGAATCTGCTCTCGGGCCTGATCGGCGCCTTCACCCTGGCGAGCTACCTTTTCCTGTACACCCCGATGAAGCAGCGGACCTGGTGGTCCACGACGGTCGGCGCGGTGCCGGGCGCGATGCCGCCTATGATCGGGTATGCTGCCGCAGCGGGAGCGTTGACCCGCGAATCATGGGTGCTTTTCGCGATCCTTTTCCTTTGGCAATTTCCGCACTTCTACTCCATTGCCTGGATGTACAAAGAGGACTACGCGCGCGCCGGCATTCGCATGTTGCCGGTCGTGGAGCCCGACTGCCGCTCCACCGCGCGCCAGATTGTGCTCTACGGGATCGCGCTCATTCCGGTGAGTCTCGCACCGGCCCTGCTCGGAATGTCGGGCCGCATCTATCTGGTTGGGGCACTCCTGCTCGGCCTGTGGTTCCTGTATTCCGGTGTAAGGGTCGCGGTGGAACGCACCATGCTTCGCGCGCGGGCCGTTCTGGTCACATCTGTGTTGTACCTGCCGCTGATCTACGGGCTTATGCTCATAGATAGGCCAGGTCTGTGATCCAAGTTCAGAACCTCACCCACCGGTACGGTCAACGGATCGCGCTCTCGAATGTCAGCTTCGAGGTGAAGAAGGGTGAAATCTTCGGACTGCTCGGCCCGAACGGCGGCGGTAAGTCTACTCTGTTCCGCATTCTCTCCACGATGATGGTGCCGACGGAAGGGCACGCGCTGCTCGCCGGATTCGATGTCGAAGCCAACCCGTCTGAGGTGCGGCGGCACGTGGGGGTCGTCTTTCAGACGCAAAGTCTTGATAAAGCACTAACCGTCGAAGAGAATCTACGCGCGCAGGGGCATCTGCATGGTCTCAGCGGCGCGATTCTCCGCGACCGGATGGATCGCGCGATGGAGCGTTTGGGAATCTCCGACCGGGCTAAAGATTTAGTGGAGACGTTATCGGGAGGACTCCGCCGCCGTGTCGAGATCGCCAAAGCTTTGCTCCATCAGCCGCAAATCCTGCTGATGGATGAAGCGTCCACCGGCCTCGATCCGGCCGCACGCCGCGACCTTTCCAAGCACGTGGAAAATCTGCGGCAGACCGAAGGCGTCACCATTCTGCTGACCACGCATATTCTGGAGGAGGCCGACAAGTGCGATCGCCTGGTGCTGCTGCATCAGGGCAAAATCGTCGCCAGCGGCAGCCCCACGCAACTACGCTCCGGGATCGGCGGCGACGTGGTGGTGCTGGAAACCGACGATACCAAGTCGCTGGCGGAACGAATTGAGGAGCGCTTTGGCGTCACACCCTCGGTCATGGATGGCCATGTGCGTGTGGAGATCCAGAACGGCCATCGCTTCATTGCGGAAGTGATGGAGGCGTTCCCTGGGACCATTGAATCCGTGGGCCTTCACAAACCCACGCTCGAAGACGTGTTCGTACGCGAAACGGGAGCATCCATTGAGTAGTTTTATCTTACCCGCTGTGACCCTTTGGCAGCGCGAACTGGTGCGCTTCTGGCGCCAGAAGAGCCGTGTGATGGGGGTGGTGGCCTCTCCGCTGATTTTCTGGCTGGTCATCGGCCTCGGTTCCAACGACCTGGGGCGCTTCTACTCGGGCGCGCTGGTCTTGACCGTGATGTTCTCGGCCATCTTTTCCACTATTACCATCATTGAAGATCGACGCGAGGGATTCCTGCTGTCGATGCTGGTCTCTCCGGCTCCGCGCACCAGCCTGGTTCTCGGCAAAATCATGGGCTCGGCAACGCTGGCGTGGATTCAGGGCCTGATCTTTCTGGCGTTCGCGCCGCTGGCCGGCGTGAGCATCCACCCACTCGAACTGATACCAATCGCCGGTGTGATTTTCCTGATCTCATTCACGCTTACCGGCCTCGGATTCGTCATTGCCTGGAAGATGAACTCGACGGCCGGCTTCCACGCGATCATGAACCTGCTGCTCCTGCCGATGTGGATGGTGTCCGGCTCGCTCTTCACGATGGCGACGGCGCATGGAGTGATTCGTGCGATCATGCGCGTCAATCCGCTGACCTATTCGATCTCGTTATTGAACTACACGCTGCATCTGGGCACTGCCGATCCGGGCCCGATGATGAGCTTTGTGATCACGCTCGCGATGGGTCTGGGTCTGGTACTGGCCTGCGGCATGTTGGCCGCCCAGAAGGCCACGAGAAGCGCCGCATGAGCAGGCGTGGCGCAAACACCCTTGAAAGCAGGGGTTGGGGGTTAGGGGTTGGGGGTTCGCGCCGTGTCACCATGGCCGAGCCGATCTGCCTGGCGAACGCGCCGCTTTCATCGGAATCCATGGCGGCGAAGCAGCCCAATACCACTCCTGTTTGCCGTGTCGAGACTCCTCTCGACGCTTTTCGGCTTTCCACTGAGTCTGAAATACACGATGAGTCTCGAGATCAGCAGGGGAGCAGTTCACTAACCTGCTCTTCCCGAGAACCTGGTGGCCCCCCGAAAAGTCTCGACAGGAGTGTCGAGACGGCAAACAGAAGTGTTTGCGCCACGGTAGTCCTCGCGATTCTCCTCTCTTCTTGTCTAAGGCCGAAGCCCCTCGAGATCATGGGCGAGATTCCGGAATTTCAACTCACCTCCGAAAGCGGGCAGACCTTCGACAGCAAGTCGCTGACCGGGCACGTTTGGGTGGCCGACTTCATCTACACGACGTGCGATGGCCCGTGCCCGATGATGAGCAGTCAGATGCACCAGTTGCAGACGCTGACCGCCGAGATGCCAGACGTCAAGCTCGTCTCATTCACGGTGGACCCGGCGCACGACACGCCCGCTGTGCTCGCAGCCTACGCGAAGCACTTCAAGCCGGACCCGGACCGCTGGTGCTTCCTGACGGGTGAGCAGTCCAACCTGAACGATCTGGCTCTCAAAGGATTCAAGCTGAACGCCGTGGACGGCAGCATGACCCACAGCACCCGTTTTGCGCTGGTCGACCAGAAGCGGCGCATCCGGTCCTATTACATCAGCTCGGAGGATGGCGTACTGAAACGGTTGCTCCACGACATCCGCCAATTGGAACGATATCCCTCATGACCCCGGTGTTACCGACCGTTAATGCCGTGCTGAATGCCACGGCGGCGATCCTTTTGATCTGCGGCTATCGGCTGATTCGCAGAAAACAGATCCAGACGCACCGCAAAGTGATGACAGCCGCCTTTGTGACGTCGTGCCTCTTTTTGGTCTGCTACATCGTCTATCACGTGCAGGTGGGAAGCGTACACTTCCAGCACGAGGGCGCGCTCCGCACGATTTACCTGAGCATCCTGGGAACGCACACCGTGCTGGCTGCGACCGTGCCCGTGCTGGCGATCCTCACGCTGCGGCGCGGCCTCGCAGGCCGATACGACAAGCATCGCCAGATCGCTCGCTGGACATTTCCTATCTGGCTATACGTCAGCGTGACGGGCGTGGTGGTGTATTTGATGCTCTATCACTTGTAGGCTACCTTTTGAACAGCAACTCCGCTAGTTCGCCTACCGGGATGAGTTCGGTGCGCGGTTAGCTAGCAGCCTTCCGCATCACGCTCAATGATCACATCGAACTGGCGTGGACCCGCGTGGTTCCTCGACTTCCATGGGGAAGCGTTTAGACCACTCAGCGCGTCCACCCACTACTGCCGGCAGCAGATCTGACTCGAGATCAGAGCCGCCGGAGTCATCATCGACGCCCTGGAGAAGTAATTCTTCTCTCCCAATCGGCGATAGACGTCGCCCGCAATTCCAGCCGCCAGCGGACCGATCGCGGGCCTGCCGCCCGTCAACAGGACCACTACCACCAGTTTCCGCGGACCATCGTCATTGAAAGATCCGAACCAGCCCAGGTGCGTGTGATTCTCGCTGCACGTGCCCGTCTTGCCGGCGATGGCGCCGTCGTCGCGCGCGCGGTGCGCGGTACCAAATTCCACTGCGGCACGCATCCCGGGTTTGATCTCGGGAATCAGGCCGTCGATGTCGAGCCGCCGCTTCACCCGCGGAACGAATGACGCGACGTCCGCCTGGTTGCGCGGATACTGCAGATAGTAGAGCGTGCCGCCATTGGCAATTGCACTCATGAGCGCTGCCAGTTGCAGCGGCGTCTGCGAAATCTCTTCCCCGAAGCTGGTCAGCATCCCCACGCCGCCGTTGTGGGGAGGCGCCACAGGATACCGCCCCGGCTGCTCGCCCGGTATGTTCAGCCCGGCCTTCTCGCCGTAGCCAAAGAGGTGGGCGTAGTAGCTAACCTTCTCAAATCCCAGCTTTTCCCCCAAGGTGGCAAAGTACAGATTGTTGGAGTGCGCGAGTGCGTAGGTCAGGTCCATTTTCATGGCTCCGACGCGCATCTTATTCGCAGGCTGTATGGTCTTCTCGCTCAGCCCGGCCAGGGCTACCGAAACCTTGACCGTCGAGCAGGGCTGGAAGCCGGTGCCCAGGGCGACCTTCTGGTTCACCATGGTCAAAATCCGGCCGGTGCTCGGATCTGCCACTACCACCGATCCGTTGAACGATCCCAAGGCTTCCACCGCCGCTCGGCGCACATCGAGATCTTCGCCATCGATGTTGTCACCCACGGTCGAATCTGCGTAAGTTGGCTCCGTCCAGGGCCCTCCCGCGATTATCGGTGCCGTCGGCGTCCCGGTTCTGGTCGTCGTGAGGCTGGCTTTTCGAACCACGGCGCTGTGCGAGACAGCACTATGAGCCACCGCTGGAGTAACGGCAACCACCGATTTGTGGGTCACCGTGGTATGGTACTTGCGTTTCTTCGTCGGGGTGGTCGCGCCAAAAGAAATGCTGGCGGCCAATGAAAGTATGAGTGCGATACGAATGGGGAAAGACACTGAGGACACCTGTAACCTGTTCATAGAAATGGAGCGCACCGTCATGGTGGCTGCGGTGGAAGTTGCGCCAGAGCAAAAGTCGAACAGCCCGGCCGGAGTTACCGAACTATTTGACATTTTCCACATCCTACCTGTGGCCCGTCAAGGTAATTTGATTTAATTTTAGCACGGTGGTGCTTTATGCCACACCTCAGTACCAGATTTCGTTCAGGATTTTTCTGAGAACTGCTCACGGAAGGCCGTTATGAGAGCAGCATCTCCAAATCTTCGCGCTGCAGGTCCCGGATCAGACTGTTGTCCTCGCCGATGATGGCGGCTGCCAATTCCCGTTTAGAATTCTGCAGTTGCAGGACTTTCTCCTCGACGGTATCGCGGGCAATCAGCCGGTACGCAAACACCTGATTCGTCTGTCCGATGCGATGCGCGCGGTCGACTGCCTGGGCCTCGACCGCGGGGTTCCACCAGGGATCAAGCAGGAAGACGTACTCCGCAGCCGTGAGATTTAGTCCTAATCCGCCGGCTTTCAGACTGATCAGGAACAGCCCGCACCCCGGGTCGTTTTGGAAGTGCTCCACATGCTTTTGCCGGTCGGTAGTCGCCCCGTCCAGGTATTCGTAGGTCAGCTCCGCCTGGTCAAGACGCTCCCGCACGATGGCCAGGAAGCTTGTGAACTGCGAAAAAACCAGAGCCTTATGCCCCTCAGCCACAATTTCTGTCAGGCGGTCGATCAACATGTCGAGCTTGGCACTTGGATCCCCCCGCCGCTTCGGATCCAGCAGGCCGGGGTGGCAGGAAGCCTGGCGAAGCCGCAATAGTGCCTCCAACACCTGGATCTTCGATTTTCCCCACGCCTTCTCCGTCGCCGAAGTCAACAGAGTGTTCCGGTAGTGCGCTCGCAGTTCGTTGTATAGTTTGCGCTGCGGAGGCTCCAACTCGCAGAAGATGGTCTGCTCGGACTTGGGCGGAAGCTCCTTTGCCACCTGCTCCTTGGTACGGCGCAAAATGAAAGGTCGAAGCGCATGCGCCAGTAACTGCCTGGTCTCTTCGCTGGGATTCCGGCCGCCCGCACCCGCCAGCTTAAGCACGCTCGCCGCTCCCAGCATGCCCGGATTGAGGAATTCGAAGATGCTCCAAAGTTCACCGAGATGATTCTCGACCGGCGTGCCGCTCAGCGCGAGGCGATTCCGCCCCCGCAAAAGGCGGGCTGATTTGGCAGACTCGGTAGTGGCATTTTTGATCGCCTGTGCCTCGTCTAACACGATGTAATCGAATTCGATGTCCTTGAACTCGGCGGCATCGCGTCGCAACGTTCCGTAGGTGGTTAGAATCACGTCGTAATCGCTGAATTCCGCAAAGTCGCGCGCTGACCCGGTATGGTCCAGGACGCGAAGCTCCGGTGTGAATCGCGCCGCTTCCTGCTTCCAGTTGAATACCAGCGACTTGGGAACCACCACTAGCGACGGGCCGCAGGGCGCATCACCCTTTACGTCCTTCCGCTTGGCTGCCAGTAGAGCGCGGCGCGATTCCAACTGCGCCAGTACCTGCGCCGTCTTACCGACCCCCATGTCGTCGGCGAGACAGCCGCCGAAACCGAAGCGCCGCAGGAACTCCATCCAGCCGAGGCCTTCCCGCTGATACTCCCGCAACTGCCCGACAAAGCTGGCGGGCTGCTCCCCCGCTCCGATGCCTGCGAAGTTGCGTAGTTCGTCCCTAACCCGGGCGAACGTCTCGTCGCAATTGGCTCCGGGCTGCGCGGCGAGCAGCGCATCCAGGACACCCGTCTGATTGCGACGGAAGCGCAGGTGATTTTCTTCCACGGTGCCCAATCCGGCAAACGATCCGAACTGCTTGAGCCATTCTTCTGGGAGCAATCCGTACGTGCCGTCGTCCAGCAGCACCATGTTTTCGCCGCGCCGCAAGGCCGCCAGCAGGGCGGGAAGCCGCGCCGTCGAGGAGCCGTATTGCACCTCTCCGTGAAGCTCAAACCAGTCCACCCCCGAGGCGACGCGCACCTGCACCTGGCCCGGCCGTCGAAACGTCTTGCCATCCGCTTCGATGTGCCACCCGGCTTCGAGACACGCGCGCACCACGGCGGGCACCTGCTTGGGAGAGAGACGCATCGAGGGGGTCTCGTGCTGCCAATCCGGAGCCGCTTCCGTCACTCCAAGATGCAGCAGTTGCACCTTGGCGGCATGCTCTTTGGCGCGGTCGCGCACCAGGTAACGCCGCGACTGCGCATCGTAAATGCCGCGGGCTGTGTGATGCTCCTGTACGTGTTGCCCGCCGTAGTCGAACGAGAGGTCCGCGCGCATTCGCTCGCGGTCCCAGCCATAACGCTGCTCCGCCCGGATAGTCAGACGAGGACGGGGCTCGATCCGTACCTCTTCGAATCGCAACTCCTCCGGAAGGCGCAGGCGCACGGCCAGCGGATGCTCGATCAGAGCCACAATGAGCGGCTCGATCTCGGCTTCCGGCGCTTCAATCCGCCGCGTTTCGCGCAGCGCATGGACCCACTCCCAAGGCGTGCCATCCTCAAGCCGTGAGATTCGATCGTGCGTGAACACCAAATTACCGGTCAGCAACACGGGGGTCGCGATATCCATTTCCTGCTCGCCGCGGCGAAACCATCCCGTGATGGCATAGCGCCCCTCGGCGGGACGGATCAAACGCAGTTCAAATTGCCAAGGCTCGCCGTCGTCCCAAACCAGCGGAAACTCATCGGCCGAGTGGCGGGGCGGATGCAGCAGCACGCACCGTCCGGTTTTCGCGATGTCGGGCATGACCGCGGCCGCGAAGGTGTCGTTCAGGCGGCATGCGCCTGGCACGGATTGATAAGGGCTCGACGAATAGTCGTAGTGATTGGCGCATCCCGACAGCAGGCCGAGAATGTGGCGGTCGTTCGTGTCCGGCAGAAGCTGGATGCCGCCGCGAGTCAACCGGGGTGCTCCCAGCATTTTCCATCCGCCGCCTCGTCGCGGGTCGCGTGCCACCAGGTTCAGGACTACCGCATGGCGTGCCGCGCTCTCCGCGACGTTCACCTGGTAGAGCAGTTCGCGGGTAGCGGGCCAATGATCGCCGGTGACCGGACGTGTTGGACCGATTTCCAGCAACTTCTGGCGCCACGAGGACTGGTGGACTGCCGGCGGCTGGGGCGGAGGCGTGGGCCTGCTAACGGGAGGTGGAACCAATTGAGGCCTCGGAACAGGCCTCGGCGCCGGCGGCGGAGGGATCTGGGGCGCCGGCCTCGGAGCAGGCGGCCGGAAGAGGGGTGGCGACGGCGGCTGCGGCTTGGCTGGAGCCGGAATCGGCAGAAAGTGGCGGGTGGGCGATCGCTCGTCGTCCTCATCTGTATTGGTACCGGGGTCGGGATAGTCAAAGAAGATCGATCGCGGATCGAATCGCGTGATCGTGCTGCCGATGTAGTCCTTGGCATCCGATGCAAGAATCGTCGCCCAGAGGTGTTTGCAGGGCGCTCCCTGGGCGAAATGCGGGCAATCGCAGAACAGGGTCATCAGGCGGCCGTCCCAGGTGATGGCTACGTCATAAACGCGCGTGCCACGCACACGAGCATCCACTTCGGCTTCTGAGCCGCTGCGAATCTGGACAGCGCCCGAACGGAAATAACTCGCGCCGCGAGACCGAACGCCCTCGTCAAAACTTAGGGATAGTACGGACGCCAGCTTCATCTAACATCCAGGGGAGGTTATGTTTCCATTCTATCGCAGGGTGTATTCGGACGTAACGGACTTTCTGCCGATAATGGTCAGGCATGGAACCCGACCTATCGAAGCTGCTCGATCTCGCCCTGGAAGCGGCAAGCGCGGCCGCCACGGTTCACCGTCGCGCCGCGCCCGGCCGGACTCTCAGCGCTGAAAAAGGCTCTCCCATGAACCTGGTCACGGACGTAGACCGGGAAGCGGAGCGGCAACTCGTCTCCACGATTTCCCGGGCGCGCCCTGACGATGCCATTGTCGGCGAAGAAGGCTCGTTCATCTCGGGAAGATCGGGCGTTTGCTGGATTCTCGATCCTTTAGACGGCACCACCAACTTCGTTCACGGTTACATGAACCACAGCGTCGCCGTCGGCGTGGAGATCGAGGGAAAGCGCTCGCTCGGCGTCGTCTGCGACACGTACCACGATCGCGTATACTCGGGCGTCGTGGGCCGCGGCGCGCACTGCGATGGAGAGCCGATCCACGCGGGCTCTGCGACGGCACTGGCGCAGGCACTGATCGGCACGGGATTCCTGCCGATTCCGGAGGTGCGGATCCGCCAAGCCGAAGCATTGCGTCACATTCTCCCGCGGGTTCGCGACCTTCGACGCAGTGGATGCCCGTCGCTCGATTTGTGCGCCGTAGCCGCGGGAATGCTCGATGGATTCTACGAAGCCGGCCTGGGGCGATGGGACATCGCGGCGGGCGCGGCCATTGTCGAAGCGGCCGGAGCCCAGGTGCTCGCGCTCGATTCCCTGATTCTGCCGAATCCGTTACTGGTGGCCGCGAACCCGATCCTTATGCAGGAACTCGTAAATGCGTTGCGCCAGGCAGGCGCTTGGTAGCGCCGCAGAAAAGGGTTGGGCCGGTACTCTCTCCTTCATACCGGCTCGCTATTTTTGCAAGCAATGCAAGACTCGTGAGCCGCATGCGTACCGGGTCCCGCGCCGACATGCTTCCACCGTACGACAAGGCTTGCTGCCGCGCGGCTCGTATTCCTGTCAGGCAATAAGTGCTGCTCGATCAGCTCTACCCACCAAGATGAGCAGCGGGCGTCTGCTACGGCAGTGTCCATTCCATCCAGTCGAGCATCTCCTGCTGGCGGGCTGTATTGCCGATGCCTACTTCCAGATTCACGTAGCGCACTCCGCGCGCGGCAGCCAAGCGGGAAAGCGATCCATCGTCTTGCTGCGGACCGTGCTGTTGCAGAACCACGTTGTACGCCGACGCGGAGAGCAGCCGGAAATCGTTTGGATCGGTACATAGAAAAAAGGCGTGCGGATTCGCCGGCTCGCGAATCGACTTCGCATCGCTGATCGGCTCCTCGTCGGTAACTGAATATCCGGCAGAATTATTATGTAAAGCGATCAGCAGTCCGCCGGGAGGCGGAAGCAGAGCGCGCACCAACTTCTCGCGGTCCCGATCGAGTAAGTTCAGCGCCGTTTGCAGGCGCTCCGGCTGCCAGTCCCGATTGAGACGGCGCAGGTTGGCTTCGGCGCCGGCCCTCGAAAACATGCGATTTGGATCTAAATTGCCGGACTCAATGCTCACGTTCCGTGTGTGGTTCTGGATCACATATCCGATGCCCTGGTGCGCCCGCATATGCCGGGAGAGCACCTCTCGAGCCGTCTCCTCGTTGCCGTGGATCAGAAGGTAGCGCCGTTTCGAGTGTCCGTTGCGCACGATGCGGAAGGTGGCTCCCGCGAGGCTGATCTTCTTGGGACGGAAGAAGGGCAGCCAGCCAAGGATCGATCCGTAGGCGACGAACTCGCGGCGGGACCATCCCGCCGGGCGGCTCACTGCGACTCCTCCAAAAATGGCTTCTTATGCTTGGGTTTCTTGCGGTTGGATTTCGGCTCGATGGTTTTGGCGGATGGCACTCGCCCCACTCGCTCGCGCGCGATGGCCTTCACTTCCTTGCCCAGATCAAAGCTTTTCTTCTTGCGCGGCAAGCATCCTCCGGATCGTGCCTGCCAGGGTCTCCGGAGCGAACGGTTTGTGCAGAAAGAGCACGCGGCCGGGCGCACTCGACTCGAGCGAGGACATATCCATAGGATAGCCGCTTGCGGCGATGACGAAAACCTGCGGGTCGGCGCTTAGAATGCGCCGGGCGAGTTCGTCCATGCTCATCCCATCCATGGTGGCATCCAACACCACGCCCGAAAACCCGTCGGATGCGGCTTGGATTTGCGCCCATGCCTGCTCGGTCGTACTGGCCACGGTCACTTCGTGCCCCATCCGCCGGAGGTACATCTGCATCATCTTCAATAAGGAAGGTTCGTCGTCAACCAGGAGGATCCGACCAGGGGCGTTTGCCATATCCCGTAATAGTGAAACTCAGGTATAAGTTTCCCTATAGGATATCTCACCTTTGGTTTGCTTAGTACGCGATACTTTGGCTTGTACTTCTGTATCTTTTGTCCGTACCAGAACTATCGGCCGATAAACCTGACGAAGCCCCAACGCTCAGGCAGGTGCATGTCGACGATTCCCTGTGGCGACCAGACCCAGTTGTCCTCACTCTGGTTGGGGAGTTTCTCGTAATGCCCGTTGACTGTCCGCACCTGCCACTCCACCCGTGAAAAGTTCAAGCGCCACTCACTGCCCGGCTCGGGCCTCCGCGCTCCGCTCCGTTCGGTAAATGCGCTCCATGGAAAGGCCAGTTCCACGGTCCAGCTCCGGTCCCGGTCGCCGCCGTGATTGAGCGTACCCTGAACGGAGACTGCGCTTCGAAAGCCCGGGATTTCCCAGCTATTGTCAGCGTGCCCACGCTGCCGGTAGGGCTTAGCTAAAAAGAGATCCCACCCCGTGTTCAGCGCGTTGATCTCGAACTCGAAATAATTGCGACCATCGCCCGTGGGATTGAGGAAGACTTCGAAATCGTTATCGCGAAAGATCACGGAATCGTGCTGGGTCAGCGTGGCCCACACATCCGGCTCCTCGAGTTCGGCGGCGACGTAAAAATACGTGTCGTCCCAGAGCATTTTGGCGCGTGTGCGAAAGCGAGGGCGGGGCATCCAGACGCCCCGGATGTCGAGGAACCAGTCGGTCCACGCCGCGCGGCGCCACGCCCGATCGTCGAGTTTGCCGTCCACGACGACGGGCGAATTCGCGCGTACGCAGAGATACCGCTTCGGTGGCAGTTCCGCCGGCACCGCGGCGAGGCTGCTCATTAGTAAGAGCGTCGAGAGCTTCGCACAGCGGATGGTCGGCATTCGGTCAGAAAGTAATTCCTACAAGAAACTCGGCCTGATTTTGATTGCTGCTCAACACACCACTCAGATTGAACTGAGACGCTCCCCACCGGGTATAGCGAATTTCGGGAGAAATGTGAATCACTATGGCGTGTACATCCAGTCCTGCACCGATGACAAATCCTTTAGTGGAATTATTCTGCAAAGAAGTTGGTGTGGAAGTCGTGTGAGTGGAAGAAGTGTTCAGAGGCGAGATCTGAGTCACCGTATCGCTCAGTCCCTGTAGTGTGTCGAACGCAATTCCCGCCTCCACATAAGGACGCGCAATTCTCATTGGAAACCGATATTTCCCCAGTATCGGAAACTCCCACGAGTTGGCAGTCGTGCGGTCCATGGTGACGCCGATCGCTGTATTGCCCAGCGTGTCCTCATAGTGCACGCGCCGGTAGAGTGCGTCGACTTCTACTCCCAAACCAAAAGGCAGGCGCAACTCCGCCATCGCTCCGACAATGAATCGATTCGGCACGCTCGAACTCACGTTCTCGACGGTGGAAAAGAAATCCGTCAGGGGCACCCCTACCTTGAGCCCCGCGGAGATCGGTTGTGCGGAAGCAGAAACCGTCGCGAAGAGGAACAGGAACAAAGATCGCATGGAAGAAGGTACGGGCGAACAGGATCAGCCGTTTCTATTGTAAGCGATGGATCTGGGCTAAATCACACGCGCAGCGAAAATGTTTCGCCGAGGTAGATGCGCTTGACTTCGGGATCGCGCTCCAGCGCCTCAGGACTGCCCGCGCGGAAGATGCGCCCGTTATTGATAATGTACGCGCGGTCGGTGACTACCAGCGTCTCGCGCACGGCGTGGTCGGTAATCAGGATTCCTATACCGGAACGTTTGAGATCGAAGATGATTCGCTGCAACTCGAGCACCTGGATCGGATCGATCCCCGAGAAGGGCTCGTCGAGCAGCAGAAAGCTGGGATTGATCACCAGCGAGCGCGCGATCTCCACGCGCCGCCGTTCGCCGCCCGAGAGCATGTAGCCGCGGCTGGCGCGCACTTTTTCGAGTCCCAACTGATCGATCAACCGCTCCATGTTCTCGCGCCGTTCGCGCGAGCGCATCGGCAGGGTCTCGAGAATCGCCAGTAGATTTTCTTCGACGGTCAGCTTGCGGAAGACCGAGGCCTCCTGCGGAAGATAGCTGATGCCGCGGCGCGCCCGCAGGTACATCGGCAGGGTGGTGATGTCCTCTTCATCCACCAGCACCCGTCCGGAGTCGGGGCTGATCAACCCGACGATCATGTAAAACGAAGTGGTCTTGCCCGCGCCGTTAGGACCCAACAGTCCCACGACTTCACCCTGTTGCACGAACACCGAGACGTCATCCACCACGCGGCGTCCGCGGTAGGTTTTCGAGATTTCCTTCGTCTCGAGTTTGCTCATGGGGTTCGGCGCTTCCTCAGTTGCAGTTTGATTACAGACCGGCGGCAATACGCTCCGCTTCGCGGCGGTTGCGGTTTGAATGGCCCAGTCACTTTCGTTTGAGCTGACTTTGCCCGGGCTGGGCATGAGACCCATTTACCACGAGCCTATCATCGTTGGCGTAGTAGGTCAAATCGTCGCCGGTCGTCGTTTTGTCTTTGCCTGTAGTTCTCCGTTCTTCTAACTGGGGATGGCCATCGCGCAGAAATACTCGCTGGTCGGCCGTATAGTACTCGGCATGGTCGGAGGTTCCGATCCGCGTTGCCTCTTTGGAAACGTCCGTAATTCTGACCGCACCCTCGGCGAACGCCTTTTCAAGCCGGGAATCCCCACCGGAATCGGCCAGGAACGCCCGCAGTTCCTTGGACTTCACCTCCAGGCCGGGCCGGGTCAACAGCACACCGCCCGTATACACAGCGAGACGATTCTCCTCGGTGTAGACCAGGTGCGGCGCGTGGACCACTGTCAGCACCGGATCGGTGTTCGCCTTCTTCTTTTTGGAGGGATTCTTGGGATCGTCCTTGGGCTCTTCCCAGAGGCTGGTGATCACGTTGCCATCGGCGACCAGCGTTTTCTTCTCCTTCTCGCGATCGATGTCGATGACCTGCGCCTGAATGCGATTGGCTCCCTGCCACATGGTGACGTCGCCCTCGTAGTGCATGGACCGATTGTGATTGCGGGAATCCATCCTACGCGCCTGGGCCTGCAGCGGCTGATCGCCGGATAACATTTGTGAGTTTTTCTTCTCGTCTTTTTCGGGGAGCCGGCTGGAATTGACTTTGCCCTCCGCCGTAAAGTCGCCAGTCTTTTCGTCCATGCGAATATGGTCGGCCGAAGTGGAACCGGTCGTATCCCACATTCGCGCGGAGGTCTGCAGCAGAATCAGATTCTGCTCGGCGTCGAGAGTAGCTTTCGCAGCGCGCGCGTGGCGGTCGCCTTCGTCGTAGGTGAAGTCGCCCGTCTGCTCCGTGGATGTCATCTTCCCGGTTTTCGGGTCGAAGCGCGCCAACAGGTCGCGGCTGGCTGTGATCGAGGCCACGCGATTGCGCTTCTTCTCTTCGTCGGTGGGATCGGTGTGGGTCTTCGAATTGGTGGTGTGGAACGACTCGATGCGGTTATCGGCGCCGTAGTTGATTACCATATCGCCGCCCTCCAGCAGACGATGGTGCTGGATGGGTTGATTGGGCAGGAATTCCAGCGTACCCTCACCGTGCGTGACGACCACGCTCTCGATATTCCGTCCTCCCGGCCGCATCTTCATGTTGAGGGCGTCGCTCCGCAGAATGTGAGTCTCGCTCAGTTGCTTCCCAGGGGCCGGCACTGGCTTCGCCGTGACCACACTGTTGCCGGAAGTGCTCACGTCCGAGAGGGTGCTCTCGTGCTCGTTGATCCCGAAGTTCATGTCGACGTGACCGGCGTCGATGGTGGTCTCGGTGGTGTCCGATGTCGAGATCAGGTGCGCGTTGGTCTGCGCTGTGATGCGCTGCACGACGCCATCCTCATCCATCGCGACCCAAAGCTGGTCCGCGGAGTACTGCAACTTCCGCGTGGGATAGCTGTCCGTTCCGTGCGCCTTGACTGCATCGATGCTCTGGATGATGATGTGGCCCTCGTCATCCTTTTGCAAATGGATGACCACGTTCTCGCCCTCGATCACGGTGTTCTCGCGGGTGAGGCGTCCCCACGGTGTGAGGAGAATCTCGGATTGCGTTTCGAGATACTGCAAACTGCCCGCTTCGATCAACATCGGCTTGGCGTGGGGACTGCGCGGCTGGCAGTGCATCACCACGTCGTTCTTCATCAGCATGAGGTGCGAGTTCGGGTCGTAGGCGGCACCGGTGGCCGTACCAGTGCAGCGATCCGACACGAAACTGGAGGGCCGATCGGTTTCCGCCCGCCCATCGGTGTCGTAGGTGACGCCGGACGTCTTGACGTTGACGGGCGTCCGTTTGGGCTGGCCTTCCACGGGCATGTTCAAGGTGATGTCAACGTCGTCTTCGGAGTATAGGCGCTTGTCGTTCTTGAAGAAGTTGGCGGAGGCACTTTTGATGAGGTCGAAGGTGTCGCCCTTCTTGCTGGTGAGCCGAAGCGTCACACCTTTGAGGTCGGCCCGTGAAGAGTCCTTGAGTTCGGAGGCGTCTTTGGCCCAGATTTCGGCCAGGACCCGCCCCGATCCATCCTTGGTATCGCGCTCCACCCAGTGCCAATCGACCGAGCTGGAATTCAAGTCGTCCGGCAGCGGCCTTGGCTTGGCCAGCGCCTGGTCGTTTACTCGGAGGGTATGTAATTGCGCCCGATACTTAATGCCAATGCCGCCGAGGAGTACGACAATGGCCACCAGTAGGAGCCAGCGAGTACCTCGCATGGAGATGCTTCCACTATAGCGTGGCGGGCCCACTCCTGTCTGTACACAGGGGTGATCTGCTCACACGCTGCGGCAGATCACCTATTCCGCTCGTGCGACCTTCGCTTGGGCGGCGGCGCGAATCGCGGCGCGACGGCGGGCGAGAGTCGCCTCTGCGCCGGGTGCTGCCATCACCACAGCTTCCATGTGCTTACAGAAATCCGGCTCGCCGGAAGCCGCCCTCAAGGGTGCAAGAAATGGATGGATTTTGCTGAAGGCGGCGAAAATTTCGCCATGTGCGGCGCGGAACGCGTCCCCATCGATGGCGCCCGTCGTCACCAGCGACGCTGCCATGTCCCAGTAACCCAAAACCATACGAAACGCGGTGTTGCGTTCGCCCCGAATTGATGAAATGAACTCCTCGAAAGTCTCGGGGTTGAATTCGAGGGTGAACCAGGAGCGTGCCTCCCGCAAAACGGGCTCACGGCGAAGCTCGAAGAGTTGCAGATTCAACTGCGCGCTTTCGAAAGGAGTGGGCATGCCCCCATTTTAACGGTGTGCTTTAGCGCGCACCGGAAAGCCCGCACGCCGATTCTGCCGACGAGAGTTCGCAAGTTCAGATCCTTGCCGGATCGGGGCTCTCTCGGCGTCGGCGAAACTCATGCATGTCCCTGTTCACTTGCTAGCGGTGGCCAATGGAAAGTCCCCAAGATCCGCTTCGGCGGCAAGACCAGTTTCACGGAACTGCGTGCCGGCCCCGTGATCTTGATTGGAGCTTCGGAACACCTGGATCCTGGGCCTGACCGAAGGGCACTCGCTTCGTTTTTGATTCCGAAGATCAGGGCTGCGCCATTCCCGATCGGACACGGGTAAATTCGTCTGTGGCAAGCGGCTTTGGGAGATGGATTTCTACGGAAGATTGTGAGGTGGTCAGCCGCATCCTCGCACTGGTAGGCGGCAAGCGCAGTTTCGATCAGGAATCAACATTCGACATTCAGAAATTACAAGTGTCAGCTCGCGAAGTGTGTGAAAGCTTAATGAGTTACTTGCATATGTAAGTGACCATGCAGTAATACTTGTCAAATCCCACCGGTCAGGCGTCCAATCCGGAATAAGTCCGCAACCCGCCATCCGCTGCCTTTGTCTACTCGATTAGACCCGTTCGCACCGCGCGTCCAGGCGAACCCACAATCGAGGACCTTGATGGCGAGTGCAACGCGGATATTCCTAGCGAAAAATACCGAATTTCAATCCCGCCCCACATTGATCACTTTCTGGCGAGACTGGGAGTGGGACAGCCGGCTGTGCGGTGCAGCCTTGTGCGCCGTTCCGATCTCGATTGCCTTGTGCGAAATCTGTCTCGCGTTGGCGCTTGCAGTGCGCTTCGCTCGATTCCTTCGCCATCCCGTAGCCATCCGTCCGCCCCGCATCTTCTGGTTCTGGCTTGCCTGGGCTGGGCTCGAAATTGCAGTGTGGCTCGGCTCCCCGAACCGCCGCGCCGGGATCGGTGAGGTGCGGCACTTGATTCTCATCGCTGCGCTGTTTGCCATCCTTCCCGCTCTACATCGTCCAGGCCGGAGCCTGATGGTGTGGAAAGGAATTTTTCTCACCGCAACTACCGGCTCGGGTGTGCTGATTCTGGAGTTTCTGGCCCGCACGATTCGATTCCGCCACGATCTGGCGGCAGGGGGAGATCCCGACCTCTATTTAAGGACGGGCGGTCTGCTGCACCACTGGATGGTCTACGGCGCCGTCGAGATCGTGGTGTTCGCCGCATTGCTGGAATTCGGTAGCGCGTACCCGGCAGAGCGGCGTTGGGCGGGAGTCGCGCTGGCGGTGCAGGGACTGGCGATAGCGCTAAGTTTGACTCGCAGCCTTTGGGTCTCCGCGGCATGCGTAACCGCCATCCATCTGTTGCGAAAACCAGGGACGTTGCCGTGGCGCCGCATTCTTCTCACCGCGGCATCCGGCATTCTGCTGTTGTCGGCGACCCCCGTCAGGCACAGGATTACCGAGTCGTTCCAATCTGACTATTACTCGAATACCGAGCGCGTGCAGATGTGGAAAGTGGGAGGGCGCATGATTCGCCAGAACGTTGTGTTCGGCATCGGCGCGGGGCAAGTTGAGGCGCAGTACGCGCGATTCCTGCGGCCTGGCGAGCCGCTGCCTGCTTACCACGGACATCTGCACAATAACGCCCTTCAGCTCTTCGCGGAATTCGGGCTGCTGGTTTTCTGCGCCGCCTGTGTTTTCGTCGCTATGTTGGTGCGAGAACTCGCGCAGGCTTGCCGTTGGGCAGCCACACGCGAGTCGCGATTCCTGTCCAGAAGCGGCCTGATGGGGTTGGCCGGGTTTTTAGTGATGGGAATGATGGACTATACCTATGGCCACTCGCTAGCTCTGATCGTGCTGGCGTTCGCGGCGATCTCTCCCGTAATGGCGAAACGTCCAGCGCCGCGTCAGATCGCTTCCAACTCTTCTTCGAGCATCTGTTTTTGCGACAGATCCGCATAGTAGCCGCCGGATTGGATCAGTTCCGCGTGAGTTCCCTGCTCCACGATGCGGCCCTTTTCGAGCACCACAATCTGGTCCGCCTGCCGCACCGTCGAGACGCGGTGCGAAATCAGGATCACTGTGCGTTCCGCCATCACCTCCTCGAGGTGCGTCAGAATACGCTCCTCGGTCAAGGTGTCGACGCTCGACAGCGCGTCGTCCAGGATCAAAATGCGCGGGTTCCGCAGGATCGCCCGGGCGATCGCTGTCCGCTGCTTCTGACCACCCGATAAAGTGATGCCGCGTTCGCCCACCATGGTCTCGTATCCAGCCGGAAAGCCCTCGATATCGCTCGCCAGGCCAGCGATCTCCGCGGCCCGGCGAATCTCTTCCGGGGTTGCGTGATCGACGCCCAACGCAATGTTCTCTGCGATTGTGGCGCTGAAGAGGAAGGTCTCCTGCGGCACAAAACCGATGTGGCGCCGCAAATCCTCCGGGTCCAGCTCGCGCAGATCCACCCCGTCGAGCGTTACGATGCCGGAGGTGGGATCCATCAGACGGGGTACCAGATTGACCAGGGTGCTTTTACCGCATCCAGTGCGACCGACCACGGCGATGGTGGCACCCGCGGGGATGGTCAGATCCACTTCACTCAGCGCTGCTCCACTTGCGTAGTCCATAGTGACCCCGCGAAACGCGAGCGCGCCCTGTACGTGGTCCAGCGTAACCGGCTTCTCGGGAGCTCGCAGCGTCGGGACTTCCCGTAGAATTTCGTTAATGCGTCCTAACGACGCCGTGCCGCGCTGCATCAGATTCACCACCCAGCCCAAAGCGATCATCGGCCACACCAGCATGCCCATGAACGTGTTGAACATGACGAAGCCGCCGATGGTGAGCCGCCCCTCCAGCACCTGGTGCCCACCCACCCAGAGCACGATCAGGAAGGTCATGCCAATCAAAGCTTCCATTAGCGGCTCGAAGATGGCATCGATCCGAACCAACTTCAGATTCTGCGCTATGTAGTCGCGGTTCAGGGCCTCGAAACGCCGCAGTTCGGCGTCCTCCTGGGCGAATGCGCGGATCATCCGCACGCCCGAAAGATTCTCCTGCACCCGGCTGGAGATATCGGAGAACATCGCCTGAATACGCTCGAAACGCGTATGGATGGCGCGGCCCGAGACGATCACCACCAGACTGACCACGGGTGCAGGTGCGATCGATAGCAGCGCCAATCGCCAGTCTACCGAGACCATTATGGCAATCGCCAGGGCGAACGTCAGCCCGGTCTCGAAGCAGTACATCACGGCCGGACCCAGCATCATGCGAACAGCATTCAGGTCGTTGGTGGCGCGTGCCATGATGTCGCCAGTACGCGTGCGGCCGTAGTAGTCGGGTGAAAGGGTGACCAGGTGGCGGAACAGGTCATTGCGCAGGTCGTATTCCACGTTGCGCGAGAGGCCGATCATCAGGATGCGCATCCAATACTGAAACACGGCTTTGAAGACCGCCAGAATGACCATGTAGACGACGAATCGCAGGAACGGAGAGGAACCGGAATGGCTTCCGGCCAGACTGGACAGGCTGTCGATGATGCGCCGGATCAGCACCGGTTGAGTGGCCAGCGTCAGGTCTTTCAAGACCAGACAGGCACAGCCACCAGCCATACCCCAGCGGTAGCGCCATAAGTATTTGCGAAGAGTCTTGAACGATTCCCACATCGTCAACGGCCCAGAGCGGTGGCGATGGTTTTCGACCACTCGAAAAATACGGTCTTCTCTCCTTCACGATTGCGCCACCAGGAGTCTTCCCGGAAATACTCATCGGGCGCGGCGATCACATGCATGTCCAGCCCCTTCCCCGCCATCGCGGCGCGGTAGATCCGGGCGGCGCGTGCAGTGTGGTAATCGCTGGTCACGAGCAGGAAGCTGTGGACGCCGCGCCGCTCCAACTCGGGCAGGATCGCGGCAGCTTCTTCACGGGTCGAAAGAGCGGAATTGGGAAACGGAACGAACCACTCCGCCGGATATCCCTTGATGACGGCAAACGCGATCGCCACATCGCATTCGTGAATGTGATAGTAGGGAGGCCCGCTCACCAGCACGGCCGGCACGAACCCGGATCGGACCAGGTCGCCACCCTTTTCAATACGGTGACCGAAATCGTCACCCGCCAAGACCACCGCAATGTCCGCTTTCCGGGGTCCTTCATCGCGAATCAATACGTGTCCAAACCATTGAAGCCAAAGGGAATGGGACAGCCAGACGACGACCAGAAGGAACAGGCAGATCAATAACGGCGAGAGCCGCTTCCGGCTACGCTCCACAGACTACTTCTCGTCCGAGTTCTTTTGATCCAGGTTTCCGACGGTTTTCAGTCGTTGATACAGGCGTTCCACTTCCGCCTCATCTTCAGGCCGCAGAATGCGATAGCGCGGCATAGGATTCTGCGCCTGCTTGCGCTCATTGGCCGGGGCCAAGACTTCGCCCCAGTACTGGCGGTAAGGGATTCCGTCGATCAAAGCATCGCGCGAGAGACGCCTGAGGTGCCGGAGCAGACTATTGCAGGAATCGAGGTCGCCCGGATACACCAGGAGCAACCGTGAGTCGTCGAACAGGGTCACCCGCAGGATGAGGGGAGCCACCCAACCGGTGGTCCGGTCCAGTCTGCGAATGTCCATCCAGGGCACAACGCGACGGCCGATCGAGAGGTAACCCTCATG
Organism: Bryobacteraceae bacterium; assembly: GCA_035295745.1. GTDB lineage: Bacteria > Acidobacteriota > Terriglobia > Bryobacterales > Bryobacteraceae > JAIQFL01. The sequence goes on along the minus strand of DATGIL010000015.1, from coordinate 123,080 downwards.
AATCTCGATAGCTGGGCGGAATGCCATGGCGAAAAGCAAGCCTGCCGTCAGGAGGAACAACCCTGCCGGAATGAACGACGGGGTGAAGGTGAGAGCGAACCACCCGCAGACGCCAGCCAACACTACCGCCGCTATTCCAAACCAAAGGTAGTGTCGGGCGGGCAAATAGCGAGTCATCGGCCTTCTCAATTTAAGACTACTCCCGAGCGCCCACCTCGTCAATGAGCACGTGCAAGTTGCACGCCACGCCAAGTGTAATGCAGACCGCTCCAAACGGTGAAAGCCAAGCAGGGCCAAAGGATTACGGACGAAAGGAGTCCCATTACCGGAACCTCGAGAACATCGCGCGCCATCCAGATAACTACCGTTAAGATCTGCACGAAAGTAGATATTTTTCCCCAGACGCTCGGGGGGAATTTGCGGACCGGACTCAGCAGGAGAAAGCCGCCGACCGCCAGCAGAATGTAAAGATCGCGGCCCAGAACCACGGCGACCACCCACCAGGGAATGATCCGCGCGAAGGCCAGCGCCAGAAAAACCCCGCTCAGAAGGCACTTGTCCGCAATCGGGTCGAGATACGCCCCCACAGGGGTCGTGTTGCCCCACCGGCGGGCTGCGGCGCCGTCCATCACGTCGGTGACGGCGGCGGCGGCGAAGAGGGCCAGCGCCCGAAAGTGGTGCCCCGCCAGAATCGACTGGATGACGAACGGCACCAGAAGCAACCGCGACAGCGTGAGCAGGTTGGGGAGGTTGCACCAGCGCGGCATCGGCCTACCTTAGTGCACGCCTGCAGTTTCCTCCAGCGGAACGAACGGGCTGATCAGATTCCCGGCACCGTCGAAATCGAAATCGATCACCGCTTCCAATTCGAGCAGCGGATGCTCTTCAATGGCGTCGCGCAGGTTCTCGCTCAAAGCGAGCCTGCCCAGTTCCATGGTGTTGCGGATCCACCCGTAGGTCACGGTGGAAAGGTCCAGTTTGCCGACGGTGGGAGTGATCCGCTCCAGGCACTCACGGTCGGTCGAGAAGTGTACCGGCGTACGAATGGCAGCTGGCGTATTGGCGGTCAGCGAGTTGATGATGGTGGGCTCCCAGTTGGTGCGCTTCACCAGGCGATCGGTCACCATGTCCGCCATGCCCAACCCGACGGCGCTGTTGTAAGTGAGTTCGCTGAGGTCGCGAACGAACACGCGCTGAAACCTGGGGATATTCGGCCAGGGATTGTACTCGCCATTGACTCCGCGGTTCACGACTTTGGTGTCCATACCGGCGCCGGAGATATTTTTGCCGATCTCGTCGAGCACCAGGATGTCGAGATCCATCGGGATTTTGGCCATCCAAGACTTGACCAGCGCCAGATTCTCCATTTCGCGCTGTTCCATCACCTCTACCGGGACGGCGTCCAGTTTGGCGGTGTTGTGCCACGCATCTTCGAGAATCGCGAGACCGCCCAGGATCTTATTCGACTGCAACACCTGGCGCCCCACGCTACGAACCACGTGCTCCAACCCAAGACGGTAGGCGTAGGCGTGGTACCGCTGTGCGCCGGCGAACTTGCCGAGGCCGATCGCCATCATCTTGAAGAGACCGCTCTCTATCTTGCCGTCGAAATCCGTGTGCCACTTCACTCGGCCTACCAGCATCACGCCATCTGACTCGTAGGCGACGCGATCCATGAAAGCTTCGATGCCGTCGGCGGTCTTACCGAGCGAGACGACCTCGAGCTGACTAATCAGCGGGCATCCCATTGCCGCTTCGGTGATCCCATAGTGCGCCAATACGTCCGCCTGCCCGGCCGCGGAAGCTGCGCCATGGCTTCCCATTGCCGGAAAGATGAAGGGCCGCATCCCCTGGCTCTTCCAGTAATCCACCACGCCACGAACGATGGTGGCGATGTTGTGAATGCCACGGCTGCCTACACCGATGGCGACTCGCGAGCCCGGCTTGAGACGCGCGGCAAAACTGGAGTTACATAGTTGGGACTGGACTTCAGCCGCCGGGTCCGGGATTCGACGGTCCGGAAACTTCTGACGAACCAGCAAAAGGCGAGGAAATGGCATGATTTCCTTATCTTACCTGAGGTTTACGGCTACAATTTACACGAAATCGGCTATTCTCAAGAAAAGAGGACATGCCTATACGCTTCGACAATCGCAAGTATTATGATGCGCGCTGGCGTAAGTTCCGCCTCGCGATGTTAGATTCGGTCGGCAATGTGTGTGAGCGCTGCAAGAAACCTCACAGACTTCTCAACGTCGCACACCTGAATCACGATCCCGCCGACAAGCGGTTCCTCGCGGTTCTTTGTCCGAGTTGTCACTCCCGGAATGACACTGGCCAGCGCATCGCCATGACTCGCCGCACGTGGGCACAGCGGCGAGGCCAACTCTGGCTCTCCGACGAAATCCGACTGGCGCCGTATCCAGTGCGCACGTGGCCGATGGCGATGCGACAACTGGATCTGTTTTGAGTGCCCGTTGACAGGCTGCCGAAAAGGTCCCGAGACCACATGCTGACGTGGCCGTGGGGGAGCGAACCCGCCCTATCTCCTTTTCAGCATCCTGCTAAAACGCGAATGCCTCAGGTCTTACAGGGTTCCGCCAGCCTCGTTGGCAGCCCATTCCGTCTCCAGCATTCTGGAGTACTCGCCCGAAGCATACAGGTCAAAGTGGAAATTCCTGGCCACCATCTGCCGGTGCGGCTGAGAATCCAAATAGCAGCGGTAGAGGGCATCCGCATAACGGTGGTAGTTGCGCAAGAACTCCTCCGCCAGAGTTTCGAAAGCAGGAGGAGCGGCGAACATGGCGTTGAGTCCGACGGCACGGGAGAAAATCGAAACGTAGTCCAGTACGCCCCAACGGGTAAGCTTCTCCTTTACGGATGCCGGCGGGTTGTTGATCAAAAGTCCGGCGAAGCTGGGTCCAAAGAGTTCCAGGTCCTGTAACTCCGGAATTCGCTCCGACCACTCGAGACATTGCCCGATCCAGCGGTGGACGTCCTTTCCGAGAAAGAACAACATGCGGATCTCGCTGTATCGGCCGGACAGCACGCGGCGCTTCAACTCGTCCGAGTCGGAACCGTCGCTGGGAATCAGACCCGATAACATCAAGGCGGCTTTCGAGTTTTCCAACAATGTGGAGGGGGCGACCCGTTCATTGAATGGGTGCAGTATCAGCGGCGGCAATACCCATTGGGTTTCACCATTCGTCTTCGCAGTAGACATTTTCCTCCCAGCTTTTATATCGGCTCAAGGGCTCGAAAACTTGAGTGCCCTTTTTACAGAATAGGGCACGAAATCGATAAAAAACTCGTATCGAAAGTACTCGTGGCCTCATGTGCGCTCCAGGACTTGCGCCCCGGAACCACTGCGCGAGTTCTAAGAGTCCGGGTTATAATCGCTTGAAAATGAAGGCCTCGGCTGGCGCGGCCTTGGCGCTCGTGGCCATCGCCTCGCTGCGTATCGTCTCGACTTACACGGTTTTCAACCACACTATCGACGAACCCGATCACCTCGCTGCCGGCATGGAGATGCTCCACACCGGAAAGTACCGGTACGAGGATCAGCATCCGCCTCTGGCCCGCGTTTTTGCCGCGCTCGGCCCGACTCTCGCGGGCGAGACCTGGCATGCCGGTCCGGACTCCTACCTGGAGGGCTATCGCATCCTCGGGCACGGGCGGCACTACGAGCGGATCCTGGCGCTGGGACGAGCCGGCATCCTGCCCTTCTTCTGGATTGCGTCTCTCGTCGTCTACCTGTGGGCGTTCCGTATTGGCGGTCCCGCCGCGGCGTTGGGGGCCACAATCATCTTCACGACGCTGCCCCCGGTTCTTGCTCATGCGGGTCTGATCACCACAGACATGGCCCTCGCCTGCTGGACGGGCGCGGCTGGATTGGCGGCACTGTACTGGGCGGAGTCGCCCACCCGGTGTCGCAGCTTGCTCTTTGGGATCGTAATTGGCCTCGCTTGCCTGTCCAAATTCTCGGCGTTGGTGTTTCTTCCCGCCGCGTGGTCAGCAATGTTCCTTGCCTGCGCGTGGCGCGATGGCGTTCGCGAGGCTCTCCGCAACGCCCAAGGGCGAAGCAGAGCGCTTTGGATGGTGTTGGCCGCATGCCTCCTGGTGATTTGGGCGGGCTATGGCTTCTCGTTCGCGCGTGTAGAATTTCTGGATGCGCGCCTGCCCGCGGCGCGATTTTTTTCGGGACTCCACTCGGTCTGGCAACACAATCGCAGTGGCCATTCCTCCTACCTGCTCGGACATCGCAGTCCGGACGGTTTCTGGTACTACTTCCCGGTGGTCCTGGCGGTGAAGACGCCTCTTCCGGTCTTCTTCCTGCTGTTCGGCGCACTGTACCTGGTGCCCCGGCCCGCCGCACTGCCAATCGCCTTCTCGGCGGGCATTCTGCTGTGCGCTCTGGGAAGCCGGATCGATATTGGTATTCGTCACATCCTTCCGCTGTACGTAGGAATCTCGGTCGGATGCGGTCTCGCGATCTCCCGTGTGTGGCAGACCGCCGGAAATCGCGCAGGTTTGGCGAAGGCTGCGCTCGGGAGCCTGCTCTTCTGGCATGCGGCGTCTGGACTTTGGCAGCATCCCCAATACCTTGCTTACACCAACGAACTCGCGGGTTCGCATCCCGAGCGCTGGATTGCCGATTCCGACCTGGACTGGGGACAGGATATGAAGCGCCTGAATGAATTTCTGGTCCGCGCCGGCGCGAATCGCGTGACCTTCTCACCATTCAACCGGACTTACGGTTTGGCCGGCGGCCCGATGCCGTTCATGACGCCCAGCGAAAGTGAAAAGCCCGCACCCGGCTGGAACGCCGTCAGTATCACCATGTGGAAAGTCTTCGGATTCCCCGCATGGGCCGACCGCATACCGCCCCAGTCGCGCATCGGTCGCTCCATTCTGGTGTGGTACTTCCCGGAATAACTGCTGCTCGGTGCGCCCGCAGCGCGATCGAAGCTACCGAGATCGGTTGACTGTGGGATGGCGGCAGGCCCATCATCCGCGGCCCTTTTCATCTAGGACTTCGGGTAATTGGGCGCGACGGCCTTCACTACTACATCAAAGGGAGCGGCGGTATAGCCGGCGGGCACCTGAAAGAGCATTTGGTCCGCGGGCGACGCGGAGATTTCCTGGACTTCACTATCCACCACCACAAAAGGCGCTTCCGGATCCAAGCCCTGGGCAGCGGCCTCACCTTTTTCCTTCTTCATATCCTGCAAGGCGCCGGAGACTCCCAGCATGCCCGCTTCCAGGTGCATCTTCAGCACCACTGCATGGCTTTTTTCCACTTCCTGGAACATCTTTCCCAAACTGCTGGCCACCCCTGGCATGGCGCCGAGCGTGGTCGCCAGAATATTCGCCGGATCGATCGCGAGCGAGTACCGGTCGTCGGGCCAACTGTTCGCGAGCCAATCGCGGAGTGCCGGAACGGGAGTAGCGTTTCCCGTTTTCGCCGTCCACACCTGCATCGTCATTTTGATCAGGGGCCGCAGTTGCATCTTTCCTTCGGGTGTGGGGGCCGGGAGCTCCAACGTTAACCGCATCTCGGTTTCCTCGGCGGCCACTCCCTTGATCACGCTGGTCCGGCCAGTTTTGCGCGATTCGAGCGAGGACTTCGAAACTTCATCCACCGGTTGGAACTCGGGTGGCAATACCGGCATGGCGGCCGCCAGTTTGCTGACATAGTCCTTCATGGGGACAGTCGCGAAGTGTTTGTTCGCAGCATCGATGATGGTGATGGTCTGCTTGCCGTAATCCATCACACACGTGAACCCGCCCGAGTTCAGGTACTCGCGGTTTCCTTTCCGATAGCGGACCGTCGAGTCGGGCAGCGTGGAGGCCAAGCCATTCCTCGTCCGTTGCGCGATCGGCCCTGGCAGGATCCCTCCAAACCGCATAGTGTTTTGCGTGCGAAGAGTCGAGTCCGCCCACAGCGCCGGAACGGCCGACGCAGCCAGCATCAGGATGCTCAATTTACGAATATGCATGGACTTCTGAAGCTAATTGTCCCCTACTCAGCGGGGCCGACGCAATTGCCCCGATGGGGTTCGGTTGCCGATGCCGCGGATTCGCCCCTTGGTACACTGTGGCTTGAGCCAAGCGACTTCGGAACGGCTGCGGGTCTGCGCAGTCAGTTTTCTCAATACCTCACCACTCGTCTGGGGCATGCTACATGGCCCGCAACAAGATCTCTTCGATTTAGATTTCCGCGTTCCGGCCGGGTGTGCCGACCAGGTGGCGTCGGGCGCCGCCGATATCGGCATCATTCCCTCCTTCGAGCTGACACGGCAGGATCTGGAAATCATTCCCGGAACGGGCATCGCCTGCCACGGGCCGGTGCGCAGCATTCTGTTGATCTCGTCGCGTCCCGCTGCCGAGATCCGAACGCTTGCTGTGGACTCGAGTTCGCGCACGTCCGTGGAACTGGCGCGCGTGATTCTCGAGCGCAAATACCACGCCGACGCACGCCAGGTGTCACATGCGCCGGACCTCGATGCGATGTTGCAGATGGCGGATGCGGCGTTGATCATCGGCGACCCCGCACTGCGCATCGAACTGACCATCCCGTATGAGGTCCACGACCTCGGAGCGGAGTGGGTGGAGATGACGGGGCTGCCGATGGTGTTTGCGGTATGGGCAGGACGTAGGGGTTCGATCAGGCCGGGAGTGGTCGAGGCGTTTCGCGAATCGTGCCGCTACGGCATTGAACACATGGACGAGATCGTGGCTACGGAATCGGCCGCACGCGGATTTCGCCCCGAGGTGGTGCGCGAGTATCTGACACACCACATCGTGCACGAATTGGTGCCGCGCGACTACGAAGGAATGGATGTCTTCCTGCGATACGCGCAAGAGACAATCGCGCCGCGTAGACGCTAAAAAAGCAGCAAACGCCGGGAAAAACGACAGGACTTTTTTGCCATTTGCATTTGTTCGCCTGGCACTTGACAACTCGCGAGCAGAGGAGCATATTGTGAGTGGAGACAGCAGTTATTGATCTCCGGGCCTCTTTCTCCGAAAGGGTGCTTTTGCAAGTGACCCCTCCAAGGGAGTACGTGAAAAGGAGGATCTCAATAGAACCAGTCCACTATAGGGGTGGCTTCCGGCTTTCTCACTGACCGGTCGCAAGTCTTGACGCGCCGAAGAGTAATTCCTCAAGGGAAACTCAACTGGCGTCGCGGTTCAATGCCGCCGTCCTTTCAGCTTGCGCTTTAGTAATCACAGGAGGAGCTGGCGGCCACCCTTTCCATTTTTGGTCCCTTCCTCACGCCCCATCGTCCGTACAAGTTTCGTTACACTGGTCCTTATCTTCTCCAATCGTGAACGCTGTAGAGTTCCAAGGTGTATCCAAGAGTTACGCGATCTACGATTCGCCGGGCGACCGGCTCAAGGAACTGTTGTCTCTAAACCACCTCAAGCGCCACAAAGACTTCTGGGCGCTTCACGACGTGAGCTTCGAGGTGAAGCGGGGCGAGACCTTTTGCGTAGTGGGTGAGAACGGATCCGGCAAAAGCACACTCCTGCAAATCGTGGCCGGCATTCTGCATCCGAGCAGCGGAACGGTTTCCGTGGGTGGACGTGTTTCCGCTCTGCTCGAGTTGGGAGCGGGCTTCAATCCCGAATTCACCGGCCGCGACAACGTCTACCTAAATGGATCGATTCTAGGCTTCAGCACGCGGCAGATCGATGAGCGATACAAAGACATTGAAGAGTTCGCCGAGATTGGCGCCTTTATCAACCAGCCGGTGAAGACCTATTCGAGCGGCATGGTGGTCCGCCTGGCATTTGCCGTGGCGATCAATGTGGACCCGGACATTCTGCTCGTCGACGAAGCGCTCGCCGTGGGCGACATTTATTTCCGCCAGCGCTGCATGCGCAAAGTGCACGAACTGCGGGCGCGCGGGGTTACCATCCTGTTCGTCTCGCACGCCATTAGCGACGTGAAGGCGATTGGGGACCGCGTGCTGTGGCTCGATCATGGACGGATGGTAGAGGTAGGCGAACCCGAGCGCGTTATCGCACGTTACCTGGCAGCCATGACGCAGAAAGATTCCACCTATCTGCGCCTCAAAGCCGGACCGCCTCAGCCGCGGAGAGGGTCGGGACCGGTGCGCGCCCCCGAGGTCATAGACACGATTCCGAATATCGATCGCCGCTTCGGCGACGGACGCGCCGAGGTTATCGGCATCGCGGTTTACGATGAGCGCGGACGGCCCGTGCACCTGCTGCAGCCCTCCACGAATATCGTGGTGCGCGTCAGTGTGCGCGCCAAGGAAGATGTGGCGCAGCCGATGGTCGGATTCATGCTGCGCAATCAGCTCGGCATGGACTTCTCGGGCACGAACACGGCGCGCGAAGGGCGAGAATTGCCCGCGATGCAGAGCGGCGACATCTACACGGTGGATTTTCACGTGGAGCTGCCCGAGCTTTACCCGGCGTCGTTTTCGTTTTCACCGGCGATTGCGGATGGTACGCTGGCGGGCTATCAGATGTGCGACTGGATCGATAATGCGGTGGCGTTGCAGATGGCGCGCGCCGATGAGGAGATTTACGGCTACATCCACCTGCCATGCCGCGTGGAATTGAATTCGCGGATGATGGGCGAAGACGCCCCGCCCGACGCTGGAGAGCCGCCCCTTCTGGAGAAGCGCATTGGCTGAGTTCACGGGGGAGCGGGTCATTCCCGGCGCAGTGGATGTCGACCTGCTCAACGAGCACATGGCTCGCTACACCTTCGCGGCGCGGCTGGCGCGCGGCAAGCGCGTCCTGGATGCCGGCTGCGGCGCGGGGTACGGCTCGGCCGACTTGGCGCGCGCCGCCGATTCCGTCATCGGCCTGGATTGCGCCCCGGAAGCACTCGAATTCGCGCATGCGAATTATCCGCTGGCGAATTTGCGGTTCGAGCAGGCATCGTGTACAAACTTGCCGCATCCCGATGGCAGCTTCGACCTCGTGGTGGGCTTCGAAGTGATCGAGCATCTGGCAGAGTGGCGAGAATTCCTGCTGGAGGTGCGCCGCGTGCTGTCTGCCAGCGGGCAGTTCATCGTGTCGACGCCCAACAAGCTGTACTACACCGAGTCACGAGGGCAGCAGGGTACCAATCCTTTCCACGTGCACGAGTTCGCATTCGCCGAGTTTCAAGAGGAGCTGAAGGCGATTTTTCCGTACGTCTCGATGTACCTCGAAAATCATGTGGAGGGCGTCACTTTTCAGCCCGAGGAGCAGGGAAATACGGTCGAGGTGAGGGTAGATTCGGGCGAGCCCGCGCCGGACGATTCGCATTTTTTTCTGGCGGTGTGCGCGCACCGGCCGCAGCTTGGCAATCCGACCTTCGTCTACGTGCCGCGTGCGGCGAACGTCTTGCGCGAGCGCGAGCGCCACATCGCACTGCTGAAGGGCGAACTCGCCACCAAGGACGAATGGCTGCGCAAGGCTCTGGACGAGCATCAGACACTGCTGGAGCGTTTTCGCGAACAAAAGGAAGCGCTCGAAAAGAGCAACCGGTGGGCGCAGTCGCTCGAGCGCGAGATTGAAGAACGGGGTCAGCGCATTATCGAACTGCAGGAGGAAATGGCGCGCGAGCAGGCTGCCGCGCAGAAGATGGCCGGCGAATACGACGCGAAAATTCGCGAGCTGGAAGACGATGTCCGCGCCAAGACGCAATGGGCTCGCGACGTGGAGGCGGCTCTCACGGCGGATGTGCAGAAGCAGACTGCTCATCTGGTCGCCGCGGTGGAAGCCTTGAACCGGACGGAGAAGGAACTCGAAGATCGCACCGCCTGGGCGCTTCGGCTGCAGGACGAGGCGAGCGGTCTGAAACAGCAGTTGGAACTGATGCGCGCCTCGCGCTGGATGCGTTTGGGGCGTAAGGTGGGGTTGGGGCCGGCATGGCCTTCCTGAAGCGATTCCTCCGCTCGCTGCCGCTGCTCTTGATCTCGCCCCTGCTGATATTCATCAGCACTCTGGCTCTGGCAGTGACAGACCTGTTGTGGAAGATGCTGGGACGCGTGCGGCAGGTCGACGACCTGACCAGCCGCGAGCCGGAGAACTGCCCCGCGTCTGTAGTCATTCCCAACTGGAACGGCCGCGATCTGCTCGAGAAGTACCTGCCATCTGTCGTCGAAGCCATGCGAGGGCACCCCGATAACGAGATCATCGTCGTCGATAACGGATCCGCTGACGGCAGCGCCGAGTACGTCGCCCAGGAATTTCCGTCGGTGCGCGTGCTGGCACTGCCCACCAATCTGGGATTCGGAGGCGGCTCCAACGCGGGTTTTCGCGCCGCCAAAAACGATATTGTGGTGCTACTGAACAGTGACATGCGCGTGGAGCGCGACTTCCTGGCGCCACTCCTGGAAGGCTTTCGCGACCGCGACGTCTTCGCTGTTTCCTGCCAGATCTTCTTTAGCGATCCCAACAGATTGCGCGAAGAGACGGGCCTGACCCAGGCATGGTGGCAGGACGGCGGCCTGCGCGTGCGCCACCGAATCGACGACCAGGTCACCGATCTCTATCCCTGCTTCTACGGAGGCGGAGGGTCGTGCGCTTTCGACCGGCGCAAGTTTCTCGAACTGGGCGGATTCGACCGGCTGCTCGAGCCCTTCTACCTGGAGGACACCGATTTAGGCTACATGGCCTGGAAGCGCGGCTGGAAGGTGCTCTACCAGCCGAAGAGCTGGGTGTATCACGAGCACCGCGGCACCATCGGCAAGCGCTTTCGGGAAGAGCAGATTCAGGCGGTATTGAAGAAGAACTTCGTGTTATGGTGCTGGAAGAACATCCACGAGTGGCCGCGGCTTGCGTCGCATCTCTTTTTCAGCTACGCCGGCGCGATTGTCAGCGTGATCTTCGGAGACGTCCCGCTGCGCCCGAATCTGGCGGCCCTGTGGAAGGCATTTCGCCAGTTGCCGCAAGCCGTGCGTTCGCGATGGCGCGCGCGGAGCCTGTCCACTGTCAGCGACACAGAAGCGTTCGCCCGGCCGATGGGAGGCTATTTCCGCGACCGCTTCGTTCCGATGGACCCGACTCCCGAGCCTCTGCGCGTGCTGTTCGTCTCTCCCTACCCGATCTGCCCGCCCGTTCATGGCGGCGGGGTTTTCATGTACCAGACGCTGCGCGAACTGGCCAAACTCGCCGAGGTCCACGTCATCGAACTGCTGGAGTATCCCTGGCAGGAGAAGGACAACGAAGAGTTGCGTGAATTCTGCGCGTCGGTCGAGTGGATCGTGCGGCCCAGCGAAGATTCGCGCGGAATGGGATCTCTGCGCCCCCACGCGGTGTGCGAATTCTTCAACGAAGAGCTGGAGTGGATGATCCATCGGACTCTCTACACTCGCCGCATCGACGTGCTGCAACTGGAATACACGCCTATGGCGCAATATCGCGGCGACTACCGGCGGATCGTCTCGGCGCTCTTCGAGCACGACGTCTACTTCCAATCGATCGGACGAGGTCTCGGCCACCACATTGGCTTGATGCCCGAGTTGAAGGCCCGCGTGGAGTATTTGCGCGCGCTGCGCTATGAGCTGCAAACACTGCCGGCCTGCGACCAGGTGCAGGTCTGCACGCCGGCGAATCGCGATCACCTTCTCTCCTTCGCACCCAAACTCGCGCCAAAACTGCGCCCTGGACTTCGCGCCGGCATCGCCACCTCGCGCTACGAGTTCCGCAGCGGCGGCCGCGAGCCGATGACGATGCTGTTTGTCGGCAGCTTCCGGCACGATCCCAATCGCGTGGCGATGGACTGGTTTGTCCGCGAGGTGTTGCCGCGGATTCTGGAACGCGAGCCACGTGCCAGGCTCATAGTGGCCGGGTCGGATCCTCCTCCCGCGCATGCTTACGGCGATTTTTCGGGCGCTCTTCAGATGTTGGGCTACGTCGAGGACGTTCGCGAGCCCCTGGGCCGTTATGCCGTGTTCGTGTGCCCGATCCTCAGCGGTTCGGGAGTTCGTGTCAAGCTGTTGGAAGCGTTCGCGGCAGGCATTCCGGTGGTCTCGACCGTCGTTGGAGCGGAAGGGCTGGCGCACAAGGACGGCGAATTCTGCGCGCTTTCCGACGATCCGGCCGGGTTTGCGGAGCGGGTAACGGCTTTGTTTGAGAATCCCAGTGCGGCGGCCGAAATGGCGCGGCGAGCGCGCGTGGAAGTGGAAGAGAACTGGGACATGGCCGCGATCACGCGGAAGCTTGTGGCGTCGTACGCCGAAATCGCTGCGAAAAAGCGCCAGTTCGGGGTGGTCTGTGGCGAAATCGGTTAATTCTTGGTCTTAGGATTCAGGTCCTTTTTGATGCGGTTGACGATGCTTGTAGCGATACGATCCAGATCGGTCTCGCTGGTTCCTTTGGGCGGATCGAATGCCGACCAGACCACCTGGTGCGATTTCGCATCTACCAGGAATACGGTGCCTTTCGCGCGGCCGAAGCCGCCGGTGAGTGCCGGATTAGCCAGTTTGTTGGCCGTGTCCGTCATCATGCCCACGACGCCGGGGTCATCGCCATTCTTGTCCTTTTTACTCTTCGCATCTTTCGTGTCCTTCGCATCTTTCGCGTCCTTCGGTTCCGCTTTGGCGGGCTTCTCGGAAGGCGGCGGAGGATACATGGCATCCATCTGCGTCTGGAACGATTCGCCGATGTGGTCCGTAAAAACGGCATCTGCCAGTTTCGGGTCGGTGACCACCTGGAAGGTATGCTCGTTCGTCAAGCGGTTGGCCAGAAACTGGTCGAGTCCGTGTGCCATCGGCAGAACATACACGGAGTGCACGCCGGCGAGGTCCGCGCCGCAAAGCAGCACACAGGAGCAGCTTAAGAGGAACAGCAAACGCTTCATTGCTTCCATGATATCGCCAACCCCCGCTTCTCATGTATAAGGGACAGTCCATCACGGTCATCATTCCCTGCCTGAATGAGGAGCAGGGCATTGAGAAAGTCCTGCATGCGATGCCCGACTTTGTCGACGAAGTGATTGTCGTCGACAACAATTCCACAGATCGCACACCCGAGGTCGCCGCTTCGTTGGGCGCCAAGGTCATCCGCGAGGAGGTGCGCGGCTACGGGCGGGCCTACAAACGGGGGTTCGCCGCTGCCACCAGCGATCTGATCGTCACGCTCGACGGAGATCACAGCTATCCCGTGGACGCGCTCTCGTACCTGATCGAGGCATTTCGTCACCTGGAAATCGACTTTCTGAATGCATCGCGCTTTCCTGTGCGCGATCCTCGCGCGATGAGCCTCAAGAACAAATTCGGTAACTTGATTCTTTCGCTCGCCATGTCGGTGCTCTTCTTTCGCTGGGTGCGCGATTCACAATCCGGCATGTGGGTCTTTCGCCGCGCCATCCTCAAAGAAATGAAGCTGGAATCCGATGGAATGGCTTTCTCCGAAGAGATCAAAATTGAAGCCCTGCGTAGTTCTCGAATCCGCTTCAGTGAAATCTCCATCCAGTACTCGTCACGTTCCGGCGAGACTAAGTTGAATCCGTGGCGCGACGGAGTTCAGAATCTGTCGTTCCTGCTAAAGAAGCGTTTTTTTCGATGAGCGCGCGATGATTACCGCCGTCGTGCCGATATGGAATGGTGAGGAGTTGCTGGAGCGTCTGCTGATATCGCTCGAAGCCCAGACGGAGCCCGTTGGCGAATTGCTGGTAGTCGATAACGGCTCGGAGGATGGAGCGCCGGAACTGGCGCGCCGGCACAATGCGCGCGTCATTCCGATGGGGCGGAATGCGGGATTCGCGGCGGCGGTGAATCGCGGGATTCGCGAGAGTCGCGGCGAGTGGATTGCGGTACTAAACAGTGATGTCGAACTGGCTCCAAACTATTTTGCGCTTCTCCGCCGGGCAGGTGCATCCTTCGGTACGGGAAAGATTTTGAGCGGTGCCGGCGATCGAAGATCCCCGGTCATCGATGGAACGTTCGACGCAGTCTGTCGTGGAGGGACAGCTTGGCGTGTCGGCAACGGTCGTAGCGACGGCGCGGAATTCGCGACCGCTCGCAAGATTACGTCTCCACCGTGGACGGCAGTGCTCTTCCGGGCGGAAGTGTTCACGCGAGTGGGGCTTCTCGAAGAATCGTTCGAATCGTATCTGGAGGACGTCGATTTTGGACTACGCTGCGCTGCCCGGCAAGTGAGCGGGCTCTATGTTCCGGATGCATTGGCGTGGCATCTGGGCAGCGCCACGCTGGGACGCTGGCACCCCGAGACAGTGCGCCGCATTGCACGAAACCAGGTGCTGCTGTTAGCCAGACATTATTCCGGGGGCCTCTTGCTGCGGTGCGCATGGCCAATCGCCGTCGCGCAATTGATGTGGGGCGCCGTAGCTGTGGCGCACGGTACAGGCATGGCATGGCTACGTGGGAAGTGGCAGGGACTGCGCACCTTCCGCGCCGCCCGCCGCGGTACCGGAAATTTCGACCCGAAGCTACTGCAATTTTTGCAGGAGAACGAAAAAACGATTCAGCTCATCCAGAAGTCCGCGGGCTTCGATCGATATTGGAAATGGTACTTCACGTTGACCGGCGGCGGAGCCCGGTGAAGCGATGGCCGCGATTGGAATTGTGATTGTCACGTACAATTCTGCGGCGGAGATCGGCGCCTGCGTGGACGCTGCCCTTACAAGTGGTGCGGAGTTGATCGTGGTCGACAATGCTTCTAAAGATGGCACGGTCGCCGAGGTCAAGCGGCGGAATGTACGTCTGATCGCAAATCTTGAGAATCGAGGGTTTGCCGCGGCGGTGAACCAGGGCTTCCGTGCTCTGTCCGCACAGTACATCCTAATATTGAACCCAGACGCCGCCATCGAGCATGGTCTTGCGGATTTGCAGGAAGCGTGCGATTTATCGCACTCTGCAGGAGCGTGCGGACGATTAATCGGCGACGACGCGGAATCGCAAATCGGTTTCATGGTGCGGCGCTTGCCCACGCCGTCCGCGTTGATCGCAGAGGCCTTATTACTCAATCGTTTGTGGCCGGGCAACAGAATCAACCGCCGATATCGGGCTCTGGATCTCGACTATTCGCGGCAGATCGAAGTCGAGCAGCCGGCCGGGGCGTTTCTGATGGTGAGACGCGCCGTCTGGGAGGAGCTCAATGGATTCGATGAGGGGTTCTTCCCGCTCTGGTTTGAGGACGTGGATTTCTGTCGCCGCATCCGGGATCGAGGGTACCGACTGTACTACGTTCCGAAAGCCGTTGCAAAACATACGGGTGGCCATTCGATCGTGCGAATTCCAGTAGAGATGCGGCGTTTTTATTGGTATCGTAGTCTACTGAGATATTCAGCCAGACATTTTCAACCGGGGTCGTTTCGGTTGGTATGTTTGGCCGTAGTCACGGGCTCCATCCTGCGGATGTTCGGGGAAGCCGTTCTGGATCGGAGCTTGCAGCCCCTGGTAGTTTACGGTAAAGTTGCGCGGCTCGCCAGCCGTTGTCTATGTTTCGGCTGGGGGACGGAGTAGTTGTGTAAGGCCCCGGGTGGGTAATCGAAATGCAAAGGAAGTTCGACTCTCAGGTTCTTGTACATGGCGCACAGCGACTTCGTCTCCGTCACAATTGTCACCTACAATAGCGGCCGGTTCATCAAGCGCTGTCTTGAATCGGTCTTGGCACAGCGATACCGGCTGAAAGAAGTGATCATCGTCGACAATGCCTCTACGGACGGCACGATCGACATCCTGGAACAGTTCGAAGATCGATGTAAGGTCTACTATAACGACGAAAATGTCGGGTTCGCCGCCGCGCAAAATCAGGCGATCAAGCTCTCGAACGGAGATTGGGTGCTGACGTTGAACCCGGACGTCCTGCTCCTCCCCAATTTCATTCAAGCGCTGGTGGATGCCGGGCAGTTCGATTCGCGTATTGGATCCGTCTGCGGCAAACTGCTCACCATGAGCGCGCATTTCGAGATTCCCGAAAAGCCCGTCGTCGATTCCACCGGCATCTACTTCAATCCCATGCTGCGACATCTTGACCGCGGCAGCCAGGAAGTGGATAACGGGCACTATCTTCAGTATGAATATGTCTTCGGCGCGACCGCCGCGGCGGCGCTGTATCGTCGCGCAATGATCGACGATATTTCGCTCGACGGCGAATTCTTTGACGCCGACTTCTTCGTTTACCGGGAAGACGCGGACGTTGCCTGGCGCGCGCAGTTGATGGGATGGAAGTGTCTGTACGCACCGTATGCGCGCGGCTATCACGTGCGCAAGGTGCTGCCGGGCAATCGTCGCGCACTGCCGCCCGAGATCAATATGCACTCAGTGAAGAATCGCTTCCTGATGCGCATCAAGAACATTTCCCCCAATCTCTATCGGCGCAACTGGTTTTCGATCACGACACGCGACACCACGGTCGTATTCTGTTGTCTGTTGTGGGAGCACAGCTCCCTGCGTGCGTTCTGGTTCCTGGCTAAGAATCTGAAGCGGGTGCTCGCGAAGCGCCGCCTGATTCAGGCTAGCCAGCGCGTGGACCACGAATACATGGCGAGCTGGTTCCAATATGCTCCGGTGAGCAAGCAGGCGCCGAAGAAGATGATGCGCACGCTGTCACGTTCGGAGACGGCGAAGACATAACTCGTCCTCAGTCGTTCTCTGTCATCCCGACACCCTAAGCATCTGCCCCCCGACTCCCCGCCGCGCCCTGCTATCCTTTGGTCTGAATGCTCGAGATAACCCGCGCCTTGCCTCAAACATGGACCAACCACTCCGTATCGCCATCCTAGGAACACGAGGCATTCCAGCCAATTACGGAGGATTCGAGACCTTTGCCGAAGAGATCTCTACGCGCCTCGCCGCCCGTGGCCACTCCGTTACCGTCTATTGCCGCGAGCGCCATCCCAAGCCGATGTACCGCGGCGTCCGCCTCCAGTACCTCCCGACCATTCGCCACAAATACTTCGACACACTGGCGCATACCTGCATCTCGACGCTCCACCTTCTTTTCCATCGCGTCGACGTGGCGCTCTACTGCAACGGCGCCAACGCGATCTTCTCACTCTGGCCGCGCCTCTTCGGAATCCCCTCGGCGCTGAATGTCGACGGCATCGAGCGCAAGAGGAAGAAGTGGAATAAGCTCGCCAAGTCCTGGTATTTTTTCTCGGAGTGGCTCGCCACCTTCTGCCCCACCACCGTCATCACCGACGCGCGCACCATCGAGGAATATTATCGGGAGCGCTGGCGCAGGAGCAGCACCTTCATCCCTTACGGGGCCGAATTGGGCAAAGTGCCGGGAACCGGCATCATCACCAAGCTCGGACTCGAGCCCGGCCGATATTTCTTCTATGTGAGCCGCCTCGAGCCCGAGAACCATCCTCTCGAAGTGCGCCAGGCATTCGAGAAAGTGCAGACCTCGATGAAATTGGCGCTGATCGGCGACGCACCCTACGCGCAGGAGTATATTCGCCGCGTCCGCGATACGGCCGATCCGCGCATCGTAATGCCGGGCGCGATCTACGGAGAGGGCTATCGCGAATTGGGGTCGCACTGCTTCGCCTACATTCACGCGACCGAGGTAGGAGGTACGCACCCGGCGCTGATCGAAGCGATGGGACGCGGCGCCGTCGTCCTGTATCGCAATACGCCCGAGAATGCCGAAGTGGCAGGCGATGCCGGCATTCCGTTCGAGCCCGCCGAGCTGCCCGCCAAGATCGAGATGCTGCTTGCCATGAGCGAAGAGCAGTTAGCCGAATGCCGCCGCAGATCGCTGGCACTCGTGCGCGAACGATACTCGTGGGACGCTGTTACCGAAGCTTACGAAAAGTTGCTCGGCGGGATCGTCTGACGGCGGCGGTCGTTCAAGCGCACCAGGAAAAGTAGCGCCAGCGTCGCGGCCAACGCCACGCCACAGATCGTCCAGCCGTTGCGGATCAGGAAGCCCTTGGCATCTTCACGCAGTTGGATTCCCAGCCACGCCTCACCGAAATAGCGAATAATACGCGCCAACAGAATCACAGCGACGAAACGGCTCACCGGCGTGTGCAACGCGCCTGCCGAGATCACGAAAACCTTGAGCGGCAACGGTACGACCGGGGTCACGGCCGGCACAAATACACTCATTAATCCGTAGCGTTGAAACCACTGTTGGAATCGCTGCTGTTTCCCAGGTGAAGGTTCCCCTTTGCCGAACAGCCTACGCCCGTGGCGCGCAGCCTGAAACAGCACCAGATTCCCTACGGTCGATCCAATTACCGCGAGTAACGCGGTGAAGTAGGCATGCTGCGGGTTGTTCACACTGCCTGCCGCCACCGTCAGCAATAAAAAATCAACGCCGCTAGGGATCGGAATCCCCATCGAGTCGATAATGCTGATCACCAGCACTCCCCATGGTCCGAAAGCAACTAATGCCGCGAAAATCTTGCGCATGTCAGATAATGTCCGCGAAGGATTTTCGCAATTTGTAGAACCAGGCGTGGCCCAGCACGAAGACCACCGCGGAGAGTACCCAGAGCCCGCAAAGCGACTCAAAGTGGGGCGCCTGATTGTGCAGAAAGATGTCGCGGTAGCCCTTCACCAGAACGTAGATCGGATTCTTCTGCGCCCATGGCAGCAGTTCCCTGGGCAGCGAATCTTCCGGATAGCAGATGGGCGTCGCGAAAAACCAGATCGTCATCAGGTAGCCTAGTATCTGTCCGAGATCACGTACAAACACACCCAAGGCCGCCAGGAACCAGCTCAAACCCGCCGTGAACAGCAGTTGCGGCACCACCATCACCGGCAGCCAGACCACCGCCAGGGGAATGCTGTGACGGACCGACACCAGGAACACACAGTAGAGAATGATGGCAAAGATTTCACTCACGAGGCCAGCTACTACCAGATTCACGGGGAGCGTCTCCACCGCGAACACCAGCTTCTTCACGAAATTGCGATGTTCCAGCATAACACTCGGCGAGCGGCCCACCGACTCGCTGAACGCCAGCCACGGAAGCATGCCGGCCAGGTAATACAGCGCGAATCCGGAACGGCTCGGATCCCCCGGGAATGTCGACTTCAAGATGTAGCCGAAGACGTAAAAATACGTCAGCATGAGCAGCAACGGATTGAACACCGTCCAGAAGGAGCCGCCGAACGAGCCGCGATATCGTCCCAACACATCGCGCCGCACCATCACCCGAATCAAGCCGCGATTCTGCCAGATGGTCTCGAGTGGGTACACCACCGACCTACCGATGCCGCGCAAAAGCCGTTCCCGCGACAGGCCCTTGTTCGTGGTCACGCGCGCTCGCTGCGCCGTCACCACGCCCTGCGCGACAGACGCATCCAGCACCAGAAACGGCCAGCCCTTCTCGTAATACCAGCAGACGTCCTCGCGCATCGGCGAGATGAACACCTGGTAGCGCCCATCTTCCGGGGGAAGTTCGACGTCCATCCGAATCGTGATCGTCTCGTGGGGCTTCACATCGCGTTCGGGCTGGATGCGCGTGCCGTCGATGAGCAAAGTACCGCTGTCCCCGTCGAAAACGTGATACCCGATGGCCAGTCCTTCCGCCGGCCGCCAGATTTCGGTGGTGTGGTTCCGTATGATGAACTCGACGTGAACGGAGCTCGTCTCCGGGTTCCACTTCGACTGCAAGACCACATAAGCCGTGATCATGAGTAGAGCCAGCCCGGATAGCGGTCCTTGACCGGCCCGGTCTTGCGTCCCACTGCGTAGATTCCGTCCCCGCGCAGGTCAGTCTCCAGGCGGTAGCGCTGCAGCAGATGAATCACCCAGCCGTACTCCGGGTGCGGCGTATCGCGAAACTCACCGGTTTCGAGCAGAGTCACTTCGAACCCGGACGTCTCCAGAAGCCGGTGAATCTCACGCGGTGTGTATTCCCGATTGTGGCGCGCATCCACCTCACCGGATGCGGCGGGCTTGATATACGCATGGAAGAAGCCGGGGTGATAGCCCTGCAGAATCGCGGATATACCGCGCAGGGCGGCCACATTCGGAGTGGTCAGGACGAAGTGCCCCCCTGGCTTCAGAATGCGATTCACCTCGCCCATCAGATGCATCGGGTCCTCAAACAGGTGCTCGATCAGCTCGCCGCAGAGCACCGTCGAGAACCATTCGTCCGCGTAAGGAAACGTATCCTTCTCCGCGTCGAAATGGTCGATCTCGCAGGTGAACGTTTCTCCGGTTTCGGAAGTCACTTCCTTATGATCGACGCGACCGAGTTTGCCGTAGTAGCAGCCCCGCACCTGCCCGTATCCCAGCCGTGATTTCAGCGCGGGAGTGATCTGCAGATACGAGCCCATCTCGAGAATTCGATCGCAAGGACCGCCCGGTGGCGTAATCTCGAGTGTCTTCACGAGGCGAGTCTGGTGTGTTCCAAGATAGTGCCGCGAGGGTGGAGTCGTGGCCCAGGTCGTGAGATACTCTTGCAGGTCGCCAGGCTGCTCGTACGCTTGTTCAGAGGAGATCGCCTCCGCCGTAGGTGGCTCGGACGCTTGGTTCACCTTCGACTCAGCAGGTCGCCGGTGGCCCGTGCCACTCACCTCTGCCAGGAAATCGGCATATTGGAGTGCCACCGCCGCCCAATTGCACTGCTCGGCAACGTACTCGCGAGCCCGCTTGCCAAGCGCCTGGGCCACCTCGGGACGCGATACCAACAGATTCAGATACTCGAAGATCAGATCCTCTTCGCCCGGGCCCACCGGCACTTTCAGACACACATCGTCCGAAAACTCTGCGAACGACCCGACCTCCGAAACCATCACCGCCTTACCCAATCCCAGCGAACGCAGCAACGTCCCGGAGCTTTCGCCCACCGTGGGGTAGCGCAGATTGAGCACGATATCGCAGGCGCCCAGATAGCCGACGAAGTCCTCGATCGGCGTGAATCCCAGCACCCGTACGTTAGCCGAAAGCCCCATCGAGCGGATCATCGCATCGAGCGGAAACTCCGGATGCGGCTCGCCCACCAGAATCATCTTGGTGTTGGGCGCAAGGCGAATCAGACGGCGAAAGGCGCGCAACGATTCCGTAATCCGTTTGTAGGGCTTCAAGAATCCGAAGATGCCGATGAGCGGTGTGATTTCGTCGAGCCCCAGCCGGTGACGCCAGGCATTGCGATCGGTCTCCGGAATCCACGCCCCATGCGGAATCACCGCGATAGGCCCTGCAAATCCGGCCGCACGAACCTCGGCCTCCATGAAGTGGCTGTGCACCACCACGCCGCGCGCTTTCTCCAGCAGGCGCCGTGTCATCGGCACGCCCTCGTAATCCGGGCCCACCTCCAGTTTCCGCACTCGCTCGGCGAACTCGCGAGCCGGCTCGCCGCCCTGATACTCGCATTCACGCACATACGCGTCCCAATCGCCGCGCTTGATGGTGATATCGGCGATCAGGTGATGGAGATTCGACTCATGCATCACCACCACGCCCGGATGCCGCAGGGCCGCTTCGTAGACGAAATCGTGCCAGGAGTTGTTGCCCACCTGGTAGAGTGCGATATCGAAATCGCCGGGGTCGGCCTTCTGGGCGGCACTGAAAATCACTTCAAGATCCACCAGCGGCTTGAGCGATTCGATGAGGGCTTCGGAATAATCGGCGATCCCGCTGCGCGCCGGAGGCAGCGGGGAGTAAAACGCTACGCGCATTTCAGCGCACCAGCTCCATGGAAAAAGTCCCCATCGACAGCGGGACCCGAATCAGCAGGGGAGTGCGCGCGGCGTCCCGCGCGAAGAAGATTTCGAAATTGAAGTCGGACTTAGGACCCTTGAGGTATGCCACCACGTGATCGGTCACCGTCGGCTTGTCCGCCACGGGGATTGTCATGGCGCCCGTGTACTCCACCCGCGCCGAGTACGCCGAGCCCAAGTAGATCTTCTGCGCCGGAGGCATGCGTCCCTGTCCCATTTCGCGTCTCGTGAAGTAGAAAAACGAAAGCGCGTCGTGGGCGCAAGCCGCGATATCGAAATCGCTCTGCCCGCCGTCCTTGGGCACTACGGTCACGCGATGCGCCGAACCCTTTTGCTGGTCGAAGGTGGTCTTCTCCTGCGTCTTCTTATTGCCGTGGCTGATGGTGCGATCGAGCGAAACCGAGCAAAGGTCCGCGCTCACGACGGACTGATATTTGTCGGCGATCGAGAATCCCGGCACGCCCGCGGTCAGGGACGAGTCGAAATTCCAACCGGTCGCGGTGTGTCGTGCGGAGAAACTTGCGTCGCCCAGACTCAGTCCGCTCGGCCAGTTGATGCTATACCGCAGGGATTCATCCTGGAACGGAAACCCCGTCTGCGCCGCCAGAGGCGCCACTACCGCCAGAAAAAGTGCGAGTAACGTGGAGTTGCGCAAACACTCCCGTTTGCTGCGTCGAGACTCATGTCGACGCTTTTCGGGCGTCCACGAAATTTGGTGCACGAAAACCTTCCCCAGCACTTCCCGGAAGTGGCGCAAGACAACAGACTTGGTAGACTCCCGTAAAGTCTCGACAGGAGTGTCGAGACGGCAGACAGGAGTGTCTGCGCCACGCCGCCAAAGCGATATGCGATCGAAGGTCATCGATGAGCTATGGTGGCGGAGCCCGTGTGCTGCTTCATCGCGTGCGGCCGCTCCGCGACTTCGTGGAAGACTTCCAGTGTCCTCTGCGCCGTCTTCTGCCAGCTAAAATGAGCCGCGCGCTGCAATCCCAGCCGTTCCATGCGCAGCCGCAATTCGGAGTCGAGCAGTAAGTCGGCAATTGCGCGCACCATCTCGTCTACCGAATATGGATCGAAGACAATCGCCGCGCCATCCACCACCTCGGGCAGTGAAGATGTATTGGAACAGACGACCGCGCGTCCGCAAGCCATCGCCTCCAACACCGGCAGCCCGAAGCCCTCATAGAACGACGGAAAGACGAAAAGCTCGCAAGCGTTGTAGAGGTGCAGCAGATCGCGGTCGGAAACAAAGCCGAAGAACTGGATCCGATCTTCCACTCCGGATTCGCGCGCTGCTTCATGCACGCGATCCGCAAACCACGTCTCTTTTCCCGCCAGCACCAGATTTTGTTTCAGTTGCGGATGCGCCTTCACCAATCGGGCAAATGCGCGGATCAAACCGATCTGATTCTTCCGCGGCTGAATGTCTCCCACAGCGAGCAGGAATGGCGCATGAATCGAAAAGTGCTCGCGCACCGTAGCCGTGGCGGCCTCACGCGAGATCGGACGGAACTCTGACGCCGCCGCATTCGGCACCACCACCACCTTGTCCTCGTCAAGATCGCCGTAAACCTTCAGAATCGATGCTCGCGAGAACTCACTTCCCGTCAGAATGCGCGCGGCCCGCTTTACCGTCCGACGCACCGTCCACTGCAATTGCCAGGCGCGATCACGGGTGAAATACTCCGGGTGTTCCAGGAAACTTACATCATGCACACTCACCACCACCGGCACCGCACACCCGATTGGAGCCGTGTACTGCACATGCAGCAGATCCGGCCGGTCTTCGCGCATCTTCAGCGCCAGATCGTACCCCAGCCGCACGAAGGGATTGGCCGAGATTCGACGGGTGCGAATCCGCGACGGGATGTGCTGGGCCGCATCGTCCGCCGAGACATACGCAACGAACTCAGACTGGCCGTCAGTGGCCGCAAAAGCGTTCAACAGGCTGCGAACGTATACCTCGTTACCAGTGAGGTGGCGGCCGATGGCGTGAGCATCAACGGCAAAACGCATTGACCGTACCAGTATAGCGGACCATTATGACCCTACGCTGTGTTAAAACTCCAAACGGCGCCACGCCGCCTCCCATGTAAACTCCTTTTCCAGCAATAGCCTGCCAGCCATCCCCAGTTGCCTCCTGAGGGCGCTGCACGCCAACAGCCGTGACACTGCTTCGGTGAAATTCGCCGGAGTTTCGCTCAGTAAAATGTTCTCTCCGTCACGAATGGGCAACCCCTCCGCACCCACTTTTGTAGAAACTACCGGCAGTCCGGCGGCCCAAGCCTCCAGCACTTTCAGCCGCGTGCCACTCCCGGACAGCAACGGCACCACCGCCACCTTGGCGCGCGCTAGCTCCCGCACGGCATCGTCCACTTGACCTTGTACCTCGATCCTCGAATCACCACTTGTAAATTGTCGGACAAACTCCGGGTTCTTACCCACCAGGCGCCACACCAAGCCCGGCCAACGTTCGCGCAAAGCCGGCCAGATCTGCTGCCGGAAATACTGCACTGCAGTCTGATTCGGCCGGTACTCCATGTTGCCGGAAAACACGACGACCTCTTCCTCACCCGCAGCCGGCAACGGTGTGTACGGAATTGCATTTGGATAGACCGAGACTCGCGCCGCAGGTGCGATCGCGTGAGCCAGCTCGGCATCGCACTCCGACGTCGCCAATACCTGCGTAAATCGAGGCAGCCAGTCGCGTTCCAGTTCCAACGAAGCTTGCCGGAACACACGATGCGCCAAGCCAGCCGCATTGCCCTCTACCGCGGCGCATCTCTCATGCAAGGTCGACTCGATATTGTGCAGATCCAACACTGTGCGTGCACAAAGTGGCGCAATCTGTGCCCAATACGGCGCACACCAGAAATGTTCGATGATTCCGACTTCGTAGCGCTCCGGCGCCCTCGCAACAGCATCGCCGATCGCAGTTCCGAATCCGGAAAAACGGTCCACCAGCGGCGGGACTCCACGAGCCACCCGCACGATGTTCCGCAATGCCCGGGCCGCCATGCTCCGGCCATTCTTTGGCAACGGGATCACCGAGACACGCCGCACCAGGCCCGCGGGCAAATGCACCGCTGGATCGCTAGCGCCGGGTTGCTGGAAGACAATCAGGTCCACCTGGTAGGCGCGCGTCAGATGCTGCAGAAGGGAAGCCGTGCGCAGGGCCCCGCCGCCTGCCAGCGGATACGGTGTTTCGGGCGCGAGCATCAGCGCCGCGGGTCGCGTGTCATTCCCCAAAGCGCTTACGAGCCTCCAGGTACACTTCGTGCGTCATCCGCGCCGTGCGTTCCCACGAAAACAGCCGCGCGCGTGCCAGCGACCGCGCACGCCACTCCCCGGCAGACTCCGGATGTGCGGCGATCTGCCGCATGGCACGCGCCAGAGCCGCCGGCTCATCCGCATAAATCGCGGCCTCTCCCGCCACCTCGGCAACGGCCGGCGAGGAGATCACTGCTGCGCCGCACTGCATCGCCTCGAGTACCGGCAGACCGAAGCCTTCGTAGAGCGACGGGTAGACGAACGCGAGTGCTCCGGAGTATAGCCCGGGTAGATCGCCGTCCGGCACCTCTCCCAACACATGCAGTCCCGGTTCCGGCGGAAGAGCAGGGAAGTCCGCGCGGCGGCGGCCCGCAAGAATCAGGTCGACCGCGTGATGCCGCCGCGTTTCCCTCCACGCATCCAGCAGCATCGGCAAGTTCTTCCGCGGCTCCAAAGTTCCCACGAAGAGAAAGTACGGCACCTCCGCGGCCTGCCGAAGAGTAGGACGAATCCAGGGCGCCGCCGCTTCCGGCACGGCAATTACACGGTCCGGACGCAGCCGGAATCGCTCGATAGCTTGTTTGCGAATCGTCTCCCCCGGCGTTACGACCATCGTGGCAATCCCCAGTTCTAACAACACGGGAGTTCGCCGTCTGACTCGCTTAGCCGCATGATGCCATCGCGAATCCATCCACGGTGACAGGTCGTGTAGTGTCAAAACAGACGGACAGCGCGCCAGGTATGGCACCGCGAAATCGGGACCGTGGACCACATCGGCCCGCAGGCGTGATACTTCATGCGGCAACCCCCACAGCCACCAGCGGCGCTCCATCGAATTGCGAGGACCGCCCCCCCGCTTCAGATTAGCAGGGGAGTCCGCGGGCATCGGAAACGCCTGGTCGGACACCAGCACATACTCGTCCTCCGGAAAACATCGGGCCAGCGCCAGACTGAGTTCAGAAGTGTAGCGCGCCAGTCCGCCGCTTGAAAGCGCCAGAGATGCCGCCTCAATCGCTACGCGCATACCGTGACGCCGTGGCGCAAACACCCCTGTTTGCCGTCTCGACACTCATGTCGAGACTTTACGAACGTCCACTGATTCCGAAGACAAAGAGCTACTTTGCCGCCGCGCCGCTCCGAGGTGTCTGACACGAGAGGTATTTTATGCCTGAGCAGATCGGGAACATGTTCCACGCTCGCGAAGTCAGGGAAGCCCGTCATCGCCCGGCATAATTCTCCTCGTAATAAGTCCGGTACGCGCCGCTACGCACCCGAGCCACCCACTCCGTGTTCGCCCGATACCAGTCGATCGTCTCTGCCAGCCCTGCCTCAAAATCCATCCGCGGCCGCCAACCCGTCTCTCCCATCAATTTCTCGCTCGAAAGCGCGTACCGCCGATCGTGCCCCGGCCTATCCTTGATGAACTGGATCAGCGTCTCCGGCTTACCCGTCAGTGCCAGCACCTGCCGCACGACATCCAAATTCGGCAGCGACCGGTTGCCGCCTATATTGTAAATCTCTCCGTCGCGGCCCTTTTCCAGCACCGCCAGAATGCCCCGGCAGTGGTCCTCTACATACAACCAATCACGGACCTGCATGCCATCGCCATAAACCGGCAGCGGCTTATCCTCGAACGCATTGGCAATCATCAGCGGGATCAACTTCTCCGGAAAATGATACGGCCCGTAATTGTTCGACGCACGCGTGACCAGTACCGGCAGCCGATAAGTCAAAAAATACGACCGAGCCAACAAATCGGCACCAGCCTTGGACGCCGAATACGGACTGCTCGGATTCAGCGGGAACTCCTCCGTCGCCTCCAGCGGCGCGGCCAGGCTCCCGTAGACTTCATCCGTCGAGACATGCACGAAACGCGCGAGGTGATGCCTCCGCGCAGCGTCCAGAAGAGTGAAAGTCCCGCGGAAGTTGGTCTGAATCACCGGCTCCGGCGACAAAATACTGCGGTCGACATGCGACTCCGCGGCAAAATGTACGATCGCCTCGGGATGCTCCTCCCCGAACACCTTCTCCGCCAGTTCCGCATCGCAGATATCTCCATGCACGAAGCGATACCGCGGGTTGCCCGCCACCGGCGCCAGGTTCTCCAGGTTCCCGGCATACGTCAACTTGTCGAGATTGACAATCTGATGATCGGTCTCCCCAATCAGCAGGCGAACGAAGGCCGATCCGATGAACCCGGCTCCGCCTGTAACGAGAATTTTCATGGTAAACGGCCACGCGCCCGAGAGCGTCCTTACTTTTTCTGCGTCTCCCAGTCGTAATTAATGGATGGATCGTTGTACGGGATCCGGCCTTCATCCTGCGGATTGTAGAATCGATCCGTCATGTAGACGAGCAGCGCATCCTGGGCGCCGATCACCTTATATCCGTGTCCCACACCCGGCGGAATCAGAATTTGCCACGGACGCAGCACCCCGGCATACATCGTGTTGCGTCCGCCGAAAGTCGGCGATCCGACCCGCAAATCCACCAGCGCTACCTGAAACATACCCTCCACTGGTGTCCAGCAATCGGTCTGCTGCAGGTGGTAATGAAACGCCTTCACCGTGCCCGCATAACTGAGTGCCGCGGAGAGTTGACTCGTGGCCGCCGGAAAACCAGCCGCCAGTCCCTGGCCCATCCGTTGCACTTCCAGAAAGTACCCCCGATCGTCAGGATGCAGCCGCAGCGCCTCCACCCGGACTCCCGCGATCAGGTGAGGCGAGTCTGCCGAACCGATCACCGCGCCAATCCCCTTTTCGCAATGCGGTATCGCCAGCCGCAAATCGCCCAGAGCAACCAGCTCTCTAACCGCCATTCCCGCCATCAGATTCCTGATCCCTCGACCGATTGCGATTTCGCCACAAGGTTGGCCGCGCGCAGCAGTGACTCGAACGTTCCCGCGTCGGTCCACCATCCGTCGAGATAGGAAAACGACATCGTCCCTTCCTGGATGTACGCGTTATTGACGTCGGTAATTTCCAACTCGCCGCGCTTCGAGGGAACCAGCGTTTTGATCTTGTCGAACACGCTCGCGTCGTACATGTAAATCCCGGTCACCGCGTAGTTCGATTTGGGTTGAGCAGGTTTCTCTTCGATACCCACAATCTTCCCATCTCGCACCTCGGCCACCCCGAAGCGCTCGGCATCGCGGACTTCCTTGAGCAGAATCTGCGCGCCGCACGGCTGTTGGCGGAAGCGTTCAGCCGCCTCCCAAATCGGGCGTTCGATGATGTTGTCGCCCAGGACCACACAGATCTTCTGGCCATCCGCAAAATGCTCCGCCAGCGCCAGCGCATCGGCGATGCCGCCTTCGCCTTCTTGATACGTGTAGTTGATGTGTTTTAGTCCAAACTGTTTGCCGTTGGCCAGAAGGCGCAAAAAGTCCCCGGAATTGCGGCCGCCAGTCACGATCATGATGTCCCGGACCCCCGCATCCACCAGGGTCTGGATCGGGTAATAGATCATGGGTCGATCGTAGATCGGCAGGAGATGTTTGTTGGTGATCTTGGTCAGCGGGAAGAGTCGGCTACCAGTGCCACCTGCGAGTACGACACCTTTCATTCGTAGTCTCATCATACAACGCGCGCTTGCCGCGAAATTCTTCACGGCACCATAACTTTTGAGCTTCGCGCTTCGAAGCACATGTGTACCAAAACTCTAACCGATCCAAGGAGAACCACATGCTTCGACCAATCCGCATCAGCAAGATGCTTGCGATCCTGCCGCTCGTGTATACCGGGATGGCTGTCCGTTCCTTCGCCGATAATCCTCAACCGCTTGCCAAGAGCGGGACCAAGGACGCTTTGTTCCTAACCATCACCAACGGCACCAGCAACTCACTGGTGGTCATCAATACCCGAACTAAACAGACGGCCTTCGTCCCCACCGGCGGAATCGGCGGAGCCAGTGGAAACGCCGGTGGCGTGGCGGTGGATGGAAAACTGGTGGCCGCCATTAATTTCGGATCTTCCAGTGTCAGCATATTTGTTCGCAAGGGCGATGCGATGCAGCCCACGCAGGTAATCAAGACGGCATCGCAGCCGGTGTCGGTGACGTTTGGACAGAATCACCTGGTGGTCCTCGGCTTGACGACCGCCGAATCGTTTCCCGTGTTTGGTGACGATGTGGGCACCGCCGCGGACGGCAGCGTTTCGCTGGCACGAGGGGACAAAACTGCCGCGCAGATCACCTTCTATGACGGCGGCGTAATGTACACCGAGAAGAGCGGGTCGGTCGCGGGGCTCAGTATGTCCGCGAACGGCGCGCCAGGCTTGACGGGTCCTAACGACGTGATCCAGCTACCCGCGGCGCCCAATAACGATACACCTTTCGGGATCGCCGGCCGGGGCGCCAACGTCTACTTGTCGATCGCGCATTCCAATCTCAGCGAGGTGCTGGTAGTCGGCAATCGCATCGTCACTTCGACGGCGGGTCCGTCCCCTCAAAAGGACGCCAGTGGGAATCTGCTTCACGCGCCATGCTGGAATGCTCTGTCGGGCCAGTTTATGTTCGCGTCGGACAGTCCCGGAAAGCAAGTAATCCGATACCTGGTGAGCGACAACGGAATCTACCTGGACAAACTCGCACTCGCCAAATTGGGAGGATCCCCAACCGATCTGGCAGCAGATGGCGACCTGCTCGGTGTAATCGACGGCGGCGACGGCGTTACGTCGAACGTGTCCATATTCCACCTGGATACCGAAGGAGAGCTCACCCCCGCAATCGCGATGCCGGTCTCCGGCCCGATCAACGGCGCGGCCATCATCCGGTAGGCAAAAACTCAATCGCCGAGACGCCAGGACGCAGAGAAAAACGAGCGGCGAAGCAAAGATTCCTCTGCACCCGGCGTCTCGGCGATCAAGTCCCGCTTCCCGCACGACCACAATTTTTGGGCCCGGCGCCTCAAACCTCCGCGTATCTTTTTTCGCGACTCCGCGTCTCCGTGGTGAATCGCTCCGCGCGTACCTCAACACCAGCCCTCTACCCCTTAACGCAAACCACCTGCCGCAGCGTATGCACAATCTCCACCAGGTCTGCCTGTGCCGCCATCACCGCCTCAATCGACTTGTACGCCGCCGGAGTCTCGTCGATCACGTCCTCGTCTTTCCGGCACTCGACGCCTGCCGTCATTCGTATGTGATCCGCCACGCTGAACCGCCGCTTCGCCTCATTGCGCGACATCGCCCGCCCAGCTCCGTGACTGCAGCTCGAAAAACTCTGCTCGTTGCCCTTTCCTCGCACGATGTAGGAACGCGCCCCCATACTGCCGGGAATGATCCCCAAGTCTCCCTCACGTGCACGCACCGCGCCCTTGCGCGTCACCAGCACGTTCTCGCCGAAGTGCGCCTCGCGAGCCACGTAATTGTGATGGCAATTGATCGCCTTCCGCTCCGCCTCAAACAGAGGGACTTCGCCGGAATTGCGGACCGCTCCGACAATCTGCTCCATCATCAGGTGCCGGTTCCACCGCGCATAGTCCTGCGCCCACCCTACCGCTTCCACATAATCGTCAAAATGCGAAGTGTGCTCCGGAAAATACGCCAGGTCGATATCGGGCAGATTCACGAAGAATTGCTTCATGTCCTTGCGCGCCAGATCGATGAAGTACGTGCCCATGCGATTGCCGACACCGCGTGACCCGCTATGCAGCATGAACCACACGGTCTCCAACTCGTCCAGGCACATCTCAATGAAGTGGTTGCCGGTTCCCAACGTCCCCAGATGATTTGCGTGGTTTCCACGATCCAGCTTTGGATGCTTCGCCAGGATCGCATCATAGCGAGCCTTCAACTCGCTGGCCCAGATCGCCTGATTGCGAGGCGGAATCTCATGCCACGCTCCGCGATCGCCCGCGCCGCCGTGATTGGTCCGTCCGTGCGGTACTGCGCTTTCGATGGCCGCGCGAATGCCCTTTAAGTTCTCGGGCAAATCGCGCGCATTCAGACTCGTCTGGCATGCCATCATCCCGCATCCAATGTCCACACCGACCGCCGCTGGAATGATCGCTCCCTTGGTCGGGATCACGCTTCCCACTGTGGCCCCAATACCCCAATGCACGTCCGGCATCGCGGCGATCCACTTGTAGATGAAAGGAAGTTGCGCCACGTTCAGTAGCTGCTGGCGCGCCTGGTCCTCGAGAGGCACGCCCTTAGTCCACGCCTTGATCGGCACGCCATGTTCCGGCGCGATTACGTTATAGGTGGTCTCTGCCATACCGGTACCTTTGCTCGATTGTGTCAAGTTTCGCGGCGACAAGAGTCGGAGAAACCTCCTGATGCTCTACCCGTTGAGCTAACGCGCCGCGAGGCACGCCCCGGACTCGAACCGGGAACCGCCAGGTTAAAATGTAGTTCCTCCTGCATTCGCCGCGGTTCTTACTAGCGACAAGATCGGCGAGAGCTTCCGGACTTTAGAGCCCAGAGCGGATGTCGAAACCCGCTTTACCATGTACTCCCGTTCGGCATTCGCCAGATAAGAACCTAAGGGGCCGACAAGAACGTAGGTCGAGACGTTTCGAAAGGTTGAATGTAGTCCCGCCAGCATTCGGCCCCTATGCCGTTGAGCAAGTCAGCCCGTTCTGCCGCGCCGTTGTCCCTACCTCCAGGTCAATGCGAAAGGGCGCGCGCATAGCAAGCGTTGTGCTGAATCCAAAAAGGGGCCGACAAGTTACTACGGACGAGACGCTGGCATTGTGTCAAAATGTAGTCCCGCCTGCATTCGGCCCCAAAAGCCTCAAACATTTACTGCTTCAATGCGAGCGATCCAGTGCTTCGGCTCGAGTTGCCCCGAGGCGAAGGCCGAGATCACTTCGAACACCTGATCGGAGAAGCCTCCGATGTTCAGGATGTCGTCTCGTTCGGTAGCCTGCGTCGTGTGATTTGGCTGCACATCCAGACAAACCAGCCGCGCGCCCGGATTCCGCCTCCGGAATTCCGACCACTCTGCCATCAACGCAGTGCCTACGCCGCGTCCCTGGTCCACCCACGACTCGTTATCCGAGATGAACAGCACCAGGTCGGCCTTTACCCTCTGCTGATTCAGAAGGCGAATCGGAGCGCTGCAGTTGGTTCCACCTCCGCCGATCGCGGCCAACTTTCCAGCGTTCGTCATTACGGTATCGCGCGGGTTCAGATCGATCGGCACCACCGCGTTGTCGAACGGCAACACCGTCACGAAGCGGTTCTTCCGCAACACCGACGCGGCCACCAGTGCAGCCACATCGACGCAGCGTACCGTGGTGAACCCGTTGTTCCGCGTTCCGGTCAGAGGACTCGCCATGGAACCCGAAACATCCGGGCAAACCACCACGCTGCCCTCAATCGACGGCACGTTCGTGGTGGCCAGTTCCATCGCGTCCTCCAAGGCGCGCCGCACCTCGTCCGGAGCCGCCTTGCTCTGCTGGTGAGCCACCAGGAGCTGATACGGGAGAACCCGCGACCGGCGAATCTCAGCGGGATCCCGCAGTCGCGCGGCGATCACTTCCGTCAAACCAGGCGCCTTGAACACCCGGTTCCTTACGAAAGTGTTGAGGTTCATCCTCGTGGTCTGCCACGAGGCCTTCCGCGCGATCGCTGCCCAATCCGTATCGGAAAGGATCATCGACGAGAGAAGCATGAAGGGTACATCCGGCACCTCGCGCGGTCCCGGGTTGAGAATCGGGTACCGAAACCGCTCGAATTCCCGAACCAGCGTGGGCAGCGCCTCGGCATCATAACGGCGGCCCAGCAGATAGCCGTAAAACGCCTCTCTCTGCGGCGTACTGGGCTTGGGGTGCACCATCCTCAAAATGTCGCCCAGCGAAGGACTCTGGCCTACGCTCGAGCTGAACAGTGTGTCCTCGTCACGGCTGGCGAGCCATTCGCGCACCAGGCGCTTGGGAGCGCTACCCAACGACTTCCGGCCAACCACGCCGGATCGCAGGATCTGCACATATGTCCGCAGCATCCGGGTATTGTCGATCACCTTCGGAAAGAGCGCTTCGTGCAACCGCAGGCTGTGAGCCGACATCCAGGCGCACAGCAAGGCGGGCATATCCTTCATGTATGCCTGCTTGCGGCTGTAGACCGCGGTCTTGGCAATGAACCGGATGCCACCTTCCCGCTCGATCTGGTTGCAGAGATCGAGAACCCGGTTCAGTTGCTGGCCGGCGGTGGCGTAAAAGGTGCGTCCGAAGCATCCGGTGGCGGCATATTGCGCCAGGGCCTGCTTGGCGGGCAGCGAGTACGCCGGAGCGTCCTCGGAGTTCACCGTGTCGGTCCGCGAAATCAACGCGTCCCGCAGGCTTTGAAACAACGTCTTGTTGGCCATCGTTGGTCCTCGCTTTCTGCTTTGAATGGTGGGAGCGGACAGAATTGAACTGTCGTCATCCGACTTAAAAGGACGGCGCTCTCCCGTCTAAGCTACGCTCCCGGGTTACTACATCAATTGGCTGGCAGGAGAGGATTCGAACCTCTATAGCACTGGTTAACAGCCAGCCGCACTACCGTTGTGCTACCTGCCAATAAGTTGGTGGGTCCCACCGGAATCGAACCGGCTGCCCGCCGGGTAAGAACCGGCAGCTCATCCTTATGAGCTTGGAACCCAAATGAATCTCTGGTCGGCCCCCGGCGACTCGAACGCCGATCCCAGCCTTCGGAGGACTGTGCCCTGTCCTTTGGACGAGGGGCCGAATGAACCTGGTTGGACCGGCGGGAATCGAACCCGCGTGGAAAGAGCCACAATCTTTCGATCTGCCACTGATCTACGGTCCACGCAATCACTGATCTGTCACTCATGGAGCGGGTGCGGAGAATCGAACTCCGTTTACCGGACTGGCGATCCGATGCCCAACCAATAGGCCACACCCGCGTTTCGCTACTTACAAGGATTCAGTTGTCAAATACCCATGGGCGCTTACTTCCGCGCCTTCCAACCGCAAAACACAACTCACCTATCTCACTCCGCGAAGGAAGCAAGTTAGTCATGAAGCAAGGGGCTGCAGAGAAAGGTCGAAGACCGCTTGCTGAGAAGCTGTGAAAAATCCGCCTGTCCCACGGCGCGATGGACAGCGCTTGCTCACGTGCGCGGCTCCCAAGCGCACTTATCGCGAACGTACTTGGGTAGCTTACGAGCCGCGACCGTGAGGGAGCGCCACCGCCCTCGTGATTCGTGATCGCTTGCTGACGCGCGCGGCTTCGCCTCGATATTTGTGACGAGTTGGGCGAGCCACCACCGCGGAGCGGCGACCCGGCGAAACCCTTCTCTTGCAAACCTTTAGCTCGAAATCAGCCGCTTAGACGCAAAAAGGGCGGCCAATTTTTGTGGCCGCCCCTTTCCTGAAATCGGAATGTGATTCCAAGACGGGGTCAGGTCACCTCACGGGAGCCGTGATTTTTCACGGTTCGCGGGTTACCTTTGACGTTGGCTCCGAATTGGAATATTTGTCTCACGCAGTTAAAATCCTAAAATACTTTTGACTAAGAGTCAAGAGTCTTTTGTAGCTTCAGACTCTTTTTAATCCAACCTTCACGTTAGACGTTACTAAACCGGAATGGTTACACCGCTTCTGGGCTGCCTCTGCCCGTTCTGCGTCAACACCAGCGCGCCCCCGATGGAAGGCGCGATCCCGCCCAGTCTATGACATTGACTTGGTATAGACCTGTGAATCCTCCCGTCGCCGCTGCGAAAAACGCGCTCGGGTTCACCCGCCGATCGTCACCGTCACCGGCACCAGCGTTCCCGACACTGCCTTCGGCGAGACCGCGCCCAACTCTGTGCAGATCACCAGCGCATCGCCCGACTTGGCCGCATCCCCACGGCCGCCCCGAGACCTGCGATCTATCTGCCCGCGCGATCACCACGATCCCTGCTACAACGCCGTCCCAGCCGTGGATAGATCTAATTTTTTCGAAATCCAGGCGACCCCAGTTGCATCCGTCTGTGAAACATCCCTGCGTTTCACTTTGAAACAACGTTCCATTTTGAAACGTCTCCACATATTTTTAAATGAAGAAAATAAGGTTCTTAACACCTATTATTATCTGGCAATACGAGTGCAAACTTAGAATCCGTCTGGAAACACCAGCCGGTCTCCAAAAAAGATTTCAGAAAGAGGACGAAGCCATGCAGGTGCAGTGTGCGTCTATCGAACAACGGCAGCCAGTTTCCTTCCCGGTTCGCGATCAGATCGTAATCGAGAACCTGTCGCTCGTCAGAGCCATCGCCGTTCGCGTCCATGAAAACCTTCCCGTTCATGTCGATCTCGACGACCTCATCCATGCCGGTGTGCTGGGCCTCTTCGACGCCGTAGAAAAGTACGACGATTCCAAAAACGTCGCTTTCCAAAGCTATGCCAAACATCGCATCAAAGGCGCCATCCTCGACAGTCTGCGGCAGCTCGACTGGGCATCTCGCGACCTCCGCAAGCGGCAGAAACAAGTCGATTCCGTCACTCGCGATCTCGCTGCGAAACTCGGCCGCACCCCGCAAGATAACGAAGTCGCCGAAGGCATGGGCGTCAGCATGGAACGTTGGCGGCGGATGCAGATGGAACTGCGCTTCGTCGGTCTCGTTTCCACTACGGTTGTTTCCGACCAGGATGGCGATCGCCCGCAGGAATTCGCCGGTGCCCCCGATCTGGAGCCCGATCGCATGTGTGAACGCCACCAGCTCCAGATCACCCTCGCGCGGGTCGTCGGCAAACTCCCCGAGCGTTATCAGAGAGTCGTGTTCCTCTATTACACCAACGACATGACGATGAAAGAAATCGCTGACCTCCTCGGTGTCAACGAAAGCCGCATCTCGCAGATCCACAAAACGGCCCTCCGCAAGATGGCCCTGGCTCTCCAGTCTGAAGGCATCCGCTCCCCCGAGTCCCTTTAGTTACTCTTCTGACCGAGTGAAGACCTTCAGCGGCAACCGTGGACCGCACGGCAAGAAGTCGAGTCTTTGACAGGCGAAGAGATGTGTGACGCCCTTGGACCTTCCGCCAGTCCTCTACTTCTTCAGCAGCAGCACCAGTCCCGCCCCGACCAGCATCCCCAGCAGGAAGAAGATGATCCGCTCGATCAGCGTCGACGAACCCTTCGTCGTCACTGTCGCCGTCGCACCAGGAATGCCTACCTGCGGGATCGACGGCGTCGGAAGCTGCGGTGTGGGTACATAGGGCCCCTGAACGTGGACTCCTCCGATGTTCGCCTGCGGCGTCGGAATGTTCGGAAGGCGAGGGGGATACACGCCCGGCAGGTATGCCCCCTGCGGGCTCACCTGCAATTGCACCGGCGAGCCGCCGCCCGCCTGTGGAGCCGCGGCAGGCGCGCCGCCACCGGCAGCCTGCAGCTTCTGCCGATCGATCATCATGGTCCATTCGCTCGGACCTTGCGGCTCCGGCGCGGCCGGAGCCGCCACCGGCGCCGGTTGCGGAACTGGAGGCTGCGGAAGGAAAGGATTGTTGGCCGCTGTCTGTCCCGGTCCTGCCGCAGGCAACGGATTGGCAAACATTCCAGTCGCTCCCGACGACGAACTCCCTCCACTCATCGGAGCCGCTTGCGGATCCTGAGTCGGCCGACCGAACATCCGGGTGAATTCACCCGGCGCCGATGGCGAGGGTTGCGGCGCCCGCGGCGTGGCCAAAGGCTGCGGTTGCTGCGTTTGCGGCATCGCTCCCACCGGACTGCTCTGGAACGAGGGACCGGAGGGCATCGGCTGCGGAGGTTGCCCGCTCGCCCCGGGCGGCCGGAAGAAGCGCGTGAACTCCCCTTGTGACTTGTCCTCCTGCTCGCGCGACCGGTCTCCTCCGGCGGGGGGAACCGTCGGCCGGAAACCTGGGTTCGGTGCGGGTTTAGACTGCTTTTTCGCCCATTCTTCCTGTGGCTCTGGCTTGTCGGGCAGTGGCGAGTTGAACATCTGCGTGAACTCGCCCGGGCCCTGCGACGGACTTCCCGGCTTGGCAGGACTCGACGACACTGGACGCGGCGGCTCCTGGAACATCCCTGAAAACTCGCCTTGGAACGATGCCACCGGAGGCGTCGATCTCGGCGGACTGGGGGGAAGCGCCTGCGAAGGCGGTTTCGGCGCGCCATAGGCCGGATTCTGAGAGGTCTGCAACGACTCGATCGGGCTCCTCCCAAATTCCTTCGTAAACTCCCCCGCTACTGGCGCGGGGCTGCTTGCTGGTGCCTTCGGCGTCGCAAGATAGGCTTGGCCCTCCATCGTTTGCAGATCCGCTGGATTGCCGAAGGCCTTCGTGAACTCGCCCGCACTTTCCGCGGGTGCGGTCGGGCGCACCGGGGGCTTCGCAGCGGCAGTCGTGCCGAATGCCGGATTCTGCATCGTCTCGAGCGGCTGTGCCGGACGCTGCGGAGGCCGCGCCGAGGCCCCGAACATCTGCGTGAACTCTCCGGGTCCCTCTTCCCGGGGCGGACCAGGCGCGGCCGGCTTGGGTGCCGGAGGCGCCGGACTTTGCGTGATCGGCTTGGGCACCGTGCTGGGAGGCGTCGGGGGTTTCGCAGGCGCGCCATAAACCGGGTTTTGCATCGTCTCGAGCGGCTGGACAGGGCGCTGTGGAGGCCGCGCAGTGGGACCGAACAGTTGCGTGAACTCGCCCGGCTCGCCGGCAGTTGGTTGCGACGGGGGCTTCCCTGTTCCAACCGATGGCGGTGTGGCTGCCGGAAACGACGGCGGTGCGGGTTCGGGGCCCTTCTGGAACATCCGCGTGAACTCCCCTGGCTCGGTCGCCTCCGAAACCGAATCCGGTCTTGCCATGGGCTCCGTCGGCGCGCCCTTCTCCGGTGGAAGCGGGACCATCGGTACCTGAAACGAGATCGTGTCGGCGCCCTGGGTCGAGACCGGCTTCTGAGCCGGCAAGCCTTGACCCTTCTGAAACAGCCGTGTGAACTCGCCGGGTTCTTCCTGAGGCGCCGTTACCGGCTGCGACGGCGGTATCGGCTGCACCGGCCGTGCTACCTGTGGTGGTGGTGCCGACTGCGATGGAGGCTTCGCCGGCGCTCTCGGCGGTTCCTGTACTATCGGGGCATCCGCTCGTCCCGCACTTTGAAACATCCGGGTGAATTCGCCCGGCTCCCCTGCCGAAGGCGCGGAAGGCGCAGAAGGCGCAGGTCTCGAGGAATCCGAAACCGGACGCGCCCCGGACTGGAATACTTTAGTAAACTCGCCGGGCTCGGGCGCACTCGATGGCGGGGGGCCTGAGTACGACGGAGGCTTGGCCGGCATCTCCGGCGCACGAGCCTGAGGCGGAGGATCCGCCGCCGGCGAGGGCCCCCGCTGAAACATCTTTGTAAATTCGCCCGGTTCTTGCGCGCCTGGCATCACGCTCGGGGCAGCCGGCGAAACCGGCGGCGCGGGAGCCACGGGCGTCGGCGGCGCCATCGAGGCAAGTGAAGGGCGGGTCGGCATCTCCGGCAGATCCTGCTGCGGCGGTACCCACATTCCGGAGGAAGGCTTCCGCGGCGGCGCGGGCTGCGTCGCCGGATCCCGCCGAGGCGACGGACTTGCTCCCGTAATGTCGGGTGGCGCTACCGGGGCCCGGAATGCACCCGCATGCGTGAACCGCTGCGCACTCTGAGCCGCTGCCGTCTCCTGATCGGTCAACCACTCTGCGAGGTGCTGATACGGAGGCGCCACTGTCACCACGTACGGGGTGCCGTCGTTATCGCCGACTTCGATCAGCTTTGAAAAAGATTGCGCCGGCATCGCGCGCAATCGGGCCAGCAACTGCTCGTTCTCCGGTGTGCGCCCGCCGATCAAGAGATGAACCGTGACGTCGCGCTGCGTCGATGCCTGCTTCGCGCGAAAGCTTTTCGTACCCGGTCCCGCTAGCGGTTCAATGAGTTCATATCTCTTATAAAAATCCATGGCAAGCCCTGCTCCCCCATCATGGCATGCGCTCTCTGCGCGCAGAATTTGCTACTGTAATCGACGGCACGTACCATAGATGGTTTCCTAAACCCGAAAGTTAATGTTACATTGAATCGCGATAACCTATGCGGCTACTTTCTCGAGTGGTCTGGT
The DNA here is from genome assembly GCA_035295745.1 of Bryobacteraceae bacterium. Classification (GTDB taxonomy): domain Bacteria; phylum Acidobacteriota; class Terriglobia; order Bryobacterales; family Bryobacteraceae; genus JAIQFL01. The sequence continues at coordinate 84,174 of DATGIL010000015.1, read as the reverse complement.
CGGAAGGAATGTACCTGGGACCCCACCATTTTCAGGCGCAAAGCCGCTATTTCGAAGATTCCATCCAGTTTGCCACAGCCTCCCTTTGGTTCGCTCCCTTCGGTCTGGCCGGCATCAAAATGGACGGCGAAGCATTACGTAATGGTACCGTTTCCATTGTTCATGCTCGCGGAATCCTCCCCGACGGCCTGCCCTTTGACATGCCGGAGAGCGATGCGCCTCCCCCAGCCCGTACTATTGGCGATCTCTTTCCACCTATTCGCGATTCCATTCTGGTACTACTCGCCATCCCGCCCCGCAAGCGCAATGGCTACAACTGTTCCCTCACCGAAGATGGCGCCGTCGCGCGGTACCAGGCAGAATCGCAACTCCTCTCCGACGAGAATAGCGGCGCCGATGAGCGCTCCGTCCGCATGGGACGGAAGAACGTCCGGATTCTCTTCGACACCGAGCCCACCGACGAATTCCTCACTCAGCCGATCGCTCGCGTAGTACGCGATGGTTCCGGCCATTACGTCTACGACTCCCGTTTCGTTCCCCCTTTGCTCGATATCAGCGGCAGTACGACCTTGATGATGATGGTGCAGCGCATCATCGAAATCCTCGACGAAAAGGCCGCCACCATCAGTCGTGGATCCGGCCGCGGCTCACAGATCGGCACCGAATTTTCCACTCGTGAAATCGCCAATTTCTGGCTGCTGCACGCCATCAACTCAGCCCTTCCTCCGCTTCGCCACCAGATGGTCGCCAAGCACGGCCACCCGGAAGAGCTCTTCATTGAGATGTCCCGCCTCGCCGGAGCGCTCTGCACTTTTGCGCTCGAATCCCATCCGCGGACTCTGCCGCTATACGACCATCTGCGCCTTGGCGATGTCTTCGACGAGTTGGAACGCCACATCCGCCTCCACCTCGAAACCATCGTCCCGACCAACTGCATCAGCATTCCGCTCAAGCCTGCCGGCGATTACTACTGGGAAGGCGACATCATCGACCAGCGCTGCCTGGGCCGCTCCCGCTGGGTCTTCGCGATCCACGCCGATATGGGTGAAGCGCTCCTCATGGAGAGCACCCCGCGCCTTATCAAAGTCTGTACGCCGCAGTTTGTGCGTCGTCTCGTCGCTGATGCTCTTCCCGGAATGGCCTTGACCCACCTGCCTATCCCGCCGTCCGCCATCTCCACGCGCGTAGAGACTCACTACTTCGGCATCAGCCGGACCGGCGGCTGCTGGGATCACATGACCAAAGTGCGCAAGGTCGGAGTTTACATCCCTGGCGAATTCCCCAATCCCGACGCCGAAATCTTGGTCGTTTTGGATAACCAGACATGACACCTTCCAACACTCGCAGGCCCGAGAACCTGGCTCTGATCTACCAGGAGGTCCTGACCGCCATCGAGAGGCTCCGCGCCAACAGCCAGAGCATCCCCGATGCCAATGCCTTCCGCCACTACAATCGCGAGGCATTGAACAGCGCCCGCGACCAGGCACTCGCCGCCGGGTACAATTCCGACGACGCCAATTACGCGACCTTCGCTGTAGTCGCTTTTCTCGACGAGTCCGTCCTCAACTCACAAAACCCCATCTTTGCCGACTGGCTGCGGCAGCCGATCCAGGAAGAAATGTTCGGAACTCACATTGCCGGCGAAGTCTTCTTTCAAAACCTCGCGCAACTCATGGGGAAGAGCGATTCGCAGGATCTGGGAGACCTGCTCGAAGTCTATTACCTCTGCCTCCTGCTGGGATTCGTCGGCCGGTATCGCGCCGGCGGACGCGGCGAGCGCGACCAAATCATGGCCAAGGTGCACGAAAAAATCCGCCGCATTCGTGGACCGTTCGGCCCGCTGTCGCCGGCCTGGATGCTGCCCCCCGGCACCATGCGCGCGATGCTCGATCCCTGGATCCGCAAATTGAAAATCATCGCGTCGGTCTCGGCCGGCGTGATGCTGGTGTGCTTTATCATTTACGAAATCATTCTTCATTCGGGAGTGTCGGCGGTACGCGCGCTGGCACCGGCTATCAGTTAAGGAGTCGCGCCGATGCTTCTTTATGGCTCTTTGACCGCAACCCTCATCGCTCTCATTGTCCTGGTCGTCATCCTTTTTCTGAAAAAGAGAAAGGAAAAGAAGGCTGCAGCCGCCGCTGCGGCCGCCGGTGGCGAAGTCGTAGCACCCGGCGGTGATGAGATCTCCGTCCTCATCCACGAAGCCGAAACCAAACTGGCCGCTGCCAAGCTGGAACAAGGCGGCAAAGTTGCCGGCCTTCCGGTCTTCCTCATCATGGGCGAACCGGGCACCACCAAAACCAGCGTGATGCTCCACTCGGGTCTTGAACCCGAACTGCTCGCCGGGCAGGTGTACCAGGCTGGCAACGTCGCCCCCACCCGCTCGGTCAACTTCTGGTTTTCGCGCCGTGCCATCTTTGCCGAAGCCGGCGGCCCCATGATCGCCGACCCGGGCCGCTGGGCGAAACTCGTCAAAAAACTCCAGCCCCGCGGAGCCGTCGTTCGCAAAGGGGAACAAGCCCCTCGCGCCGCCCTCGTCTGTTTCGATTGCGAGAACTTCACCAAGTCCGGAGCGCCCGAAATCGCCAGCAATGCCGCCCGCAACCTGCGCGCCCGCCTCGGTGAGATCTCGCAAGGCCTCGGCATCAACCTCCCCGTTTACGCCCTCTTCACCAAGACCGACCGCTTGCCTTTCTTCACCGACTTCGTCCGCAACCTCACCAACGAAGAGTCCACCCAGGTACTCGGCGTGACCCTGCCGATGCTCGACCGCCGCAGTGAGGGTGTCTACGCCGAAGAAGAAACCGCGCGCCTGACCGGCCAGTTCGAGCGCCTCTTCCGCTCTCTTGCCGATGCCCGCATCGAGTTCCTGGCGCGCGAGGGCGACGCAAACAAACTCCCCACGGCCTACGAGTTCCCCCGCGCCTTTCGCAAAGTTCGCCCGGCCCTTGTCCAGTTCCTGGTCGATCTCTGCCGCCCCAGCCAGTTGACGGTCGGTCCCTTTCTGCGCGGATTCTACTTCGCCGGCGTCCGCCCTGTCATCATCAACGAAATGGCCCCCGTGGAGGCCGCGCAGCAATCCGCCGAAGCTGGGCCCACCGGCGCTACTGGCATCTTCAACCGCGCGATGATGGCCAACGCCGCGCGTCAAGCTGCCGCGCGTCCCCAAGTCGTCGGTACCCGCAAGGTTCCGCAGTGGCTATTCCTGGCTCACCTCTTCAACGACATCCTGCTGGTCGATCGAGCCGCCTTGGGCGCCAGCGGCGCCAGCGCGAAAACCAGCACCGCCCGCCGTTGGATGCTTCTCAGTGGCTCCATTCTCGCCTTCTTGCTCCTGGTGATGTTCACCATCTCGTTCTTCAACAATCGCGGGTTGGAGAACGATGTCCGCGAGGCCGCCATCGGCATCTCTTCGGTCGGCAGTTCCTCGAGCGATGTTGCCTCGCTGGATGTGCTTCGCCGCCTCGACAGGCTGCGCGAGTCCCTGGTGACCCTGCGCAAATATCACAATGAGGGCTCACCCTGGCTCTATCGCTGGTTCCTCTACATCGGCGAAGACCTGTACCGCCCCACTAAGGCCATCTACTTCGATCGCTTCAGACTGGCCATGTTCGGCCAGACTCAGAACGCCATGCTGGCTAATCTCAGGAGCCTGCCGGGCAGCCCCGTGCCCGATCACGAGTATCAGCCTACGTACGACTGTCTCAAGGGTTACCTGATGACCACGTCCAACCACGACCGGACGACCAAGCTGTTCCTCACGCCGACCTTGACCACGTGGTGGACCGTCAACAAGAGCGTCGATCCCGAGCGCCTGGCTCTGGCCCAGAAGCAGTTCGATTTTTATGCGGAGGAGTTGAAGGAAGAGAATCCTTACTCCAGCGAGAATGACGGGCAGTCCGTGGAACGCGCGCGCTCCTATCTCAAGCAGTATGCCGGAACCGAGCGCGTCTACAACTTCATGCTTGCCGAGGCCGACAAGTCCGGCAAATCCGTCCAGTTCAATCGCGACTTCCCGGGATCTGCCGCCGTCCTCATCAACAACAAAGAGGTCCGCGGCGCCTTCACCGCGGGCGGCCGGAAGTTCATGACCGACGCCATCGGGCACGCCGACCGCTACTTCAACGGCGAGACTTGGGTGCTGGGCGATCCCGGTCCTGGTAACATCAACGACCGCGCGCAGTTGGAGCGCGACCTCAAGGGGAAATTCGACAACGATTGGGTGCAAGCCTGGATCGGATACATCAACGCTGCGGCCGTGGTGCGCTATTCCGGGCTCAAGGATGCCGCTAACAAGCTGAAGCAGCACTCCAGCAACCTGGCGCCCTTGCTCGAGATGTCCTCCCAGGCGTCGCAGAACACCAATGGACAGGACTCCGGCTCGAAAATCTTCCAGCCGGTCCGCATCGTCACTCCTCCCGAGATTACGGATCGCTACGTCGGCGCCTCCAACCAAGGCTACATCACCGCACTGGCGCAATTGCAGTCGGCCATCGATACCATTGCGGATAAACCGCAGCCCAACGAATCGGAGCTCGCCTCAGCGCTGCAAGTAGCCAAGGCCGCCGAGACTTCCGTCACTACCCTCTCTCTGAACTTCAACGCGGATTCTCCGATTCAGGCCAGAGTGCAGAAGCTCCTCACCGACCCGATTGTCTTCGTCGAGCCTTATCTCAAGCCTCCCTCGCCGGCCATCTCGCTCAATCAAGCCGGCAAGCAGATGTGCGCGCAGATCACTCCCATCTTCAATAAGTATCCGTTCAAGGGCAGCCCGGAAGCCCCACCTTCCACGTTGCAGGAGTTTGATTCGGTCTTTAAGCCTAAGGAAGGCATCATCTGGCAGTTCTACGACCAGAATCTCGCCAAGATCTTAAGCCGCTCAGGCACTCACTTCGTGCCGATCCCTGGCAGCAACGTCAACATCACGCCCGCGTTCTTGAATTTCCTGAATCATGCTGGCGACTTCACCGAGGCCGCCTACCAGGGTGGAACTGGTCCCAAATTCAATTACCAGGTGAAGCCCGAACTGGCTCCCGAACAGCAGAGCATCAAGGTCGCGATTGACGGAAACACCGTAGTCTTCACCACCGCCAACGCCGCGCCCAAGCCATTCACATGGCCCGGGCCCGTCCCCGGAACGCAAATGAGCGTGACCTTCCAGGGCGGCAAGGACTTCGATTTCCCGACCTTCCCAGGACTCTGGTCGGTCTTCAATTTCGTCGCCCGTGCCAACAAGCGCATGGGCGACACGGTGGAATTCGTGCTGACCTCCGGTGTTCCGCCGCAGCCCATCACTAACCCGTCGACCGGCCAACCGGTCACCGTACGCCTGACGTTCCTCGCGAACCCGCAGATCTTCATGCCCGGCTACTTTTCCTTCACCTGCGTCTCCGACGTAGCCAAATAAGTGAGAAGTCGGACCGCAGCACAGATCGGAAGACGTACGCGAGTTGGGAGTTTATCGCCGAGACGCGGAGACGCCGAGAAACCGGAGCAGGTTAGGCGACGTCAGGTCCGACGCGAAGTTTTCATGGCTACGGCAGGAAACGCGGTTCATGCCTTGCTTTGGCCGCGTGGATGCCCGCAGAGAAAGCAGAGGGCGCAAAGAAACGGCGGCGGCCATTTTGCACATAAGTTGCAAGAAGTGGTCGTTCGCAATGGGCGGCCAACGCGACAACCACGAAATCAAGCCATCCATCTCGCGTCTTTGCGTCAATCCCCAACCCGCCCCAGCTACCACACCTCCGGGAAATCAAGCACTTCTGCGCTCTCGGCTCCCTCAGCGCTCTCTTTCCCAGGTAGAATAGCTCTCATAAATGGAATTACCTGCGAGAATCGGCAAGTATGAGCTCGAGGAGTTCCTGGGCGGCGGCATGTCCCACGTCTATCGCGCCCGGGACACCCTCATCGGCCGCACTGTTGCCGTCAAAATCCTGACCGAAGCTGGTTGCCAGGACCCCGAGGCCAAAGCCCGCTTCCTCGCCGAAGCCCGCATGGCCGGCAACATCACGCACGACAACGTCCTCAGCATTTACGACTTCGGCGAGGACGAGAAACAGCGCCCCTTCATGGTCATGGAGCTTCTCAAGGGCGAAGATCTCCGCCATGCGATCAAAGGCGGCCGAACTGGTGACCAGAAGTCCAAGCTCAAAATCGCCCTTCAGATCGCCCGCGCTCTCGAGTACATCCACGGCCAGAAAATCATTCACCGCGACATCAAGCCCGAGAACGTGCACATCAACGCGGCTGGCACCGTCAAGCTCATGGACTTCGGCATCGCCAAGACCGAAGGCCTCAACATGACGCGCGCCGGGTACGTGCTTGGCACCCCTTACTACATGGCGCCCGAACAGGTGATGGGCCAAGACATCAGCGACCAGGTCGATGTCTACTCCTTTGGCATCCTCATGTTTGAACTGATGACCGGCGCCAAGCCCATCACCGGCGACTCCGTCGAACGCATCTTCTACAGCATTCTCAACGAGCCGTTGAATCTCGAGCCCATGCGGCAAGCCGGCGCCATGCCGGCAATTTGCGACCTGGTAGCCCGCTGCACTGCCAAGAATCCGGCCGATCGTCCGCAAGGCTTTTCCCCCGTGTGTGCCGAAATCGAGCGCTGCATCGCCGAGTTGGACGCGCCCACCATGGTGGTGCCGACTCCCACCCATCTGATCGCCCCCCAGCCTGCTCCGCCGGCCCCATCCCGGCCCGCCTGGCTCCTGCCCGTCATCATCGGACTCGTCGTGGTGCTGGCGGTCGCACTCTATTTCGTGATCGGTAACAAAGCCAAGCCGGTGATTGTCATGGCACCAGAGCTCCCCAAGACCATCTCCACGCCGACCGGCGAAATGGTATTGGTGCCCGACGGGCCATTCCTCTTCGGCGAGAACAAGGAGACTATTTCGCTTCCTGCCTTCTACATCGACAAGACGGAGGTCTCCAACAAAGCCTACGCCGAGTTCTGTGCGAAGACTAATCACGCCAGGCCGACTGACTTCGCCGCAGACAAACCCGACTACCCTGTCGTTAATGTCTCGTTCACCGACGCGCAGGACTTTGCCACCTGGGCAGGCAAAAAGCTCCCCACCGGGCACCAATGGGAAAAGGCCGCTCGGGGTACCGAGGGATGGCTCTATCCATGGGGCAATGACGTGGATCTCAGCAAAGCGAACGTGCGGCCGGCTCCGAAGGCCCCCGCTCCGCCGTTTCACCCCGTCACCGATTTCGCTAACGGCGCCAGCCCTTTCGGCGCCCTGAACATGGTCGGCAATGTCTGGGAACTCGTTGATCAGTCCCGCCCGGCCAGCGCTGAAACGCTCGCCAATTTCGCCGACAAGTTGACGCCCCCACCAACCAACGCCGAGAAGTGGTACGTAATTCGGGGCGAATCGGCATACGAACCTCTGGTCGATCGGGTCATCTGGGACTCCAACACCGTTCCGGCCAGATGGAAAGCAGCGAATATCGGATTCCGCTGCGTTGAGGATCCGCCCAAAGACGCCGGGGCCAAGAAATAAAGCTACAGAATCGAGGGGATTCTATGGGCAAATCCAGCAGACGAGATTTTCTGAAAACCAGTGTCGCCGCCACTATACTTTCGGGCGCGGGCGGCATCTCGCCAGCCGCCGTCACCAAACGCGCGGCCACCGACTGGGTCACCCTGGGCAAGTCCGGCGTAAAGGTCACGCGCCTCGCATTCGGAACCGGCACGCACGGCGGCCAAGTCCAGCGCTCGCTCGGCCAGGACGAGTTCACCCGCCTCGTCCGCTACGCCTACGACCGCGGCGTCCGCTTCTTCGAAACCTCCGACACCTATCACGGCATGCCCGAGATGCTCGGTATTGCGCTAAAAGGCATCCCGCGCGACACCTACCGCCTCATGACCAAGTACCACACTCCTGCCTCCGGCGATCCCACGCCCGGCCTCGACATCGCCCGCCGCCAGCTCCAGACTGACTACATCGACATCATGCTGCTGCACTGTCTGCGCCCCGCGACATGGGAAGACGATTACCGGAGCTTGCAGGATGGCTTCTCCGAAGCTAAATCGAAGAAGGTGATCCTCTCGCACGGCGCCTCGGTGCACGGACTGCCCGCGCTGCGCACGTTCCCCGGCAATCGTTGGCTCGACATCGCCATGATCCGCATGAATCACAATGGCACCAAGATGGACAGCGAGGATGCCCGCGACCAGGTGCCTGGCAATGTCGACGAGGTCGTGGCTCACACCAAAAAAGTGCACGCGGACGGCATGGGTGTGATCAGCATGAAACTCTGCGGCGAGGGCCGGTTCACCACTGCCGCCGATCGCGACGCCGCCATGAAATTCGCCATGAATCTCGGATGCGTCGACTCCGTCACCATCGGTTTTAAAAACACTGCCGAAATCGACGAAGCCATCGAGCGTATGTCCCGCGTCCTGAACACTTAGACAGCCAGTTGGTGCTGCGCCACGATCCGGTGCGTTCTACACCTGCCCGGCCACCGACACCCCTGTATCTGTGTCTCGTGGCACCTGGCCGGGTTAACCCCTGTCACCTTGGGCATCGCGCATCCGTCTCTATAGGCAGGAGAGTAATCCAATCGAGATTACCGGGAGGCTATCAATGAAATTCAAAAATCTGCTTCTTACAGGAGCGCTGGCGTTTGCTTCTCTTTCGATTGCAAATGCAAAGACTTACCACATTACCCTCGATGAATCCGCAATGGCTGGAAACGTCCAGTTAGGGGCGGGCGAGTACAAGGTGAAAGTGAATGGCGATAGTGCCATATTCACCAACGTCGATACGGGCAAGAGTACCAGTGCTCCGACGAAGGTGGAGAACGCCAGTTCCAAGCACGACCTGACCGCCGTGGACACAAGTAAGGCCAGCGGAACCAACAAGATCCAGGCAATTGAGCTGGGTGGATCTACGGAAACGCTGGAATTCGGCGAGTAATGGGTGATGGCGTGGCGCAGGTAAGAGGCTTTGCCTGCGCCACGTCGACCTTAACGGTGGAGTACGGCGTGGTGAGGATCTAAAGCGACTTTTAGTGGCGCTTGGCTTACTGGGACCGTGAAGGTGACCGGAGTATTCGCCGATGCCACCCACTTAGTAACCGTTTTACCTCGAGAGACTTGAATTTCGACGGGCACCAGGGTAGTGAAATCGTCATCTACCTCGGACTGAGTCAGCACACCCGCCACCTGTAAGGCTGGAGCTTTCCCTTTGACCGTGTATGTGATCTTGAAGGTCGGGATACCCGTTCCATACACCCACTGTTCGAAAAAGGTCTCCAGCTTCGAATCCTGCGATTTCGGTGGCAGAAACTCTGCGGCAACTTCTCGAAATGCCTCGGTTGTCAAAGACTTCCCGTCATAGCGCTTGGGCAGTTCCGCCAGCATGGCGAAGAAGCGTGTATCGCCCATGCGTTGGCGCAGCATCTGCATGATCCAGGAGCCTTTACCGTAGGTGATGGACCGCCAGGCGCGCGGCTCCTGAGAGTTTTCAAGGCGCGTACCTAAGACGATCGGACCCGTCGAATCGACCGTTTGACCGTTGTCGCCCTTGGCCAGAAGTTCGTTGCGATATGCGTCCAGCATCTGATCGGAATCGTGCGGGCCCTTGCTCTTTTCGAGGTAAAGGAGAGCCGAGTAATTTGCCAGAGCCTCCATCAGCCAATAGTCGCGGTAGGAGTCGGCGGTAACCCGGTTGCCCCACCACTGGTGGGCGGTCTCGTGCGCCTGCAGGACATCCTGAAAGAAGACCGCTTGCGATTCGCCGCCCTGGAAGCGAGGGCCAGGAACGTTTTTCAGATAGGCCAGGGTCGAAAGGTATACGAGTCCAGGGAAGCCCTGCCCAAATGTACCCGGAATTGGCGAAACCGTGAGATGCGGCAGAGTGGGGGGACCGAACTTCGAGGCCATAAACTCCATCGCGGAGGTAACTTCAGACGCCAATGCCTGCAGGCGTGCCATGGGATCTGGAGGCGGAGGAACCACTTGAGTCTCGGCCATGGGATCGGGGACGCGGCGGGGGTGAATCCCTGGGGTAAGGATCGGAATCACGGTCTCCGCCTTGGGGCGAAGCGAGCGCTCCAGAGCCCGATTAGCACAGACATCTACCACGTAGTTGCCGCGCTCCACGCGGGCGTGCTCGTAATTCCCCAGATTGAAGGCGGCAATGCGAATCGCCGACGGGGTGCGGCGATGAGTAATGTGAACTTCGCCCTCGGTGCGATCGTCCACGACATCACCTGGCCCTACCAGGTCGAGGTCTTTGGGATAGCGGAAAATCAGGTCGTAGTTGGAAAACTGCGTTCCCCGCATGGGATACCAGGTGCCGCGCGCCGCTACATAGAAGACGCGGTCACCGCCGTCGTATATTACTTTTCCGGAGTGATGAAACTCGAATTCGTATTCGCGGCCGGCTTGCAGGGGTTCGGGCGGGACCACCAGGAACTGGTTATTTCCGCCATGGATCATCGCCAGGCGCACGGAATCGCGCTGCAGCACTTCGGCAGGCCGGCCATCCACCGTGGCTTGGGTGATCGTCATTTGTGGAGAGACATCGAAGGTCTCGACGACTACGTTTGCCGACGGGCGGACCTTAACTTTGGTAACTACATCCATCGACAGGTCGGGGTTAACCGTGGCTTCAATGCGATAGTCGCGAAGAGCGAGGTCTGGCCGGAGCAACGAAGGATTCATCCGGAAAGAACGCGCGGCGAAACTGGTCCAGATATCGAAATAGGCGATGCTGTTGCGCGAGGTGACCTGTCCGGCGACGATCTGCTCTTCGATCCGCGGATCGAATGACACGTCGAAATTCCCCAAGTGCGAACTGGTGAAGAGACCGGCGAGCAATCCGGCGCGCGTTCCCTCCGGGTCCATGAGGTCCAGAGTGAGACGCGGCGCATACCCCGAGCCAATGTTGCGCAAGATGGGCGTCCACTCCTTGTCGAGCAGTGTTCCGATTTCGGGAGTTCTCTTGTTAGCGGGATTGTTGGGGAACTGGGCGACCAACTGGTGGTAATCGTCACCCGTGAAGAGGAATAAGGCGGACCGGATATGTTCGTCGAGATTAGGAGAATCGATGAAAGTGGACAGGGAGCGTCGTTCGGCGCGATCGGGCGGAAGCAGAATGACCTCGCCGTCACCGCCTTCCACGTCGGCAACGAAGACCGCAGCGATCCGGTGCCCAGCCACCGGCTTGCTGAAAATCAGGTGGCCTTCGGTGAGGTAAATCCGCAGGTCCTCTTTGACCAGCTTCAGATCGCGGACACGGTAGCACTCCTCCGGGTCAAAACTGTTTTCCCGGAGGGCGCGAGCGATATCGGCGGCGGTTCCCGCCGAAAGGGGCACCTGGACGGCAAAGGCAAGCGCGAGAAACCACCTCATATTTAGATTCTGACGCGCCGGAGACGATTCCGCCAGTACGCGTTTTGCAGCTTGCGCGTTTTTCGCTTCCTGACGGGACAGGTCGCTGTCTCGCCGCTCGCGCTTGATGGGGTTGTTTGCGCGGCAGTTAGCGCGCGCCGGGATGGTTCACCGGGTCCCAGAAAACCTTGCAGCGCCCACCCACATCCGCCTTGCGACGAAACAACTTGAGCAGTTCCAGCTTCTCGATAACGTCAGGATCTTCACACGTCGATACCGTGCGGAAGATGCCCTCAGCAGCTTTGCGGTCCAAGTCCACGTCGGATAGAATGTGCAGTTTACGAGCCTGGTCTTCCGGCACGTCGATCACTTCTGCATACGAGAATTCGGTGCCTTCCGCTGGAGTACGGCGCGAAATGAAATAGACCTGTTCGTCGGCCCAGATCGGGGCGCCGGGCGCCGTCACCTCATCCACCTTCCGCGACAGTGCCTCCATATCCTGCCAAGTCAGCCGATTTCGGTCTTCCCGCAGCGATTTTGCCAGTCCCACAGACAGCACCAGGACCAGAGCCGCCCAGATCCAGCCCCTGCGGATCGGGGCAGGAAGCCAGACAGTGACGGCGTAGAGGCCAGCGGCGGCGGGGATCGCGACGAATGGAGTCACCAGCGTCCAATAACTTGGAAACGTAGGATGGGCCGCGCAGAGCTCGATGCCAATGGCCAACCCCAGACAACCGCAAAGATAGAACGGAGCTCGGCCGGCGGCACTCCAGTCGCTCTTGCGGGCCACGAACCACAGTCCAAGCAGGGCAAGTAATCCCAGCAGGAAGACGCCAGGGGAATAGAGCCACGAGGTCAGCACCTCGAAATCGTGGGGAGTGGCGTCTTCCCAATTGGTGCGCCGGTATAGCAACTGGTACTGAAAAAGATTGAAGAAGACGACGCGTGGCTCACGTACGAAGAGCCAAACCACAGGGAGAAACGGACAGGCCGCACCGCAAACGAAGGCGAGGAATTGGCGGACCTTTCCAAGGGGAGTGTGCCAAAGAATCCAGAGAAGGAAGACAGGAGCGGCCATCGCAGTCAAAAGCGATGACGCTGCCGCGGCACCCGAAAAGAGGCCTGCGGCGGCGGTCCACCGATGGTCGCTCCGGTGCACTGCAACCACCGCCGCCCGGAAGGCGCACATCAGGAGAAACAGGCAGAATGCGTAAGACTGTCCGATTGTTCCATACTCCACGATGGCGGCGTTCAGTCCGAGCAACAGAGCTGCCGCGCTGGCAGCCTGCACCCGCCAGGTCTTATCCGGGAAGCGGGTGCGAAGGAAATCGGCTGCAAGGACGATGGCGCCCATCGTAGTGGTGGCGGCCAATGCATGTGCGGAGCGCCAGGTATCCCCCAAAATGCGCATCCAGGCAGCATTCCAGAAGGCGTTGAGAGGCGTTTGCGGGAAGCAGAAATCCAGGTAAGGCTTCTTTCCGTGCAGGATCAACTGGGCTGCCAGAAGGTGAAAGCCTTCGTCCCATATGAACGCGATCGTCTCGGAATAGCCAACCAGCAACGCCGCCAGCACTATCAGAAGGAAGCAGAACAGCGTATTCGCGGGCTGGGCTGGCTCGATATTGCCATGGCGGCTCTCCACAGCTCCAACATACTGCAGTTCCTCGCGCGAATATGCGGTGTGTTTTAGCACTTTGGAACTGTACCTTGGTCAGCGTTGTGCGCGTATGGGATCTAAGATGAAAGGTACTTTCTGGTGGCGCCGGCCGAACCGGCAGCACTCCGAAAATTTTTGGGTGGGCAAGCATTGGAGCGATGTCGGAAACCCGGGTCCAACTCGATTTGAGTGACCGCCTGCGGGAATCGGAGCGGCGAGTACAGTTCTGGCAACGGCAATACCAACTGCTGTGCGAGAGCCTTTCCGACGCTGTTTACCTGCAGAGCGAGTCCGGCGATCTGGTCTCGACGAATGCCGCCGGTGAACGGTTGAGCGGCTACCCTCGCGATCAGATCCAGAGCATGAACATCTGCCAGTTGTTGACGGCCGAGTCTTGCGCGCCGGTGATGAGCTTGTTGGAACACGCCAGGCGGGGCGATCGGTTCTTCGAAACCGAAGCGGAGATCCTGACACGCAGCGGCACGATCCAGCCGGTGGTCCTCGAAGTGAGCATTCTCGATGAGCGCGATTGCCCGGTGATGGTCCAGTATCTTGCGCGGAAGGCGGTTCACCCGGCGAGCGTTCGTGAACAGCGCCACAACGAAACCCGTTTCCGGCTGATGGCCAAAAACCTGACCGAGATGGTGCTGGCGTTCGACATGGAACGCCGCCTGACTTTTGCCAACGCCGCCGTCGAGACGCTCACCGGATACTCCGCCGAGGAACTGGAGAAGCGCCAGTTCATTTGCTGGGTCCATCCGGAAGACCGCGAGCGCATGTTGGGTCATTGGGACCGCCTCTACGAAGGGAAATCGTTCTTCGAAGAGGAATACCGGCTGATCACCAAAGATGACCGGATGAAGTGGGTCGCGGCGTCGTGGGGTCCGATTGTGGATGACACGGGGCACCAGATTGGTGTGCAGGGGCGCGAGCGCGACATCACCGACCGTCGAATGGCCGAAGAGACGCTGCGCCAATCGGAACGAGGGCTCCGGGTAAGCGAGGAACGGTACCGAACGTTATTCGAGGAATCGCCGTTTCCGATGTGGGAGGAGGATTTTTCCCGAGTCAAGACGTACCTGGACTCGCTGATCGCGCGGGGCGTGACCGATCTGCGGCGGTACTTGTCGGAGCATCGAGAGGCGCTCATGGAATGCGTCCGGCGGGTGCGCGTGATGGACGTCAATCGCGCGGCACGCAATTTTTACGGCGCGTCGGCCAAAGAGGAACTGCTCGTCGATCTCACCCAGATCTTCGACGAGGCGGCGTACGAGATTTTCTGCGACGAGATGGCTGTTCTGGTGGAGACGAATTCACTGTTCCGCACGGAATTTCAGACGCGCACTTTGGGGGGTGAGGAGCGATACGTGGCGATGATTGTTTCGCTTGCCGAGACACCCAACCGGGACTGGTCGCGCGCAATCGTCTCGTTCTTCGATATCACCGATCGCAAGCACCTGGAGGAGCAGGTTCTGCAATCGCAGAAGCTGGAGAGCCTGGGACGGCTGGCCGGCGGAATCGCGCATGACTTCAACAATCTGCTCACGGTCATCAACGGGTACAGCGACCTGTTGCTGCATGGTGCAGACGCTGCGAACCCGATGCGCCACGGGCTCCAGGAGATCCACAGCGCGGGGCTGCGCGGCGCCGAACTCACCCAGCAACTGTTGGCCTTCAGCCGCAAACAGGTAGCCCAGTTGCGTCCGATGAACCTGAATGCGGTGGTGCAGGAATTTCAAGGGATGCTGCATCGTGTGATCGGAGAAGATATCCAGCTGGTCGTTAACCTTGACCCTTCCGTGGGAAGCGTGAAAGCAGATCGCGGACAGATTCACCAGGTCTTGATGAACCTGGTCGTGAATGGCAGGGAAGCCATGCCGAAAGGCGGCACCCTGACGATCGAATCGCAAAGCGTACTGCTGGCGCCGGGTCTGCAGGAAACCACCGACCCAACCGGACGCCCTTACGCAGTGCTGCGGATCGGCGACACCGGCGTGGGGATGGATGTGCGCACCAGGCAGCGCGTTTTCGAGCCATTCTTCACCACGAAGCACATGGGCAAAGGGACGGGCCTGGGGCTTTCCACGGTGTTCGGCATTGTGACGCAGAGCGGCGGGCACATTTCGGTGGCCAGCGAACCGGGATGCGGTACCGTATTCAGCATTTACCTGCCACACCTGACGGGTCCGGTAAGATCCGACACAGCCGCTTCCCCACGGCGCCAGCCGGCCAGGGGATCGGGAGCGATCCTCGTAGTCGAGGATCAACCGGAGGTGCGGGGCCTCACCTGCATGGTGCTTCGCGGGTTGGGGTACGAAGTGCTGGAGGCGGCGAGCGGGAATGAGGCGATTGCCATCGCGGCGGATCCACTAAGGCAGATCCGGCTTTTGCTTACGGACGTCATCATGCCGGAGATGAATGGCAAGGATCTGGCAACGGCTCTGACGACGACCCAACCGGGCATGAAGGTGTTGTACATGTCCGGCTACACGGATCGAATCATGAGCGAGACCGGCGTGCTCGATAATTCGGTGGCATTTCTGCAGAAGCCCTTCACGCCGGACAAGCTGACGGAAATTGTGCAGAAGATCCTGGTGTAGCTAACTCTCGCCGTCAACGAGCGGCGCGCGTAAGCAAGCGATATCCGATTGCTCTGAAAGAATCACTCCCTTACGGTCGTGGCTCGTTGCGAGCCGCGCGCGTAAGCAAGCGTTGCCTCGATAGCTCCGAAGATCACTCCCGTCGTGGCTCGTTGCGAACCGCGCGCGCAAGCAAGCGTTGTCCGGATCGTTCCCGAAGATCACTCCCTTCAGTCGTTGTCGTCAGCGAGCCGCGCGCGTAAGCAAGCGATGTCTCGATTGCTCCGAAGATCACTCCCTTACGGTCGTGGCTCGTTGCGAGCCGCGCGCGTAAGCAAGCGTTGCCTCAATTGCTCCGTAGATCACTCCCTTACGGTCGTGGCTCGTTACGAGCCGCGCGCGTAAGCAAGCGTTGTCTCGATCGCTCTGAAAGAATCACTCCCTTACGGTCGTGGCTCGTTGCGATCCGCGCGCGTAAGCAAGCGTTGTCCGGATTGCTCCGAAGATCACTCCCTTACGGTCGTCGCTCGTTGCGAGCCGCGCGCGTAAGCAAGCGTTGTCTCGATCGCTCTGAAAGAATCACTCCCTTACGGTCGTGGCTCGTCGCGAACCGCGCGCGTAAGCAAGCGATGTCTCGATTGCTCCGAAGATCACTCCCTTACAGTCGTGGCTCGTTGCGAGCCGCGCGCGTAAGCAAGCGATGTCCCAGTCGCTCCCAAAATCACTCCCTCACGGTCGTGGCTCGTTGCGAGCCGCGCGCGTAAGCAAGCGTTGCCTCGATAGCTCCGAAGATCACTCCCGTCGTGGCTCGTTGCGAGCCGCGCGCGTAAGCAAGCGTTGCCTCGATTGCTCCGAAGATCACTCCCTTACAGTCGTGGCTCATTGCGAACCGCGCGCGTAAGCAAGCGATGTCTGGATCGTTCCGAGAGAATCACTCCCTTACGGTCGTGGCTCGTTGCGAGCCGCGCGCGTAAGCAAGCGCTGTCTCGATTGCTCCGAAGATCACTCCCTTCAGTCGTTGGCGTCAGCGAGCCGCGGGCATCGGAATCAGTCTCAGCAAGCGATTTGCACACAGGTCGGCAGACCTGCAACCGCCACCCAAAAAATGGCGGGTCCATTTACAGGACCCGCCGTGGTAGCCCAATGAGGACCTGACGCGCAACTTATTGGCCGATGACCTGCACCTCTGCCAAACTCAGATAATCCGTGCCCGAGAGTTGCACGCGGACGTAGCGGCCTTGCAGATTGACCGGAATCGTCACGCTGGGATTCGGCGCGGACGTGATGTGCATCGCGAAAGTTCCGCCCCGGAATTGCAGAGTGGCGGGCGTATCGGTGGCCTGGAAAGGATTGTCGGACACGAACACCCAGAAGTCACTCAGACGCGTGCTGCAACAATCGGTGCGGTTCCAGACAATCACCTGGCTGACGGAGAACGGAGAGCCGAGATCCACTTGCCACCAGGCGTTGGTGTCGGGATTCGTGGCAGTCACCGAGCCGTCATAGAAATTTCCGTCGGAATTCCCGTCCGCCGCGGAACCAGACAGGGCAGTGGGAGCGAAGGGAAGATTGCTGCTTTGGCTCGTCACCTTGTTGATCGCGAGATCGGTAGGCGAAGATCCGCCAGTACCGAAAACCTGAACCTCCGCCAAGCTCAGATAATCCGTATCTGAGAGTTGCACCCGCACATATCGTCCCTGCATGCCCACATTGATGGTCGCGGACGGGCTGGGTGCGAATGTCTGATGACTGGAGAAGGTCCCGGCGCGGAACTGCAGTGTCGCGGGGGTGTCCGATGCGCTGAATGGCGTGTTCGAGACGAACACCCAATAGTCGCTGAGCCGTAAGCTGCAGCAATCGGTGCGGTTCCAGACCACGACGGAATTCACAGTCGCAGCCGAACCAAGGTCCACCTGCCACCAGGGATTATTGTCCAGACTGGTGGCCGTCACCGACCCATCGTAGAAATTGCCGTCGGTGTTGTTGTCGATGGCGGAACTCGGTCCTGCGGTGGGAAGCCCTGGGTAACTGCTGCTCTGCGTGGCAAGCTTACCCGGCGCGATGTTGGTGCCGTTGTTGCCGCCGCCGCCGCCGCTGGCCGGCGTTCCGAACACCTGTACTTCGGCAAGGCTCAGATAATCGAAGGTGCTCAGTTGCACGCGGACATAGCGGCCCTGCGCCGACATGGCGATATTGGTAGACGGGCTGGGGGCCGAGGTCTGGTGGCTGGAAACCGTGCCGGCGCGGAACTGCAGCGTGGAAGGAGTGTCCGAGGCGTTGAATGGCGTATCGGAGACGAAGACCCAGTAGTCGCTTAGTCGCGACGAGCAGCAATCGGTACGATTCCAGATGTTGATGGAACTGATCACTGTGGAACTAGCCAGATCAACCTGCCACCAGGGAGTGCTCTCCTGGTTGGTCGCGGTGACAGATCCATCGAAAAAGTTGCCGTCGGTGCGGCCGTCCACTGCAGATGAGGCGACCGCGGATGGGTAACCGAAGAGCGTGCTGCTCTGAGTGGCGATCTTGCCAGCGGCGACGTCGGTGAGAGTTGCGCTTCCGGAGATCTTACGAATGCGATTATTGTCGCGGTCGGCGACGTAGATAGCGCCGCTCGGGTCGACTGAAATTCCCCAGGGGAAATTCAGGAGGGCGCTCGCGGCAGGGCCGCCATCGCCACTGTATCCGTTGTTCGCACTCCCGGCGATGGTGCTGATGATGCCGGTGGCGGCGTCAATTCTTCGAACCCGGTTGTTGCCGGAATCTCCGATGAAGACGTTCCCCGCGCCGTCCACACCCACACCGGACGCAACATTGAGTAACGCACGCGCAGCCGGCCCGCCATCGCCGGAAAATCCTGCTTGCACGCCGCTCCCGGCGATGGTGGTGATGATTCCGGTGGGCGTCACCTTGCGGATGGCGTTATTGCCGGCATCCGCAATGTAGAGGTTGCCGGCGCCGTCGGCAGCCAGTCCCAGGGGAAACATCAATGAGGCCGAGATCGCTTGTCCGCCATCACCGCTGAATGCGGCTGTGCCGTTTCCGGCGTAAGTGGAGATGACTCCGCTATTGAGATTAACGCGCCGGATGTTCTGACTGGAGCTGTCGCTTATGTACAGGTAGTTGTTGGCATCGATGACTAAGCCGATCGGTCGATTGAGTTGGGCGCTGGCAGCTTGCCCGCCGTCCCCCGAGTATCCCTGAACTCCCGTTCCCGCGAATGCGCTGATCATCCCGCCGGGGGTTACCTTGCGCACGCGGTGATTTCCGGCGTCGGAGATGTAGACGTTGCCAGCGGAGTCGATGGCGACATCAGTCACATCGTTCAAGCTGGCATTCGCCGCGAGTCCGCCATCGCCGCCATTGCCGGACTGTCCGGTGCCGGCCAAGGTGCTCATGATCCCTCCGGCACTGACCTTTCGGACCCGAAAATTGCCAAAATCGGCGATATACAGATTCCCCGCCCCGTCTATCTTTACCCCTTGCGGCAGGTTCAACGCGGCCGATGTCGCCAATCCCCCATCGCCGGAGAATCCGCCGAACCCATTCCCGGCCACCGTGGTGATGGTGACCTGGGCGTGTGCAGGCGAGACAGTCAGTAAAAGTCCCGCCAGCGACGCCAGGACTGGGCCGATTTGTCTCTGTATGGTATTGCACTCTGTGCGAGTTCGCATGTTGCAATCCGTGTTTTTCATCCGTTCTTCCTCATACCTGAAGCAGCCACTGGGTACATGCTGGCACGCCTGTTGAGGCATTCGCTGTACAGGATTGAACACGGGCAGGCGAGGTCGCCGGAGTGAGCTTTCGCTCGTGCGGTCGCGCGAAGGTTTAAAACTGAGGTACCAGGTTATTGATCGGCGTGCGTCACCCAGATCGGGCTCGACCAAGCCATATTCCGATCGGCCTGGACCACGCGGACATAATACCAGCTGGAACCGCTGCCGCCGGCAGTGTCGTTGAAGTCGAATTCCGCGGAGGCGCCGTTCGGTGCGGTCTTGTAAATGAACGAACCATCCTTCACGATCTCCACGCTCTCAATCGTGCTGGTGCCGAGCACCTTGACATGGAGGGCAGGTGCGACCGCACTGAGCGTGTCGCCCATCATCCACTGCTTGCCCTGACGGTCGCGGGCGCGGAAATCGAGCACGATATTGTCCGTCGCTCCATAGGCGTGGCGCTTGCGCATGCTCTCCACCATGTCGCGGCGGTCGGTGGAAGGCGAGTAAATCATGGTGTAAGAAGAGTGGGTAGAGATGTGGTCAGAACTCGACTCCGTCCCCAGCTTGAGCCCTTTGTTCAACGCGTTCCACCAGAAACCGGCCGGCCGATAAGGCCCATGCGCCATCACGTTGTAGTCTTTGGATTCCGCGCGCGGAGCGCCCTCATACTCGTAGTTGGCGTGATATCCCTGGTAGATCTCCACCAACGGCTCCACCTCGGGATCGTTGTCGCGATAGTCGCTGCCCTGATCGGTGGCCAGCGAATGCAGCATGCAGATACCGCGATTCTGCTTGAGATAAGGATAGAGCACGGGACCGGTGTTGACCGTGCCTTGATTCTCAGCCGGCGAGATCGGCAGCACATGCACGCCCCGCTGCGCAAACACCACATTGCGATGGCCGTTCGGATAGGGCACGCTGCGCTCGTAACCGAATAGCGGCGTGAACCCGCCGGGGATCTTGAAGAGATCGATCGCTTTTTCGGTGCGCCACCAGGTGTACTCTTCGACTCCGGCGTTATGGTCGGAAACGATGCCGGTATCCATGGAGGCGGCATCGATCATGTAGCGGAAGTAGTCCTCAAGCGACCCGTCGCCGGCGCCATCGGGAGAGATCTCCGTGTGCCGGTGAAAATCGCCGCGCTGGATTCGCAGTTGCGTGCCATCCACGCTCGCGCGATAGGATCGGACCTGCGCCACGTCGGCAACTTCGTGCGGATGCACCAAGGCGGCGTTGGCGACGCCCTCGGCAAAGGCGGTGAGGGTCGGCTGTGGAACGGCCGCAGGCGCATCGACGCGGGCGAAGTCGATCTCATTATGCCGTCGATTGGGCTGTCCGGCAGCCGCCGGAAACAGGCGATTGTCGTTAGTCCACGCCGCCCAGACACCGCTACCTGCCGCGATCAGTTGAAAGGGACCATCCGGCCGGGTGCTGGAATGCGGAATCTGCGCGGCTGGACGCCACCGGTCTCCTTCATAGGCCGTCAGGAACATGTCCCAACGGCCGTTGTTGGCCCAGAAATCCGCCCGATTTTGAGCGGTGGAAGTACGGGAACGAAGCGCTAACCAGATGCGCCCGCTGCCATCAGCCGCCAGTTTTGGACCTTCTACATAACGATCGTATCTGCGCGGCATGGATGCCATCGGATCGGCCGGAGAGGTCCACGTGCCGTTTTCCAGAACAGCAACGCGCGGCCGGCGATCCGCATACAACACGGTACCTCGCCAAGTGTCGTCGCGGGCGTAGTCCTTTCCCCAATTCGAGCCCGATTCGTCCCAGGCCAGCCACACGCGGTCGTTCCGGTCCACGGCAAGCGACGCGTGGGCCTGGAAGCGCGACGATTTGGTGACTTGTTCGATGGAACCCAAGTCGCCGTCCGCTCCCACCCGCCGGATGAAGATGTCGTAATTGCCGGTGCGATAGCTGTCCCAGGCGATAAACAGGTTGCCTTTGGAATCGGCCGCTGCGTCCGGCATCCAGGCGCTGGCGCCGCTGATCTCCTGAGCCGCGCTCCAATTGCCGCCGGCGATTTTGCTCCACATCACGTGCGACTGCGCATTTTGGTGGTTCACCCACACCAGATGCAGATTGCCGCCGCGGTCGCGGACCAGTTTATGAAAGAAGTTGGGTCCATTGCCATCGGTCAGCTTGCGGGACGCGCTCCAGTTGCGCCCATCGAAACTGCGCGCCACCAGATTCCACGCCTCCCCTTCGCGCTGCGACCAGATCACCCACATGCGCCCTTGCGCGTCCTGTCCGATGGCCGTGCGGAAAATGTCCTGGCCGCCCGAAGTCAGTGCTTCGGCGGGGGACCATCCATCAGCGGTAGAGCGCGATGCCAGCACACGATCGCCGCCATTTTCGTAGACTTGCCAGGCCGCCCACGCCGACCCGTCGGACGCCATCGCGATCGAAGCGTAATCGTGGTCGGGGATGGCATCAGCTGGTGTTCCTGCCGGCGGCGCTGCCGAAACGCGCTCGGGGGCGGGTACGGACTGCACCGTCACGTCGCCTTCCTCGAAGGTTACGATGCGGCCTCCTTCGAGATCGTCCAACCGAAAGCGATACGTGCCGTGGCTGGTTTGGATGGTAGCGCTCGCGCCTGCGGGCGCATCGAGCACTGCCGAGACGGCCTTCATGACGACATTCTGATCGGCGCCGGCAGTGGCCAGCGGACGCGGCTGATCGGGCTGATTTTCCAGATTGGCGCGGCGAGTGACGAGTTTCCATCCGTTCTCTCCATCCACGGTGTCCGCGCCGAAGAAGCGCCAGGGGATCAACTCTACGACCCGTCCCGGGGTGAGCGAAATCGTGCCCGAATAATCGGTCTCGCGATCCTGCCTCTCGCCAAAGTTGATGCGGATGGCGGTCCGCGCCACGGGTGCGGCCCCCGCGGGACGGGGTGGTTGATTCTGCGCGGCCACGTAGGTGAAGAACGCAATCAACGCCGCCGGGAACGCAAGGAGACTCATGCGTTTCATTTGCCTGTCAATCTATCAGGTCTAATTCAGAGCGGCAACACTGAAAATCCCAATGCATTGGGAGCCGTGGGTCCCGCTGCGGACTGTCACACAGGGATGCGTCGAGAAACTCTGCGTTTGGGTGATATTCCCCGCCGAAATTCTACTCGCGGTTCGTATGTGGAGTGTTTGGATCATCTATAACCGCGGGGTCGTGTGGGTTACCAACGTGCATGAAAAAATCAACAGTTAGCAAAAAGGAGTTCGCTCATGCGTACCCGTATCATGCTGTTATTTCTTGCGTCCGCAGCGGCAGGTATCCTCGCCGCCCAGAGCCCCGCGGTAGTTAAACGGGTCCCTGTTTCTTCCACCTCCGCCCGGTCGGGCGCGGAGATGTTTAACAACTACTGCGCCTCCTGTCACGGCGTAGAAGGAAGCGGAAATGGGCCCGCAGCCGCGGCGTTGAAGAAGGCTCCCGCCGACTTGACGCAATTGGCCGCTCGAAACAATGGGAAGTTCCCCGACCTGGCAGTTTACCAGGCGATTACTGGCGATCGATACTCTGCCCATGGTTCGGCGGAAATGCCCGTTTGGGGCGAAGTGCTCAAATCCATGGACGGCAGTTCCAACATCATGGTGTCGCTGCGACTCGCGAACCTGACGGAATACATTAAGTCGTTGCAGCGGAAGTAGCCTTGCCCTTGGACCTGTTGACCGCCCCGGCGAAGCACCCGAACGCCCGTTACCCTCTTTTCCCGGCAATCCCGTATTGGGAAGCAGGAGGGTTAAGGCAATGTCGGACAATCGATCGCGCGGGTGGAAAATGTTCTTCGGATCGGTCTTTGTTCTGTTCTTCTGGGGCGGCGGGCTCGCAAATATGCCCTATGCCGGCTGGGACTCCCTGTGGGGCAAGATCGAGATGACGGCGTTCGTGATCGCGTGCATCACGCTGTTGGCCGGTCTATATAAGGGCGTCACGGGACGCTAGGTAAGCGCTGTGGCGCGCTCCTGAAGAGTTCCGACACGAATATCGAGACGGAAAACAGGAGTTTTGCGCCACTTCTTACGACGGGTTCCAGATATCGATGTGCCACTTCCAGGCGCCGTCTTCCTGCTTCCAGACGACCACGTATTTGACGGCCATCGACCCGGACTGGGTGTTGATCATGGCGCGGCCAATTTCGACCGCAGTGTCACCGAGAAACTCCACGTCCACCGTCTCGAGTTGAATGGAGGTCACATTCAGGGAAGCGGCGGCGCCCTGCCAGAACTCCTTGATGGCCGGGCGGCCTTCAATCATCGCCGCACCCGGAGGCAGAATCCGGGCGTTCTCCGTGTACACCGACTCCAACGCATTGAAGTTGCCCCGGATAACAACTTCTTCTTCAAAAATCTGATTGGTTTTGCGCAGCGCGGATGCAGATTGAGGGCCCATTCGAAGGCACCTCCTCAGTGCCTTCAGAATTGTACCAATTCGGTGGTTCGCAACAACTCTTCGATGGCTGCGATGTCGCGATAAAAAGGGCGGTCGCCGTCGATTGGTGGGGAGACGCGGCGGATGCGATCCCGCGCCTCTTCGAGCGGCTGGCTGGTCTTCAGCGGCGCCAGCAAATCCAGTCCCCGAGCTGCGGCCAGAGCCTCGATGGCCAGCACCGCGCGTGTATTGCGCACGATGCGTTCGAACTTGGTGGCGGACGTCATGCCCATGCTGACGAAGTCTTCTTTGTTGCCGCTGGTGGTGATCGACCCCGTGGAAGCGGGATGCGCCAGCACGCGATTCTCCGCGATCAAACTGGCGGCCGTGACCTGGGCCATCATCAGACCGGATTCCAATCCTGGGTGACCGGCGAGAAAGGCCGGGAGTTCTTCGTTAAGCGCCGGGTTCACGAGGCGATCGATGCGCCGCTCCGAGATTCCGGCGAGCGCGCTGAGCGCCACCGCCAGGAAGTCGAGTTGGAAGGCTAACGGTTCGCCGTGAAAGTTTCCTCCCGAGATGATTTCATCCCCAAACACCAGCGGGTTGTCCGTGGCTGAATTCAGTTCGATGGCGAAGACGCGCCGCGCTTCGGCGATCACGTCGCGCACCGCGCCATGTACCTGCGGCGCGCAGCGCAGAGAATAGGCATCCTGCACGCGCCGGCACCCGATGTGCGACTCCCGGATTTCGCTGCCCTCCAGCAACTGGCGCATGCGCTCTGCACTCCGTACCTGCCCTGGATGCGGCCGAGCGTCGTGAATGCGAGGATCGAAGGCTCGCGGAGTGCCGCGCAGCGCGTCGAGTGTCATGGTGCAGATCACATCGGCCGTATTGGCCAGTCGCTCGGCGGCCTGCAGTTCCAGGCATCCGATAGCCAACATGGCTTGCGTGCCGTTGATAAGGCTGATGCCTTCTTTCGGCTGCAATTCGATGGGATCGAGACCCGCGCGCGTCAGAGCCTCGCCGCCAGGATAGACAACGCCTTCCAGTTCGGCCTCGCCTTCGCCGATGAGCACCAACGCCATGTGGGCTAACGGCGCGAGGTCGCCGGACGCGCCCACGCTTCCCTGCGAAGGGACCACCGGAGTCACCCCGCGCGCCAGCAGGCCACATAAACTCTCGGCAACGGCAGGGCGAATTCCCGAGAATCCCATGGCCAACACATTCGCACGAATCAGCATCATGGCTCGCACGGCTTCGCGGGATAGAGGTTCGCCGACTCCGGCAGCGTGCGAGCGAATCACGTTGCGCTGCAGTTGTTGGAGTTCCTCGCGCGCGATGCGAACGTTGGCGAGCAGGCCGACCCCCGTATTTACGGCATAAATGGGCGCGTCGCCGGCGGCAAGCCGATCGATCCAGTCGCGCGACTGGCGCATCTTTTCGGCGGCCGTCGCGGCCAGGCGCACTTCGAATGTGCGGGCCGTAGCTGCCATGCAGACATCTTCAATGGTGAGAGAAATTCCGTCGAGTTCCAGCGACATAGGTGGGATGGGCGGACAGTCGCTAGTGTAGCAGGGAAGGCCGCGACTCAGATCGCTGCCGCGGCGCGCCGGACATCCTCCAAAACGATCTCCATGTCGCGCATCGTCGTGCGGTAGTTCAGTACGCACCCGCGCAGCGCAAAGCGATCGCCGATTTTCGCATTCGAGAGATACGTGCTGCCGCCACGCTGCAACCGCACCAGGAGTTGCTCATTCAGAGCATTCAGATCTCCCGAATATCCCTTGGGTGCGTACCGGAAGCAGAAGATCGACAGTTGGACAGGAGCGAGCATCTCGAAATCGCCGCTCACCGCCACCAGGCTTTCGAAATGCTTCGCACAGGCGATGTTCTGTTCGATGGCCTCACCCAGTCGCGCGGTACCGGCAAACTTTATCAGCAGCCAGATATCGAGCGCGCGAAAGGGCCGCGACAACTCGGGTCCATAGTCCCAGAACGCGAAGGATTCGTTGCGGCCGAAGCCGATGGGTCGCGTGTATTCGGCGTCGTGAGCGAAGGCGGCCATCGCCGGCGCCGGGTCGCGATACAGTACGCAGCCGCACCCCACCGGCAGAAAGAGCCACTTGTGGGGATCGAGGGCGACCGAATCCGCTTCCCCGATGTGCTCGAAGAGGTGACGCGCGGAGGGCGCCAGCGCCGCAAACGCGCCGTATGCCGCATCCACGTGGAACCAGAGGCCGTAGCGGCGCGCGAGATCCGCCATCTCGGCGATAGGGTCGAACGAGCCGGTCCCCGTAGTGCCCGCATTCGCAACCACGCAGAACGGCAGGTGGCCGGCAGCGCGATCCTGTTCGATCTCGCGCTCCAGATCCGCCAGATCGATGCGAAGCTGCGGATCGGTCGCGATTTCGCGAACGTTGGCCTCGCCCAGTCCGAGAAGGCCGGCCGCTTTTCGGATCGAGAAATGGCCTTCCCGTGAGACGTACAGGCACATTCGTTTGCCGGTGGCGGCGGTGCCTTCCTGCACCACATTCACACCGGCTTTGGCGCTGCGGGCGGCCGCCAATGCGGCGAGATTGGCCATCGATCCACCGCTCGTGTAGAGACCGGCTGCCTCGCGCGGATAGCCCAACATCTCCTTCAGCCAGTTGATGGTGGTATGTTCCAGTTCGGTACCCGCTGGCGCCGATCGCCAGCAGGTGAGGTTGGCGTTGAGTGCCCCAGCGAGCATGCTGCCCACTGCCGTCACAGGAGTTCCAGGAGAGGAGATGTAGCCGAAGAAGCGAGGATGGCCGTTGTGCCTGCTGTATCGCGCGATGACCTGGTCGAACGTGTCGAGCAGCGATTCGAAAGAGGCGCCCGCCTGGGGCAGGGGCTCGTCGAGTTGTTCGCGGATGGCCTGTGACGTGGTAGGCTCGACGACGCGGCGCTCGGGCAGGCCTTCGTAATAGGCCGCGACCCGTTCCAGCGCGGCGCGGCCCATGGCGCGGATCTCGCCGGGCGGGATGGCAAGAGGGTCTGACATGCGGTGAAAGCTAAGGTTACCAGGGTTCCAGCCGGTTGGAGCTGCGAATGCGCTAACCAAATCGTTGGTAGAGCGTCTACCCAGTGTTCGCAAATGATCTGGCGAAAGCAGCGGCGCGAGCAGGACCTGGAGCGCGAATTGCGCTCGCACCTGGAGTTGGAGGCCGAGGAGCAACTCCAGGCCGGCGCTTCTGGCCTCGATGCGCGCTTGGCCGCTCAGCGCGCCTTCGGCAACATCGCTCTCGTCCAGGAGGAGATTCGCAGCATGTGGACATGGACCTTACCCGAGCAGATTGCGAAAGATGTGCGCCATGCCCTGCGCAGCATCCGCGGCAACGCCGTCTTCAGTGCAGCCGCCATCCTCTCGCTCGCCCTCGGAATCGGCGCCAATACAGCGATCTTCAGTCTGATCGATGCTCTGCTCCTGCGTTCGCTGCCGGTGCGAAATCCTGGGGAACTGGTGCAGCTCATGCTCGTGGAGCGGGGCCGCCCTGGCGCCAGTCTCGGATATCCCTCGGTGGTCGCGCTGTCGCGCCTCCGCGACACCTTCCAGGGGGTTGCCGGCTTTGCCCCGTACGGCTTCGAGATGACTTCGGGCGACGCAGTGGAACGCGTGCCCGGAGCCTGGGTGAGCGGCGAATACTATCCGACACTGGGAGTCGAGCCCTTCCTTGGGCGCATGTTGACGCCCGCCGATGACAGGCCGGGCGCTCCCCCGGTCGCCGTCCTCTCCTACAGCTATTGGGAAAACCGATTCGCACGCGATTTTGGTGTGATCGGCCGCACCTTGATGCTGGAAGGCAAGCCTGTCAGCATCGTCGGAGTCAGCCCTCGCGGCTTCGACGGAGCGAGTGTGGGGGATGCTTCGAATCTCACGGTGCCCTTCCAGGCCCTGCCGCAGATCTTTCCGGAACGCGCTGAACGACTCGAGTCCGGTTCCCAATGGATTCGAATCCTGGCGCGACCGCAGCCGGGCGTGACATCGAGCAAAGTGAAAGCGCGGCTGGCCGTAGTCTGGCCGCAGATGGCGTCGATCGCCACGACGCCTCGTATGCGGCCCGAGCGGCGCCAGGTAGTCTTGAACTCCACCATCGACCTCATTCCAGGTGGAACGGGATTCTCCAATTTGCGCGGCCAGTTCCAGCGGCCGCTGTTCGTCCTGATGGCAATCACCGGGCTGGTGCTCCTCATCGCCTGCGCGAATTTCGCGAATCTGCTGTTGGCGCGTGGGGCGTCGCGTTCCAAGGAGATCGCCCTGCGATTCGCAATCGGCGCGGGCCGGGGGCGCATCATTCGCCAGCTACTGACGGAAAGCCTGGCGCTTTCGTCCCTGGGGGCGGCCTTAGGAATCTGCCTGGCGTCTGCCGCCAGCCGGCTTTTGGTGGCGCTCACGCCGGGAGGACATCGCGTAGTGCTCGATCTGCCCCTGGATAGCAGCGTCCTGCTGTTTACCATCGCGATCGCACTGACCACCGGCATTATCTTCGGCCTGGTTCCGGCGCTACGGGCGACCTCCGCCGGGCCGGGAATGGCTTTGAAAGCTGACGCAGGTATCACGCCGCGCACGCGCTCCCGACTGCTGCCGGCCCTGGTCGTCTCACAGGTGGCTCTCTCCCTCGTCCTGTTGTTCGGCGCGGGACTCTTTGCCCGCACCCTCCAGAACCTCGAGAATGTGGATCCCGGCTTTCGCAGCGAGGGAATCCTGCTGGTGAGTCTGGACGCGCGGCGCGCGGGATACAGCGGGGCGCGGCTCGCCGCGCTCTACCAGGAGCTGCTGTCGCGCTTTCAACGCGTCCCAGGTGTCGAATCCGCGAGCGTCTCCAGCAACACCCCGTTGAGCGGAGGCATCTGGACCGATAGTGTTTCCATCAATGGCCAGCCGCTGACAAAGGAGACCGCCCATGTCAATGGGGTGGGCCCGCGGTACTTCGAAACCTTCGGAACGCCGCTGTTGATGGGCCGCGATTTCGATGAACGCGACGTGCATAACGCAGCGCCCGTGGCGATCGTGAATGAAGCGTTCGTGCGGAAGTACTTTTCCCAGGGTCACCCCTTAGGGCAGCACGTCTCCTTCGGGGACCATAGTAATGCGCCGTTCGAGGTGGTCGGAGTAGTGAAGGACACCGTATCGCAAAGCTTGCGTGAAGCCGCTCCCGCGTTCCTCTACCCATCCTATTTTCAGCTTGAGCCGCTCGGGGCGGCGATTTACCAGGTACGCAGCACCGGTTCACTGTCTCGCACCGCATCCCTGTTACGTGACGAGCTGCGCGCGAAATTTCAGGCGGCGCCGGTGCCATTGCAGATCGAAGGTATGACCGAGCAGGTGGGGCGGACGCTGGCCCAGGAACGAATGCTAGCCGCGCTGGGAGCGTGTTTCGGGGTGCTGGCTTTGGTGCTCGCAGCGGTCGGTCTGTATGGCCTGCTGGCCTACACGGTGGCGCGCTCCACCAGCGAGATCGGAATTCGTATGGCGTTAGGCGCGCAACGGTCGGAAGTGCTGAGGCTCATCCTCGGCGGCGCCCTGCGTTTGGTAACCTGCGGCATTGCGCTGGGGATTCCGGCGGCGTGGGCCGCCTCACGCCTCATCAGTTCCATGCTCTTCGGGACCAGCCTGACCGACCCGATCACCACCGCCGGGTCCGCGGCCTTGTTGGGGACGGCCGCGCTGCTCGCGGCCCTAGTGCCGGCGTTGCGAGCGTCGCGAGTCGATCCTATGGTAGCGCTGCGCTATGAGTGATAGGTGGGGTGTGATCTTTCGACGCCGCCGCACAGGCGAGCGGGACCTCGATCGCGAACTGCGGTTGCACCTGGAACTCGAAGCCGAGGAGCAATGCGAAGCAGGCCTGTCCGCTGCGAATGCGCGCTACGCAGCACGGATCGATCCCAAGGACGCACTGCGGTATGAGTGAGCGTGACGACGATCTGGAGCGCGAACTGCAGTCGCATCTGGAATCGGAAGCCCGCGAGCAACGCGAGTGCGGCTTGTCCGCGGAAGAAGCCCGCTATGCCGCACAACGCGCCCTAGGCAATACGGCCTGGATCGGTGAGGAGGTGCGAAGCATGTGGAAATGGGTGTGGCTAGAAAGCCTCGTGCAAGACCTGCGGTACGCGATCCGGGCGGCGCGGAAGAACGCTGGCTTCACCGCAGTCGCAGTGCTGACTCTCGCACTGGGCATCGGTGTCAATACGGCGGTCTTCAGTGTGGTGAACACGGTACTGCTGCGCAAGCCGGATTATCGCGAGCCCGAGCGCCTGGTGAATTTTCGCCAGCAGTTTCCCAGGCAGTCCGATTCCACCATCGGCGTCAGCCCTGCCGAATATCTGGACTATCGCGACCGTAGCCACGCCTTCTCCTCGATCGCGGGATATGAGAACGAATTATTCGACCTGACCGGCGCCAGCGAGCCTTTGCAGGTGACGGCGTTGCGGGCGACGCATACTTTATTCTCGACTCTCGGTGTGGCGCCGTTCGCCGGCCGTACTTTTACCTCCGACGAAGATCGTCCCGGAGCTGCGAATGTGCTGGTACTGAATTACGAGTTCTGGCAGCGGCGCTTCGGGGGCAGCCCGCAAACCGTCGGTTCGGTGGTGCGGCTCAACGAGCGGCCCTACACCGTAATCGGCATCATGCCACCGGGGTTCGAGTTTCCCTTCACAGCGGCCGATGTCGGCGAGCCACCGGCCCTGTGGGTCCCCATGGCATTCACCGACAAGGAGATTCAGGACCGCGCGGCCGAGTTTCCGGTACGCATCGTGGCGCGGCTCAAACCAGGCATTTCGATGCTCCAGGGTGAACTGGACGCGCAGCGTGTGGCCGCCGATTTTCAAAGAGAGCGCACCGATATCTACACGGGCAACCTCGTGCTCCAGGTGAACCTTGCCGTTTTGGGCACTGCTGCCGCGGCACGCACCAGGCCTGTCCTGCTGACTCTCGTGGGCGCGGTGTTGTTGGTATTGCTGATTGCCTGCGCCAACGTGACGAATCTGCTGCTGGCGCGGGCTGCGACGCGCCAGCGGGAAATGGCTGTTCGCAATGCTTTGGGCGCCAGCGCCCGCCGTTTGACGGCGCAATTACTAACCGAGGCGATGCTGCTTACGCTCCTGGGCGCCGCGCTCGGGTGCGGCCTCGCGCAGGCCATCACTCGGCTGGTAGCGAACCTTTGGCCCTCCTTTGTGAGCGGCCTTGCTCAGGTGCATCTCGACGTGACGGTACTCGCCTTCGTCCTGGGAATCTCGGTCTTCACCGCCCTGGCGAGCGGCCTGGCGCCTGCCCTGAGTTGGGCCCGGTCCGATATCGGCATAGCGCTGCGGCAGGCCGGCCGGCAGGGCGCAACGCGAGATCATCTTCGTTTGCGCGGACTGTTGGTAGTCGTGGAATCGGCGAGTGCGGTGATCTTGCTGGTGGGCGCGGGACTGTTGATCCACAGCCTGGTGGAGGTGCTGGCAGTGCCAGTAGGATTCTCGCCGCAGGGCGTGCTGATCGCGCGGACTACCTTCAATCGCCAGCGTTATCCTTCGAGCGATCGCCGCCACGAGGCCGAGCGACAAATGGAACAACGCCTCGCGGCTCTGCCCGGCGTCACCGCGGTAGCGCTCACCACGCACATCCCTCTTGCCGACGACCGCAAAATCGGCTTCATCCTGGAAGGCGAGGACGTGCATTCGTCCCGTTGGGCCGACAACGCCCTCGTCAGCGCCGATTACTTCGCGGCGATGGGGATTCCGCTGCTCCGCGGCCGTACCTTTGGCCCCCAGGATCGGCCGGACGCGCCGCTCTCCGCACTGGTCAACGAATCGATGAGCCGCCGATTCTGGCCCGGCGGCGATGCACTCGGGAAACGCATTGTCTGGGGCGGTCGATTGCTGACGGTGATCGGCGTGGTGGGCGACGTACACATCGGCGCGCTTGAAGCCGCGGTAGGCCCCACGATCTACGATTCCGTCTATCAAGTCGAAAGCGGCGCGACTACGAGCGGCGTCTTCATTCTGCGGACGCGGACGAACGATCCGGCGTCGCTGGCGCAGGCGGTGCGTGAGGCAATTTGGTCGGTGGATCGCGATGTCCCGGTGTTCGGTATTCGCACTATGGAGCAGATCGTCTCCGGTTCGCTCACCACGCGGCGATTCTCGGCA
Source organism: Bryobacteraceae bacterium (assembly GCA_035295745.1). Lineage (GTDB taxonomy): Bacteria > Acidobacteriota > Terriglobia > Bryobacterales > Bryobacteraceae > JAIQFL01. The sequence goes on along the minus strand of DATGIL010000015.1, from coordinate 52,326 downwards.
GCTCTGCTAAGTGCCTTCGCGATTCTGGCGCTGGTGCTGGCAATCGTCGGACTCTACGGTGTGCTCTCCCACGCCATCGCGCAGCGGGCCTCCGAATTGGGTTTGCGATTCGCGCTCGGCGCGACTCCTGCGCAGGTGTTGCGGCTCGTACTTGGTGACGGCATGCGGCTTACCTTGGCGGGACTGGTGTGCGGCAGTGTATTGGCATTTGTCGCGGCGCGCGCCATGTCGCACCTGCTGTTCGGGATTAGCGCGATCGATCTGCCGGCATTCGGAATCGCGGCCGCACTGTTGTTGGCGATCGCGCTGCTGGCGAGTTATTTGCCCGCGCGACGGGCGTCGCGAGTCGACCCGATGGTGGCGCTGCGGAACGAGTAGGCCACTAGGAAACCACGCCCACGGTCGTAGCAAGTCAGCGAGCCCCGGGCGTCACGCGCTGTGAAAAATCCGACTGGGAACATCGCTTGCTTACGCGCGCAGCTCGCAACGAACCACGACCGTGAGGGAGTGATTTTCGAAGCGATTGGGACATCGCTTGCTTACGCGCGCCGCTCGCAACGAGCCACGACCGTGAGGGAGTGATTTTGGGAGCGATTGGACATCGCTTGCTTACGCGCGCGGCTCGCAACGAGCCACGACCGTGAGGGAGTGATTTTGGGAGCGATTGGGACATCGCTTGCTTACGCGCGCGGCTCGCAACGAGCCACGACCGTGAGGGAGTGATTTTGGGAGCGATTGGACATCGCTTGCTCACGCGCGGCTCGCAACGAGCCACGACCGTGAGGGAGTGATTTTCGGAGCGATTGGGACATCGCTTGCTTACGCGCGCGGCTCGCAACGAGCCACGACCGTGAGGGAGTGATTTTCGGAGCGATTGGACATCGCTTGCTTACGCGCGCGGCTCGCAACGAGCCACGACCGTGAGGGAGTGATTTTCGGAGCGATTGGGACATCGCTCATCAGAGGGCGGAGACGCGCCCTCAAGACTTCGAAGACCAGAGCTTGCGCAGCGTATGGGCCGCCAGTTTCGGACGCCGGTCGCGCGTGAACACGCCTTTGAGATTCAAGGCGCCGACGCGGTGCGTGCCTTGGCCCGTCTTGAAATCGCAAAGATTCCAGACATGCTCGCCCACTACGAACGGTTTGCTGCGAAACAGATCATGGTAGCGGGCAATCAACTCCGCCTGATACTCCTCGGAAAACATCTCGGGAGGCTGCGCGTGGTGGCCGGCGACCGCGTCCGCGCCGAATTCGGTAATGATCACCGGCTTGTGGTACGCACTCTGCAACTTGTCCAACTCCGCCGAGAGCTTCGCCACTCCCTCAGGCAGCCTGCCGGGCTCGCTGTACCAGCCGTAGTAGCGGTTGATGCACACCACATCCACGAACTCCCAAGCTTCTTCCGCAACTCCGGCGAGATTCACCAGAGTCGCAGGCCGGGTATTGTCGAGAGACTTCGCGAGGTCGTACATTCCGCGGAAAAACGGCTTGGCCGGAGGCCTGGTGGAATGCGGCTCATTGGCCACGCTCCACATGATCACGGCCGGATGATTCTTGTCGCGTGCCACCAGTTCGCGCAGGTACTGGTGACAGAGCGTGCTCCGCTTCTCCAGACCCGGCTCGGCAAAGAACAGGCCTACTGCCGGAATCTCATCGATCACCAGGATGCCCAGTCGGTCGGCCATATCCATCATCTGCTCGGAGTATGGATAGTGCGACGTGCGGAACGAATTCGCGCCCATCCAGCGCATCAACGCGTAGTCCTTGGTGATTACAGGCGGAACGATTCCGCGCCCGGCGACAGGGAAATCCTCATGGCGGCCGAACCCCGTCAGGTAGACCGGTTTGCCGTTCAACAACAAGGACTCGCCGCGCACCTCGATGGTCCGGATGCCGACGTTCAGCGAGTAGCGATCGGCTGCCTGTCCGCCCTTGAGCAATTCCGCGGTGAGGCGGTAGAGATTCGGATGCCCGGGCTCCCACAGCGCGGCATCGGGCACGCGAAGCTCGACATCCGCGGATCCTCCGGCGAAAGGAGCTTCCCCGTGAATCGGCGATCCGTGGCCGGACAGCGTGAGACGTACCGCGGCAGGCCCGCCGGCAGTCCCGGAGACTCGCACCGAAACGCGCCCTTCCTGGCCGGAGATGGTAGTCCGCACGGTCAGATCGGTAAGCGACTCCTGCGGCGTGGAGTAGAGGAGCACTGATCGATGAATGCCCGCGAACGGAAAGAAATCGAAGGTGGAGTCGGGGAACTGCTGGTTGGAAAATGTGTCCTTGGGGTCGCTCTTTACGCGGCCGGGAGGAACGCGGTCCGGCGCCAGTTGCCCATCCACCCGCACCGTGAGCAGGTTCTCCGGCCGCAGCCGTTTCGCCACCTCGAATTGAAACGGCAGGTGGCCGCCTTCATGCTCGCCGAGGAGTTCGCCATTGAGCCAAACCTCCGCCAGATAGTTCACCGAGCCGAACCGGATCCACACCTGGCGATTAGCGGCGAAGCCTTCCGGAATCTCGAAGCGCGTCTGGTACCAGGCGGTGCCCAGGTAATCGCGAATGTCCTCGAGTTGTTCGTTCCAACTGCCCGGAACTGCTAACGGTTGGCCAGTCTCGAAGCCCTTGGACCACCCTTGAGCCCGGCCTTTCTCGTCCGGATCGGGCAGAAAGTCCCAGAAGCCGTCGAGGGAAATCACCTGTCGAAAGGCGTTGATCTGCGGGTACAGCGGCGGTCCCGCGGGAGTCCCGGAATTGCTCGCCGCCGGTTGGTCTTGCGCGAGGAATGGCTCTTCCAGGAATGGCACCATGGCAGCCGATTGGAGCAAGGTTCTACGATTCACTCTGTTACCTAGTATGCTCCCAATCTTTGCGGCACGCTTCCGCTGCAAAACAGAAAACGCTTACACGCCTGTCCTTGTTATGATTGTGAGCATCAGTTTCAGACGATTCTATGCGCAAAACACTTGCAGGAGCGATCCTGGCATCTCTTCTTTCCGGATCCGCCGCCGCGCAGATCCTGACCATCCAAGTCGACAAAACGACCGCGAAAGTCAGCCCCACGCTGTACGGCCTGATGACCGAAGAGATCAACTACTCCTATGATGGCGGCATGTACGCGGAGATGGTCCGGAACCGGACTTTCCGCAGCGATTGGAGCGGGATCCTGTATTGGCTGGTGGTCGAGAAGGGTAGCGCGAAGGCCCGTACCCGAACCGACCGGGAGACCGGCCCGAGTGAAGCTCTGAAGACGAGTATGCGGCTTGAAGTCTCGCAGGCCGATGCGCAGAACCCCGCCGGGGTTTTGAACGAGGGGTATTGGGGGATGGCGCTGCGTCCGGACACCACCTATCGCGGCTCGTTCTACGCAAAAACCGACTCCTCCGCTCCCCTGGCCGTCACCGCCCGACTGGTGAATAGCGATAGCGGCAAGACAGTGGCGTCGGCCACGGTTTCCGGTGTTGGATCTTCCTGGGCCCGTCACGAATTCACTTTGAAAACCGGATCGATACCGAGTTCGTCGCATCATCACCTGGAGTTACTGGTGGAGCATCCCGTCACTCTCTGGCTCGACTTAGTCTCGCTCTTTCCGCCGACATATCACGACCGGCCGAACGGAAACCGCGCCGACCTGATGGAAAAACTGGCGGCAATGCATCCTGCCTTTTTGCGGTTTCCAGGCGGCAATTACCTGGAGGGCGATCATATTGCCGATCGTTTCCAGTGGAAGAAGACCATCGGGCCACTGGTGGATCGCAGCGGCCATCAGGGCCCGTGGCGCTACTATTCGACCGATGGCATGGGACTTCTGGAGTTTCTGGAGTGGTGCGAGGATCTGAATATGCAGCCCCTCCTTGCCGTTTACGCCGGCTATTCCCTGCAGCAGGAACATGTCAACCCCGGTCCAGACCTGGAGCCCTATGTCAGTGACGCCCTCGACGAACTGGAGTATGTGACTGGCGGCGTGGATACCAAATGGGGCGCTGTCCGCGCGGCGAACGGCCACCCGAAGCCCTTCCCCCTGAAGTACGTAGAAGTCGGCAACGAGGATCAGTTTGACCGGTCGGAAAGTTACGATGGACGATACTCTCAATTCCATCGCGCGATCAAGGCGAAGTATCCCGAACTGCAGATCATCGCGACCGCACCGGTGAAGAGCATCCAGCCCGACGTCATCGATGACCATTTCTATCGCAGGGCTCCGGAGTTCTTCAGCGATGTCGCCCATTACGACAAGACCGATCGCAACGGGCCCAAAATCTTCGTCGGCGAATGGGCCACGAGGGAAGGAGCGCCGACACCGAATTTCGGAGCGGCCCTCGGCGACGCGGCGTGGATGACGGGAATGGAGCGGAACAGCGATATCGTCATCATGTCGTGCTATGCACCGCTGCTGGTGAACGTCAATCCGGGCGGCATGCAGTGGGAGTCTGACCTTATCGGCTACAACGCACTGAGTAGTTACGGCTCTCCCAGTTACTATGCCCAGGCGATGTTCGCGAGCAACGTGGGTGACGCGGTTCTGGACTCGAAGTTCGAAGGGGCACCCGCCAGATTCTTCTACTCGGTCACCAGGAGCACACAGAATCATCGGCTGTTCGTGAAACTGGTGAACGCGTCGTCGTCACCTGTGACGGTCGATCTGCGACTGGAAGGGCAGGCTGCCGTGAAGTCGGGCAAATTGATCACGCTGAGCGCCAACGACACCCAAAGCACCAACACCATCGATCAGCCCACCAAAGTAGTGCCTGTAGAAAGCGCCTTGCGTGGACTGAGTAATCAGTTACATCACTCGATGCCCGCATTTGCGATTCAGGTGTTGCAGATCGACTTGAAGTAAAGATGCCTGAAAGGTGAGTGGTCGCTTGCTTACGCGCGCGGGGCTCGCGAATAAGGTTGTCTTACGAGCCGCGACCGTAAGGTAGCGTCACCGCCCTCTGATTAGTGGTCGCTTGCTTACGCGCGCGGCTCGTGAGAGAGCGTTTTTCTCTAATGCGTCGTCCCGACTTCGTGCGCTGCATACTCATACGAAATCAGCCTAAGCCCCGACGTCTTGCAGCTCACCACCACCTGGTAAGCCGGTGGAAACCCGTGCAAGCGATCCTGAAGTTCGCGCATGTGCGCCGGGGAGGAGAAAAACTCCGCGGCCGCCTGCACTCCAGCAGAACCAGTGCCCGAGATGATTACAGTTCGTTTGACCCTTCCGCCGGATTCGGGCCAGGTGAGCACACTCAACAGACCGTAGAGTGTCGAAGGCACCGGCTGTCCGGTTGGCTGAGCGACGAATAACTCGTTCTGACCCACGGGCTTCCGCTGATCGAGCACGCAGAAGCGATCGGCGGCATTGTAGTCGATGGTTAGAGGCAGGTTGCGCAGGAGCGTGCGGGCCGCCTCGCTGTGGGTGCCGGTAGCGAGCAGGATCGCATTCCGTCCGCGCAACGCCGCCACTGGAGATTCCGATTCAGGGAGAATCTGGTAGGCTCCGCCGAAGGCCGTCCGGGTGTTGCTGAGAGTTGCCGCCGCTGCCAGTTCCGCCAGCGGAACGGAAAGTTGCGCGGGCTCCATGTAGAGCGGGGTTCCGGGGTCTAAAGGCCGTGTGGGGCCGTAGAGATCCTGCACTTTCGGCGGCGCAGGTAAACGCCACGGGTGCTCCGCGATGTGAGGCCGCACGATCATGTGCAGGCTGGTGGCGATCGAGATCAGCATCTCGTCTCCAGGATCCGCCAGCGGGCCCCAAGCTTCTTTCAGAACGGAAGGCGGATGCGGCCGCGCAAAATACCAGCCCGCGACCACCCCCAGAAGCAGAAACATCAATGCCGCGGCCACACCGCGATATGAACGACGGGGAGCCAGGACCGGAGGGGAAGGTGCCGCTATCTCTGTCGGGAGGCGGGTGGGATGCAACTCGGTAGTCGAGGCCTGATGCCGCGTGTAATACGGGACATACCCGCCGCGGGGGATCTGAATCTGCACCGCCGCCGACACGTTCTCACTGGCGTAATACTTCTCCAGTCGTTGCCGTAACTCGTAAGCCCGATTCCGAACGGTGGAATCGTCGGTCAGGTTGAAATCTTTACGCCTGCCCAGGACATCCACCGCGATCTGGTATTCGTTGAGGTCCGCAGACTGTCCCGACAACTCCCGTTCACAAATGTAGCGGAGCAGTGCGCGCAACTGCGTAGAACGGGCAAACGCCCGACTGCTTAAGGCCGCTTCCAGGGCCTCTCGCTTCTCACTTTCCGTAACCGGGGGTTCGGACGCAACCATCGCGAGATCAATCAGATTGTAACACCACCAAACTGTTCGCAAACGTCAAGAAACGCCATGCGCACTACCGGTTGGGGGAGCACCGTTCTATGACAAGGGTATCCGTAATTGGCTTTTAGGAGAGGTTATGTCCGCGTTGACGTTTCAAAAAGTCGTCCAAGCCACTCTGCTGGCGGGACTCTGGTTCCTGGCTGTCCCGGCACCCGGGCAGGAATTTCGAGGCACCATCACCGGCACGGTGAAGGACAGTTCGGGCGGCGCCGTCCCGAACGTTCAGGTGGAAGCGCGTAATGTCGATACTTCCGTGACCGCTTCGGCCGGTACCAACGAGGCCGGAGTTTACACCATTCCCTTTTTGGTGCCCGGCACCTACAAAGTGACGGCGACCCTCCAGGGGTTCAAGCAGGCAGTCCACGACAACCTCGAGGTCCACGCTGGCGACCGAGTGCAGGCCGACCTGAAGCTGGAAGTCGGCACCGCCACCGAAAGCGTCACAGTTTCGGCGCAAGCCGATCAGCTCCGAACCGCGACTGCCTCGATGGGCCAGACCATCAATACTACTGAGGCACGGGACCTTCCCTTGATGGGCCGCAACACTTACATGCTGGCAGACCTCGCGACCGGCATGTACTCGTCGCTGGACACGACCTCGCAAGGAACGGCGGCCGGACGCCCTTATGACGGCGCTTCGGCGCAAATGTCGTCCGAAGGCATCGGCAGCCAGTACCAGATCATGCTGAACGGCATCCCGAACGCACCCGAAGAACGAGCGTCTGCAGCGATTTACGTGGGGTTCGTTCCGTCACCGGATTCGGTGGAGGAAGTCACCGTCCAGACCCACACGTACGATGCACAATACGGCCACAGCAGCGGTACGGTGGTGAACGCGGTACTCAAAGGCGGCACCAACACGCTGCATGGCTCGTTATACGAGTTCTTCCGCAACGACAAGCTAAACGCCAACAGCTTCGCCGGCAACGCAGCCAACAATCCGCGCGGCGTCATGCGATGGAACCAGCCGGGCTTCGTGATCGACGGGCCGGTGTACCTGCCCAAGATCTACAACGGCAAAGACAAGACCTTTTTCATGTTGAACATTGAGTGGATCCGCAATGCCAGCCCGTTGCCCTACACCGCATCCTATCCGACACAGGCGGAGCGCACCGGAGATTTCTCGACGCTGGTTAACTCCACCGGCGCACCAGTCATTATTTACGACCCGTTGACCACCACCCTCACCAACGGACAGTATCTGCGTCAGCCGTTCTCCGGGAATCTCATCCCCAAGAACCGCATCAACCCAGTCGGACAGGCCCTGATCAATGACTATCCTCTGCCCAACCTGGCCGGAACTACGGGTGGATTCAATAACTTCGTAGTCAGTCCAAACTCCCAACAGGACCAGTATCATTCCATTGCATCGCGCGTGGACCATCAGATCAACGAGAAGAACCGGTTGAGCATGATGGGCTTCTCTAACGTGCGGCACCAACTCTTTCCGACGTACGGCTGGGCCAATCCCGCGGCCAGTCCTGGCTATCTCCACTTCCGCAACAATCACGGAGGCAGTGTCGACTGGACCAGCACCCTGTCGGCCAGCACCGTGTTGGACGTGAAGTACGGGTTCATTTTCCACCCGTTCCAGGTCGGACTCTACGGCGACAACTACGACATCACCAAGCTTGGATTCTCGCAACAAGTGGTCTCGCAGTTGCCTCACATGAACTACCCCGGGCTGAATATCTCGGGCTTCACCGGAACCATCGGCAATGCCGGTACCGGCACCCCGACCACCAGTCAATACACCACTACCTTCGACCATTCGTTCTCGGCCACGCTCAACAAAACCGTTGGCAGCCACAGCCTCAAAGTGGGAGGCGAGTTGTACATCATGAAGGCTAACAACAACACGCCGGTATCGAATCTCAATCCGTTCAGCTTCAGCGCGGGATTCACGCAGCAGAACGCCCAGTCGGGCAGCGCTACCGCGGGCAATGCATTTGCGTCGTTGCTGCTCGGCTGGCCGTCGGCCGGCGGGTACAGTGTCACTATCGCCTCGGCGTTCCAACAGATCTACGAGGGTTTCTTCATCCAGGACGACTGGCGTATCACTCCCCGTCTGACCTTGAACCTGGGTCTGCGTTGGGAGTACGAATCGCCCATGACCGAACGATACAACCGCCAGAACGCGGGCTTCGACTTCACCGATACCAACCCGCTACAGTCCCAAGTAACCGGCCTGGCGCTGAAAGGTGGCCTGCTGTTCACCGACAGCAACCATCGCTTCCCGTTCGTGAAGGATTTGAACAACTGGGGGCCGCGCATCGGCGCGTCGTACCGACTTTTCGATAAGACGGTGCTGCGCGGGGGCTTCGGCACGAACTACTCCGTCACCTTCCAGACCGGCGGAAACACCGGCTTCAGCGCGAATACGGGCATGATCGTTTCCAACGACAGCAATCTCACCCCGGTCAACGGGCTGAGCAATCCGTTCCCTACCGGCATCATCCCCGCCACGGGAAGCACCCTGGGCCTGGCGACCCAACTGGGGCAGGGCTTCACGTTCGCCGACCCGGACCGCACCATCCCCAAGGTCTACAACTATTCGCTCGCGGTGCAGCAGCAACTGCCCAAGAACACATTGTTGGAGGTTGCCTTCGCAGGCAATTATGCGTCGCAGCTCTCAGTATCGAAGGCCATCAACTTCCTGCCGCGCAGCTTCTACGCTCTTCCCGGTAATCCGATTCCAGTTCCAAGTACCACCTTACTGGGGCAGGTGACGAACCCGATGGCAGGCAAAATCCCCGGGTCCAGCCTGAACAACAGCACCGTAGCCTACCAATCTTTGCAGGTTCCGTACCCGGAATTTGGTGGCATCACCGAATCGACGAATCCGATCGGGAGCAGCCTCTACAACTCGCTGCAGATCTCGGTGGAAAAGCGTCTCAGCGCCGGCCTGCAAGGAAGGCTGAGCTATACGTGGGACAAGATCATGCAGCAGACCAGCTATCTCAACGATCAGGATGACTGGACCATGCTGGCCCGCGTCCAGGCCGGCGAACCAAGCCAGGTTGTCACCTTCAGCATGACTTATATGCTCCCCATCTTCGCCAACAGCAAGGGACTCCTGCACAATGTGCTGGGGGGCTGGGAAGCCAACGGCATCATCCGCTATCTGAACGGGTCGCTGGTGAGCTCGCCGGGTAGCGTCTACTCCACCGGCGTCAACCCCAAGCTCAGCAACCCCTCCTATCAACAGTGGTTCAACACCTGCACGCTGAATACCTCAGGCGTGCGCCAGAACTGCATCGACGCCAACCAGCCGGTAGCCTTCATTACGGCGCCGCCCTACACGCTGCGCACTTTGAGCACTGTGCTCCCCGGCGTCCGCACGGAAGTGCCGACGACTATGGACTTCTCTTTGTTCAAGACCTTCCAGGTGCACGAACGCGTTAAAGTACAAATTCGCGCTAACGCTTACAATCTGGCAAATACGCCTGTATTCGGCGGACCCAACACCACCACCGGCGTGATCGGCATTGGACAGGTCAACGACCCGCGCATCGTCGAACTGGCTCTCAAGTTGAACTTCTAACAGTGTGCGGAAGAAGGGTGCGGCAGGTTCGCCTCCATATGGTCGCGGCTCGCTAAATCCTTGCAGACGCGAGGTAAAGGCTGCGTGCCGCGACTGTCAGAAGCTGGCAGGAATTCGGGAGCGCAGGGGGAATCGCCTGGCGGGAATCGTCTGCCGCCGGCCAGTCCTGCACCTTCAGTGGCGGGGCAGTCGATTCCGTTGCCGCTCCCGCTTGCGGGCGATTTCTTTCACGGCATCGCAGACAGGAGCGCTTACGTGCGATTGGCATTAGTCTTAGTCTTAGAGCGGCAGATCTGATGACCTCTTTTCCCCACGGCCGCCGCCTGCTTCTGGCAGGCGGTCTGGTCCTGCTGGCGGCGCTCGCGGTGCCAATCCTGAGCGCGCCGAATCCCGATGACCTGCGCGATGGCTTTCAGAATCCGCCGCTCGCCGCTCGCTTGCGATGCTACTGGTGGTGGTTGAACGGCAATACCGACCGCGCCGCCATCACCCGCGACCTGGAGGAAATGAAGGCCAAAGGCTACGGCGGCGCCATTCTGGTGGACGCTGACGGGTCGGGGCAGCAGGGCAACCGGACCGCCACGGCCGGTCCGATGTTCGGCACTTCGGAATGGCGCGACTTGTACCTTCACGCTTTGCGCGAGGCGGCGAGGCTCGACCTGGAAATCAGCCTGAATATCGAAAGTGGGTGGAATCTGGGAGGACCCGGCGTGACTCCCGAACAGGGGGCGAAGCTTCTCACGTGGTCGCGAATCACTGTCGACGGACCACTCGAAATCAAGCAAGAATTGCCTGGTCCTCCCGCCGGCCCCACCGGATTCTATCGCGATATCGCGGTGCTGGCTTACCCGCTCCGCCATGGCGCCGATCTGCCCGGCAATCGGCAGCCCATCCGCCAGCTCGCAGCCAAATCGGCCGCAGTGGAGACGGGCATGTCCATGCCTCCAACCGCACCGCTACTCGAAGACTTCCCCGCCGTCGAAGGCGAAGAAGACACGTTCCTCAGCGACGTCCGCGACGTGACCAAATACATGATGCCGGACGGGAAATTTTTGTGGTCCGCCCCGGCGGGCACATGGGAGATCCTGCGGCTGGGATACACGGCGAGCGGTGCGAAGGTCTCCACGTCCAGCAATCAGTGGCAGGGATTGGCGATCGATTACATGGACCGCTCCATATTTGAGGATTACTGGAAGCGCAACGTGGCCCCGCTTCTGGAAATCGCGCGTCCGTACCTGGGCCGCTCCTTGAAATACCTGGTGACCGACAGTTGGGAACTGGGCGGACTGAACTGGACGCCCCGATTCCGGGACGAGTTCCGCACTCGCCGCGGCTACGATCTGCTGCCCTATCTTCCGGTAGTGGCCGGGCGCATCGTGAACGACCGCCAGAGCAGCGGCCGCTTTCTCAACGATCTGCGCAGGACTGTGGGCGACCTGATTGTAAGCGGACACTATCGGCCATTCGCGGAGTTGGCGTCGCAGTATGGGCTCGGAATCCATCCGGAGTCCGGCGGACCTCACGGCGCGCCGATCGATGCTCTCGAAACGCTGGGAGTCAGCGCCTTTCCACAGACCGAGTATTGGGCTCCCTCGCCGACACATCGCGTGAAGGATGAGGAGCGATTCTTTCTCAAGGAGGCGTCCAGCGCCGCGCACACTTATGGCAAGACGATTGTGGCCGCCGAGGGCATGACCAGCATTGGGCCGCAATGGGAGGAAACTCCTGCCACTCTGCAGCCCGCTTTCGACCAGGCGATTACAGAAGGCATGAACCGCCTCATCTGGCATACCTTCACTTCATCGCCCAAGTCCATGGGGCTGCCCGGCCAGGAATATTTTGCCGGGACGCATCTCAACCCCAACGTCACCTGGTGGCGGCAGGCCGGGGCGTTCGCAAGCTACATCAATCGGGTCCAGTTCCTGATGCAGCAGGGGCGCCCGGTGGCCGACATCCTCTATTATTACGGCGACCAGGTGCCGAACTTCGTGCAGCTCAAGGCATCCGATCCTGCGAAAATTCTTCCCGGTTACGATTACGATGCCACCGATGAGTTCGTGCTGACTCACCGCGTTTCAGCCCGTAATGGCGAGCTCGTTCTGCCCGAAGGCGTGACTTACCGTCTGCTGGTGCTGCCGGATCGGACATCGATATCGGTCGACGCACTTCACGCCATCCGCAAGCTGGTATCGGAGGGCGCATCTGTTCTGGGTCCGCGGCCTCGTTCTGCTACCGGCTTGGCCGGCGATGAGGAGATCAACGCGATCGCCGGCGAAGTCTGGGGCGAGTGCGGGAAGAACGGCGTGCAACAGCACAGTTTCGGCAAGGGCACGGTTTACTGTGGACAATCGGCGCGTGCAGTTCTCGAGATGTTAAAAGCGCCGCCCGATTTTGAGGGCACGGGGCTTGACTACATCCATAGGAGATCGGGAGCCGCCGACATCTACTTCACACGCAACACCCGCGCGGAGGCCATTGATGCTGACGTGACGCTGCGGGTTGCCGGCAAATCGCCCGAGAGGTGGATCGCCGAGAATGGACGAGTGGAGGCGCTACCCGTCTACATGACGCTCGGCGATGGGAGGACCAGGGTGCGTCTGCATCTGGAGTCGCATGGCAGCACGATCGTGGTGCTGCGGCAGCTCGCTGGGACACACTTGACTCGGACCTCCTGGAAGGGCCCGGATCCGGCGCTACGTGTGTCCGCAAACGGGTCGGTCGAAATCGAAGCCCGCTCGCCGGGGAGATACACCGCCACTCTGAACAATGACAGGATTGTGGCGGCAGACATCGACACCCTCCCGCCACCCGTTGCAGTCCCCGGCCCCTGGTCGGTCGAATTTACACCCGGCTGGGGCGCGCCGGAGAGAGTCTCTTTCGACCAGCTCACTTCGTGGACCCAGAGCGCGGATCCGGGAATCCACTACTATTCCGGGACCGCGACCTATTCGACGCGATTTCGATTGCCCGATCGCCTGGATGTGTCGCAGCCTCTCTACCTGGATCTCGGCGAAGTCCGCGAAATCGCCGGAGTGCGAGTCAACGGGCAGGATCTCGGTATTCTTTGGAAGAAGCCGTTCCGAGTCGCGCTAGGTAGCGCTGCCAGGCCCGGACTGAATGAACTGCGGGTAGAAGTGACCAACCTATGGCCGAACCGGCTGATCGGCGACGAGTTGTTACCTCTTGAGAAGCGCACCACGCGAACCAACATCACCAAATTCAAGGCCTCGTCCCCGTTGATCCCTTCGGGGCTGCTCGGTCCCGTGACCGTGGAGACGCGACAGGTGACCAGCATGGTGCCGGCCAAATAAACCACCCGCCCAAAGCGATTGGCCCCGTCGAGCTATTCGTCTGATTCCGTCCGGATTGGCAAGAAATTTGCTGGTTCCGTAATTGCCTGGCCTCCGAAGTTCCGTTGGCCTTGATCCCTACGAAGCAATTGAGTCACGGCCAGGCGACCCACACGTTGTCTGAACCATGTTTCAGGCCGGCCGGCCGTGCCGCCACTTGTGCGGCTGCAATGGAGGAAGAGCGATGTCAAGCAGACCTGAGAACAATTCAAACGGAGTCGACTTATCGGCGGGCAATCGAGCGACAACCGGAATCAAAGGATTGGATTACATCCTTGGCGGAGGCTTCCCGCGCAATCGCATTTACCTGATCGAAGGACATCCCGGCAGTGGAAAGACTACATTGGGACTTCAGTTTCTGCTCGAGGGCCGTCAGCGAGGCGAAACCGGCTTGTGCATCTCGCTCTCTGAGAACCGGGAAGAATTGCAACTGGTGGCGGACTCGCATGGGTGGTCCCTGGACGGTATCGAACTCTATGAGCTCGAAAAACTGGAAGATCAGTTTAAACCGGAAACGCAATACACGGTCTTTCATCCCGGGGAAGTGGAACTCAGCTACACCACCAGCCAGATTCGCCGCCGCATCGAAGACATCCGCCCTTCGCGGGTGGTATTCGATTCATTATCGGAATTGCGGCTCTTAGCGGAAGATCCCCTGCGATTCCGCCGCGAAATGCTGGGCGTCAAGCAGTTTTTGGCCGACCGGCAATGCACCGCGTTGCTGCTGGACGATGTCGGCTATCAAACGGAACCGCAGATCCGCAGCATCGTACACGGCGTTCTGTTGCTGGAAAGAGTACCGGCCGAATATGGCTCTTCGCGGCGGCGCGCGAGCGTCATCAAAATGCGCGGGGTGAAATTCCGCGACGGCTTCCACGACTTCTCGATCGTCACCGGCGGGCTGGAAATCTACCCGCGCCTGGCTCACGAGAGAGCCTCCCGGCCCCTGAAGAATGGACGATTCTCCAGCGGCATTGCCGAACTCGACAAGTTGCTGGAAGGCGGGTTAGATCGCAGTACCAGCACGGTAATGATCGGCCCGTCGGGTTGCGGAAAATCGAGCCTGGCAACGTTATACGCGTACCGCGCCGTCGAGGCCGGAGAACGGGCCGCCTGCTACCTTTTCGAAGAGAGCCGCGACACATTCCTGGAGCGAGCCGCCGGGTTCGGGATGAATCTGGAGCCGTATCTAGCCAGCGGCCACCTGGTGGTTCAGCAGGTCGACCCCGCCGAGATGTCCCCGGGCGAATTTTCGCAAACCGTGCGCGACGCGGTCGCGAGGCATGACACTTCCATGGTCGTGATCGATAGCCTGAACGGCTATCTCAATGCGATGCCGAGCGAACGCTACCTCTTGATGCACATGCATGAGCTATTGACCTACCTCGCAACTCAGGGCGTGATGACGATTCTGATCGTCGCTCAGTTCGGTCTGCTGGGTCAGTCGATGCAAGCGCCCGTGGATATCACGTATCTCGCGGACACGGTAATTGTCCTGCGATATTTCGAAGCCGGCGGGCAGGTGAAACAGGCCCTCTCTGTGATCAAGAAACGGCGAGGTGGCCATGAACGGACCATTCGCGAAATGCGCTTCACCTCCACCGGAATCAAGATCGGGCACCCGCTGTTCCAGTTCCAAGGCATCCTGACCGGTGTTCCGGTATTCACCGGCAGCGACCGTCAAATGCTATCGGAAGATCGTGACGGTACCCGAGGTGAGTGACCACGTCCTGGTACTGGCGCCCACGGGACGCGATGCCTTTCTGATCTGCGAGGCATTGCAACGCGCCAGAATTTCCGCCGAGATGTGCGCCGATATGGAATCTTTTGCAGCCCGGCTGCAGAGAGATGCCGCGGCCGCGCTCCTGGCGGAGGAGGCATTGCGCTCGGGAGCCGCTTCCGTTCTGCTGATGGCTCTGCGAGAACAGCCGGCGTGGTCGGATCTCCCGCTCATTGCGATGACCAGCCGCCGAGGCTCGGATCCGACCATCACCAAGCTGGTGGAACAAGGCTGCAACATCACCCTGCTGGAACGGCCAGTCCGTATGCAGACTCTGACCAGCGCCGTGGCCTCCGCCCTGCGCCAGCGGAGGCGTCAATACGAAGTGCGCGATCGCCTCGCCGACGAGCAGCGGACCGAGGAGCGCATGCGGCAGACCCAAAAACTCGAAAGCCTCGGAATTCTGGCCGGAGGCATCGCGCACGACTTCAACAATCTTCTCACCGGAATCATCGGCAACATCAGCCTTGCCGTCGAAAACGAGCCGCGGGTCAGCCCGCGCCGGGCCTACCTGGAAGACGCGATCCAGGCCAGCGAACGGGCAGCCGATCTGGTTCGCCAGTTGTTGGCCTATTCGGGAAAAGGGCGCTTTGCCATCCAAAGCGTTAATCTCTCCGACCTGGTACGGCAAATCAGTTCGCTGATCCGGACATCCATATCGAAGAACGTCCACTTGATGCTCAATCCGGCGGACAGCCTCCCGCATATCGAAGCCGATCCATCGCAGGTCCAGCAGATCGTGATGAACCTGATCATCAACGCGGCCGAGGCGATCGGTCCGGAGACGGACGGCCTGGTCGTCGTGGAGACCGGGAAAACACCAGTCGACGACGCCTATCTGAAGACGGCGATGGGCTGCGAGAATGCGCATCCCGGAGAATACGTATACGTTGAGGTGCGAGATACCGGCTGCGGCATCGACGAAGCCACGCTTTGCAAGATTTTCGACCCGTTCTTTACCACCAAATTCATGGGCCGGGGGTTGGGACTTGCCGCAGTACTTGGGATCGTGCGGGGACACAATGGTGCACTGAAAGTGGAAAGTGTCCCTGGCAGAGGCAGTACGTTTCGGGTCCTCTTCCCCGCACAATCCGCAAATTGCTCGACGGTGCAACCAGAGCAAGAGGCTTCCGGGGCCGGTACGATTCTGGTGGTCGACGATGAGGAGATCGTGCGGCGGATTGCCAGGAACACGTTGGAAAGCAGGGGATATCGCGTGGTGCTGGCAGAGAACGGGCAAATCGCGGCGGAGCTGTTTTCCAAAGCGCCCGAAGAGATTTCGCTGGTGCTGCTGGATCTCACCATGCCGATCATGAACGGCGAACAGACCTTTCAGCGCCTCCAGCGAATCAGGCCGGGGGTGAAGGTGATCTTGAGCAGCGGATACGATAAGGCCGACGCGATCAGCAAGTTCGGTGGAATCGGATTGAGCGGTTTCTTGCAGAAGCCGTACACCGCCGCGCAATTGGCTGAAAGCGTCAAGCGCGCGCATGACGAGGCACGCGACGCTACGAATCAGGGCTAATTCACTGGCCCATATCGTAGGGGCCTACCATCGCTTTCAGTGCGACCTTGGATGCGCCCGCTTTCCGGATTCAACGCGTCATTCGGACGAGGAGTGCCACATCCTCGGGGACAACCCGCCACTCCAGTTGTTCTCGATGATGATCCTGTTCCGCAAACTCTCACAGCCGCATTCATTTGCTCTGGGTGAGCGCCGGCAACCTTAGGTACTCTTGGATTTGAAACCCGCGGCCTGGACAATGTCGCCTTCGGAGCCGTCAGCGGGACGCCGGAACCGGGAACGTTGGTGATGGTGCTGGCGCCTTCTCTGGCTTGGCTCCCATTCGGGTGTCGCCACCTGACCAGGAGAGGCGTTTCAGTCTTGGAACCAGGTCGAGAACAGCAGCCCAGCGATAGATCGTAGCTTCGGGTACGCTAGCTGTTCGGCTGCCAGTCCCGAACAGCTTTGATGCGGCGGGCGGAGTTCACTCATAGCCATCCGAGCGCCCTCCCATCACCTCGGCAGGGCTCTCGTTCCCTTCAGGTGCCGGCTGCTTCGACGCGAAGTCTGCTCCAAACGTGTCCAACCATCACCTCCTCTCGGCCCTGGGCATTTGAACCGGAAACCTCGTCACGAACGGTCACGTTCGGCATTGCCTATGCTCTCGTTGTTTCCATCCAATTCCACGACCTCTGTACAGGAGCCTGTTGGCCTCGAGCATCCTGCTACAAACCGATGTTTCCAGATTCGCCGAATTGGAAAGTGACTGAACCACGACCCGAATGGTCTGCCTTGGCGGTTCAGAAGAGAAAAAGCAGGCTCGGCCTCAAGCCGATGGAGCGTTTCTTCATACTTGGAAGATTTCGCAGTCCTAGCGCTTCAGCCAAGCCCGTGATGTGGCGCACGTGATGTGGCGCAGTGTGATAGACACGCCTGGAGAAACAACTTATACTTGGGTCGCTGAAAGGCAACAGAAATGAAGATCTGCAACTCGGGAAATTGTTTGCTGTTGGTTGCTGCGGCGTTGTGCGCCGGATGCGGGAAACAAGAGAGGATCGAGGCGGTTCAGTTCGCCAAGGTGCTCACAGAGAAGAAATCTAACTTTGCCGCCGCTGATGCTCTTGAGAAAGACCTCGTGAGCAGCGCTCGTGCCTGGTGCGGCGGGATCACTGCAAACGGTGCAGGCCGTGGCGTTGAATTGGATCAAAACGCCGCCGTCGCAGCTGAACTGGCAAAATCCACCGTGGCAGCCAGTACCCAATTGAGCCAGGTGCGTCAGGCGGTTGACGGCCAGGTGCTCAAAGAAGAATATACACGGAGTGTTCGCAACCCGTTGATCACCCAACTGACACGCCGCCAGAGGCTACTGCAGGATATGCGGGCGCTGTTGGAGCAGTCCGGAACTCAGTTTGTCGAATACCGGCAAAGTAGGGCCTACGCCGGAGACACGTACCCCGATGGAATTGGAAGGCTCGATGTCCTGCTAAGGGCCTACAAGGCGCCTGAGGACGCTCTGGGAGCCGCGCTCGGGGCCTTGAAAGCGAAATACAGTCTCAGCGATAGCGAACTCTGACGATGGCACCGCGAGGGCCTACGTTGGGAGGCCGAATGAGCCGCTCACGCGCGCTCGACGACATCGCTGCGATACCGTTCTCGGGTTTCGAGTGTCGAATGCAAATTTCAGAATGAGGGGGCTCTCCATTCCGGTCAGGGCCCCCCGTTGGGTTGCTGTGGCCGCCAACGCCGCCGCCAGATTGTGACTTCGGAGGCGGCATTGAAGGCGGTGTTTAAACGCTAGCGTGCCAGTGTCTCGTTTTGGTTGATGATCAATTGGTAACACGCCCGGCGCCACTGCCACCAGTCTGATAGCCGGCCTTCACTTTCGTCTGAATTCTCATGTCGTTCCTCTTTCTGCGGCGGGCGAAACCCGCGACACTCATACGTGCGCGGATCGGGCCGGGAATCGATCAAAGAATGATTCTGCTGCTGCATGGGGGCCTTAGCGCTGGGAAAGCGCTCGACTACCAGTACCACCCTTCGGCACTCGGCGCAGGGAGCCATTTCGCAGTAGAGCGCCCGCAGTTCGCTCGTGCTCCATCCGAAAACCCGGAACGCAGTGAAGATGGAAGGACCCACCGTGTCAGACGCCGGCGGCACAGCGCCATCTGGCGTGGGCTGTTAAGGACGCGGCCCTAGTCAGGAGAAAATGCCAGGCAGACGCTTGTCCGTATCCCCGAATCGATCGAGCTTCACGCCCATCTGATCCATGACCGAGAGGTACAGGCTGCACGCCCGGCGATTGTCGTTGCCCTTATCCAGAAAGTCGACCATGCGGCCACCCTTCAACGTGCCCCTGGCGCCGCCGGAGAGCACGATGGGCAACTGATCGGCGCCGTGCGCGTCACCATCATACAGGCTCGAAGTGAACATCAGAATCGAGCTGTCGAACAGCGACTGTCCGCCTTCATCGATGTCTTTCAGCCGCTGAATCAGATACGTGAACTGCTTCACGTGGTACTGATTCGACTTCAGGTACATCGCCTCCAGCTCGGGCACATGCCCGTTGTGCGTGAGGTCCAAATGCAATGCTCCGTGGCAGCCTTCCAAAAACTTGAAATTCATCTGCGACAGATCGTTATTGAGCATGCAGGTGGCAATGCGCGTTTTGTCCATCTGGAATGCCAGCACGATCAGATCCAGCATCAACTTCATGTGGTCGGGAACGTTCTGTGGAATCTCGTTCGCCGGACGCGGCATGTTCGGCTGGGTCAGCGTCGGACGCCAGCCCTCGATGCGCTCCTGTTTGGCCGCCGTATCGATGCGCTTTTCAATGGAGCGCACCGACTCCAGGTACTCGTCGAGCTTTTTGCGGTCGCCGCTGCTGATCTTCGGTTGCAGGTCGCGGGTCTCCTGAAGCACGGCATCCAGGATGCTGCGGTCCAGTTTGCGCCCTTTGCCATCATCCACCAACTGGTCGAATACTCGCGCCGGGTAGATCTCCTTGGTCGCGGGACGAGTCGGCGTCTCCCAGGAGATGTTGGAGGCGTAGATCATCGAGAGGCCGTCTTCCAGGCGCAGTTCGTTGGGCTCGATTCCCAGTGCCATGCTCGGCACCGCTGTCTGGCTGCCGATCTCGCGCGAGAGCACCTGGTCCATCGAGGTGCCGCAACGGATATCGCTGGGTTCAGAACTGATACGCGCACCTGAGAGCAGATTGGCATTTCGGCCCTGGTGCGGGCTGGGATTGGTGAACGCCTGCTCGTTGAAGAGTCCTTTGACAAAGACGACATCATTGGCGTATGGGGTCAGCGGCGCGGCGCTCTGCCCGAATTCCATCGAGGCGCCGCTTCCCTTGGCCCACCAATGCGCCGGCTTGATGCCGTTCGACCAGTAAATCGTGGCGAACCGCAGGGGCGGCTTGTTGGCCGCGACTGTGGCGTCGTCCGTAGCGCCCATCAGGGGCAGCGACTCCATCCACGGCAACGCAAGCGCCACACCGGCTGCTCGCAAAAAATGACGCCTCGAATGATTCTCTGGTCTGTTCATGATTCTACCTGCCTGCTTCGGATGCCTGAGATCTGATGGGAAGTTGTGCACTGGCGCGATGCTCAGCCGCAGGCGCCGAAGCGTCCTCTTGCACGGCGCGGTTGCGAAACTGCTTGCTGGTGACGATGTCGCCGACAAGCTGCGAGAATCCTGCCCCACCGCCAGCCGCGACCAGGCTGTCTACCAGCGGCTGGTCGGAGAGCAGCAACGTACGGCCGAGTGCGTAACCCACCAGCTTGTGCGCGAGCGTGCGCTGTACCTGATCGGCCTGCCTGGTGTGAAGATAATCCAGCAAACCTGATATTCCCGTGATCTTGTTGTCGTCGGTCAAAGTGCCGAAATCGTCGATCGGCTTGCCATCGGAATATTTTTCGCGCCACCGGCCCGTCGAGTCATAGTGCTCGAGGGGAAAGCCCAACGGGTCGATGCGGGTGTGGCATGTGGCGCAGGTCGCATTGCGCTTGTGCACCTGCAGGCGTTCGCGCACTGACATGCCGCCGAAGAGCTTGTCATCGGCGGGGATCGAACCGGCATCCGCGGGAGGAGGCGGCACCGCAATCCCGAGAATACGCCGCAGCACCCAATCGCCGCGCCGCACGGGACTGGTTCG
Source organism: Bryobacteraceae bacterium (assembly GCA_035295745.1). Classification (GTDB taxonomy): domain Bacteria; phylum Acidobacteriota; class Terriglobia; order Bryobacterales; family Bryobacteraceae; genus JAIQFL01. The sequence goes on along the minus strand of DATGIL010000015.1, from coordinate 31,683 downwards.
CAACGGGGCGGAGGTGGCCGTCAGAATCGCGCCCAGGCGCAGCAGACCGCCGCGATTGAACTCGTTAGCGCCATCTACCTTTTCCACTTCATTCTTCGACTTCACCGTTTTCGAGATGCCATAGTATTTCGCCAGGGGAGCATTCAGGAAAGTGTAGTCAGCCGTGAGGAGTTCGCTCGAAGGGCGATCGTTGCGGACGATGTACTCGAAGAACGAAACCGCTTCGTCGTACATCGCCGATTTCACTTCCTGCGTGAATTCAGGGAAGCGGCTGGTGTCTACGCCCTTGAAACGGTCGAACTGGTAGAATCCCAGCCATTGTCCGAAGAACTCCGTCGCCATCCGCCGAGCCTTCGGGTCCGCCAACATGCGGGCTGCCTGCTTGCGGATGTGCTGCGGATCGTTCAATTCTCCTGCCGCCGCGGCGCGCCGCAATTCGTCATCCGGAATCGACGACCAGATAAAGAAGCTCAACCGGCTCGCGACTTCAAAACCACTGAGCGGTTTGAGCGCCGGCGCGATGGCGGCAATTGGCCTCACCAACGCCGCGCTGGTGGCTGAAGACTGCTCCAGCTTATACAGAAACTCCGGAGCCACCAGAATGCGCGCGATCAGCGTCTTGATGGCGCGAGTGTGATCGGGATCTTCGGCAAGCGCCTTTTGATAGAAGGCCCGGAGGCTGGCTTTGTCGCGCTCCGTCAGGGGCTTGCGCCATGCGCGGCTGGCGAACTCGAGGCAGTCTGCGATGTGCCGCGGACGAGCTGCCATCTCGGCGGCACGCGCGGAGTCGTAAGTCGCCCTCAGCCCCAGCGCATATTTCCGCGCCTCCGCGGGCATCGCATCGAAATCGGCCTTCGACAATTCGCCGATGTGCTTGCCCTTCAGATCGACCTGATAGTGCTCCGCAATCAGCTTTAGATAATGATCGTGATACTCAAACGACGTGTAGACGTCGTTCCAAGCCTGGTCGACCTTGGCCCGCGTGGCATCGTCCAGAATGTTCTGGTAAATGAAGTGATCGTCGCGCACATACTTCACGTCGTTATCGAAAGCATCGTGCTCGGGCGTGTTGTAGGTGGCGTCGAACGGTTCGGGGGGCGGATCCTTATCGGCGGGTGTCGGCTCAGCGTTTGAGTTAGGCGGCAGGATATCGGCCAGTTGAAGCACGCCAGCCTTGAATGCCAGGTACCCTTTGCTGTTTGGGTCGCCCAGAATCGCGCGCAGTGGGATACCGCGCGAGCTGCCGTCTTCCCGGTCGGTGATGATCACGCGGAAGACCTGATCTCGGTCAGCGCCGACTTCGGCATCGGCCTGAAAATCGAAAACCGTGAAACCCGCCGGCAAATTCACTTCAATCGCGGTTGACGCCTGATCGGAGGCGAAGTCGTCGGGGCCGATCGTCGCACCATCCGGGCTCACTCCGAAATTCAACTTCTTGGCGCACGCTTCGGTGACCACGGTGCGCAAGGGAATGCGGGGAGCGGCAGGTCCCCGACCGCGCGCCGGTGCCGGATTCGCGCCCGCACCCGCTCCAGCGGCATCCGCGGCGGGAGGTTTTGCAGCCGCATTCGGATCGTCCGCGCCATTCGCGTTAACCGCTGCGGTGGCAGCTCCGCCCCTCAGTCCACCCTGCCTGAAGCTGACCATCGGGTTGCGCCAGACTACCACTGGCTTGCCCTTCGCGCTGGGATTCACCGGCGATGCGAAGAGATAGAGTCGACCCACCGCCGGCGCGGGAGTAGCGCCGCGGCCACCGGCGGAACCGCGTCCTGGAGGCGCGCCGCGGCCGCCACGATTATACAGGAAATGATGTGCCCCCTCGACCTTCAGGGACTTCTCGTTGATGATCAGCGGGCTCTCATCCCCAGCTCCGCCGTAGGCTGCGTCTCCGCGAGCGAACAACCAACCGGGCCACGTGGTGATGTACTTCTGCAACTCCTCGCTTGCAGTCCGTGCGGCCGCCAGACTGGCAGTTCGATCGGCGCCGGGCGCGGGCAGCTTGTGGAATCGGGCAGCCATTTCCGACGACGGGTATGCCAGGTCGCGGCGGTTCATCACCGTATAAATATGTTGCACGAACCGCCCCGTGATGCCCTCAGGAGCGGCCAGGCTGGCGAATGTAGCGTTGGGCTGTCCTAAAGCGGCACGATGCTGGTATTCCCAGGCGGCAAAGATCGCTTTCGTATATCGTTCCAGACCGAACGAAAATCCACCTTCACCCGAAACCGTGCGGAAACCGTAGGCCGCGTCGATGTCCTTGATCCGATGGATGGCCGACATCTCGAACCCCGTCTTACCGGGGTCGACGTAGAACTGCAGCGGACCGGCGCCTATGACCGCACGATCCGCAACCATTTTGGCTGCCTCCAGGTAGCGCTGCAAGTTGGCTCCCTGCATGAACTGCACATCGCCGAAGTTGGTGAAACCTTCGCCGCCGACAGAATCATTCGAAGCGTCGATGCCGAGGTCGATATCGAGGCCCGTCAGGTCGTGGATGGCGTAGTTGTACTCGCCGCTCGTGAGGCGGCGCACGGTGACGTGTCCGGGGTCGCCCGCATGTGCTTTGACATACGCATTGAGCTGGGATTGCACCCAAGCAACCGCCTGCTCGCGCTGTTGATCGCTGGGTTGCGGCAAGCCCTTCGGAGGCATGCGCTTCTGTTCGAGCGCCGCGATCACGCGTTCCCAGGTTTGGTATGTGTCCGCGACAGACGCGCCGGCGGTGAGTTTTTCCAGGCTCACGCCTGCGGTGGCGACGCCATTGCCATGGCAGGTGAAGCAGTACTGTTTGAAAACGGGGATTGCGTCAGCAGGCTGGTCGGCACCACGCATTTTGCTGCCCGCCAGCAAAGCAAGAATCGCACAGGTACCGGCCAGAAATGCCACGTGACGCCGCATTTTAGGATCTGGTTGGACCATCGAATTAATTCACATTACCACGAGCTTTGCACTTGTTGCGGGACGTTCCGTCACTTGCCGGCCGGCACTGCCTGTACTTCCAAGCCTTCCCGCACCACATCGCCAGGATTGGCAATAATGGTCTCACCCTCGCGCAGGCCGCCAACGACTTCCAGCCTGTCCCCGTAGTCCCGGCCCACCTCGATCTTCTGCAAATGGACCTTACCCTCACGCACCACGGCCACTTCCGTACCTTCTCCGCGAGCGATCAGCGCGTCGCTGGGGATTCGCAGCGGGGCATTGGAACGCGTCCCCATCACATCTACGCGGGCGTACATGCCGGGGAGCAGGGCGCCATCGGGATTCGGCACGTGCACCTCCACCAGCAGTGTGCGGCTCGCAGGATCGAGCGAACTGGCGGTGCGGGCCACCGTGCCGGGGAACTCGCGTCCCGGCAGGTTCGAGACGCTGAGCTTCGCCGTCTGCCCCACCCGTACCTCGCTGGCATTTGCTTGCGGAACATTCACATAAGTCCGCAGCGTGCTGATCTGCGCAACCCGGAAGAGCAACGTATTGCCGGCAGTCACCAGGGCGCCCACATCCACATTGCGCAGCGTGATCACGCCGTCGAAAGGCGCCTTGACCAGCCGATAGCCCTGCACCTTATCCAGCCGCGAAAGGTTCGCTTCGGCCGCAGCCACGTTGCTCCGCTGCATCGCCAGCGCCTTCTCCAAGGCCTTGGTGGCTGCGGTCAGCGCACGGTATTCCGATTGGTACCGATCCGTCTCCTGCCGCGAAACCGCGCCTTTGGCCAAAAGCGCGGTCCACCGCGCCGCGGTCACCTTGGCAAGGTCTTCGTCTGCCTGGCCCCGCTCATAATTCGCCGCCGCCTGGTCCACGGCCGCCTGTGCCTGCTGCACCGTCGCCTTCGCCTGCCGGATCTGCTCATCCATCTCCGGCGCCTCGATCTCCGCCACCGGTTGGTCGGCACGCACCCGATCGCCGATATCCACCATGCGCTTCAGCAGATAACCATCGGCCCGGGCGAGGATCGGCGCCTCGGTGATCGCCTGTATGTTGCCTGGCAGTTCGATGGCGTTCTGGCTGGAGTCGCGCCGGACCTCAATCACCTCCACTCGCCTGAGAGCCCGTTCCTGATCGTGGGCTTCGCCTTCAATGATGCCGCGCCGCTTCTCCAGGGGCCGGTACCCGACAAAGAATGCCAACAGGACAGCGACAAACGCCACCAGGAAAATCGCCCAGATGGTGATGGCGGAAGGCCGCCACACCGCCGGCGACGACGCGGCATGCGATCCGCCGTGGCCGTTGCCCTTCAATTCCTGGATCTGCCGTTTGAGATCCTGGTTCTCCCGCAACAGATCGGAGAGGCCGGGTTGATCGGGTTCGGTGTGCCTCATCGGGTGTTCAGCTCTTCCAGTCTACGCTCATGATCCACCGGGGGCTTGGTGCGCAGATAAGTATAGATAATGGGAACCACGAACAGCGTGGTGACGGTCGCGAAGACCAATCCGCCGATCACCGCCCGTCCCAGTGGGGCATTCTGCTCGCCGCCTTCGCCCATCCCCAACGCCATCGGGACCATTCCGAGGATCATCGCGGTGGCCGTCATCAGAACCGGCCGGACACGCGCGAAGCCCGCATTCAGCATGGCCTCCTGTGCCGAGAGCACGGTGGCCCTTTCGTCGTTGGCGAACGTCACGATCAAAATACTGTTGGCCGTTGCCACACCGATGCACATCATCGCGCCCATCATCGAAGGCACACTGAACGAAGTGCCGGTGAGAAACAGTACCCACAAAATGCCCGCCGTCGCGCCGGGAAGCGCCATCAGAATGATGAACGGATCAAGCCACGATTGGAAATTCACAGTCATGAGCAAGTAGACCAGAACCACCGCGAACACGAGTCCCAGGCCCAGGCGGAAAAACGAGGAGCGCATTGTGTCCACCTGTCCCCGCAGTGTGAACGAGGTGCCGCGCGGCAGGTGGGCCTCCTCCTCGCGCATGATCTTCGTCACCTCCGCGCCCACTCCTCCCAAGTCGCGCCGGTCTACGTTGGCGAAGACATCGAACACCGGCCACACGTTGTAGTGATTGACAATTACGGGCATGTACGAGCGCTGCACAGATGCCAGGTTCGAGAGCATCTGGGTGCTGCTGGCCGCGGCTCCCGGATTGCCGTATGCCTGCGAGGAGCCGCTCGGAGACGCGCCCACGGAATTCAGTCCCGCCGTCGAGGCGCCTCCCTGGGAGCCCGCTGTCGTGCTGTTGACCGCGTTAGTGCTGGCGGAAATCGGCGTGCGCAGAAGAGCGTCCAGCGAATCGAGCCGATACTGCGGCGTCTGCACGCCGACGTTGTAGTTCACGCCGTTGTTCCAGTTCATCCAGAAACTCGGCGCCACGGTTCCGTTTCCGCTCAGCGAAATCAGCATGCTGCTGGTGACATCACGCTCGGTCAGCCCCATCTGCGAAGCCTTCGCACGATCCACGTTGAGCCGAATCACCGGCTGGTCGGCCACCTGGTGAATATGCACGTCGGCCGCTCCCGGAATGTGCGCGATGCGCTGCGCCATTTTCTGCGCAATTTTGTAATTGGCCTCGGCGTTGCGCCCGACAACCTGTAAGTCGATGGGGGCGGGCAGTCCGAAATTCAGAATCTGGCTGGTGATATTGGCCGGCTGGAAGAAGAACGTCATGTCCGGAAAATGTTCCCGCAGCCGTTTTCGCAACGCGACCTCGTAATCGCGGGTCGGAGCGTGCTTCTCCTTGTTCAGCGAAATCAGAATCTCGCCATCGGCGCTGGAGATCGTCGGAATATCGCCCTGCGCAATCGCCGGCCAACTGTTCGGAATCCCGATATTGTCGATCACCATGTCGAGTTCCTCAGGCGGAATCACCGAGCGAATCTCGCGCTCCAGGTCCGAAAAGCGCACCTCCGTCTCCTCGATCCGCATGCCTGCGGGACCGCGCGCATGCAGCCGCATCTGGCCGGAATCCACGGCTGGGAAAAAGTCCTCGCCCACCAAAAACCCCAGGAAAAGCGAGGCGCCAAAGAACAGCCCGAACGCCGCCAGCGTGCGTCCTCTGTGGTGCAGCGCCCAATCCAGCAGGCCCATGTACCGGAAGCGCAGCGCCTCGAACACGTGATTGAAGAGATGATGCCCGCGCTCGAAAAGGCTCATCCGCCGCTTCGTCGATGCCATTTCCGATTCCAACAGGTACGCCATCATGGTGGGAACCAGCGTACGCGAGAGCAGATACGATGCCAGCATGGCGAACACCACGGCCATCGCCAGCGGTGTAAACAGGTATCGCGCCGTCCCGGTGAGCAGCAGGACGGGCACGAAGACGATGCAGATTGAAATCGTGGCGACGAAGGTGGGCACGGCGATCTGTGACGCGCCATCCAGCACCGCCGTGACCAGCGGCTTCTTCATCGCGATGTTGCGATGGGTATTCTCAATTTCCACCGTGGCATCGTCCACCAGAATTCCGACCGCCAGTGCCAGTCCGCCCAGCGTCATCACGTTGATGGTCTCGCCCAGGAGGCTCAAAAAGCATAGCGACGTAAGAATTGAAAGCGGGATCGAGATGCATACAATCAGCGTGCTGCGCCAGCTTCCCAGAAACAGCAGAATCATCAGCCCGGTGAGCCCCGCGGCGATCAGCGCCTCGCGCAAGACTCCTTCGATGGAGGCGCGCACGAACACCGACTGATCCGCCAAAGCGGTAACGTTCAATTCCGGCGGCACATTGGCGAGGATCCGGGGCAGCTCAGCCTTGACCGCGTTGACGATGGAGAGCGTAGAGGCCTTTCCATTGCGAGTCACGGTAATCAAGACCCCGCGCGAGCCATTGGTGCGAACAATGTTGTTCTGCACCTGAAAGCCGTCGCGCACCTGGGCCACATCCTTGATGTATACCGTCGCGCCGTTCACGGTCTTGATGGGCAGATCGTTCAGATCCTTCATCTCGATCGGGCTGCTGTTGACTTGCACCTGGTACTCGGTTCGCGCAAGTTTGGCGGTGCCCGCGGGAAGAATCAGATTCTGCAGGTTCAGGGCGTTCGAGACGTCGATCGGCGAGAGTTGCTTGGCGTACAGGTCTTCCAGATTTAAATCCACCATGACTGCGCGCTGTTTTCCGCCGAACGGATACGAGACCGAAGCGCCCTGTACCGTGCCGAGCGGCGTGCGGATGAAGTTGTTGCCGATATCGAAGATCTCCTGCTCGCGCAGGGTCTTGCTGGAAAGGCCGAGTTGCAGAATCGGCACGCTCGAGGCATCGTACTTGAGAATGTTGGCCGGAAACATTCCCGGCGGCATTTGCCGGAGCGCGGTCTGCATGGTCGCCGTAGTCTGGGCGACGGCCATGTCGACTTTCACGTTGGGATGGAAGTAAATCTTGACGACCGCGTAACCCGAGTACGACTGCGACTCGATGTGTTCAATGTCATTAACGTTGGAGGTGAGGCTCCGCTCGAAGCCCGTCACCACGCGCTTTTCCATCTCCTCGGGCGAGAGGCCGGAGTACACCCACAGAACGCTGACGACGGGGATGTCGATATAAGGAAAGATATCGACGGGCATGCTGACGATGGCGGCGCCTCCGAGGATTGCGATGAGAATCGCCATCACGACGAAGGTGTATGGGCGGCCAAGGGCCAGCCGGACTATCCACATATGACTTGGTCCTTGCGGCGTACGCGGCCGCGAGATCTTGCTGGAGACCTCTATCGTACCTGTGTCCCGGAGCGTTAAGCAAACGCGGCTGGATTGAGGCGGCCGGATTGAGGGATACTGGCGAATTGGGAAACGGTCACGGCCATGAGCGCCACGTTTGACACGGTTCGCGAGATTGCCTTGAGCTTTCCGGAAGTCGAGGAAGGCACCACGTACGGAGCGCCCGCTTTCAAAGTGGGCGGGCAGTTCTTCACCAGCCTGGCGAGTCACAAATTAGCGGAGCCGGGAACCCTGGTCGTCCGCATGGACTTCGAACATCGCGACGAACTGATCTCGGCGGATCCGGATGTGTACTATCTGCAGGATCACTACCAGGGCTATCCTTGCGTGCTGGTGCGCTTATCCCGTGTTCATCCCGAGGCGCTGCGCGATCTCCTCGGCGGAGCGCGCCGCTTTGTCATGGCGCAAAAGGCAAAGCGGGGCCGCACACCTGCCAAGTCGAAGCGCAAACGCGCGCAGTGACGCCGTCTGCAAGCTGGGGAGCCTCCGTGGCAGAAGTGGCGCAGGGCTCATGCTGGTTCCACTCCTCCAAAGAAATTGAGTATATTCGTTTAATCGAATATACTTGATCTATGCAGAACTCGCTGCGGGAGTTTAAGGCGAATATCTTTCAAGCGCTCGCGCACCCCACCCGCATCGCCATATTGGAAGTTCTGCGTGACGGCGAGATGGCGGCCGGCGCCATTCAGGAGCGCTTGGGCGTGGAGCAGGCCAACGTTTCCCAACATTTGGCGATCCTGCGGAGCCGGCAAGTCGTCAACACACGCAAACAAGGGAACCAGGTGTTTTACTCGCTCCGGCACAAAGTTCTGATCAAAGTGCTCGATCTGATGAAGCAATATTTTCAGGCACAGCTTCACGAATCGGTTCAGATGTTGGACGAAATGGAAGCAGAAGGGCACCGTCGATGAGGGACGGGTTCCTTTCGCCCTTTTCGCAGACTGACCCTCGCGACGCCGAATCACATCGCAGGGGATCTACCATGGAGCGACAGGACCGCCTGCTCCGCGCCATTGACCACGCTGCACATCTGCTTCCGATGCAAGGCCCGATCGGAGTCTTCGTCCACCACAACACTCTGCATTCGTTCGAGAATTTGCCCTTCGAACGAGCTGTCCTCGATGCGTCGCAGATATTCGGCACCGAACCGTACATGGCCGAAGCGGCGTACCGAGCCGAGTTGGCGCGCGGGCGCATCGGCGTGGGCGATATCGACCTGGTGCTCAACAGCGAGCCGGACGTGCTCATCTTTCCCCAGTTGAGCCGCCGCTCGCTTCGCAGAGCCATGATCGTCCCAGGAGTTCGCGAGTTTGACGCCGCTACGATTCAGTGGCGGCTCGAGCAGGGCGACCTGGCCAGAGATTTTCGCCAGACAGCCCTGCGTAGATTGTTCGACACCTGTTTTACACGCACCGTGGCGCATGAGGAGGAACCTGCCGACCCACGTCCCGTGGACGAGATCATCCACCCCTGGCTGATCCGGCTGTGCTCTGTGTTTCTCGATCAAGGTACGGCCTACTGGCCTATGCCGAATCGCGAAAAGGGCTTCTACCAAAGCGTCCGGACGCTGCTGTCCCAACCCTGCGGGATCTTTCCCAAGTACCTGATCGGTCTGGACGAAGAATTCCGGCGACAGGAATACCTGTCCTTCTCCGCGACCGACACTGTGTTTGACTACCTCGACGCCTCCTGTTTCCGGGAAGGCGATTGGGAAAGCGTCCTTCAATCTGAGTTGCTGGCGCTGCCTGGTTGGCCGGGGTTGATGCGGAGACTCGAAGAAGATCCCACCCTCGCGCCGCATGAATCCGTACCGTGCTCGCTCCTGGATTTCCTCGCAGTAAGATTGACCATGGCGCGGGTAGCCTCGCGCATGGGCGCCGCTGAGACCGTCCAGGAAAGCCCGCTGAAGACCCAGGAGAACCGGCGGATGAGCCGCGCGGCCCGCATCTATGATGCCGCGCGCGTTCTGTCGCTTTCCGCTGACGAACTCGATCGGTGCTCCGATGCTGATTGGGCGGCGTTGGTGAGCGAAGTGAAGGCGTGCAACGGCCTGGAACGGCGCCGCATCCTCCATCTCGCCTATGAACGCTGGCACGAACGCCAGATCCTGCGCGGCTTGGCGAGCCATCGGAGTTACCGCGGATTGTCCAGTCTCCCGGCTACTCTCGCTGCGCAGGTGTTCTTCTGCATTGACGAGCGCGAGGAATCTATGCGCCGCGCGCTCGAAGAAGTCGACCCGGAAGTCGAAACCCTCAGTTCGGCCGGCTACTTTGGCGTCGCGATCGACTATAGGGGTATTGACGACCCGCACAGCGCCGCGTTCTGCCCGGTGGTCGTGAAGCCCCTCCACGCAGTCGTCGAACAGCCGACAACCGAAGACAACGAGTTGCTGGAGCAGCGCCGCCTTCGCAGGCGGTTTCTCGGACTGCTGATGCGAAATTCCTTCGTGTCGTCACGGACGTTGATGCGTGGTTGGCTCTCGACCACCGTGCTCGGACTGCTTTCGGCTGTTCCTCTGATCGGCAATCTGCTGGCACCCAGGCGCTACGCTCAACTGCGCGAGTGGATCAACAAGGCGTTCCTGCCCGAGCCTCGCACCGAACTGACCCTGATGCGGAACACCGCGCAATCCCAAGGCGCCATGACCGGCCTCTTGACGGGATTCGCCGCAGAGGAGAAGACGGAAAGAGTGGCCAGCGTTTTGGGCCCTGCAGGCCTGACCAGCCGTTTCGCTCGCCTCGTGTTGATTCTCGGCCACGGATCCAGCAGCCTGAACAATCCACACGAATCGGCGCACGATTGTGGGGCGTGCGGCGGGCGCCGGGGCGGCCCCAATGCCCGCATCTTCGCGGCCATGGCGAACCGCTCCGAAGTGCGTGACCGGCTGCGGAACAGAGCCATCGACATTCCGCCGGACACCTGGTTCATCGGCGGTTATCACGACACCTGCAGCGACGAAGTGGAATTATACGACCTGGAATCGCTGCCCGAAACGCATCGCGCTGACCTCGAACGTATCCGCGAGTCGCTCGACAGTGCCCGTGCCCGTAACGCCCACGAGCGAGCCCGCCGATTCGAATCTTGTCCCGCCGATGTGCGGCCCGACGCCGCTCTCCGGCATGTAGAAGAACGCAGTGAACACCTGGCCGAACCGCGGCCTGAGTATGGGCATTGCACCAATGCCGTTTGCATCGTTGGCCGCCGCAGCCTCACACGCGGCCTATTCCTCGACCGTCGATCGTTTCTGGTTTCCTACGACGCGGATCAAGACTCCGGCAATCAGAGCCTCGCCTCACTTCTGTCAGCCGCTGTTCCGGTCTGCGCAGGCATCAGTCTGGAATACTACTTCTCCTTCGTGGACAACGATCGATACGGCTGCGGCACCAAACTCCCGCATAACGTCACCGGTCTTGTTGGCGTCATGGACGGACACGCCAGCGACCTGCGCACCGGATTGCCCTGGCAAATGGTCGAGATCCACGAACCCGTGCGTATGCTGTTCGTCATCGAAACCACACCGGAACGATTGATGCACGTCGTCAATGCGAGCGCCTCCTTGAAGCAGTTGGTGGAGAATCGCTGGATTCGGATTGCCACGATCGACCCGGAAACTGGGCGCGTGAACGTACATCGGGACAGCGGTTTCGAGGAATTTACGGAGCACGTGGAACGCCTGCCGGTAGTAGCTTCTTCCGCCGAGTGGTATCGCGGAAAACTCGAGCATCTCCCGATGGCGTGGATTCAACCCTGCGCGGGAGGCCGATAACCGTGAGCCTTTACCAAGCCGCACTGGTCTTTGTGGTGTTTGCGCCCGGCATGGTCTTCGTTGTGTTCGCGTTGCTGTGGCTTCTCGGATGGGCGCCGGCTGAACGGATCCTATCGAGAACTACAGGCGTGACCTTTTCTGCCTGCGCTCTCGCGCTCGTAATGATTATCCGGGCACTCGCGCCGACCCGAAGCCTCCCGGTAGTAGTGACTTTCGGCAATTGGTTTGCCGTTCACGACTACCACTTCCCGCTCGTACTGATGGCGGATCGCCTCTCGCTGCCGTTCCTGATCATGACAGTCCTGTTGTCCGGACTGATCGGCCAGTTCTCTGTAACGTACCTCCATCGCGACCGCGGCTTTTTGAGATTCTTCCTGTTGCTGAATCTGTTCGCGTTCGGATCGTTGCTGGCCTTCGCTGCCGGTTCCTTCGACCTGCTGGTGGGTGGATGGGAGATCGTCGGCATCACTTCTGTCTTGCTGATCGGTTTCTTCCAGCAGAGGCCGTCTCCCGTGGAGAACGGACTTCGCGTCTACGCGGTATACCGTGCCTGCGATATTGGGCTGCTGGTGGGTGTGTTCGTCATCTATCACTGGGCGAATACCACCGTGTTTGTGGGCGGTCTTCCCAAGCTGACTGGGTCGCGGGCGCTCATCGCCTGCATGCTTCTGCTGCTGGCGGCCGCTGGAAAGGCGGCGCAAGTTCCCTTCTCCGGATGGCTGCCACGCGCCATGGAGGGGCCTACGCCATCCAGCGCCATATTCTACGGCGCCATCTCGATTCATGCCGGCGCCTATCTGCTGCTCCGCGTTCAGCCGATGCTCGCCGAGTCTCGTCTGGCCTCCCTTGCGGTGGTCCTCATCGGCCTGGCCACAGCGTTGTACGGGACCATCACCGGCCGTGCCAGCGCCGACGCCAAGACGTCGCTCGCCTACGCATCGTTGACGCAGGTGGGTATCGTGTTCGTCGAGATTGGGGTTGGCTGGAAATCCATTGCCGTGGCGCACATTCTCGGACACGCCACAGTGCGTACCTTACAGTTCCTGCGTGCCCCATCGATGCTTCACGACTATCACCAGATGCAGTCCGCGGTCGGCGGCGAATTGTCCCCAACCGGCAGGCACCTGGAGGAAATGTTCCCCGAGCGCCTTCAATTATGGCTCTACCGCTGGGCGCTGGACCGCGGCCATCTCGATACCATCCTCGACCGTTGGCTGATTCAACCGGTGCTGCGCCTTTCCGGGATCTTCACAAGGCTCGACGGCCTTGGCTTGGGTCATGTTTCCACGCGGCAGCAAGGGCGCGCCTGATGCCTTCCCGTCCGCTGATTCTCACCGCAACGGCGATCGTCGTACCGTGGCTCGCTGCCGCCCTGGCGGCGCTCGTTCGGAAGAACGCACGCGTGATTGGCTTCGTCGCAGCGTTGCTATCCGCGGTGGCGAGCGGAGCTCTGCTGCGAGGCACACCTGCCACTGTGTCCCTGAATGAAGCATTAATGCTGCTGTTCTCGTGCCTCACGCTGGGAGCCACACTGGTGCTTCCGCGGCGTGACTGCACTCCCGGGACGATTGCCGGAATCCTCTTTCTTCTCGGATCTACGCTGCTGGCCTATTCCGCCAAGAATCTCCTGGTTCTGTTGGCCGCCTGGGTACTGACAACCGTGCCTTTCTGCCGCGAGCAGTGGTTCGGCTCAGCCACGTGGCGACCGCGTGTGGGCCTGCTAATCTCTTGCGTCGCACTCGCGGCCGCTACCGGCCGGATTGCCGCGGGCGGTCACGACATGTCGATCGATCACCTGAAGGGCCTGGGCCCTGGCGGGACGTCGGTCTTCATTCTTCTCGTACTCGCGGTGGTCTTCCGCAAGGGAATCTGCCCCGCTCATGCCTGGGTGGCGGACGCCGCTGAGGGCGGTCCGGCCATTCCCACTGCGCTTCTATTGAACGGCCACCTGGGAGCACTGCTCGTTGCCAAGCTGATCATGCCGCTCTTTCCGCACCCGGCGAAGGATCTTTTTCCCGTGCTCTCGTATCTCGCCCTGGCCACTGCTCTCTACGTTGCCATTCGTGCGCTGACGGAGAACTCGCCTCGCCGCCTGCTGGCCTTCGTGGCGCTCAGCCAGTCGGCCTGCATTCTGGCTGGGCTGGAGAGCGGAACCCCGGAAGGAATTACCGGTGCGCTGGTCCACTGGTTCGTGGTGACCGTATCCACCATGGGCCTGTTTGGAATTTTGCGGTTGCTGGAGGTTCGTTTCGGCGAGAATCTCACCGCCAGCACGCACCTTGGTCTGTCTGAGCACGCTCCGCGGCTGGCCGTGTTCTTCGTTGTTTTCGGGCTGGCCCTGGTCGGGCTGCCGGGGACGCTGAGCTTCTGCTCGCAAGACCTGCTCATTCACGGAACGCTTGCATCTCACCCACAAACGGGGCTGCTGCTGCCGCTGGCAACCGCAATGAATGCAGTGAGCATATTTCGCCTGTTCACGCGCCTGTTCCTGGGCAAGCGTCGAACGGGCTTCACGGTGATGGCGGATGCCCTGCCGCGCGAGCGCTGGATCCTGACAGCAGGTGTGTTGTTCGTCGTACTGGGCGGCCTGTTCCCCAACGCATTCATCGCCCTCCAGACAGAGGAGGAGATCGTGGAACAGGCGATTTATCGACCGGTGTGCCAGTATTTGGGCCCGATGTTCCCGCGCGCGTTCCGCCATGCTCAGGTTGCCGCGCCTGAATCGTCATATCCGGCGACTTCGCCCGCGGCGTGAGGGAACGAATCGATTTCGTTGCCAGGTCGAGAAACTCCAGGCGGGGTCCGCCCTCGCTCGCCAATAGCACCAGTATCTTACCTGGTTGCGATCTGTGGCCGACCTCTTACCGTCACCCGTAGGAACACGCCAAATGCGCGGGCGCCTCGCGACTAATCGGGGAAATGTCCTCATTGTGCTCCCGTCGGCCTTCTCCGCGCTTTGCCTCCGCGCCTTTGCGACTCCGAAGGTGAGGGCCGGCTCGCCCCCCAATGATGCACTTCACGGCCGCGCTGATCACGTTTAGTATGCTGAATGAATCAAATCGGTGGCTCGCATGAAGAAACTCGGTTGGTTCCTGCTCGGCGCGGTGTCGTTGCTGGCGATCGAAATCCTGGCAGGCTACTGGATTTCTTCACGTGCGCATGGCTGGAGCACCCGGGAAGAACCGATGGCGATGGAAGGGTGGATCAGCCGAAGGAGCCGCGCCGCCGCAATCCCTGACGGTGCAAAGGAGCGCCGGAATCCCATCGCCCAGACGCCGGAAGTCCTCGCCGACGCCCGAGCGCATTGGGCCGATCATTGCGCCTCCTGCCATGCGAATGACGGCAGCGGCGAGATCGCGATGGGCAAGCATCTGTATCCGCCCGCGCCCGATATGCGACGTTCGGACACGCAGCGATTGACGGATGGCGAGCTGTTTTACATCGTTCAAAATGGCATTCGCCTGACCGGCATGCCGTCGTGGGGCGGCAACGCACACGACGAGGAGGACTCCTGGAAACTGGTCCACTTTATCCGCCATCTGCCCGAAGTCACGCTCGAAGAGCGCAAGCAGATGGAGAAGATGAACCCCAAGAGTCCGGACGAATTCCGCGAAGAAGAGGAAGAAGAGAAGTTCTTAAAAGGAGAGAGTACGGATGAACCGCAACCGCATCATCACCACTAATCGCCTGGCCCGCCGGGCGGCACTCTGCATCGGCCTGCTGGCGCTTTGCCTGCAGCTCTTCGCTCATGGAGGATTCGACCACGTCATCGGGACCGTGGTCACGGTCGCCAACAACGTTCTGACCGTGAAGACCGCCAAGGGCAACGTGGATGTCCGTTTGAACGAGAAGACCGAGATCACTAAGAACGACCAGAAGGCCGCGGCCGCCGATTTGAAGCCCGGCACGCGAGTGGTGGTCGATATCCCGGAAGGCAGCAAGGACAAGATCGCCCACTCGGTGAAGATCGGCGTCGCGGGAGGCGCCACCGCGCCCTCGCATCAATAGCGCCACGAAATGATAAGGTCCCCGAGGCGATATGATTTAGGGCAGCCATGAAGAAGCAGCTTTGCGCGACCTTGTTGTTCGCCGGCCTGCTCGCAGCGCAGGACACGCCCCGGCCGAAGAATACCTATCACTCGAACGGTGGCGTTTCGGCCGCTCCGCGGCTGGTCTCTCCCGAGGTTCGCCCCGACCGTACCATCGTCTTTCGCCTGCGAGCTCCCGAGGCGGTAAAGGTCAGCCTGTCGTTCTCCGGCAGCAAACTCATGTCGAAGGACGACGCTGGCGTCTGGAGCATCACGGTCGGACCCGTCGAGCCGGAGATCTACCAATACAACTTCGTGGTGGACGGCGTGCGGATTCTCGACCCCGGAAATCCCAACCTCAAGAACGGCCGCGCGATCGACGCCAGTATTGTGGAAGTGCCCGGCAATCCACCGCGCTTCGACGAATTGCAATCGGTGCCGCACGGCGCCCTTCACATTCTGACCTACCCGTCCACTCCGCTGAAGCATTTACGCAAGCTCTATGTCTACACACCGCCGCAATACGACAGCGAGCCGAGCCGCCGTTTCCCGGTGCTCTATCTGCGCCACGGCAGCGGCGATAACGAAGAAAACTGGAGCGACACGGGGCGCGCGGGAGTCATCCTCGACAACCTCATCGCACAGCACAAGGCGGCGCCGATGATCATCGTGATGCCCAACGGCGATACCGACGGCAGTTGGGCGGGCGGCAGCTCGCCCGAGGGAATCGAGCTGCTCACCCAGGAACTGCTCACCGATATCATCCCGATGATTGACCGCACGTACCGCGTGGCGCCGGGACGCGAGAATCGCGCGATCACAGGCCTATCCATGGGCGGTGGGCAGGCCTTTACGATTGGTTTGCGGCACCTGGACCTGTTCGCGTGGGTGGGCGAATTCAGCTCGGGCCTGGTCAGTGACACGGAATTCCACCTGAACGCGTACCTGCCAGGATTTCTGGACCACCCCGACGATATCAACCGCAAGTTGCGGCTCCTCTTTCTGAGCTGCGGGACGGAGGATCCGCGATACCCGGGCCAACTCGACCTGACGGATCAATTCAAGCAGCACCAAATCCGGTATGTGTGGTACCCGACAGCAGGCGTCCACGAATGGAAGGTTTGGCGGAAGTCACTCGCGGAATTCGCACAGAGAGTTTTTCAGGAGGCACACTGATGCATCGAATGCTTTTACTGACGGCCGTTGTGGCGGCGGCGTGGGCGCAGGCGCCGAAGCGCGAACAGCCGATCGACCAGACATTGCAATCGCCCGAGGCTTCGCCGGACCATCACGTCACTTTTCGCATCTACGCGCCGAAAGCGTCGGAAGTAACCCTCACCGGAGACTGGCTCGGAACAACACCCGCGCCCAAATTGACGAAGGATGAACGAGGCGTGTGGAGTGTGACCCTGGGACCTTTTGAACCGAGCATCTATATTTACTCGTTCAACGTAGATGGAGTCTCGATCCCCGATCCTGTGAATCCGCGAATCAAGCTGCGTGCCCGAACCTCGGCGAGCATGGTCGAAGTGGCAGAAGACGCGGCCTTCTGGGAGCCGCGCGACGTTCCGCATGGCACCGTCGAGATCAACTGGGAGAAGTCCAAGGCGATTTCGGGAGAGACTCGGGCGATCTGGATCTATACTCCGCCCAATTACGACAAGACTGCGCGGAAGTATCCGGTGCTGTACCTGCTGCATGGTTCGAACGACACCGCGGCGGGCTGGACCATGGCCGGGAATGCCAACTTCGTACTCGACAATCTGCTGGCGGACGGCAAGGCCGAGCCGATGATCGTGGTGATGCCATTCGGCCACGCGACTCCGTTCGGCGTTCCGGTTCCCGCGGGAGGCGTAACGAATGACGCACTTTTCGAAACATACTTGCTACAGGATGTCATCCCCACTGTGGAGGCCCGCTATCGCGTAGCGGCGGGCCGTGAGAATCGGGCGATTGCAGGCCTCTCGATGGGCGGCGGCCAGTCCCTTCGCATCGGGTTGGGCCACCTGGATCTGTTTAGCGCCGTCGCATCGTTCTCGGGTGCGATTCCAGGGGATTTCGAGACGCGCTACGCCGCGCTGTTGAAAGATCCCAAGGGAACCAACGAGAAGCTCAAGACGCTCTGGATCGGCTGCGGGCAGCAGGACTCGTTGTTCCCTCGTTCCAAGAACCTGTCCGAGTTACTAACGAAGTATCAGGTGAAGCACATCTTCCACCCTACCGATGGAGTACACAACTATACGGTGTGGCGGAAGTATCTGGCGGAGTATGCCCCACTTCTGTTCCACCGGACTACTTCCGCCAAAGTGACCGCCGGGAATTAATAACTACTCATTGACCGATCACCTGCACCTCGGCGAGGTGCAGGTGAGTCACTCCCTCCAGTTGAATCCGCACGTACCGGCCCTGCGCCTGCACCGGTACGATCGCGGATCGGCCCGTACCGTTCACCCGCGCGCTCCAGGTGCCTGTCCGCAATTGCAAGTTGGCCGGAGTGTCACCGGGATCGAAGGGCGTATCGGACACGAAGACGCAATACTCGGCTGGATGGGTGAATGCGGGGTCGGTGCGATTCCAAATCACGAGGGAATCGACCTTCTTCGAAGCGCCCAGATCCACTTGCCACCACGGATTCGGTTCGGTCTGAGTGGCGGCTACGGATCCGTGAGCGATCCGGCCATCCGCATCGCCATCCACCGCGGCATCGGCTGTTCTCGCCGGACTCCCCCGCAGAACGCTGCTCTGGGTCGCGTGCTTCCCGCGAGCCAGATTGGTGATCTCCGACGACGCCGGGGTGCCGAGTACCTGCACCTCGGCAAGGCTCAGATAGTCAGTGCCGCTGAGTTGAACGCGGACGAAGCGTCCCTGGGTGCCGACCGGAATCGAGATCGAAGGGCTGGGAGCCACCGTCTGATGGCTGCTGAAGGTGCCGGAGCGAGTGCGCAGTGTTTCGGGTGTATCGGCCGGACTGAACGGCGTATTCGAGACAAACAGCCAATAATCGCCCAGACGGGAAGCACAGCAGTCCGTTCGATTCCAGAGGACCACGGAACTGACGTCAGCAGGCGCTCCGAGGTCCACTTCCCACCATGGGTTCGATTCGAGATTGGTAGCCGTCACCACGCCGTCGTAAAATGCGCCGCCGGGTTCGCCGTCCACTCCCGCCGAAGCAACGGCTGAAGAGTGGCCAGCTAACGTGCTGCTCTGCATCGCGGGCTTGCCCAAGCTCAAGTTCGTGCTCGGCGATGGCGGGAACACCTGCACCTCCGCAAGGCTCAGGTAATTGGTCGAAGTCAACTGTACGCGCACATAGCGGCCCTGCGTGGGTGCCGTGATCGTCGTGGCCGGACTGGGACTGGAGGTCTGATGGCTGCTCCAGGTACCGGTGCGGGGCTGGAGAGTGCCCGGCGTGTCCGTGGTAAGAAAAGGCGTATCGGAAACGAAGACCCAATAGTCGCTGAGGCGGTCGCCGCAGCAATCCGTGCGATTCCAGATCTTGATGGAGCCGATAGCCGTCGACGATCCCAAATCCACTTGCCACCACGCATTGGTATCGAAGTTGGTAGCCGTTACCGATCCATCGAAGTAGTTGCCATCGGGATTGCCGTCGACCGCGGCGACCGCGGAGGGAGCGCCAGGAAAGGTACTGCTCTGACTGGCTGGCTTGCCTTGGGCGAGATCGGTCGTACCAGGAACGGGCACGCTGAAAACCTGAACTTCGGCAAGGCTTAAGTAATCCGTACCGCTCAATTGCACTCGGACGTAGCGGCCCTGAGCAGTAACCGAGATGCTAGCTGACGGATTGGGCGCTGAGGTTTGATGACTCGAAAACGTTCCCGGCCGAAACTGTAGCGTGGCGGGAGTATCGGTAGTGTTGAACGGCGTGTCCGAGACGAACACCCAGTAGTCGCTGAGCCGGGAACTGCAACAGTCGGTACGGTTCCAGATGACGATCGAGTTGATGGAGGAGGAAACGCCCAAGTCGACCTGCCACCAGGGACTAGCTTCCAGGTTGGTGGAACTTACGGAGTTATCGTAGAACGAGCCGTCGGTATTACAATCCGCTGCTGCTGAGGCGATGGCTGACGGGAACCCGGGAAGCGTGCTGCTTTGGGTGGCGGGTTTGCCGCCTGCCAGGTCTGCACCACAAGACTGAGCGAAGACGATAACCGTGACGGGCGATGAGGCGCTGCCCGCGAAATTACTATCGCCGCTGTAAGATGCCGTCAGTGAGTGAGTTCCTACGGAGAGGCCGGAAGTAACCAGGACGGCGGTGCCTGCAGTTAACGCAGCGGTCCCCACACTGTTTCCACCGTCCATGAATGTGACCGTACCTGTTGCGGACGAGGGGGAGACGGATCCAGTAAGTACTGTCGGTTGTCCCACGTGGGAGGTTGCACTTGACACAGAAAGACGGGTCGTGGTCGGTGTCATGAACCGCTGGTTCACCACGAGAGTGAACGACGCAGTGGCGACTGGAAAGAGGCCTCCGCCGTCCCACGTGGCTGTGAGATTGTGAGTTCCAGCGCTAAATGTCGTGACGAGGCTGGCCGATCCCGCGGAAAGACGAACGGGTCCCGTACTCAAGGGTGTGGCACCATCCGCAAAGGTGATGGTTCCCGGCGGGTTGGGAACGTTCGGGAATGCCACGGTCGCTGTCAAAGTGACCGGCTGCCCCGCGAACGGACCAAAATCGGTGGGCATAGCAGACAAAGTGACCGTGGCATTGGTTACCACATTCTGGCTATAGTTCGTGCACGTGGCGTTCGGATCCGTCGGATCAAAAGTATTACACGCAAGCAGTGTAAACTTACCTGGAGCCTGAAATGTGTACAGCAAGGTCGCGGTTCCCTGCACCGCTGGTGCCTGCCCTAAATAGGTGGTTCCGCTGGTGATGTCGAAGAAGTAGACCTCGCCCGAAACGGACACATTGAAAGCAATCAATGTGACGCTCTGCCCAGGGGAGGATGGATTGGGAATTCCCTGTAGGATAGCCTGACCTGCAGCCGATACTAGGGAGAGATAGAGAAGCGAGAGAATCCTGATGGTCCGGAGGGTCATAATTCACCCATTCAGTAAGTTACGAGTAAGTGTGCCGGCTGTCACTCTATCACGTTCCCGGCGCCTTGGCAAGGCGATGAGCCCGCTTGTCAAGACACCTGCGGGTTGACCTTAATCCGCTCCCGGTGCTCCGCACGCATCTCCACATTCGCCATCAGGCACGGCACTATGTCTTTCCGCACCGCCACCACCAAGCCATGATCCACGGGCTGCTCGATATAACAAAACAGCTGCCCGTCCATGGCGTTGATCCAGTAGCCCACCGTCGCGCGTCGATGCAGCTTCTGCCGCGACACATTCGAGGTTTCTGGAGAGTGTGGGGACGGCAAACAGAAGTGTTCGCGCCACCCCTTAGTCAGCCGGTGTGCAATGCTTCTATCAACTTCTCGACCTGCCGGCGCATCTCCTCGCGCTGGAAGTATGCTCGCTCTCCGTGCCCAGGCAGCACCCACTCGAACGAATAGTCTCGCAACAACGACACTGACTTGAGCTGTTCGCTCCATGAGTGCCAGCAGACATCGCGCGATGCTGACAGGCGTTCCCGCGTGCGGCTCCACCAGACGTGGTCTCCGGCGAACAGAAACTCGTTCCGATAGTGCAGCGCGCAGTGCCCGCGTGTGTGGCCCGGCGTTGGGATCACCAGGAAATCCGGCGCTAGTTGGATGGGCGCGAAACCCTCGAGGACGCGCTCCGCATCCGGCTGCGACGCCAACTCCAGGCGATGGATGATGCGAGTGGAACCAAATCGCTCCGCCCACTTCGCCGCGTCGGCAACATCGTCGCGATGCGTTAGAAAGATGTACCGAATGCCGCCTTTTTCCGCGAGGCGGCGCGCCAGGTGTTCCACGAAACGAGGCGAATCGATCAGCCAGTTGCCGTCTTCATGTTCTACGAAGTAGCTGTTGCCCCCGAACGATTTGCGAGAGTTGAATCCGCAATACCAGACGCCGGAAGCCAGGGGCAGCGGAAAATCGCCAACGGCCAGAGGAATGGAACTCTTGTCGTCGGTGCCGATCGATCCGGTTGGGCAGGCAACCAAGGCATGCAAAGCGGCGCGCATTTCGCCGGCATCGCGCGGCTGATTGTGTACGAAGGAGAAATCGCCGTTATCGGCGAACGTCGCTGGCGCCAATTGCCTGCAAGTGTCGCAATCGATACAAGTGGTGTCGACGAAGAACGACCCCTCCACATTCCCGGGAACCGCCTGAGTTCGGTCCGCCATACCTTCAGGATCTCATAAGGCGTCAAGGCTAGGCGTCGAAGCGAGCGACGAACGGTGCACGCTGAAGGAAGCCCCACGTGTAGCCTTCCGGGTCGACCACTTGAAACGTGCGGACCGCGTAGAACTTGTTCTCAGGGGCTTCCACTTCGATGCCGGCCGCCTTCACGCGCTCGAGCATGGCGTCGACATCTTCCACCCAGACACCGATCCATTCCTCGGGTCGTCGCTGCCGCTGATTCCAGTATTCGGGATCGCCGTCGAGCCAAACCTCGGTGTCGCCCGCATAGAGTTCGGCATTTCGCAAGACGCCCTGATTGTCGATCCAGCGGCCTCGTTCGACGAAGCCGAAGACGCGAGTGAGCCACTCGATCATCGCCGCCACATCGTCGTAATGCAAGTAGGGTGTGACCCCCAGGAATCGGGGATTGTTTTCAGGCATAACTACGTTCCAGTTTACCTGCGCCCGACTTCGAACTTCAGTGCCTGTCCGGATCCGACAGGGATCGCCTCACCAGACCGGCCAAAGCTTCGATGAAGGCCGGTGAGTCGTTCAACCCGGGAACCATGCGGTAATCGGATATTCCCAAACTGCGCGCCTGCTCGCGATGTTCGATGTCGATCTCGTGCAGGGTCTCCACATGGTCGGACACAAAAGATATCGGAACCACGAGGACGTGCTTGCGTCCTTCGGCAGCCAACCGCTTCACGGTCTCGTGCATGGAAGGACGCAGCCACTTCGACGCCCCCACCTTGCTCTGATAGCAGATGTGGCAACGGCCCGGCCAGGCGCCGCGGCTCCAAACCAGGCTGGTGGTTTCTTCGATCTGCTTCTGATAGGGATCGCCGTTTTCCACCACAGATACCGGCAAGCTATGTGCGCTGAAGACTACGTCCACGTCGTGAGGGTCTTCAAAGCCCGTCATCGAGCGCTCCACCGCTTCGACCACCGCATCCAGGTAGGCCGAGTCCCGATAGAATTCCTTCACCACATGAATACGAGGCGCCCATCCGTTGGGGCGAAAGCGCCGCGTCCACTCGTTCAGGCTGCTGCCGGTAGTCGTCCTGGAATACTGCGGATACAACGGCAGCAACACCACCTGATCGGCGCGGTGCCGCTCCAGGCGTTGAATCGCCTCATCGGTGAAGGGTTTCCAATACCGCATGGCCACCGCGACCATCGCATCGCAATCTCGACGCAACACCGCCTCCAGAGCCGCCGCTTGGTTTAAAGTGAATCCCAAGATGGGGCTTTTGCCCCCGATCTCCGCGTAGTGGTGCGCCACGTGTTTGGCCCGTCGGGAAGAAATCAGGCGTGCCAACGGCTGGCGGGCGATTCGGGCGAACGGAAAATCGATGATGTCCGGATCGCAAAACAGATTATAGAGGAAGGGCTCGATCGCTTCTAGGGAATCAGGCCCTCCCAGTTGGAACAATACGACGCCGAGTCTCAATGCGGCTCCCAGTTTCTGTGAGTGGTTTCCCTCTATGATAGATTGATTCGCATGGGCCCCGCTCGTACTACCGAAAACAAAGCTCTGATCCGCCGCTGGTTCGAAGAGGTGTGGAATCAGGGTCGCGAAGAAGTGATCGAAGAATTGCGGGCGCCGGACTCGGTGGGCATAGGGCTCGGGGAGACCCCAGTGGCGGTTCATGGAGCAATCGGGTTCAAGGTTTTCTACCAGAATCTGCGTTCCAGCCTGCCGGATTTGCGCGTGACGGTGGAACATCTGATCGCGGAAGGCGACATGGTGGCGGCTCACATACAGGTGGAAGGCACGCACATGGGTGAGGGTTTGGGTGTTCCGCCAACTGGCGAGATAGTGCGATTTTCCGGAATGCTCTTCGCCCGCATTGCCGATGGAAAAATCGCCGAGAGCTGGAACAATCTCGATCAGTTGGGGCTCTTGCGACAGGTCGGCGCGGTCCCCCTCGGAGCGGGTCCGGACCACTTCCTCTCGAAGCGGGGATAGTGCGCGGGAGCCTGACTCTACGGCATTTTGGACATGCCGGCGAACAGTTCGCGCATCCAAACGGACATCTCGCTATGCGGGCCGAAGAACTCCGCCACCTGATTCTCGCTGGCGTACGGTGGCGCCGGACCGCGATCGTCTTCCGAGGACAGCCACGCCTTGGCCTCTTCTACATCCTCTCGGACGGCCTCCAGAAGGTCGTTGCCCTCGTCTTCGTCTTCGGCCGCGCACAGGCAGTCTTCCACGCGATCCCATATTGATTCCAGCGCGTCGAGCGATGGTGCTTCCTCTTCCCTGGGCGGCGGTTCGTCCTGAAGGTCAGGGCGTTGCTGCCACACCTCCATCGACATGGTCTGCGCAGCAGACGCCTGCTGTCCGGTCAATCCTTCTGGTGTGAGCGCACAGGGACGGCCCGCGGTTACGTCCTCCGCGGCCCGCAAGAGCCTCGCCGCACAAGCACGGTCCTGACAGAGTGCGGAGGCCTCGCGCAAAAACTGCGCGGCGGCGGGCCGGTGCTGGTTATCGGAGAGGGCGACGAGTGCGTCGAAGGCGATCAATGAACTATCGAGTGCCGGTTCGGGCAGTCCTGGCAAGCTCCTTGCGATCGATTCGAGCGCTACCGAGTAATCCACAAGAGCGAGTGTACCGCTTACTGGAAGTCCTCCTCCAAAAACTCCATCGGTCCGCGGGTTGCGGCACGCGCCTGCCCGCTCTTGCGCAGTTCCACGCGCCGGATCTTTCCGGATACAGTCTTGGGAAGTTCTGCGAACTCCAGACGGCGAATCCGCTTGTAAGGCGCCAGCTTCTGCCGGATAAAGAGGAAGATCTCGTTCGCGAGTTCTCCGCAAGGGACGAAACCTTCGGCGAGAACGAGGTACGCCTTCGGCACGAATCCGCGCACGGCGTCGGGGTACGGAACTATGGCGGCTTCCGCTACTGCGGGATGCTCGATCAGCGCGCTCTCCAGTTCGAAAGGGCTGATGCGATAATCCGACGCTTTGAAGACATCGTCCGAACGCCCCACATATGTGTAGTAGCCCTCTTCATCACGTATGGCGATGTCGCCGGTTCGATAGAAACCGCTGTGTGGCGGCGCGGGCACCGCTCCGGTGTCGTCCACATACCCCGACATCAGTCCAGCGGGGCGGACTGATAGATCCACCAAGATCTCGCCGTCGCCGGCCAGCGTCATGGGATAGCCTGGCATAGGCCGTCCCATCGACCCCGGCTTGATTGGCTGGCCGGGGGGATTGCCGATCATTACCGTAGTTTCGGTTTGGCCGTAGGCGTCGCGCACCACGATTCCCCACGCGATGCGCACCTGGTCGATCACCTCGGGATTCAGCGGCTCACCGGCGCTGACTGCCTCGCGTAATTTTACCGGGTAGTCCGCAAGTTTTTCCTGAATGAGCATGCGCCACACGGTAGGAGGCGCGCAGAGCGAGGTGACACCTTTGCTGCCCAGCATTTCCAGGACGCTCCTGGCACGGAAGCGGGAATAGTTGTAACAGAACACCGTCGCGCCCGCGTTCAAAGGTGCGAAGAATGAGCTGTAGGCGTGCTTGGCCCAACCGGGAGAGCTGATGTTCCAGTGCACGGAGTCCGGCTGAAGCCCGATCCAATACATGGTGGAGAGATGGCCTACCGGATAGCTTTGGTGAGTGTGCGGCACCAGCTTGGGCTTCGCGGTGGTGCCCGAGGTGAAGTACAGGAGCAGCAGATCGTTGGCGAGTGTCGGACCGTCGGGCTCGAAATGCGAGGAGTGCGCGGAGGCGTCGTCGAAGCTCAGCCAGCCCGGCACCGCTCCGCTAACGGAAATTCTCGAGACGCCTTCCCTCGGCATTGACTGGTCGATCTTTTCCGCGTGTGCCGCCGCAGCGACCACGTGAGCGACATGCCCGCGCTCTACCCGGTCCCGCAGATCTTCGGGGCCGAGCAAACCCGTGGTTGGGATCACTACGGCTCCCAGTTTCATGGCGGCGAGTAGCGTTTCCCACAACGCGCACTCATTCCCCAACATCACCAGGATGCGGTCGCCACGGCGGACGCCCGCATTGCGCAAAAAATTGGCCACCCGGTTAGAGCGAGCGGAAAGCTCCGCGAAACTGAGGCGGATCTCGGTTCCGTTCTCCTCCACGATCCACAGGGCAGCGCGGTTGTTCTCTCGGGCGATCTCGTCGAAGTAGTCGAGGGCCCAATTGAAATGGTGCAGCTTCGGCCAGCGAAAGTCGCGCCGGGCGATCTCATAGTCGGCGCGATGCGCGAGCAGATAGTCGCGGGCTTTCAGGAATTCGGCAGCCGCGGTGTTCATCGGCTGAAGGTATCATATGGCGGCGTTTAACAGAAGCTAAACCACGCTCAGCACCTGTTGACATTCTAAAGGAAGAACCGCCATACTTCTTTTGGATGTCTAAAGAAGACGCGAAGTCCGACATTCTGCAAGGCACGCTGGACCTGATGGTGTTGCGAACGCTGCAAAACATGGGGCCGCAGCACGGCTTCGGCCTGGCCAAGAGGATTCAGCAGATCTCCCAAGGCGCCCTGGATCTCAATCAGGGAACGCTCTACCCGGCACTTCTCCGCCTGGAACAACGCGGCTGGGTTCGATCCAAATGGGGCACCTCGGACTCCAACCGCCGGGCCAAGTATTACGAGATCACTCGTAAAGGGCTCAATCAGGTGGAGAAGGAGTCCGAGGATTGGGCGCGTACGGTCGCGATCATGGAGCGATTCGTCCGGCTGGCGGAGACGGAGTAGACGATGCATACGATCTGGCAGCGATTTTGCGCGCTCTTCCAGTTGCGGCGGCTCGACCGCGAACTGAGCGACGAAATTCAAGCTCATCTGGCGATGCAGGAAGAAGAGTTCCAGCGGCAAGGTATGGATGCCGAGGCGGCGCGAAACGCGGCCCGCCGCGAATTCGGGGGAATCGCTCGCACCGAGGAACTCTATCGCGAGGCTCGCGGGATTCGATGGATCGAAATGGCCGGCCGCGACTTTCGGTACGCTTTGCGCGGGCTCCAGCGCAGCCCCGGATTCACGGCCGCGGCGGTGCTGTCGCTGGCTTTGGGGATCGGCGCCAACACCGCGATCTTTTCCCTGTTCCAGACGCTGATGCTGCGCATGCTGCCCGTGACCCACCCCGAGGAGTTGGTATCGTTGTACCGCACGGGCGCCTGGGGAGTCGGCTTTGCTTCGTATCCGCTGTATCTCGACATCCAGAAGCGGAGCGACTTGTTTTCAGGAGCGGTGGCACGAAGCGGCCTGGACAAGGTGGTATTCCGTTATGGCGAGGGCGCTCAGACCGAAACCCTGCAGCGAGAGTTCGTCACAGGAAACTACTTCAACGTACTTGGCGTCGCACCATCGATCGGGCGTTTGCTCACCGAGGACGACAACCGGACGCCGCACGCGCATCCTTTGGCTGTCCTGAGTAACGACTTCTGGCGCCGCCGCTTCAACCGTGATCCGGGGGTGCTTGGGCAGACCATCGAGGTAGATGGCATGCCATTGACTGTGATCGGGGTGGCGGCCCGTGGTTTTCGCGGCGTGGAACTGGACCATCAGCCCGACCTGTGGGTTCCAGCGATGATGACGCGGAGCGACATCATGGAGCCCGGCATGTACTGGGTGTGGATCATGGCGCGCCGGCGGCCGGGAGTGCCGCGGCAGCAGATTCAGGCCGCCCTGGATGTGCTGCTGAAACAGCATCTGAACGCGATTTACGGGTCGAACTCCAACGTCGCGTTTCGCAGACTGGCGATGGCGCAGCAGATCGAAGTGCGCCAGGGAGGCTCCGGTCTCTCCGGATTGCGCGATCAGTTCGGCCAGCCCCTGGGCGTCCTGATGGCGGCGGTCGCTCTGGTTCTGCTCGCGGCATGCGCCAATGTGGCCAACCTGATGCTCGCGCGGGGAGCTGCCCGGCGGAAGGAGATCGCCGTGCGCCTTTCTTTAGGAGCCACCCGCGGCCGTCTGGTCACTCAGGCATTGATGGAGGGTCTCCTGCTTGCGACCGCAGGTTGTCTGCTGGGCGTTCTACTGGCGATTTGGGGCGACCACGGCATCTTGCGGTTTCTGCCGGCCGCATCGGGCGATCCGTTTTCGCAATCCCCGAATGCGGTGGTCCTGGCCTTCACTGTGGGAATCTCATTGGTGTCGGTGCTTCTCTTCGGACTGATGCCGGCCTTGCGCTCCACGGCGGTGGATCCTGCAGATGCCATCAAATCGGGAAATGGTCAAACCGGTGGCAGGCAGTCGCGGGTGCGCAAGGCGCTGGTGGTCGCACAGGTGGCCTTCTCGGTCACGCTGGTGGCACTGGCCGGCCTGTTCGGTCACAGCCTGATCCAATTGCGATCCATGAATCTGGGCTTCCGCGATCAGAGCGTGGTATCGGCGGCGATCGAATTTCCGACCGCCTGGAAGACCGAGCAGATCCAAGGTGCACGAGCACGGCTGTTCGCGCAGTTGGAGAGTTCGCCCGGTGTCGCGATCGTCAGTTATGCCTTCCCCGGACCGTTCCTCAGCGGCACCTCTAGCTCTAGTGTCCTTGTGCCCGGGTCGCCTTCCGGCGATAAAGAGCCTATCTGGGTCAACGTGCAGAAAATCGCGCCCCGCTATTTTCAGATTCTAGATTGCCCGCTGGTCGCAGGCCGCGAATTCGACCGCAACGACTACGCCGGTACGCGCAAGGTGGCGCTTGTCAATCAGATGTTCGTGCGGAACATCTTGGGTGGCGATGCCCATCCGTTGGACCGGGTGATCAGCTTCGACAATAAGAAGATCGATCCTACCTATATCGCTGGAGTAGTTCCCGACATTCCGCATCACGGATTGCGAGCCAAGATTGTACCGACCGTGTATCTGCCGATCTCACAAGACCCGCCGCGATGGGGCGACATTCTTGTGCGCTCGCATCTGCCCGCCGAGGAGACTTCGCGGTTGATCTCGCGAGAAATAGCGCGCCTTGGGCCGGGTATCGAGATCTCCCCGCCGCGGACCATCCGGCAACACATCGATGAATCCATTTTTCAGGATCGTCTGCTGGCCACGGTGGGTGGCTTCTTCGGCGTGCTGGCACTGGCCCTGGCGTCGATCGGTCTGTACGGCGTGGTGGCGTACGGCATGGCCCGTCGCGCGAGAGAGATCGGGATCCGCATCGCTTTGGGAGCGCGGCGCCGTAGCGTGCTGTGGATGGCGTTGGGTGACGCACTGCTCCTGGTGATCTTCGGATTGATGCTGGGATTGCCGTTCGCGTTCGCCGCCGGGCGCGCGGTATCGCTGGTGCTGTTCGGTGTGAAACCGGCCGATACTCTGACCTTCGCTGCTACTGCCGGCATGCTGCTCTCAGCGGGGATCATCGCAGCTTTCGTTCCCGCGCGAAGAGCCGCGTCGATCGAACCCGTGCAGGTGTTACGTCAAGAGTGATGTCGAACGCTCGATGGGACGAGCCGGGGAAGATGCTGACTCTTGGAAATGGTTGACTGCTCTCTTCCAGCGATCCCGGCTGGATCACGAGTTCCATGCAGAGATCCGCCTTCCGGCCCGTCGAGCCGCGCCCCATCGAGCCGCTTCGCGTGCTGCGTCACGATGAGTTCTCACGTCAGGCCGTAGACATTTGGCTCGCACTCGGCGAACATTTTCGCGAGGCACTGGCGGAGGCTGAACGCGCGCAACAGGACACTGTCGATCACCATGGCGCTATTCAGCACTTGACGGAGGCCGAAAGGTCCAGCATCGCTGTTGCCGTGGTATAAGATCACCAGGTCGAGACCGACCGTCACGCGCACCGCGTAGCTCTCCTGCGGAAAAGTGCTGCCCTGTTTCCGAATCGTCCAGTTGAGCTCTTCGCCCGCGCGCCGGAATTCCCAGCCTTCAGGAACGGCCGCGCGAAGTTCCTGGCTGAGATAGTTCTCCACGTCGTTCCGGCTCCGGAAGAACGGCTCATGCAGTCTCGTCATCCAATCCACCGAGGCACCTCCGAATCTACATCTGTCTTGCGGGCGTGCTCTGGTCGATGTAGACCACGCCATCATACAATGAGGGCCAACTTTCGTCGTCACGGACCCACCCGGGACGGAGCCGCAGCAGTCCATGTGCCTCCTGCAGGTGGTGCGCGAGGTGGGGCTGGTTGAGCCAGGCGTCCAGAGTGGGGATTGCCATCATGGTCCGAAAGTCGAGAAAAAGAAGCGGCGCCCCAGTCCGGTTGAGCGCATCGGCATAAAATCGGCTGTCCGCCGGTTCCGCGGTATAGGTGCGAATCCATTCCATCCGCGAAGTGAAACGGCCGCGATCGAACTCGAACCCGGTAAGGTAGATCTGGTTCTGCAGTGAGGACTTCAAATACGAACCCATCCAACCCGTTTCTCTGGAGATGTGAGCGTTGTGCGCCCACAGAATCACGCGATCTTCCGGACCCAAGTCATTGAGCAGGTCGAGGGTGTTTCGGGCCATGCGGAAATCGCGACGGTCGCCCTGGTAGTCGATGCCGTGAAAGTGCAGGCGATCGGTCGTGGTGGCCGGCTGGTTGTACTTGCGCATCCAATCGACCATGGCCGCCACTTCGACGGTCTGCCATGGCCAGGAGAGCTTGATCACGGGATTGTTGCTGATCCTCCCCTGAATGTAGGCTTCGATTTCGTTCGCTGAGTCTGGATCCAACTCCATCGCGAAGTGCCGGAAACCCATCTGCGTCACCAGGAACTCGGTCAAACGATGTTTCATGCGAAAGAACTCGCTGGTTCCGTGGGTAGCTTCGCCGAGAGCCACCACGCGCGTTCCTTTCCAGATCTGCTGAAGCGGTTCGAGGTCGGCGAAACCGCTACCGGCATCCACTGTGCGGATCGGGATTGCGACGCCCGCGATCTGATGGACGAGGTCGTCCGGCGCCGGCGCTGGCTTGGTTTGCAGGCGATCGAGAATCGTGGGGGCGAGAACGGCGGCGATCAGGCAAATGGTGGCTGCTAGAGTAATCGCGATGCGCGACCGGGAATGGCGCAGCAGGAACCACATCGAGAGCGCGAACACGCCGGCTCCCGCCGCGAGGTTGAACCACAATTCGCCGGAAATCGCGAACGAGGCAACGAATACCACGGACGCGCAAACAACCGAAGGGAGCAACGCCAACGCATCTTTGAGGGCATCGGACACCGAGCCATTGTAAACCCCCGCACAAATTGGCGTTTTCTAGAGCATCTCAGGTTGAAGGTGGATCAGAAGAGGGCTCCCACAGACGCGCTGGTGATCGACCGCCTGGAAAGAGTTCCGTCCGCCAACTAGCGCCTTCTCCCCGAGAGGCCGGGCAAGGCCGATTTCTTTCGCCATTTCGCAGTTGGGCATTGAATCGACTCTGCCGGGCCAACACCGTCGCCCCCGCGGCTGCAGCGGCACGGAGCGGCTTGGCGGCTCAAGTCAATGCGGAAGTCGGGCACTGAGGCGAGCGCCTTGCAAATCGCGGCACGGCGTTCCGCCGGTAATCCCGGACCGCGCACGGCGCCGTTTCCACTCGGAAGCGTCACCAATTCTGCGTCTGCCGCCTATTTCAATATGAAACTGCCCGAACCCCAGCCGTAGCCGAATCCGGACATGTCGGCGTGCGTTTTAATGGTTCCCGCACTCAGCCCCGTCGCTGTGAATGAGCCCTCCGCCTGCGAGGAGAGAACCAGTCCGGCGGAACTGCCGGCGGGAAGCGCCTGAAGGACATAGGGAGGAATCGTGAACGTGCCCGCGCTCCCCGATGCGAAACAGGTGGCGGACGCTACGTTGATGCAGGAACTGTCGGTACAACCGGATACCTGTATGAGAACGGTCCCGCTTCCTCCGGTCCAGTTCACCGTCATTCCGTCGGCTCGCGTCGCCGTGCCGCCGCTCGCGGGACTGGTCAAAGTTGCCGTCGATGGAATCGTAATCGTTCCGTGAAAGGAGCCCACGTCGGCTCCGCCGGTTCCCGTAATCGTATAGTTCCCGGGAACCAGAAAGGC